>NZ_QJST01000005.1 GCF_003226255.1 Idiomarina fontislapidosi
TGACACTGTCTCAGCTAACCATCCACTTTGAAGGTCGACTGGATGGCCACATAGATTTATGAAAACTTGGCTGACACAGAATATTGAACACTCTCCACTCATTTGATAAACGCGTTGCGATTGAACACCCCATTCAAAACGCTGTAATAGTTTTTCGTAATTGAGTATCAGCGAATCGAAATACCCAACCACAGCATCTATCGATTTTAGGACGACACTGAGCTGGGTCAGCTGGGTAGTCATCTTTTCAATTTCTTCGTCTATCCGTGCAGCTTCCTCTTTAACATTAGCCAATGATTCTTTTGCTTTCTTACGCGAAAAAATTCCAAGCGTTAGAATCATCCCAGCTGTTTCGAGAAAGCTCATATTATCAAAATCGATCAGCATCAATTCATTCTGTTCTCGCAGCTCCACATGCTGCTTTATCTCGAGAATACTATCGTCGAACAACTCTTCGAATGGTTGACCTTGTATTGTCACATTCTTCAGTCGTCTCGCGATGTTCTTAAAACGCTCGAAATGCACCTCGTATATATCTAATTTATACTGGTTAATTCTGCTCACGCGTTGTTCAATGGATTTCCCGACTTGCCCTACCTGTTTCTGATAGTGGTCGCAAGCCGCTTCGTATTTTTCTTTAGTCTTGCTATAAAGCTCTTCAGCTTGTATCGCGTACTTCTTGCCAGTAACGGCGTTCCACGCTTTACTACACGCTCGTTTTACAAAATTCATAAGCAATTCCTTTAGGCTTTAGTTAAGTAATTCGTAGCCTTTTTCGACCAAACTATTCATTTCCTCTACCCAGTTTTGAAGCCTTTCCACTTCTGCGCTATCAAAGCCAAATGCCTTGGCCAAATTCTGCATGAAATCAGCTTCACTCATACAAACTTCACCGTCGGCAAGCAAAATCCCGTAGAGCTCAATAAGCAAAATCTTCTTATGCTTAGTAGAAGATTTGCTTAGCACCTTTACTATGGACTCGATTTTATCTTGTTTTTGAAGCGTGTAACCGGGTAACTCACACTCATGTACAAATGAGTCAAATACCAACGACTCCACATCCTTATGTTCACCGTTAAGCCCCATTGAGTAATAGGCCAGCTCTAAAAAGTTCTTTTTCTCTCCAATATTCAACTCAGACAGGAACACAACTCCACTCCTTAGTAGCTTGTATGCTCTTTATTTACTTGATTTCCTTTATCGTCATACTCAAATGCGTTTTGCGACTCAACCTCGCCAGTTTCATCATAAAGATACTCGAAGATTGTTTGTCCTTCTGAGTTAAACTCTAATCCACGCTCTGGTTGTCGTGATGCGTTATAAAACATTTGATATTTCAAAGAGTCACCAGCAAACGTATCACTACTCCGCTTGATGTTGTTCTCATAGTAAATTTGAGTAATTTGGCCTGAATACTTGTCTTCGATACGAGTCACTTTACAGTCACCCAAACGCTTGACGAACTCTTCATTCTCTATCTTAAGATCTTGATGACGCGCCACCTCATTGGTGAGCTCTACTAAGTTGTTCAAACGCAACGTTTGTATAAGGTTTGTCAGCTGTTCAATGTTTGCGAGGTTTTCCTGCTTACTCTTGAATGAGTATGCAGCTTGGCGTCTATCTAACGAAGCAAAGGCTTCTTTGACCGTGTCACTAACATATTGAGCGTGTTGTTCGTGAGAGGATTTGAGCTGTGAAACGTTTGACTGTTGAACTCTGTCGAGCTCTTTGAACTGCTTCTTAAGTGCAGAGTCAAGTTCAATTAGTTTACTGGAAATATTTTCCTCGAACAGTTCCAAAGACTCTTCAAGATTCCTTATGCTGGCAGCTTGGCTACTTAACCCTAGCTCTAAATTATTAGCCTTTCTAAATATTAGAATATTTATAGCCAGGGAGATAATTCCAAATACCAAAACGGCAATCATGATTTGGGTAAGGGTTATGTCCATATGACCTCTATTTTTTGAATTATTTTTTTAATTGCGGACTTTTTCGTAACTCGAGGATATACGAAAGAATAATCAGATTAGAGCGCATTTAAAAGTTAAGATCAAATAAAGAGGGATGATAAAAAGAAAATAAGAAAGGAGATGGTGGGTTGTGCAGGATTCGAACCTGCGACCAATTGATTAAAAGTCAACTGCTCTACCAACTGAGCTAACAACCCATTTTTCGGATATCTTTCCTTGCGCTGAAAGCGCAAGCTACGGACAACCCATCATGTGCTTGCGCAGAATGCGCAAGTTACGTAAAAGCGCGGAGTGCGCATTTTACATCGTCTGGTAAAGGCGAAAGAAGTGGTGGGTTGTGCAGGATTCGAACCTGCGACCAATTGATTAAAAGTCAACTGCTCTACCAACTGAGCTAACAACCCACTTTCTAGTACTGCCTCCGTTGCCACATTTGTCCTTGGCAACGGCGGCATAGTTTACTTAAATAACGCTGTGATGCAACTGATAATTTCAGTTTTTTGTCTGACTGCTTACTATTCGATCAGTTGTTGGGCCGATGTTACAGGTTTGACAGGCGTTGCTTCGCCAAATTCGCTTCGGTACTGTCCGAATACTCGTTCAGTACTCGCTGATAAAACGTCTTGGCATCGGCTGTTTTGCCTTGCTCAGCTGCAATAACGCCTAACTTCAATAAGCAGTCTGCGCGCTTATTGCTGTCTGGGTAGTTATCTACCACTTGTTTAAAGTGGTCATGCGCCTTCTGGTACTCTTGTTGCGCATACAACAGCTGACCCAACCAATAATGTGCGTTTGGCACGTAGGTTGAATTAGGGAAGTTCTGCAAGAAGGATTCGAACGCCGGTATTGCGGCATCGTAGCGCTTATCTTCAAGTACTAAGGCGATGGCTTTGTCATAGGCGTCATTCTCGCTCATATTCGCGCTGTAGCCGCTGCTTCCGTTACTGGATGCGCTACTACCACCTGAATCGCTTGAAGTCGGTACCGTCTGCATATCGTCCATGCTGTAAGACGATCCGCCACCTTGCTGTTTAAGCTGACTAAAACGACGATCGATCTCTTGGTAGATTTCGCGCTGACGCTCTAACAGCTGCTCAAGACGGTACTCGTGCTCTTCGGTGATACCACGAAGTTCAGCGACGTCTTGTTGCAATGAAGACAAGGTATTAAGCATTTCGAGCTGAGCGCCCTGACGCGCATCAAGCATGCGCTCGATGGTGGCTAGGCGTTGCTCAAGTGAACTGGCTGACTGATTTAGGCTGGACACTGGTGCCTGCGCCATAGCGGCGGCAGGCATCAGTAGACAGATAGCCAATAATGATTTTTTCATGAACTATCCGTTTTATTTAGTTAAACGTCGAAGTGGCTATTAGTAAACCAATACTGCGCGACGGTTTTTCGCGTACGCACGTTCGTTCGAAGCGTTCACTAATGGCTTCTCTTCGCCATAAGAAACGGTTGAGATTTGTGAATCTTGTACACCTAAGTTAGTTAGGTAATCTTCAACCGCTTTTGCACGACGCTCGCCCAATGCGATGTTGTACTCTGGCGTACCACGTTCGTCGGCGTGACCTTCGATAACGATGGTGACGTTCGGGTTCTTAACTAAGTAGTCAGCGTGTGCTGCAAGCAACTCTGCATACTCAGATTGAACTGATGAACGGTCAAATGCAAAGTAGATGATGTGCTCTTTACGTAGCGCTTCCATCTGTTCTTCACGAACTTCTTCAGGCGTCTTAGCACGGTCAGCTGAACCCACTTGTACACCTGACTGCTCGCCAGATTCAGAAGATTGGTTCGTTTCCTGACCTGCACCCATGCCTGAATCAGTGCTTGAGTTAGAGCTACATGCGGCTAATGTTGCCATTGGAACGGCAATCGCCAGAGCTTTTAATAATTTGTTGAGCTGCATCCTAATGATCCTTATCGTTATCCAGTTGATCAAACCGTTCGGTTTACTAAACTAATTTTGATTAAAACTTGCGCGATCGTGCACAAGCTTACACTACTTTTATAGTACTTTTACAAGCACTTACATAAATGGCGACCACGATGGTGACTTCACTTCACCGCTACTGGCCGGCAAACGCGCTTTAAAGCGACCGTCTGTCGACACTAACGCTAACACTTGTTTGTTATTGTGAGTAGTGCTGTATATCACCATACTGCCATTAGGTGCCACACTGGGTGATTCGTCCAACGCCGTGCGAGTCAGTACTTGCATCGTACCCCGCGGGAATTCCTGCCGCGCGATGTGATAGTTACCATTTGTACGGTTAACCAAAATCATCGATTCGCCCGATGGCATGACCGTGCCACCTAAGTTTTGTTCGCCTTCAAAAGTTAAGCGACGCACCTCACCTGAAGATAAATTTACGCTATATAGTTGCGGTCTTCCACCTCTTTCTGAAGTGAATACGATTGATTTACCGTCAGGTGTCCAACCTGGTTCAGTATCAATCGTACGATTCCGCGTTAAGCGTTGCAAGTTTTTAGTCTTAAGATCCATGACATACAACTCAGGATTGCCATCTTTTGACAATACCATCGCCATTTTATCGCCATCTGGCGAGAACACCGGACTCCCGTTGATGCCTGGGAACGAGGTGATTTTCTCACGTCGTGTGGTGTAGATGTCTTGTACGAAAATCTCCGGGCGCTTGTTCTCGAAGCTGACATACGCCAACTTGTTACCATCCGGCGACCATGACGGTGACATCAGTGGCTCAGGGCTACGTAATAACACCTTCTCATTAGCGCCGTCATAATCGGCGACCAGTAATTTGTAGGGATATTCGTCGTCTTGGTTGACTGTGACGTAGGCAATGCGAGTCATAAAAGCACCCGGCTCACCCGTCAGTGCTTCGTAGACCACATCTGAAATACGGTGTGAGTACTGACGGAATTGGTTGCCATCGATGACCGAGCTGCGTGCATCTAAGATGTGGTCGTTGCTTTGTACCAACTGACCGTTTTTCAGCATCTGTGCATCGCCACCGGTGATTTGTCCACGTAATACATCCACCAACTGGAACTTCACCATGTAGCGGTCAACCGAGTAAGGTTCTACCGTACCCATCAGCACGGCTTCGACGCCCATCTTCGCCCATGCTGAGTAATCAAGCTCCTCATCATTGGCAGGATACTGCGGCATCGCCGATTGCGGGATAGGATTAAACTTACCACTGCGGGTTAAATCCGCGGCAATGACTTCTGTAAGGTTGCCTGGCGCTTCGCCGTCACCTAACCATTTAAATGGAACAACCGCAATCGGACGCGCACTGTCGATACCTTCGGTGATGACAATTTCTAACACCCCGGCTCGTGCGGTCGACGTGACTGCCATAACTAAGATACATAAATTTAAAAACAGCTTTTTCATGGTTCACCTTACGTTTATAACTGCGGTTTAACCGTTAGTTTAATGGTACTCATCTGTTGGTAGACTTCTGGGTCTTCCGACACCGGCAACGTGGTGGCTTTTAACACCGCGTTTTCGGCTGAACGACATACGGATGGGTCACCCGCGCCGGTGGTCACCGACTTGACGAACCCACTCGGTGCCAAGCTGATGGTCAACTCACAGGATTTACCCGACATCGAATCGTCTACGTTCCAGTTGCGCTGAATCGTTTGCTGAATCAGCGCTTGGTATTTTTCCAACTCGCTCAACACTTGGCGACGACGCGCCGCAGACCGGCGTTGGCGTTCTTCTTCCATCTCTTTTTGCAACTGCGCTTCGCGTTCTGCCGCTAACCGACGCTGACGCTCTTCTTCTTCGCGACGTTTACGTTCGGCCTCACGCTGTTTGCGTTCTTCCTCGGCTTTACGTGCCGCTTCTTCGGCCTCTCGTTCGGCTTGCGCGCGACGCTCTGCGGCTTGTTTTGCCGCTTGCTCTTCTTTGCGACGTTGCTCAGCCAATTGCTCGGCTTCTTTTCTCGCTTGCTCGGCACGCTTACGTGCTTCGGCTGCTTCTTGCTCTTCTTGCTTTTGCTGCTCGGCTATCTGCGCTAAACGTTGTTGCTCACGTTCACGTGCTTTACGCGCTTCTGCTGCTTTGCGTTCTAGCTCTTGAATACGCTGTTGCTCAGCTCGGCGTTCGGCGGCCTTTTGGTCTTTTATCCGTTGCACCTGACGTTCAACCGCTGCTTTATCGACAGATACCGCGTTGACGATTTCTTCCGGCTTCGGATTCATTTCGCTTTGTTCTAGATTCACTTCCATCGGCGTCGGCTCAGGCGAAGTGAATTCAAAGCTCACCAACAACACCGCAGCGATCGCCGCGTGAATGCCTATCGAGTAGGCTAAGGGTAACTTAAAACTCTCTGCTGACTTTGCCACAACTAATTATCCGCTGAATCTGTCATAAGCCCAACTGACGGTACGCCAGCGCGTTGCAGTAGTACCATCAATTGCACAATTTGATTGTACGATACCGCCCCATCACCATTCACCATGACCGGGGTTTCTGGCTCGACCTGCAGGTGCGCAGCCACTAACGTCGCGACTTCATCGGCGCTGATCGGCACGTCAGGGTCAGTCCCCTGATTCAGGTAGTAATTACCTTCGGCATCCACCGATGCCACCAACGGTGGATTGGTGTCCTTTGCCAATGCCTCTGCGCTTGCCTTTGGCAGTTCAACTTTAACCCCTTGGGTTATCAGTGGTGCGGTTACCATAAAGATAATCAGCAACACCAACATGACGTCGATGTAGGGCACCACGTTGATTTCGGCGACCGGCTTGCGGCGCTTACGTGGCATCACCATCATAGCGCGTCACCTTTTACATTTTTACCGTTTGATAAGGTTTGGCGTTGCAAGATGGCAACGAACTCATCAATAAAGTTCATGTACTGGTTATCCACTTTTTCAACTCGGTTGGTAAAGCGGTTGTATGCGATAACAGCAGGGATCGCCGCGAACAGACCCATCGCAGTAGCAATCAATGCCTCGGCGATACCCGGTGCGACCATCGCGAGGGTGGCTTGTTTTACGGCACCGAGTGCGATGAAAGCATTCATGATACCCCACACCGTACCAAACAGGCCGATATACGGGCTGATTGAGCCGATGGTTGCCAAAATACCGAGGTTAGAATCGAGTTTTTCCATCTCGCGTGCGTGGGCAACGCGCATGGCACGGAAGGCGCCTTCTACACGGGTTTGTGCATCGGCGTTATCGTGGTTACTGAGCCGAGCGAATTCTTTAAAGCCGGCGTGGAACAGTAGCTCCATACCGCGACTGTTTTTCGCACGGGCTGAAATTTCTTGATATAAGCGAGCGAGGTCAACTCCTGACCAAAAACGGTCTTCGAATTTGAGTGCATCGCTGTGAGCTTGTCCAATGACCTTTTTACGTTGGAATATGAGTACCCAGCCCCACACGGACATTGCCAATAGCATGAGCATGACCAATTTAACCAGTAAACTGGCCTGCAAAAACAAATCAATAAAGGACAATTCTGCTTCCACGCTAACTAACCTCTGCTTTTATCGCTTGTAAGATACTATCGGGTATTGCGACCGCTTTCATCGCATCTTTGTCGACACATGCGGCTTTCACCCGTGCCTGACAATGTAATGTACCATCTGCGCCCCGTACTTGCTGCGTAAACACCAAGGACGCTTTCTTGACCTGTTCGACCACAACGGTCACTGTCAGTTCAGCATTAAACTTGGCGGCGGCTTGCAAGTCGAGATCGACATGACGCACCACGAAAGCTCTATTGTGATCTAACCAGCTATCCTGTTCAATCCCTAAAGACCTTAACCATTCTGTCCTAGCACGCTCAATAAACTTGAGATAGTTCGCATAATAAACGATACCACCTGCATCGGTATCCTCATAATAGACCCGTATCGGCCAGGTAAAGACACGTTCTTGCATAAAAATTCCTTGAGAAATAACCCTTTCGTCCCAATACTCTGTAAAAGTGTGAAAAAGTTGCTCTGATTAAAATATCAACAGACTTTTATTTATGACAAATTTGAAACAATCAAATTTTAACATACTGTTTTGTATACAATTTTTGATTTTGTTGCTTTTTTGTTGCGCTATTTTCGAACAATCTACAATTTCTTCATATTAGTTTTTCTAATCTGAAGATGTAATTTTTCTAGTTTGATGATGGCTCATCTGGGCGTATAATAGCCCCTAAATCGAGATGAAGAGATTGGTTGTCACTTCTTCTTAGATTGTTACTTACTTTTTTGATTACTTAGAGTAAGTTCCCTGGATTTTTAACTTCCTTCTTGTTGTTCTGTTTGCCCGTTCCATTTGGTTCGGGCTTTTTTTTACTCAAATTTTACCTTTTTGAATCGTGTTATTCTTCTGCGTTTGGATTCAAGCCAAAGTGGCGGTATGCCCGCGGTGTGGCGATACGTCCTCGTGGGGTACGCTGTAAAAACCCTTGCTGAATCAAATAAGGTTCGAGCACATCCTCGATGGTGTCCTTTTCTTCACCAATGGCTGCGGCTAGGTTATCTAACCCCACTGGGCCGCCCAAAAACTTCTCCATAATCGCCAGCAGCAGTTTTCTATCCATGTAGTCAAAACCGGCTTGGTCGACATCCACCATGGTCAGTGCGGCACTGGCGACTTCTTGATTAACGGTGCCATCGGCTTTTACTTCGGCGTAATCACGGACCCGGCGTAATAATCGGTTAGCGATACGCGGCGTGCCCCGCGACCGACGAGCGATTTCTTGCGCCCCACCGTTATCCATGGTGACGTTCATATAGTGCGCTGAGCGCTTGATGATTTCGGTGAGCTCTTCGACTTGATAAAACTCCAAGCGCTGCACGATACCAAAGCGGTCACGTAAGGGGGATGTCAACGCGCCGGCTCGGGTCGTTGCACCAATCAAGGTAAATGGCGGCAAATCGAGCTTAATCGAACGTGCTGCCGGCCCCTCGCCTATCATAATGTCGAGTTGGTAGTCTTCCATCGCCGGATAGAGGATTTCTTCGACCACCGGACTCAAGCGGTGAATTTCATCAATAAAGAGGACATCATGAGCATCGAGGTTAGTCAGCAGCGCAGCGAGATCGCCTGCTTTTTCAAGAACCGGCCCCGAGGTGGTTTTGATGTTCACATCCAGTTCATTCGCCACGATATTGGCCAACGTGGTTTTGCCTAAGCCGGGCGGACCAAAAATCAGCAGATGATCGAGCGCTTCTTCGCGTTTACGCGCCGCCTCGATAAAGATTTCCATCTGCTCGACCACGTGTTTTTGCCCGGTGTAGTCGGCGAGCTTCTTCGGACGAATGGCACGGTCAATGGCTTCATCGTCACCCTGTACATCGGCTTCGATAATGCGGTGACTGGGGATGTGATCTGCTTCAATCATAACCTATTCCAAAGGCTGTTCGGCCTATTAAGACAATTGTTTAAGCGCGCTACGAATCAATGTTTCGCTGCTTTCGCCCTGTTGGTACACGGCTTTTAATGCTTTCTCGGCCTGCACCGGCTTATAACCGAGTGCGAGCAATGCGCTCAAGGCATCGGCTCGTGCATCCGCTGGATGCACCAGCGCATCACCAGTGATGCTATCCAAGGGTGCGGCATCGGTGGCGGGCGTACTGGAACCCTGCCAATCTTTTAAGCGGTCACGCATCTCGATAACCAAGCGCTCCGCAGTTTTCTTACCCACACCCGGTAATTTCACCAAGCGGCTGACATCGTTTTGATTCACTGCCCAGACAAACTCATCGGCGTTCATACCTGATAGGATAGCCAGCGCCAGCTTAGGTCCCACACCTTGGGTTTTAATTAATAGTCTAAACAAACTGCGCTCGGCGAGCGAGTTAAAGCCATATAATAATTGCGCGTCCTCACGCACCACAAAATGTGTCACCAAGGTGACAGGCTCTCCGGTGGCGGGCAGCTGATAAAAGCAGGTCATCGGCAATTGAATTTCATAGCCCACCCCTTGCACATCGACTAATACTTCCGGGGGTTGCTTACTTATCAAGGTGCCACGAATTTGTCCGATCACTGGATATCCTCTTTGTTATTCTAGTGAATGCCCGTGCTAACGACGTAAACGACCGCGCACGATTTTGCGTGCTGCGCCAGACATTTTAATTAAACTTTGCGCGCTGTGTGCGTGACACAACGCCACCGCTAATGCGTCAGCGGCATCGGCTTGGGGGGATTTACTCAAATTGAGTAATGCCATCACCATGTGTTGCACTTGTGTTTTATCGGCACCGCCATTGCCCACCACCGCCTGCTTTATTTGCCGCGCGCTATACTCGGCAACCGGTAAATCGGCACACGCTGCGGCCACTATCGCTGCACCTCGCGCTTGCCCTAACTTTAACGCAGAATCTGGGTTGCGTGCCATGAATACTTGCTCAATCGCAAATTCATCGGGTTGGTACTGAGTGATCAGTTCAACCACGCTGTTATGTATGCGTTTGAGTTTTTCGGCGAGGCTCAGTGGTTGCGCGGTGGTGCCTGTTGCACGAATGCAACCACTGGCAATATAAGATAAATGTCGCCCTTGCTGCTGGATAACCCCAAAGCCCGTTAAACGTGAGCCTGGATCAATGCCAAGGATCACGCTCATCGCGGGTTACTCATCCAGTGATGCCAATACGTCATCCGAGATATCAGCGTTATGGTAGGCGTTTTGCACATCGTCTAAATCCTCAAGTGCGTCGAGTAGTTTGAGGAAGGTGCGAGCGCCGTCTTCATCTAAGTCGACTTTGGTATCGGGCACCATGGTCACTTCAGCGTTGGTCGCCTCGGCGCCTGTGGCATCTAGCGCGTCTTTGACGGCACCAAAGGCATCAGGGCTGGTAAACACATCGATATGACCATCGCCATGGTTCAACACATCATCGGCACCCGCCTCAATCGCGGGCTCCAAGATGGTTTCTTCGCTGGTCTCGCTACCATAACTGATCACGCCACGTTTATTAAACAGATACGCCACCGAGCCATCCGTACCCAGGTTGCCGTTAAATTTATTAAACGCGTGACGCACTTCTGACACCGTGCGATTGCGGTTATCCGTCATGCATTCGAGTAAGATAGCCACGCCGCTGGGGCCATAGCCCTCGTAGGTCAACTCTTCAACGTTTTCACCTTCGAGTTCGCCCGAACCGCGCTTAACCGCTGTATCAATGGTGTCGCGCTTCATGTTATTAGACAGCGCTTTATCAATCGCCGCACGCAAGCGTGGATTGGTTTCGGGATCACCACCGCCCTGCCTTGCAGAGACGGTGATTTCTCGAATCAATTTGGTAAAGATTTTGCCGCGCTTTGCGTCTTGCGCGGCTTTACGATGTTTTATGTTGGCCCATTTGGAATGACCTGCCATGTCTCACTCCATTTGTTGCTATTCGTCTTTGTCTTCCACCGTACTCTTAACGCCGAGCTCTTGCAACGCGTCTGGGTTAGCCAACCCAGGTGCATCGGTAAGCACACAGGCAGCCGTGGTGGTTTTCGGGAACGCGATCACGTCACGGATTGAGCTTGCGCCCACCATCAGCATCACTAAGCGGTCAAGACCAAAGGCTAAACCGGCGTGTGGTGGTGTACCGTACTTGAGCGCCTCGAGTAAGAAACCGAACTTCTCTTTCGCCTCTTCAGCGCCAATGCCCAAGACTTCGAACGCGGCTTGCTGCATAGCATTATCGTGAATACGTACAGAACCACCGCCGACTTCAACGCCGTTAAGTACCATGTCGTACGCATTAGACAGCGCTTGCGCAGGGTTTGCTTTTAGCTCTTCTGGCGTAACGTTGACCGGTGCCGTGAATGGATGGTGCATCGCGGCTAAACGACCTTCGTCGTCTTCTTCGAACATTGGGAAGTCAACCACCCACAGCGGACGCCATTCGTCGCTCACCAATTCGAACGTTTCGCCCAGCTTGAGACGCAACGCGCCCATCGCTTCGGCGACGACATTGGCTTTATCTGAACCAAAGAACAAGATGTCACCCGTGGCGGCTTCAGTACGCTCAAGAATCGCGTTCAGTGCCTCATCGGGCAAGAACTTCAGGATCGGCGACTGCAAGCCATCACGACCCTGGCTGAGATCGTTCACTTTGATCCATGCCAAGCCTTTAGCGCCATAGATGCCAACAAATTGGGTGTATTCGTCGATCATCTTGCGCGATACGTTATCTGCCTGACCCGGTAAGCGAATCACTGCAACGCGTCCTTTCTCGTCGTTTGCAGGACCCGAGAAGACTTTAAATTCAACGTCTTTTAACAGGTCAGCGACATCGACTAACTCTAACGGGTTACGTAAGTCTGGCTTGTCCGAACCAAAGCGACGCATGGCTTCGTGCCAGGTCATGGTCGGGAACTTGCCTAAATCGATATCCAATAATTGTTGGAACAATTGACGTGTCATGGTTTCGGTGACTTCCATCACCTGCTCTGCGCTCATGAACGAGGTTTCGATATCGATCTGAGTAAATTCTGGCTGACGGTCAGCACGTAAGTCTTCATCACGGAAGCACTTTACGATCTGATAGTAGCGGTCAAAGCCCGACATCATTAGCAATTGTTTAAACAACTGCGGACTTTGTGGCAAGGCAAAGAAACGACCTTTGTGGGTACGGCTTGGTACCAAGTAATCACGCGCACCTTCTGGAGTCGCACGGGTCAGCATCGGTGTTTCGATATCTAAAAAGCCACTGTCATCGAGGAAACGACGCACGGCACTGGCGACTTTGGCACGGAACTGCAGGTTCTGGTTCATCTGCGGACGACGCAAATCCAGATAACGATAACGTAAACGTGCTTCTTCGCTTACTTGCGAGTTAAAATCGATAGGTAGCGGTTCTGAACGGCTCAAGATAGTCAGATCGTTGGCAATGATCTCGACTTCGCCAGTTTTCATGTTGGCGTTCACTTGGCTGTCTGGACGACGGTTTACTTTACCGTGGATTTGTACACAGAACTCTTGGCGCAGGCGGTTTGCTTGCTCAAACAGGGCATTTTGATCGGGGTCAAATACCACTTGAACCAAGCCTTCGCGGTCACGTAGATCGATAAAGATCAAGCCACCTAAATCGCGACGTTTGTTGACCCAACCACATAAAGTCACTTCTTGTTCGGCTAGTTCGGCAGTCACCTGCCCACAGTAATGCGTTCGCATGCGCCTTTCACACCTTTTATTCTGCTAAATGATTAAAGCGCATATTATAGCGAAATAGGCGCTAATGTCATCCGAGTTAAGGCGCGGCTAACCTGACATCGTTTTTACCGGCATCTTTTGCCGCGTACATGGCTTTATCGGCCGCTCGCAATAAGGCGTTTTCATCACTGCCATGTTGCGGGAATAAGCTCACACCAATACTGGTGCTGACTTCGAGCATGTGCTGGCCAATTTGATATGGGCGTGCGATATGCACCACCAATTTACGCGCCACAGCCAGTGCGGCACTGGTGGTTGGGGTGGTGGGTAGCAACACGACAAACTCATCGCCACCATAACGACACACGGTATCAGAGCGACGCAATAGGCTCTGCATACGCTGGGAAGCGTGGATCAGCAGTTCATCGCCCACTTCGTGGCCGTACTGGTCGTTAATTTGTTTAAAGCCGTCTAAATCCAAGAACATAATGGCAAAGGCTTTATTCGAGCGCTCCGCTTGCAGAATGGCTTGGTCTAATCGGTCTGACAATAATTTGCGGTTCGGCAACCCCGTCAACTCATCGTGGGTTGCAACGTAACGGATGCGTTTCTCGGCATCCTTACGCAATTTAACCTCGCGACGCAGACGGCTATTTCTAAAGGCAATAAACAAAAACACCAGCACAACACCGGAACCCACCTTCAAGGCAATTTGTAGCAGCTCTTCGTCGCTCCAACCGGTTTGCAGCTCGTATCCATACCACTTGTTACGTAACTGGTTTTGTTGGCTTTGGGTAATGTTATCGATGCCTTTGTTAAGGGTGACCACTAATGGCTGCCAATCACTGCGCACGCCAAAAAATAGATCTTGTCCAGGCGCGTCATCGAGGACTTCAAGTTGCGCGTTAGCAATGGGTTGTCTTTGTAACTCGAACACGAGTATCGGCAGGCTATCAACGTAAACGTTAATTTGGCTATCTTTAAGCGCAGTAATGGCTTGGTCGATTTCGGGATATTCGATGACTTCGGTACCACGCTGATTACGCAACAACGAGACCACACTGTAATCTTGAATGATACCTAGACGCTGACCGCGTAAGTTGCCCACGTTGACGCTGCCGGTTGAATCGAGGGCGTCTTTATTAAGATAAAGCACTGCCCACGGCATTGACCAATACCGTTGCGTAAAGCTGGCGTAGCGCGAGCGGCCCTCAGAATATGACATGCTGGGTAAGATATCAATATTGCGCTGCTCGAGCGCAATCAAGCATTGGCTCCACGAACCACAAGGGGTCCATTTCAACTCAACCGATAGGTGTTGCGAAATAAGTCGCAGCATGTCGGCATCAAAACCAACGCCTTCGCCGTTTTCGATACCAATCAATGGCATGAGATTTTGCGGGACACCGACTCGAATTGACTGGTGCTCTTCGAGCCAGTCATTGGTATCTACTGAACTTCCTGTCGTAGCTAAAACCGCATTGACCCAGAAAATTCCGAGATATCCCGCTAGGTATTTAAATAGTCTCATTTTACCTTGCTTCCTTGCATTGGCGCGAAAACCTAGGGTTGATAGTAATGTCTGATTGCGATTCATCTTTACCGTTCAGCTTTTATTCTTGTTTATTCTGTGCCTCAGAGCGATTTAGCGTTAAACTACGCGTATATTTTATGCCGCCTAAACACAGTTATTTCTTATGAGTCAGCAGGATACAATTTACTCAAAAGCTTTACCCAGCGTTGGTGACTTTCGTTTTGACGAACATGTCGTTGAAGTCTTTCCGGATATGATTAATCGTTCAGTGCCCGGCTACGCTACGATCATACAAACATTACCACAACTGGCTGAACGTTATAGTCAAAATAACACAAATGTGTATGACCTTGGCTGTTCACTGGGTGCAGCAACGTTAGCCCTGCGCAAAGGCTGCGAAAAAAGTCAGGGTAATCAGATTATCGCCGTCGATAACTCGCAACCCATGATTGACCGCGCACGTTTGCACTTACAAGGCTTTAAAAGTGATATTCCTGTCACGTTCAATTGTGAAAACGTGCAAGACACATCCATTGAAAACGCCTCAATCGTGGTGCTGAATTTTACACTGCAATTTGTGCCAAAAGAAGACAGAAACGCGCTTATTCAGAAAATTTATTCAGGTTTAAACCCAGGCGGTGTGCTATTAGTCGCCGAAAAAGTCGCCCACACGGATAAACACATTCACGATACATTAGTTGAGCTTCACCATGACTTCAAGCGCGCCAACGGCTATAGCGAGCTTGAGATCAGCCAAAAACGCGCAGCGATAGAAAATGTAATGAAAATTGATAGCCTAGATACTCACTTCGCGCGCTTTCAGGACGCGGGCTTTGCGCATTCGGGTGTGTGGTTACAGTGCTTTAATTTCGTCGCGATGATGGCCGTTAAAGGAGAATAATTCATGGAGATGTTTGCTAAGGATCTCAGCGCACTGGCTCAAAGCCCTCACCGCCAATGGTTAACCACATTGCCCCAGCAGTTAAATTCGTTTTTACAGTCACCTCATGGCGAGTTTAAGAAGTGGCAACGTGTGCTTAAGCAGTTACCTCAACTTGACACGGATCACGCCAGTTTGGGCGATACAGTGCAAGTTGGTTTGCCCGAGCAAGCCAGTGACTCAGACCGCGCGCGAATGAATGGTTTGTTAAAACAGTTACAACCTTGGCGCAAAGGACCTTTCGATTTATTTGGACTATTCATCGACACCGAATGGCGTTCTGACTGGAAGTGGCAACGCGTGCAACCGCATTTAAACGACCTCAGCGGCAAGCAGGTGTTAGATGTGGGCTGTGGCAGTGGTTATCACCTTTGGAGGATGTTAGAGGCAGGCGCTTCGGAGGTTTGGGGGATTGACCCAGGTGAGCTGTTCTTGACGCAGTTTCAGGCAATAAAGCAGATGATGCCACCATCCATCGGTGACCGCGCACATTACTTTCCGGTCGGAATTGAGCATATGCCCTCACTTCAAAGTTTTGATACGGTTTTTAGCATGGGCGTGTTGTATCATCGTCGCTCGCCACTTGAGTTTTTACAACAACTTAAAAGTCTTTTAAGATCAGGTGGACAATTAATACTAGAAACGATTGTGGTCGAGGGCGACGAAACCACCGTGATGATGCCAGGCGAGCGTTATGCTCAGATGCGTAATGTGTGGTTTTTACCAAGCGCCAAAGCACTCTGTGTCTGGCTCGAACGTTTAGGGTTTAAAAATCCCGAAATTGTCGACCATAACCCCACCACACTTGATGAACAGCGATCAACCGAGTGGATGACGGGTGAATCTTTAAAAGATTTTCTTGATCCAAATGACCCAAAAAAGACTATTGAGGGATATCAAGCACCCATCCGTGCAATCGTTAAAGCGACAATTTAATCGTCAGACAAGAGGTTAGACATTAATCCTATGCCACACTACAGAGCTAAGTCCACTTTGGAACAATGGCGCATTTTACAAGCGGTTGTAGACTGTGGTGGCTATGCACATGCAGCAGAGAAGTTAAATAAAAGTCAGTCCTCGTTAAATCACGCAGTGTCGAAGCTACAACAAGTATTGGGCGTGCAATTGCTTGAGATCCGAGGCCGCAAAGCAGAACTCACTCATGTCGGTGAAGTGATGCTGCGCCGCTCGCGACAATTGAGCCAAACGGTGTATGAGCTCGAGCAGCTAGCGTGCAACATGGAGCAAGGCTGGGAACCAGAGATTAAACTGGCGTTAGAAATGGTTTTTGACCGCAACGATTTAATTCCAGCGTTAAAAGATTTTCAAGAGCATGGCCGCGGGTCTCGGCTAACGATTGAAGACACGGTGCTCACCGGTACGTTGGAGCATATCCGTAACGAAAGTGCAGATTTGGTCATTACCCATCAATTGCCAAAAGGCTATCTGGGCGAGCCCATTCACGACTACTACATGGACTTAGTCTGTCATCCAGATCATCCGTTAGCACAGCAGTCATCGCCTATTTCGCAGGATCAGTTGGCGCAGCATCTACAGATTGTCATCCGCGATACTGCGAATCAACCCGCAGAAGAAGGCGGCTGGTTAAAGGCTGAACAACGATGGACGGTGAGTCATTTTGATGAGGCGTTACGGCTTGTTCGTTCGGGATTAGGCTTTTGTTGGTTGCCACCCTATATTGCTAAACGCGCGATGCAAAAAGGCTCGTTACGTAAATTGGAGCTGAAAGGCAGCACATGCCGCAAAGGTTCGCTGTACTTGGTGTTGCCAAAAGGGGAGAAAACAGGACCCTGTTCTCGTTTACTGGCGGATTTGGTTTTACGTCATGCCCCAAAGCGCCAACAGGATGATATGGAAGCCAGCGCGGGTTAGCGCTGGCCTCGAGCCGTTACACTTAAGCTTGTAACTGCTTGATGTACGCTTTCATATCATCCGCGAGTGACGGATGACGCAATGCATGCTCAATAAACGCTTGCGCATAACCCAGCTTGTTGCCACAGTCGTGGCTCTTACCTTTCATGTAATAAGCATTAACAGGTGACTGTTCAAGCAACATTGCCATCGCATCCGTTAGCTGGATCTCATTACCTGCACCAACAGGCGTCTTGGCTAACAGCGACCACAGCGCCTCTGGGAATACATAGCGACCTACCACCGCTAAATCTGAAGGCGCTTTATCCACTTCGGGCTTTTCGACCAACTGTTTAATCGGTGCTTGCTCGCCTTCGGCTAAGTCGACACCATTGATATCCGCGATACCATAGTTGCTCACTTGCTCACGCGGTACTTTTTCAACCATGACTTGAGCTGCACCTGTGTCGGTGAAGTTACGCACCATTTCAGCCATGTTGTCTTCATTTAAATTACAGCTTGCTGAATCGACAAGTACATCGGGTAACACGACAGCAAACGGCTCATCGCCGACAAGCGGACGTGCGCATAATACGGCGTGACCTAGTCCTTTAGCTTCACCTTGGCGCACGTGCATGATGGTGGTGCCTTTAGGACAAATGGCTTGGACTTCTTCCAGTAGCTGGCGTTTTACGCGGCGTTCTAAAGTCGTTTCTAGCTCGAAACTCGTATCAAAGTGGTTCTCGATAGAGTTTTTACTCGAGTGGGTCACCAAAATAACGTCGGTTAAACCGGCGGCAGCACACTCTTCAACAATGTATTGGATTAATGGACGGTCCACCAAAGGCAACATTTCTTTAGGGATTGCCTTCGTAGCTGGAAGCATCCGCGTGCCCAATCCGGCAACCGGGATGACGACTTTTTTAACCCGCTTCGTGCTCATGAATTCTTCCTTTTTCGAACATTTTTTCGTAGGGGCACGTTTATACCTTGCCGAGCTGTTATAATGCAAATCCAATTTGTTATTAACAACGGCTTAGGTAAGGTGCCATGGGATTCTATTTAACCTCACGACAGGTTCCACAGCTCAAATCATTTCCTTTCACAGAAAGAGCGCTTATCTTAACAATCGCGCAACAAGCGATGCCAGTACCTCGTCGTATGATATGTAACCTAGCTAAATTGGTGCCAATTTGCATCATCTTTTTTGCCATCGTCGATTTGCCCGGTTGGTGGAAAGCTGTCGGCTTACTGGCTGCTGGTATTGGTTATCCGCTATTTACTCAGCCTATTACGTTAAATATGTCACTGCCTTATATTGATAAAGCTGTGCGTCAGTTTGAAGCACAGCGTGCGGATCAATTAGAGGAAGAAGATCAAGATGAAGATGAGGATACAGCCTGACGCTCAATACTGAGAATCGCTTCAGGTAATTGGCAATGAACGCGTTTTACATCCGTGTGAATATAGCTGTGAAAACTCGCATGTCGCCATATGCCTAACGCCAGGTCAGGCTTGGCTTGCGGCTGCATGCGAATGCGGTCGCCGACTTGAGTCCAACGAAACGTTTGGCGTTCGCTATCAAGAATCGCGAACACCCCATCGAACGCTGTCCGCACTCGCGAATGGCACAACTCAAAATTAATGTGCTGTACCAAATCACGCGGGTCAAGCACGGTATCATCGCTCCCCGCAAGATGTTGACGTATTAACGGATCGATCAGTGTCTTTAACACCAGTAACGGAATTAGGTTTTGCTCGGTTTGGCTGTGCGCCGTCGCCATCACCACTAATACCCTACCCTCGGTTAAGGTACGATAATCTATCCAAATGTTGGCTTCGGCACCCTCCGCCACTTGGTTTTCGATAATGTAATCACCGATATGTAGGGGAGCTTGCGCCAAAAGGTCACTGGCAAGGCGCTCAACGATGTGTTGATCTTGATAGAGTTGATTAATATGGCTGTCCAACTCCCAGATATCGCTGACATAGGTTTCTTCTAATCGATGGCGCTGAAGACAATGTTCGATGGCTTGCGTAATCGTTGACAGGCTATCAATGGGTTTGACTAGGTAATCCCACGCCCCCAGTCGCACCGCCTCACGAATATCACTCATGTCAGAACTCGCCGAAATGACGATCACCGGAAGGTGCGGGGCGATACTTAATAAGCGCTCGATAACTTGCAGGCCATTGATGTCAGGCAACATGAGGTCACACAGCACAATATCCGGCGTACTTTGTTGGCACAGCGATAAGGCTTGCTCACCATATTCTACACAATGTACTGCGTAATTCTGCTGGATGAGAAACTGCTCAACCACTGATTGAAACACGCGATCATCTTCAATCAGTAAAACTTGTTTTTGACCCATTCAGATACACCTATCCTCGGACGAATCTTTTAAGGATCGTCCAAGGCAGGTCTGTCGTCAATACGAGCTTTCCGAAAAGTCGACTTCTTCGGCGTCAGCCTCGACCTCTGGCGGTGGATTACCGTCGTAAACTTCGTAGTTCCAGTTTTGGTAGTAGGCTTCTTTGACAAAGGTATACGGGTCAAGTGAGTTATCTAACACTTGCTCTTGCTCGCGCAAGCGTAACCGCAGTGATAAGCCTTTGATGGTGTAACGAGGAATATCCCAGTCATCGCTGATTTCGGTGTATGGGAAGTAGTTACCATCGACCCAATCGGTGCCGCGATCGATAACAACCGTAGGACCTAATACCGGCAGCATCAGGAATGGACCGTTTGGCACACCCCATACAGCCAGTGTCTGTCCTAAACTTTCTTCGCGCTTGGTGAGACCCATTTCGGTTGCTGGATCCAGTAAACCCAGCAAACCGATGGTGCTGTTAAAAAAGAAGCGCCCTGCAGTCACGCCGGCATCCTTAAACTGCCCTTGCAACACGTTGTTCACGAATGACCAAGGCTCTTGCAAGTTTTCTAGCGCACGGTAAAGCGAGTTACGCACGGGCTCAGGTACGTTTTCATAGACTTCGGCTGCCGGTTTAATGACAGCTTTATCCAACTCACGGTTAAAATCCCATACTGCCCGGTTCGTATCTTCAAAGGGGTCACGCGGGTCTGCATAGGGGTCATCCGGTTGAGATGAACAAGCACCTAACGCCAATGTGCTGGCGAGTATTACCCATTTAGGTGCGGTTTTAAGCCAATTAGTCATTCGCTACTTCCGTTACTGTTTGATTAAGAGTCAGCGCTACTTCTGCAGAGCGCTGTGCATTTATAGTCATCGGCTCGGCAAAGAGATCACCCGCTTGACGGTCAATTTTATCATCTTGCGACACCATGGCTTTAACTTGCCATTGGTCCAAGCCGCTTAAACGATAATCTGGCAGCATCGAATCGGCATCCGTCAATGTCACGGTGACCGGCCAATCGCTGACAGGCATACGTTTTACCGCCGCAGGCATCGCTGGACCTTGAGTCGCAGTGACGTAAATAAATAGGGTTCCTTGCGCAGGTAATTGGTCACGTAGGTCGTCATCTAATCCGACACTGACTGTCACACTGCGGTCCGCTGCCTGCATTTTTTGTTCGGCATCGGCTATCGCTTGTTGCACCGCATTACTGCGTGGGGACGCCTCTTCTAGCAATGGCAACAGCTGTTGCCATGCCGCTATGGCTTGTTCCCAGTCGCCCCGTTCATACGCCACAAAACCGGTCAGCGACAATGCCTCAGTGTGCGTTGGCTGTTGCTGTAATACTTGCGCCAGCAAACTCGCCGCCTTACGCAGATGCTCTTCGGTCGGCGATGACATCAAAAAACGCGCATAACTGATTAAGGTGCCAAGACGGTTCGGCGCCAACGCGAGCGATTTCTCAAACGCTTGTTGCGCTTGGTCAAACTGACGCAGATCGGACATGATACCGGCGTATAACCACCATGCCATCGGGTCATCCGGTTTAGCCGCTAGCTTTTGACGCATCCCAAGTGCAAAGGTTTGCATGGATTCAACATCCGCTTGTTGCTGTTCCTGCAACAGCCGTTGACCAAGCTCTGGTAACTGCGTGAGCGCATCGTCGGCTTGCTTTTGCAATGACCAACTCCCAAACAGCGCATAAAAACCAACCGCCACCGCAAGGATGATTGCGATGGGAATAAAAGGGTTCGCGCGCTGCCAACTCACTTCGCCCTCGATATCGCGGCTGTCACTGATAAAGGTTTTGTCTAGCTCCAGCTTCGCTTCATCGTAGGCTTCTTGCGAGATACGTGCCTGCTGTTTGTCGTGTTCAAGCTCGGCTAAGCGCTCTTCATACCAATCACGGTTTTCACTCTCGCGGTCAACGCTTTGTCGACGTTGACGCAAGCCGGCTAGCAACACAATAATGACTGCAATAATCAGCAGTACGGCCATCGCCAAATACAACTTAATCATGGTTTGGCTTCCTTAACTGTTTCAGTCGCTCTTGCTCTTCTTCTGACAAGGCCAGTGGCTGTTTACGCTTGCGCGACATCATCCATGCTACGCCCACGCCAATCGCAATGATCAGCAAGGGTCCCCACCACAAAATGCTGGTGTACCAATTAAATGGCGGGCGATAGTGCACGAAGTTGCCGTACCGAGCGACCATGTAGTCGATAATTTCTTCGCGACTTTTACCTTCCATCACCATGGTATAGGTGCGGTCGCGCATATCTTCAGAGAGGGGTGCGTTAGAATCCGCAATGTTTTGGTTTTGGCATTTCGGGCAGCGCAACTCTTGGATCAAGGTTTGATAGAGCTGACGCTGTGCCTCCGTTTCAAACTCATGTTGACGAATGGATGCTTGTCCCACCGCATACACACTGAACAATGTTGCTAACACCGCAAATGTGCTGATAAGTGTGCTGGTTAAGGTACGCATTATTGCTTCGCCTCCTTCACCATTTGTTGATAGACCGCTTTTAACTGGTTTTCCCAGTTACGTGGATTGACGTCACCAACATGGCGATAGCGCACGCGCCCTTGTGCATCGATAAAGTAAGTCTCGGGCGCACCATACACGCCAAACTCAAACGCCACTTTACCTTCTGGGTCATACAAATTAACGGTGTAAGGGTCACCCAGCGTATTCAGCCAATCCATGGCTTTGCCACGCGAATCATCTTTATAGTTTAAACCGACGATAGGAATACCCTGCGCTGCGAGCTCATTTAGGAACTCATGTTCGGCACGGCATGTCGGGCACCAGGTTGCCCATACGTTTAACAACAGCGGCCCTTGTTTGAGCACCTGCTCGCTATGCTGCTCGGTGGGATCAAACAGATCCTCCGCAGTGAAAGCAGGCACAGGCTTATCGATCAACACCGATTCTAAATGCGTTGGGTCATCACCCAAGCCTTTGAGTAAAAAGACCACCAACACCACAAACAGCATTAATGGAACGAACAGCACGATCCACTTTTTACTTGAGCCTTGTGTTTGTTCTGTACTCATGCTGGGGCTCCTTGTTTACGTTTGCGATAGCGTTTGTCTGCCATGGCGATGACACCACCTACCGCCATGATCAATGCGCCGAGCCAAATCCAACGGACAAACGGCTTAGTATAAAAGCGTACTGCCCATTTGGTTTGGTTGCCCTGACCCTGTTCGAGCGGTTCGCCCATGGCAACATACAGATCGCGCAGTAAACCTGAATCGAGTCCGACTTCGGTCATGCTCATTCGCTGCACGCGGTAAAAACGCTTTTCACTGACCACTTCGGTGACATACTCGCCGTTTTCACTGACGGTGAAAACACCATGGTCGGAATCATAGTTCGGGCCTTCTTTATGCGTCAGGTGTTCAAAGGTCAGGTCATACTGACCCACGTTGACGGTTTGACCAGGCTTAATTGAAACGTCACGTTCGGTCTCGTAATGCGAAACCAGCGCAATACCCACCAAAGTCACGGCAAAGCCAATATGACCTAACACCATACCCCACTGGCTCGCAGGAATGCGGCGTAACGCGCTGACATCACCGCCACGTTGTTGCACCGTTTGTAGCACATCGGTGATGGTTGCTAACGCGACCCACAAGGCGAGGAACAAGCCCAACACTGCCCACACGTACATTTCATCTGCCCAGATTTTAGGCAATACATAGGCAAGCACGACAGCGAGTGTTAAGCACAGTAATAAGGGTTTAAGCAGCGGCGCAAGCGGTTGTCTGCGCCAACGCATCCAAGGACCGATACCCAGCATCAAGGCGAACGGTACGACCAAGTAGCTGTACAGCTCATTAAAGAAAGGTTCGCCGATAGAGATGGAGCCCAGACCGAGCTGCTTATACACCAACGGCAACAAGGTCCCGAGTAGGACAACCACCATCGCCGCCATCAATAGTACGTTATTGGCTAATAAAAACACTTCTCGCGATGCGGCTTCGTAGCGGCTGTAGCCTTGCATTTGTGATGCGCGCCAGCCGTACAGTGCGAGCGAGCCACCAATCACGATCGCCAGCAACACCAGAATAAACAATCCACGGGTGGGATCAGAAGCAAATGCGTGGACCGATACCAACACACCGGAACGCACTAAGAATGTGCCCAATAGGCTCAAGCTGAACGCTGCTATCGCCAACAAGACAGTCCATGATTTAAAGCTCCCCCGCTTCTCGGTGACCGCTAACGAGTGGATCAATGCGGTACCGACCAACCATGGCATAAAGCTGGCGTTTTCAACAGGGTCCCAGAACCACCAACCGCCCCAGCCTAGTTCGTAGTACGCCCACCAACTACCGAGCGCAATACCAACGGTGAGGAACATCCAAGCGGCTAAGGTCCACGGACGCGACCAGCGTGCCCACGCCGCATCGAGTTTGCCCGACATTAACGCCGCAATGGCAAACGCAAAGGCCACTGAGAAACCGACATAGCCCATATATAGCAAGGGCGGGTGAATAATCATGCCGGGGTCTTGCAACAATGGGTTTAGGTCGTTGCCGTCGACAGGAATAAACGGCAGGCTGCGGTCGAACGGGTTCGATACCGTCATCATGAACAGATAGAAGCCGATGCTGATCAGCCCTAAAATACCGAGCACACGTGCGACCATTGGTAGTGGCATCGAACGTGAAAACAGTGCAACCGCAGCTATCCAGCCTGCCTGCATCAACATCCACAGTAGGAACGAACCCTCATGCGAGCCCCACACTGCGGTCACGCGATAAAACCACGGCAGCTGTGTATTGGAGTTAGCCGCCACGTAGGCGATGCTAAAGTCGTTTTGCACAAACGCCGTGACCAACAAGGCAAAAGCGATCGCGGTAAAGATAAACTGTCCGATCGCCAGCGGGCGCGACAGGCTCATCATGCCGCCATGACCGCGTTGCGCCCCTATCAGCGCATATCCCGCCAGCAGCGCTGAAAATGCCAGCGCAATGGCAATACTTAGGTGACCTAGCTCAGCAATCATGGTGTTTCCTCTTGCTCAGCCGGTTTGTTCGGATTGACATGCTTAATGCCTTTCATTTTTTCGGCTAATTCGGGCGGCATGTATTCTTCATCGTGCTTGGCAAGGACTTCGCTTGCCTGCAATGTCCGCGGTGCAATCAACTCACCCTGTGCGACAATGCCCTGCCCCTCACGGAACAAGTCAGGCAAAATGCCTTGATACAGAATGGTCACTTCGGGGCCGGTATCGGTGACCTTGAAGCTGACTTCCAGCGTTTCGGGATCGCGATCAACGGACCCTTCCACCACCATTCCGCCAATCCGCATGCGTTGACCCACTTGTGGCGGTTGTTTGCCTGCTTCGACTTGCTCAAAATCACTTGGGGTATAAAACAAGTTAATACTGTAACTCATGGCATACAACATGAGACCAATCGCAACACTGACCCCAACCACTAATACCAATACCCAAGTTAACCGTTTTTTGCGACGCGGGTTCATACTTCTACTCCTCAGCACTCGCTTGCTGCGTACGACGTGCAAGCCGCTGTTTACGACGTTGAACTTTTAAGCTTTCCTTCTGCAAACGTCGCCGTTGCACACTGGTTTCTAAGGCAACACCTGCAATCACTAAAAAAGTCAGAAAAAAAGACGACCAGACATACAAGCCGTAGCCACCCATATGCACAAATTCGCTAAAACTATCAAATGCCATTAGCGTTTCTCCTCAGCCGAAGTGCTGCTCGCTTGTGCCAACTCAGCCTGCGCCCAAGGACGATTCAGTTCATGTTTTAACAGCTGGTTTTTGTAGCGCATCAGCACCAATGTTGCGGTCAGCAACATAAAGCCCAATAAGCTGATCAATAGCGGCCATAGCATGCTGTTAGCAATGGATGGACGCTCAAACTTAGTGATGGTGGCACCTTGGTGCAGGGTGTTCCACCACTCTACCGAGTAATGAATAATGGGTAGGTTGACCACACCCACAATCGCCAAAATCGAGGCCGCTTTAGCACCTGTACGCGCGTCATCAAATGCGGCATACAGCGCCATCACACCAATGTACAAAAACAATAAAATCAGTTCAGACGTGAGCCGTGCATCCCACACCCACCAAGTGCCCCACATGGGCTTACCCCATATCGCACCGGTGAACAATGCGATGGCGGTCATAGCAGCGCCGACCGGTGCAATCGCAGGAAGTGCCCATTCCGCTGTTTTAATTTGCCAGATCAGTGCAATGGCACCACATATCGCCATGCCAAAATAAGCGCCCATGGAGAAGATAGCGGCGGGCACATGAATATAAATAATTCGATAGCTGTCGCCCTGCTGATAGTCGGCCGGCGCAAACGCGAGGCCCCAGACCATACCCACCAGCAAGCTAATTACTGTTAAGCCGGCGAACCACGGGAGCATCTTATCCACTAAGCGATAGGTTGCTTCAGGTTTTGCATAAGGGTGTAACCAACGCCACATATTAATTCACACTCATTCTGACGCCCGCGGCCACGGCCAGCGGTGCTAATGTTACCGTTAATACGGAAATTGCGGCTAAAATAGCCAATTGTCCGTGCACAGCCATCCCCATTCCTGCACTTTCTACTGCCGATGTGGCAAAAATCAGTATCGGAATAAACAATGGCAATAAAATCAAACTGACTAGGGCACTGCCGCGTTGCAATGGCAACGTCAGTGATGCACCGATGGCTGCTAACGCACTCAGCGCAGGGGTGCCTAATAATAATGATGCACTCAGCGCCGCGTAAGCGTCGCCCGGCAAACTCAGTAGTAATGCCAGTAGCGGCGAGAGTATCACTAATGGCAGCCCACTTAACAACCAGTGCGAAACCATTTTCGCGCTCACTGTAAAGGCGAGTGGCTGCGGCAACAAACACAGTTGCTCGAGTGAGCCATCGGCATAGTCATCTTTAAAAATTCGATCAACGCCCAACAGCGTTGCCAACAACGCCGCCACCCAAATAATACCGGGGGCGATGCGCGCAAGAATATCGGGGCCGGGCCCCACGCCTAACGGGAACAAAGTGATGACCATCAGCAAAAAGATCAGCGGGTTAATCGCATCGGAGCGCCGTCGCGCGGCGAGACGCAGATCTTTACTCAGCACTGAACGCCATAACTGCAGTGCGGTCATTACACAGCTCCCATTGCGTTGGCGTAGACTTCGCCCAAATGCAATTGTTGTGGGTTTAAGCTCGCCAAGGATAATGCCTGATGCGATGTCATCACAATACTGCCACCCTTTGCTAAATGCTCATTAAAGCGTTGCTCGAGCAGTGCGATACCTTTGACATCGAGCGCGGTAAAGGGCTCATCAAGAATCCACAGTGGTGCTTGGCTATGCCATAACCGCGTGAGTGCAACGCGCCGCTGTTGCCCCGCCGACAAGCGTCCGGTCATTTCATCTTCAAGACCGAGTAAGCCGATAGTTTCGAGCAAGCGCCAGTCGTCCATGCTGTCTTGACGTGCACCGGTGTCGCCGCTTAAACGGCGTTGCCAGTAGACATTTTCTAGCGCGGTGAGTTCGGCTTTTACCGCGGGCTTATGGCCAATAAACAAGAGTTGCTGATGATAGGCGCTACGGTCATACTGTATTGAGTGGTTGTTAAACTCGATACGGCCTGTGCTGCTCGGCATTAAGCCGGCCAGCATGCGCAACAAGGTCGACTTGCCGGCGCCATTGGCACCTGTGATTTGCCAGAGTTCGCCTGCATGAACCTCAAACGAGACCTGTTCAAACAAGGTACGCCCGCCGCGAACTGACGAAAGTTCGTGCGCTTTAAGTCGGGGCAGAGGTTCTGTTGTTTTATGCTTCATCAAGGCTGCGGCAATGTCTGCAAATGATGTGTAAATTGGCTCGAGTTTACCACAATATTTGCCGAAAAAGCCATGTAAAACGGTCGCTTTTCATGATCTGGGTAGGGGCAATGCGTTATGCAAATTAAACAGTTATTACAACAGGTGATGCAGTCGTTGGCGACACCTTCGGATGCCGCTGCGATGGCATCGACAAAGACGCCCCAAGCCGCTATCACACAAGCGCAGCAAGCCACCCTGCAAAGTGTGTTTAACGCCCTCACTTCGCAGCTGCAAAATCCACCCTCGCAGCCTCAGCATTTTAACCCAGCACCGCTTACCAGTCAGTTAAACGTGCCAGCACAAACGGTAACGGCGGTGACGCAACAACTTGAGCAATTATTATTACGGGTGACAGAACGGGCGACTGACACCGTACAGCCGCCGCCGACCAAGCAAGCACAAACGGCGTTGGTCAACCGTATGGTTGAGCAAATGGTGCGCAGTGATGCGCGTATCAGCTTACCGACGCCAGTGCCCTCAGCGCAGACCGATGTTTTGAGCCGTCCAGCATCGACGTCCATCGCGCTTGCACAATTGCCTCAGCCGCTACGCCAAGCGGTCACAGAACAACTGCAACAATGGCTGGGTCAGTGGGTTAAGGCAGCGCAGTCGCAAGCCACTCAGGCACAGGCTTCACCGCCGCGATTAACCCAGTTGCCAGTGCAGATTGAAGCCGTTAGCGTTAAACAAGGTCAGTTAGTCATGCAACTGACGATTACCCCACGTACAACGAGCGAAGTGAGTGTTCCCTTACCCCAGGTACCACAGCCTTTGGTGCGAGCGCTGGTGCAACAATTAAACACACCGATGCCTGCGGCTGGCTCACACCCCCAGCCCTCCGCACCGTCACAGTCTTCCGTACAACCACAGGTGGCGCAAACAGCGACCGTTGACGGGCGGTTAGTCAAGCAAACTCAGACACTCAGCCCCGCACAACTTAGCCAGTTTTTACGGCAGGTGACTGACGTGACGCCGCAGCAGCACACTGAGGTGAAGCAGTTACTTACGCAAACATTGGCGCAGTTGCCCAAAGGCGAGCAGATGACGCAGCCGCAGCAGCTTGCTCAGTATGTCAATGACTGGTTCGCCGCCAAGCCATTGGCGAGCCAACCTAACCAACAATTAGGCGTGGTCGGAAAACTGATTATTGCACTGCTCGGTATTCGGATGCAGGCACAACAAGGCACCCAGCCGCAAGCCGCCAAGGCGTTGAGTCAGGCAGTGTTAGATCAAATCATGCGCGCACCCAGCGAACCCCGTGCGGGCAGCGATCGCTCGCTGACACCCAATCCACCGATGACCGCCGAGGTGCGCGAGCGGCTGAATGCCCAACTGTTACAACAGCCCGCTGCGCAGTTGCAACGGTTACTCAGTAGTTTGGCGCAAACCATGAACAGCGCACAAAGCAGCCAAATACGGCTACAAGAGAGTCCGGCACAACAGCCCGAGTTTTACCTGATGTTGCCCTCACACAATCCAAGTAGCCAAACCGGCACCGAATTGTTGATTAAACGCGAACCAAGCGGCCGTGATGATGAACAAAATGAACGCTCAGTGTGGCTCTTTAACTTACGGTTTGAACTTAAGCAATGGGGACCGATGCTGGTGAAAGGACGTTATCAAACAGGCGGAACGCGCGTGCAATTTTTTACCGAATCAATAGCGGCTCAACGCCATCTGCAGCGCCAGCTCCCTGAGCTTGAGCAACGTTTAACACAACTCGATGTTGCTGCGGTGGACTTTCAGATTAAACAAGGCAAAGTACCGGAAAGCTTGGCACAACAACACAGTGGTATTATCCGGGTGACGGTATGAGCGATAGCAATAAGCAAAAACAAGCCATTGGTCTATCCTATGATGGCCTTAACGCACCGCAAGTCATTGCTAAGGGCTTTGATGAGTTGGCTGAGGAAATTATTGAGGTCGCTAAGGCGCATGGGGTTATGGTGCATGAAGATCCGATGCTGTCAGACTCGTTAGCGCGGCTTAACGTAGGCGAAGAAATCCCGCGTGAACTCTATGTGCTCATCGCGGAACTCATTGCTTTTTCTTACTTACTGGATGGCAGGTTTCCCGATAGTTGGTACTAACTGCGCTTGTGCATCGCAAGCATCAGTTCAGCTTCGGCACGCGGTAAATCGCACGCTTGCATCAAATCATCGACACTGGCGCCTTGCTCCACCAGCTTAGCCGCTCGTTGATACAGTTTTATTTCCGGTTCTTGCTGTTCTAATTGCTTCAGTGTGGTGGCAAATTGCTCTTGTTGCGCCTGCTGTTGCTGCTCGATTTGTTGAATTGCATGTTGTTGCTTGCGTTGCCACTGCTCAAACTCTTCACGCAGTTGAGTTACAGCCTCGTTATTAGCAGCAGGTTGGCGTGTTTGCGGTTTGTTTTCTAATGCGCCTAAGGCTTCGGTAAGCATCAGTAAGCGCTGTTGTTGGCGTTCTAGCAATTCGGCGTGTTTACGACTGGTCATTATCGCCACAATAAGCGCAATGATTGCTAGCATCAGCGCAGCCGATGCTAGCCAAACTATAATTGAGGTCATTAACTCTATTTACCCTAACCGCGAAATTTCATCCCACTCTTCGTCGGTCAGCATTTTATCTAAGTCGACTAGGATCAACAACTCACCGTCACGGTTAGAAACCCCTTGGATAAAGCGTGCGCTCTCTTCTGTGCCAACATTCGGGGCACTGTCGATATCTGATTTCTTCAAGTACACCACTTCGGCGACACTGTCGACCAGAATACCAATCACCTGCTTATCCGATTCAATAATCACGATGCGGGTGTTATCGGTAATTTCGTTCTCGGGCAAGCCAAAGCGCAGGCGCGTATCAATGACCGTGACGACATTACCGCGCAGATTGATAATACCCAACACGTAGTCTGGCGCACCAGGGACAGGTGCAATCTCACTGTAGCGCAGTACTTCTTGTACCTGCATTACGTTGATGCCGTAGGTCTCTTGCTCCAGTTGAAAGGTTACCCACTGAAGCACTTCATCGTTGCTATCGGCTTCAGCTTGTTGTTTGGTTTTACGGTTTTCAGTTGCCATGCTATGACTCCGATTCGTTTTTTGGGTCGGTTTGAGTATGACCCAAGCCTTTATCCAGCAGTGTAATTAATGCATTTACATCGAGCAACGCGCACATTCTGTCACGTACCACGCCAGCCAGCCACGGACGTTTTTGGTTGGGTCCATTACGCCACTGAATAGCCTCTGGCTGTAACGGCTCACTATCAACCAGCTCCTCACACAGCAAGCCCCATGGACTATCACTCAATGTAATCATGTATTCGTAACTAATATTTTCCGCCACTTCGTCGGTCAGCTTCTCTGGCATCACCCAACGTGCAGTGTCCACCGCTTGTAGCTTGGCGCCGCGCTCGTTCATGATACCTTTGAACCAACTGGGCTTACCAATTAACGGGCTTATTTTACTTAACGTATGTATGCCGCCTAAACTTTTTAACGGCACGGCTAAGGTTAATCCCGCCACTTTAAAAAACAGTGCTTGGAAATCATTTTCTTGATATTCCATCATGGCATCTGTCGGCGGTGGTGTCGCGCCGTCATCTTTCATATCGGCGCGTGCTTCGGTTTCTGTAACCTCTGTCGGTTCGAGTCGTTCGGGTTCAGCGATTGGGTCTGCTTGGTACGCGAATTCCGGTTCATCGACAGGCTCAGGCACCGGCTCGGGTTCGGGTTCTGGCTCAGGTTCTGGCTCAGGTTCTGGCTCAGGTTCTGGTTCTGGTTCTGGCTCCAATTCGGGCGGCTGCAATTGTGGTGCAGCTCGCTCAAGCAATGACCGAACCGGTGAATCATCAAAATCCACCGGCGGCATTTCTTCTTCTAGCAACAACGCATCCAAATACTCGGTCATTGCTTGTTCACTACTGTAACTTGAGCGACTCACGTGACCTCCTATAAGTGCAATTGCTGCAAATGTGTCAGCAAGGTTTGATAAGCCAATACACCGCGTGATTGCGGCGCAAACATCGACGGGGGTAGCTGTTCATTACTGGCATCCCGAAATTTTGTATCAATTGGGATCATGCCGTTCCACACACTCTTACCATAACGCTGCGCAAGCTTCTTATAGGTGTCTAACGAGGCGCGTGTGCGCTTATCATACAATGTTGGAATAATTGTGTACTGATGCGCCTGCCCACGTGACTTTTGAATCAACGCCAAGGTACGCATCATACGCTCAAGCCCTTTAAGGGCAAGTGGCTCTGTCTGCACCGGAATCAGCACCCGCTCACAACACGCCAACGCATTCACCATTAGCACACCTAATACCGGAGGCACATCGATTAATACATAATCGTAACGGTGTTCAACAAAGGCTAGGGCGCGCTGTAACACTAAGCCCATACCGCCTTGCGTACCGAGTTTTCGGTCAAGTGTTGCCAGTGCCATACAGGCTGGCATGACATCTAAATGATCATGTTCGGTCGAAACAATGGCTTTTACTGTGGTTTCTTTATCGACATGTTTGCCCATAGCAAACACATCGTAGGCGGTCGCTTGTAAGCCTTCCGCATCAATACCAAAATAAAATGTGAGCGATGCATGCGGATCGATATCAATGCATAGCACGCGCTGGCCTCGCTGCTGCAATAAGCCAGCTAGCGCCACAGTCGTTGTGGTCTTACCTACGCCGCCTTTTTGATTAGCGATGGTCCACACATGCATGGTTTAGTCTCCGTAACCGACTTCGGTCAGTAACGCGCTTGCCATTTGGTTCAGGCTGACACTGCGCGACGAAATCCCTGCGCTCGCAACCGCTTGCGGCATGCCGTAGACCACACAACTGGCTTCATCCTGAGCCCAGATCGTCGCGCCCTGCTCTTTCAGCATTCGCGCACCCTCACGGCCATCGGCACCCATACCTGTCAAAATCACGCCCAATACTTTGCCACCATAAACTTTGGATAAGCTGGCAAAGGTTAAATCGACGCTCGGCTTATAAGTTACGCGGCCCGAATTATCCTCACGCACGCGTAAGCGTGCCGCTCCAGCGCGGCCTTCAATCAACATCTGCTTTCCGCCCGGCGCTAAATACGCAACGCCTGGTTGTAAGCTATCGCCATCTTCTGCTTCACGCACGCTGATTTTGCACAAACCATCTAAACGCTGCGAAAACGCCTTAGTAAACGCGGCAGGCATATGCTGTACCATGACGATAGGATACGGAAAATTCTGTGGCAATTGCGTGAGTATTTTCTGCAACGCGACAGGTCCGCCCGTTGACGTACCTATTGCCAGTACCTGATAAGCACGATTAATGGTCAATCGCTCGGTAACGACGCGCGGACTGCTAGGCTCTGACTCACGTGTCGAAGTACGCGTTGGTGGCGGCGTGCTGCGGGCAAAGCGATCAGAGCCCGGACGTACGCTAGGCTCGGCTTCCTGTGGTTTTGCACGCGATACGGCGGAAGGACGAGGCGGTGAAGAGCGCCGTAAAGCCGGTTTGCCTGCAATCGCCAGCACTCTATCTTGCAATGTTTTGACCGCGTCCTCACGGTTGCGCGCAACGTCTTCAAATTTCTTTGGCAGAAAGTCAGCTGCACCGGCTTCCAACGCATTTAACGTAGCTGTTGCGCCTTCATGCGTTAGCGAGCTAAACATCAAGATAGGACAAGGCGCATCGCGCATGATCTCACGCACCGCATCAATACCATTCATTACTGGCATCTCAATGTCCATGGTGATCACATCAGGACGTAAAACTTTTGCTTGCTCCACGGCTTGACGGCCATCATTAGCCGAACCGATGACTTTTATTTGACTATTACTTTCAAGAATCTCTGTTACTCGGCGTCGAAAAAACGCCGAGTCATCGACCACTAAAACACTCACTGTCATTTTTAGTGTTACCCGTTATCGTTTTGCGTAGTACTTCAGCATGCTCGGCACATCAATAATTAACGCGATACCGCCATCACTGGTGATCGTCGCACCGGCCATACCCGGTGTACCTTGCAGTAATTTATCCAATGGCTTGATGACAACTTCTTCTTGACCGATGAGCGCGTCAACAACAAAACCGACTTGTTGGGTGCCGATTTGTACTACCACCACATGCCCATTTTCGTTGCGTTTGTTACGCTCGGGATTCCGGGTCAACCAGTGTTCTAAAAAGAACAGAGGGATGGCGCGTTTGCGTACGATCAATGTCAGCTGACCATCAACGGTGTTGGTCTTTGACATGTCTAGGTCGATGATCTCGCTGACTACCGCCAACGGTAACGCAAACGTTTGCTGTTTAACTTCCACCATGAGGGTCGGCAGGATTGCCAACGTCAACGGTACCTTAATCAATAATTCAGTGCCTCGACCCAATTCTGAATCGATTTTAATGCTACCGTTTAATTGGCTGATCTTGGTTTTCACCACGTCCATGCCCACACCTCGCCCAGAGATGTCTGACACTTGTTCTTTAGTTGAGAAACCCGCGGCAAAAATAAGATTATATGCGTCTTCGTTAGTGAGGCGCGCCGCAGCGTCCTCATCCAATACACCACGCTTAATCGCGATTTGTTTCAGCTTTTCAGCGTCCATGCCCGCACCGTCGTCTTTAATCGACAACATGATGTGGTCACCTTCTTGCGATGCTGAAAGGGTGACTGTCCCCTCGCGTGGCTTACCCTTTGCTTGGCGCTCATCGGGCATCTCAATGCCGTGATCGACGGAGTTACGCACCAAGTGCACTAACGGGTCGGCCAACGCCTCGACTAAGTTTTTGTCGAGATCGGTATCTTCACCGTACATCTCTAGATTGATTTCTTTTTTCAAGCTTCGCGCCAAATCGCGGACAACACGTGGGAAGCGGCCAAACACTTTCTTGATAGGCTGCATACGCGTTTTCATCACAGCACCTTGCAGATCACCGGTGACCACATCAAGGTTAGCGATGGCTTTGCTCATTTCCTCTTGCTTCTGTTCATCATTATTACTCAGGCTCAGCAAGCGGTTGCGCACCAAGACTAACTCACCGACCATGTTCATGATCTCATCAAGTCGCTTGGTATCAACACGTACTGTTGTTTCTGGCGGCGGCGGTGGTGGCGCAGCAGGTTTCTTAGCTTCTTGCTTGGCCGCAGGCTGACTTGCCGCTGGTTTTTTCGGTTCGGGTTTACTCGGCTCGGGCTTTTTAGCTTCTGGCTTTTTAGGCTCGGGCTGTTTGGCTTCTGATTTACCCACTTTAGGCGCCTGGCCTTTGCCATGCAAATCATCGAGTAGCGCCTCAAACTCATCGTCAGTGATCTCATCACTGTCGCTTTTGTTCGACGCCTTTTGCTCTGCTTGCTTTTTCTCTGCACTGGTAGGCGCTTTACCCGAACCGTGGAGCTCATCGAGTAACGCTTCAAACTCGTCATCGGTGATTTCGTCACCACCACTGCTGTCGCTGGTTGTGCTTTGCTTTTTCTCAGCTTTACTATCTGGTGCTTTACCCGCCGTGGGTGCTTTGCCTTTGCCGTGAAGTTCGTCGAGTAGTGCTTCGAATTCGTCTTCTTGGATGTCGTCGACAGAGGCATTGTCTGTCGCGCCAGAGGCGCGACGTACGTCGGTGTCGGTATCGTCGTCGGTTTCGGTGTCGTCGGAGCCATCGCCTGTCGCGCCAGAGGCGCGACGTACGTCGGCTTCGTCTTCCGATTCGGGTTGGGAGAGCTTGTGCAAGGTTTCGAGTAGCTCGCTGTCAGCGGCTTCTGGCTCTTGACGCGCTTGCAGTTGCGCAAATTGCGCATTGATGGTGTCGAGTGCTTGCAGGATAACGTCCATCAGGTCAGATGAAACGGAACGTTGACCATTGCGAAGGGTATCGAAAACGTTTTCCGCGCCATGACAGGTGTCAACCAACGCAGATACCGACAAAAATCCAGCGCCACCTTTAACAGTGTGGAAGCCCCTAAAGATCGCGTTTAGTAGGTCTTTGTTGTCGGGATCGTTTTCTAATTGAACGAGTTGCTCAGATAGTTGCTCGAGGATTTCAGCCGCCTCGATCAAGAAATCCTGCAAGATGTCTTCGTCCATCTCAAAGCTCATGCGCTACTCTCTCCTAGAAACCTAAACTAGATAATAAATCGTCTACGTCATCCTGATTAACGACGACATCATCGCGTTGTTCTGGGTTAATGACAGGCCCTTCTGCTGCACTCTTATCGACTGCTTTTACATTTTGTTTAGCTTGAGATTTCTGTTCTTCACCAAACAACTTGAGTAGCTCGATTAGATTTTTCTCGACGTCTTCTACGAGCTGGATAACTCGACGGATGATTTGACCCGTTATATCTTGGTAATCTTGCGCCATTAAAACTTCGGTCATTAAGCCGTGTATTTGTGGCATGTTTTGCCCACATTCGCGCATCAGCGCATCGACTTGATGGCACATCTCTTTGAATTCGTGCAACTGAATGTCATTGTTCATCAATCGCTGCCAAGTCGGCATAACTTGTTCGACACGTTGATGCATCTCGTCTGTCATTGGCAAACAGGCTTCAACCGCATCCATGGTTCGATTGGCGGCATCCTCTGTTTTCTCAATAACATATTGCAAGCGGTTTTGTGCGTCAGGCAGATCGTCCTGCGTTAACTGCATGATGCGGGGGTCGAGTTGAAAGTCTTGCAGGGCTTCGTGCAGATCGCGGGTGAGTTGCCCCACAGACGTAAATAATTTGTCATCACGTTCTTCACGAAAGTCATCAAGCCATTGATCCGCTTTAGCTTGTTCGCCCTCTTCAAGCCACTCAACCAATTGCCGCGCTTGCTGGAGCGATATATTTGCCGATGATTTTGCCATAACCGCACTCATTAACTGATGCGTTCAAAGATTTTATCGAGCTTTTCTTTCAACGTAACAGCTGTGAAAGGCTTAACGATGTATCCGTTAACACCCGCTTGTGCAGCTTGAATGATTTGCTCTCGCTTCGCTTCTGCGGTCACCATCAAAACAGGTAAATGCGCAAGGTCATCGTCTTTACGGATCTCTTTAAGTAAGTCGATACCTTGCATACCTGGCATGTTCCAGTCGGTGACAACAAAGTCGAAATCACCTTGCTGGAGCATCGGTAAGGCAGTGTTGCCATCGTCAGCTTCTTGGATATTGGTAAATCCAAGGTCGCGAAGAAGGTTTTTGATGATTCGTCTCATTGTTGAAAAGTCATCAACAACAAGAATTTTCATGTTTTTATCCAAAGCTCCCTCCACTTGGGCTCTCGATTACTACGACAATTACTCAACCCAGCTTTGCATGCGCGTTTTTAACCGCATCATCGCTTGGCTATGAATTTGACTCACACGTGATTCACTCACGCTGAGAACTTCACCTATTTCCTTTAGGTTTAGTTCTTCATCATAATACAACGAAAGCACTAATGCTTCACGTTCAGGTAAACCAGAAATGGTATCCACCAGTGCGCGATGAAACGCATCGTTTTCTACATCTCTTTGCGGCTCATAGTTGGTACCCGTCACTTGCTCAGGGACAATGACATCTTCAGAGACGCCGAGGTCCTCGATACCAATGATACGTCCTGAGTTAACATCGCGCAGTATGCTATGGTATTCCTCAAGTGACATTTCTAATTTTTCGGCGACTTCCGTATCTTTAGCATCGCGCCCCGTCTCGTTTTCTACTTGGCGAATGGCTTCGAGAACGCGTCTATGATTACGGTGCACAGAGCGAGGCGCCCAATCGCCCCGACGAATTTCGTCTAGCATGGCACCTCGTATACGGATTCCAGCAAAGGTTTCAAAGCTTGCACCTTTACTGTTATCAAAATTTCTAGCTGCTTCCAATAAGCCAATCATGCCTGATTGGATCAAGTCATCGACTTGTACACTCGCGGGCAGGCGCGCCATCATGTGGTGCGCAATTCGTTTTACCAACCCGGTATGTTGTTCAATAATCGCTTGGCGATTGTCGGCATGGGCACTGTAAACAGCGGCTTTATTCATTGGCAACATCCTGCTTCTTACCGTTATCGGCCGATCCTATTAATTGTTCAAGGAAAAATTCTAAATGGCCGCCTGCTTGCGCAGGGACAGGCCAATCAAGTGCTCGCTGTGCAAGCGCTTTGATGGCTAATGAAGCGGGCGACCGAGGGTGTAATTGCACCAGTGGTTTTTGCTTTCGCACCGCGAGACGAATATTTTCGTCAAACGGAATAATGGCGGACAATTCTAACGCCACATCTAAAAACCGATCGGTGACTTTAGTCAATTTATTAAAGAGTAATTGACCTTCCCTCAGGTTGCGCACCATATTAGCAACCACTTTAAACTTAAACACATCCTGCTCTTTGCTGAGCACTTTCATCAGCGCATAGGCATCGGTAATCGAGGTGGGCTCATCGCAGACGACCAGCATTACATCCTGAGCGGCACGGGCAAAACGCACTACGGTATTGCCTATCCCTGCTGCGGTATCAATGACCAACACATCAAAGTCACCTTGTAAATCACTGAACGCACGAATCAACTCAGCGTGCTGTGTTTCATCGAGGTCAATCATCGAACGAGTACCCGATGTCGCTGGGACAATGCGAATACCAGCGGGACCTTCGATCAAGATATCCTTGAGCTCTGCTTGCCCACTTAGCACATGAGAAAGATTTTTTTGTACGCGCAGTCCGAGCATCACGTCAACATTGGCAAGACCCAAATCGGCGTCGAGTACCAATACACGCTTACCTTGCTCTGCCATTGCAATGGCCATGTTCAAAGAGATGTTGGTTTTACCCACCCCCCCTTTACCACCGGTTACTGCAATGACTTTGACTTTACTTTGATTCATCTTTCTTAAGCCACTCGCTTGATCCATGTGCTCCAACTCTTACTGCTACCTGTTGCTTGGTTAATCGATGACCTTTATTGAACGGCCTGCCAGTTTGATTTTGGCATGTCTGACACATTCGAACAAATGCTTTTGTCGTATAAGCGCTCCGCTTCAGTGACCATGTAATGTTCGTCGGCCACACGGATATCTTCTGGAACATGTTGTCCGTGGGTTAAGTAACCCACTGCAAGTCCTTGCTCAATGGCGACGCTGATACTCTCACCCAAGCTCAAACACTCATCGAGCTTGGTAAAAATACAACCTGCCAATGGCAATGTTTTGAATTGCTTAACGGTATCGTTCAACACTTGTGTCTGTGATGTTGATGATAATACCAAATATGGACGGATTCTCAGACGTTTATTCTGTAATAATTGTGCGAGTTGCTCACTTAAGCGTTTATCGCGCTGACCCATCCCTGCCGTGTCAATCAAAATCAGACGCTTATCGCGCAAGGTGAGCATCGCATCCGCTAACTCTTTAGCATCATTGGCGACCTTAACTGGACAGCCAATAATACGCCCATAGACCTTTAATTGTTCACTTGCGCCAATGCGGAAGGTATCGGTCGTAATCAATGCCACCGATTCAGAGCCATGACGCTGGGCATAACGCGCTGCAAGTTTTGCGATAGTCGTGGTTTTTCCTACCCCTGTGGGTCCAACCAACGCGACTGCGCCACCACGAGTCAAAATATCGTCATGAGTGGTGTTTAGCTGACCTTCGAGCAGTTGCAGCGATTGCTCCCAGCTGTCCTCAATGTCATCACCCTCTGGGATAAAACAGGCAATTTGATCGGCGATTCGCTCGCTGATTCCCATGGTCATCAGGCGCTGAGTCAATAATGCTCGCATTGGTTCCTCGCGCTCCATTTCCTGCTTCATTAAACCACTCAGCTGGTGTTGTAATAGATTTTGAACACCCTTAATTTGTGCACGCAGCTCCGCTATTTCCGCAGCGCTGCCACCACCTACATAATCTGGAACATCGACTTCGGGCTCGGCAGGTTCGTCTACCGTATCGGTTTGTGCCTGCCAGATCGACTGCTCATTTTGTTGAGGTGTCGCTTGGGGTGCCGCTTCGGGAGGCTCGTTAGCATTCGCCATCGCCGGGTGCTGCGCTTGGCGCGCGAGGATCTCAGCTAAAGAATTCGCTGGCTTGGCTGGCTCTTCCGTTTTGTCGGGCTGTGCTTGCGCTTTTGGCGCTTGCGGTTCAGCATCACCATCGATTGCCGCAACGATCTCAACGCCACCATTGACCTTCTTATTCGACATGATAACGGCATCGGGCCCTAGCGTTTCTTTCACTTGCAATAAAGCTCGACGCATATCCTCAGCAAAAAAGCGCTTCATTTTCACAGGTAAATCCCCCTATCACTGAGCCGCTGGCTGTTGTTGGCCGCCAATCGAGCTCACAATTCGAATCTGTTTATCATCTGGAATTTCTTGGTAACTCAGTACCCGCATTCCATCAGTGGAGTGACGCGCAAACCGCGCCATCGTTGAGCGCAATAAGCCTGAGGTCAGTAAGACCGAAGGCTCGCCGTTCATCTCTTGTTGCTGATGAACCTCTTTCAACGAGTGCTGCAAGCGTTCTGCCAAGCCAGGTTCGATACCCGCGCCTTGTTGTTCGGCTTCATTGCCTGCTGCCTGCAATGATTGATGCAACATCTGTTCCAACTCTGGCGCCAAAGTAATGACGGGGAGCTCTTTTTGTCCATCGGAGATGTCCTGTACGATAAGTCGACGTAATGAAATGCGCACTGCGGCGGTCAAGACATCGGTGTCCTGAGTGCGCCCTGCGTATTCCACCAAGGTCTGTGTAATGGTTCGCATGTCACGGATTGCAATCCCCTCATCTAGCAGGTTTTGCAGTACTTTGACGAAATTACCAAGTGACAGTAAATCGGGGACTAGCCCCTCGACCAACTTCGGATGACTGCGTCCCAAGCGATCCAATAGCTCTTGAGCTTCTTCGTGCCCTAATAATTGCGAGGCGTGGTTTGTGACGATTTGACTCAAATGCGTGGCGACAACCGTTGCCGCATCAACCACGGTGTAGCCCATGGTTTGGGCATTTTCGCGCTGTTCTGGCTTAATCCAAACCGCCTCGAGACCAAACGCAGGATCGGTGGTTTTCTCGCCCTCGAGCTCACCAAAGACTTGCCCGGGATTAATCGCCAGTTCGCAGTCGTGGCGGATATCGGCCTCACCCATCGTCACACCCATCAGCGTAATGCGATAACTATTCGGGCCGAGGTCGAGGTTATCGCGGATATGCACCGCTGGAACTAAAAAGCCAAACTCTTGCGACTGTTTCTTACGCACGCCTTTTATGCGCGATAACAATTCACCGCCTTGGCTTCGGTCGACCAAGGGTATGAGACGGTAACCCACTTCTAAACCCAGCGTGTCAACGTGGCGTACATCATCCCAACTGAGTTCTTTTTGGGCCGTTTGCTGCTGTTGCTCTTGTTGCTTTTGCTCGACTTGCTCGGTTTCTTTCGTTTCTGCATTGCGCATTTTGTAGTAAGCCGCCCCAGCTAAAACTGCCGACATCGAGAGGAATGCAAAATGAGGCATACCTGGGATGATACCCATGGCAAACAAAACTGAACTGGTAATGACTAACACTTTAGGGTTGTTGATAAGCTGGAATACAACCGCTTCACCCATGTCTTTGGTGTCATTTTCACGCGTGATAATGATCGCAGTAGCAACCGAGAGTAACAGCGCTGGAATCTGTGCCACCAAACCATCACCGATGGTCAGCAAGGTGTAAACTTCTATCGCCTCACCAAAAGATAATCCGTGCTGGATCATGCCGATTAAGAAGCCACCAACCACGTTGATTAGTAGAATAAGAATGCCGGCAATCGCATCACCTTTAACAAACTTACTGGCACCGTCCATAGAGCCGTAGAAGTCTGCTTCACGCGTGACATCGCTGCGGCGTGCCTTCGCTTCTTCTTGATTGATTAAGCCCGCATTGAGGTCGGCATCAATCGCCATTTGCTTACCTGGCATGGCATCAAGGGTAAAACGCGCGGTGACTTCAGAAATACGACCTGCACCTTTAGTGATAACGATGAAGTTAATAATCACTAGGATCGCAAACACCACCAGACCGACTGTGTAGTTGCCGCCAATAACGACGCTACCAAATGCTTCGATCACGCTACCCGCCGCGCCAGGTCCTTCGTGACCGTTGAGCAGCACGATACGCGTCGATGCCACATTTAACGATAAACGCAATACGGTCGCTATCAATAACACGGTTGGAAATGCCGCGAAATCGAGCGGACGGTGCGTGTAAACCGCGACCAACATCACCACTAACGACAGTGTGATAGAAAATGAGAAGAGGATATCCAACAAGATAGGCGGAATGGGTAACACGACCATTGCCAAAATCGCCATAACCGCCAGCGGGGTACCGAACCCTTTAATCAAATGCGAATTTGCTTGAGCAAACCCTTTTAAATTGTTCAGCCTTGCAGCACCACTTGCCATACTTCGTTTCCTGCGCGTCAAAAAAATGATTCTCTGGCTAATTAATACAATTTTTGTGCCAACAAGATGCGTCATTCACTTACTTAACTATCGGCTCCGTCAACTGGTCGATTCGCGCGGATACGGTAAGCTTTTTTGCCTGAAGTCAATCTGTGGAGATGCGTTGATGCCAAGTAGCTTAATGGAGTGGTCTGTCAGTTCGTTATTAAGCGTGTTGTTAATGACTGCCGGTGTACCGGCGATGCAGAGTGCTCACGGGCAACTTGAGGCGCGTGCACTCGCGCTGCGTGGGTTGAGTCTATTGCATGCCTATCAGGCGCGAGCACGGGCTCAGCACCGTCATATCACGATACCGTTAACCGAAGTTAAAAATGCTCTAAAAACCGACGGTTGGCAGTTCTCGAGTAATTTTGATGATCACCGGCGTCCACTCGTCTTTTATGCACCTCAAGGGTTTGCGCGCGCCGGCCGCGTTGTTATGGAAAAAGGCGACCTGCAACTGCGTTGGATTGTCAGCGCATTGGGTCGCGTACGATATTGCAGTGGCGGAACGGTCGATATACCCGGAGTCGCCTCATGTATCTAAGCCCCGTTGGCGTCCAATTCCAGTTGCGTGGCTTTGCATTGCTCGAATTAATGACCGCCTGCGCACTCATGGCACTTCTGGCGAGCTCATCCGTGCAAGTCATTCTTTGGCAGGCAGGCACCGTCAATCGCGTGCTGCAACAGCCGCGGCCACAACTCGCGTTACAAAGTTTAGCTCTACAAATCGGACGCGATCTGAGCCGCAGCCACGCAGTAAAGCGGCTGACGTCACCATCATTAAAAAGCTGCTTTATACTGTCGACGGTGACTTCTTCCGACATTGGCTATCGGTTACACAAGGGCGCGTTACAGTATCACGGCGATGCCTTTGACTGTGCTCAACGCGGCTGGCAAAGTCTGAGTGCTCCGCACAGCTTACAATTAACACGCTTTGATATCCTAACGTTGCCCACCGGTTATCAGGTCTTTTTGGCAACCGCCACGGATAAGGTTCAACTCCCACTCGTTACCTCGGCGCCAGCAACTCGGAGTACGCTTAATGAGCAGCTTTATGACCCCCCTTCTGTCACTGATTGGCATACATGCATTGATCATGCTCCTTGCCGCCGAGCAACTGAGTCTGTTGTCGCAACGTTTCGCCTGGCAATGGCAGCAATACCAACAACTGCAACAGCACGTTTATGAGCAGCGTAGGGGGTTCAGCCTTACTCGAGGCGATGATGATGACTTTGATATTAAGTATTTCGCTCGCCAGCGGCCTGACGATGGTTCAACTCACTCAGAGCGAAGTTCTGCTACTGCAACGGCGTCAGCACGCCTTACAAGAGCTGCAACGAGCACAAAGCGAGCTCATGCAGGTCATGAATCGAGATACGCTCATTGAGTGGCAAGCCGCTCTCGAGACAATCACGGTAAAGCACGTTTGGCATTCAACACGGCAAGTCACATTTTGGCTTGCTCATGCAGAGTTACCGGGTGAGATACCCGTGTATGTAGAACTGTCTAACGCAGATCGGGGGGAATACTAAAAATGATGTTTTCTTCGCGACCGTCACGCTCGGTTACGGTTTGTCCGCCCCACGCTCGCAGCTGCTCGATCACTTCACGTACCAGCACTTCGGGTGCAGAAGCCCCTGCTGTTACGGCTACGCGCTGGATATCGTTCAACCACTCGCGTTGAATACCACTGGCATCATCGATCAAATACGCGGGCGTGCCCATTTTCTCGGACAACTCGCGCAAGCGGTTAGAGTTTGAGCTATTCTTGGCACCCACCACTAACATCAACTCAGCTTCTTCAGCCAGCTGACGCACGGCATCTTGGCGGTTTTGTGTGGCATAACAGATATCGTCTTTGCGCGGTCCATTAATGTTTGGAAACCGTTGCCGTAGCGCATCAATGACATCGGCCGTATCATCCACCGACAGTGTGGTTTGGCTCATGTAATGCAAGTTGTCTGCATCTTTAACTTCGAGCGTTTGCACATCCTCTGGAGACTCAACTAAATAGATCCCGCCTTTCGAGTTGGCATATTGCCCCATGGTCCCCTCTACTTCTGGGTGCCCAGCATGACCAATCAAAACGCATTCATGACCTTTACGACTTGCACGAGTGACTTCCATGTGCACTTTAGTGACCAATGGACAGGTCGCATCAAAGACTTTTAAGCCTCGGTCCTTGGCGTTTTGTCGAACCGCTTGCGAAACCCCATGCGCACTGAAGATAACAATGGCATCATCGGGTACTTCGTCCAGCTCTTCGACAAATACCGCACCCGCATCACGTAATTTATTGACCACATATTTGTTATGCACCACTTCGTGACGCACATAAATAGGTGGCTCAAAAATCTCAAGTGCGCGCTCGACGATAGTAATCGCGCGATCTACGCCCGCACAAAAACCACGTGGGTTGGCGAGTAATATTTGCATAATTCCTCCGTGTGCCTACTACGGCTCCACGCTAATAATTTCGACTTCAAAGATCACGGTTTGCCCAGCCAACGGGTGGTTAAAATCGATGGTGACCGTGGGCCCTTCGATTTTACGGACGATACCGGGTAACTCGGTACCGTCGGGCTGATTAAAGGCAAGGATAGCACCCACTTCGGGCTTGGTTTCTTCGCTAAATTTAGACGAATCTACATAATAGTAGTTGTCTGGATTAGGTTCACCAAAGGCGTGTTCTGGTGCTAGCGTAAATTCACGCTCACTGCCAGGGCGCAAACCAATCAGGCACGCTTCGAAGTTTTCGGTCAAACTACCATCGCCCATGCGAAACTTAGCCGGCTTACCCGACATGCGGGTGCTATCGGCGACAGAACCATCGCTCAGCTTAATGGTAAAATGCATGACCACTTCGCGGCCATCTTCAATAGGTAAACGTCCCACGACTACTCCTTACCTTGGGTATCTTCAGGATCTCGTTGATTATCGATAAAGGCTTCTAACAGCATCAGTACCGCACCAATGGTGATCGCACAATCCGCCACGTTAAACGCGGGCCAGTGCCAGCCTTGATAATGCACGTCTAAAAAGTCGATCACATAACCGAACAGGAACCTATCTGTCACATTGCCGATGGCACCTGCCAAAATCAATGAGAATGATAAGTTCTGACGCCAAAAACTTACGTCATTACGGCGCAACCAGATTAACAACACGACACTCACTGCCACGGCGATTACGGTAAAGAACCAACGCTGCCAGCCGCCACCATCACTTAAAAAGCTAAATGCTGCGCCATAGTTGTGCACATACGTCAGGTTAAACAAGCCATCGATAATGATGCGGCTTTCATATAATTCGAAATCACCGGCAACCCACCATTTGGTGAGTTGGTCGAGAATGAAAATCGCCACCGTGACCCACAAATACTGTAGGCCCGATGCACGTTTGCTGGGTTTCATCGATTGAGCGTTAGGCAAAATGACGCTCCTCTCCAGCACCGTCAATGTTGCTCACACAACGTTGACACAAATCTGGATGTTCACTGATTTGACCGACTTCTTCGCGGTGATGCCAACAACGCTCACATTTTTTGTGCGCGCTTGCAACCACACTGACCGCAAGCGGTAATTGCTCTGCTTTAACCGCTGCTTCAGGTGCATCGGCAAGATCCGCTACAGACGCCTCTGAGGTCAACAGTGCGAAGCGCAGCTCAGCGCCTAAGCGTTGCAGTTTTTCTGCAAGCGCAGTATCAGCGTAGAGCGTCACTTCAGCTTGCAACGAACCGCCAATCACATCGTCACGACGTGCTTGTTCAAGTGCTTGGTTGACCGCATCACGCACGTTGAGCAGCTCAATCCAGAAGCTATTCTCTTCACTGCTAACACCCGCAAACTGTTCAAACCCGTCGTACCACGCTTGCGTAAATACATACTGCTCACGCTCGCCAGGTAAGAGTTCCCAGATTTCCTGGGCGGTAAAGCTACAGATAGGAGCCATCCAACGCACTAATGCCTCAGCAATGTGGTGCAGTGCCGTCTGACATGAACGACGCGCCAAGCTATCGGCTTTGGCGGTATACTGACGGTCTTTAATAATATCAAGGTAGAAACTACCCAGCTCAATAGAGCAGAAGTGCATGAGCTTTTGCACCACCGATAAGAACTGATAGTTATCGTACGCATCCACAAGCTGCTTTTGTAAGTCAGCTGCGCGACCAACAATCCAACGGTCCAGTTCAACCATCTCGTCCATCGGCACTTGATGCTGCTCTGGCTCGTAACCGCTTAAGTTCGCCAATAAGAAGCGCGAAGTGTTACGAATACGGCGGTAGGCATCGGCTGAACGCTTGAGGATCTCATCAGAGACCGTCATCTCGCCTGAGTAATCTGCCGAAGCCACCCACAAACGTAAGATATCGCCACCGAGTTTGTTCATGACATCCTGCGGCGCTACGACATTACCGATTGATTTAGACATCTTGCGGCCTTGCGCATCAACGGTAAAGCCATGCGTCAATACCTGACGGTAAGGCGCTTGTTCATACATCGCGACGCCGGTCACCAGTGAACTCTGGAACCAACCACGGTGTTGGTCAGAACCTTCAAGATACAAGTCAGCGGGCCAACTTAATCCAGCGAACTCGCGCAGCACGGCGTGATGTGTAACACCCGAGTCAAACCAAACATCGAGGGTGTCGGTCACTTTACGATACTGATCAGCTTCATCACCCAGTAAGGTCGCTGGATCAAGGTCGAACCATGCTTGTACGCCTTCGTTCTCGATCAACTGAGCGACTTTTTCCATCAACTCAAGGGTGTTTGGGTGAAGCGCTTCGGTCTCGCGGTTGACGAAAATCGCAATCGGGTTACCCCACGTACGCTGACGTGAAATACACCAGTCGGGACGGCCCTCAACCATTGATTCGATGCGGCTTTGGCCCCACTCGGGTACCCAACGCACTTGCTTGATTTGTTCAAGCGCTTGGCTACGTAAACCTTTTTGATCCATGCTGATAAACCATTGCGGTGTAGCACGGAAAATAATCGGTGTTTTATGGCGCCAGCAGTGCGGATATGAGTGCTTATAGCGCTCGGCATGCATCAAGTTGCCCGCGTCACGTAACGCATCGATAATAGGTTCATTCGCCTTAAATACGTGCTGGCCAGCAAAACGCGGCGTGTCTTCTTTGTAAACACCGTTATCGCCGACCGGGTTGTACACTTCGAGATCGTATTTTTGACCCACCAAGAAGTCATCCACACCGTGACCGGGCGCTGTATGCACACAGCCTGTACCGCTATCGGTTGTTACGTGGTCACCCATGATCACCGGCACGGTGATATCAAACAGTGGGTGGTTTAATTGCAACAACTCAAGGGCTTTACCTTTGCAGAAGCCCAGCTTGTGGTAATGATTGATGCCCCAACGGTCCATACAATCGTTCACCAAATCACTTGCTAAAATGACGCGCTCAGCCTGTTGATCGTCGGTCTCTTCGATTTGCACCAACGCATACTCAAGCCCTTCGGCTAATGTCACGGCACGGTTAGCCGGCATGGTCCACGGCGTCGTGGTCCAAATCACCATGCTCACCTTGCCTTTACCCTGATGCCCTTCTGGCGTGGTAAAGGCGGCTAATGCTTTATCGCTGTCAGTCAGCGGCATACGCACATCAATCGCAGGTGACTCTTTATCTTTGTATTCGACTTCGGCTTCTGCCAGTGCTGAACCACAGTCTGTACACCAATGCACCGGTTTAAAACCCTGATGCAAGTGCCCTTTTTCGATGATCTTAGCCAGCGCACGCACACTATCCGCTTCTTGCTTAAAGTTCATCGTTAAGTATGGGTTGTCCCAGTCACCGAGCACGCCTAAACGTTTAAAGTCTTCGCGCTGCTGATCAATTTGCGTTTGCGCGTAATCACGGCAATGTTTGCGGAATTCAGCGAGATCCAGCTTTTGACCCGGTTTGCCATGCTTTTTCTCGACCTGTAACTCGATCGGCAAGCCGTGGCAATCCCACCCTGGGGTGTAGGGTGCATTAAAGTCACTTAAGGTTTTTGACTTAATGATAATATCTTTTAGGATTTTATTGACCGCGTGACCAATGTGGATCTGACCGTTTGCGTACGGAGGTCCATCGTGCAAAATAAAACTCGGTTTGCCCGCTTTGGCTTTACGGATCTCGCCATAGAGATCGTCTTGATACCATTGTTTGAGCATGCCCGGCTCGCGCTTCGCGAGGTTTCCGCGCATTGGGAACGCCGTTTCCGGCAAGTTTAATGTGTGCTTATAATCACTCATGGGTCACTGTTTCCATTTTCCGCATATTTACTGACTATCGTGGCCGATCAACTGAGTAGTTCTCGGGCACGAGCGGCATCTTTCTCTATTTGCTGTTTTAAATGTTCGAGCGAAGCAAAACGCTGCTCGGATCTTAATTTGGCGACCGGTGTCACGGTTGCGTGCTGACCGTACAGGTTGCCTGAAAAATCGAATAAATGCACTTCTAATTGGACTTCGTCGCCGTTCAGCGTAGGCCGTGTGCCTAGGTTAGCTACGCCATGGTATGTGCCTTGGGCGCGGGTGTTTGTTGCTGCGCAACGGTTATTTGCGCCTGCGGCGCGGCTGTTTGTCGCGCCGAAGGCGCGACCTACATCGGTATCGTCGTAGGTCGTGCCTTCGGCACGACTTATGGTTACCGTTACGGCGAAGACGCCGTGTAGCGGGCTTTTTAGGCGTTTTAACGGGATGTTGGCAGTGGGAAAGCCGATGGTGCGGCCGTTCTTGCGCCCGTGTACGACTTTACCCTGCATTTGATAAGGGCGGCCGAGCATGGCTTCGGCGTTTTTAAAGTCGCCCTCTGCCAACGCTTTACGAATTGCAGTGCTGCTCACCCGTTGTTGCTGTTGGCGGTAGCTGCGCGTGTCGACGACTTCAAAGCCGAGCCGTTTGCCCTCTCGTTGCAACAGTGCAAAATCGCCCTCGCGTTTATAACCAAAACGAAAATCATCACCCACCACCAAAAACTTAACGCCGAGCTTACCAACCAACACATTCTCGATGAACTCAATGGGCGGCTGACCAGCAAACTTACGGTTAAACTCAATGACGAGGTGTCGGTCGATGTTTTCATCGCGCAGCGCGAGATATTTTTCACGCCAATTGGTGAGGCGCGCAGGTGCTTTTTCTGGCTGAAAGATTTCTTGCGGCTGCGGCTCAAAGGTCATGACTGCTGCCGGCACGCCGAGTGCGCTGGCTTTTGCTTTGACTTGCGCCAGTACCGCTTGATGGCCTAGGTGCACACCATCGAAATTACCAATGGTCAGCACGCATCCATGATGTTCTGAACGCAAATTATGTATGCCGCGAATAAGTTCCATAGCCGAACAAAGTACCACTCATTAATGTATAAAAATAATGCGGGCGAGATTATAACCGATGCTGCGTTCAGAATCAGTATTCTTGCGCGCGCAAATGCCGTGGTCGTAACCCACCGATAAGTAGCACCAATAAATAGGCGCCCGCACCGGCCCCGATAATTTGTGCTAATTGCCAAGGACGCGCGACCAATGACATATCACGCCATTGTTGCACTGATGGCGTAAGCCATAATACCACAGCGACCATCACCGCTACGGCGATGACCACGCGAGCGACAAAAGCCCAGGTGCCTGGTTGGATAACCAACACGCGTTCGCGATGCAGCGTCACACCGAGTAAAATCGCGTTCAGTGCCGCCGATGCCGCCGTTGCCATCGCTAAGCCAACGTAACTGAACGGAATGGCAAATACCACATTGAGTGCCATATTCGCGACCATGGCAATAATGCCAAACTTAACGGGGCGTTTGGTGTCCTGCCGCGAATAAAACCCCGTTGCCAATACTTTGACCAACATAAAGCTCAGCAAACCGGCGGAATAGGCCATTAAGCTATAGGACGCCATCTCGGCATCGTTTGGCGTAAACGCACCGTGCATAAACAACACCATCAGCATCGGTTCTGCTAAGAAGAACAGTCCAGCCATAGCGGGCAAGCCCAGTAACAGCACCATACGTAACCCCCAGTCGAGGGTTGCCGAGAAGTTTTCAGTGGATTTATCGACATGTCGTGATGACAGTGCCGGCAAAATCACCGTGGCTATGGCAATACCAAATAAGCCCAACGGAAATTCAAGCAAGCGATCTGAGTAATAGAGCCAACTAATTGAGCCGGTCATTAAAAAACTAGCGATAAGGGTGTCGAGCAGCAAGTTAATTTGACTCACCGAGACCCCAAAAATGGCCGGTAACATCAATTTACGAATGCGGGTTACACCACTGTCATGCCAACCCCAACGCGGCCGCGTGAGCAAACCCGCGCGTTTTAAAAAAGGTATTTGAAACAAAAACTGAATCAAACCACCAAAAAACACGCCCCACGCCAAACCAAACTCGGGTTGCTCAAGGTTGGGAGCCAGCCAAATTGCGGCAGCAATAATCGCAATGTTCAAGAACACCGGTGTAAATGCGGCCACAGCAAACTTACCCAAGGTGTTGAGGATAGCGCCCGCCATCGCGGTAAAGGTAATGAACCATAAGTAAGGGAAAGTAATACGCAGTAAATCACTGGCTAACACGAACTTTTCACCCTGAGGGCCGTCGTGCCACCAGTCTAAGAACCAGCCGGTGCCAAAAAGTGCCGCCACGACCGGAGAAGCAAGCATACCCACTAAGGTGACAATCGTTACGATGGTGCCGAGCGTGCCCGATACGCGAGCTATCAGAAGCCGTTGCTGCTCCAATGGTTGGCCTTGCTTGTATTCGGTAAGCACGGGAACGAACGCCTGAGCAAAGGCACCTTCAGCAAACAGCCGACGTAAAAAGTTGGGAATTTTATTCGCAAAAAAGAACACATCCGCTGCCGCACCAGCCCCCATCAGGTTGGCAATCACAACATCACGTACCAATCCTAATACACGTGATATCAAGGTCATGGCACTGACTATGAATCCGGAACGTAACAACGCTTTGGACACGGGCTCTCCTGTACACGGGCTGCGGATTGAAAAACGTCAGTGTATACCAAGCGCTCGCTATGCGCTACGCATGCTTATTGTAACGCGCCTTAGGTGCCCCATACAACGCGATTACGGCCAGATTTTTTGGCGTCATACAGTGCTTTATCAGCATGATCCAGTACCGCTTGCTCGAGATCACTGTTTGCGGGCTCGTCCTCAGCTATAAACAGTGCTCCGATACTAATGGTGTAACCTATTTGCTCACCATCAAAAGTGACCTGAGATTGTTCGATCTCTTGCCGCAACGCCTCCAAGCGTTGATGCGCTTTATCTTTTGAGTCGCTATTAAGAATCAGTGCGAACTCCTCGCCCCCTAAACGCGCGACCATGTCGTCGGAGCGAATACTGCGCGCTAGCGACTCTGCTAAATGTTTAATCACCGCATCGCCGGCAGCATGACCAAAGGTGTCATTGACGCGTTTAAAGTGGTCGATATCAAGAATCGCAACACTGCGTGCGCCACCCTCGTCATTTAACAATTGGCAACGCTCTATAAATGCACGACGATTAGGCACACCAGTGAGCGCATCTGTCATCGCCATATTTTTTAGACGCCGCTCAGCATCGATACGTGCTTTGTCCAATTGAACTGCATAAAACAGTGCTCCCAGCGCGTCTAACAAGGGCTGTAAAAAAGTCGCGTCACTTTGCTCATAATCATTGAGCTTGTTAGCGAGACCTATCATGCCAACCACATTACCTTGTAAACGAATCGGTAAACCTAAGAATCGCATAATACGGGGATGGCCACTCGGTGTGCCTTTGGAAGCAGCGTGTTGGCTGGGTTCGTTGGTCAGTACGACTTCGTTGGAGGTAATGGTGCGGCCAAATAAATTGTTCAAACTCTCGAAGAATAGTTCGCCGCGCAGATACGCTTTATACAGCTCTGAGCTTTGTTCGTTCCACGAGAGTTCCGATATCGCATGGATATACAACACATCTTTACCATTGCGCTTTTGCATCTCGCCGATAAAGGCAAACTGGCTGTCGGCAATCTCAATCAGCTCGGGTAAAATGTCTTGGCAGGCTTTAGAGAGATCTTTGTCATTTAAGTAGAGCGCCTGTGCTTTGTTAATAAAGCTTAATAGTTGTCGCTGCTTAGTGTCGAGCAGCTCGGCCTCTTTCTTTTCAGTAATATCGCGGTGCGTCCCCGTTAAGCGCAGTGCTTTGCCTGCCGAATCGCGCTCGACCACGCGTCCATAGGTTTCTATCCAAACCCAATAACCTTGCGCATGACGCATACGATAAATGGTCGAGAAAGCAGGTGTGTCGCCCACCATATGGGCTTGTAACTCGCGCTCAACCCGTTTTAAATCGGCAGGATGAACAAGGCTCTCCCAAAAATACAAGGATGGGTCGAAATTAGCGTACTCAATCCCGAGTAACTCACACCAACGTTGATTCACTTTATTGGTATCGGTTGGCACGTTCCAATCCCAGGTACCCAACCCTGATGCCTCCAAGACCAAACGCATTTGCTGGTTCGCTTCATTCAACCGCCGTTCAAAGTAGCGGTTAGCGGTGTTATCAATCAGCATAGCGTGGATATTTTCAAGTCGTCCCTCGGGATCATAAAAGCTTTTTGATAACAGCTTGACCCAGCGTTCTGGACCTTTGGCTGGGACTAGACGAAACTGGGCTTCACTCGTTGCGACTCCAGCCAGATGGTTACTGAGTAAAAAGTTGAGCTCCTTGCGACCTTTATCATCGAGAAAGTCTTCAAAGCTTTTTGAGCCATCACGGAGTTGATCACTGGGAATGTTGAACAACGTCGACATGTTGGCCGAGACATACTGCAGGTCCAGTGCCATGTTATAACGCCATTTAATGAGCGCAGCAGGCGTGTCATCGATAAATGAGCGTTCTTGCACTAACTGTTGGTGCTTTAAAGATAAGGTTAAGTATTGACTGACATGCTCGCTGACATGCGACAGGCTCTCGAGTTCTTTATCAGTAAAGTTATGCGGCTGTGTATCGAGTACGCATACCGTTCCCACCGTCACATCGTCGAGCTTAAGTGGAACCCCGGCGTAAAATCGAACATTAGGTGCGTCGATGACATAAGGGTTGTCTTTAAATTGTTTACTTTTAAGCGCATCGTTTATTAGCAATTGCGCTTCGTTGCTCACGACATAATTACAAAACGAAGGCTCAGGATCGATTTCCTCCCCGTCAAAGCCTGTCTTCGCCTTAAAAAACTGAGTTTCATTGTCGACGATACTGACGAACGCCATAGGCACATCTAGCCAGGCTGCAAGCGCCTTCATTAACCCATTTAACTGAGGATCCTCTTGTCCTATGTAGAGTCCAAACTCACGGATCTTCTCTACTCGGAGCGATTCAGCCATAACTCATCCTTAAATGTTGCAAGCTGTTAACAATATCGAATAAAAAATCATGTTTGGCAAGTCACTCAAAATACACAATCTACGACATTAAGTGTTGACATTTCCGCCAGATTAGGCATAATCCACGACCTTTATAAAGAAGCGTTCTGTTAACGAATTTTAGGAGTTCACCTTGGCTAACATTAAGTCTGCTAAAAAGCGTGCGATTCAAGCCGAGAAAAATCGCCGCCATAATGCAAGCCGCCGTTCAATGATGCGTACTTACCTTAAACGTGTAAACGCAGCCATTGAAAGCAAAGATAAAGAAGCTGCAACCTCAGCTTTAACCACAGTAACACCATTATTGGACCGTTACGCAACTAAAGGCTTGATCAGCAAAAACAAAGCGGCACGTCATAAGAGCCGTTTGAACGCTAAGATCCAAGCGCTTTAATCTGAATTTGTTCGTGCTTTCCTAAGGGCGAGCACAAGCAAACAGAAAAACCGACCCACGGTAACGTGTTGGTCGGTTTTTTGTTTTTAAGATTCGCACTGTAAAGCTTTCAGCTGTTAAAATTGCCTGAATACTTCTGGCTCTTTTTGTTTAAAGTTTCCTGATGTTACCAACTGAGTAAAATTGATCTAGTAGCAACAGTTAAAAACTGATGCAATTGCTCTCTTTTTAATAAAGGCGCAAGCCATCGACGAACAACATCTCCGGCATCTAAATCTTGGGTGAGCTTGTGTACCGTCATTCCAGTTATTTGTGATTCTAACATAAATAAGCTATCGGAAAGCCTCAGGTCTTACACGGAAATGCAGCAACATAACTCAGACAAATGTAGCTCCGAATTTGCCGATTCGAATCATGGAGCTTTTTCTTGGGATACCGCCAAAAGAAATGCCAGTCGCTTAACTGAATAGTTTTTTTAACCATTTTTTATTATTAATCTTCAATTAACTCTCGTTTTACCGGAGAATTAATTTTTATATCAATTGCTACCTTCTTGCCTATCAACTCTGCAAAGTGTTTAGGGGCTAAGCCGAAGCCTGGCCTGACGCTACGAATGCAATCTTCAGTAATAATGTCACCCGCTTTCATGTCTTTCACAAAATATAATGAACGCCGTACTTTAACGTTCGCTTGTTCGCTCGCCTTATGTCCATAATCAACCTTTCCAAGAGCTTTCCAAGCGGTCTTACTGTCCCGACACAAGGCTTCTAAGTCAGCAGGTTCCAAGGAGAAACTATCGTCAGGCCCTCCTCCACTGCGATCAAGCGTAAAGTGCTTTTCGATAATCGATGCCCCTAAAGCAGCACTAGCTATGGCCACAGTGTTATCGAGCGTGTGATCCGACAAGCCAGTAACAAGCCCAAACCGTCTAATCATATCGTCGATAGTCCGTAAATTATAGTCTTCGGAAGGGGCTGGGTAACCGCTTACACAATGCAAGACCGCTAGTTCTTTACACCCTCCTTCGCGAGCTGCCTCAATTGCTTCCTGAATTTCATCTGCGTCCGCCATTCCGGTTGATATGATCATAGGTTTACCAGTCCTAGCAACATATTTTATTAATGGCAAGTCAACTGCTTCAAAGGAGGCAATTTTGTATGCAGGGGCATTTAAGTCTTCAAGTAGATCTACCGCTGTATTGTCGAAGGGTGCACTAAATATTGTGATGCCAAGCTCTCGTGCATATTTAAATAGCGGCTTATGCCATTCCCAAGGCATGTGAGCTTGCTCGAACAACTCATAAAGAGACATGCCCGCCCATTTACCCTCTTTGATAATAAACTCGTCTTCGTGACTATTCAGGGTAATCGTATCTGGACGATACGTTTGGATTTTTACTGCGTCTGCGCCACACTTTTTAGCAAAAGTAATTATATCGAGTGCATTCTGAAGATTTCCATTGTGGTTAGCAGACATCTCAGCAACAATATACGGAGGTCTACCTTCCCCAATTTCTCTCCCGTCAATATTAATCATCTTAGACATACTTATTCACCAAAGTTTCGATATTTCTGCTGAGCACATTTTCGATTTTAATATCCGTTAATTCAAGATCGCGCCGCTCAAAAACGTATTCATCTAGGGCGTTAAAAAGTTGCGTTGGGGTATATTCTGGGTAATCAGTCCCTATCATCACTTTTCTGTCGAGGGTTTCCATCAAATATCCGCAATCAAGGGCCAGAGAGCTTTTCCTAAATCTCATGAAGGTAAATGAAAGATCGAGCCATGCGTTAGGGTAATCACGGATGACTTCTCCTGTATTAAATACGTCACTGTAACCACCATGCAAAAAAACAATATCTACCGCATGGTGCCTTTCCGCTATCTGGGCAATAAGATAATGTGGAGGGACACTGTTTGGTCCCACTGGCGCTCTAATTATTGTGCAAATATACACTAGCATATTGCAGCGATGTGTCGCTTGAATAATTCTATCGACTACTTCGCTATTTTCGAGACTAATTTCCGTGAAGCGGGGATGAATTTTTATTCCTATTGCTTTATATTTTTCTTTGAACCCCTTAAAAAGAGCAGTTAGTTGTACTTCATCAAGCTTTAACCACTCTTTTTTCACACTAATTACGAGGTGACAGAATGGTAACTGTTCAGATATGATATTTGAAATTGCCTCAGGTTCATCATCTGGCATGCAAGCAATCACACCACCTTTAAGAAGACCTCCCTCCTGAAACGACTTTATTGTATGAACATCGGCCCGCTTGTTCGTTTTATACCAAGTCTTATCAACTTTTATATGCATCAGGGGGTCAAAAAGCTTTTGTTTATACATTATTCTACCTTCACATGAATTTTTGCGAGCGTTGCCATAATTTTTTCATTCACAACTTTGTGGCAATGCCCTTGGACGTAAAAATACGCCATTCGATCTCCGTCAGTTCTAGGCGGCGACAATTTCGTTCCTGGAGAGGCAAGGAGGTGGACCTCTGAATCTGAGTCGTTTACGATGTCTATAAGTGTCCCTGGAACATTTTCAAGAAAGCGTACAGCTGAAATTAAAGTTGGTAAATTAGATGGTGGAACCTCAACAGAGAGACCCAAATCAAAACAGAGTGAGGCCTCGAAGTAATCATACCCAGTGGCGTACTTGATAAAATGCTCTGAGACTCCGAAGCCTGCTCCCCTACCAGCAGTTTCAACCAGCCAAAAACGCCCTTTTGCATCTTCTATTACTTCGGTGTGGCAAACTCCATTATCGTAACCAAGAGCGTCATGAGCCTGCTGGATTAAGAGCTGTATTTGCTTTGACTGCGAAGCGCTGAGGATACTTGAAACCAAAAGGTTAGCCACAGTAGAGTAAGTACCAGCTACTTTTTCTTTACTTGTAACAAGTATGGGGTAGCTCTTTCCATGCAATCTCAAGCTTTCAATAGTATATTCTTTTCCATCGACGAACTCCTCAATAATAAGTTCCCCTGAACCTGACCACGTAAGAGCCCATTCTAGAGCGTCACGAGATATATCCTGACGACGCATAACGGTAATCCCCCGGCTCCCGGAAGAGTCTATAGGCTTGATAATCACTTTTTCACTGCATATTTCTGATAAAGCTGATGCTATATTTGTATTATCTCGGTTTATTACCACAAAATTTGGTGAGGCAAGCGCTTGCCAAGCTCTACGTTGCTCACCTTTATTTGTAAGCCTTAGTGCCAATGAAGATCTTGTACCGGGCAAGTTATAAATATCGCGAAGTTTGGCAGCCGCGAGCATGCCTGCTTCACATGCACTACATACTACAGCGGAGGGTAAATCTGATGTATCAGCAAAAAAATCCCTGACAGCCTTTTCGACGGCCGGCGAGCAAGCAATATCTGCCACAATATGGCTATCTCCAAACTCGAAACCCACTGCGTCACGGTTGCCGTCAATAACTAATGCTCGATAACCAAGTTCTCTCACCCTTTTAATGGCTGAAGTTTGCCATGGACCAGCGCCAATATGAACAACCCAAGGCCTTATCATAAGTTAACTCTGGCACTAATTTTCTGCAGTGCACCATCAATTCGTTCCAAACTTTCAGTACCAAATGAAAGTCTGACAAAATGTGAAGTTGTTCGACCATACGCTTCACCAGGTACAACCGCAACATTGTCTTCTGTAAGTAATTTTTCGGCGAGCTCAGAAGCGTTTTTCCCTGTCGGCCAAAGCTCAACAAAGAAATAAAATGTCGCTCCTCCCTCCAGAACTTTGAAGCCGTATTGGTCTAGCAATTTTCGAACTTCCTTGCGCTTTATCAACAAAGCATCAATTTGTTGATTACAAACTGTCCATATCTCATCAAAATTCTCTTCAATATATAACTGGAGCATAGTCGGTGCACAAGTAACTATATGTTGATTAATTGTGGTCATTTTCTCGATAATTTGTGAGCTAGCCGCAGCGAATCCGATTCGCCAACCTGACATTCCAAAGTTTTTAGATATGGAGTTAACAACAATCAGGTTAGAATGCTTGCGAACAAGAGATGCCGTAGATTTAAATCCTTGGTTGCGGGTAAAATCGCTATATGCCTCATCGACCAAAACGAAAACTCCGCGTTTCTCAGCTATGGCAATCAGCTTCTTTAACTCTTCAAAATCATACACCCAACCCGCAGGGTTGTTCGGGTTATTGATCACTATAAGCTTGGTTTTATCTGAAATACTTTGCGCAATATTATCCAACGTATACTGGTAAGGCATATAACGAGAAGACGCTCCACACAGGGACGCTTGCTCTTCATAACTCAGCCAAGCTGGCTCATGAAGTATTACCTCGTCGCCATCATTAAGCGCAAGAAGCATAGACATATATGTCAGTGCTTTTGAACCCATTGAAATAAGGATATTTTCGTCAGCGTCAAGACCCTCAGCGAAATGTCTATCAACCAAGTAGTTTCTGATTTTAGTTCTTAGATTTGGAAGCCCCTGTGAATCGCTGTAGTGATATCCACCAAATACTAGGTCATCATCAAATCCGTAATTGGGTATGTCAAAATAGGCCTCACCCAATGAAAGAACGACTGGATCTTTTCCAGATCGCCTTGCCTTATAAACCAACTCATTGATGAAAATTGAGCGCGCTCGCTTAATTTTACTTACATGGTTACTAAAATTCGGTATTTTCATTCCTGCCCCAATAAAACTCTTACGATCCGTTCGGTACCCAAACCGTCAACTAAAGAAAAACCGTTAACCGATAGCATTTTTAATGTTGGCACGTCTATCGCATCGACAACACGCTTTAGTTCACCAGGAACAAGTGGGGAGAAACTAACTACAACACCAGATGATTCCAATTTTCTTGTTCCTTCTGCCTGATTGGCTGCTATCGTTGCGACAAGCGAAGGGCAACCAAGACAGCAACGTTCCCAGACGCTACTGCCCACTGCACCTATACAAAGATCGGCTAACATGAGTCGTTCGGCCATATTATTCACACCTTGATTTATATCTACACGCAGTCGGGATTGATTCGCCCGTGTTTGGAGAGCATCGGCATGTGGGCTCGCCGGCCCTATTACAACGTCCAAGTGCGTATTATCTGGTATATTTGATTGGTCTAACTCACTAATTACAAGCTTTGTAATGTTGTGAATATCGACGCCTCCTAAAGTTACCAGAATTCTATTAAGAGGTAATTCAAATGTTCGCTGAACTGCTTTTTGTCTCGTTTGGCCGAACTCGCTCCTCAAGAGACAGTATTTCGTACCAGTCAAAATACGTGTCCCCTCGGCGACTAAACCTTCATAGTCAGCGGCTTTCCTTTCAAAGCTTGAATCAATCAAAACATCGCAATCATGTTTTCTGTTGGCCAGATCATCTAAAGAGACTACCTTATCTACTCGCTTTCGAATTGCTTTTTCCCAACTATCACCTATGCCGTAGTGGTCGGTAACCATCCACACCGTACCCTGAATATCCGCTAGTAGCTCTAGGCTCTCCATTGCGTCGGCACGGGAACTAGCCCCTAACCACTGCTCGTATCCATTTGTCGTCGGAGTATTCTCTTTTGGTAAACCCAACTCAACAACACTAAACCCTTTATCGCGCACAAAAGAAATCAAATTTCCTTCATGTGGTCTGGATAAAAAAAAGATTTTTATCCCTTTTTTTTCTAAAGCCACAGCCAACGCTAGGCACCGCATTACATGGCCACTACCAATCTCAAGACTTGCGTCTGCCCGAAAGAAAACGTTATCAGGAACCATATGAAGACATCGCTCTAAATAATAGTTCAGCTCGATACCAATCTTCAGTCGTATCAATATCCTGTACGCGATATCTTGGAAGTATTACGGGTGCAGTATCGGCTAAAAACGAGGGAACACCGCTCATCCAAGCGTTTCTTGTTCCCCAATAGAATTGGCCTGCGTCGTGAAAAGCTTCCTTAAGATCTTGTGAACGAGCAGAGAACGCGGATGGGTCAACCATTTTGACTTTTTGTTGCTCATCAATTAGCAAAGCTCTTTGAATCGGGTACGAAAAACTACTTACCCCAATTGCATACTCGCAGCCAGAAGCTTTAAGTGTCTCAAGCCCGCGATTGATATCTTCAGCCGTAATTAAAGGCGCTGTCGCATAAAGACAGCATACCTCAGAAATCTCGCCACAATCATTCTCTAGCATTTCAATAGCATGAATGATAACGGCTAAAGTACCAGTAAAATCATCTGACAGGCTTTCTGGTCTCATGAACGGTACTTCTGCGCCGTATTTCCTCGCAACCTCCGCTATTTCAGTATCATCGGTAGAAACAATGATACGGTCGAAGCATTTACTCGATTTCGCCGATTCTATTGACCAAGCGATCATAGGCTTACCACAAAAGTCCTTGATATTTTTGCCTGGTATTCTTTTGCTTCCGCCTCGAGCTGGGATCACCGCCACCTTCATTGGAATATCGCCTCTTTTAATGCTTCAATAACAGTTTGTTGCTCTAGATTTGTTAGATTCGGGTGGATAGGTAGGCTGATAGCCTCCCGATAATACGCCATTGCATTAGGATGATCTTCGGGGACAAATCCCATATTACGATAGTAAGGTTGTGTATGAACAGGGATATAATGAAGGTTAACACCAATCCCCAGCGAACGCAGAGACTCAAAAACCTCACGGTGACTGCTCTTTATCTCCGTCAAGTTTAAGCGGATAACGTACAAATGCAGAGCGGAATAACTGTCCGGATGCTGCCAGGGAGCCTTTATCGGCAAGTCTTCAAATGATTCATTATATCGCTCCGCTATCTCATGTCGGCGCGCTACGTATTTATCGAGGCGTTCTAACTGACTTAGGCCAAGTGCCGCCTGAAGCTCAGTCATTCGGTAATTAAAGCCCAAGCCAACCTGCTGATAATACCAAGGTCCGTCTGGCTCATGCGTCATGAGATCAGGCTCTCGGGTAATACCATGGCTTCTAAGTAAGTTCATTTTGTCCGCCAACTCATCACAGTTAGTCAACGCCATACCACCTTCGGCAGTCGTGATGATTTTTACTGGATGAAAGCTAAACACAGTAACATCACTGTAACGGCCATTACCGATATACTCGCCCTGATATTTGCCACCGATAGCGTGAGAAGCATCTTCAATGACTTTTACACCATGTCTATCGGCCAAAGATTTAATCGCCTGCATATCACAAGGCTGACCACACAAGTGCACTACCACCAATACTTTAGGTAGAGTGCATTCCTTTGCGGCCTTTTCAAGTTTACTTCTTAGCGCATTAACACAGATGTTGTAGGTTTTGGGGTCAATGTCCACAAAGTCGACCTTTGCTCCACAATATAGCCCGCAATTCGCCGAGGCTACAAAGGTGATCGGTGTCGTCCATAGCCTATCACCCTCGCCTAGGTCCAGTGCTAAACAAGCAATATGCAAAGCTGACGTAGCACTGTTGACGGCTAGTGCATGTTTAGCACCGACTTTTTGCGTAACTGCAGATTCAAACGCAGGCACCTTTGGTCCTTGTGTCAGAAAGTCTGACGTTAACACCTCCACCACCGCATCAATATCCGACTTTTGAATGTCCTGTTTGCCGTAAGGTATCATCAGATTTCACCTATTTTGGCATAGTTAATGTCGAGCCATTGCTGTAAAGCCGCATCAGACATCCAATCCAGGTTATTATCACTCGAATAGATGAAGCCTTCAGAAACCTTTTTACCGTCCTTAATGCGGTCGGCATCCTTATCCCAATTGTTGATTGCCGGCAGTATTTTATAGTGCTCTGGGTATTCGTAGGTATAAGGCGCATCTTCAAAGCCAATCATCTGCTCATGCAGTTTCTCGCCAGGACGAATGCCTACGATTTCTTGCTTCGCCTCTGGTGCCACCACCCGAGCCACATCCGTCACTTTCATGGACGGGATTTTCTTGACGTAAATTTCACCGCCGACCATATCTTCAAAGGCATGCCAGACGAGCTCTACGCCCTGCTCAAGCGAAATCATGAAACGTGTCATGCGATCGTCTGTGATAGGTAAAACGCCCTTATCGCGGATGGACATAAAAAATGGAATCACTGACCCACGTGAGCCCATTACATTGCCGTAACGAACAACAGAGAAACGCGTTTTTTTTGCACCCGCATAATGATTGCCAGCCACAAACAATTTATCAGAGGCAAGCTTAGTGGCACCGTATAAATTAATTGGGCTACTGGCTTTATCGGTTGAAAGCGCCACCACTTTTTTAACGCCCTTATCAATACACGCGTCGACAAGATTCATCGCACCGTTCACGTTGGTTTTAATACACTCAAACGGATTATACTCCGCGGTGGGAACAATCTTAGTTGCCGCTGCATGAACCACGTAATCGACGCCATCGAGCGCCCGATATAGACGGTCTTTATCGCGCACATCGCCAATAAAAAAACGCACGCGCGGATCGCCTTCAAACAGCTTGGCCATTTCCCACTGCTTCATTTCGTCGCGGGAGAGGATGATAATTTTTTTAGGATTGTATTTGGCTAATGTCATAGGAATAAACTTATGACCAAAGGATCCAGTTCCACCAGTAACAAGGATTGAAGCGCCTTTAAACATGATTTTTCTCCATCACGATGGGGTAACTAACTCTGTTGTGTCACTATCCTCAAGAGCCAACGGGTTTTCCTTGAACGCATCGTGACATAGCGTCAGCATTTCACAGAGCTCTTTTAACGTTTCATTTAAAATAGCGATTTGCTGGTCTTCTTCTTGCTGACTGTGCGCCACTTTCAAAAGTGTCGCATGCACATAGTTGAAAGTGCTAACAAACAATCCATAAAATACTCTATGACCTTTATGGTATGAATCATAAAGAAACTTCTTCTGCTGCTTTATGACAGCGTTCAAGTTTGAAAATGACTCATCGAGTTCTTCAAAGAGCTGCATTAACTGGTTAAAGAGCCGTTCAACTTCCTCGACGTCGCACAGTGAACAAAGCTCTTGATACAATTCCTCAGATAGTCCACTTGAAAATAACTTATCAAAGTAATCAGTAATAAAGCTTTTCTTGGAAAGGCTTTTGTCAAAGTGAATATCACTCAATTGGACACCCTCCGCGCCCTCTATTTTAGCGCCGTCGCTGGTGTTTTTGACAAGCCCACCTCCCCCTTCACTGATGGTGTGGCCTAGATTTTTGGCTGATATTCTAAACTCGGGTTTCGTATATACATAATGAGTAAAGTTTCCACGCACCATTAGCCTTCTTCCCATGGATTTCTGGTAACTAAACTTCTCTTCTCTGTCTTTATAATATAACGAGTCTTTTGAGTGGTGGTGAGTGATATCCTTAAAGCCCAAGTCAACGCCAATGAGTATTAGGTTTTGGAACCCCAAGGCAAGTAAACTACTGACCGCGAAATTAGTTACTGTTGGGTTTGGTCTCTTTGGTAATACAGGATTTATTCCAAACCTATGCTTTAAGTGCGAGAGGTACTGCATACCGCCACTAGAGGTTATAAAAACCGCATAGTGATTTTTAAAAAGTTTTGCTGTGTCAGGATGGCTCCAACAAGGGGCTAATAGGGATATTTTCTTCAAATATTCTTTATCAGGTATTTGAGAGATGATGCTGTATGTACACCGGTTTTGTTCAAGCTCGGCATGAAAGTCTGGCGTTATCCCATTTTTCCATAAAGAGTATAAAGCCGTACCGCAGGATACCACCAAGGCGTTTTCTTGTAGTTCTTTTAATTGCTCAATGCTGCTATCAAGAGAGGGGCCGTTACCTACAACAAAAATAGGCAATAAACCGTCAACGTTATTGCTATGCGATACATTAACCAAACAATTTTTAGACTTAAAGTTTTCGATAGTGTGAGAAAGTGCATAGTGAGCGTAATGAAAATGCTCAGATAACGTAAGTAAGTTACTTAACTCTTCTCTGAACTCTATTATATTGGACGCCATATTTTTATGCTTTCTATCGATAAACAGAAAAGAGTTAAATAGATAGAACCCGTTTAATTTGCTCATTGAGCTTTTCATGTCTTCGATGAAATAGGTACCGTCATCTCCAATACTAAAGTTAATATGCTTTTCTGACTCGTTAAAAGAATCCAGAATATCGGACCAGTTGACAAAATGCATAGCCCAATAAAAAAAGTCGATATTCGGTTCTATAACATAAAGATACTCAACGTCGTGATTTTTTATGAGCTTTTCTTGGGCTAAACCAATACCTAAAGAGAGAAAAATCATAGACGGCACTGAGTCGGGTAGACCTTTCATGGTTTTGCCGTAACGGTTCATTATAGCCGTTACTTTTTGAGCATACTGATAAAATGTATAGTGTGACAGCTTGCCACCGCCGACATTGTTGCTGGGTACAGTTTGTACAGGGCTCTCAACGAACGCTTCATACGCTGCCTGAATATCCTGAGAGAGTTCAGTGGTATACCAAAAAGCTTCTCGCTCGGTGTGAAAAAGATTATATTGACCCTGCCCAGAAACAGTCAGTAGCCAATGTTGCGGACGATATGTTGCCATCGCTCGGGATATGTCAGGGAAAAATTTATCAAAGGCTTGTAGATTTTCGTTAAAACGGGCTGTTAAGTCTGAACTAACAAGTGATGCATTATCGTTTGCGCCTTTCAACTCGGTGCGTATCGACTGGCAAAATAAAGGTGTCTCATGTGATGGTTTTTTGTATGACATGACCGTGTTATCTACAAAGCTTTTTAAGTCATCCCCCCACAGTCCTTGCGACAGTCCAATTGTGACAGCGTCATACTCCTCGTAGTGCAGGTGTTGATAAACATCAAACTCTTTCAAGTTCAAATGCTCTTGTATCGTCTGCAATGTATCAGAGATTGGAGTTTCCTCGCCAACATCAAAAGCGAGCAGCCCTCCTTTTGAGTGAATTGACTCAGCGATAGCACTAACGTCAATTCGGTAAAGCGAAGCCAAGAAAAAATCCCAACAGGGCTCACACAGAATGACATTTTTATATTGAGACGAATGAATAATGTACTCGCTTGACGCTCCTAGCCCGAGCCCAAGACAAACCAATGTTTCACAGCTCTGTCCCTCAGCGATACTATCAGTGCCTAAAATCAATCCGCTCTGGTCACGATGGTAACAAGGCGCCTTATTGGAAGCTTTTCCGATACGATAGTTTGTGAGTCCCGCATCGTGGGCATGAGATAACTGGCTTTGGTCGCAGTTAAGCGGGTAGAGAGTCTCTCCAGAATTTAACTGGACAATGTTCAACTCACCATGTTTAGTAAAGAAAATACTATGGGAATCAAACCTTGAATGAGCTACCTTTTTGAATAAATCGGGATAGTGCAGCTTTAAGAACTGAATGTTTTTATTAAACTTATTATCATAAACAGGGAACGAATCTTTATCGATATGTTTTTGCTTCTCTTCTTCTTCTACCTGGAATCTAAGAGTAGTTTGCATCGCTAGTGACCCAACTGCCAAAGGTTTGACTTAGTTTAAAGTTACTAGCAAACCTCGTGCCAATCAATACTTGCGCCTTGCCTTTTTCCCCTTAGCTAAACCAAGCAAAGCCAGCTTTCTCTCGTCTTTGAGTTCATCTAGCTGTCCCTTAAGAACCTCAACAAATTTAATCTCTTTTGATAAAATTTGAGCGGCTTCCTCCTGTCCGTTTGTCTCAAGCACTTCTTCGGTATAAAACGGCAGTTGTTTGTAATAAATATTAATATGCTTTTCGAGGTCCTCTACGGGGGCCTCGTCACTCGTTAAGAGTTGAGTAATATGCTCTCGCAGCTTAGCAAGCTTAGCTTCGAACACCTTGGTCATCAGAAGCCTTCAGCATTTGCATGATGACTACTCAGCGTAGACTGCCTTACATCTTGAGGAATTGAGTCCCAACCTTCTTTGATTGTTGACAGAATATCTTGGCTTGCTTTGATTTTCTCAACAGAATTTTCTCGTGAGGCTTCTGACAAGCTATCTACGATGAAGTCATAGAGGCTACCTAAGTTATTAGTTATTTCCTCTCCTCCCTCAACAGGACGAAGTGAGTCGTTCAACGCACGAACGATAGCAATAGCTCTGCTTATGTGCTCAGATTTCGCCGATAGATCTTTTCGCTCGATTGCCGCTTTAGCCATAACCATGCGATCAATACCGCCTTGCATCAACATCTGAATCACTTGGTAAGCGTCGGCAGCCCCGAGCTGGTCTCTCACACCGACTTGCTTATAAGCGTTTAACCCTTTTTTCATATTATTTAACTCCCGCCGAAACCAGGTAAGTTAGCCAGTTGCCCTTGCAGAGCTGACATTGTCTGGTTCATTTGCCCAATCATCGAGTCTAGCGCTTGGTATTCCTCACGCAGATTTTTTTCATAGTTCTCCATGTATCGGTTAAACCGCTCGCGTTCTTGAGTTAAATTTTCTTTCTGTGATTCAAAAACATCTTCTTTCGAGTCAAAAAGACCACCCAACTGGGTATACTGCTTTATGTATGAATCGAGCTGTGTCGCAATCCCGTCTTCGTTTGAAAAAAGCTTGCTGACAGAATTAAAGTCGCTAGACAGCGCCTCATCGAGCTTAGCTTCGCCCTCATCCCCAAATTCTAACTTACCTTCAGAATCAAACGATAAACCCAACGAGTACAAAGTTTTGAACCCAGTCTCGCCTGACGCGACTGCACCGCCGATAATATTATTCAGGCCTGAGGACAATCCACGTATCATCGAGTCTCCGACAAGCGCGCCACTGGTGCCCTCGACATTGACTTTTGTGAGCTTATTGCTTTCGTCGACAAACTTGTTGTAAGCCTCGACAAAATCTTTAACGTTGTTCTTAATACCCTCTTTGTCTGTAGCGATCTCTAGCGTTTGAGGATCGCCTGGCGACAAACTCTTGGCATTGATTTCAACACCTTCAATCGCATTGGTGAAGGTATTCGATGAGCTGTAGACATCGATACCGTCAATATTAAGGCGGGCGTCTGACGCCTGATCTTCGGCAGCGATTGTTAAGCCCGCAGCGCCAGCGCCGGAAGCGACCGTAGAAACCGCATCGAGCTCTGCGTTATCGTTAGTTACTACGAGTTCATTTTCAGCGCCCGTCACACTAGAGCTAAGTACAAGACGGGTTTCAGGGTTTGCGCCACCCGTGTTAATAATAGATGCACTCACACCATAGTTATCATTGCTGTTATTAATCGCCGAGGCAATGTCACTCAGCGTCGCTCCCGCATCAACATTGATAGAAAACGAGCTATCCCCGTTAGCCGTGGCTAATGTTAATGTTCCAGCCGTTGAGTTAATCACCTGATCGGTGCCCGTAAACGCTGCCGATTTAGCTTTACTCCCTTGCGCCAGTGCTTCTACAGACACTTCGTAAGAAGCCGCAGCAGCATTACTGCTCGCTGTGGCGGATAGATACTGATTGGTGGGCGTAGTAGAAGCGTCATCCTCATCGCCACCATCGGTCGATGACGGCGACACACCATTAATAATGGCAGTACGAGCGTTCATATCTCTGGAACTACGGAGCGTTTCTAAACTGTCTAATACTTTAGATAATTCTGACTTTAGCTTACTGTATCCGGACAGGGAGACATTAACTTCGTTTTGCCGCTCTTGAAGTGACTCAAGTTTCGGACGTCTTTCGGCTTGAATTAACTGTGTCACTAATTCTTCCAGAGCCAAACCTGACCCTACACCTAACGACGAAATTGCCATAATAACACCTCCACTTAACGACCAGACTCAAGTCTAAAGCTAAGTAACACTATCAATTAAGTAGCCAACACCTATATCGTCAATCTTATCACTTTCTTTAAGGCGTTCCGATAAGCGAACTAACTCTTCAGAGGGAATTTGGCGTATAACCTCTCCCGACTCCGAATCAACTACTTTCACAATAGTTTGTCCGATATCGTCATTGACTACTAACTCTAAATTTTTACGACGGATATTCGAGTTATCATTTAACTCTTGAACAAGCTCGTTAACACGCTCTATAGATTGTTGAGAATCTGTGGCTATGCCGTTAGCTTCTTCATTCTTCACCGTACTTTTATTAATTACACTAGTCTCGGCTGCAGTTTTGACGCTTTTTTCGTTCGCCTGAACAGCAGAGGGCTCTTCATCCTGCTTAGTAAGCCGTATGGATGAAGAAGAAAATGCATTGATTTCAATACCCATGGTATTTGCCTCAATTAAACAGTTGCCACTTAACTACTATAGTCAAGTGGCAACTCAATTACTATCCCAACAATGATAGCGCCGCTTGCGGACGTTGGTTCGCCTGAGCAAGAATGGTGGTGCTTGCCTGCTGTTGAATCTGGAACTTGGTCAGATTTGCAGTTTCAGCTGCAAAGTCTGTGTCCTGAATACGCGAGCGAGCAGCAGTCACATTTTCTGTGATATTAGTTAAGTTACGAACTGTCGACTGAAAACGGTTTTGAAGTGCACCTAAATCAGCTCGTTGTGCATTGACAGCTGATAACGCAGCATCAATATCAGCCAGAGCAGTTGATGCTCCAGTTACATCGGACACTGATAATCCGTCAACTCCCAAACCTGACACACCAAAAGAAGAATCAATTGTTATATCGATGTTTTGATTCGCATTCGCGCCAACTAAGAAGCTTTCGTCAAATGAGCCAGTCAACAAATTTTTACCAGCAAATTGAGTATTATCCTTAATCCGATCGATTTCATCTAGCTGTGCTTGTACCTCTTTTTGCAGTGCCAGACGATCGTCGTCACTGTTAACACCGTTCTGGGCCTGAACGGCCAACTGACGGATCCGTTGCAAAGAGTTTGTGGTCTCTTGTAACGCACCCTCTGCAGTCTGCGCAACTGAGATACCATCGTTGGCATTACGAACGGCTTGATCAAGGCCTTGAATCTGAGATGTCATACGGCTTGAAATCTGCAAGCCTGCAGCATCGTCTGCCGCACTGTTTATACGAAACCCTGACGACAAACGCTCAAACGCGGTGTCGAGACCATTGCCTGAGTTCATCAACTGTCGCTGAGCGTTAAGCGACGAAACATTAGTATTTACATATAGTGCCATGGCACATCCTCCAAAAGTGAGATAAATAGGCTCTCACTTTTGGTATCGGCAACTTTTTGCCGCCCTTTAGGTTTTTTTGCCGCTTTTTACAGTTTTTTTAATTTATCTTTATAAATCAATACCTTATTTATCTACAGCAAGAGAAAAATATTCAGAGATAGATTTTTTATCATCCGAAACCAAATTTAAATAAACAATTCCAGGAAATGGAAAGGTTTTGTCTCCATCCTGAACGTAAACCAAATTTTTGTCGGTATCAGCTTCCTCGATTAGCCAATTTCCACCTATATGCTGGATATAAACTTCGCCGCAGTAAGCACCAAGCATATTTGAGAGAGTAAAAACCACTTTATCGTCAGTCAATTGACTAGCAAACTTTTGTTTTACTGAGTCCACTATTGCATCAATCACGGGCAAACTCTCGATTGAAAAATCCAGTTCACGCTCAAACTCAACACGAGCAAATTTGACCGCATCTTGGCTAAGCGCTTTCATCATCTCTTCGTACTGCTTATTTTGCATAGTCATCCCCTGTTATTTTTCTACAGTGAAAAACAAAAAAGCCACTCTGTCCAGAGTGGCTTTCGATCTACTGCTTTGATTCTTAAAATTAACCACCTAAAAGCGATAGCGCTGCCTGAGGACGCTGGTTCGCCTGGGCAAGGATTGTTGTGCTTGCCTGTTGGCGAATCTGGAACTTCGTTAAGTTCGCAGTTTCAGCAGCAAAATCGGTATCCTGGATGCGAGAACGTGCAGCAGTCACGTTTTCAGAGATATTACTCAAGTTACGAATCGTTGATTGGAAACGATTCTGCAAAGCACCCAAGTCGGCTCGTTGCGCATTGACGGATGATAACGCATCATCAATGTCAGCCAAAGCAGTTGATGCTCCAGTTACATCGGATACTGACAATCCGTCAATTCCCAGACCCGTCACACCGTAAGACGAATCGATTGTGATATCGATGTTTTGATTCGCATTCGCTCCAACTAGGAAACTCTCGTCAAATGAGCCAGTTAGCAAGTTTTTACCAGCAAACTGAGTAGTCTCCTTGATCCGGTCAATTTCGTCCAACTGCGCCTGAACCTCTTTTTGAAGTGCTAGACGATCTTCGTCACCGTTAACACCGTTCTGAGCTTGTACAGCTAGCTGGCGAATACGTTGCAATGCGTTTGTGGTCTCTTGTAACGCACCTTCAGCGGTCTGCGCTACAGAAATACCATCGTTAGCATTTCGAACCGCCTGATCAAGACCCTGAATTTGAGAGGTCATACGGCTTGAAATCTGCAGACCCGCAGCATCATCCGCTGCACTATTGATACGAAAGCCTGAAGACAAACGTTGAAATGCTGTGTCTAGGCCGTTACCTGATTGCATCAATTGACGCTGGGCGTTCAAAGAAGATACGTTAGTGTTTACATATAAAGCCATGATTGCCTCCAGGCGATGTTAGCTAAAATTGTTTCATTATCTTGGTTAATTTCTGTATCGGCGGTTACATAGTAACCTTTAATATTTTTTGAAAATTTTTACCGCAAGTAATCAAACAAACTTAAGCCGCTGACCCGACTAAAAATTTGGCGGGAGGCTTCCAGAATCGTTTCCGACTTAGTTAGGTCAGTAATGGCGGTCGCCCAATCAATATCCTCTATCGAGGCGCGCGTTTCCTTGTTTACTACCTGGAAGTCGGCGTTACTGTTGTTGGCGTTTTCCATCACATTTATACGTGCACCTACGCCGGAACGCGCAGATAAAATTTGATCGTTACCTGCGGCTAAATCATCCAACGCAAAGCCAATTTGATTCTGAATTTCAACTTCAGACAGACTTGCTGAATCTTGTAGTGTGCGAGCTAAATCACCTATTACCGATGCGACGTTACGCTCTACAGGTTCATCGAACCCCACTTGCACCGTATCACCCGCTGCGGGCGTACCTGTGTAGTCAATTTCTAGTCCAATAGCTTCGATAGGTGCTCCTGGAACAAAGGTTTGTCCACCAGCGATGGTATTGCCTGCTGCATCCAACACATCGAACGTATTCGGACCAGTGAAACTCAACTCGACAAAGTTGTTCACAGGCGTCGCATTGTCGTAAAGCTGTTCTGAAATGTCAGTAAACTGTTTACGGTCAGGCACAGTTACGTTTTCAACCCCAATCGTATCGTTCTGCAACGTCACATTAGTACGCTTAGACACCAACCCAAACACTTCACTGCCGGGGTCGCCCGCGGCGAGCTTAAGTGTGGGTGATATTTGTATCGTCCGCTGACCATCATCGTTCTGGTATTTATAAGACTGTGAGGTGGGATCGTACTCAAAGGGTTGCTGACGGTTTTGATAGCCACCAAAGATAAAGTTACCGGCTTCGTCACGAGTATTCATCAAATCAAACACTTCTTGTTCAATTGCCGCTAACTCTTGACCAATAGCTTTATAATCCTGCTCTGAGTTCACCCCGTTACCCGCTTGCACGGCTAACTGACGCGCCCGGTTCAGCGACAGGTTAATATTACCGAGCACGCTCTCTTCGCGCTTGAGGGAGTTCTCTAGAAAGTTTGAGTTTCGAGCAAACTGCTCGTTTTGTGAGATTTTCTCGTTCAGCGCTAACACTTGCGTGTTACCAATCGGGTCATCTGCTGGCGTCAAGATATTCGTCTGTTTGGTCAGCTTTTCCTGAACCGTATTAACCCGCTCTTGCGTACGCAGTAAATTATCTAAATTGTTTTTGAAATATAAGTTGGTACTTAATCGCATAATAATTACCTCGCAGCCTGCAGCAGGGTATTAAAAAGATCCTGAGCCACCGTTATAATTCGGGCACTCGCGTTGTACGCCTGCTCGTATCGGATGAGATTGCTCGCCTCTTCCTCAAGGTTGACGCCTGAAGCGGAGTCATAAAGCGCTCGCGTTTGGCCTTCTATCGCTTCAGCCGATTCTTTGGCAACGCGGCTTTGACTCACTTTACTACCAACGTCAGACACAATACGTGCATAACTGTCATTAAACGTGAGTGTCGGTTCTGCGTTGTCGACCGAGGAACGTCTTACAGTCGTCTCGCGTTGAAAATCCGCCAGCGCTTGACCATTTCTGTTGTCGTTAATGCCGTTGGTATTGAACTCAACCGTATAGCTATCGCCCGTGAGCGGAACCCCATCAACACTAAAGTCGTAATCGGGTTCAGGGTCACCTGTCATTTGGGTGACTAAGTTTTCAAGCGAGGTGGCTCCATTAATTTGTCCAAACACGTCGCCATCTTGATCAAACGCGGTGACATCGTAACTACCATCGCCGTTATTCGTGAACTCAAATCGACTCGGTGCGTCAGCATCAAGTGCATTGCCGTTATAAAACGTATCGGGTGTATTAAGTTGCGAGATAGTAAGCTCTGCGGACCCTTCGTTATCGGCCGTCGTGATTGTTCGAATGGGCGATGCCAACGCTAAGTCCTGTGGTCGGCGCATGTTAACATCCAAGTTAAACGCTGCATTTTCTGCAGGCTTCGCCAAAAACATATCTTCGGTATCCGCGGAGTCGTTTTGAATATTTAACGAAACGCCATAGCTTTGCACTGCGTAGCTCCCCGCACCCGACGTTGTTATCACTTGCGGTTCGCTACCAGGAATAATTTCACCCTCTGCATCCGCAGCTTGCACTGTATATTCGTTTGCTCCAGTTTTGGTGATCTTCAGATTATCCGCTGTAAACTGCGAGGAGTTGCCCTCCAAAACTGATAAGGATAAGTTACCCGAGCCCGAATTGCCTTCGAATGGGAGGCCTTTCACCTCCATATCCGTTAGGTCAAAGATCTTTGTACCGAGCTGATTATCGAGGTCCATTCCTTTTTGGTTTTGCGTGTTCAAGGTGTCCGCAAACCGAACCGCCAATTGACCTAAACTCCGTTGTGCAGGGAGCAGAATTTGGTCGCGGTAGTCGAGGTAACCCCCTAATTCCCCCCCGACGTCGCCTCTATTAACAGGGAACTGAACACGGTCGCCACTGCCATTACTACCTTGTATAACCAACTCCAAGCGATTCGTATCAGGCGAACTTTTTGCTACCAAACTGTTAAATTTGCCATCTTCAAGCACTAACGATGTGCCATTGGTCATGTTGACCCCGACCGCACCATTACCAAAATCAACAGTGCTTATTGATACAAGTTCTGACAGCTTGCGCAGCTCTTCTTCTTGTTGGTTTTTGAGCGAGTTGATATCCGCACCACGTCCAGACGCCGAACCGGTGGCAATTTCTTTATTCAGCGCAGCGATATTTGAGGTAATTGCATTAATCTGTTCGGTCGAAACCTTCAAGCGATCATTGACCACCTGTTCTTGTTCTCTTAGGTAACCCGAGAAGCTGTTAAACTGAGTTGCTACGCCTTCTGCTTCGGTTATGACGATCTGCCGCGCGGTTATTGAGCTTGGGTCGCTATTCGCGTCCTGTAATGAGTTAAAAAAGCTCTCAATGGCAGTCACGACGTTTGTTTCGCGATTACCCATTAACTTATCAAGCTGTTCCGCCTGGTCGAGCTTTGCATTTTGAAAGCCTGTCTCTGAGATATTCCGGTACAGCTGCTTTAATACAAAGGGATCTATCACGCGCTCTACAGTGACACCCTCAAGGCCGCCGTAATCGCTTGAGTTATAGATGGTTCGCTCGCGTACGTAACCCTCGTTATTGATGTTATTTATGTTTTTACCGGTGACTTGTAAGCTCTGTTGATGAGCCAGTACTGCCTTTTTGCCAGCATCTAAAAGATCAAAACTCATTCATATACTCCCCGACTCATACTCATCAACACGATAGTTATCGACTCTTATTGTTTAAACTTTAACGGTAGCGGCAAGTGATTGCCGCTTTTGTAGAGCAATCATTCTGATAAAGACGGCTGATACCGTTCTGCGCTCTGTAGATCTTGTGTGCCCTGCATTGCTTGTACCTTTTGCACTATTTGTGCCACTTTTTGGGCATAGCTTGGATCGGTAGCGTAACCGGCATTCTGTAACTCAATCGCGAATTGCTTAGCATTGCCTGCGTGCTTCATAGCGTTTTGATAACGCGGACTGTCTTGAATAAAGCTCAGGTAATCTTTAATGCTGTGCTCAAGTGTGTCGTAACTCCGAAACGCCGCTTTTTCACGCTTTGCCACATTGCCATCAAACTCGACGGTACTCACATGCGACTGCTTCCCCTGCCAACGAGTGTCCGCTTTAATATTAAAAAGATTGTTACTTGAACCACCACTTTGACCCGGAATAAGTCGCTGTCCCCAGCCGGTTTCAAGCGCTGCTTGCGCGATTAATACGTCAGGGTTGATACCCTCAGCAGCAGCAAACTTTTCAATTGATGGGCGAATTGCCTCGACAAAGGATTCGGGTGAAGTGAATTTGATCACCTCATCGCCTGCTTTCACCTTATTGACTCGAGTTTCTCCATAGTACAAACCTACGGGCAACCCACCTTGTTCCGAGAGGGTTTTACTGGGCGAGTGCATTCGTTTCTCACCTAAGTCACCGCCATTTCGTTGAAACTGTTCTTTTCCCTTACTTGGGCTCAACTGCTGAACCATCAGATCAGCGAGACCCAGTGCGCCTTTGTTGGATAATTCAGACGTTAACTGCTGGTCATACATATCGCGATACATGCTGGTATAACGAGAGTTAAGCGGATTATCTTCGGCGAACACGTCATTCGCCTTACGCATACTGCTCATGACCATATTCAAAAATATCGCCTCGAACTGCTGTGCCGCTTCACGTAGGGCTTTCTCTTTATCCTCACCAAAGGCTTTTTGGCGCAACGAGTCGAGTGACCCAGTGTCAAGCACCGAGCCCGTCGCTTGCGCCTTGGGCGCAAGGTCGTACAAGCGAGTCGCGTTTGTATTAAATAACGATGAGCTCACCAGAAATCGCTCCTGCGTGTTTTAACGCTTCAAGTACCGCAATAATGTCACCAGGTGCTGCGCCTATTTGGTTAACTGCGCGCACCAAGTCATTCAGCGTGGTACCTGGTTCAAAAACAAACATCCGGGCATCATCTTGTTGCACATCGACAATGCTCTGCGGGGTGACGACGGTTTCACCTTCTCCAAATGGATTCGGTTGATCGACCTGCACATTCTCCGAGATGGTGACCTGCATGTTGCCATGCGCTACAGCGGCTGGACGCAGTTCAACATTTTGCCCGACCACAATAGTCCCAGTGCGTGCATTAATTATTATCTTCGCTGCCGACATCGCTGGTTCCACTTCCAAGTTTTCTAATGTCGACATATAACTCACCCGTTGGCTCAATTCTCTTGGCGCTTTTACGCGAATCGAGGTGGCATCAATGGCCTGTGCCATTCCTTCACCAACTAAACCATTGATGGTATTCGCCACTCGTTTAGCAGTGGTAAAATCAGAGTCATGCAGGTTAAATGTAAAATAGTCGCCTTGTGCAAAGGCTGTTGGAATTTCGCGCTCAACAATCGCGCCACCGGGGATACGCCCCACCGTGGGCGTGTTAATTACAATTTTAGAACCATCGTTACCTTCGGCGCCTAAACCGCCAACAATCAAGCTCCCTTGCGCGACTGCATACACCTCACCATTGGCGCCCTTCAAAAACGTTTGTAACAAGGTGCCGCCGGTCAAACTATCCGCGCTCCCCACTGACGACACCGTCACATCTAAGGTTTGTCCTGGTTTTGCAAATGCGGGAATTTCCGCATGTACCGCCACAGCGGCGACGTTGTTAATCTTAGGTCGTTCGTTTTGAGGTACGTTGATACCAAAATTACCTAACATTGTGCGAAAGGTTTGGTCGGTAAATGGTGTTTGCTCGCCAGTGCCCGGCAGACCCACCACTAAACCATAACCAATCAGTTGGTTTGAGCGAATACCCGCTACTGAGGCGATATCCTTTATGCGTGAAGCGTAAGCGGGCGCCAGTAATTGGCTAATAATAGCAATAATCAGTAACCCGACTTTAACCTGTTTCACATGTAACTCCTTAACCTTAGAACGGCCAATAACTGCTATTAAAGAACTTACTCAACCAGCCTTGATCTTGTGTCGCGGCGAGGGTACCCGTACCGCTGTATTCGATTCGAGCGTTGGCGACGCGTGTCGACGGAATGGTGTTATCAGCGCTAACATCTTGTGGTCGGATAATACCGGTTAGACGAATGTATTCGTCTCCCGTATTAATCCGTAGCCATTTTTCGCCGCGCACGATCAGGTTTCCGTTGGCGAGTGTTCTTATCACCGTCACAGTAATTTCACCACTCAGTTGGTTGCTTTGGTCGGCTGTTGCATCACCCGTAAAATCACGTGTACCGCCCAATGTTGCCGCTATGGGATTACCATTGATAGTCGCTGCTCGACCAAGAATGTTGGGCACAGGCAGATCAACGTTGCTTTCTTTAGCGGTTTCAGTATTAGCCGATTTGCTCGCCGTTGTACGTTCTTGCAGGGTCACGGTGATGATGTCACCTAACCGCCGTGCCTTAATGTCCGAATACAGATTATCGGAGTATTTCGCTTCGTACAGTGAGCCAGTCGGAACCACAGGCTGCGATCGTTCTTCTGGCAATACCGGCGCATAAAAAGGATCATCCGGCATCGGCGCAGGTTGGTTCGAACTACAGGCAGCCAAACTCAGCAATGCCAAACTCATCCAAAATAAGCGCATAATCGCCTCCAAGCCTTTACAACTGCTGATTAATGTAGCTCAGCATTTGGTCAACAGATGAAATCACTTTGGAGTTCATCTCGTAGCCACGTTGTGCTTCAATCAAATTGACTAACTCTTCCGTCACGTTCACATTCGACGTTTCCAAAGCACCTTGAATGGTATTGCCCATACCGTCTACGCCAGGTACGGCTTCAAGTGGCGCACCGCTAACGGCGGTCTCTTTATATAGATTTTGACCAATGGGCTCTAGGCCGGCAGGATTGATAAAGCTCGCCAAGTTCATCTGTCCGACGACAACATTATCTGCGTTACCCGGTTGACGAACCGTGACCTCACCCTCTTGTGAAATGCTCAAAGAGGTTGCGTCCTCAGGAATCTGAATGGCAGGCTCTAACGGATAACCGTTACCCGAGGTCACCAGCTCACCCTCTTCGTTTAAGGAGAACTGCCCGTTACGGGTATATGACAACGTACCATCTGGCATCAGAATCTGGAAAAAACCTTTACCATCAATCATCACATCCAGTGAGTTATCGGTGGTCTGAACATTACCTTGGGTGTGTGACTTTTGTGTGGCGACAACTTTCGTACCGGCACCAATCATTAACCCGTTAGGTAGCTCGACATCTTGTGCAGACTGCCCACCTGGCTGGTTAATGTTTTGGTATAAAAGGTCCTCAAATACCGCACGGCTTTTTTTAAAGCCGACGGTGCTCGCATTTGCTAAGTTATTTGAAATAACCGAGATATCACGCTGTTGCGCGTCAAGTCCGGTTTTACTAATCCAAAGCGCTGGGTTCATTGTGCGTCTCCTATACGTCCGCTTAGCTCATACGCATGAGCGATTCCGCGCGCTGAGCATTTTCATCGGCGGTCTTCATAATTTTGACGTTCATTTCATACTGGCGCTGTAGCGCGATCATATTGTTCATTTCCTGAACAGTATTTACGTTGCTTCCCTCGAGCGCCCCGATCGACAGCTTCACATTGGCATCAGCCAGTGCAGGTTGACCGTCTTTGAGAGAAAACAAACCGTCAGTATCCTTTTTGACATTACCGTTAGGCGGGTTGACGAGCTTGATGCGGTCAACAATTTCGAGTGCGTCCTCGGGTGCACCTTGAGGACGAATCGAAATATTGCCATTCGCCCCAATGGTTAAATTATCAATCGGCATGGGAATAAAAATAGGTCCTGCATCGCCCATCACCGGCTGTCCACGGTCATTCTTTAACATGCCATCAGCGCCAATTTCTAAGCTTCCGTTACGGGTGTAACGTTCCTCACCATTGGCGTTTTGCACTGCGATCCAGCCTTGTCCTTTGACCGCTACATCGAGGTTACGACCGGTGGTGACTAGGGCACCACTGGCAAAATTTTGCCCAGGGTTCTCTGTTAATGAAAACACACGTGTAGGTAATCCTTCACCAAACGCCTGCATTGAGCGCGCTTGTTGTAAATCCGCTTTAAAGCCCGTGGTATTCGCATTGGCTAAGTTATTCGCACGCAATGCCACCGCGTTCATATTTTCTTTCGCGCCACTCATTGCGACCCAAAGCATCTTGTCCATGCAGACCTCCAGCCAAAAATTTGTCAGATACTTCTACTAACTAATGACTATGCATGTAGCGTGCCAATATTTTTTGCGGACTTCATTAAACAAAAAAAGGGCTTGCGCAATGCAAGCCCTCGACCAAGCTATCAGCGTTTACGATGCGTGTTAGCGGATCTGTAAGATCGCCTGGTTAATGGTGTTGTTAACTTCTAACGAACGCGAGTTCGCCTGGAAGTTACGTTGCGCTGAAATTAAGTCTACTAACTCTTTGGTCAAGTTGACGTTAGAGTTCTCGAGTGCCGACGACTCAATCGCACCAAAGGTTCCAGAGTTGGCTTCACCGGCAAGCGCTTCACCCGAGGCACTGCTTTGTTTCCAAGACGTTCCGCCGACTTGAGTTAAACCTTGTTCATTAGCAAACCGTACCAGCGCCACTTGACCCAAGAAGCGCGTATCGCCATTCGAATAGGTTGCCGAAATCTTACCGTCTTCGGCGGTATCAACCTGAGTCAGTCGACCGACGGTGCTGCCGTCTTGCTCTAAAAAGTTCACTTCAAACTCGGATGCGTATTGAGTCGGTATCACATCACCTTGCGGATCGTTAAAGTCGATATTAATGCGCTGGGCACCGTTAGCACCATTAGTATAAGTCGAGCCGACTTGCGCCGATGCAGGTGAAAACGTTCCTAAGGTATTGTCGTACCCAGGCGAGTCAGGGCTAGGTAAACCGTCGGCACCAAAGGCGACTCGAATTCCGCTAAAGCTTGCATTGTTGTCTCCAAAGCCCGCTGTGGGTTCGGCTTCTGCACCCGGAATAGGAAGACCATCCGTGTCGAGCTGTTGTAGATCGACGCCCAGACCATCTACTGTGGAATACACATCCCAGTAGCTGTTACCGTCATCAGGCACCGCATCAGCGCCATTTTCACCGCCTTGTCCAGCTTCTCTTCGCACATAGTAGGTCGTCATCACGTGAGACTCACCTAACGAATCGTAAATCGTGGTTGATGTGGAAGAAGTATAGCTGTTGCGATCTTCTGGGTTAAAAGGACGTCCCTCAATATAATCAGGATCGGTCGGAGCGCCTGTTTCTACAGCAACTTCCTGACTGCGTGAATCCAAGTTAAATGAGAGGTTAACGTTCTCTGTTAGGTTAGGCGCACCGGCTGTGTCTGGAATGCGAATCGGTTGCGCGGTTGCCAAACTGGTTGACTGATTAGCTCCGGTCGCTTCATCCACCGGGAATCCCATAAGATAGTTGCCATTGTTGTCGACCATGTAACTTTCGTTATTCAGCTTGAACGCACCTGAACGCGTAAAGTTGTAATCCTGATCGCCAATCTGAGATGCAGTGGCAAAGAATCCATTGCCGCTGATCGCCAAGTCTAACGAGTTCTCGGTAAACTCAAGTGTGCCTTGGCTAAACTGTTGTGCAACGGATGCCGTCAAAACACCGTCGCCGACTTTTGCACGGCCCGAATTAAAGATGCTACTTGCGTAGATATCAGCAAACTCGGCACGTGATTGTTTAAAACCTGTCGTTTTTACGTTCGAAATGTTATTCGCAGTGGTATCAAGATCTTTTTGTGATGCATTGATGCCGCTCAGTGCAATATTAAATGACATAAGTCACCTCGCTATTTAGCCAATCTCTGTGACATCTTTAAAGTTGATGCCGCCTAAACCTTTCAAATTAAGTACGATGCCACGGTCACCGCCAGTGCTGACACTTTGTACCGTCGCATGCATTTGCAATGGCAAATCTTCTGCGGAATTACCGAGCTGACCATTCGCCGTGAAGGTATATTTGCCAGCCGGCACTGAATTGCCGCTTTCATCTAAACCATCCCACTCAAAATCCTTCGTGCCAGCAGCTAGATCGCCTACATCAATGGTTCTCACTACCGAATCATTCTCATCCTTGATTCTGATTTTTACGTTCTGCGCTGTTTGCGGCGCAGCAATTACACCCGACGCTTTACCGCCACCGTCAATCGATGCACTGTTGGTGGGTACTAAGACTTGCCGCCCCACGAGCGTCGATGCCTGCAGCGCTTGGTTCGACGACATATTATCGGTGAACTTAGTAAACTGCTCCTGCAAGCCAGTAATGCCCTCAGCCATCGTAAAACTGGTCATTTGTGCAATCATTTGGTCGTTATCAACGGGCTTAGTTGGATCCTGCATGTTCAATTGTTCAGTAAGCAGTTTAAAAAAGTCTTGCTGCTCTAACTTTTGATTCTCTGAGGGGTCTGCATACTTTGCCCCTTCTTGCTCTTTCCAAGTTAACTCATTGATTAACGGGTTGCTGTTACTTACGTTGTTCATGGCTTATCTCCCGTTACCCTTGCCCAAGACGCAACAACCGTTGTGTCATGGTTTTCGCTGTATCCGCCACCTGCACATTGGTTTGATATGAACGTGACGCAGAAATCATATTCGCCATCTCTTCAGTCACGTTGACGTTAGAGCGGTAGATGTAGCCATTACCATCCGCCATTGGGTGATTTGGAGCGTATTCAATTTGCAAGGGCTTATCGCTCTCGACAATCCCCATCACTTTGACACCCGCCGATTGACCCGTTTGGGTTTGATTTGTCAGGCTATTACCACGGTAGTCACCCTTGGCATCGGCTAATGCAGTTGCAAACACTGGACTCCGTGCGCGGTAAGTTTCATCTACGCTGCTACTCACCGAGTTCGCATTGGCTAAGTTACTGGCGGTGGTGTTTAAGCGCACTGACTGTGCACTCATTGCCGACCCACTGACATTAAAAATATTAAAAAGACTCATCGTTCAGTTTCCTATGCTTGACCGCCGCCTAGCGCTTTCTTAACGCCGCTAATGCGTCCGTCGAGGAAGTTCATGGTCATTTCGTATTCCAACGCATTTTTTGCATACAAGTTTTGTTCCACCTGTACATCGACCGTATTGCCGTCACCGGTATCAGGTTGCGTTGGTATGCGGAACTTTTCGGTTCCTTGCGGTTTGATTTCTACAGAAAAGTGTTTTTCGTGGGTACGCGCGAGCTTGTGATTTTCAATACCCCGTTGCGCCTGTGCTAAGGCTTGTTGAAAATCGAGCCCTTTAGCTTTGTAGCCTGGGGTATCTGCATTGGCGATATTGTTAGCAATTACCTCGGCGCGACGCGTCCGGATACCTAGCGTGTGCTGCTGGATACCCATAAGCTTGTCCATAGTCAGTGCCATAATTTTGTCTCCCACATTTCAGGTGAGCAAAATAATGCATTAACTGTGCCAAGCTTATTTAGCGGAGGTTAGTTTTTACGCTTGTAGATAATACCGGGGTTGCAGCGTATCATTTCAAAGTCATCGGTAAGACCTGAGATCGATTCAGAGGCACCTAGGAAAAGGTAACCTTGAGGATTCAACGCTTGCCTGAATTGGGCAATGATTTGCCGCTTGATGTTTGCCGAAAAGTAAATCAAGACATTACGGCAGAAGATGACATCGAATTTCCCCAACAATGCATAACTGTCGAGCAAATTGAGATGACGAAATTGTACATATTGCTTAACTTCGTTTTTTAGTATGGACGAGCCCGGCTTGACACCCTCATCAAAAAACTTCTTGCGCCGCTCGGGCGAGAGTCCGCGCACAATGGCTAAACTGTCGTATTCAGCCTTTGCACATTGTTCAAGGACCTTGTTCGAAATATCCGTTGCGGTAATTTTGATACCACCTTTCAACGCGTTTGGGTTTTTCGCTTTGTACTCAAGGTAAGACATCGCGATCGAATAAGGTTCTTGACCGCTGGAACACGCCGAGGACCAAATTTTTAGCGGTTTCGTTTCATTCTTATATTCTTCGAATACGCGATTAACTAAAATCTCAAACGGATAGGTGTCGCGAAACCATAGCGTCTCATTCGTCGTCATCGCGTCGATCACAGCCGAGCGCAAGGCGCGCTCACTGATTTTCATCGAACGTTTTACCAACTCCGCCAATGAATCAATGCCAAAGTGACTCATCAACGGCGACAAACGACTTTTCACCAAGTACAGTTTGTTGTCACCAAGCACTATCCCGCACTGATGTTCCAAAAACTGTCTAAACTCTTGGTATTCTTGTGTATTGAGCTCTTTATTACTCGACATTAACTGCGTCTATTCCATTACTCAGTTTCAGCGACAATGTTTTCAGCATTGAGCCATTTCTTAACAGCGGTGGCGAGTTCGTCAGGGTGAAACTTCGCAATAAAATCGTCAGCCCCAACTTTCTTAACCATTGCCTGATTAAACACCCCACTGAGTGATGTATGCAGTATAACACGAACATCCGCTAAATTAGGGTCAGCTTTTATCTCAGCGGTTAAGGTGTAGCCATCCATGACAGGCATTTCGACGTCCGAGACTAAAACAGGTACGTGCGGTTGCACGTTACCATCGACTTCTTTCGCCTTCTCTTTTAACCAGTCCAGCGCTTCTTTACCGTTCTTCTTAACTTCAAGTGGAATCTCGAGACTTTCCAAAGCACGCTTAATTTGCCCGCGCGCCACAGCGGAGTCATCTGTGATGAGTATCGTGAGGTTCTCTTTAGCAACGGTAATCGGCTGGTTTTTTACGTCATCACTCAGTTCGGTGCTGACAGGGGAAATATCCGCCAAAATGCGTTCGACGTCAATAATTTCAACCAATTTGTTGTCTATCTCGGTTACTGCAGTCAAATAGGCATCGCGTCCAGCACCTTTCGGTGGCGGCATGATGTTTTCCCAATTGATATTGATAATGCGATCGACACCACCCACCAAAAAGCCCTGTACCGTGCGGTTGTACTCGGCAATGATAATAAATCGATTTTCGATATCGGTAATGGCCGGACCACCTGTTGCCAGGCTTAAATCAATAATCGATATGGCTTGTCCGCGGATGTGTGCCACCCCACGAACCAGACGGTTGCGTCTCGGGATAGAGGTGAGCCGTGGGCACTGCAGCACTTCTCTTACTTTAAATACGTTGATACCAAATCGTTGCTGGCCACTGAGGCGGAACAGCAAAAGTTCCAAACGGTTCTGACCCACCATTTGCGTGCGTTGGTTTACCGAGTCAAGAATGCTCGCCATGTTATCTCCCCTCTGTGCCGCTTTTAATCACTGGCATGTTCTTTGCTTGCTTAACCATCAATAGTGTCATCTCAGGTGTAAATGTCAATTGATTGACGATGAGCGAGTTGTGCATATTTCACTATGTAATCGACCGGCAACACCTAAAACTTTAAGTGGAGTTAATATGATAATACGGCAAACCGCGATAATCAGTTCGATCTTTTTCATATTGACGTCAAGTTTAGCATTATCAGCTGAACCTGCCTCCTATAATTACAAAAAGCTACAACAGCTGGCGAATGAATTTGTGCAACAACAAGTGACCCAACCTGACAACGGTCGAGTTGAGGTGGTGGTGAACTCACTTGACCCGCGTATGGCCCCCAAACTCTGTTCATCCGCGCCAGCTGTCAGCTTTGCACGCAACTCAGGTCTCGAAAGTTACACCACCGTCGAGATTCAGTGTACGACTGGAAACCAGCCATGGCGGACCTATGTTCCGGTGCGCATTTATCAGTATCAAGAAGTTTGGTCAGCTGCAGTGCCAATGTCGCCTGGTCACCTCATCAGCGATAGCGACATACGTATAGCGGAGATTGATATAAATCAGGTACGCGCAAATACCTTCACCGATAAGGCACTCCTCGTTGGCGCACGTGTAAAGCGGCGAATTTCTGCCGGCGATGCGATAGAAGCACGTGACACCTGTCTTGTTTGCGAGGGAGAAACCGTTACAATAGTGGCTACAAATAAATCGTTGCGCATCACAGCATCCGGTAAGGCGTTAGGAGACGGATTACAAGGAGAGTCGGTAGCGGTCCGAAATGTGCGCTCAAACAAGTCGTTAGAAGCCGTTGTGACGGGCTTGAACGAAGTAACGGTTAATTTATAAACTTTTTATCAAAAAGGATTAAAGTTATTTTTTCTGCGGCCGATTACTAACCGAGAACTTATAACATGTGAGGCGAGCGATATGGCAATTAATATAAATAATAATGGTGTTAAGAACAGCACGATCGACACCAAACAGACTCAACGTCAAGCGGCGACAGACAAGTCAAGCAACACTGACGTAAATGCAAAAAATGGTTCTGACTCGGTTTCTTTAACCGCTGAAGCACAAAATTTATCGTCGTTGCAAGAGAAAGCAATGAACAGCAGCGGCATTGATCAGAGCAAAGTAGACCGCATTAAAACGGCCATCGAAAACGGCTCCTATAAAGTCGATGTCGACCGCCTCGCCTCGAAACTGGCTCAGTTCGAAGGTGACTTATTTGGCGGCGCGATTGACACAGACAAAGACGCGTAACCTGCGCTTAGGAATCTATGACGCCCATCACAGAAGTTCTCGAACAAATGGCTGAGGCACTGCAGCAATTGCAGCAGTGCCAAGAGCAGGAGTTGGCAGCGATCGTTGAACGTAAACATCAAAGCGTTGCCGAGTTAACCACGCTCAAGACAAACTTACTTGATCAATTGAGTGAGTACGATCGCGTACTTGCTGAACATCCAGAGCGGCAGCAACTCACAACTGACGAAGTGTTGAGTGAGCGAGTCGCTGAATTACGCGCCACACTCTCGGATGTTAAACGCCAAAACGATGTGAATGAGCGCGTGGTTACACGCACGCTGTCGAACATCGATCAATTGAAACACGAAATCGTACGTCACGCCTCTCAGGCCCGAGGTGACACGCTTACATACAATGCCAAGGGCAAAATCCGTTAATCTGCACTAAAGATTTTACCGCATATGCCGTTAATGAATTATCTGATATAACTCATTTAGGCTTGAGGTCGATATGAAACGTGCAGCCCTTACCGTATCGTTATTTACCAGTTTACTGATGCTCAGTGGATGCAGTGCCGTTTACGATACGCTATACGACCAGCAATACGTCGAGTGGGAGTCCACCACGCCCGAAACGTTTCCTGTCATTACCGCTACCGGTTTTGCCCCAATCGATGCACAGCCTGGTGAAACTAAGCAGCATAAAGACCTTGCAGCGATGCGTGCGTCCAAGTTGGCAGCCTACCGCGAGCTAGCCGAGCAAGTGTATGGTCAACGCATCTCAGGCAATACGTCCGTACAAAACTGGTCACTTGGCAACGACCAGTTCCAAGCATCTGTTGATGGCGTAATTCGTGGCGCTGAAGTGGTGCGCACTTATACCGTCGGCGAATATTACGCGACCGAACTACGTCTAGACTTTGCCAAAGTGCATAACCTGTATGAGAGCACCAGTCGCAAGCAAAAAATCAAACGTGTTGTTTACTATTGATAGCAACGTACACTGTGGTCTGATTCTTGCTTAAGTTTACCTGAAGTAACCCTAGGTTGGCTGATTAAAGGTATAAACATGCTACGTACGTTGGTAATTGCTATAATCGTCGGATTAATGACGCTGAGTATTGATGCACGCATCATCGAAGTTGAAGGCAGTGCCCGCATCGTTAACGGCGATACCCAAGCTGCACGTAACCAAGCTATCAAGAGCGCTCTGCAGCAGGCATTACTCATGACCGGCAGCTCTATTACCTCTGTCCAATCAATCGTCAACGGTGTTGTTAATAACAACCAAACTCAAGTATCCGCGACAGGTAATGTCGAACGTGTTGATGTGCTGCGTGAAGAAATGCGCGATGGTCGTCTGTTCGTACTTATTCAGGCGGAGATTTGGCAACGCGAACAGTCTTGTCGAGGCAGTCATTACAAAGCTGGGGTCACTATCGCGCCATTTGAGTTTTCTAACCGTGAACATGCCGCTTACGGGCAAATTTGGAATTTAGGCGACATTTCCGCTCAGCATCTCGCTCGCGATATTGCCAGCCAAAGCGATCAGTTATTCGTTAACCACACACTGCGCCGAAATGCAGGACTGCAAGCCGCCCTCGACAACCTGAACTTGGCCGAGGTGGGCCGTATTGGACGACAAATTGGCTATGCTAACGACAGTCAGTTCGTAATCTTAGGGATCTTTGACGATCTCTCAGTCACCGAGAAAAGCGCATTCCTCGGCGTGTTTGACCAACAACCGACGCGCCACTTCGCGTTAACACTCTATTTAATTGATGCCATGAGTGGCGATCTCATCACACGAGCGCGCGTAGAAGGCGCTGAGCCATGGACTTTTCCACGCAATGCCCAGGTTGATGTTGCTACGACCCAGTTTTGGGACGCGCCTTTTGGCGTTGCGCTGGCATCATCATTAGAGGAACTTGCCTCTGGTGTTCAAATGCAAGTGCAGTGTAGACCGGTAAGAGGACGTGTTGTTTGGCATGATCGTCAGCAGGTTCAGGTTAATCTGGGCTCATCTCACGGTGTTAAAATCGGCGACCAGTTGAACGTTGTTCATCCAAGCAACTATGTTGATGATCAGGGTCATTTCCGTCAGCGTTGGCAAGTGAGCCGCTTCACCGTTACCGTAGAACAAGTCCAGGCAGATAGTGCTGTCGCATCAATTAATGGTCCTGATGTATTAACTAATGTGCAAGTCAACGATTGGGTTGTGCCAGCCGCTAAGCCAGACAATGGTAATGTTCAGTAGGGTCGGCGTCGCTGGAAAGCGGTTGTTAACTCTGGCATAATTCGCGGCTGTATCTACGGCTGTCCCCGTAGCTCAGCAGGATAGAGCAGCCGCCTCCTAAGCGGCAGGTCGCAGGTTCGACTCCTGCCGGGGACGCCAGTACTAACGTCGGTTTAGAAATTCGATTAAAGGCTCAAGCCGCATGGGCGTTGCTTCAAGAAAGCCTTGCATCACATCAGCGTGCAGCTGCTGAACCATTGCTTTTTCGGATGCCACTTCGACACCCTCTGCCACGATGTTTAAGCCCAGTTCATGTGCCATACCAATAATACCGCGTACAATCGCTTGGTTTGCGTTATTAGTATCAATTTTACGGATGAAACTACGATCGAGTTTTACATCAGTAATAGGCATTTGAGTGAGGTAACGTAAATTCGAAAACCCGGTACCAAAATCATCCAACGCAATCGCTATGCCCATATCCGTGAGTTTGTCGAGCGTACTGACCGCCGCCTGTGCATTGCGTAACATCATCGACTCGGTAATCTCGAGTTTGATATCTGATGGTGCAATTCCGGTATCATCTATGACTTTTTTGAGCTGCTCGATGAAATCAGTACGGGTAATGTGCACTGTCGATACATTGACAGAAATCCGCGCGCCCGTCGCCAGCAGAGGTTTTAATTTTTGCCAATCACTAAAGGCTTGGCGCATAATCCAATAACTCAAGGGAATAATCTGACCCGAGCTCTCTAGTATTGGAATAAATTCGCCAGGTGATAATCCCTCAATCTCAGGGTGACGCCAGCGCACCAAGGCTTCTAAGCCATAGACAGTATTCGATTCTAAACAAATTTGAGGTTGATAAACTAAATGAAACTGATCACGGTGAATGCCCTTTTGCACTGAATTACGAATTAATAATGCGCGGTTCACCTCGTCATTTAGTGCTTTATCAAACCATTGAAACGTGTTCTTACCAGCGCGCTTTGCCTCAAACATTGCAATATCAGCTTGCTGTATCATCACCTCGGCACGGTTCATACGCTCTTTGCAATATGTCACACCCGCGCTTGCGGTAATATAGATATCGGTACTATCAATTTTATAGGGGCGCGCCACGTCGTCGAGGATACGTTGTGTGACCATCGCCGCATCTTGGCGCGTCTCTAGTCCTGTCAGGATCATCAAAAACTCATCACCGCTTAGGCGGGTTAATGTATCTGAATTACGTAATTGATTACGAATACGACCTGCAACCACCTGCAACAGTTTGTCACCCATCTCGTGACCCAGGCTATCATTGATCGCTTTAAACCCATCTAAGTCTAAAAACACCACGGCGGTAAGACTGGTGTCACAATCCTCTGATAAACAATGACGCTGTAACCGCATAATAAACTGCATGCGGTTAGGTAGACCCGTTAATGGATCGTGCTGCGATAAAAAGGGTAACTGCTCGGTACCGCTCGGTTTCATGTTGAACGGATGCAGATAAACGATATAGTGCTTGCAGTCGTCATCGATAATGGTAATAGCGCAGTAATATACGGGTCGGGCGCCCTCTTCAAACGCTTGAAATGAGCTAGAAAAAAACTCTTTATCGCCCGCCGGCAATTGTATCGCGAGCTTGTTGCCTAACTCAGATTGGTTCGTTAGTAACGCTTTGGCACCTTGATTCGCGTACGTGATCGCACAATTACTATCGACAATAACGATAGCAATGCGACTTTTATCAAATATTTCATAACGCGCACAGGTATGTTGCATAACCTAATCCTTTAGTTTCACCCGTTTATTTGCCAGGTGACTTTTATCCGTATTCCTTGTTTAATAGTTGACTGGGCACTTTGCTCTACTGTGCAACGAACGGCTATTAATACACACCGAGCTACCCTAACGCCAACACCGACCGTGCTCACTGTGCTGCCCTCAAGACAGCACCTCTTTCTTTGTATCGAGTGAATACCATTACACCTCGATCAGTAAATCCGTACTTATACTGATTTTAGCATTAATCATTGATGCTCACTGTACGCCCTCTGTCATAAAGCGCCGTTGATTTTTTAAACAACCGACAGTCGCAAACCATGCTAACGGGTTGAAGTTAAAAGTGATGATTCCGTTTAAATTTTAAGAAAATGTTATTCATTAGCAACGGTGCTAGGAGTATCACGGCAACCCTATGATTGACAAGGTATTTATCAACGTTTAAAAGGCAGTATTAGGAGTGACCAAAATGGCGTATTGCGTTTTTCTTCACGGAATTCACTGAGTCCGATATCCACGTGGTCAGAGCCAGCGGCGGCGCGGTCGGTATAGCTACTGAATAGCCAGTCCCACCACACCACACTAAAACCATAGTTGCTATTTGTCTCAGCTTTAACACTACTGTGATGAATCCGGTGCAATTCTTGGGTAATGAGCACGCGCCGAACAACCGTCTCAAGCTTCGCAGGTAACTGAACGTTGCCGTGATTAAAGAGTGAGCATGCGTTTAAAACAATCTCGAAAAACAATACGGCGACAGCAGGCACACCCAACAAAATAATAGCGAGCGCTTTAATACCTAAACTAAGCACCATTTCAATGGGGTGAAAACGCACGCCTGTGGTCACATCAAAGTCAGGGTCGGCGTGGTGGACGCGGTGCAAGCGCCATAACCACGGCACTTGGTGAAACATGCGGTGCTGCCAATAGAGTACGAGATCGAGTACCACCATACTTAGAATAACCGCAAGCCATAGCGGCAACTCAAACTGATTAAACAGCCCCCACGTATGTTCTGTGCTCCACAAAGCAATCCCTGTCAGCCCAAGCGGCGCAACCAAACGCATTAACACACTGGAGCTGATAATCAGTCCAAGGTGACTGCGCCAACGGCGCCACCGACTGACACGCTGTTGCCGTTTCGGATTTGCCGCCTCCCACCTCAACATCAATGCCAGTATCGCGACAAAAATGCCTAATCGAATCCATGCTTCCATCGCTTTAGTTGTCCGCTTTTAAGGTATTAAACCCTGCCCAAATACGCGTTGCCGTTGTAACCCAGCACACCGTACCGAATAGCCAGGCAATCATGACAAAATGCTGTGGTAACAAACACAACAGTATGAACACCGCAAAGGTTTCAAAGCCCTCTGCCAGACCGCCCATGTAATACATGGATTTATTGGGGTAATGCGGGTTGTTTAATCCGCGCTTTGATGCCTGAACAGCAAACGCTAAAAAGCTCGTACCTGTCCCAACAAAAGATAGCATCAAAAACAAGCCAGCCAGCAAGTGTTCATGCGGGCTGCTTAGAATAAATCCAACAACCACCGCCTGATAAAAAATAAAGTCTAATACAATATCCAAAAAGCCGCCTGCATCGGTGGTTCGCGTGCGCCGAGCGACGGCACCATCGAGTCCATCCGCAAGTCGATTTAGCAGAATCGCAATAAGTGCCAGCTCGAACGCGCCAGCCGCTAACAGAGGTACGGCTAATAGACCCAACGCAAACCCTACAAGAGTCACCTGATTGGCGGTCACCGCTCGATTAACAAGTAACTCAGCTGGCTTATCCAGTAATTTGTGTAGCGGCGGAATGAGATACCGATCAATCATAATAATAGTGCTCTAAATTAACGACTTCGCCCGGCGCATCGGCTGGATCATGAGTCACCAGCATGGCAGGCATCTGTGCATCCGCCAACTTAGACCATGTAAACTCACGTACGCTTGTTCTTAATTTTACGTCGAGTGCAGAGAAGGGTTCATCCAGCAGTATACTTTTTGGTGACGCGGCTAAACTTCGCAATAGAGCAATGCGCGCACGCTGGCCGCCACTTAATTCAGCCGGGTACGCATCGCCGTACTCCGATAAGCCCACCGAATTAAGTTGCTCGGCGACCCAAGCTTGTCTATCCGCTGATTGTGCGGTTCGCGCAAAAAGTAAATTTTGCTGCACAGTCATATGCGGAAACAAATCCGCCTGTTGTGTTACTAAGCCGATATTGCGCTGCTCAATCGGTCGTTGCGTTAAATCGACGCCATTTAGGCTCAGTTCACCCGCAATGGCGACGTTGGGTTGCGGCACACCCAGCACCCATTGCAACAAACTGGATTTACCAATACCACTGGCTCCCGTTAGCGTCAGCACTTGTCCGGGTGCCACCGACAGTTTGGGAATCACCAGTTGGTGGTGTTTGAACACCATGGTCAAATGATTAATTTCGAGCACGTGTTACTCCTAGCGCCACCATAAATATTATCCACACACTGACCCACTGCATCAGAGCATACACGCTTGCTAAACGCCAATCACCGCCGGAGGCGATACTCACCGCTTCGGTCGTAAGCGTAGGATGGGTCACAGGCGCCAACCATTGCGTCGGTAAGTACTGTGCCACGCTAATTGAGAACGCCATCGCCCACGCCAAGGCTAGTGGCCGCTTTAACATCGGGGCAAGTACTCTAAACCAAGCCGCCCAAGGTCCATACCCCAAACTACGCGCTTGCCAGAGCCACCGTCTAGGATACGCTAAATAAGCGCCGTGCAAGGTTAAGTAAGCATAGGGGAAGCAAAACACTGTGTGCGACCATAACAGCCACACAAAACTGTTATCAGGTCCAACCTGCCGTTGCCAGCCAAGCACCAATACCAGTTGTGGAATGATCAACATGATCAACCAAGCGGCATTGAGCTTGCTTTGTTGTCGCTGAGCTTGCAACTCTAAAAGAATAACCGCCGAAAGCCATGCAAGGGTGGCGCTGAACACCGCCAGTGTCCATGTGTTATAAAGTAAAGGCGCAATGTAAGGCCACTCCGAAAGCCAGCGTTCCCATTGCCACCCTTGTGGCCATAACGCGGGATAAAACCACCCTTGCTGGCCCGACTGCAAAATCAAACTGGTAAGCACCGCTAGCGCTAATAAAGTCCAAAACCAGGGCTTGCTCGAGGCATTACCACCTGTGCCGCCGGACTGCGAGCGCCGCCCCGTTATTGCACACCGACCCAGCGCCCTTTGCAACAGCCACTCTAAACCGCGCAATAACAGCAAGCTGATGAATGCCAACAGCACTAAGAGTAACGCCCCCCAAGCGACCCAGTCGTTATCTCCGGCGCTAAATTGCCAGTTCAACTCAAACACCTGATGCGCCAGCAGTGCGGGCGCGTTGGGTCCCACCAACAACGGAATATCCACCACCGAAACGGTGTAAATTGCGATGATATACAACGGGAGTCGCAGTGGTTTAAGTAACGCGGGTACCACAATCAGCCACCAAAACCGGCGTTGGCTGTAGCCTAATGCAAGCGCCTGTTGCTGCCAGCGTGCAATCGGCATTTGCCGTATATTCGCCTGTGCCATCAGCAACAAAAACGGAAGCTCTTTAAGAATCAACACCACCAACAACGTCAAGGTGCTCTTCGCCGAGAGCCAACTCGACTGCACCGGTCCTTGCCAAGCTGGCAATAGCGCATCAACTAAGCGCACAAGCCAACCAGAAGGACTGACAAGCCATAATAAGCCAATAGCAAAGGCGACGTGCGGCACCGCAATAAAACTGGCCCAGGTAGCGTTCAGGTGGCGTCCACGGGAACCTGCCAGTGCCGCGAATAAAACCACGACGCTAGTCAGTACGGTCACCAGCAAGGTAAGCCAAGCACTCTCGCCTAAGCCCTCCCACGCACTACCAATTGACGCGTTAAGCGGCGTTGTTGTCACATGCCAAGCGATCACCACCAACGGCACAATGATCCACAGTAATGCGAGCCCAGCGCGCGTCAACCGATTCATGGTTAACGTGGGTAACGTTGTTGCCATTGCTGTTCAAGGTAGCTCTGCCAACTGGCATGAAACTCGGTAGCCACAGGCAGTAGAGGCGGCATATCGGCAAGCTCAAGATCCAGAACAGTGGGGTCACCCCAGCCAGACAAGTCGGCTTTTTTGCGTTGCGCCGTTTCAGACAAGAAAAAGCGAATCACGCGTTGCGCGGCTTCTGCATGCTGACTGGTTGTAGGCACGGCTAAGTAGTGGCTGTTGGTAATCGCACCCTCGCCGAGTGTCACGCGCTTGGTGCCTTGCGGCACGCGTGCTTGATTAACCAACGTTTTCACTTCGTTGGGGTTAAACGAGAGCGCGATATCTAGCTGTTGGTTAGCGAACCAATTAAGCTGCTGCGCTGCACTCGACGGAAAGTTTTCGCCCCCTTGCCATAACAAGGGTTGCAACTCATCCAAGTAAGTCCACAACGGCGCTGTCAGCTTTTCCGCATCGACAGCGTCTACTGGTTGCCTGAAGGCGGTATCTTGCTCAGACAGCGACAGCAACAAGGACTTTAAAAATGTCGTCCCGTGAAACTCCGGCGGCTTTGGATAGGTCATGCGCCCCGGGTGTTGGGCCGCGTACTCAAGTAGCTCATTGGCGCTGACTTGATCACCGGCGATACAGCTCTGGCAGGTCAACAAATAAAACTGCCCGACTCCCCACGGTACTTCCAAACCTTCAATCGGCTCACCAAAGTCACTGCGCCAATCTAAGTCATCATTCAATGTGGTGTCTAAATCGAGCTCGGCAACAACCGCACGCAACCGATCCGCGGCTTTGAGTGCATGAAAGTTCTCGCCATTAATCCACACTAAGTCAGCGTTGCTTTGTCCATCAACCAGTTGTTTAACCACCTCGGCGATATCAGCCACTTTCACATGGTGTAATTGAATCCCTTCTGGCTGCAGCTCCTTTGCGGCCCAACGTATATAGTCATTAATCGCCGGGTTCCCGCCCCATGCGTAAAAATATACGGGTGTTGGCTTATCCTGTGCCGAACTCGGCACGGAAAAAACACTGACCACTATCGCTGTTAGCAGTAAAAACAGATATCTCATGAACGTAACCATCGATGCAGCTTTTCGACCCACTTTAACAGTTTTTCGGGAGCATGCGCGCGCTTCCACTCACCGGCAGCGTATTTATTGGCTTCTGCGAGTGTCGGATAACTGTGGATGGTACCCAAAATCTTATTGAGTCCAATACCGTGCTTCATGGCTAAAACAAACTCGGCCAACAGTTCGCCTGCCTGCGGACCAACAATATTAACACCCAGGATCGTATCTTTACCGGGTTTGGTCAGCACTTTGACACGCCCATTCGCTTGGCCATCGGCAATAGCTCGGTCTAATTCGGCGATGTCATAACAGGTGGTTTCATAGTCCACTTGCTGCGCCTGTGCTTGTTGTTCAGTCAAGCCGACGTTAGCGACCTGAGGCGACGTGTAGGTCACCCAAGGAATCACTGAGTAATCAACACGGAATCGTTTAAAGCGTCCGAACAACGCGTTTACGGTTGCGTACCACGCCTGATGTGAAGCGACATGAGTGAACTGATAAGGCCCAGCGACATCACCGCAGGCATACATGTTCGGCATACTGGTTTGCATAAACTCATCCACCTGGATGGTTTTGCCATGCTCAATACCCAGCTCCTTAAGACCGAAGCCTTCTAGATTTGCCTGACGCCCTAATGCCAAAAGCACACGATCAGCACCGAGTTGTTGTGCGCCCTCGTTACCTTCGACATCCAGAAGGATCCCCTGCTCGCTTTGGCTAAACGCCTTGGCTTGAGTCCCTAAATGGAGCTGCACACCATCATCTTGTAAAGCACGAGCCACATAGTTCGAAGTATCTTCATCCTCATTACTCAGTACGCGGTCCTTCATTTCAACAAGGTGGACTTCACTGCCTAACCGCTGAAAAGCCTGCGCCATTTCGCAGCCAATCGGTCCGCCGCCTAGGATTAGGAGTCGTTTAGGAAGCTCATCAAGTTGCCACAAATTATCCGAGGTGAGGTAATCGATGGTATCGATGCCCGGTAAGTTCGGTACTAATGGGCGCGCGCCTGTCGCGACAACAATGTGTTTGGTGGTTAAACGACGGACTTCGCCTTGCTGCTTAAGCTCAACCTCCCATGGCGATACAATCGTTGCTTCTCCCAGCTCGACATTTACACCCAGACCTTGATAGCGCTCGACCGAATCATGGGGTTCAATGCGTTGAATGACTTGCTGCACCCGTGCCAATACCTGCTTAAAATCAACACTCACAGGTTGTGCTGTGATCCCCAATTGTTCGCTATGGCGCATATGGTGCACTTGGTTGGCAACATGTAACAACGCCTTAGAGGGCACGCACCCTGTATTTAAGCAATCACCGCCCATTTTATCACGTTCAATCAGCGTCACTTTTGCTTTAACGGTCGCAGCAATGTAAGCACTCACCAACCCCGCTGAACCAGCGCCAATGACGATGAGGTTATTGTCATACTGCTGGGGTCGAGTGAAACCTTTAAACGCCCGACGACGCTTGATGAGCGTAAGTAACCACTTCGCCAGTAACGGGAACACACCCAACAACACAAACGCCCCGATCAGGTCGGCAGAGACCACATCGCCGACTTGTTCGATATCGGCTAACTGTGTGCCCGCGTTCACATAGACTACAGTACCGAGCAGCATGCCGACTTGACTCACCCAATAAAAGGTCCACGTGCGTATTTGCGTAAGACCCAACGCAAGATTAATCACAAAGAACGGAAAAATGGGCACCAGCCGTAAACTCAGCAGATAAAAGGCGCCGTCCCGTTTTACGCCGCGATTGATGGCCTCGAGCCGTTGACCAAACTTGCTTTGCACCCAGTCTTTTAATAAAAAGCGTGCACTTAAAAACGCCAGTAAGGCGCCAACAGAGCTTGCAAAGCTCGCCAGCAATAATCCCCAACCGAGCCCAAAGATAGCCCCCGCACCTAAGGTGAGAATGGTGGCACCGGGGATCGATAACGCGGTCACCAAGACATAAGCAACAAAGTAAATGGCAAAAGTGAGCAAGGGCTCTGCTTCGAACCATCCATTAACCCGCGCTTGTTGGTCTTTTAACGTATTGAGGTTGAGGTATTGCGTGACATCAAACACCATCACCGCGGCGATGGCGGCGACGATGACCAGCGCCAACAGAATTTTTTTTACGGACACAAAGGCTCCTTTTAAAAGCGGTAATCAACAGTGAGCTGCGCGTGGCGCGGTAACGACGGAAACGCTAAGGTCGAACCAAAGTAGCCGCCCTCAAATACTGGTGACCAATTTTCTTCGTCGGTGACATTAAACACATCGACGCGCGCACTCAACTGTGCGGTCATCTGATAGGTCGCATTCAGGTTCAGCATATATTGATCGCGGATCATCACCGTTTGCAAATAATCAAGCGGGTAACTTTCGGTGTAATTGGCATCCCCCCCCACGGACCACTGTGGTGTCACCTGCCATCCCGCCACGGCCGATGCCTGCACCTCGGGCACGCCTTGTAAGCGCTGGTTAGACGCTGGAAATGCCGCAAAGTTAGGTGCGCCGATGCCCGTGCCTTCGATAATATCAGGGCGCGAATCGTCAAATAAATCCGCAATTTGCCGCGTATCTTGAAAAGCCGCGGAATTATCATAATGTGCATCAAGATAGCTCGCCGCAAGTGTCATCCAAAAGCCGTGTTCATTGCGGTAATTCCACTGCGCTTCGACCCCCTGCGTGGCAATACCACTATTGGAACCATCTCGATTACGCAAGCTGCGCGTTTGGTCAAACATGACAACGTCGGCATACCAGCGGCTATTGACCGGTGCTATTTTGATGCCGAGTTCGTACAACGTATTTTCGGTGGCGAAATTCTGTGAATCGATGACTTGGTTGGCATTCAATACGGTACCGCCCGCCATTGAATTTGAGGTCGAATCACTCTCGTACGCCGATGCATAGACCATCACCGCACTCGACAGTTGATACTGAGACGACAAACTCACCGCACTTAACCAATCGCTATAACTGTCTTCTGCAGCATCAAAGCCCGCAGGTGGTAACGGATCTTTGGCGATGACATCATAATAGTCGATACGTGCGCCCGCAGTAAGTTGCCAACGATCGGTTAATGCCAGCTCATGCTGCCCAAACAATCCCCATTGTTGACTTAACGAATCGGTCGTGTCCGACAGAATATAGTCACCAATGCCATCGCCATCATTGTCGTAATTGGTTCCTGGTGAAACGAACAGACCTGGACGCAATTGAACGAGCTGAGCTTGCTGCGCCGCAGTTAATGGAATGCGTCGGTTCGCAATCGGTCCAGTTAAGTCGGATGGGAGGTCAGCTTCGGTACTGAACTGACTGTATCCCAGAACGTCATTCACCCGTACATTAATACCTAAAATAGTGTGATCATTGATATGCAATTCAGCGCGGTTCTCAAAGGTATGCGCGCCATCGATGATTTCGACAAAGCTATTTTGGTTTATCCCCTCACGCTCTAGGTATTGATAGTAAGTACGGTTCACAAAGGTCAGCGTGTCAGACCACTGCTGCTGAAAAGTCGAGTGCAATAACGTTGTTTTAGCGGTGTTAATGTCTGCGGGATCGGTCAACACACGACTGCGATCAATCTCCACTTGTCCGGTCGGACTCACCACGGCAAAGGCGCCTGGCACCGTTGAGCCATTGGGTTGCACACCCTGCCCGGTAATATACAGATTATCGTCAATCAACGCCTGCGTTGGCCGGTTAATACCGGCATTGTCTGTCCACTCGACATCATAGTACTCAAGCCCAATATCCCATTCAGTACGGCTATTGGGGCTATACCGATAAGCGACAAACACATCGTCGCTGCGGGTCGAGGTAAAATCGTAAAAACTGTCTTGGTCAACGAATTCAGCGCTGACCCGCAGGGCATGTTTGTCTCGTTTAAGTACCGCATTATGGTCCAACTGCAGTCGATACTGACTCCATTGACCCCACTCGCCACGCACGCGCGAGCGTTCATCATCCGTCATCGCCTTTTTCGGCAGCAGATTGACAAAGCCTCCAACGCGTTGCGTCGTCCCAAGCATCACCGGGGGCGCGCCCTTCACCACGGCGATGCCTTCGATACTATTAAAAGACATCGGTACGCCTAAACCATTATTGCCCGCTTGGCGCCGCATGCCCGCCTCAAACAGCTCACCCAACTGACCCCGCATACTCGGCAGAGACGGATTGCCAAAGCCTGCTGCGGCAAAACTGTTGGGGGCAAACCGAGCGATATCATGCAGGTCATTAATCGCGGCTTGATCCATCAGCGAACGCGATATCATCGTCGCTGAGCGCGGGATTTCCTGCAGTGCATCCGATAGCCCAAATAGCCCTTCGACAGGCTCCTCACTCGGCAAAACGAGGGTTTCGCCTTTACCTATTACTTCGATAACTTCGATAGGCTCTTGTGCCAGCGCTGCCACAGGACACAGCATCAACCAAGCGTACTTCATAGTGGAAGTTCCTTGTTATAGCTTGCTTAAGAACGAACGAATACGCTCTGCATTCTTACCCACATCGCTACGACCGACGCGTGATTTACTGCGAATATCGAGCAGTGTTTCATCATTTTGTGTTTGAATACGAATCACCACGTCGTCTTTAAAACCAAACCAAGTGGTGGTTGCAGTCGCTTCGATACGGTGCTGTTCATCCGACGTGTCGATAATTTCCCAGCCCATGTTTTCAGCAACGCTCAGCGCTTTTTGATAGAGTTCATCTGGAGACTTCGGTGACACATAAGTGGTGATATCTGGGTACGCTTCTTTTTGCTGTTTGGCCGTTTCCTCACCCGCATATTCAACGGGGTTCGGCGCATCAGCTCGTAACGGTGCAATAGCCACAAACTCGGGTGGGTTAACCGTATCTGTTGAGATATCGTGAATCGCTGGGACCGAGGTTGCCGTCTGATATTGTGCATAGGGTAAATAAAACGCAATAAACGAAGCGACAATGGCTAAAACACTCAGCCCCGCGCGGGCACCCTTAGGTCGGCGTACGAACAACGCAATAATATTCAGAACACCGGCACCGATGGCGAGATAAACGGCCCAACGCAGTAACGTAAATGCGCCACCTAACGTGAGCCATTCGAGTTGGTAAAGCGGACCGGACAACCCAATTAAAACAACAGAGAGTAAACCGAGGAAAATCAAAATAGAGTGCAACGCTTTCATAGTCTGTCCTGAACAAATTATTGTTTTATAAGATATTAGACTACGAAAGCGCGGTTAAGCCAGATCAACGTATAATGGGTTGTGTATTAGGTTCGTCCAAACGCTCAATAATTGCACTCGGGATATAAACCGAGCCTACACTGACAACATGCTTACTGTTGATGTCGACTAAGCGTGCATTGGCCAGAACGCCATCACGATAGTGACTGTAGGTGCCGACCACCACATGCGTGATAGGTAAAATTTCATCGATCTCAAGGTAATCTCGCGTTAGCGCAAAATCGCCCTGCGGGGTGACACGAATAAACTCTGTGGTTTTAAAATCAATAATTGGTAAGTGACGAAATGCCAGTTCACCACGCAGTTGCTCAGACATGACCTGAGCAAAAGGCGTCGCTTTATTGTAGGCGGACTGCACGCCGACAAAATCGCTGACTGCAATATGGGTTTTTGCCAAATCAATCTGGCTATTACTCACCAATTGTTCAGCGAGCTGCCGACTAAAACTATTCGTTGGCGCAGGCGCAGCGCTACCACTACCGAACTCCGCTTTTGCTTCTGGCTTAGGAAGCACCGTACAGCTTGCCAGCACAAATGTCATGGCAACCATTAATAATAAGCGCATCATTTTCTCCTAACGACTTCTTTGTAGGTGCCCATTGACTATCTCTGCACCCTTATTTGTCCAATACAAGTGTTTGGGCACATAATGGTTTGCCGCCGCTAAAACGGACTGAGAACGACGATCTAACACACGGATACTAAGCATCACACCATCTTCCTCGCGGCTCATTGTACCAACCAAAACCCAGTCTAATTGGGGATGAAGATTCAGTTTTTCTTTATCATTAGTCAACATGGTGGAACCAGCAGACGTCATCGTCACACCATTTTGTGCACGAAAGTCGATAAGCTGGACGTTACGTTCGGCAAGATGGCTGTATAGCAGTTCACTTAATTCATGGCTCACCGCGTAAAGTGCATTTTCGGGAGTCGGTAGCGCTAAAGTATCCGACATCACCCAACGTGTGATCCCTAGTTGCGCATAACCTTGGTGACCCTGATGCTTGTTCAACTGCAGCACAAGTTGCTGTGACAACCTATCGGCAATTTCATCATATGGGCTAATTGAATGCGCTTGCACTGGCACCGCCAACAAGCCGAATAGAATAACCAATATACGCATAGGGTGTCTCTTTATTAAACGTGATATCACCCTATCGGCTTGTGGCAGAAAAAATTTAGTGTTTTAGGTGGTAGACACAATGCCTAAGCTTCGAAAGATACTCTCGCGATAAGACTGACCGATGCGCACCTCGTCACCATTGCTGAGCACCAGTAATGTGAGCCGACCCAGTTCACTGGTGATTTCTCTAACGTGGTTTAAATTGACGATCACACTGCGGTGAGCGCGCTGAAACTGTGCAGCACGAAGTGTTTCAGCAACGTTTTTCATGGTATCGCGATGAAGCAGACGTTCTTGCGATGTATGCACCTCAACGTAATTGGCAGCCCCTTTGATACAAATAATATCGGTCAGGGGAATAAAAACAATTTTACCTACCATCCTCACGGGAAATACGTTATCCATCTTACGCCAGCATCCATCAGGCTCATAAAGGTTTAACTCATGATGGTATGGCACCCAGTTCAAGATGGGATATTTTGTGACTAACACGACACCTTATACCTCAAACACTACATTTTAAGAGATATATAATGGTGTATGTGAGCCCTTTATTCTGTAATACAAAAACAAAAAAAGCCCTCCGAAGGAGGGCTTTTGAACATATCGATTCGTTGATTAGAAACGATAGTTAATGCCAGCTGTGATACGACGTCCGCGTAGGTCGTAGTATGCACCTTGGTCATATGCAAACGGAGTTTGCGGTGGGATACGGTCAAACATGTTCTGGATGCCCGCACGCACTTGTAGACCTGAAGTAATATCGTAACGAGCAGTCAAACCCCAAGTGGTGTATGACGGAATCTCGTTGTAGTTATTAACTTCTGGATCCCAATCGCGATCCGCAACTGTTGCATGACGGTAGTTACCGATCAACACAGCAGAGAAGTCACCAATTTTATAATCAGTGATGAAACGACCTTTCCAACGTGGGCGAGATTGCTCACCAGTTAGCACTTGAAGGTCTTCTTCAAAGCCGGTGCTGTTGAATTGACGCTTGTCTAAGTAGGTAGAGATAACACGGAAGTTAAATGCACCAAACTCAGTGTCAAAACCGTAAGCCGCTTCGATATCTACACCGGTAGTTTCACTTGATGCAGAGTTAACTGGTTTTTCGAAATAGTTAACGATTTCGAAGTTGTTCGGATCACGTTCGATTAATGGGCAGAATGCGTTGTCTAAAGTAGACGCTTGATAGCAGTACTGCACAACCTGAGGACCAGAGAAGTACTGGATCATGTTTTCCATATCGAATGACCAGTAGTCAACTGTAAGACTCAAGTCATCAACAAATGAAGGCGTCCAAACAACACCAACAGTGATGTCTTTTGCAACTTCGTTGACCAAGTCTTCGTTACCTACGATGAAGCCAGGCTGAGTAACACCTTTCCACTCATCAGATGGTTCGAAACCTTCTGGAATACCTTGCGCACGACAGTTTGCGATAATGTTGTCCTGATATTTTGGATTCGCATTATCGATGTTGCTTTGTGAACATGGATCAGAAAGGCTACGGAACGTTTGTCCTGGAGGCGCGTACAACTCAGAGATGTTAGGCGCACGAACTGATTTTGAACGGTTCAAACGAACACGGAAGTCGTCGTTTAACGCGTAGTTCAAACCAATTTTCCATGCATCATCAGTACCAGAAGTCGAGTAGTCCATGTAGCGATATGCAGTTTCTAACGTCAATGACTGAACGTATTCCATATCAGCTAACAATGGGATTGAGAACTCAGCAGAAGCTTCTGACACATCGAACTCACCCGATAACGGCTGAGACTGGTTGTTAAACAACAAGCCTGCACGCATTGCTGGATCAGGCAATGTTTCAGAACGCTCTTCACGGTACTCAGCACTGAATGCTGCTGCGATTGGACCTGCCGGCAACATGAACATATCACCCGTTACCGTTGCACCAAATACAGTTTGACCGATTTCAGCTTCACGGATAGCGTCGGTTGCAACGTAGTCATAAGCTTCTTGGCTATACTGGTTACGACCAAAGATGTTCAAAGGTAAACAGCCATTTGCACGTGCGATTTCGTCACGACAAACAATTTCACCATCGACTTCTACAGCGTCGATTGCATCGTAGAAACGCTGTTCAAACATTTCGCCGTACCAACGGGTATCTGCTTGTACTTCGCCCACTGTTGCATATGCGTTGTAGAACCAAGTGTCTGTTAATGAGCCTTCAAGGCCTAGAGCGATACGTGAAGTCGTACGATCTTGGCTGTACTGACGGTTACCGAAGTCCTGTGCTAGATAATAACCACCAACAACACCGCCTGCAGCATTGATCTCATCTTGTGCTTCTTGCGGTAAGAACGGGTTATCAGCATAAATTGGTAAGCCACCGAAGAATGCAGGTGAACTCTCACCGTAAGCTTGGCTGTTTGCCCAGTTTACTTCCATCGTTAACGCGTGGTCACGGTTAATATCGTAGTTGACGATAGTCGAGAAGTTGACTCGGTCAAGCGGTGTTCTCAAGTAACCGTTTTCGATGAAGCTATAGCCATCACCTTCACCAATATAGTAGTTGGTGTTAGTTGTTCCAGGAGGACCTGCTGGTAATACTTCACCTTCTTCGAATGGACGTAATTGACCATCGTTAGAGAAAGTATAGTGACCAGTTGGACCAAAGAAGTCTACGGTACGGCTATAGAAGCGCAGTGATTGAGGTGCATACGCATAAACAACACGTGCTGGGATACCATCGGTGTTATCGACGTTTTCTGGGTTTGCAATGGTAACAGGACCATTTACATACCAATCACGGTCACTACCTTTGATTTGCTTCTGACGAGCCCAGCTCAGGTTAGTGATGAACGTTGCTTTACCTTCTTCTGAACCGAAAGTAAATGAAGCGAACTCATCTTCACCACCGCTTTGAGTCGGTTGGCTAGTAGAAACATCTAGCTCGATACCGTCAAACGATTTCTTAGTGATGATGTTAACAACACCAGCGACTGCGTCAGAACCGTAAACGGCCGATGCACCACCCGTGGTGATCTCGATACGCTCGATCATCGCAGTTGGGATGTTGTTTAAGTCAACTGCAGAAGAACCTGGTGAACCACCGATGAAACGGCGACCATTCACAAGTACTAGCGTACGCTCACTACCTAAGCCACGTAAGTCAGTGTTGTTCAAACCACTGGCGAAGATGGTGTTGTTACTGGTTTCTGGCGAGATACCTACACTTGATGAAGGTAAGTCATTCAACAAGTCAGCTACGTTGTTAACACCCGCGTCAATTAGCGAGTCGCCTGAGATAACTGTTACAGGCGTCGGTGCTAATTCGCCGATACGTTTGATACGAGAACCTGTAACCTCAATGCGCTCTACATCTTCTGCATTTTGGTTTTCAGTGTTGCTCGATTGGTCTTGTGCTAAAGCAGGCACTGCGATAAACGCAGAACTTACACCTGCCATTAGAATCGTTCTGATAGAACGAGCCAATAATGACTGTTCGTTCATGTTCAGTCTCCCCGAATAATTTATTATTATTACGACAAAATAACTTTATTTATATAGTCGTTATTCAACGCAGCCCTTTGCTAGACTGCGCTCAAAGAGAAGAAGAACATATTTTTAATAACAAGGCAACCTTTTTATAACACTTGGGCTACAAAAGATCGTTATTTGATCGCTTGCAGGCAATAGCCTACAACACCGGTCTCTGGGAACTCAACATCCTGTACTACAACGCGCTTATAGCCCGCTTGTTCCGCTAGCTTCATAAGCTGATCCGCAGATTTTACCTGTGCTACCGCATCAACCATGGTACTCAACTGTTGATGATGCAGCTTCAGATTAGTGAGGTAGTCATTGTATACCTGCCGTGCCTCAAGCTTTTTACCTTTTGAGGCGGCTTGTAAAATATGTCGTACAGCGGGTACGAAGTTACTGCGCCCAAATGCCGGATTTTTGCGATAAGTGTGTGCCAGTTCATCCAGCTTACGTTGCGATAACGCTGCCTGTTTACCGAGCGGCTTACCCCGCGCTTCTAAAATCGCTGTATATAAAGAGAAAACGTGCTTCTCTAAATGACGGATGAGCGGCGGCATTACTTCAAAAATAGCCTTGTTATTTCGAACTAACGAGGACTCAGGTGAATGGACGAGCGCAACTAACGCGCCATCTTTTTTAAGTTGCCCGTGTAAATGCTTTAACCCCTCGCTCAGCGGCCCATACTCAAGACCAAAATGCGACACGACGGTACCGATCTTCTTGTTACCGGTTAGCTTAAACGTTTCGTAAGGCGTGCGCTCACGAATATCGAGTGCAGGATTAATCGGCTTCAACGCCGCTTTATCAACGCCAATGAAAGTCCATTTCGACTTATTCTTTTCCTCTTTATATTCATTAAGCCATTGCAGCACGATCCCGTTACCACAACCCACATCAACGATAGGTGATTTAGGTTCAAACTCTTCCATACGCTCACGCCAAAACTTGCGCATCTGGTAACGTTGCAACGAGGTATTCTTGTTTAAATAACTTGCTTCTGCACCCGAGCGCCAATAACTATCCCACGCGTTGGGCTGTTGTTGAGTGTTCTTATTCATATACTGCTCTTGTGGTTATGGTTTTAAACGAACATCCCTATCATACCCCGATAATCACGCATAAAAAAAGACTCCCGAAGGAGCCTTTTTTAAAACAATCCGTTCGATTAGAACTTGATTTGATAACCCGCTACGAATTCACGACCAATATGGCCACGAACGTATAGCTCTGGGTTAGTGTATTCACCGCTGCTGTTAAGCACTGGTTCTTCATCAAACAGGTTACGCACGCCAAGTGTCGCCTTACCATACTGACCTAAGTTGTATGAGAAAGTAACGTTGTGGTACGTCGTAGACTCAAGCTCGCCAACAAAGTTGTAGTTGAAGCACTGAGAATCACCACATGAGGTGTCAAGTACGTCAGTCTCACCTGTTGAGTCGATGTAGTCTGATGTCCAAGTCACGTTGAAGTCGTTGATTGCGTATTGCAACATCAACTGTGAACGTAACTCAGGTGCACCTGAAGAACCTGCCATATCTTGGCTTGGACCGCCGAAGTATACATCTTCTTCAACTTCCATCATGTACGTAGTACCGAAGGTCGCGTTGAATAAGCCAGCACCGAGTGGGTACTCAGCCGCTACTTCAAAATCGAACCCTTTACGTGCCAAAATCGCGCCGTTTTCTGTACGCGTGTACACATCGCCATCGATTGAACCATTTGCACGACGTTGTAGGTCGAATGCCGGGTTAGCCGCCAAGAACGAGTCCAAGTTGCCGCCAAGTTCGATGTTAATCAAGTCTTGTACAGTCACATCAGAGATTACGTTCTCAACTTGTAGGTCGAAGTAATCAAGGCGGAAGTCCCAGTTCTCAAGACCTGAGTATACGATACCCGCGTTGATGTATTCTGACTCTTCTGGACCTAGGTTACGGTTGCTCTGTACCTGGTTATCAATCTGAATCTCAGGACACTCGGTTAACGCGACGCCGGCAGTTTGACATGCAACATAATCATACGCGTAAGTTGCTGAGTACTGATCTTGTGCAGACAGCTCTTCTAATGAAGGTGCACGGAAGCCTTCGCTGTATGATGCACGGATCAATAAGTCATCCATTGGACGGTATTCAGCTTTCAGGCTGCTGGTCGTTGCAGTTCCGAAGTCACTGTAATCGTCATAACGGAAAGCTGCGCTTACAGTTAAGTCATACGTGAACGGCATCGCTACTTCGTAGAAGTATGCTTGTACGTTGCGATCTTCTGCTGCAGAGTTACCCGCACCGCCGCCAACTAAACCGGCTTCAGACTGCGCATCGTAGCTGTTTTCGAACACTTGGTCATACATTTCCCAACCGACATAGTGAGAAACCATACCACCGGCCAACTCGCCTGCATTAAAGCCGAAGCCCGCATAGTAGTGATCGAAAATCGTTTTGCCTTCGGTCAAGGTAGTGATACCGATCTTGTCAGAGTTTTCTGCAGAGAACGGGTCCTCACCTTCAGCGGCTAACCAGTTCAACGCTGAATTGCTCAAGTAATCACGACCGACTGTTTTGTAATCCATCTCTGCACGCTGGTAGTAAACTTCCCAGTCGATGTTGTCGAGTGCAAAACCACGGAAACCAACCACGTAATCCTGTTGATAGTCATCAACATAACCGTCACGGTTACCTACGGGGTACCAACGGAAGTAGCCGACTTCTAGCTCTTCGTCATATGGGTTGTGTGAAGCGTCTGCTGGAATATTTTCCCAAGGCGCTGCTGCGGGTGCATAACGACCAAATGAGCTGTTCTTAGCGAACAAACCACGCATGTACATTTCGATGTCATCAGTAATCTTGTAGTTACCGTTAACCATCAAAGAGTTACGATCGGTCGATGCCATGTTCGTTGATACGCCTGCGAACGCGTAACCACACACAGTACCGCCGCCAACGCCGCCGAATGATGTACCTTGGTCAAGTACACCGACGAAACCTTCAACATTGTTTGCCAGATCACCACAAAGAGGTGACGCTTCATAGTTACCTTGAGGGTTTACAAGCGTCGCACCGTAGTAAGAGATACCGATGGTCTCGTCATAGATCGAGATCAAGCCGTCGCCGTTCTCGTCGTTCATTTGTGGTGCAGTGTACGGACGGTCACGGTCATAAATGGCATCACGCGTTTGATGCTCAAACACCATGGTCAAGTTACCGCGTTCAGACGAAGTACCCGCAGTAATGCTGAAGCTCTCGTTATCGCCGCCTTCAGCTTCTGGACGACCGACTTGCGTATTAACTGCTACGCCTTCGAAATCGTCTTTCAAAATAATGTTTACAACACCCGCTACAGCGTCAGAACCGTATACCGCAGAAGCACCATCTTTTAGTACTTCGATACGCTCGACAGCGGCCATTGGAATGGTGCTTAAGTTTGCAGAAGAGCCACCTAATGAAGGTGAACCTGCAACACGCTTACCATCTAAAAGTACCAAAGTACGGCTAGCGCCTACACCTAAAAGGTTTACGGTAGATTGCGATTGTGCGCTGCTACCTGAACTTGGTACGAACGAACCAAATGAGTTCGACGTTAAGTTACGCAATGCGTCTGATACAGACAAACGGCCTTGGTCAGACAATTGTTCTGCTGAAATCACTTCGACAGGTGAAGCACTCTCGAGGTCTGAGCGCTTGATACGTGAACCTGTTACTTGAATTTTTTCGATGTTGCTTGATGATGCTTGAGCATCAACGTTGTCCTGAGCTACAGCGACTGCAGGTGCAGCTAAACTGCCCGCCACAGCGAGAGCGGTAAGGCTCTTGCGGAAGGTACTGTTAGTCATGTTTTTACTCCCTGGTGTATGTTCTTATTCTGTCATGAACTAAGTTCGCGACTTGAACTAGAGGGCATCGCTAAGTTGAGGTCTTAGAAATACCGAGCAAGACTTTTAACGCTAGCAGAAGGGAAATTCAACTAAATGACTATAAACAGTGTGCTGTTTGGCTACTTTTTGGTCTGAATGTCTACTTGTTGGTCTAATGTTTAATTTTATATTAACAGCTGTTTAAAAGATGTAAAAAAGGCAGCCCGAAGGCTGCCTTTTAATGTTAGCTGTTGCTTAATTTTAACTTACATGAACTGGTAAGAGACGCTCGCGAATACATAACGACCTAACGCATCGAAGTAACCAGGATAGGTGTTACCGTTACTACCCGGTGCGCCTGTTAAGTACGGAGGATCGTTCTCAAGTACGTTGTTCACACCCACGCTCACTGTGGTGTTCTCGCCCCAGCGATAACGAGCAGTCAAGTCAAGGTAGCTTTCAGCATCAATGTCTTGAGCGCCATCATCCAACTGCTGTGTCTCGCCAAGGTAACGCCAGTTAGCTGATACTGCTAAGCCGTCGTTATTTTCCCACGTTGCACGCAGGTTATGCTGCCACTCTGGGTTTGGAGAACCACAGACGCCGCCCCAATAACCCGCACACTCGTATACACGAAGGCCTACGACAGGTTGTGTGTCGAACTTAGTGAAGTAAGTACCCACCAAGTTAAACTTCAATTTACCGAAGTCATCATCAAAACGAAGCGTATAGCTCGAGTTGATGTCGAAACCAGAACGTTGTTCGAAACCAATGTTAACGTTAGTGGCTACGATGTTGTCTTCGCCTAACCAAAGTGAACCTGTTTGCGAACCACGGTTGATTAAGTCACAGAACTGAGCATCGCCGGTGTCTAAACACAGGTCCAATGTGGTCTCAGCAGCAACAATACCAATCGCGTCTTCAACTTTGATATCGAAGTAGTCAACTGATACGTCGAAGTCGCCATCCATTGTACGATAAACAAAACCTGCCGAAACAGTATCTGAGGTTTCTGGCTCAAGATTCGGGTTACCACCAAAGATCGCATTGTACTGGTTAGCCGGGCTTTGTGGAATGCTGCCATACTGCGCTGACGTTACGCCAGTGCGTTGACATTGTTCCAATGTCGCCTCTGGGCTAGCTCCTGCACAAGGATCCGAGTCCATATCATACAAACCTAGCGATTGTGCTTGATACAATTCGCGAATGTTTGCGTGACGCGCTGAACGTTGGAAACTACCCCGTACTTTCCACGTTTCGTTAATATCCCAACCTAGCGCTAACTTGTATGTATCGGTTTCTTTAGCAGTTGAGTACTCAGAATAACGATAACCTAAGTCCATCGTTAATGTATCTGCCCAGTCAGCACCTTCTACTAAGTAGATTTTTGCTTCTGAAAAGATCTCGTCAACGCTTAAGCTACCTGATACACCGATCGTAGGACCACCTTGGCCAGCACCGTCACCCGAGGTAAAGCCACTATCCGGTTGGAAAATAAGCTCTTCAGTACGAGTGGTTGCACCGATAAGAAGTTCAACGCCGCCAACGGCCCAAGGACTGCGAACGCCGTAATCACCTAAGTTACCAATTGCGTAAGCAGTATATTCGCGTAAGTTAGTTTCACCATTCGCGTACAGAGGCAGCGTGAGGTAATCGAGTGCTTCTTGGCTGATGTTCGGTGCAAAGATATTCCAAGGCACACAGTTTGGATCAACGCCACTCAGTGCTGCGGTACAAACGGCCTCACCGGTATCAGGATCAGTGGTAACATTCAATGCACGACCAATGTTATTGATACTTAAGTCGTTTAGGTAGGTTGAACTTAGCGTTACGTTGCCGAAGTTAGCGGATACGTCGTAACTCCAAGTGTCATTTAGGTAACCGCGGATACCAAACACACCGCGATAAGACAAGTGTTGGATATCGTTCTGACGTGGACCACCTTCGACGTTACGTTTACCTATATAAACGCCTTCCCACACATTCGGATCGCCCGATGCGCCAGCAGGACCACCAGGACCACAGATAACACCCGCTTGTTGTTCAGACAAGAATGGGTTGTCACAGCTTAAGTCAACCTGTGGGAAGAACGCACCTGATTCTGCAATCTGAGATACGCTGCGGTCTTTAACAAAACCCACTTCACCAAAGAACTCCATGTTCTTGCTGATTTCATAGTGACCGAAGGCACCGATAGTGACACGCTCGTCTGGACGTTGAAAATAGTTACGTGGGCCGAAGTTGTACAAGCGACCGTCGTATTCTTGGAACGTCCCTTGGTCGATGAAGTAATCGTAATCAACGAAGTCAGTTAATCGACCATCAGGGATAGTACCTGAACCACCGCACGAGTATGCACCCGGACCACCGGCGAGCGAACAGATACTGTAATCACGGTTGTCCTGAGTTACGGCTTTAATGTCGCGGTAAGTCGCATAACCCGTGATGTTACCCTTACCATCATCAGCGTTCACACCCCAGATGATAGAGAAGTCATTCATGTGACCGTCACGACCTGAGCCTGGTGCTAAGTCGAAAGAGGCATCACGCGCAGCTTGCGCCACGTCGTTCTCATTTGGGTTATTGTATTGATAGAAGCTGTGTTGATAATCGAGCTTCACCCCTTCAAAGTCATCTTTCATGATGAAGTTAACAACACCCGCGACGGCATCAGAACCATAAGTCGCAGATGCACCACCTGTGAGTAGTTCTACGTTTTCGACTAATGCGCCTGGAATTTGGTTCAAGTCAGGTGCTATCGCGCCTTGTAACGGAGAACCCATTACCAAGCGACGACCATTCATCAAGACCAAGGTACGGTTTGAGCCTAGGCCACGCAATGAAATGGTTGCCGTACCTGTTGCACCGTTTGAATCGGTTGAAGTTTGACCTGGGAATACTTGCGGTAAGTCGTTCACCAAGTCTTCGGTACGCACGTTACCCGAAAATTCAAATTCTTCAGAGGTAACCTGAGAAATAGGACTCGAGCTCACAACGTTTGACGACTGTGGAATACGAGAACCTGTTACCTGAATGCGCTCGGCTACTTCTTCTGCTTGTTGATCATCAGAAGCAGGATCTTGCTGGTCCTGCGCCAAAGCAGGCATGCTAAATACACCTGCAATGGTTGCAGCCAACAAACTTTTGCGAAAAGTTGTGCTTTTCATGAGTTGAAACTCCCCGGAACTTTATTGTTTTTTACCTCAAAATATGGTTGAGGCAATTTGAATTTAGCAAGAAGTTAATTTTATGTAAACACTTTGTTGCGCATATGTAATTAAATTTATTATAGAGTCTTTGACACAAAATTGTTTTTCTGAACGCTAAGGGGAGGAATTGCGTGGGAAATAGAAACAAAAAAAATCCGCGACTGGTTTCCCAGCCGCGGATTTTGTGTGTTATGTAAATTTAGATTAGAAGCGTGCTTCGAAACCTAAACGGACATAACGTGGAGTCTGCCATGAGTATGCAGCACCGTACCATTGGTTACGGTTACCTTCAGTTACTTCATAGTGCTCGTTCAATGAAGTAGGCTCTTGAGTATTCAACACGTTGAATACGTCAAGTGATGCTTTCATATCAACGCCACCAGCAGTGAAGTTGTATGCGACAGATGCATCAACGTTGAAGGTCCAAGGCGTACGACCTACCGTACCACGCGGTACGCGATCATAAGTACATTCGCCTGTTGCATCGTCACAATCCGCGATGTAGAACGTGTCACCGTAGCTACCATAGATGTTTGGATTTTTGTCTGGGTAACCTTGACCGAACGCTGACAATGGACGACCACTTGACAAGGTGCTGTTGAAACCAACAGTCCAGTTTTCGTCGATGTCATAGCTTCCGAACAATTTGAATACGTGGCGACGGTCGTTTGCTTGGTAACCTTGTGCGCCATCCATCAATGCTGGGAAGTCAAAGTCCTGAGTAATACCTGGATCCGCTTGGTCGATATCAGACTTAACGGCACCTTCGAAGTTACCAGTACTACGTGACCAAGTGTAGATGAAGTTCATACGGAAGTTATCAGTATTATACTTCAACTCAGTTTGCCATGCTAAGTACTCGTTGTTCGCTTCAGGCATTTGGATAGTTGTATCGTTTGGATGCGTAGTCAAAGAACCTTCATCAGGTTGACCGTCATACAACGGCAACTTGCTTTCGTCTAGTTGCTCGCCATCCCAATAGTAACCATCTTTGAACCATGAAGAATCTTCACCTGGGTTGATCAATACGCAGTATGGATATGCGTAGATACCACAGTAGTCATCCAATGCGCTGGTCACATCGCGGTAAGTACCACGTAGTGAGAATGCAAGGTCATCATTGATAGATTGCTCAAAACCGATGATGAATTCTTCACGTGCAAACGGGTCCGCTTCTTGTGATTGGAATACTGGTTTTGAAGGAACAACAGAAACCGAACTCACAGTTTGGCTGTTGCCAGCTGAACCGTTAACAGGGTCAAGACCTTGTGGAACACCACTGTTTGGATCGATGCTATCGAAGTAGTAATACGTAGTTGTATCACTTACGCCCGATGCAGCACGGTAGATGGTGTTGTTAGGTACTGGTAGGTAGTATTCACCCCAAGTTGCGTACAACTTAGTTTCGCCTGTACCAAATACATCCCAGCTTGCGCCTAAACGTGGAGCCCAATCTGTATCAAAAGAGTACAAGATTTGGTCAGTAGTACCTGAACCTTCAAACTTGTCTTTACGAAGACCAATGTTCAAACGGACGTTATCAGTAACGCGCCATTCGTCTTCGATGTAGTATGCAGAAAGTTCTGAACCGAACTGACCACCACCTTCGAAGATACGGTCTGAAACGTAGTCAATCGGGCCGCCGCTGTTATTGGTGAACAACACGCCGCTGTCGCCTTGAACAGAACCGCCGTTCTCAAGTGTTGCGTATTCCCAGCTGTGACCACCGATAGGACGAGTGATGTTGGTAGAATCACGCTCTTGATAATCGTAACCTGCGCGGATTGTGTGATCACCCCAATAGTACTCGATATCTAAACGATACTGAGTGTTTTTATCGAAGTTTTCACCGATAGAACCACCAGGACCACATGATACTGCTGGGTCAGCAACGTCACGTGTATCGATTACAGTAGAACATTCAGTGTTTGATGGCTGTGAACCGTATTGAGTCTCTAACTCACCCGCCATAGCAGATACAGTGAGATCGTCAGTCCAATAACCCGTGTAGCTTAAGCTGTGAGCCGTACCACCATTCTCAAGAATCGTCGTACCGATGTTGTTACCAATAACGCCAGTATTAGGGTTATATTGGAACGTTTCACGCTCTACAGTACGCTCGTTTGAATAACCGAAATAGCTCAAGCGATGGTTTGCATTGATATCCCAGTCAATTTTCGCGCCCCAGAACAGGTTATCGCCGCCAGTCGACTCGTCAACGTTGTAACGCGTATCTGCTGCGAACTCGCCGCCTGTTACTGCTGCGTATTTGCTCTCGCGTGAACCCGGGTTAACCAACGCATAGATGAAGAGAGTATCTTCAATGATTGGACCTGACGCACTCAAAGATACGCTATATTCGTCAGTTTCGGTGACGCTGTTGTCACGGAATACATTACCTGTACCGCCTTGACCGCGCGAAATTTCACCTTCTTCTTGTAGGCCAGACGGCTCAAAGTAAGAAACCGCTGCGAATTCCCACATGTTGGTACCGCTCTTAGTGACGGCGTTAATCACACCACCAGTAGAACGACCATATTTAGGTGACATACCACCTGTTTTAACTTGGAATTCTTTGTAGAATTCGAAAGGTACTGAACCACAACCAAGACCACGGCGAGTATCAGTAACTTCTAAGCCGTTGATGTAGCAAGAGTTCTCTGCAACCGATGCACCACCAAATGACGCAGTGTTACCGAAACCAGAGTCACCTTGAACGGTGCCTGGTGCAAGCAATGCGACTGAGGTCAAGTTACGCGCTACAGGCAGTTTATCGAACTCAACTTCACCTACAACCAAACCTGAGTTGGTGGTGGTCACGTCGACGTTAGAGATACGCGCGCCAGTAACTTGAATGGTTTCAACTGAGTCGCCGACAGTGATAGTCGGAGTTGCGTTGGTACCCAATGAAACACGGACGTTTTGAGTCGCTACAACCTCGGTACCACGCTTCACTTGAAGCTCGTAGTTACCAGTAGGCATCGCTGGGAAGCGGAATTTACCGTCGCTTACTTCGATTTCACGAGAAAACCCGGTTTCTGGATTTGTTGCTGTAACAGTCAAGCCTTGAACATTCTGAGCTTGCACTTCACCCAAAATGCTTGACTGCTGCTGTGCCATTGCTGGAGCGATGGCAGTCAATGACGCTGCGACTGCGGCAGCGGTCAATGTGCGTTTAAAAAACTGAGATTTCATAATTGTATAACTCCCTGGAATTATTTTTTTTCGTCGCAAAGCATCTAAGACTTTTTGACGTCATTCGAACATAGCAAGACCAACAACATATGTAAACAATATGTTTAAAAAGTTTGCTGTTGATGTTAATTATTTACTCTGTTTCAACAGAAACGCCAACGATTCATTGTAGGGCTTTATTTTTGTAGCTTGCGCTAAAAATAATTCAGCACAAGCGATGGCATCGTCCATTGCATGATGACTTGTATATGACGGCAGCCCATGCCTTGTACGACAAGCACTCAGAGTCAGTGACGAGTTGTTTAGTTGAGATTCACTGCTAAAAGACAGTTTGTTTTTTTCATAACTCAGCGTGTCAAAAATCCCCAAAGGCTCAAAATGTAAAGATTTTGTTATAGGGTTTTCACGAAGGTAAGACCAGTCAAGGCGTTGGTGATGACATACCATGATACGATTGTAAAGAATTGCTTCTAAATCTTTTAAGATAGTCTTTATGTCGCCACCACTCGTTAACTGCGCTTTAGTCAAACCATGTATGGTGGGGCTTTGCTGTAAGTCGACATGAGCGGCAACTTGAAACTCATGGTAACGCGCTTCGTTGATTAAAATCATGGGCGGTTCAATCGGCACCCAAGCGATCGATAGGATGTGCCCACTCACCGGATCTAAGCTCGTCGTTTCAATATCAACAGCAATGTACCTCTGATCATGCCAAGGTTTTCGCAATTGTCGCTGTCTTGACCAACGTTTTCGCAAATGACTCCACCCGATACCCTTACGCATTAATACCCCTGCCGACTGAACTTAAGCCCAACGCCCTGTTGCGCCTGCTTAATAATCTTAAACGCCGTCTTGAGTTGCCGTCGCGAGAGCGTACTTAAACTATCGGGATCGATGGCATTTTTGGGCTCATCAGTGTGCCAAACGCGCAACTGGTGATCGAGCCTGAGTTGGGTTAAGAATTGCCAAGCTTCAAGCAGCGACTGTCGATCGCGCTCGCTAATGAGTCGACTGGATTGTAATCGTTCAATACGTTGCACCGTCGCGGGCTCAGTTACCCCTTGATGCAGCGCGTACAAACGCACAATGTCATTAATGAGCGCAATACCGTAGCGCTTAATATCAATACGCTCACCCTGCTCTACATCTTCAGTACGAAAGCGGTTAAATAATCCCAATGGCACCGAAATTCGATTGATCAGCAAAGCCAGGTTACCAATAAAAAATTCATTTTTGCCCAGCGACGCGACCGCCTCGCGAAACTGATTAAACATTTTTTGTTGTCCGGCTACCGCGCGACTATCAAAAAAGATCTGGCAATACATCAATGCTTTAGGAGTTGGGTGTGTGGTCCAGCGTTCAAAACGCGCCAGCCATTGCTGCTGAGTACCGCGGCACTCAGGGTTCGACGCCATAATATTGCCTGGGCAGAGTGGCACACCACAATCATGTAAGCCCTCGCAGACATATTCACCCAAGCGCCTGAACCAATCGAGCTGACTGTCGCTGAGCCCATCGGCAAGCAATAAGCCATTATCCTGATCAGAACTCAAAGTTTGGTCCTCGCGCCCTTGCGAACCAAAAGCAAGCCAACAATAACGTGCGGGTGCCGCGCCATTTTCAGCTTCAAATAGCTTGATGAACTGGCGGGTCATGGCGTCGGTCAACGATGCCATCAAACGTCCCAAAATGGCTGTCTGCTTTACTCGCAAGGCGAAACTGTTCAAGTACTGCGGAATCTTTTCGGCTTCCTCGACAAGTTGTGCTCGGGTTGTCGACTTGTAAATCGAGCTGATTAAATAAACGGGTTCACTGCGCTGCTGTTTGATCAAGTCGGTAGCGGTGATCATACCTACGGGTCGCAACTGTTCATCCACTACGGGTAAGTGATGGACGTTATTTGCGGTCATCGTTGTCAACGCGTCGAGTAACGAACGATGGGCAAACACGGACTCCGGTAAATGTGTCATCACCGCAGCGACGGTAACATTAAACCCTAAACCCTTGGCGACAACGCGATTACGGATATCGCGATCGGTGAGTATACCGACCAACTGGTCATTATCGACCACCAAAATGGATGACACGCTATGCTCCGACATCAGCTGTGCCGCGGACTGAATCGTTGTGTCGCTGGTAAGACTAATCGGCGCCCGCTGAATCACATCTTCTACACATTGCTCGGTCCAGTCGTAGTCGTCGTAACCGGCGGTCTTTCCTCGTCGTTCGGTCAGTAAGCGCTCACCATGGGCATTGATAAAATAGCGCTCAAACGCACGTGATTGGTTGCGTAATTGATCAAATGCAACTTGCGGTAATACATAGACAATGCCGTCTTCGATACACTGCAAGGTATTAATAATAGCGCGACCGCTAAGCAGCGACGGATAACCAAATAAATCGCCCTCCTCAAGCCGCTCGACTAATGTGCCGTCTTTGCCTTTGAGATCAAACACACCCGAACGCACAATAAAGAGAGCCGGACTGCAATTGCGCATCATTTCATTGCAGTTGTCCGCATTCATGTAGGTTGACTGCATTTGCTTAACCGACCACGTGCGTTGTTGTTCGCTCAAGTCGTCAAACGGAGGGCAATCCGTTAAGAAGCGTTCAATATCCATAAGTCCACCTGATAAAAAAAGCTCCGATGCGATGCACCGGAGCTTGCTCTTTCACTCACTGGTTGGGAAATCAGTGATCCGTTGCTTCGCCTGCTCCTTTAGGATAGCGGATAGATTCCACCAAATCCTGGATGTCCTGAGGCGCATCACCTGTCATTTTGTGAACAATAAGTGCTACAACAAAGTTAAAGATCATACCTAACGTACCAATGCCTTCTGGCGAGATGCCAAACAGCCAGTACTCTGGGTTGTTTAACTCTGGTGAGATAAACTTAAAGAACACAATATAACTAAAGGTGAATACAATACCCACAATCATGCCAGCGATAGCGCCCTTGCTGTTCATGCGTTTGTTGAAAATACCCAAGATGATCGCAGGGAAGAAGCTCGATGCCGCGAGACCGAAGGCAAAGGCAACCACCTGCGCCACGAAGCCGGGCGGATAGACCCCAAAATAGCCGGAAATGAGGATAGCCACTGCAGCAGCGAGACGCGCATACATCAGCTCCTGCTTATCGGTAATATTGGGCATCAGATTTCGCTTGAGCAAGTCGTGAGAGACTGATGTTGAAATAACCAATAACAGACCCGCCGATGTCGACAATGCAGCAGCCACACCACCAGCAGCAACTAACGCCACAACCCAAGCCGGTAAGTCACCGATTTCTGGGTTTGCCAATACCATGATATCGCGGTCAATCGTCATTTCGTTGCGCTCATCACCTGAGTAGAACATACGACCATCGTCGTTTTTGTCTTCCCATGTAATAAGACCGGTTTTTTCCCAGTTCTTAATCCAGCTTGGTGCATTGTCATACTCAACACCTTGCAGATCTGGCCCATTAACGGTGTTGATCATGTTCATTTTACCAAATGCAGCGATAGTCGGTGCAGTCAGATAAACAACAGCAATGAATGCCAATGCCCAGAACGCTGAACGACGCGCATCACGTACCTTAGGTACGGTGAAGAAGCGTACAATTACATGCGGTAAGCCTGCTGTACCCACCATCAAGGCGGCGGTAATAAAGAACACATCGACTTTACTACGCACACCCTCGGTGTACTCAGCAAAACCCAGCTGGGTGGAGAGCCCATCAAGCCGCTCGAGCAAGAACTGGCCGGATCCGTCCGAGACGGTACCTCCAAAGCCGGTTTGCGGCAGAATGTGACCTGTCATTAAAAGTGACAAGAAAACAGCAGGTACGATGTAGGCAAACATCAACACACAGTATTGCGCGACTTGGGTATAAGTAATCCCTTTCATGCCGCCAAGTACCGTGTAGAAGAACACGATGACCATACCGATGATGACACCCGTCGCAATATCAACTTCGAGGAAGCGCGAGAATACCACGCCAACCCCACGCATTTGACCTGCGATGTAGGTGAACGAAACCAAAATGGCACACAATACCGCGATGGTTCGCGCTGTCTGTGAGTAGTAACGGTCACCGATAAAGTCTGGCACAGTAAACTTGCCGAACTTACGTAGATACGGCGCTAAACACATAGCGAGTAGCACGTAACCACCGGTCCAGCCCATCAGGTAAACCGAGCCATCATAACCTGCGAAAGCGATGATACCCGCCATCGAGATATAGGTGGCAGCAGACATCCAGTCAGCAGCGGTCGCCATACCGTTAGCAATGGGGTGTACACCACCGCCAGCAACATAAAAGTCATTGGTTGAGCCGGCACGAGACCAAATTGCGATACCGATATACAGTGCAAAGGTCAGACCGACAATAATAAATGTGAGCGTTTGAATATCCATAGCGCATCAGTCCTCGTGAACTTCGTATTTATTATCGAGTTTCGCCATTCCCCGCACGTAAAGGAAAATCAGCACGATAAAGGTAATAATGGAGCCCTGCTGCGCAAACCAGAATCCTAGCTTAAAGCCAAAGAAACGGATTTCATTCAGCACATCCACTAAGAGAATTCCAAAGCCATAGGAAACCACAAACCACACGACGAGCAGTTTAAGCATTAAGCTCAGGTTCTCTTTCCAATACGCTTTGGCATCATCTTCGTTTTTAAATGCCATAACGTCCCCTCCTGTTGTAAGAATAATTGTTAACCTTTGTTAGGGTCGTTAACAAATGTAGGTGGAGTTGTATACAGGTGAAATTGGACTTTGGTCGTAGTGGGTTCTTACTGAGCGATTTAAGTTCTAACCACTAATCACGATTGTAGTTTGACTTTTTCATTTTGAATGACAATTATATATATTCATATGTTAAAAAATGGTGAACAAAATGAAGAAAGCTTTAATAGCTCTTGCTACTATTTCCTTTAGTGTTAGTGCGTATGCCGACATTTCATACTCGGAGAAGGAGAGCCTCTGTGGTCAAGCAACAGTCGATGATCCTTGGCTTCAGCGACCAACGGTTTATACGGGCAATATTTTTGAAGGAAGTTCGAAAAGATATGTCAGCACTGCTGAACCTGCCTCATTCGAAGCCGAGCAAAATCATTTCGTGGACTATGATGGTGGTGTCCCCGAATACCGAACGACTCGGGACTTTGCTTTCTTCAAATCATTTGGACAGTGGTCCACTCTTCAGCTAGTTCGCGGAATGACGTCTGATGAAGATGTTGAGATATCTTTCCCAATTCGGGGGGAACATCGAGCGGTCGTTCTTGTGAAAGATGAAGATCTAAGACAGCCGAATGGCCCGGGGGGCGACTACTGGTATCCACCTCTTTGTGATGTTGTTGAAGTCATCGCTCACAATGACCCAAGTGTTGGTGCAGCTTCTGCAACCAGCGGAGCGGGCATTTCAGTTAATATTGCAAACGTCGATATCGATAGCTTATCTGCACGGGCTCAACAAGGGTACGATGCCAGTATCACCTACATATTCCGGCATCAGCGTGACAGAAATACAGAGTTCACTTACACCACTACTTCACCGGATATTACTTTTACTCCTACTTACCAAGGTTCATATTATGTGTTCGTACGCGTGAGTGATGGTAACTTGACTAAGTTCATTGACGTGACAGAGGGTGTGCCTGTGTTCTCTAGTAGTGGTCAACCCTTACCTGGTGGTCCAATCGAAGTTTTTTAATACCTACCAGAAAATGGTGCTTTCTGTGCCAATGTTAGGCGGTTTAGAAAGTACCATTTTTTTGACTTTAATTAGATTAACTCAGCGAGGCTCAACATGAGAAACTTTATACTCGTTGGATTAATAATAGCCTTTAGTCAGCAAGCTATAGCATTAGTCAACCCTCCAACTCGGTGTAAATTAGGTCCCGTTCAAGGCGCTAGTATAAGTGTCAAAGGAGATTGAGCCTTCTATTTCAGTAGTAACGATACCGTTGAATTCTATGACTCTATTAATGGTTTTGTCGGTTCAGATGAGACAAATACGGAGAGTAACCCTTATTTAGCTTATAAAATGGCGTCAAGTTCCGCGTATGGTGTGTTGAGTAGTGATTTAGTAAAAAAGTCGCGCAAAATGCACGATCTACCGCGGTGCGTACGACCCGATACACTCATCAGTTGGTCTTGTGCATCGTAGTGATAGGTTTGAGATACCCCATATTGCCACACCGAATTTAAGCTTGTGAAGCCAGAGCAGGTTGAAAACGTGCTGTCTACTTTCACGAGAGAATGCTTTGTCGGCGGTCGTGCTGCCTATCAACTCGGCGACGGTATTTATTCAGTCGATGCCGGGGAAAACGATATTCGGGCTATCTATGACCAAGAAAATGCAGAAATAAAGTTCTTCTGCCGCTACCAACGGGATATGAACTTTTACGATAAGAAACTGATGGCTTTTGCCACCAAGCATGGCATTGATACGAAACCTTGCACCGTCACATCTGAATAGTGAACAGCTACGACTTGTCTTGATGTGAGCAAAAAACAAAGCCCCGCGAGTGCGGGGCTTTGGATTCAAAGGCTGATAATGTCTACCAACTGTTATTTATTCATATTCAATAATTATGTCTTTTGGTGATATTTCTAGCTTTCCCCAATCACCGCTAAGCACATATTTTTCGTCGTCCGATTTAATAAAAGTATCAATATTTCCAAAGTCTACTTCACCATTTATGTCAGTGGTTCTGTTTTCATTTCTTTTAATCCACCTGACAACTTTCGGCTCAGTGAACTTAATTTTACCTTTCCTGTAACAATAGTTCTCTTCGGAAGAGGGTTCAGAATAAAGTGGATGGTTTTCATTTAATACAAAATCCATGCTGAAAACGATCTCCCCTTCAAATTCGTCAATGCTGAGTACAAACGAATCTTCAAGGTATAAATTTTTTAGATCTGTCATTTCGTAATAATTTATTGTCATCATAAATCATTCCTAATAGGCGTGTGATTCTCAGGGCTTCTTCTTGTTACAGGTTCTCCAGCAGGGTTGACTCGCTGTCCACTTGAATCTTTTAATTCTACATGTGGTCCTCGACTACCCGGCGCTCTCTCACTGCCGCCTTTTATGGTTACCCTAGCAGTTCCATTTTCATCAACCATTTTAAGTGGGCCATTCCCACTTTGGGTTGGCTTGAACCCAACTGATCCAGCTTTTGATTTTATATCACTAGCCTTTGTTGAGCCATCAGCCTTAATCATATTGCCGACTTGCTTTCCTCTCCCTATAGTTGACGCACGTCCTAATACGCCAGCAAGTGCAATATCTTCAGGGCCGGGAATTAATAGTGAAACAGCTCCAAGGCCTCCGGCGGCCTCAGCCATATTTTCCGCATTATATTGCTGAGTATTAATTTCACCTGACGCTAGTCTTTGAACACGCAAGTCCAGTCGCTGACCAATTCTGGTAGCATCACGTCCGTCGGGATCAATATACTTGTACGGATTATTATTCGCATAAGCATAACGGTTAAAGCTATGCACATCACGGAAGCCAATGGGATCGTTGCTGTAAAACCGCCCAATCACTGGATCATAGTATCGTGCCTGCATATAAACTAAACCGGTATCGGCATCAAAACGGTGACCCGTGTATCCAACATCATCAACCGCGCCTTCGATACTCTCACCAAAAGGCTGGTAATGTTGCGTACCGCTGTCTTCCGGAATATAACCGTCTTTAGCAATCAGTTTATCGCCTAGGTAAACGTAATTAATACTACCCGCCTCGGTTTCACGATAAACCAGAGTCCCATCTAATCGGTAAAAGCTGTATCGGTGGCTGCCGTTATTGGTTTCCATCACCCGCCGGCTATGCCCATCATAGCGGTAACGGATGTCGCCGGACTGCACCAATTGATTAGCGTGGTTATAAGTGAATGTCCGTGTGCCGTTGTCAATCACATTACCGCGCGCGTCGTAAGTGAACGCATCGTAAGCCGGGCCAGCCCCCTCAACGGCAATTAACCGATTGGTTGAGTCACTGTAATGATAACTCAGCTCCCGATCTAAGAGCGACTGATCGTATGAACGAATATTACCCAACCCATCATAAGTTAACTCCGAGGTGCCAACTCCGTTTCCACCTTTCACAAACAATAGCCGGTCTAAGCCGTCATAAGCCAGCTGGGTTAACGTAAAATCACTATTGAGATGGTCATGCTGATAAACAATATTAAGGTTGTCATCGTAGCCGAACTGGTAATCTAACGCCGTGACATTATCACCTGAGTCATTCAGGCGTGTAGGAACTTGCCTAGCGGTATCAAGTAATGAAAGTCGCGCAAAATGCGCGACCTACCGCGAGGAGATGTATTTTAGCAGGGCTTTGAGGGCGGCGGGTTTGACTGGTTTGGGCATGAAGTGCAAGCCGCCTTGGCGCGCGTTGCGCTTTACGTGGTCGTCGCGCATAGCGGTGACCAGTGCACCAGGTAAGTCTCGTTGCCAAATGGTGCGGAGTTCATTCGCCAATTGAATGCCATCGTCGCCTCCGAGTTGGTAGTCAAGCAACATGCCGTCTAACGGCTCATTGCCGTGTGCGTAGGCAACAGCATCTGCATAGGAGCGACAGGTTATCGCACAGCAATTCCACTTCTCTAGCAGTGCGCTCACAGCACTGAGGTTATCCTTGTCATCGTCCACCACCAACAAACTGAGCTCCGCGGTTGGCGTTTGGTCAGTTTGCTCGGTGCGTTTAGCGACCACTTGCGTCGGGTGACCTAAGGGGATAGTCACTGAGAAACACGAACCTTTACCCTCAATCGAGCGGATCTGTGGCTCGCAACCGAGCTGTTCACTCATCCGCTGCGCGACACTCAGACCTAAGCCGACACCATCCACCGTTTGATTCTGTATCCGATAAAACGCGTCGAAAATTTTATTCTGTTGCTGCGCAGCGATGCCAGGGCCGGTATCCCATACCGCAATCTGTAAGTAGTCACCCCGCTTACGCACACCGAGTAATACTTTACCTTTGGGTGTGTACTTAATGGCATTCGATAAAAAGTTCTGCACAATACGGCGCAAATAGGTCGGATCGGTGTACACCGGGCGATCCACATAAAACGCGCGGAACTCAAGTTGCCGCTGTTCCGCCAGAACGTGATACTCCTCAATCAAGGGTTTTAAAACACTGCTTAACATCACATGTTTAAACTGCGGCTTAAGTGCCCCTTGGTCCATTTTGGCGATCGAGAGCAGCGTCGATAACAAGTGTTCGGTAGAGCCCAGTGCCGTATCTAACTTACCCAATAACCCCTGATTGCGCTCTGATAACTCATGTTCGTTAACTGCCGACAAATACAATCGCGCCGCATTGAGTGGCTGCAAAATGTCATGACTGGCAAGTGCTAAAAATCGTGTTTTTGATGCGTTCGCCGCCTCAGCTTCGGCTTTTGCCTTTTTCAACTCCTTCTCAACTTCACGGCGTCTATCAATCTCAGCAGTGAGCTCTTGGTTTATCTCGCGGATCTCTTGAGTCCGCGTATCCACGCGTTGCTCAAGGTCGATATTGGCGTCTTCAAGCGCCTGCTGAGTTTCTACGTGCTCGGTAATATCGGTGAAACTGGTTACGAAGCCGCCACTCGGTAATGGGTTACCCACCATTTCAATAACGCGACCATCGGCACGACGTCGAATAAATCGGTGCGCCGAACCCATTTGCATGTAGCGTAAGCGTTTACTTACTAACTCCTCAACCTCACCGGGACCACACTCGCCTCGCTCGGCGTTATAACGAATTAATGTCGCTATCGGTTGGCCCGGTCTCACCATACCTTCTGGATAGTCGAATAGGTCGGTATAGCGTTTATTCCACGCGACCAGGCGCAACTCGGAGTCAACCACGCTGATACCTTGCGCCAAGTTCTCTAGCGAACTAAACAAAATCGACTGCTGGGTTTGAAGCGCTTGCGTAGTGTCATCAAAGAAATGAACGACTTCCTCAAGATTGAGTTGCCTATCCCGCAGTGCCGCCTCGACCAAAGAACGCGCCGTAGCAGACCCTAAAACGCCGGCGATAGCACGCTCAACATAATTAATTAAACTTTGGTCCGCCACGGCTTCAGCGCGCAAGGACACCGATTCATTAGGTGCCTGATAGTAACGCATGAGTTGTTGCGCGCGCTCGGCTCCCAAAAAGGTCTTAAGCAGCAGCAACATATCAGCGTTGGTGGCTGATTGATTTTTATGCAGTGGACTGTCGGGTAACGACGCCCGTGGTTTGACGAATGCAGTGGCTTGGATACGATCGACCAATCGCGGACGCGCCAGCAGCGAGAAGGCAACGTAGGCGAAGCTGTTCATTAGTAATGATATCACCGTGCCACGCGTGATGATCTCAACGTCGGAGAGCAACGCATCGCTATACAGCGGTATCAATACGCTCACTATCCAGCCAATTGAGCCGGCAGCGAGCCCCGCGTAGACACCTCGGGCATGACCACGCCGCCAATACAGTGCCCCAATAAGCGTGGGCAACAGCTGTAAGACTAAGGAAAAAGCGAGTAAGCCAATACTCACCAAGTTTGTGCGTGCCGCCCAAAAGTAGTAGCACAGAAACGCCAGTGCCATCGTGACGCCAATGGCCACGCGCCGAAACAGTAGCAAACTGCGATCATATTCGCGCCGTCGCTCACGCAAGGGTAACCGCGATTCGCGCTGCAATAAGATAGGCATAATGACATCGTTGGTAATCATCGTACTGAGCGTCACCGATGCAATAATCACCATGGCCGTAGCGGCCGAAATACCGCCAATAAATATAATCAGCGAGAGCCAAAGCTGGTCTTTTAATAGTGGAAGTTGCAACGCAAACGTGGAGCCATCTTGATAGTTGGGCAGTAGTAAACTGCCTGCCAACGCGATGGGCACTATCGCCAACGCGGTGAGCCCCAAGTAAACAGGAAAGCCCCAGCGCGCGGTGCCCAAGTGTTTTATATCCACGTTATCAACGACCGCCACATGGAACTGACGCGGCAAACATAAAATCGCCCCAGCCGCCATAAAGGTCTGTACGATAAACTCAAAGGAGCCAAAACTTGCCAGGCTCCAGTGTGGACTCACAGTCGATGAAAACGTTTGCGTCCAATCAAAACTCGGCTGTTCGCTAAGCAAGTGCCACGCAAATATACCCGCGGCTGTCAGCGCGGTCAGTTTTATCATCGACTCAACGGCTATCGCTAACATCATTCCGCTGCGGTACTCTGTCACCTCGACATGACGTGTACCAAATAACATCGCAAACAATGCCATCAAAGCCGCTGCTCCAAGCTCTTTTAACGAGAACTGACTGGTGATGGAGTCACTCTCAGTCAGTACCGCAAAGCTCAAGCCCACCGCTTTGAGCTGTAATGCGATATAAGGCACAATCGCGAGCGCGGCAATCGAGGTGACCACCACCGCTAAACGCCGTTTTTTGCCATACCGTGAAGAGATGAAATCGGCTATCGAGGTAATATTCTGCTGTTTACTCACCGAAACAAGCTTTTTCAGGACGCGGATCCCAAAGGTAAACAACAAAATTGGACCTAATAGAATAGGAAGGAATGCCCAGCCATCCACAGCGGCGTTGCCTACTGCACCGTAATAGGTCCAGCTAGTGCAATAAATGGCAAGGGACATCGCGTAGACAAACGGACGGTGACTCAGCTTATTCGCCCATGAATCTTTTTTATCACCCCAACTCGCAATGGCGAATAGAAACACAACATAAAGTAGTGAGGCCAGTACGAGTATCCAAGTCATGGGTGAGTCCTCTGTAATTGCATCGTGGTTTTCTCGCGCATGGTGCGCAGTCTACAATTGCAAACGCTCCGCGACGAGGACGGCTTGTGTGCGGCTATAAACCCCAAGCTTACGAAAAATAGCAGTGATATGCGCCTTGACCGTCGCTTCGGTGATATTTAACTGATACGCAATCTGTTTATTAAGAAGACCTTCGTGCAGAAAGTGCAGCACGCGGTACTGTTGGGGTGTTAATTCAGAGACCTTACGCGCCAGCTCTTGATCCTCGTTCGAAATACCATCGAGTCGGTCACGATTATCTTTTGGTACCCAGGTATCGCCATCGAGGATGGTACTAATCGCTTCGGCTATTTGCGCTGAAGGCAGGGATTTAGGAATGAAGCCGAGCGCACCAAAGCCGATGCATTTAGCGACAATCGAGGCGTCTTCGGAGCCTGAAATAATGGCAACGGGAAGCATAGGATAGTCTTCCCGCACCCGAATAAGACCATACAGGTCGCCACTACCCGGCATATGCAAATCCAATAGCAAGAGATCCACATCATCGTCTTCGTTGAGCGCTGCCAGCGTTGAATCCAAGTCTTCAGCTTCGCGCAGTGTCAACTCTTCGAAATGATTCGCGAGCGCGCCTTGCAGCGCCTCGCGAAACAATGGGTGATCATCTGCTATGAGGAATTTTGCCATGAGCCCTTTAGGTTATTGATTCTTGCGATGTTCTATCAAAGAATCTACCACACTTGGATCGGCAAGCGTAGAGGTATCCCCTAAATTATCGAACTCATTGGCTGCAATCTTACGCAAAATACGACGCATAATTTTACCTGAACGTGTCTTAGGTAGACCTTTTGTCCAATGTAAGATATCCGGCGTAGCAATCGGACTTAACTCTGAACGCACCCAATTGCGCACTTCTTTAGTCAGCTCATCAGTGACTTCAACACCATCCACTGGCGTAATGTACACATAAATGCCCTGCCCTTTGATATCGTGAGGGAAGCCTACCACGGCCGCTTCGGCGACGGCGCTGTGCGCGACCAAGGCGCTTTCGATTTCAGCGGTACCTAAACGGTGACCCGAAACGTTCAAGACATCATCGACGCGTCCGGTAATCCAGTAATAGCCATCTGCATCGCGTTTGGCACCATCACCGGTAAAATAGACATTTTTGTAGGTCGAGAAATAGGTCTGTTCAAAACGCTCGTGATCGCCCCACAGGGTGCGCATTTGGCCTGGCCACGAGTCTTCGATGATTAACCCGCCTTCTGCTTCGCCTTCTTGTTTATTGCCCTCGCCATCAACCAAAGCCGGTGTTACGCCAAAGAATGGACGTGTCGCTGAGCCTGGTTTCAAATCCGTAGCGCCAGGTAGCGGCGTGATCATGATGCCACCGGTCTCGGTTTGCCACCATGTATCCATAATCGGACACTCACCGTTACCAATACGCTTATGATACCATTCCCACGCTTCTGGGTTGATAGGCTCACCAACGCTACCTAGCACACGCAGCGATTTACGCGTTGACGTTTTCGCGGCTTCATCGCCTTTCGCCATGAGCGCACGAATCGCCGTTGGCGCAGTGTAAAGAATCGATACCTGATGTTTATCGACGATCTCACCAATGCGACCCACACCTGGGTATGTCGGTACCCCTTCGAACATCAACGAGGTTGCACCGTTAGCAAAAGGACCATAAACAATGTACGAGTGACCGGTAATCCAGCCGACGTCTGCCGCACACCAATAAATATCGTCGTCGTGACAATCAAATACATATTCGTGTGTCATGGACGCCCACACCATGTAGCCGCCCGTGGTGTGCACCACGCCTTTCGGTTTGCCGGTCGAGCCTGATGTATAAAGAATAAAGAGCGGGTCTTCGGCATCCATCACTTCTGGCTGACACTCTTCACTGACATCCGCAATGAGTTCATGCCACCATACATCGCGACCATCTGTCCAATTCACTGAACCTTCTGTAACACGGCTCACGACAACATGTTCCAGTGTCGGACAGGCGTCACCTTCAAGCGCCGCATCAACGTTTTTCTTCAAACCAATGGTACTACCACCGCGACGTCCCTCATCGGCGGTGATAATCACTTTCGCGCCACAGTCGTTGATTCGATCAGCAATGGCATTCGGGGAGAAGCCACCAAAGATAACCGAATGCACCGCACCGATCCGCGCGCACGCTAGCATGGCATATGCCGCCTCAGGCACCATGGGCATATAAATCGCCACGCGGTCCCCTTTGCCAACGCCCAGCTTCTTCAATCCATTAGCGAAGCGTGAAACTTCTTTATGCATCTCGCGATAAGTAATGTGCTTATCGACACTTGGGTCGTCACCTTCCCAAATGATCGCCGTTTTGTCGGCTTTATCCGCTAAGTGTCGGTCGATACAGTTGTAACATGCGTTCAATGTACCATCTTGATACCATTTGATATCAACGTTACCTGGGCTAAAAGAGGTGTTTTTTACCTTGGTGTATGGAGTAAACCACGTGATTCGTTTACCCTGTTCACGCCAGAAACCCTCTGGGTCTTTAATCGACGCTTGATACATTTCCAAATAATCGTCGTTTGTAATTTTCGCAGTGTTTTTAATATGTTCTGGAACTTTGTACAGTTGCGACATTACCTCTTCCTCCTTTATTCGCAAGATGGTAACTGTTTTACGTACTACACTTTATTAACACTATTAGACCATAGTCTAGATTGCTAAAAACTGACCAATTACCGAGAATTACTGGCGTGAATAATACAATAACGACGGCTTTCACACGGGAGAACACCATGGCAAAAGCACGCTCTACACAATCTATTGCATTATCTGCGGCTATCGCGGCGGCACTAGGTACCGCCTCAATCAGCGCACAAGCAGCAGACACTGACGTATCTTTTGGTGGATACGTAAAACTCGACTTAATGGTTTCTGACTACACAGATGGTCAAGCGCCAGCGAGTGGCAGCATTGCGCGCCAACAGTATATTCCAAGCCTGACGCCAGTCGGCGGCAATGGCGATGATATGGTGACTGATTTCAGTGCACGTGAATCACGTTTTTTCCTAAGTACTGAAACAGAACTTGATAACGGTGAAGTACTGACAGGTCATGTTGAGATGGATTTCCAGCTGACACCTGACGGTGACCAGCGCATCTCAAACTCGTACAACCCACGTTTGCGTCACGCATTCATCAAGTATAAAAACTGGACCTTTGGTCAGACTTGGTCAAACTTCCAAGACTTAAACATCTTGGGTGAATCCGTTGACTTCATCGGTGTCACCGACGGTATCGTGTTTAACCGTCAAGCACAGATCCGCTATACCTCTGGCGGCTTCAGCATGTCAATTGAGAACCCAGAAACAACCGTCACCGATACATTAGCAAACGGTAATGGTCGTATTGTTTCTAGCGATGGTTTCGTACCAGATATCACCTTTAAATACACTGGCAAAAGTGACAACCTCACTTGGCAGGCATCAACATTACTTCGTCAGTTAACTTACGACGTCAATGGTGATGGCGATGATGAAACTGAGTTTGGTTATGGTGTGAGCTTTGGTGCGAAATACAGCTTTGGCATGGACGATATTCGCGCATCAATCACCACGGGGTCAGGTGTAGGTCGTTACCTCGCGCTTAACCAGTGGAACGGTGCGGTAATCGATGCCAACGGTGACTTAGAAGCGATCGACTCAACCGGTATCTCGTTTGCGTACCGCCATTTCTGGACAGACAAGATCCGCTCTAACGTGATTTACTCACGTGGCTGGGCCGATAATCCAGAAACCCTTGTCGGTGGCAGTGCGACAGAATTCTCGCAACGCTTGGCGTTTAACGTGATGTACAGCGCAGCGTCTAACCTGACCTTTGGTGCTGAAATCTCGAAAGCACAGCGTGAAACCGAAGCAGGTATTGATGGCGACTTAAACCGCGTTCAATTTATGGCTAAGTACGCATTCTAAGCGCTTTGCCTCATAATAAAGCCGCACGATTTAGGTGCGGCTTTTTTGTATCTGGAGCGCGGCAACTTGATGTACATGCCGACACGCCTTAATGAGCTGTGCACGACACGCATACAACGTAGTGCGCGTCTCACTCACTGAACTGTTGCTAAGCCAGTTATCAAATTGCCGGGTTGCGGTTTGAATCAGTGCGCTTGCCTTATCGAACTCATCTAAATGCACATAGGCACCACAAGTCAGCATGACGGCCGTGGCATAGTGCTGCTGTGCGTTGCTAGCAAACCAATTGATATTGGACAACTCAAGTGCTGTTGCTTGCGCATCATTGAGTATTGAGTATGCATGTTGCCACTGGGCACGTTTTAAATATCCCGAGCCTTGACGCAATTGTTGGTATAGTAATTCTTGCTGTTGGAACACGTTCATAGTCACCCCCTCTCAACGGATAACCCATTTAAATACGAACGGTTCTCATTTGCAAGTCTATATAGCAATTATTTACAAAAAAACCGCACATACTCAACGCATGCGCGGCTTTATATTGGGGTGTTTAACAGCCCTTACTTCACGATGTTAATCAGTGCTTTAGCAATATCGGTATTATCCATGTAACCACGGAATGCTTCGCTCTGAGGACCGCGCGCAAACACGGGAACATCAACACCCGTGTGACCACTTGATGTCCAGCCAGTGCCAGTGATGTCACCCGTAATGTACACTAAGGCATCATGCAATGCGTCTTTGCGGTCTTCTTCATTCTCATCAGCCGCAGCCATGAGCTCATCAACATACTCTTCAGTGAGCTCATAGTTGACCTTGTCAGCAACATAGGTAGCCCACTTGTCAGAATCCATCTCGAGTAAATCTGACACCATTGCGCTAATTGACGATTCAATCTTCATCACACGGTCCGAATACCACGCATAATCACCATCACGACCCAGTGTTAAGCCACCAGTCGAGTGGTCAGCGGTCATCACAACCAAGGTGTTAGGGTGCTTTTGTTGGAAATCACGAACCACTTCAAGCGCACGGTTCAGGCCGTCCATTTCGTGAATCGCACAGGCGATATCATTCGCGTGACCACACCAGTCAATCTCACTGCCTTCAATCATCAACGCAAATGAGCCCTCTTTTGGCTCGAGCAAACGCAGCGCCGCATCGGTCATTTTTGCTAAGGCATCTACATCACCGTCAATCGCAAATGGTAGACCTTTGGGTGCAAACGCGCCCAACACAGGGGTCTCGTCAATTTCATCTAAAGCGTTCAAATCAGTGGTGATGGTCAGGCCATAGTCAGGCAGGATCTCAAACCAGTTCTTATCATCACGCTCAAAGTAGCTGCGTCCGCCGCCTAGCAAGACATCAAACGAAGGTTTGCCATTGACCACCTGCTCAGCGATCAAGTCAGCGATCTCGTTATACTCATAACGTGAAGGATGGTGATTGAAAAACGATGCGGGTGTCGCGTGGTTAACTTGCGAAGTAGAGACAGCGCCCGTTGCCCAGCCGTTTTCTTTCGCCATTTCCATAATGGTTTTGAGCGGATGCTTATCGTTGTCGACCGCAATCGCGCCATTATAGGTTTTTTCGCCCGTCGCTAACGCGGTCGCGCCAGCGGCAGAGTCAGTGACCCATGTCTTATCCTCAGGATAGGTAGTCGCAGCACCCGTAAGCATCGCATCAAACTCAATCGGTGCAACAGTGTGCGTCTCAAGATCCGACATCGCATAGCGATAAGCACTGATATACTCAAAGCCCATGCCATCACCGATAATATAGATGATGTTTGGATCATCACTGTGATCGTTTGCGAGAGCAGATACAGAACCTGCAGAGAAAGATAATGCCAGCGCGGCAGTTAAAATAGAACGCTTCATACAAAAATGGCCCCATTAACGAATAATGGGGCCAATCTTAGCAGAGAAAATATGACAAATGTATGTATAGCCACTCAAAACACCAGGGAAAACTCTATGAGCCGCTGTACAGTGTTGTTGTCACATTATCTCAATACATCTGCCGTCATGCGTTCTTCGACGATTTCAATGTCTGCACCATTAACGCCCTCAACTGCCTTAATGGATTCGCGTAACGACAGCATTTCAGTGCCTTCCGCGGCCTTGAAAAGTACTAAGTCTAAACGCGGGTACACGCGCTCAACTGTTAATCCAAGCTGATTCGCAACGCTGTCTGCATCATAGGTGTTCATCAGTACTGAAATAACACCAGATACAAAAGCTGGCTTACCAGTCACACTATTGGTCATTTCTGTGCCAGCAAGTAATGCATCGCTGCGACCTTTAAGCACTGGGTCAGCGCCCTCAGGCAGCTTAGTAAAACGATAGGTTTTGTAATCATTACCTACGTTAAATGCTTTGGCAGGCGCTTCCGCCTTAGAACGGTGTGGCAATTTACCATCATCCTGTGCCATAGCACTGGTCGATGCTACACCCAGAGCGACTGCTGCAATTAAAAATACCTTATTCATAATAATCTCCTAGCGCTCTATTATTCGTGACCAAATGCACGGACTGAAACAGCTTCCAGACGTGAAGGTGTCGTGTTGTTAGCGAACGTGTCGCCAAATACACCGCCTACCGCACGACCATCAGCAATTAAGTCTTCGCCATTGGTATCGACTAAACGGATAGTCCAAGTACCTGCAACATCTTCACCGTAGAACGCATTCGCTAAGAAGCGTGTATCTTCTAGAATATACTGACTACAGAAACCGTCCGCACCCACGTTAATGGCTTGGCGACCGGTCAACAGTTGTGTGGTAGTGCCCGCTGGTGAAGTCACCTCAACGGCCAAGTCGTTACCCGCTGTTGATAAAGCACAACCTGCGAAGTCATCGTTAGCAACGGTTAATTGGAATTCCAAGCCTTCAAGTGTCATACCGGCTTCCATTTCGAAGCTGTAAGAGGCACCCGTCGGATCGTTATCTGGCACTTCAACCGGTGCTTCTGGAGAAACGTCAACCCAGTTTGAGGTCAATAATGGACCCAAAGCGCCTGCAGTCATTTCTTTTGCCATAGCGACAGCATCACCCGCATTTACGCGACCAAAGCCGTATTTCAGGTTAAAGTTATAACCTGCTGCGTTTTCAACCCAGCCTGCATCAGCAACAAACTCGCCTTCGCCGACTGTCAGCACTGCACCTGGATCGTCTGCATCAATAACCGTTGCCGTGCTCGCCAAGATATGGCGAATTTCACGTGCGCTCAGGTCAGGATTCGCAGAACCAATCAATGCCACAACACCCGACGCGTTCGGCGCAGCAGATGATGTACCGTTAAAGGTACTGGTGTAATCACACGATACGTTGTCTGGGTGACCCGGTGCGTTAAACGACTGGATGCCTGCGTAGTAACCAGGGACACCGACTTGGCCATCAAGTGAATCACCATAAGGGAAGCTTGAATAACCCTGTAAACAGGTTGATTGGTCAGTCGTGATCATCGCAGGTTCGATTTCACCATATTCACCCGCCGGCGCTGATACGAATACGTTTGAGCCTGCAGTTGAGTAGCTGGTGTGCGTGCCATCGGCATTCACCGCCGCAACAGACACGTTGAAGAAGCTACCGTTGCTTGGGTCAAAGTTACCATTAATACAACTTAAGCCGAGTTCAGTAGCGCCCGTTGCATCACAGATGTCTGAGAAATAGCCCGCACTACCGGTATCATTAAACGCGTTACCTGAAGACTTAACGTTCACGGCACCTAAGCCACCACGCAAGCCAAGCATGGTATAAGTCGCAAATGACTCATCAGTCGCTGACCATGCCAAAGCGAATGGAACCGAAATACCATAGCTGCGGTTGTAAGCGATGATAGGATCGTTTTCGCTGATACCACTACCCGGGATACCATGGCTCAAACCGCGATTTAAAGTGGTTTGTGTGTCCCCTCCACCAAGGAAGTTCACACCAAAAATGTGGGCCTGAGGCGCTACACCACGACCACCCAGGCCGTTGTTCGCAGCCGCTGCAATTAAGCCACCGACAGACGTACCGTGGTCACCCATCACACTTGAGCTCGTCGGGTCGCCTTTGTTTGTAGCGCCACTGATCAGGTTCAGTGATTTATTCGCCGCGATATTGGCACGCAAATCAGGGTGATTGAGTTCTAAGCCTGAGTCTACAACACCGACGATCATGCCTTGACCAAATGCGCCTTGTGCATGGGCCTCAGCGATATTCATGTCGTTACCGGCTTGAGAAACGGTCGCATCTTGGAACAGCTCATACGCTTGTTCTTCAGTGTAACCGAAACTGTTGATCAAGAAATCGAAGAAGGCTTGGCTTTGTGCATAAGCCAGCTGTCCAGTGTTACGTAAGTGCCACTGCTGCGTAGCCAGCGGATCACCTTCAACGCTCTCAATCATTACTTGAGCAGTAGTGGTTGCTTCACCGTCGCTTACAGAAATTTCGATGGTGGCAGGATCCATCGTGATAGGGAAATAAGTGAAGTGACCGCTACTGTCGATAGAAACCGTTCCGGGGGTTTCAGAATCCTCTGGAACAACAACTCTTGCGCTATACGTAAGACTGTCATTATTCGCATCAGTAGCGGTCACAGAACCGGAAACCGGCGACCACTGCTGAGCAACGGCGACATTATCGCCACTGACTTCAGGTGCGTAATTAGTGTCATCATCGCCACCACAGGCAGTCAGACCGAACATTACAGCTGCTGACAGGGTGGCCAGCTTAAAAGATTTGGTTGTCATGGGAACCTCATTGTTATGTTTTTACCCAGACACCCGATGCTACATGAATTTGTTAAAATTTGGTAACAAGAAAAACCAACAAAATGTAACAGTTTGTAAACACTCCGTTAACAAAGCGATGTTAACGGAGTAGTCTTTATCTTAAGTTACTGATTTAGCGATGAAATAAGGATTCAAGAACGATTCCTTCTGATTATATTTGAGTGGACTACCATCAACTTCAGTAACAATTCCCCCCGCGGCATTAAGCACTGCATGAGCGGCTCCGGTATCCCATTCACTGGTCGGTCCCAAGCGCGGATACACGTCTGCTTTACCCTCAGCAACCAAACAAATCTTCAACGAGCTGCCCATCGGCACTAACTCATAGGGCTTACCTTGTTGTTCTAACCAGGCAATCGTCTCTTCAGAAGGGTGGGAACGCGAACCAACAACACGTAAGGTCTCAGGCTCATCTTTGGCGACCGAGATCGCCTCACCATTAAGCTCCGCGCCGCAATCGCGCTCGCCATAATACATGTCATCTTTAGCCGGTGCGTACACCACACCAATAATCGGTTCACCATGCTCAATCAGCGCAATATTAACGGTGAACTCACCATTACGCTTAATAAACTCTTTGGTTCCGTCTAATGGATCAACTAACCAGTAGCGATGCCAGTTCTTGCGTTGCGTCCAAGAAATATCGCAGCTTTCTTCAGAAATAATTGGATACGCGGTTTCAAGATTGTTTAACCCGTTAACAATAACCCGATGAGCGGCTAAATCAGCTTTGGTTAACGGACTGTCATCACTTTTTGCTTCAACACCAAAATCATCGTTCTGGTAAATATCCATAATCGCCGCCCCTGCTTCACGGGCGATAGAGAGTAAATCGTTCTTGAACATAACATTCCTTGCTAATTATTGATTCGGTATAAAGCCATTCACAGTAAGGTAGTCGACAACCTGTGTCGCTGCAGCTTCGATCGACATGTCGGCTGTTTTTAGGTGAACTTCCGCCGCTTCCGGCGCCTCGTAAGGCGATGAGATTCCGGTGAAATGAGGGATTTCGCCTTTACGTGCCTTTTTATACAGGCCTTTAGGATCCCGTTGCTCGCAAATTTCCAACGGTGTATCAACGTATACCTCAATAAAACGGTCACCCGCCAGCTCACGTGCGTGTGCACGATCTGACACAAAGGGCGAGATGAATGCAGTACTCACCAAAAGCCCCGCATCGGCAAACAAATTAGCCACCTCAGTAATACGGCGAATATTCTCGATACGTGAGTCATCATCAAAACCTAAATCTTTGTTTAGGCCGTGGCGCACGTTATCACCATCCAATAAATAGGTATGGCAGCCACGCTCAAATAACATGCGGTCAACGGCATTAGCGATGGTCGACTTACCCGAACCACTCAACCCCGTAAACCACAAGATAGCCGGCTGGTGCCCTTTTTGTTCACAACGTTCGTGGTGCGAAACCGCCGCTTGATGCCAAACAATATTAGTGTCCATTACGCGCCTTTTTAATAATGTCGTTGGTCGATGCATCAAACTGAGGCGCGTCATTAGAGTTCAACGCCGCCAGTATATCAATGGCACATTTTTTACCTTTCTCAACACCGGGTTGGTCAAACGAGTTCAGTTGCCAATAAATGCCTTGAGTAAACACCTTGTGCTCGTATGCAGCAATTAGGGCGCCAAAGGTCTCTGGTGTCAGCTGTTGCATCATGAGTAAGTTCGATGGGTGACCGCCTGGATAATGGTCACGCGGTGACTCAGTGTTCGTATCACCAAACTTCATCAATTGGCGATGCGCCAGGCAGTTAGCAACCGAGAGCTGCTGTTGCTCAGCGAGTTTATCTGCAACCTGGTGCGAGAACCCAGGCGCGTCCCGCTCGAGTACCAACACAAAATCAGCGGCAAATGGATCAAAGCCTTGATGTAAATGTTGGAAAAACGCGTGTTGACCATTGGGACCAAAACCGCCCCAAATGATCGGTCCGGTAGCATAATCAATCGCTCTATTATCTGCTGTTGCCTGCTTGCCGTTACTTTCCATATCAAGCTGCTGAAGATAATTCGGCAACATACGCAAACGACCGTCATAAGGCAGCACTGCAAGGTTATTGATGCCCAGTTGCTCTCGGTTATAGACACCGAATAACGCCATCAGCACCGGGATATTTTCATGGTCGGGTGCCGTGGCAAAATGTTCATCCATCGCTCGTGCCCCCGCCAACATACGCTCAAATGTATGCAACCCACAGCTCAACGCAATACTCAAACCAATCGGTGACCAAAGCGAAAAGCGACCACCAACGCCTTCATCGAAGGGCAGCTGATGAGGCAGCGGAATACCATAATCAAGCATCTTCTGCTGGTTTGATGACACACCAATCACATGGTGTTCTAGCCAATCCTGCTCAGAAAAATGTTGTTTAACCCACGCCCGAACCGTATCAATATTCGCGAACGTATCGATTGTCCCAAAACTCTTAGACGCTACAATAAACACGGTCGTCTCAGGATCAATGATCGGTAACACCGCATATAACTGGCCACCATCCATAGAAGATACGAAATGCACATCTAACGCATGCTCGCCCTCTAAATGGCCATCATCAAACTCCTTTAACGCAAAGGCCCCCATATTAGGGCCTAAATCCGAACCACCCACGCCTACGTTAACCACCGCAGTAATACGCTTGCCGGTGGCGCCGAGCCATTCACCGCCGCGTAGCTGATGCACCATGTTATTAAACTTTTCGCGCCCAGCTGCACGTTCACCTTCGACCGAGGCAGCCCGCTCCAAGCAATGCACCACTTGGCGCTGCTCAGTTTGGTTGAGGTATGTGCCCTGCATCAACTGCTCACGAAACGACTTGAAGTCATCCGGTAACTTAATTGTGTTGAGCAGATCATCAACACTTTCATTCTGAAACGCCACATCCAACGTAAGGCCTGCGCCATTAATTTGTGTCATCAGCTGTTCCCTTCTGTCGTCTTTAAACCTTCCATAGGTGTTCGATAACCATTCGGAAAACCTTTTTGCCAACGCCAAGTGTCTCGCATCATGTCCTCTAACGAGCACTGAGTGCGCCAGCCCAGTTCCTGTTCTGCCTTTGTTGCATCCGCCCAAAATGCGGCCAAGTCACCCGCCCGACGGGGAGCAAATTGATACGGAATCGCCACACCATTAACATGCTCAAATGTTGATACCATATCAAGCACCGATGTCCCTTCCCCCGTTCCGAGGTTATAAATATGAACACCGGGTTTAGCGGCATTAATAAGCGCCTTACTATGGCCCTCTGCGAGATCAACAACGTGCAAGTAATCGCGCTCACAGGTGCCATCCTGCGTATCATAATCATTTCCAAAAATAGACAGCTGCTGTAGGCGCCCAACAGCCACTTGCGCAATAAACGGCATAAGATTATTGGGTTTACCTTGGGGATCTTCGCCAATGAGACCCGAAGGATGAGCCCCAATCGGGTTAAAGTAGCGTAATAAAGAGACCGACCAGTCGGGATGCGCATGCTGGATATCTTCCAGCATTTTCTCAACCATCGCCTTACTCGTACCATAAGGGTTCGATGTGCGACCGCGTGGCATCGACTCGTGATATGGCACCGGAGCATCTTCGCCGTAGACTGTCGCCGAAGATGAAAACACGATTGTTTTGACACCCTCGGCATGCATTGCCTCGACCAAACTCAAGCTTCCGTAGACATTAGCAGAATAGTAGGCTGTCGGTTGCTCAACGCTCTCGCCTACCGCTTTTAATCCGGCAAAATGAACCACGGCATCAATGGCGTGTGAGTTAAGTATTTCTCTTACTTGTGGAGTATCGCGAACATCCGCTTGATAAAACGGAATCGTCGCCGCCGTAATATGTTCAACACGCTTGATGCTCTCAGCGCTGCTATTAATTAGATTATCTAACGCGACCACGCGATGTCCGGCTTCGAGCAACGCGATTAAGGTATGCGAACCTATGTAGCCCGCTGCGCCCGTGACTAGTACATTCATAACGTTTCTCTTAAAATCAGCGGATCAATCTAAACCAAACAAATCTCGGGTATAGACTTTATCTCGGCAGTCCTCAAGCGCCGGTTCGCGGCGATTCGAGACAATCAGATCACAGGTTGCTTTAAATCGTTCAAAGTCTTTTTCAACGTGGGCATTCAAAAACTTGTCACCTTTAAACTCAGGTTCGTAGATTGTGAGCTGAGTGCCTTTTGCGAGTAAACGCTCGATGACGCCCTGAATTGCAGAGGCACGGAAGTTATCCGACCCCGATTTCATCACTAAGCGATAAATACCAACGTGTTGCGGCTTGCGTGAGAGAATATCGCTCGCAATAAAATCTTTTCGGGTATCATTAGCATCAACAATCGCTTTAATCATTGTCTGCGGCACATCATCATAGTTGGCCAATAACTGCTTGGTATCTTTCGGCAGACAATAACCACCATAGCCAAACGATGGATTGTTGTAATGACTCCCAATACGCGGATCCAAACAAATGCCATCAACAATCTGACGAGTATCCAAACCATGTGTCGAGGCATACGTATCGAGCTCGTTAAAATACGCAACACGCATGGCTAAATAAGTGTTGGCAAATAGTTTAATCGCCTCGGCTTCGGTCGAGTCGGTTAATAAACAAGGCACATCGCTTATTAACGCAGCCTGCTTCATCAGATTGGCAAACAGTTCACCGTTGCTACCCCGGTCGCCAACCACAATTCGCGAGGGGTACAAATTATCATGCAAGGCTTGGCCTTCACGCAAAAATTCGGGCGAGAAAATAATGTGCTTATCGCCGAGTTGTTCGCAAAGCGACTGGGTATAACCCACAGGGATAGTCGACTTAATCACGATCAGTGCGTCCTGATTAACCCCACGGACTTGTGCAATCGCTTGCTCAACAGTCTTTGTATTAAAATAATTGGTGTCGGGATCATAATCGGTCGGCGTCGCGATAATCACTAATTCCGCTTCGGCATAACCTGCTTGCGGATTCGTCGTGGCTGTTAAGTTCAGCTCATTTTGCGCACGAAAGTCATCAATATCGCGGTCTTTAATAGGTGAGCGCCCTTGGTTAATATCGTCTACTTTGCTCTGAACAATATCAACCGCAGTCACTTGATGGTGTTTGGCTAAAAGGACCGCATTAGAAAAACCCACATACCCCGTTCCGGCAACTGCTATCTTCATCAGTATCCTTTATTCCTGTTGTAATTTTGTTTGTTTAGTCATTTTATCTTTTAAAAACTTCGTCAAATAAACAAAGCCCCCGCCAATTGCGGCAAACACCAGCAAACGAGTAGGCTCCGAAACCGACAATAATTGCATGAAAATGCCGACGCCTGCAATCAAGCTGCCGATAATCAGCAGTGAGGTCAACGTGACCCGTTTAGAATAGCCTGCTTTTTCGTAAAGATGGTGAATGTGTTGGCGATCGGCTCGGAATGGGTTACGTCGCTGCTTTAAGCGTCGTGCTACGACCGTTTGCAGATCCCAAAACGGAACCGCAACAAAAAACAGTGCCGTAATCGGCTCCATGACTTGGGGGAGTGGCCCCGCGGGCTGGGAGCCCATAATGAACAGCCAAGATATCGTAAAGCCGAGTAGCATGGAGCCTGCGTCGCCCATAAATACTTTACAGCTGTGTCCCTCGGGTTTCATGTTGGCGTACAAATAAGGAATTAACGCAGCAAAAATTATCGCGCTGACAAAAAACAGAATACTGTTACCCACAGATAAACACAGCACGGCAAATGCCGCTACAGCCACCAGTACTAATGAACCCAGCAGTCCATCAATACCATCGACCATGTTAAACGCGTTCATCACACCCACCACGGCAAATACAGTGAACCCGCCGGCCAGCGGTCCTAATAGGATCTCTCCATTGCCCAACAAGTTACCCAATGAATCAATGCGTGCATCACCAGAGATAACAATCAGCGTGGCTGCGAGCACCTGCCCGAGTAAACGCATCCGAATACTAATATCGTAGCGATCATCCACTATGCCCACGGCAACCACTAAACTGGCGGCAAGAATAAAAAAGCGGAAGGTCGCTTGTTCGGGCGCCCACACCCCAAAGGCAAATAACAAGCCTAAAAAGATCGCGAGACCACCAACAAGTGGCGTTTTATCGGTATGAAGTTTGCGCTCATTGGGGTGATCAACCAGCCCCCAAGTGCGAGCGCGATGTCTGAAATGCTTAATGGCAAGTGCCGTTACGATGAAACAAACAGGCAACGAGAGCCAATGCTCAATGCTCATTCAAAATCCTTGCTAAAACTGACCGATGTGTAACAGAACGGGTGCAACTCAAGTCATTGTTAATTTTTGTTTGTTGCGTTATCACCTCAAGGTGCTCAAACGCAAAGCTACACACGGAAAATGTTACTCAATTATAGCGGATATTCCATTAAAGTCGCTGCAATGAATGTGTAAAAATTACTATTGCATCACAAGCCAACCGCTAAATGGCTTATTTGCTCTAAAGACTATGTACGTAATGGAGTATGGTAACACTATGCACCAATCATAAGTATCATTCAATAACCTTTTATTATGATCATTATCTTATACATCTTTACTAAAATCGCTTAATTCTCAGTAATATACGCTTCAATTTTATCTGTAGAGACGCCCAATGACTCGCATCTTGCGCCCAAATACGCTCCTCCGCAATCTCATCCAACGCTTGCTCGACTTCACATATCGCGCCACTCTTGCGGCTTAAATAACGAGGGTAACGAATGAGCGTCGCCGCAATCAGCTCGACCAGGGTGCGTTTTTGAGTGCGTCTTTGCGGCGGATAAATATCTGATGTAAGCCCCCAACCTGCATAAAATGGTTGTCCGTAGCACGTTACCGGAATATCTCGCAACAAGGCCTCAAACCCAGTTAACGAGGTCATGGTATGCACCTCATCCACCTTACTCAACAACGTCGCCATATTGTCAGTCAAAATAACTGCGTCACACAGCGTATAAAGTCGTTGTCGCGCTCGGTCGGCTTTTCGCAAACCGGCTACAACGTCGGGGTGCGGCTTGTAAACCAAATACGCTGAAGGATTGCGAGCCCTAACCGCCTCAAGCAGCTCAATATTGGCTTTTAAATGCGGTGAACCAAATTGAATCGACGCATCCGACTCAACCTGACCGGGCACTAAAATCACTCGGTTTGATAATTTCGGACGCTGCCACGTGTCATCACCCACATTGTATTTGCTCACTTGTTCTTGCACCAAACGGTGCTGTAACGCTTGGGCGCGAGCCAGCTCGCTCTCGCTAAAGGTTGTATGCTCAAGGATATGTTCTAACCGCGAAGGCCGCGTCGCATCGTAATACATACCCAGGTCATCAATCACCCATGATTTAGGCGCCGTTAAGTCAGCCCCCAGCCCCACCGAGCGTATAAAACCATCCTCAACCGAAATACGCGCTACCTGTGCCTTACGTCCCCAGCCCACATAAGGCGTATTCTCGGGAGGCTCAGCATGACGCGGCAAAAAAGTTAAGTCCGTGCCATCTAAATACTGTTCAATATACGGCTTTTTCCAACGCGGAAAGCGTTCTGCGAGCAGCTGGGTGGGAAAAGCACAACGATAATCTCGTTGCCGCGCTATCCATTCAATTAACGACTCCACTTCACACGCCTGTTGAAGCTCTGGATGCCAATAACGGGCATACCCAACCAATGCCGCATGTACCAGTTGCGCGAGAGAGACAGCACAGCGCGACGCAGGTGTATCAAGGTAATCTTGGGTGAGCCCCCAGCCCGCATAAAACGGCATACCAAAGGTATACACCGGTTTACCCCATAGCAGCCCCTCAAACCCCATCTGCGATGTCACACAAAACACCGCATCAGCGCGCTCTAACAAATCGGGCGGATGTATCGAGCGCCCTTCTAATATAATCTGCGGATCACTTTTAAGAACGCTCGGATCAAAATGACCTTGTTTGGTACCCGATATCACATCAGGATGCGTTTTAATCACAACGTTGTGATCGGGATAGCGGGCTTTGGCGTCTTGAAGCATCACATTAAACCGTTCGGCATCTGCGCCGCCACGAGTAATCGATGCATCGCCGTAAGTTTGGTCAACGACCAATACAAAGGGAGCCGAGTAGTCAACACGCAGTGATCGACAATGGTTATATTTAGACACCCGTGCCGTTCGCCATTGCTCAATTAATGCCTCGGCTCGAGCCGTCTGCTTTGAGGTCAACGCTTGAGGAATCAAGGCAAACAAATCAGAGCCTGAGTTGGGGTCATAGTACATACCCCTGTGATCCACTACGAGCCCAAGCGGTGGTGATTCAAAGCCAAGCTTCACCGAACGTAAGAATGCATCCTCAAGCCGCACTAATGGCAAGCCGGTTTTAACCGCTAACTTCTGAGCCTTCGCGGCAGAGGGTTTATAGCCCCACGCCAACACGCCCTCAGCAGGGCAAGTCACTCCTCGCGACCACCGCGGAGCGGCGTAATTAATTGTCGCGCCTAGCAGCTCGGCGAGGTGGGGCATATTTTTAAGGACACGCGAAGTTGTGTAATATGTCGGCGACGACTGAGGAGATTCCAAACTTTACTTCCCTTTTGTTAGCAAGAACACCAAAATAGCAGATCAATCTAAGTTTGAGGACATTGTTTTGCCATCGTCAAAAAGCGCTCGAACCATTGCTTTTGTTGCAGGCAACAAAGCAAAAGACAAAATGCTACAGGATCCTGCATTCATCTATCGCTGTGAAAACCCAGCGCTCGCGCTTGAGGCACAAGGCCATGATGTCACCTTGATCCACCTGCATGATCTCGCCCGCAGCGCAAAGCGTTTCGATATTGTTATATTCCACCGCCCACATATTCGCGACTGGCGAACACGGTGGCACATGCGGCGCGTTATCCGTCGACTAAAAAAGCGACGTAGCTTTTTAATCGCTGATTTTGATGACTTAGTATTTTCACCCGAATTTGCGCAATTCAGTCCCGGCTACGTGAACGGTCTAGTGAGCCTCAAGCAAACCCAAAAGAACTTTGCCGCTCACCAAAAAACACTGCATCACTTTGATGCCTTTACCTTATCCACTCAGCCATTACTCGAGGCGATGCAACAACAGGTTAAAAACGCAAACGCGCATCTGTTGCCAAACTCACCTCATGTATCATGGCAACGCCAGCACGCAGAGATAAACGCCGCGCACCCTAACGAGTTTATCATTAAATATCTGCCAGGCACACGCAGTCACGATCGCGACTTTGCGCAAGTTTACGCACCTTTAGCGATGTTTTTAAACCAACACCCCAATGCCAAGCTCAAGATAACCGGTGTCATCGATGAGCAGCGCATCCGAGAGTGTATAGAGTGTAACCCAACACAACTGATATTTGAGCCTAAACGCCCATTTAGTGAATATGCACATGTGGTGAATGATGGGCATGTGCACATTGCACCATTAGAACATTCCGTCTTTAACGACTGTAAGTCGGCACTTAAGGCGATTGAAGCAGGCTTTTATCAACGCCCAATTATTGCCACGCCGATCCCGGATATGTTGCGTTTAGAGCACGCAGGCGTGATTCTCGCCAACAGCGACAAAGACTGGTTAAAGGCACTTGAGCGCTGTTTCAAGAGCAAAAACGCATTCGATTATCGCTTCCTCATTAATGACATTTATAATGCAGATCAACATGCCCGAGATCTGCTATCTATTGCCCATGCAAGTTAAACCAATGAAACAGCAACACTGGCTCAAAGCCGCCGCCGAGGGAGATTATTCCTCGCATGTGCTCGAAGCATTTAAGCACGATTGGCAGAGCAAACAATCGGCGCGCACGTTTTTACGGTACGCCGTGATGTTACGTAATCTGGGTCACAGCCTGAATAAAAGCGAAGCGCACCTGCTTTACAAGCTACAAAAACAAGCTTATGTTAAACTTTTATTAAAGGGCTTATCCCGACATCAAATTCGCCAACTCAATAACCTGGCTGATGAACTGCAAAATAATACGCATTCGGCACAAGGCGTGCCTGCCCATAGCCGACGGTTCGCCCTTTCGTTACGCGCACAACAGACACCGTGGCGCGATACGCTCGAGAGCGAGCTTAATCAGGCGAAATCAGTGGTGGTGGTCGGCAATAGCCCTAATCTGCTCGGTACCGACCAAGGCGAGTTTATCGACGCGCACGACTTAGTGATTCGTTTTAACCAGTTTTCTCCAACGGATGGCAGCGATATTTCGAAAAGTATCGGTAAAAAATTGGATATCTGGGTGATGTCGCCCGGTTTCCGAGGCACTATCCCGGAGCACGCGCGTTTCATACTCATCACGGGACCTAACATGGTTTGGTGGCAGCAGAACTGGCAACACCTCATACACACTAACGTGCCGATTATAGGCATTCCATTAGCATCGTGGCAGTTAAGTGTAGAGAAGCTAGCAGCGCCTGCGAGCGCCGGATTTGCGTGTTTAGATTGGTTGATGAATTATCAAAGAATCGCAAACATCCGCCCAAGTGCGATGGGTTTTGGTTATAATCCAGCCCAGCAGTCTCGCTACCATATTCAGAATAAAACGCATCAAGCCACTTCAAGGCATAACTGGCGCGCTGAACAAGAAGTCATAAAAACGTGGAAAGACGAATTAAAATTAAATCTACTATAAAATTCGAAGTAAAAAGTAAACGCTGGAAGTTAAAACTGACTTCTGGTGTTGCTAAGCTCGTTGCAATTGCACCACAAAAGCTCGGCTGGCAGCGCGTCACAGTGTCTGCTAAAACACCTGAAGCATTAAAAAAGCTGCAAGGCGAAATAAGCTTTTACCTTCGCCAAAATGACAATATTGCCAGCGTCGCCCTGATTAAAGAATCACCTCGTAAATTAGCGCTGGTCTTTTATCGCCATAATCCACTCAGCCATTTAATTTTAGAGTGGCAAGACGAAAGCCCCGGGCTCAGTAACCAAAAAGCACTCTTTGCGATAAAACATCGTGCGATAACAGCCACTAAAGCATGGTTCTTTATGTTGCAATCGGTGGCCAAAAGAAAGTCCAACACGGGTGAAAAGCATTCGCAAATTTATCGCATAACGCGCGCACGTCAAAAGCGGCAAGGAACAAGTCACGCACTTAAAAAGTTAGTGCAGGAATATCAACCGCTACTCACCCATCAATTAATTACGTGCGAGCCTTATCAACATTGGCGGTTATATACCGAGCCGAAACTGGCAATAGACCAACCGCAATCTAATCAAGTGCGAGTCAATTCATTTGCACACCTTGATGATATCTGCGAGTCGGATTGGTACACACCGCTCGGTGATGAGGTGACCAACGCTCGGCAATTTAATCGCGCATTCAACGAAACCGTAACAATTCACCCGCAGGCGGCTGTGATCTACTGGGATCACGACTACCTTGCCGACGGGCGCCGCGTCCAACCACAGTTTAAGCCAAGCTGGGATGCAGACTATTTTATGAGTTACGACTATATTGACTTGGCATTTGCGGTAAAAGGCTCAGTAATTAAGCAGCTTATTCGTCATAACGAAGCGCTAAAACGTCGACCGCACCTACTACTGTTAAACTTATTAGTGGGCGGTCACATTCGTTCATCGTCGCAAACCATTGTAAATATAAGCGCGGTATTACAGCACCTGCCAGCGACCCAGAGTATTTGGTTAAACGCCACACAAACACAAGCACGACAGGCACTTGTTAAGCAATGGTACCAACAGCAAGGGTTAGGAGACGTGACGGTAGAATCAGGCTACTCGGTTGGCGTGACTAAAGCGTCATTTAAGCTCATCAAGCAGCCTAAGATCAGTATTATTATTCCCACCCGCGATGCACTCGCAGTCACACGAACCTGCGTAGAGAGCGTATTAAACAAGACCAACTACACTAATTTCGAAGTCATCATTGTCGATAACCAAAGTCGCGAAGCCGACACATTGGCTTGGTTTGACGAAATAACCAAAGATGAAAGAGTAAGAGTCTTAGCCTATAACGCGCCTTTTAATTATTCGGCGATTAATAATTTTGCCGTTGCGCACGCCAGTGGCGATTGGGTCTGCCTTCTTAATAACGATACCGAGGTAATAAACACCGGTTGGCTTACCGAAATGGCACAATATGCGCTACGGGAAGATGTCGGATGCGTAGGCGCAAAGCTCTACTATCATGACAATACCATTCAGCATGCCGGGGTGGTGATGGGATTGTGGGGCCTTGCTGGTCACTCACATAAGTTTTTCTTACGTCATGCGCCCGGATATATGAATCGCTTAGTGGCGGTGCAAAAATACAGCGCCGTAACAGCGGCATGTTTACTCGTTAATAAAAAAATATATCAACGCGTAAACGGACTCAACGAACAAGACCTTACAGTGGCGTTTAACGATGTCGATTTTTGCTTAAAAGTACAAGCATTAGGGTACATCAACATCTGGACACCTTACGCCGAACTGTACCATTACGAATCAAAATCGCGTGGTAAAGATGACACGCCCGAAAAACAGGCGCGCGAGGCACGCGAAATAGAGTACATGCGAACAACGTGGTCAGCCGAAATTAAAAACGACCCGTGCTACAACGTTAACCTCACTCGCGATAACGAGGACTTTAATATTAGGTTGTCGTTCGACAAGTAACTCGCCAGCGCGCCCCTAGTAAAACGGGAACACTAAGGGGATGAACACAAGGCTTAAGATGACATAAGTAATCGCAACAGGGACACCGCATAAAGCAAAGTGTTTCAACCGATAATTACTGGCGTTAAATACCATTAAATTAGTTTGGTATCCGTAAGGGGTGATAAAGCTCGCCGAAGCAGCAAAAGCAACACCCAGCACGATAGGCATGGGGTCAATACCCAAGCCAGTCGCAAGACTGTATGCGATGGGAAACATTAACGCCGCAGCGGCATTGTTTGTCACTATTTCGGTTAACAGATAAGTTAACAAAAACACGCCCACCAGCAGCACATAAGGCGAACTATCGCTTAGCGTCTGCCGTGCCCACTCAGACAGCAACTGTGCACTTCCCGTTGCCTGCATCGCCTCGGCTAAACACAGCGCGCTCGATACAATCACCCAAATTTCGATAGGAAAGCGGCGTTTAATCTCGTTGGTATTCAAGCAACCCGTCATCAGCAAGGCAGATAATAAAAACAGCATGCTATAAAACAGGGATGCACCGGTTATGACTGAGCCAGCAATTGCGCCTAAGAAACCCCAAAGAGTGAGCTTTTCGCGCCAGCCACTGAGCATTGAATCAGGCTCAACACCGCTCAACACATAAAAGTTTTTAGTGATGTTAGTGCGCGCAGAAAAGTCAGGGCCTGTCGCCAGTAAGAGAAAGTCGCCCGCTTGCAGCTGCACCTCACCCAGTTTACCCGAGATCGCTTCACCTTCGCGACGGATGGCGACTACCGCCGCATCAAAGCGTGCACGAAATCCCGATGACTTTAATGTCTTTCCAATCAGTACAGACTCTTCTTTTACTATGACTTCGGTGAGTTCTTGTGTCTCAAGTCCGTGATCATCGGCAAACAGCCGTAGGCCCTCAAATTGCGATAGGGTTTTTACTTTGGTGACGTCACCCGAAAACAACAGTTTGTCACCCGCTTGCAAGACATCGTAACGTGCCACAGGACGTAAGTTCTCTTGCCCACCCTTACGGACAATCTCGGCTAAAAACAGCTCATCTAAATGACGTAATCCAGCATCATCAACATGTTTGCCAACCAACGGCGAATCGGCATCCAGCTCAGCCTCAACATAATACTCTTTAATATCGCTCTGCTGACAGCCGTCATTAGGCAACCACCGGCTTACGATAAACAGCGTAATACTACCGCCCACCACTACCGCAAGCCCGACTAGCGTGAAGTCAAAAAAGCCAAAACCCGGGTGCCCGGTATCGGTGAACATCGAGTTCACGATGAGATTCGTAGACGTACCGATAAGCGTTAAAGTGCCACCGAGGATCGAGGCGTATGAAAGTGGAATAAGCAGCCGCGATGCTGCGACCCGCTTGTTATTGCGTACAGAGTTGAGTAACGCCGCAACGACTGCCGTGTTGTTTAGCACTGACGAAGCAAGCGCACTGACGCCGATAGTACGGATTACACTTGCAGATTCAGAGCCGGTAAATAAAAAGCGGCTCACACGCCGCAATAACGAGGTTTTCTCGAGAGCAAAGGAGATAAGCACTAACATAATCAGGGTGACAAGCCCTGGGTTCGCAGCATTCGCTAATAGCTCATCAGCGCTCACCCAACCTGCTATGACAGTCACTAACATGGCGCTACCAAACACCGTTACCGAATGCGTTTGGTAGCGAACCAATAAACAGACCATCACAACCAGCAGTGTGATCAATCCCAGGGTATTACCCATAGTTGCGCGTCTCTTCTGATATTAAAGGTTGCGCAAATCCTTCGCACCCCAATGTGGGAAGTGCTTACGGATTAAAGCGTTCAGCTCAAGCTCGAACTCACTAAAGTCAGTAGACTCGCGTTCACCCTCTTCTGATGACAGCGCTTCATCCACCATCCCCGCCGCAACGGTGACGTTAGTCATACGATCGATAATCACAAACGCGCCTGTCTCTTTGTGGCTCTGATAGGCATCAAACACCACAGGATCATGCACATGCACATCGACCAAACCAATTTCGTTTAACTCAAGCTTGCCGGCTTCTTTCTCTTTTAAGGTGTTCACATCAATTTGATGATGAACAGCAGTCACTTCGCCGCGTGTCAGCTTAGAGTTGAACTTAATATAGTATTCGCGGTGTGGTTCCATGGCTTTTTCATGCATCCACACCACTTTTGCGCGCATACGGTTAGAAACATGCGGCAAGTTATCCTTGCGCACGATCATATCGCCACGGCTGATATCAATCTCGTCATTTAACGTCAGGGTAACCGCCATCGGCGCAAAGGCTTCTTCCAGCTCGCCATCAAAAGTCACAATGGATTTAATGGTGCTGATCTTGCCCGACGGTAACGCACGTACCGTATCACCGACTTTCACACTGCCCGAGGTGATGGTGCCCTGAAAACCGCGGAAGTCGGAGTTAGGACGACACACCAATTGCACCGGCATGCGGAACTGGTCAGTATCTTGCGCGCGCTCAATTTCGGCATGCTCGAGGTATTCCATCAAGGTTGAGCCACGGAACCAATCCATCGCCTCACTCTTGTTCACGACGTTGTCGCCTTTAAGCGCAGAGATAGGCACAAAACGAATATCCGGAATCTCAAGCGAGCCAGCGAGTTTTAAATAGTCGTCTTGGATTTGCTTATAGACCTCTTGCGAGTAGTCCACCAAATCCATCTTATTAATGGCGACGATGACGTGCTTAATACCCAGCAACGAACAAATGTAGCTGTGACGACGGGTTTGCGTTTGTACGCCTTGGCTGGCATCAATCAAAATAACAGCCAAGTCACAGGTCGATGCACCGGTCGCCATGTTACGCGTATATTGCTCATGGCCAGGGGTATCAGCAATGATAAACTTACGTTTATCGGTCGAGAAATAACGGTACGCAACATCAATAGTAATGCCCTGCTCACGCTCCGATTGCAGACCATCCACTAATAGCGCGAGATCAACTTGATCGCCTTGGGTACCCGACTTCTTACTGTCTTCGGTAATCGCCGCAAGCTGATCTTCAAAGATCATCTTACTATCATGCAACAAACGGCCGATGAGCGTACTTTTACCATCATCAACGCTGCCACAGGTGATAAAACGCAACAGCTCTTTATTTTCGTGTTGCTGCAAATAAGCCAAAATGTCTTGTTCAATAAGGGGTGATGCGTGACTCATTAGAAGTACCCTTCCATTTTCTTTTTCTCCATTGATCCCGCGCTATCATGATCGATAACTCGGCCCTGACGCTCAGAGGTCTTGGTCAGCAACATTTCCTGAATAATTTCAGGCAAGGTTGCGGCACTCGACTCCACAGCCCCTGTCAACGGATAACAGCCCAAAGTACGGAAGCGCACCATCTTCATTTCGGGTTCTTCACCTGGCTCAAGCGGCATACGCTCGTCATCGACCATAATCAAAGTGCCATCGCGCTCAACCACAGGGCGTTCTTTCGCCAGGTAGAGTGATGGAATCTGAATATTTTCAAGGTAGATGTACTGCCAAATATCCAGTTCGGTCCAGTTGGATAATGGGAACACGCGAATGCTCTCGCCTTTATCCACTTTACCGTTATAGATATTCCACAACTCGGGGCGTTGGTTTTTCGGGTCCCAACGGTGATTTTTATCACGGAAGGAATACACACGCTCTTTCGCGCGTGACTTTTCTTCGTCGCGGCGCGCGCCACCAAAGGCCGCATCAAATTTATATTTATTCAACGCTTGTTTAAGCGCCTGTGTTTTCATGATGTCGGTATGTTTAGCACTGCCATGAGAGAACGGACCAACGCCGGCATCCACGCCTTCTTGGTTGATGTATTCAATCAACTCAAAGTCGTATTCTTTTGCCATGCGATCGCGGAACTCGATCATCTCTTTAAATTTCCACGTGGTGTTTACGTGCATCAGTGGAAACGGAATCTTACCGGGATAGAACGCCTTACGCGCCAAGTGCAATAGCACTGAAGAATCCTTTCCAACTGAATACAGCATCACGGGGTTATCAAATTCAGCCGCAACCTCGCGGAAGATTTGAATCGACTCGTTCTCAAGTGCCTTGAGATGGGTTAAACGTTTTTCGTTCATTGGTCTTTTTTACCCTAGTTCTAAGTATATAATCCAGTGTACTAAATTGTGAGAAATTGTTCGAATTAGATTTTATCTCTGCAAAATACAAAGAGCAGTACTTATTCTGTCAACGAGTCCACGGATGCAAAATCATCGTCATCCATCACTCTTTTCACCGACGCGTCGTGGCGCTCTCTGTACTTGCCAAGATAGCGCTCAATGCTCGTCAGGCGCTGCCCTGTCATATTTTTACTGACCGCAATTTTTTTAGCCTGCTCAAGGATATCAATCGCATGCTCTATATGATCTTGCGACTCCAGCAGCTTGGCGACCTCGATTAAATAATCAACCCGGTTCGACTTATCTGACAAAAAAGTATCCATCGTTGTTGCCGGCAACGCAGGTTGCAACGTCGGTTCTGGGACAGGGAGACCCATCACCTCGGCAAGCTTAAGGAGTGCATACGGCAACGGCTCGCTCGCGTCTTTACCATACTGCTCGCTTAAACGTGTAAGCAACCGCTTCTGTAGCTGGCTCATCAACTCGGGTAACTGCTTAACTAAAAACTGATATACCTCAATGACTTCCGGCAACTGCCGATGGGTTAACGCATCCTTCGCAGCGACAACCGATACGGGCTTATAAAACGCATCGGTGCAACGTTCTAACAACTGCGTTTGCGCTCGCTCCAAGGCATTTTGATAGCGATGGGTGATCGCATCATACACGGTAGGGCTAACCACCTGCGGTACATCACCCGAGCGCCGGTTTGCCGCATCTGCGTACGCTTGTAACGTGCGATCGATGCGTCGGCTCTCTTGCGGAGTCTGCTCATCAAGTAATCCATTGAGCAAGCGCTTAATCTCCAAAGCACCATAGGTATAACTGGTATTAATACGAACACGGTTGCGTTTAAAGCGCCGCGCCGACCAACCCGCTATACCCAGCCGCTGTAAAAAGTCGTGCTCTATTTGCTGCTTCACAAAGCAACTCGCCAAATAAGGTCGCACCGAAACCGCATCACGGCCAAAGTGTTTAACCCAATCAAAAAATACCTGTCCGCTGACTCCCCGATTAAGGACACCCACTTGCTTATATAAAAAAGCATCTAACGTTTGTGTCGAATAATGGCGTTTGATTGACTGATTGTGATTAGAAACTAACGACTCGAGCGGATGACGAAAGTACGCCAATACACTTACAGAGTGACCGTTAACCAGCTGCTTTACCCGTTCAGGGTGACGATACAGCGCCTCAGATGAAATTAATAATTTGGCACCCTGTTGCTGTGCTTCGTTTAACCATTGCTCAAACAAACCTTTGGCTTGCTCAAGCTCATTGGCGGCGACCGCCGCACCAAAGTGCGCATGCCCCCCAGAAACGTTATTTTCGTCAAAATTATGTTCTGGGTAATAATAGCCATGCTTTAACAGCCGCGTACGGTTTTCATGTAAAAAATACTGTATAGCTGACGAGCCTGTTTTAGGCGCACCAATATGTAAAACAACGTCCATCATATCCTTATTATTCATTATGCGACTCGTGCGATCGCGCCAGTACGCTCAGCAATTGGGCTTTAACGATATCAGGCGCAAACTGCTTTGCTCGCTTAAGCGCGCAGCGCCTAAAGGACTGCATCTGCTCAGGTTGGTTATAAAGCGCTACGAGCGCATGAGCAAGCGCCTCGTGATCGCCCAAGGGCACCCGAATGCCCGCGTCATCACTGACTAAGTCAGTCAAAGCACCCCAGTCGTAAACAACCACCAATTTACCTGCAGCAAACGCCTCTAACACCGAGCGACCAAAGGATTCCTGAAAGTGAGATAAATTAAGTACCACATCGCACTGCTTGAGGGCATCCACAGGATTCGCTACATACCCATGGCTGTTTACATGCGCGTGCGGATAGCTTTGCCGTGCATGGGCTAAATCTTCCGTCTCAGGACCCAATAAATGCCATTCAAATCGTACATCATTTTTTAGCGCCGCTGCCAGTTGATAAAAATCCTTAACGCCTTTTTTCGCTAAGTTACTGCTCAACATAGCCACCTTCAGTGGCTGCCCGGCAGCGGTGTCCGGCAGGTCAGTCTGAGCTTCGGAGTAGTTCTCCACGCGTATCACATTGGGGACAACAAAAGTCTTCTCGGGTGCCTGCATCGAATCCGCAACAACGCGTGAATTGGCAATCAGGACATCAGCATGTTGCAGCACGTGCCTGCGAATTAATTCAGGAGAAGCAGCTAAGGTATCACACAACGCCCGATCATGTTCCGGTAGCTCACGCACATGAACCGTGCAACGACGCTTTGCCTGCTGAGCCGCCAACAAGGGTTCATGTAAGGTGAGCGTGTTGATATAAACCTGATCGACATCATCCATCCAAGAAGCAAGCGTTTCAACTAACGAGGTATCGGTTGTGCGTGTGGATTGCCACCAACGCAATGGTAAAAAGCTGAGCTTATCGCTCAACTGTAGTACCTGCGTCACATACGCCGAGTTCAAAGCCCCCGGCAACACAACCCATAATCGATAGTGCTCACCCAACATGGCAAGTACATCCAAGAGACTTTTTTCGGCACCAAAGGCATTACCCGAGGTGCTATGCGCCACCACCATCATTGTCGGTTTCGAGGAGTCGTTTACAGATTGCTCAATAAAAAGCTCAGGCGTTTGCGCCACAGCATTGTCAGACTCAAGCTGTGTCAAATAATGCACTAATGGATTCTCATCGGAAGCCAGCGCCTGTATAAACGCGTACCCCGAACTGCTAAACCGTGCCGAAGGGTCACGCCCCTCTCCACCGCCAAACTTTAAGTAATGCAGCGCTGGATCGATTCCCGCAGCGACAATATCTGGATAGCGTTCACGATAGTAGTCTGCATCAAACAACGGCGATGTCTGAAGGTGGTCTAGCGCGTTAGCAAGTTGTGCGGCAGGCGTACCACGGCACAACGTTAAAGGCGCCAAAAACGCCCGCTGTTGGGGATACCGCATCAAATAGCGAGACCGAGTGCTCTGATGCCAATGCGTTGCGGCACGTTGGTAATGATTACGAACGCCAGCTAACATGCTGCTGACATGGGTGGGCTTGGCTTGTGTTAACGATCGTGTGTCCACTCGTCCCAGCGCCAGCGGTACCGCGGGCATGACTTCTCGGACTGCGTGTGCGCCAAACTCGGCTATCACTCGATTATAAAACTCGGTATCACCATCCGCTTTAACCGTATCCCAGTAGCCCAAACGTTTGAACACTGCTCTTCTAAACATTAAAGAAGAAACATTCGGGTAAATCCAACTCGATTCCGGCCGCCAACGACTAAAGTTGAGATCGTTATCCGCTCTAACCCAGGCAGTGCGATTAGCCATAACGCCCGGATGCCTCAGTAAATCTTCAACTTGGCAGGCAATTTTATCAGGATGAGACCAATCATCCGAATCGTGAGTCGTAATTAATTGCCCTTTCGCGATGCCTAAGCCCGCGTTACGCGCACCATAAGGCCCCTCGTTCGCAGTGAGCTGCAGCACCGCGATGCGTTTATCCCGTTGTGCGAGATGCGTCATGACTTCAAAAGTGGCATCGGTACTGGCGTCATCCACCAGAATAATCTGTAAACGGTGCCACCGCTGTCGACAAAGGCTCATCACCGCAGTTTCAAGCGTATCAGCACAGTTATAACACGGGACAATGACGCTGACTTTAGGTTGACGCTGCCAAAACTGCGGACGTGACCCATGGCTTGATGCAGATACAGTATCAAAGCTCAATGTCGTAGCATCGCTCGTGAGCGGCGCAATACCTGCCGATTGATAGATGCGGTTAATCGCAGCAAGCTTTTCATGCGTGGATGCAGTCAGCATAGAACGCGCTAAATCGTGATCATGTTGATAGAGCGTTTGGTCAAGCGGCCAAAGCGGACTCTCGAGTAGCGCTCGCGCGGCATCTATTTGTTCAGTACGTAGAAAGGCATTAAAAAGACATAAAAATGGCCCCGGGTGTGGTACCAACGCTCGCAATAACGCCAAGCCACCTGCCTGCGTGAGGCTACCGAGAAGCTGCACGACCGCGTCCCATTCATTAACAGAGCCGTAGTACTGCGCTAAAAACCACCGCGCCAACTGCGCATCAGCCTGAGCACTCAACTGATCATTCTCACCAGAGTGCTGTATCAGGTCAGTCAACGTTGAACGTGCGGCTTTGCTGCTCCACAGTGCATGGGCGTTGTCGACGGAACGAAATGCTGCGGGCCATCGACCTTCGAACCGACCGTGCTTTAGATAGTGCAGAAATGCCTTATCTGTTGAATCAAAGCCTGCGTCTCGAATATCAACATATGCACTTTTATAGTGCTGTTCGTTAAAAAGTGCGCTTAGTAGCTGCTTCACACGAGTTCCGGAAACTGTTTTCTCAAAGCCGTAAGGTCCGTCGCAACCGCTGATTGAACACGTTTGTTAAAGCCTTCGGCTTGCGTATCTTGCAGGTCATAACTGACTCTAACGAACATATTCGGCGTTTTATCTTCAATCAAGTGATAACGTTGGTCAACTGTCGTGTGTTTGCCAGACTGGTAAACGTGTACATTGCTACCCATAATTTTGTTACGCTCGGCCGAATAAAAGCCCACTTGTGCGAGACCTAACGCAATCTTTGGATAATAAAGATCAATAGCTTGGCTCAACTGGTAATGCTGTTGCCCATCCAAAAATGCCTCATAGCCTTGGGAAAAAGTAACCATATAGTTGAGGTTTATTTTCGCCGTATAAAAGCGTAAGCGGCGTTCAAAACGCCGATGCAGAATGTCATCATCGTCTAACCGAACCGTTGAATATACGCAATCTTTAGCTGCCGCTGAAAATTGCTGTTTAAGATAGTGACTCGCTACGCTAACAAAACTACGGTTAGGCTCGACCGGTAAAATAGTCAAGCAGGCGTGTTGTTTGGCGAGTTGCTCAAGTTCCGCTAAGCGGTGAGTCGGTAATTCACTCGAAGTGAGCAAAATCACCTCATGGTTATCAGCTTCATCAGGTCTTTGCTGTGCCACAACGCTGGGTAATGTTAACTGACTAAAAAGGCGATATTTAAGTGCCAATCGCTCATCATCAAAAAGCGCCGCTTTATATTGCTCGTAGTCATTATCCCGAGCAATCTTCCATTGCCTAGAATCTTGCAACACCGAGTAACGAATTAAATAAAATATCTTTTTGTTCATAACGACCCTAAAAACGTTTCCACACCCAGCTTCATCGCTCCCGACATCTTAGAGCCTTGATAAAATCGTCTTGAGAGTTCGCGTAACTCAGAGTTATCATCAAAGACTTCCTTTAATAACGCAGGCGATGCAAGCATTTGCCAGCGAGACTCAAGCGATTCAACCGACATATCTGTCTTTGCATTACCAAACTTAGAGTCTCCACCTCCGCCAAAACGCGATAAGCTCGACATACGCTGTGTGCTTTGCTCAACATGATTTCCCAATAAATGAGCCACTTTAACTTTATTGCGAATAAAGTCGTTATAGCGCACTGTTTTTACCTTGGCGTCGAGTAAATTTTCAACTTGTTCAGGCGCGTAAAAGTCTTTTGCCAGTGCCACCCACTTTTCGGCTTGTTGTTCGACCGATACTTTAAAATTAGGATTAACTTCGTTGTAACGAGCAATGGATGCAAGACAGTTAATTGGATCACGCAAAAAAAGAACAGCTGTTGTTTTAACCGACTCACGCTCCGACAAATGCGCCAATGAGTTAAGCCGCCCAGCACGGCTGACACCTTTAACCGCTTTGTTTTCAAAGCTCAGCATTAAATGCTCAACCTCTGCATCTTTATAGTGAATATTTCCAACGTCATCGTCAGCGTCTGCAAAGTCGAGGTCGATATCTGTTTCTATATGTGGTTTTTGATATTTATCCCGCTCGATATCGGGATTTACATTGACGTTATTTAGATACAAATAGTCCGACAAGTGCGAACACATCCACTCAATAAAAGCATGGTGTCCGCTACGCTTAGTCGCAATCACATAGGTTAAAGACGATAGCTCACTAAAGTCACATTCGGTATTAAGACTATACTTCACTTTAACTACTCTTTTTTATAGGTTTGACTTCAATATCGTCTGTTACGATATTGAATGTGTCGTTCAGCGCTTGCTTCGCCTGCTCAACAAGTGAATCTCTGTAATTCCCTTCAGGCAAGCGTCCACGGTCGTAGAGCACGGCAGACTCAATGCTCTCAAACTCTGGGGTCGCAATAACCGGGTAAATAACCAGTTCAAAATCAGCAACAATAAGCGACTTGGCACTCACTTTATCACCGAAAACGATAGGTTCGGCTAACCCTTCATGGAGTAACTCACAATACTCGCTAGCAAAACGATACTGTTTGCTTGTAAAACTCGGCCAATGCAACAGCGCAACTTTTTCGCCCCGCTCAGCAAGCATGCGCGCTTTTATAAGCACATCGCGGCTGTTTCGTTTACTTAAAAAGTCGGCAACGATAACGGTATCAAATACCTGATGATCACCGCGTTTGTGCAGCATTGCCTGAGGAATAGACGTTTTTGCAGTGGGATCCAAGCCCTGCTTATGATACCAACGGCATATTTCACGGTATACTTGGCGAAGTCCAAAGTAGACGGTACTCACGTGGGTTGCTTTAGTACGTGTCAACGAACTCTCATCATCTAAAGCAAACGCCATAGGCACTTCAGCAAGCCCGTGTAATATCGCTTCTTTACCAAATCGGTGCTGCGCACGCCAAATGTATTCAGTATCCGCACTGATACGCACTTCATCCCAGTTTCCAATACTCGATACGGCGGCTCGCGTTAACATAAACGAGGAGTGGCTGTAATGAATGATACTGTCCGAAGGTCGCCAGTTAATGGTAAAGTGCAAATCGTCAGTTGCGCGAACCCAGCTCAGTATAACGCCCTGCGCATCGGGCTGTGCCCGCAGTAACTTAACCTGCTGCTCAAGCTTTTGCGGGTGAGACCAATCATCAGCATCATGGGTGGTGATAAGGTTCCCGGTCGCCTCTTTTAGGCCTCTGTTGCGCGCAGGATAAGCACCTTGGTTATGCGGCTGTTGTATTACCTTTACGCGATGGTCGCGTGCAGCAATGCTGTTTAACACTGCCACCGTATCGTCTGGTGAGCAATCATCAACTGCGATCACTTCAATGTTACGCCATGTTTGGTTCAGCAATGAGTTGATCGCTATTTCTATGCGCTCTTCCGCTTTAAAAATCGGCATGATGATAGACACTTTCTCGCGCTGTTCATCAGGCGCAACTGTACCCTCCTGTATATCAGGCTTTGAGGTTAAGTTATTAAAGCCAAGCGGTTTTTGGTCATCAATCCGTGTGACAGGCAAATAACCATGCCGTTGATACATCTCGTTTATACACGACAACCGCTTATCATCATCGCTAAACGTATTGGCGAGCATTAACCGTGCATCAGGGTCATCGGGGTCGGTGGCTAAAAATTCGTTCAGTATCGCCGCGGCTTCATTGGGTTGTTCTAGCTTTAACTGGCTATTCGCTTGAAGCAACACACGTGTTTTATCTAACCGCTTTGCCGGCAATAGCTCAGCCATTTTAAAGCTCAACGTCAACGCCTCGTTATGCTCGCCAGTAAAAGCACGGTAACGCGCCAATGACCAAGCGGCTAGATGGCGTTCCTGTATCGGTGCGCGCTCATCCTCAAGCACTTTGGTAAGTTCACGACATGCACTGATGGCATGCCCCGACCATATTTTATCTTCTAACACGTCCAGCTTATTAGCACGTGAGTGTCGCCCTTCCTTGGCGCCATGCAAAATATAGTGCAACAAAGGGTTCATGCCGCTCTCGGCAACATCGGGGTAACGCTCTAAATAAAACTCAGTATCAAACTTTACGCCGGGGTTTCGTCCCAGCCGAGCACCAATTTTGTAGTAATGCTCGGCAGGGTGCATACCCAATAGACCAACATCCGGGTATTTTTTTATGTACCAGTCGCGCTGAACAAAACCCGACTCTTTTAGTATTTCAATTGCGTTCATGAGTCAGCTTTATCACTCGGTTGAATTGCTCGACCTTCATTTATTCCTTGGCGCAGATAATGAACTAAAGGGTTTAATCCCTGTTGAGCAACATCTTTATGAAAGCCGAGATACCATCGAGAATTGAAATAAGGCGACGGGTCTCTTCCTTCTTGTGAGCCATGTATAACGTAGTGTAGCTCTGCTGTAATCCCCGACTGCTTTACGTCTGGATAAGTTAGTAAATACCATTCAGCATCAAACAAGTCAGATGTCCGTAACAACTCAACATCTGACGATGGAAGACTATTGTCGGGTTGCTTTTTTTTCAAAACATTCTTTATTTTGCTAAAAATTGGTCGGTTTGAAGATTTCGCGTGCGCATCATTTTCACTGCTTACCAAACGCGATGCTGGGGAGTGTTCAGGTAATTCAATTAAGAATGCCGTCAGCCTAGCGTTGTCCTTTGCCTGCTGTTTAATTTGCTTTCTAAGCGCCTCATTTTCTTCACGCAATTCAGCATTTTCACGCATTAACTCCTCACTTGTTGGCATAAGCTAACTACCTGTATTTAATTGACCTTTGTGGTCGAAAATTTTTTAATAGGCTACTAATTACAACGCCCGATATCAATCATCTCAAATTCGATGCCGAGGTAAATAGGAAGTAAGCTATCATTCAATCACCAAAACAGCTTGCGACTTTGCAAACTTTTTGCGACGTAAATATTCGTCGTGAAGGGCCTCATATAACGAATAATCTAAGAGTCCACCAAACCCATTTTTGAACCTTTTTTTAAATAGGTTTTTATCTTCTTCAGTAAAGTTGCTCGCTTCAGATTCATTCTTCTTAAAGTCTTTGAGCTTATCATTTTCTAACAGAATCGCGTCTGGAGCATAAATAAATTGATCACACGCTCTTGCAATAACCGTCAACTCGTTGTCTGCTCGATGCGACCGATAACCTTCGTATAAAATGCAATCACCGTAGTACTGGTATACCCAATCCTTGCGGACCATTCCAAACGCCGCTATACGACCATGCCACTTACCACAATTGAATGCCAACACCGACTTATTCGCTTGCTCTAACTTTTCGTACGCAGTTCTGAGCCAGTGATGACCTGGCACAGCATCTTCAGCGAGGTAAACTATATACTTTGCCGCAGATAATCGCGCTGTCTGGTTTAATGTTTTAATGAATCCCTGATACTGAGTATCGAGCGCTACGACAAAGTCGGCGTCAATACCGGAGGTACGTTTTAATAACTTAGCTGCCTCGATACCCTCTTGCTCGTTAATGCAAGGCATTACAACACAGATATCACGCTCAAACTGGGGGGCTGGAGAAGCAAGTGAGTTAACATCAATCACTGAGATCGGCGTCGAATCACTCGGGCTACCTTTATCCGTCGATAACGTTAGGTCAGCGACAAGAAAACGAGCGTCGGTTACCTCTTTGACCGATTCTCCCGATAACATCGCACGCAATACAGAGCATGACGAGAACAGGTAGTTGTGTTTTTCGTTGAGGCTGCCGCCTGAAGCCGCTCTAACAATAGCGCCATCACTATTTAAATGCGCATTATACGCAAACTGAAGCCAGTCTCGACAAGGAAACGCATTTTGATCTGCCAACATAATGTAACGGTAGCTCGTGAAGCGTAATATTTGCCGCAGTACATCTTTTTCTTCATTTGGATGTACAGGCACCACATACACATCCAACTCATGGTTAGCTCGCTGGGCAAAAAGGCGTGCAGAGTCAAGAGCCTGCTCGGCTTCATCTGTAAATACTATTGCAGCTACTTTTTTTCCAGAGGGTTTCAAACTATCACTTAACGCAGACTTATCAATGACAAAAATCGATGCGTTAGATTCCTGCCCATCTAATCTGAGCAAATTCGGCTTAGCATCCTCGTTAGCTGATTGACTGTTTCGATCATCCAATAAACTATCGGTCACTACGGCTAGGCGCATCTGCCAACTGTTACAATGAGTAAAGCTATCAAACACTTCGTTATTTAAAAGGCTGCGCTGAATTATGACTTGTTTAACATTATTAATAAACGCGTCGTGCGATGAACTCTGCCAAACGTAATCACACACAGCGATATTAGGTACGTCTGTCGCAACCACGGGGACATGATGTGTTAAATAAACATAAACCTTTAATGGGTTCATATTCTCGGTCAGATCCATCCGCTTATGAGGCACCATTCCCACAGTAAACAACCTGACAAAGGCTCCTATATATGGGTATGGCACAACACCTGTCATGACGACATTAGGAAGCGCTTCTAATGCGCGTATGCTGGGGTTAGCATGCGTTGAACCAATTAATACAATTAGCGCATCGGGCATCTCGGTGGATAATCGACGCAGCAATACGTCATCAATTTTTGCCTCTAGATTGCCGACAAACCCCAAAACAGGGCCTTTATGCGAGGCAATACGTTGGTAATGTTGGTTAGACTCGGGCAACGTAATAGGCGGGTTGATATCACAGCCGTTCGGCACGAGTGCGATATTTTGGTTAAACTCATACATCGATAATTTTACTGGCAAACAGTTGGTCAGTACTTTATCAGCGTTACTGAGCATCGCCTCATAATGCTGATTTAATTGCTTACGCTTGGTATCGTTCACGTTGGGCCAAGCACGATGGTCGTCGACAACATCCATGACTTTTTTGGCAGGCTTAAAGTGATTAATAAGCTGCTCGCCCCATAATAACTTGGGGTACATCCAAAAAACACTCTTTGCCGGATCAATATCGAGCGCTTTGAAACACTGCTCTAAAAACGTTAAGTAGTCTGCAATACCTTGTTTGCTTTTGTCATAAACAAACACGCGACGGTACAGTTTTCCGTGGTCGCGAGCGTTATCGGCGATCGCCTTGGTGCCTTCATAAACAAACGGGTTTTGATCAAATCGCTCGCCCGAATTTCGTTGCTCGAGCGCATCTGAGTCAATCGGCGCATCAAGCACCAGTACTTTACCTACATCGCTTCGGCTGGCTAAGTACTTAGCCACCATATCACTGCGGCGACCATAGAGTTCGGAGTCGTTCTGTTTCCAGAACATAACAACATTAATCATAGGTAGGGCAGTCGGCGAGTGCGAGTCCTCGGCGATCCTTATCGGACAGTTGCGGCTCACCATCAAACGGCCACTTTATAGCGAGCGTCGGATCATCAAACCTCAGACTGTATTCATCATCTGGCGCATAATAATCGGTGCATTTATAAGAGAATTCTGCCGTCTCACTCAATACATAAAATCCGTGCGCAAACCCTGGGGGAACCCAAAGCATCTGTCGGTTTTCATCATTGAGCTCAACACCCACCCAGTCACCAAATGTTGGAGAGTCACGACGAAGATCAACCGCGACATCAAAAACTCGGCCTTGAGTCACACGGACGAGTTTCCCCTGTGGCTGCTTTAGCTGGTAATGCAAGCCGCGCAAAATGCCGCGTCGTGATTTGCTGTGGTTATCCTGCACAAACGAATAATTACCGCAGTGCGCCTCGAATTCGTTCTGACGAAAGGTTTCCATAAAAAAACCGCGTTCATCACCAAACACCTGCGGTGTCATTAACACTACATCAGCAATCGCCAGGGGTTGATACTTCATGTTGTTCCTCTAAAAGTTAGCTCAACAGCTCATGCAAATACTGCCCGTATTGTGTCTTATCTAAGGCATTGGCGTGGGTTTCAAGCTCTGCATCAGTTATCCAGCCGTTTTTCCATGCTATTTCTTCTAAGCAGGCAATTTTTAAACCTTGACGGTGCTCAACCGTTTGCACATAAGAGCTTGCCTCGAGCAGCGAGTCATGTGTGCCTGTATCGAGCCATGCAAAGCCTCGGCCTAAACGTTCAACGTGCAGATCACCCCGTTCTAAGTATGCATTGTTAACACTCGTGATTTCTAACTCACCACGCGCTGACGGCTTTACGTTACGCGCAATATCCACCACGTCGTTATCGTAAAAATAGAGTCCGGTCACTGCGTAATCCGACTTGGGTTCGGCTGGCTTTTCTTCGATTGATAGAGCCTTACCCTCGGCATCAAATTCCACCACGCCAAAACGCTCAGGATCCTTCACCATGTAACCAAAAACCGTCGCACCGGCCTCGCGCTTAACAGCTCGTTTAAGCTGGTCAGAGAAAAACTGACCATGAAAAATGTTATCCCCTAATACTAAGCAGACAGGATCCTGACCAATAAAATCAGCACCAATGGTGAATGCCTGTGCGAGCCCGTCGGGCGATGCTTGGACCTTATAAGAAAACGAGACACCAAATGCACTGCCGTCACCCAGCAGGCGCTGATATTGTTCCATATCCTCGGGCGTAGAAATAATCAAGATGTCGCGGATACCTGCTAACATAAGCACGGATATGGGATAATAAATCATCGGCTTATCGTAAACGGGTAGCAACTGTTTAGACACACCCCGAGTTATCGGGTGCAATCGGGTTCCCGAGCCGCCGGCTAATATGATTCCTTTATAGGCCATCCAGATACTCCGTTAATGTCTGTTCTAGGCAGGTCTGCCAGCTGGGCAAAGTGATTTTTAATGCCCGCTCAATTTTGTTGATATTTAAGCGTGAGTTCAACGGACGTTTAGCAGGCGTTGGATAGGCTGACGTGGGAATACCATCTACCTGCTTTACCGCCAGAGTTTCTCCATATGCATTTGCACCGTCAAAGATAGCTCGTGCAAAGCCATGCCAACTTGCCTCGCCTCGCGGCGCAACATGGTACACCCCTGTGAGCTCATGTTCTAGTAGGGGGCGTACCGATAAGCTCGCCACTTGCGCCAGCAAGCGAGCCGGCGTGGGCGCCCCCACTTGGTCATTCACAATACTCAGTTGCTCGCGCTCAGCGGCTAAACGCAGCATGGTCTTCATGAAGTTATTACCGCGCGCACTGTACACCCAACTAGTACGTAAAATGATGTGATTACAACCACTGCCCATCACGGCGCGGTCACCCGCCCACTTGCTGCGTCCATATTCAGACAAAGCACCGACCTTACTCTCCTCGCTGTATGCCGTGTCTCCAGAGCCGGGGTACACATAATCAGAAGAAAAGTGAATAAGCGAACCACGGCTGTGTAAAGCATAGTCTGCAAACTGTTTTGGCAATAGATGGTTTAAACGATCCACTAGTTCTGGCTCTTGCTCGGCTTTATCAACCGCTGTATAGGCAGCCGCATTCGCTATAAATTGCGGCTGGTGGTCTTCAAGGTACTGAGCAACCGCTTGTTCATCACTCAGATCGAGTTCGGTGCGCGAAGGGGCCAGCACGTCGCCAAAAACCGATAAGCTGCGCACAAGTTCAAAACCGACTTGCCCGTTCGCACCCGTCACTAAAATTTTCATCGCCCTTCTCCGAGACCTTAATTTTAACGGTATGATAACATCTGGTTCATTTTGTTGTCATTTCCAGCTATTTTAACACGAAAGTAAGATACCAATTTCATAAGGCGTTCATTTGCGGTATCTTTCACGCATTTAAATACAGGCGTAGTATTAAAAGTATGGATAACGTTAATAAGCTCAGTTGGCGGGAAAAAATGGAACGGGCATTGGCTGAGCGCACTCGTCGAAGAATACTGGCCAACGCGGCTCGTGTGAACTGGGTGTCTTATCACATTCCCAAAACTGCGGGCACGTCGTTTCGTTCAGCCCTGCAAACGGCATTTGGCCAGCAGGCTTTTTTTGCAGTCTATGAATTTTCAGGCGCGAACGAGCTGAGTCGCGGAGAGCCTATTTGGTTGCCCGCTTCAACGCAAGTCATTCATGGCCATTTCAGACCTCACTCAAGGCACAAACAGTTATTTCCCAATGGCAAGCGGATTACATGGATGCGAGACCCGATAAAACGTGCTTGGTCATTGTTAAATCACACGCTTGATGTACAAAACAATGACAACGTTTACCAGTTTATAAAGACTCACTTTTTGGATCGTGGCATCACTGACCGAGAAGAGTTGTTTAAAACAATGCTTAATAACAAGGGTACCGCAACGTTTTTTAATATCTACAAACGCGACTATAAAACATTTAACAAAAAGTTTTTCTATTTTGTTGGCTCAACTGAACGCTATAACGAGGACTTGAAACGACTCGAAGAACTGATGCAAAAACCTTTGCCCACTCAACAGTTGAACTCAAGCCAAAACAAACAGCCCGCCCCCGAGTTAAGCGATAAAGAGCGCGCGTATTTCAGTGAGGAATACCGTATTTACGAAAAGTTGATTTCATAGAGCATTTTTTCTTTCAGTGTAACCACTAACGGATGTCACTTTTGAGCCTCATACCTATAAAAATAACTGAACGAATAAAACGTGATATCTAAGATTTTGATGATATGTATTTTCGGGGGACCCGCGCGGCATCACCCCCGTCAATAATGTATAACTTATCGTATTGCAATAGCGAGCAACTTCATCAACCGATAAGTAAGCTCCACAAGATGCCATTCCCCAGAGCACTGCTTCACTACCAATATACACATCGTCTAAATGAGAAATATCCACAGTAATCATATCCATAGAAACTCGTCCTATGACCGGCGCCCTTTTCCCCTGAATCAATACTGGAGTACCGTTGACTGCATGTCGGTCATATCCGTCCCCATAACCGCCTGCTACAACAGCAATACGAGCTCGTTTAGATGCTTTCCAACGACCTCCATAACCAACTGAAGCGCCAGCCTCAATCTCCCGCATAGCAATCACCCTAGAGCGAAGCGTCATTACTGGTTGTAACTCATTCGATATTTGGCTAGCTTGTTCTAATGGATCACTTCTGCGTATTTCGGTGATTCCGAACAGCGATTCCGGAGTTATCCGATCACCTGTTAGCCGTTCTTTTTCATAACCCTCTTTTTACGCTAAGTGATCG
>NZ_QJST01000006.1 GCF_003226255.1 Idiomarina fontislapidosi
CGATCACTTAGCGTAAAAAGAGGGTTATGAAAAAGAACGGCTAACAGGTGATCGGATAACTCCGGAATCGCTGTTCGGAATCACCGAAATACGCAATTATAAGAGCCTCCTGAAGAATGAATTGAGCTGTTCAGTTTTCCATGGATGCTACTGGCTCCTAAACTGAGACATCCTTAATTAGAGATTTCTTCAATTATTAATACAGTAAGTGACGATGAAAAAATCATGTTTTACTCCGATAATGTCGTACATCTAGTATCCTTATTGATGAATCCAACCAAGTCCGTATAGTAAAAAGTAACTTAAACGTATTTATCTACCAGCAAGTTAACCCATGACTTATTACAACAAAAAAATCATCTTTACGGCTGCGAAGTTATCATTTATCAACCTGCTTTGGTTAATGGTGGTGATCGGTATTCCTATGCTTGTGTTCGCCGATGGGTTAAATTACGTCGAGCGAATATTGCTTTTTGTTTTGTTCACGCTCACTTTTTGGTCTTTGCTCTTCGGGTTCAGTCTTTTCTTCCACCGCTTGAGCCTCAGACATCCTAAGAATCGGCAGCTTTATTTAGCGCTAGGGGATGTCGATAAGGCAGAAAGTATCATAAACCACCTCAAGGCTTTTTAACCATGCCCCCAAAACACAAACACACCGAACGTGACATTATTCGTGTGCTGACCGAGGTCTGCGAGGATGCCAAAGTTGGGCATGAGGGTTTCGTATGGCTCACACACGAGGTGAACTATCAGCGCTTTCCACAGAGCTTAGTAGTGACCTTGGTGTTTGATGAGTATGTCAGTGAGTCGGCGATGTTGTCGGCTTTGGCCGCGTTAGTGCCCGAGGTGCAGCGCGCGTTGAAGCCCATCGTGGGTGTTGAGTTGCCTGCACGTCAGATAGAGGCGCGCTACGAACACACAATGCATTAAAACCGACTATACTCATCCCGGTTGGTGCCGCCGCCAGCGCAGTTGCGTTGACACCTCCTATTGTAAAGGTTATTAAGTTGTACAAACTTAAAGGAGAAAAACGATGTTCGAATATAAAAAAATCGCCTTAGCGGTGTCGGTGGTATTGATGACCACTGCGTGTTCTGACAACACAAATACCAGCACTCAGTCGACTTCGGCTGAGCAGCAAACGGCGTCGGCTGAATCGGCTCAACAAGAAACACAACAAACCGAGTCTGAAAAGGCGAATCAGCTGTTTGAAGATATCTTTATGGCGAATGTCATGCGCAGCCCGATGTATCAGTCTTACTTGGGTATTAAAGATGACCAAGATAAGTGGGACGACATCTCAGAGGAGCAGGCGCAAGAGGACTTGGCGCTCAACAAAAAGCATTTAGAACAAGTCAAAGCGATTGATGAATCGAAGCTCGATGAACAGACTAAAATCAGCTGGATGCTCATGAAGCAGCAGCTTGAAAATGATATTGCTGATTTTAAATGGCGTCATCATAACTATCCGGTTAACCAGATGTTTGGTTTGCACTCGAGCGTAGCTTCGTTGCTGATCAACCAGCATGGTATTAGCTCAGTGGACGACGCTGAGGATTACATCGCGCGTTTAAATGGTCTGCCGGCGCTGTTTGAACAGTTGGCTGAGAACCTCGAATTGCGTGCAGACAAAGGCATCATTGCGCCTAAGTTTGTGTACCCTTATGTGATTAGCGATAGCAAAAACATTATTACTGGTGCGCCGTTTGATGACGGCGAGGCAAGTGCGCTTTGGGCTGACTTTAATAAGAAGGTTGAAGGCTTAGAGATTTCGGATGAAGAGCGCGACCAGTTAATTGCTTCGGCTAAAACGGCGTTTTTAGAATCGGTGAAGCCAGCCTACGAAAATTTAATTGTTAAGCTGGAAGGTATTGAAGAGCAAGCGACGACCAAAGATGGCGCATGGAAGTTTCCTGATGGCGAGGCGTTCTTTAATAATGCCTTGCAACGCACGACAACAACGGATCTCACCGCAGATGAAATTCATGAAATTGGTTTGAGTGAAGTTGAGCGAATTCATGACGAGATGCGCGGTATTATTGAAAAGGTCGGTTTTGACGGCAGCTTGCAGGAGTTCTTCGTACACATGCGTAACAATGAGGACTTTATTTATCCGGATACGGAAGAAGGTCGTCAACGTTACTTAAGCGAGGCAAAAGCCATTATCGATGATATGCGCGGTCGCTTAGATGAGCTCTTTATTACTAAGCCAAAAGCCGATCTCATTGTTAAAGCGGTTGAACCGTTCCGCGAGAAATCGGCCGGTAAAGCGTTTTATCAACAGCCTTCGATGGATGGCTCGCGTCCGGGTACTTACTACGCGAACTTGTACGACATGGGCTCGATGCCAACGTATCAGATGGAGGCATTGGCTTACCACGAGGGGATTCCAGGCCACCACATGCAAATTGCTATTCAGCAAGAGCTTCAGGGGATTCCGAAGTTCCGTCGTTTTGGTCGCTATACCGCGTACAGCGAGGGCTGGGGCTTATACACTGAGAAACTACCGAAGGAAATCGGCCTGTATAAAGACCCATACTCTGACTTTGGTCGTCTAGCGATGGAGTTATGGCGTGCAGTGCGTTTGGTCGTAGATACAGGTATTCATGCGAAGCAATGGACGCGTGAAGAGGGTATCGATTTTTACGTAAACAACACGCCAAACGCGAAAGCGGATGCGGTGAAGATGGTTGAGCGTCATATTGTGATGCCAGGTCAGGCGACAGCGTACAAGATCGGCATGAACAAGATCTTGGAACTGCGTGAAAAAGCGAAGACCGAGCTAGGCGACAAGTTCGATATCCGTGAGTTTCACGATCGTGTACTCGGTAATGGTCCGGTGCCATTGAACGTGCTTGAACAGTTCATCAATGATTATATTGAAGAGAAGAAAAACGCTTAATTAAGCTCAATCAGCAGCGTTGCTGGCTATACAGCAACGCTGTTTCCTCCCCGCCGTTTGGCGTTATACATGGCTTGATCGGCGTGATGTAGCAGTTGCTCAATGCTGTGACCGTGCTCGGGCCACATGGCGACGCCAATACTGGCGGTAATTGGCAGCGATACGTGTTTCATGGTGTGAGGCGTTCGCAGCGCCGCCTGAATTTTATTGACTACCTTATCAATAGCGCGGTCAAGATGACGGGTGTGCGAAGCGTCAACCAATACAACAAATTCATCCCCACCGATGCGTGCCGCGGTGTCAGTATTGCGTATTGCTGATTGAATGCGGTTAGCCACTGCCTTTAACAATTCATCGCCTGCCGCATGACCGTATTGATCGTTTATATATTTGAACTTATCGAGGTCGATATACAGTACACCCAGTCCGCCGCCATCTCGTTCTGCACGCGCTTGAGCAGTACGAACACGATCATAAAACAACGCTCGGTTAGGTAGGTTTGTCAGTGAATCGGTGAGCGCCATATGCTCAAGGCGCTTAATGAGTGATTCGCGCTCGTGCTCTAAGGCACGTTGTGCGGTAATATCGCGTGCTACACCAATACGCATTTTGTCGCGCGCTGACCAACGCGCTGTCCAATGTAGGTGGATTACTGATCCATCTTTATGAATATAGCGATTTTCAAAGTGCAATACGTCGACACCCCTGTTAACTTGTTCGGCGCGCGCAAGTGTTTCTTCATGATGGTCAGGGTGCATAAAATCAAACATTGAGCGGCCAATCATTTCTTCGGGTTCGTAGCCGAATACTCGTTTTGCGCCAGGGCTTAGATAACTAAAGCGATGAGCCGGATCGACAACACAAATGGCATCTAGGAGTAGATCCATGTACTCGGCTAGGGCCGCAAATGCAGGTTTGTTCATAAGCCGCCTTAGGTTTTGTTAGTATGATTACTCTAAAACCTTATGTTTGCTTAGATTAGCTCGCCTGTCTATGTTTTCCAGTTTTTATTAATGAGTGACAAACGTTTATGAATATTTGGGTGGACGCCGATGCGTGTCCGACGGTAATAAAAGAGATTTTGTATCGCGCCGCTGAGCGCAAGCAGGTGCCGCTTATTTTGGTCGCTAACCAAGCGTTGCGCGTGCCGCCCTCTAAGTTCATTCGCTCAGTGCGCGTGGAGTCGGGTTTTGATGTGGCGGATAACGAAATTGCTGAACGCTGCGAGGCCGGTGATTTAGTGATCACCGCAGACATTCCGTTGGCTGCGGATGTGATCAAAAAGGGTGGGCAAGCGCTGAGCCCACGGGGCGAGCTTTACACCACAGAAAACATTGGCGGGCGTCTTAATATGCGTGATTTTATGGATACCATGCGCAGCAGTGGTGAACATACGGGAGGTCCTCCCCCTTTGCATGCCCGCGATAAAATGGCATTTGCGAATCAACTCGACCGGATTTTGACACAGCTCACTCGCTAATCTATTTCGACTGGCTTTAAAATACATTTTAAATGTATGATTACTCTATGGGGCTTAAGTAGCCAAACAAGGAGTAATCCATGCAAGTGACACACATGGAAGATGAAATGCGCCTAACGCCTTTGCTTCGTCAGGCGTTTCGACCGTTCTTTCTACTCGGCGCTAGCTTCAGTATCATCGCCGTTGGCTTATGGGTCGCTATGCTCGGTGGCTGGTTATCGCTTCCGGTCTACGGCAATATGTTATTTTGGCATGCACACGAAATGCTATTTGGCTTTGTCACGGCAATTATCCTCGGTTTTTTGCTAACCGCGGTGCAAAATTGGACGGGACAGCGAGCTACCCATGGTAAGACACTGTTGGTGCTCGTCATGCTTTGGAGTTTGGCGAGACTCGCGTTGCTGTTTGGTGCCTATTTGCCTGCACTTGCGGTCGTCATTATTGATTTAAGTGTATTGCCAGTAGCCGCACTGTTGTTTGCTCGTCTACTGCTTAAGGCGAATCAAACCCGTAATCTATTCTTTGTACCCATTCTGCTGTTGCTGACCGCAACGAATGCGATGATGCACGCCGGACTGTGGTTTGAGCATTATGCATGGCAGGTACAGGGCGCTTATGCTGCGATCTTTCTAATCACCCTGTTGATGAGTGTGATCGGCGGTCGCGTCATACCCATGTTTACCGCTAGTGGTATAGGTACTGCCCGAGTGAATTCGCTGCTTTGGTTAGAGCGCGCAGCACTGGGTTGTACGTGGTGTATCGCAGCGGTGTTTTTGTTCAGCCTAGATACCGTATTGCCGGGTTCTGTGCTGACGTTATTGTTTGCAGTCGCCTGTGTGTTCCACACTATCCGCTGGCTGCGCTGGCGCCCATGGATAACTTGGCGCGTGCCTCTGGTATGGTCTCTTCATGGAGCTTATGCGTTTATTCCTATTGGGTTGGGGTTGCTTGCTATCTATTACGCGCAAAGTGCAGGTTTATTGGTGACTCATATGCTTGTGGCGAAGAGCACAGCGCTTCACGCCTTAACTGTTGGTGCGATGGGCGGCTTGATCTTGGCGATGATGGCGCGGATTTCTCTAGGTCATAGCGGACATCCTTTAAAACCTAAACCGATGATGTCGCTTGCGTTCTTGGCGATTTTACTGGCTGCGTTAGCGCGTGTTGTTGGTATTGTATTGTTGCCTGAGGCAACGTTTAACTGGCTGCTCGTTGCGGCATTGGGGTGGGTGTTCAGCTATGGATTATTTGTGGGCGTTTATCAGAACATTTTACGAAGTCCCAGAGCGGATGGCCGCCCTGGGTAATCACTCTTAATTGGCTTGTTTAGCCGCGCGAGAGTGTTTTAATGAGGTGGTAACCAAATGCGGTTTTAACGGGGCCATGTACCTCAAGTGTTGGTTGACCAAATACGACTTTGTCAAAGGCGGGAACCATCTCACCGCGGCGGAACTCGCCTAAGTCACCACCATTTTTGCCCGACGGACAAAGTGAATGTTTACGGGCCAAGTCCGCAAACTTTGCACCGTTAGCGAGCTCTTTTTTTAGCCCCTCGGCTTCTGACTTTGTTTTAACCAAAATGTGTAATGCATGCGCGCGCGCCATGACTTTTCTCCTCTACTGATACTGTGATGAGTTTATCACATCTCATCAAAGTAGCCGCGAATCTTCATTTTACCTTCTTGCATGGCTAATTTGCCTTGATACCAGACGTGGCTTAACGCCAGTGTATCGGGGCAGAGCAAGTTAAGATCAGCATCCTTGCCAACAGCGATTGTGCCTTTAGTGCTAAGTTTTAAACGCTGCGCCGCGTTTTGGCTAGCAGCCATCAATACCTGATCGACGTCAACACCGTCACGAATCGCCTCTTGCACTGACTCAAGTAAACTGACCGCTCTGCCCACCTTTAGGCCGCGTAGTTTTCCGTGGCTATCAAAATCAGGCAAACTGGCATTGGCGTCGGTGCTGAGACTAATTTGTGTGGCTTGTACACCTTCACTCAGTAATTGAGCTAAGCATTTAGCTGCGGGAATCTCGCCCTCGGCAACTAATTCGGGGGTTGTCGAGCAGGTGAGATCGAGCATTAAACCGTGATTGGCGAGTTCAGCACCTTGTTCCATCAATGATTGATGCCGGTTCATGTGGGTAGGGTAAAACTGGTTTAAGTCGACATCATGATCGCGGCAACACTGCTCGATGATATTGAGCTGACTCGCTTCATCACCTACATGTAAAAAGGTGATGCCAGCTTTGCCACTAATCAGTCCACCCACTTTGGCCTCACTTGCGACACGAGCGAGTTCTGCGGCATTGAGCTGTGAGCCTCGCTTATCAGCAATCGCGAGCTCTCCGATACCAATGAATTTATCGATTAGAATAATATCGTCGCGCACAGTTCCCGTGACTGTGCGCACAGGGTATTCGTATGAGCCGGTGTAACAATAGGTGCTCAGCCCAAGGTTGGATAAGCCTCGGGCATTGGCAAGCATATCGCTGAGAGAACGCGTAGAGGCGTCTGTCCCAAGTCCGGATACCATGGTAGAGATACCTGCTTGGATCGCATCGGTTATCGGCATCACCGGTGTACGGGTGTGAAAGCCGCCTTCTCCGCCGCCACCATTGAAATGCGCGAGTGGATCGACAAAACCTGGCACTAACCAGCGTCCTTGAGCATCTATTTGGGTAACCGGTACAGCTCCAAATGAACCTTCGATCTGAGGTTCAATAGCGGCGATGCGTTTATCGGCTATTAGTACGTCACAGATGCCTAATTCTGATGGGCTCCATACGTGAGCGTTCTTTATCAACGTGAGCATGATTAGTTAAATCCTATTGATACAGCGGTAATAACGGTGATGAGCGCCAGTGTCATTATGACCAGTTGGAAGCGCCAAATGATTTTAATCCACTCACTCCAGTCGAGTTTTACGGCACCTAAACAGCCGATTAATGAGGCTGACGTGGGAATGATGATGTTAGTTAATCCATCACCCAACTGAAAGGTGAGTACGGCGACTTGCCGGCTAACTTCGACCAGATCCGAGAGTGGCGCCATCAGTGGCATGGTAAGAGCCGCTTGACCCGAGCCAGACGCGATGAAGAAGTTAAATACTGACTGAAACAGCAGCATTAAGCTGGCGCTCGTTGCGGCAGAGGCATCACCAATGAGTTCACTGGCATGGTAAAGCAGAGTATTGAGCGTAGAGGCTTGGCTCGGGTCATCGCCACCTAATAGCAATACTAGACCTTTAGCAAATCCAACGATTAGAGCCGCTGGCAGCAGATCTTGTGAGCCCTGATTAAAGGCGCGAGCCACGCCATTGGCACTCAGACGTCCTGCAATAATGGCGATGATGCCGACGCAAATGCCAATAACAAAAAATTGTGCGGCAATTTCTGGGATATAGTAGGCGCGCGCGGTTACGCCCCAAATGACCCAAATTAAGCCGATAAAAAACACGGATAAAATCGCACTATCGGTTTTGCCAAACTTTGATTCGATTAACGCGGCCTCAGACCGCGCTTGAGTATCTTTTGTGCGCTCAGCGTAGCGAAGCGTAAATATAAGCCCTACCAATGTGAAGATGAGCCAGGTGACCATGCGAAAGCTTGCCCCTGACATCAATGGTACCTCGGCGATACCCTGTGCGATGGCAACGCTGAATGGATTCATCCATGACGTAGCAAAGCCAATTTGTGTTGCAACATAGGTAATTAACACGGTTGTAGCGGCGTTATACCCGAGTGATCGCATCACCGGGTAGAGTACGAGGCAGAACGCGATGGCTTCTTCACCCATACCAAAGATAGCCCCCGCGAGGGAAAACATTAAAAACATCGTCACTAAAAACACGCGGTCAAAGCGTTGAGTTTTTTGTATTAAGTTAAGCACACCATGTTCGATAGCGGCTGTCTTTAGCACAATGCCAAAAGAACCACCAACGATTAAAATGAAGGCAATGACGCCAATTGCTGAGCCCCATTTAGTGCCCGAAACTAACCCTTCAAAAGCAACGTTTGCGAGACCGATTTCGCCCTTTTCAGCAAACAACGGAAGGTCTGTTTTCTCGCTTGTTTCATAACTAAAGCTGCCCGGTTCGATTGCTTGATTTTCGGGGTTTATCTGAAAACTCCCCGCAGGCACTAGCCATGCGGCTAGTGCTGCCAGTAAAGCGACGAAAAATAAGATGACCAAGGCATCGGGCATGGTCATCTTGATACGACGGTTCGACATAGTTTCGCCTATTAAAAGCTAACGGTATAGCGTAAACCGACCTCACGTCCCATCCAGTCATGGATTGACGAGGCGTAGCCGTTAGTGGGTGATGAAGCATAAGGTGGCTCCTCATCCAACAAATTACTGACCGTTAATAATAGCTTGTGATTCTCCATGACTTGGTAACCAAAACTGGCGTTCCATGTGAGCCATGAATCGACGGTATCGTTACCACCCCACTGAAAGTCGCCATCCCCCATACTGCTGACATAGTGACCGATCAGGCTGGCATCTATCGCGCCTTGATACCATTGAATGCCAAAGTCAGCGACAAAGTCGGGACGAGCGATTTCTGCGGCACCACTTAAGCGTCCTAGAAGATCTTCGGGCTCAGAGTCGGCAGTTGCCTTGCGCTCGTAGCTGAAGGTTTTGGTGGCGCTCACAAACAGCTTATACTGGCCCCAACGGTCGGTCTTTAGGTCGTAATCGGTGCTAATATCAACGCCGTCAGTGGTTTGTTCGCCAACGTTAAAGTACCCGGTACGCATATAGAATATGTCGCCATCCGCATCAACAACACAGCCAAATGCACCATTCAGCGCTTCGATGCTGTTGACGACTGGCGCACTTCCATTCACACAGGCATCGAGCGTTGTATTCGCATCGATATCAACAATATCCTCGTGGTCATAGCGCCAATAGTCGGCAGTAAACTGCCAGTTGTCCGTGATATTCCACGATACGCCCGTGTTATACGCAGTGGAGTTTTCGGCTTTGAGATTTGGGTTACCAATGGTTTCTTGATCGAGTTCAAGTTCACCCAAGGCTGCGCCGTTATCGCCGCACAAACTGGCGTATTGCGAACCCGGTTCGCAGTCAACATAAGCTGCTGACAGTGATGTACCTGCACCGAGCTGATTAAGCGATGGCGCTCTGAAACCGGTGCTCGCCGATGCTCTGAAAACGAGATCATCAGTTGCACGCCAGCGCACCGAGAGCTTCGGATTTACGTCGCCACCAAAGTCCGAGTAATGGTCATAGCGCAAGGCAAGGATAGTATCTATCGAGCTTGTGATAGGTACATGAAACTCACCATACACCGCATACTGATTACGATCGGCTTCGGCCTGACTTGCGCCGAGTGCGAAAACACCGTTGTTGGCGGCAATATCAGCAGGATTGTCGCTGATTTCCTCGGTACGGTATTCACCGCCGAATACAGACTTCACATAGCCAGCAGGCATTTCGAATAAGTCGCCGCTGAGGTTAAAGTCGATAGAAGCCAACGTCGATTCACCGCGGCGAGGTGCTAATGTGCGCAATGAAGCCAGTTGCTCTTCGCTATTATCGCGTCCTAGATTAAATGGATTGAACTGTCCCGCATTTGTCGCTGCTTCAACGGCCGCGACGGAATAAAATCCCGAGGTGTGTAAAATCTCATTCTCGGTTTTGCCGTAGGCTAAGGCTGTTTCCCACTGCCAATAACCGAGTTCACCACGCAAGCCTGTTAATACTCGATATGACTTGTCGGTGTAACTTTGAGTGCGTCTATCTGGGAAGCGAGAATCTACGTAAATTGGATCCGCGCTACCATCCTCTTGGTCTATTTCTTGTGCCCAAGCAGGAATCACCGATGAACCTGCCGGTACCGTTACGCTAAAGGCTGCGCCTGAATCATACGCATGGCCTTCGTTATGCTGATACATCGCTTCAGCAAAGAATTCTGTCATATCACCCAAGCGGTAGGTGTGGCTGACAGTCGCCCCCATATTATCGTAGTCGGGTTGAATCGCACGTTGGATTACGTAGTCGTAATCGCAGCGTTCCCCCGCTAAAGCCTCTCCGCCGTTGCAATAAGGTTCGGCGTACTCGGTGCCGTCGATATCCACAAAAGTGTTGGACTCATAAGTGACATCAATTGGTCTATCTGAATTGAATAATGCGTTTTGTTTTACCACGTCGAGAATGACAGTGGTGTTTGAGTTTTTGGTATTAAAGCCGCCGACATAGGTGGCGTTCACACGGCTAGCGTCTGAGCTTGCTGTGTCATCACCGTACATTAACGAGATTTCATGGCCCTCAAAATCATCACGTAAGATGAAGTTGATAACGCCGGCAATGGCATCAGAGCCGTAGATGCTTGATGCGCCGTCGGTAAGCACATCAACGCGCTCGATAGCAGCCATTGGAATATTGTTCACGTTAACAAATGAGTCTGAGCCATTGGCAAACGAACTGACGTTAACGCGACGACCGTTGACCAAGACCAGCGTTGAGCTGCTACCTAAGCCACGTAAACTCACGCCGGCTGAACCGGCCGGGGCGCCATCGGCACCGCCGACGTTGCCATTTGTCGTGAATGTGCCTGCAGTGGCTGCCTGAGGCAGATCGCGTAGGAATGAGCCTATGGTCAAATGACCGCGGTCAATGATGTCTTCTTGACTGAACATTTGGACAGGGTTTGCACCCTCCATATCAACGCCTTTCAAACGCGAGCCAGTCACTTCGATGGTTTCTAAATCTTGTTGTTCTGATTGCTGTGCCTGCTGCACAGCCGTAGCGACGGGTGATAGACAGAGTCCTGCACCGGCTAAGATTAAGCTCCACTTGGACATAAGAATCTCCTTTGTGGTTTTAATTATTGTTTTAGCCTGCCTGTTAGGCAGAAGAAATTTATGTCACGAGACCTGTCGATTGGACAGACTGCGGCTCATGAATAAGTTTACAGGGACCTTGAGTTAAGGTCAGATACGGAGGAGGTGATTTGACACACGCTCGCCGCAGTAACCGCTGGGGCTACCGTGGCCTACTCGTCAAACCATTCTGATAGGTAGAAACTATCGTAGTGATAGCTTGCTAGTTGATATGCTTTCTTTAACATAGTATTTATTATTTAGTCTTTTGTCGCAGTTGACGTTTACAGGGATAGCACCCGCAATCAGCGCTGTCAATTTTGCTAATTGTCATAGTGACTGTTCCAGAACGAGCTCATTATCTTATCGAGGCTGTGACATGAAGTTATCCAAGGCTTGCTTAAATTATCTCATAATCACTACGCTGACTGCGCTTTCTCTAAGTGGTTATGCAAGTGAAAAAAACGACGATTATCGCCATCTTCTACTGGCGGGTGGGGCGTTAAAAATTTGCTCCAATTATAGCCCTTCCAACTGCAAAGAAACCGACTGGATCGATACTCTTAGCAACAATAACCTGAAAGATGGCCGCGAGGTTGTGCGTGTTGATTTATCTAAAAGCGCGCAGTCGGTGGCGATATTTCAGCGTTTTATTACGATGGCGAAACAAACACATAATGCAGGTGAACAACCACTTATTTTATTTTCAACATCGGCTTCTGTTAACCCTTACGATGCCGTTATTTTTTACCAATCGGTCTTTCAACAACTCGGCGCAAAAAGTATGTGGTTGCCGTTAGATGTTGCTGTGGTAAAAGCGCGTTCGGAGGGGCGCTGTGAAGATTTAAGTCAGGTACAGTCAGAACTACTGAACAACAACGATCTTGATGAACGCTACCCCGAGTTATATCAGCAACAGGTCAATTTCTGTAAAAGTCCCCAACAAACCACTGATTTATTAGCGCAAGCTAATGGCCTATTTTTTAATGGCGGCGATCAAAATTTGACGCGCCAAGCTTGGGTTCGAGCTGATAATAGTCCTTCACATGCCTTAACTTTATTATCCGAACGCGTAGCGAACCGACAAACCGTTGTTGGTGGTACGAGTGCAGGAACCGCTGTACAAAGTGCAGGGCCTATGATCTCGAATGGCAGTAGTAAAGCAGCCATGCAGCAAGGGAGTTTTGCAGTAGAGCCTCCCCCGCGCGATTGTGATTTAAATAACCGTTGTCCGGCGGGTTTAAGTGTCGACTCACTGACTTACAATCCGGCCGGAGGCACCGGGTTATTTCGTTTTGGTACGCTCGATACGCATTTTTCTGAGCGTAGCCGGCAAGCGCGCTTGATGAGTTTAGCTGCGGATACATCGACTGCTTTAGCGGTGGGTGTCGATGAAACGACCGCGTTGGTCGTTAATTTGGACAATGGGGCGTTTGATGTCATCGGCGAACATGGTGTGTTTATTGTGCGTGACGCAACAGTACAAGACGATGGCGTCGCCGCGCAGGTGTCTTATCTTTGGTCGGGTGCACATGGCGACTTTAACATGCGCTAGCGAGCGGTTCGTTGCTTGTTACGGTTGAACAGTTGAGCGGGCGTAATGCCCGCATGGCTAATCAACGCGTACCAAAAATCTTATCACCCGCATCACCCAAGCCTGGGATGATATAGCCGTGTTCGTTGAGCTTTTCGTCCAGCGAGGCGGTAAAAATGCGTACGTCGGGATGCTGTGCCAGCACTGCTTCAACACCCTCGGGGGCGGCAACTAAAACGAGTACGCGAATGTCCTTACAACCTTGTTGTTTAAGCATATCGAGAGTGGCGATCATACTACCGCCGGTGGCGAGCATTGGGTCAATGACCAGGGCAATGCGCTGGTCGATGTCGTTAACGAATTTATCGAAATAGCTGACGGGCTCGAGCGTTTCCTCGTTGCGATATAAGCCGACAACACTGACTTTGGCACTGGGAATAAGTGTGGTAACCCCATCCAGCATACCCATGCCAGCCCGCAGAATCGGCACCACGGTCACCTTTTTACCGCGCAGTTGTTCCACTTCGATGGGTGTTTCGTTCCAACCCTCAATCGTATGGGATTCCAGCATAAAGTCGCTGGTGGCTTCGTAGGTAAGTAACGTACTTATTTCATTGGCGAGTTCGCGAAAACTTTTAGTTGAAATACCGTGCTTGCGCATTAACCCGAGTTTGTGTTGCACAAGCGGGTGCTTAATAACCTGTAATCCCATGGCGATGCCCCTTTGTTCATGTTCTTGGCGGCAAAGCATAGCAAATTTCGCTGTTTTTTACTTGCGGATATCAACCGCGTCGACAGGGCAAACGGCGTAACAACTCGGTTCTGGATAGAAGCCTTCGCATTCGACACACAGCGATTGATTAATTTGGTAATGCGCTTCACCCATGTCGATCGCCTCGACAGGGCATTCGGGCACGCACATGTCGCAATTAATACAGTCTTCGTTAATGCTGATCATCTGAGCTCCTTTTTATTAGAAAGCACATCGGCTTATCCGCTGAATCGATAGTGACGTCTGCAGGGACATAAACTTGATAGCCAGAGCCTGGCGCGCGCACAAGTGGCATACCTTGTTTATCCACAAGCTCGGTCACTTTAAGTGGATAATTTCCTTTGGGGGTTATCAGTAGCAACTCGTCGCCCACCGAAAACGCATTTTTAACATCGACAAGATAGGCATCTTGATGTTCGGTATCGAGTAATTGACCTACGAGTTGTTCTTGGCCTTCACTGTGCGCGCGTTCATAGTTTTGCAGTGACTGTGCACTGTGACGTTGCAAGAAGCCATGAGTAAAACCACGGTTTGCCATACCATCAAGCTCGTTAAGTAGTTTTGGGTTGAATGGCTTGCCCGCTACAGCATCATCAATGGCACGTCGATAGACTTGCGTTGTGCGAGCCACGTAATAGTCGGATTTGGTTCGGCCTTCAATCTTCAGTGAGTGAACTCCCATTTGCGTCAGTGGTTCGACTAAATCAACGGCACGGAGATCTTTGGAATTCATCAGATAACTGCCATGAATATCTTCATCCAGTAGCATGGGCTCATCGGGACGTTGTGGATCGGCGACTAAGATGGGGTCAGGAATATATTGTCCGACTTCGTCTTGCTGTGCAGGTTGTGTGTGGTACTTCCAGCGACATGCGTTGGTGCATGCGCCTTGGTTGGGATCACGTTTATTGGTGTAACCGGAGAGTAAACAGCGGCCCGAATAGGCCATACACAGTGCGCCGTGCACGAACACCTCAAGCTCCATATCAGGCACGTGCTCGCGCATTTCTTTGATCTCTTGCAAAGACAGTTCGCGTGAAAGGATAACCCGTTCGATACCTTGTTGTTGCCAAAACTTAAGCGCTGCCCAGTTAACGGTATTGGCTTGCACAGATAAGTGCAGTGCTTGCTTGGGGAAGTGCTGGCGCAGCAACATCACGATACCTGGATCCGAGACAATGAGTGCATCGGGCTGCAGCGCGACAACCTGTGCCATATGCTCAACAAAATGTGCGAGCTTAGCGTTGTGCGGTGCGATGTTAACCACGACGTAAAAGCGTTTACCCAACTGGTGGGCGTATTTGATAGACTCACCTAAATTTGCCAAGGTAAAGCTGTTGTTTCTTACCCGTAAGCTGTAGCGTGGCTCGCCCGCATAAACTGCATCTGCACCGTAAGCAAAAGCAATCTTCATGGCGGTGGGGTTACCGGCTGGCGCGAGTAGTTCGGGGCTTCTATACATCGACATAATTGAAGGTTCTGGTCCAGTTGCATGCGGAGCTGAATGCTCGCAGGTTACTGCTAAACGGCTTATCACGCGTTGACGTGAATCAATAAACTGCCGATGTGAAGTGCTTGAGGTGGGTTCAAAAGAGTGCTAATGATAAACAAAATAAATAAACTTTGGTTATTTGTAATGAGACGTTTTGTTCCGTTCTTATTGGTTGGTGTTTCGACAAAAGCTATGTTGAAGTGAATGTCGAGGGCTTATGCCCTCGACCTAACAACGCTGAAACTACCGACTAATCCGATAGGTAATACTCGACCGTTGAAACAACGCGCACTTTTTTCAGGTGTGGGTTATGACGATCACGTTCTTGAATACTGAATAGGCCTTGGCTGGCGTCTTTTATTTTTCCTAGTTCGCTGTTGCTGTCTGCGGCAAATTTCTCAGCCACTTCGCGTGCATTCTTAGTGGCTTCTTCTATCATTTCGGGCTTCACATCGTTTAAGCGAGTGAATAGATACTCGGGTTGCGCTTGGTAATCATCCGTTGATAGCACGATACCTTGCTTGCCCAATTCAGATACAGAACTCATCATATCGCGTATGGCTTTGACCCGTGTTGAGTATACGGTGATGGTTTGGGTTGCGGTATAGCGAAACTCAGCCGGCTGTCCAGAACCATAGCGTTGCGCAGACTTATCGGTGATAGACGGGGCTGCAACCGAGATCTCATCAGCTTTAACGCCTTTTTCTTGCAAAAACGCCGTGACCTGTTGTTTGCCTTGCTCAATGGTTTGATAAATATCCGAAAGTTCATTGCTGGCAGCGGTAAATTGAATCGGCCATATAACGGTGTCGGCAACATACTCGCGTTCAGAGAGCCCTTTCACAGTGACACTGCGATCCATCGACCGAAAGTCGGTTAAGCCTTTTGAAAAGAATGTTCCGAGTACCAAGCAACTGATGATCAGTCCGGTTGCGATGATAATACTATTCTTGGTCTGTGACATGAAGCCTCCGATTCGAGTTCCACCCAATTTCTACCTGCTTCCTTGCCACGATAGAGTGCGTCATCCGCACGTTTTATTAAAGTATTGACCGAGTCATCGGGTTTGAGTTCACTAACGCCGATGCTTGTTGTTAAGCGAATCTTCTCATTAAGCACGGTATGCCAGGGATATTTTGCGATAGCTTTACGAATGCGCTCAGCAACTTGGGCTGCGTGATTTAAGTTTGTTCGTGGTAAAAACACCAAAAACTCCTCACCCCCCCAACGAGAAACTTTGTCATGGTCGCGTACGGTGTCGCGAAGAATGTCCGCAGCTGCTTTTAGTACGGTATCTCCTACTTCGTGCCCATAAGTGTCATTAATTGACTTAAAGTGGTCGAGATCGAGTAGTAATACCGAGACCAGTCGCTGTTCTTTTTGATAGCTCTCCACGGCACGTTTCAGTAATTCCGACATATGTCGGCGGTTACGCAAACGAGTTAGAGGATCGGTAGTGGCAAAAAATCGTAACTTATCGTGCGTGATGTTGACCTTATTAAGATAATAGAGCGCAAGGTAGGCAAACATTGCAAAAACGACGGTTAAGTTAAACAGGTGCACAAGTACCAGCGCATCGCCGTCTATTGGTTGGAGTGGGGGGTAATACCAACCAAAAAGATCCAGTCCTACGTAGTAACTCCACAATCCGACTAATGAGGCTATCGCAGGCTTTAAACTCATACTGACAAAAATCGCAGGTACAAACATCAGTAAAAAATAATGAAATCCGCTGTCCCAACCCAATAGCAGCGTGCCTAACGCCGAGTGATAGAGTACTTCGGTCCAGATCAGGATGGTCGCTAGTTTATTCTTACGAGTTGAGTAGGCGACATAGGCGGTGAGGTACATCGCAATACTTAACAAATTCACCCATGCCAATATGGGCGAATCAAGCACCATAAAAATTGCAAAGAACGCAACATCGATGATGGCTGCTAATATGCAACACCGCTTGGCGACCTGCCAAAACTGTGGGCGCTTGGGTGAAAGCGCACTGAATGACGACAATTCCATATGTCGATCAACATCCTTTTATGCGTATGGTAATAATTTGATGTTTAATTATCTTAGTTGTAATAACATATTTCAATGCAAATTTTGTTATACATTATGTTGTCCAGCGCTTTAAATTAGCGCTCTATCGTAAAAACATCTGTTTATCGATGGTTATATTAAAAACCTGATGATCCGCTTATTGGCTTACCGGTTTTATGCTTTATAGTTTTTATAAAGCCATCATCTAGAACAACAATGCTAAGAGCGATTTCAAAACAGGAATTTATAGCCATTTTTTCTTGGGCACAGACGGCCCAAGATCGCCTTTTTTGGCTTGGGCCTCATGTTAATGCAGATAGTCCAACCGAAGATGTGTGGGCACGCTTAAAAGGGGAGGAACGCCCCTCACTTGGCTTCTGGCATAACAACAAACTGGTGGGCTTTGCGCAATGTTATGAGAAGCATGAAGGGGCAAGGCATATTGCATGCTTAATTGTGAACCCAGAATGTCGTGGTCAAGGCATAGGGCGTCGTCTAGTAAATGCACTGTTAGAGCACGCATGGCAATATGACGATGTTGCCTATGTTACATTAAATGTGTTGCCAGAAAATACGCGCGCGCTCAACCTGTATCGCAGTTTAGGCTTTGTGGAACAGTCGAATAATGACCCCAGTATGGTACCCATGACGTTGATGCGCGAGTAATCATTTATTAAACGCAGAGACGGATATGCATGTAGAACAATTTGAGTTAAACCTACCCGCGTTCACGCGTGGCTTTCATTTGATTACGGATCGTATTGAGCGCCTGCTCTCTGAGCGGTCTCAGTTAACGACAGGCTTAGTTCATGTGTTTATTCAACACACTTCTGCTTCGTTGACGTTAAACGAGAATGCTGACCCGACGGTACGTGGTGATTTCGAGCGGCATTTTAACGAAATGGTGCCTGAGAATGCGCCCTACTATGAGCATACCTATGAGGGGCCAGATGATATGCCAGCACACTTAAAATCGAGTATTTTAGGTGCTTCTGTGACTATTCCGCTGACTCACGGACGTTTAAATATGGGAACTTGGCAGGGTCTTTACTTATGTGAGCACCGCGACCACGCGGGTGGTCGCAAATTGGTGCTCACTGTACAAGGTATTTAACGGCTACAACACGATTTAGTAGCGCTCAAGCCAGTGCGCATAAGGTGCTGGTAATACCCAAGATGGCTTCTCAACACGCAACGCTTTAGCGGTATCGTAAGGCCAGTGTGGATTCGATAAATGTGCACGTCCAACCATCACTAAGTCTAACTGACCTTGCGCGACGGTATGCTCTGCCAACTGCGGTAAATCGATTCCCCAAGCCGATGCGACTGGAATATCGGCCGCGTTACGAATGCGCTCTGCGATAGGCGCCATAAAGCCCGGCCCCCATGGGATATTGGCCTGTGGGGTTGAGAAACTGATGCTGACGTTTAGAAAGTCCAACCCTTCGGCTTTGAGTAGTTCAGTTAATTTAATCGACTCTTGTAACTGCTCTTCGTCATTACCATCAAATTCGATAACGCCAAAACGCGCAGTTAACGGGAAGTTGTCTGGCCACACCGCTTTTACTGCGCGCACGGTTTCGACTAAAAAGCGTGCTCGGTTCTCGAATGACCCGCCGTATTCGTCGGTCCGTTGGTTAGCGTGCGGAGAAAAGAAACTTTGACCGAGGTAGCCATGAGCAAAGTGCAGTTCTAACCATTCAAACCCTAAGTCGCGAGCACGCTCTGCGGCAGCAACAAAGTCATTTTGCACACGCTGAATGTCGTCGAGAGTCATCTCTTTGGGCTGGCGCGGCAGATTAGCGCCGAACGCAATGGGTGATGGGGAAAGGGTTTCCCAGCCTCGGTCATCATCTTCGGCAATATGATCGTCACCGTCCCACGGACGATTAGCGCTGGCCTTGCGACCGGCATGACCAATTTGAATACCCGCTACCGCACCTGCGGCTTTGATGTTGTCGACAATCGGTTGCATGGCTTGTGCTTGCTCGTCATTCCATAATCCGGTGCAGTTAGGGGTGATCCGCCCCTCCGGTGATACGGCGGTGGCTTCAACAATAACAAGGCCTGCACCACCACGTGCTAAGCTGGTGTAGTGGCTGAGGTGCCAATCGTTTACCACGCCTTCCTCTGCCATGTACTGGCACATCGGAGGTACGGCAATACGATTACGTAAACGAACATCTTTTAACTCAAATGGTTGAAATAAAGCTGACACGCTAAGTACTCCTTGTTGATTACTGCGCTTGTTCTAGTTGCTTGATTAACGCTTCTGCTAGAACTTTGTCGGAAAATGGGTTCTGACCGGTAATAAGTTCGCGGTCGACAACGACATTGGGCTGCCACGCTTCGGCTTGTTCGAGATTCGCGCCCGCGGCCTGCATCGCAGCGGCTGGGTAGTAACGGATCTGTTTGCCATTAAGTGAGCCCTCGAAAACTTGCTCTTCTGGGGTCGAGAATATAGTCATCTGATAACCTTCGTAGATCCAGTCTTGCGCTTGTGATTGACCTTCTTGTGCAAACTGGTCAATAAACTGTGCCGGCATTTGCTGTGGTGACAGCAGCGCAATAGGACCGTGGCAAATTGCAGCGGTAGGCTTTTGTTGGTTGTGGAAATAGGTCAGTAGCTCACCGACTTCTGGATTACCGACCAAGTCAATCAGAGGTGCATGCCCGCCAGGTATGAATAGACCATCAAACTGGCTCAAATCACCTTTAAGTACGTCGGCTAATTTGTGGGTATCGTTGATACCATCGAGGTTAGCGATGACTTTTTGAATACGTTGCATTTCTTGCTCATCGCCGCCGAAATATTGTGTATCCACAGAACGTTGATCGACCCGGGGCGCGTTTCCCTTTGGTGTTACCAGAACCAGCTCGTAGCCCGCCTGCTGCAGCGCATCAGCAGGTACACCAAACTCGTTTAAGTAGTAACCGGTTGGATACTGACTGCCATCAGCAAGTTCCAGTTGTGTTTCACTGGAGAGTAAAACGAGCACCTTGCCCTTACTCGCAGCCGCTGCTTGGCTAAACAGCAATGCTGCGCCCAAGGTAGCGGTGATTATGAGTGACTTGATAAAACCTGTTGCCATGAAGCCTCCAATTAAGGCGTAAATTTTGATGCGCTTATAGTAGCGTGTGTACTATCATTCGATAATAAGAAAAAATCTATTTAACCCATCGAAAAAATGAATAACACATGAATTTATACACTAAGGATATTAACCTTCTGTTGGTTTTTTATACACTGTATGAAGAGTTAAATGCTACTCGGGCGGCGCAACGCATGTCACTGAGTCAGCCCGCGCTAAGTCACAAGTTAAATAAACTTCGCCACGAGATGGGCGATTCATTGTTTGTGCGTGCCGCGCGAGGTTTGACAGCGACACCGCGTGCCCATGAACTTGCGCGTCAGATGCAGCCGCTTATTCATCAGCTTCGAAATTTCTATGAACAAACCGAAGGGCATGATTATCTGAGCAGAACAGAGTCGATACGGATATATACAACAGATTATATGGAGCAGGCGCTATTGCCTCATTTACTGCCTGTAATACGGCAAGCCGCACCTAATGTCACCTTAGTGACGCAAAATACGCGAGGTCGTCTGCCACGTAACGAATTGGAAACGGGCGAATGCGATATTGCTATCGCAGGCTTTTACAATGACTTGCCTGATACGTTGCGTCAGCAACGCTTAATTGAGGAACCATTTAAAGTATTAGCGGCTAAGGATAACCCTCATATCATTGGCGGTTTGTCACTTGAAGATTATCTACAGTGTGAGCATTTACTTACAACCTTAACCGGCGATTTAAAAGGGTTGGTCGATCAAAAGCTGGCCGAGTTGGGACGTGAACGCAGTATCGTTGCAGGTTTATCCAGTTTTATTGTGCCAACTCGCTTATTAACGGGGACGCGGTGGTTGCTGACTTGTTTGCGATCAATAGCTGAGCAGGCGACCGCATTGGATGATAATTTAGTCATACTTGAACCACCGCTTGACCTTCCGCATGTGCAGGTGATGCAAATTTGGCATGAACGGACAGACGCTGATCCGTTGCGTCGATGGTTAAGAAACACAATACAAGAGGTACTCCAACGTGTCTGTAGAGAGCACTCAGGCTAACCAACTTTTTATGATTTATATTGGCGGCAGTGCGCCAGGCGCACATATCGAGCTGCATGATGTACGGTTTGTCGTCGCGCCAACGATTGAAGCCACTTTTCCGGCACTACGACAGCAGTGGTTCGGTTCGCAGAAGGGTATCCATTTGGACAGTTACGTTGCCTTACATCACGTCGATGGGTATCGCATCTCATTGACTCAGCAGGCGGTCGATAACCAGGGGTTATCCCTGTATTTTGTCAACTTTGGGGGTTATTTCCCTGGTCGTTTGGCGGAGTTCCATGACTTTACTGTCGTGGTTGCCAAGTCTGCTGCTGATGCTAAGCAACGTGCACGGAGTCAGGTGTCTGCGCGAGGACTCGCGGGCGCGGAGCAATTACACAAGGATGATTTGCTCGCAGTCGATGATTGTCTCAAGATTGATTTGCTTGATGGTTATGCAATTAAGCTCGATTACGATGGTATTAAGCAACCTTTAGCGCCCGACTGGATGGGCTATCACCCTTTACCTTAGGACTTTCCAATGGCCGATAAACACCCTTTGCACCAACGACACCATGCTTCGGCTAAGCAGTCAGAAGAGGCGATCGCACGGTTGCAAAATAATGACAGTTATAAACTAGCATTCGCTGACAATGACTTTTTGTTAGAGGACGATTTGCGTCATGTGCGGCTACAACTTGAGTATTTAAAGCCTGAGCGTGTGCTTGAGCAGCATCGTATTGATGCGACAGTGGTTGTGTTTGGCAGTGCCCGATTCTTATCACCCGAGCAAGCGCATTATAATCTAGATATTGCACAAGCTGAGCTGGATAAAAATCCCGAGGATGCAACCACCAAAGCGCACTGGATTAAGGCTAAGCGAGACTTAAAAAACAGTCGTTACTATGCTGAGGCGCAAAAATTTGCCCACTTAGTTACTGAGCATAGTCAAAACTATCCAGAGCACCGTGTTGTGGTGATGTCGGGCGGAGGTCCTGGGGTCATGGAGGCAGCTAATCGCGGTGCAACGGAAGCGGGGGGGGACAGTATTGGTCTTAATATTGTGCTACCCAAAGAGCAGTATCCAAACCCCTACATAACGCCTGAGTTTTGCTTTCAGTTTCATTATTTTGCGATTCGCAAAATGCATTTTTTAATGCGCGCACGTGCGCTTGTCGCATTGCCTGGCGGATTCGGAACTCTGGACGAGTTGTTCGAAACCTTGACCTTAATCCAGACAAAGAAGATCGACCCTGTCCCTATCGTGCTAATTGGTAAAGGCTTTTGGTCCAAATTAATCAATTTTGACTTGTTGATTGAGGAAGGTTTGATTGCACCTGAGGATGTGAAGCTCTTTACCTTAGTGAACACCGCTGAAGAGGCGTGGGCGCATATTTGTCGCTTTTATGAGTTAAGCGAGGGAGGTGAATAATGCCATGGAATGCAATTGAGACTCCGTATCTACGTGTTGATCAGCCTCGGTTTGATAACAATATTCAGCGTTTAAATTGTCACTTAAACGCTCTCAATACGCCGTTACGACCGCACGTAAAGACGGTAAAGTCATTGCCCGCCGTGAAAGCGATTTTCAACGGTGGCACCGGACCTATCACGGTATCGACGCTTAAAGAGGCGGACTTCTTCGCGCAGCATGGGTTTGATGACCAGATATACGCGGTCGGTATTGCGGAGAATAAGTTGCCGCATGTAAAGCGGTTGATTGAACAAGGTATCGATTTAAAAATCATCTTAGAAAGCGAAACACAAGCGTGTAACGTGGTCGAATTTTGTCGTTTACATGACGTTGTAATCCCTACACTGGTTGAAGTGGATTGTGATGGCAGCCGAGCAGGCTTAACGCCTGATAGCCAAGCATTAATGGCTGTCAGTCAACTACTCGCTGATGCGCAGTTATTCAAAGGTGTATTGCTCCACGCTGGGGGCTCATACGGGTGTAGCACGCGAGCAGAAAAAGTGGCAGCGGCTGAAAATGAGCGTGCCACCGCTGTGCGCGTGAAGGATCAGCTCGCCGGCGTCGATATAGCGTGCCCAATTGTGAGTATTGGCTCTACGCCGACGGCACACTTCGCGCAAGATCTCTCGGGTGTGACAGAGGTGCGAGCGGGTGTCTATGTGTTTTTTGACTTGGTGATGGCGAACATCAACGTGTGCTCACTTGATGATATTGCCTTATCGGTCGTAACGACGGTGATTGGTGTTAAGCCTGAGAAGGGCTGGATTTTAATCGATGCTGGTTGGATGGCGCTTTCGCGTGATCGGGGGACCGCTCACCAAGCGATTGACTATGGTTACGGTATGGTACTCGATGCTGCGGGACGTCCATTGGATGGCTGGGTTGTCGAGAGCACGAGTCAAGAGCATGGGATTATTAAGCATCGTGCTGGGCTAACCGATATTCCAAGCGATATACAGGTGGGTGATCAATTGCGGATTCTGCCAAACCATGCCTGTGCTACGGCATCGCAGTTTGATAAGTATTATGTCTCGAACGCAGAAGATGAGCTTATCGACGAGTGGCCGCGGTTTAACTATTGGACTTAATAAAAAAGGAGCCAGTTAGGCTCCTTTTTTTACACCCATGCGGTTTATACCATCGGCTTGGTTCCTTTACCGCTGGTACTATCGCGACGCCAGAGGCTAGTGATACGCGCTGAGCGTACGATTAACCATGTGAGCCCGAATAGTGCCACAGCAAGCCCGAAAGCAAGCAACCGACTATAGGTGCTTGAGGAATAGATACCGCCATTACCGACAGGCACGGCCTCAAGTGGTGCTATGGGAAGACCGTAGCGCTCCGCCATGTTCTTGATGCCGATAAAATGGATGCCCGGGATATTCTCTTGAAGGAAGTATCCCATCACGGTATCCACCGCGTAGGCGCGCGACGGTGCATCGTACTGTAGGCCTGACTTAAACATATCGTCGATACCGGGAGGCCCCACGATCGTTGCACCACCGCCTACGTTGATGAAGGCTTTATAATTACGATCCGAGGCGTACTCGCGGAAAATCGCAATACGATCGGCGACGGCTTCTTGGTAGTTGGCGGGTTCGATGATCGGCAAACCAGCACGTTCAATGGTTTGACGAATCGATTGAATACCCGCTTGTGGGATGCCAATGCCGCGGTCTTCGATACCACCAATTGAAGCGTATTTGGGTTCGAATGAAATCACATCGGCCTTTTCCAATGCTCGCGCCATGTCCAACCACAAGAAGCCGGGTACATTTGCACCCCATTGCGAAGAAGAGGCTGAAGCGATAATAATCGGCTCCGCTTCCATGGCTTCTAATGCCGAGTAAACCGCTAGGTTCAATGCTGGGAATGAACCAGAAACGGTCACAGCCACTAAATCACCCTTTTCGACACCCGCTTTAGCTAATAGCTTTACCGCTACGGCTGCCCAGTTTGGGTTTACAGTGGTTTGTTTAGACTCACGTCCACCATGGTTGGTTGTAACGATACTGTTGTCGAGCCCGATAAAGCCAGAGCGTTGTGGATCAAACTCAGGATTAATCGGTTCTTTCTCGGCGCGCAGTGGACGAATGACCTCCATACCTTGGCGCATGATTTTTGCCGCAGTCACCATGGTGGCATAGTTCTTATCCACGATAGGGTCGGTCTCTTTCACGTTCTCGGCGGCTAGTAAAGCCACTAACGCTGCGATAATCAGTACAATCAGTCCCCAGGCGGGCACACCTGAAGAACGCCAATAAATCTTAGTAAAACTACTCATTTGGAATTCTCCTTACCAGCCTGGCATTTGAAACGCGCTGCTTGCTTCGTACATTTGCAACGCTTCGGGCATGATGACGATAAGCGCGAGACGCACCAATACAGCGGTCACCGCTAAGCCACATAACGTCTGTAAAACGCCTTGGCGCTCAAACCAAATCGCTATCAGTCCGGGGATGATATAGCCGATGATATTGCTCGACATCACGGCCATCATGAAGGATGACTCCAGTGTTGCGACTTGCGCTTGGGCGTCATCACCACCTGCCACCATTTGTAAGTCGACCCAGTTCACTAAGCTACCGAGGAACAAATCCATTAAGCCAGCGATAAGGTAACCCGTTAGGATCATAATGATGGTCTGGCGACGGCCATAGATAATAGCAAAGCTCGATATGATGCGGACGATCAAGAATGTGAGTAAGGCAGCCACCAACGTGATCACCAAGCTCATGGGATCGGTCAGTTGCAATGCTACGTAACCTGGCACAACCAAGCCGCCTGCGGCGAGTCCGAGTGTTTGTGTGAGCAATAGGGTAAAGAACAATCCGATGCCAATGGCAACGGCTAGAATATTTAAAGCGATCACAGGTCTTCCTCCTTCAAGGAACGGTTTTGGAAGAACCGAGCGACTTCTTCGCCGCCACCATGAATATTACACATGCCGACAACAAGTGCACTGTTGCCAGCTTCTTCCAGCAAGGTTTCGGTAATGTCAGTAATGGCAGCGTTTTCCATTACAAGAATTTTTTCTGGGTCGAGACCATATTTAACGGCCGCGCGAACAAAGATAAAGGTGCCTGAACCCATCAAAATGTAGCGGTCTGCTTGGGTCCACTCGATCGCTGCCTCTGCCATTTGTTGAGAGCGATGCGGGCGGTCCGCACGACAGTTGATTAACACGATACGTTTGCGCTCTTTACCGTGCTTCTCCAACATGTTTTCCCAGATTTTGCCCGTTGACTCTGGGTCGTTGGCGGCAAATGCGTTTACGAAAACGATTTCGCGACGGAAATAGTTTACGTGGAGCACTTGCATCGCTCCCGCTTCGGGTTCAAGCCCTATCATGCCTTGCAATGCCTGTTCGCGATCGACACCGAGGTGTTCGCACACTTTTAGTGCAAGGGCAACATTCTCGGCGTGTTCCGAGTACTTGAATTGTTTCAGAATATCATCACCGATCGCATCGACTTCCTCTTCAGTCACCCCATGCAATTGACTGTTGCGATCTTTGGTCGAGTGCTCGAAAACACCCAGTAGATCGCGTTCTGCGGTAAACAGGTTACCTTTTACAGGTGTACTACCCGCTAATGCGAGTGCTACATCCTCTTCACCGGGTCCCATCACATCGAGGTGGTCCGCACGGGCATTGGTAATAACACCCACGTTAGAGCGCACCATGCGAAGTTCACTGAGCGATTGATAATGCGGTTGCAGTGCCATGCATTCCATAACAACAATCTCGGGCTTGAGTGCAGCCATGCGCTTGAGCGTACGCATTTGCTCGATAATGTTGGCACCGCTAATGCGGTAGATAGGAAACTCTCTTCCTTGAGGGTCAGTGATAGCGGCTGCAGAGCCGGTGGTTTTAGCGCAAATACGCTTGCCACCTGATCTTAAGCCCGCTGCGATAAGCCGGGTGACACTGGTTTTGCCGCGGGTCCCATTAACGTGCACTCGTACTGGAATTTTATCGACCAGTAATTTGTGCCGGAACGCTTCAAACGCCGCAGCAATAACCAGTAAAAGCCAGATCGCAGCGACAATTCCGAGCAGGGTAGGAATATCGTTCATCCAATATCCCTCGGCCCAATACTGTGACGAGAGTGTCTCTGCCATAATTTAAATAGCCTTTTAGGTTATGAATATACATACGAACGTGCATGTATATATTTAGCGAACTGCAAAGAAAAATACCAAGTATTTTAGTAATCTTTACAATTCGCTCGGCTATTTAAAACAGATCACTCGAAGGCGAATTAATTATTTAAAATAGGTTTTAAAACAGCTATTTCGCCATCAATTTTGGTCATTAATTTAAGATCTAAAATATCCGCCATTAGTGGATATATGTGAATATTTTCAAACCGATCGATAGTCATCCCGTTTTTAAACGCTGGACCCACTGCGATAAATAAACCGTCCATGTCACGATTGTTGTAATAGCCGTGCGTGCCACCGTCGGAGCGCTCTTCGATAGGTCGAGTTGCGAAACTCACCGGTGCATCCGTTGAGAGCACGATGGCGGGCTTACGTGGGCCATCACTGACATGTAATTGTTTAAGCTTGTCATCGGTTTCAACGCGATAGCCAAGGTCGCTACTGTCCTCTAGTTTTGTTCGAAGTGCCGCAATATCATCAGCGCTGGTGTCTTCGTTAGCATAAATGAGATAGCGTGTTTGCGAATTTACGGTGGTAAACTTTTCTTCATCAATGGCTAAGTCATCTGCGTCGATCATGGCATCTGCTTTAATCGGCGCCATGCCGTGATCGGAAACCACAATTAAGTTAACTGAACCTTCGGTTTCGTCCTGAATACGCTGCCACAGTTGTCCTATAAGCTTATCGACTGCTTGAACTGCGCCTTTCGTTTGCTTCGCATCCGGACCAAATCGGTGGCCCATCGAGTCAACAATTGAAAAGTAACCGGTGATCATCCGAGGGCGACTTTGTTCCGGTAGCTGCAGCCATTGAATAATTTGGTCAACACGCTGTTGATTGGGCGCAAAGTGGCTATAGGGATAATAATAGGTCGGTGTGCGACCGTTGATACGGGCGCTGGATTCAGGCCAAAAGAAGGTCGCTGACTTTACCCCTTGAAACTCAGCTAAATTCCAAATGGGTAAGGTATGTAACCAGGTACTATCTTCTGTGCCATCGGCCATTTTGTAATGTTCATTGCGCTCGGTATCGTAAAAGTTGTTATCAACGATACCGTGGTGTGACGGATATTGACCGGTCACAATCGACAAATGGTTCGGGAATGTTTTAGAAGGGTAAACAGGCATTAGACCTTTGGCGCGCACTCCGTGTTCGGCGATTTTTTTAAGATGTTCGGCTTGGTGTTGCTCGATATAGTTGTAACGAAAACCATCGATAGAAATCAGCACGATAGTTTGCTGTTCAGTCTTTGCGTGGGCTGACGTTGCGGCTACTAAACTGCTCAAAACCAATAGCAGAGAGGCAAGAAAACGTTGCATGGAAGATTCCTTTGTACGGTTTATCAGACCTTTTTAACAAACTCAGATTTCAATTTCATTGCGCCTACACCATCAATCTTGCAATCGATATCATGATCGCCATCGACTAGACGAATGTTTTTAACTTTTGTGCCGACCTTAACAACTAACGAAGATCCCTTTACTTTTAAGTCTTTAATAACGGTCACGGTATCGCCATCGTTGAGCTCATTGCCATTCGCATCGCGAATCACTTGACTGTCTTCATTGCTCTCGTCATGTGGTGACCACTCATGCCCGCATTCAGGGCAGATTAATACGTTACCGTCTTCGTATGCGTATTCGGACGAGCATTGGGGGCAAGCAGGCAATTGATCCATCGAGAGACTCCTGTCTAAAAAGCGCTAAGTTTACCTGAGTTTGCTTACCAGAACATTTGATTTAGACCAAAACCATGACAATTGCGGTCGTTACAAAGGCGAGCAAGATATTCAGCACAACCCCGGTGCGAGCCATGTCACGAATGGTGATGCGGTTGGATGCAAAAACAATCGAGTTGGGCGGTGTGGCTACGGGCATACAAAACGCACAGCTACATGCAATCACGGCTGGAATCATCAAAATCTCGATGGGCTGATTAATCGCTTGCGCGGTCGCCGCTAAAATAGGCATAAGCAATGTGGCGGTGGCGGTGTTTGAGGTAAATTCGGTCATAAATGAAACTGACAGTGTAAGTATCAGTATTAACAACCAAAGCGGCCACTCACCTAAAATTGTCAGTGATTCACCCATTAACGTCCCAAGACCACTTGCCATCACGCCCTTAGCTAAGCATATACCGCCCGCAAAGAGCAGCAGAATCCCCCAGGGGATATCCTTGGCGAGCGACCAATCCAGTAATGTGGGTTGTTGCTTTTGCCCGCTCGGTATAACAAACATCGCTAATGCACCGGCGAGTGCGACGGTCGCATCATTAAGTGCGGGTAGCCCGAGCAGCCCCGTCCAGCCACCCAAAGGGGTTGTGCGTGTTACCCAGAGTAATACAACCATGCCAAACACCATTAATACGCGCTTTTCATACGCTGACATTTGGTCCTGTGCAGGTAGTTGCAATGGCATGCTGAGCTGAATATTGCGTGTAAGGTACCAAGCCATTAACGGAATACTGATAACCATCATGGGTATACCAATCCCCAACCAGCGCGTGAAGTCGAAGCTTTGCCCAGAAATATTCTCGTATATGGACGCAAAAATAAGGTTGGGTGGGGTACCGACCAAGGTAGCGATGCCGCCGACCGAACCCGAGTAGGCAAGGCCGAGTAAGAGTGCTTTTTGAAAGGGTTTGTTATCTGTTGCGTCGGCGAGCGCCAAAGCAACGGGCAATAAAGCAAGCACGCTGGCGGTATTGGATATCCACATCGAAAGAAAAGCAGTGGCGCACATAAAGGCAATCACAATGCGACGACCACTGTCGGGACCGATAAACGCAATTAACGACAACGCCAGCCGCTTATGCACCCCGCTCGCTTCAATCGCTTTTGCCATCATAAAGGCAGCCATAAACAGTAGGATAATATTGTCACCGAGTGCAGTGGCGGCCTCATTGGGACTGAGCACCCCAATCAACGGCAATAAAATAAAGGGTAGTAACGCGGTCATTGCCAGTGGAATGCACTCCGAAACCCACCACCAAGCGACCCAGACGACGGTTGCCAAGGTGAGCGCCGCATCCAACGGCATGCCCAAATTTCGTGTTACTATAGCGCTTAATAGGGCGGCAATCGGGCCGAGAATTTTATGGGACATGAGCAATCTTCTCGTCGTGTTCTTGTGATTTTAAGGAAGTGTAGCATGCGCGATATCGTAATCTTACACGAAAATGAAGAGTGGTTGAAGCCCCTTTATCAAGCATTTGAAGAGCGGGGTGTGACGCCTAAAAGTTGGTTTTTAGATGAGGGGGTTGTGCCTTTTCATAATCAACCGGATGATGCGGTTTACTATAACCGTATGAGCGCATCATCACACACGCGTGGTCATCGTTTTGCGCCTGAGCTCACTAAATTGGCTCTGACATGGCTAGAGAGTCAGAACCGTACTGTCGTTAATGGCTCACAAGTACTTGCGCTCGAAATATGTAAGTTATCGCAATACGCAGCCTTACAACGTTCTGGTCTGGCTGTGCCACGTACTTTTGCAGCGGTTGGTAAAGCACAACTTATCGAGGCGGCGAAGCAGTTTAATGATTGGCCGTTGATCGTTAAACCGAATCGCGGTGGTAAAGGTTTGGGTGTGCAAAAGTTCGATGATGTTGACGAACTCACTGCTTACACTGAAGGCGACGAGTATGAGGAGCCCTTAGATGGTACCTGGCTGGTGCAACAGTATATTAAGGCGAAGTCGCCTTGTATAACGCGCGCCGAGTTCGTGGGGCAAAAATTTGTTTACGCGGTGCAGGTGAATACCGAACAAGGCTTTGAACTATGCCCTGCGGATGCTTGCGAGATTGCGGAAAAGTTTAAAGTAACGACCCGTTTCAATGATCATCCGATCATTCGCCAACTGGAAACCTTCTTACGCAGCAATGATATCGATGTCGCGGGCATTGAATTTATCGAGAATAGTCAGGGTGAATTGTTTGTCTACGATGTGAACACCAACACGAATTACAACCAAGATGCTGAGCAACGGGCAGATGTCGAGCGCACAGGTATGGGGGCACTCGCTGATTATTTAATCGCCTTGGCAGGCTAAACTAAAAAAACCGGGCTCGATGTGAGCCCGGTCCGTTTTACCTGATGACTAGAATTTATAGTCGATACCCATCCATACCGTCTGTGGCTTGTTCGGGCGAGCGCCATCTGGCGTACGAGCAACAATTGCTTGCTGGTCGAAAATGTTCTCAACTTTCACATACACCGACGTTTGTGTGTTGAGTTCATAACGGCTGACCGCATCGGTAACGAACAATGACTCGGTTTCGTCAAAAGCGGCTGAGCTGTTGTTACAACCGACATTCACGCACATCGAGTCAATGTACTTGAAGTTTAGGTAGTTAATCCAACCCGCGTTGTTGTCGAGACTAATACGGACGTTAGCCGTGTGCTCTGGAATATCGTTCAAACGGTCACCATCCATCAACCCAGACACGGCGTTGTCTTTACTGATCTCACCTTGTGTATAAGTGTATGCGATATCCACAGGAATCAAGAATTTGCCCGCAGCAAACGTGTGTTGTGCTTGGAGTTCTAAACCTTGTACAACCGACTCACCGAGAACATAGGTGCCGGATTCCGCGCCATTGTCGCAAGGTGTAGCGATCGAGCACAATTGAGTGGTGTCGCTGAAGTCACTATAGAACGCAATCGCCTCAACAAAGGTATTTTGTTGCTGATAACGCAGGCCAGCCTCGTAATTGATACTGGTTTCAGGTTCTTGGTTCTCGGTTGCGCCACCACCGAGTGGTGAGAAGCCTTTATGAACACCTGCGAGCACCTGCCACGCATCGTTTAAGTTATAGGTAAAGGATGCGCCCGGTAGCCACTCATCACTTGAGTTTGAACGAAATGCTGGGGTGCTGGTACGTGCTGCTTCGCTGTACTGGTTACGGAACGAGGATACATCCTCGTAGCGCAATGCCAAATTCACTTTAAGCGCTTCGTTTACTTGCCAGTTATCAGTAATCCAGAGGCTGGTTGCATCAGCGCCTTCAATACGGTTATCGCCACCTGAAGGGCTTACCGTCGATTGATACACTAAACTTCCATTCACCTGGTCAAAAATTTCTACTGGTTGAAAGCGGTCCATCTCGTCCGTGTGGTCACGACCACCGAACTCAAGCGCATGTGCACCCAGTTGCCACTGAGCACTTAATTCAAGTCCGTAGCTTTCGTAAGCACGGCTGTTATGCTTATAGGCAAGACCTTGAGCATCTTGGGTACCATCTAGGATCCCTTGTGCTTGCAGATCGCCTTGGTTCGCTGCGCTGACTAAAGAGCCTCCGCCACTGAGCTTAAACCAGTCACGTTTGAATTCGTTGCGATAAGCGACAGCGTTTAACTTAATATCATCACTTACATCAAAGCCGTAAGCTAAGCTAAAGCCATTGTGGCTGTTATCCATCTGGTCAATGGACGAGATGCCGTAACGACGGTTCGAAGCCTCAGCAAAATCTGCATCAGTCAAACCCAGATAGGTTTCGTTTGAGATTTCCTCTGAGTATTGCGCCTTAAATAAAACGTGATGTGGTCCTTGGTCAAAACTCAGCTTTGCTGTGTAGTCTTGAATGTCATAGCCGCTATCACGGTTACTGCGGTCAATCTCTTTAAAGCCGTTGCTCTCACGTTGCACGGTCTCGAGTAAAAAGCCCCAAGCACCTTGTGTGCCGCCGACGTAGGCATGGATATCGTTGCTGCTGAACTCGCCCCACTGTGCCAATACCTGGCCTGAGACGGCCTGTTCAGGAATTGGTGTTGATACTAGGTTGAGCACGCCGCCTGTTGTTTGAGGGCCATAGCGCAATAATGGCGCGCCTTTGAGTACCTCAATCGATGACATGCGCATGGTGGTTGGGAAGTAGTACGCAGCAGGGTTTGAATAGGGCGCCGGTGCCATCATGACACCATCCTCTAGCAATGTTACCTTGCTTACACGACCCGCGTTCGCCGCACGAATACCAATGTTAGGGCGTAGACCAAAGCCGTCTTCTTCAAGCACATAAACGCCAGGGAGCGTTTTCATCAACTGGTTGATGTCGGTGGGTACTTCCACACGCATTTGCTCTTCATCGATTAGCGCCGATGAGCCTGCAACTTGGCGTGCCTCTTCGGTGGAACCAATGATTTTAATGGTTTCGATATCTGTATTATTTTCTGCTGCCACTACCGGGCTGCTAAGAAAGCTTGCGATGGCTAATGCGATCGGTGCTTTTTTCATGGTTTTTCTCCAGGTGATTTTAGTGTGCCAGATAGTAATTAAAATGATAACAATTCGCAATTAAAAATTAAGGTTTTATGAATAGTTTTTTAAGCAAAGGGTGAGGTACTGTAAACGCTCGTTTAATTGCTTGAGCTTTTGATGAGTGGCGGTATGCTGAAACTTAAAGGCGTGTATTCATCAAATTAGGTGACTTATGTTTAGATTAGGTTGTGTTGTACTGCTCGTAAGTTTGGTCGTTGTTGGCTGTTCATCGTTGCCATCGCAACGCGATATGAGTAAAGAGCAGGTATTTATTTGTGGTGCCTACACGGTTAAAACCGAGTTTAAAAATGAACAACTCGTCGTGCGGTTTGACGACCGCCAGGATACCTTAAATCAGCAACCGGTCGCATCGGGTGCTAAATTTGTGTCTGAAGATGGCGAGAGCACATTTTGGAATAAAGGCGATACGGCGAACTTTATTTGGCGCGGAGAATCTTTGCCCGATTGTCGAGCGGCGGACTCGTTACCCAAAGCTTTTTCGGCATCGGGTAATGAGCCGTTTTGGGCTTTGTCGATGAACGCTCAGCAGGTTGAAGTGAGCACACCTGAAAAAGAGTGGATGGCTACGGTAACTGAGATTGAATCGGTCGGTGATGATAGCAGTGTGCCAAGCTGGCGAGTGAATACTGCTAATGGCGATCAACTGGATATTCGCGCGAAGGTTTGCCGAGATTCCATGAGTGGCATGATTTATCCCTTTACGGTGAATTACTCGGGCGACTTCAATGCCACAGGGTGTGGTGGTGAAACCATTGATCTTTTACAAGGACCTAAGTGGATTTTGACTGAGGCTAATGCATCAATGACACCGTCGTCTAACATGTACATTCAGTTTTTAGCGGACGGCAAGCTGGTGGGGTCAGACGGCTGTAATCAGCGCTTTGGCCAATATCAGTTTGGTAGTGAAATGGTGCACTTAAAGTGGATGGGGAGTACACGCCGTGCCTGCTCAGCGACAGTGATGGAGGACGCTCGCAGCTTTGCCGAGGCAGTCAATAACGTCAGAGCCATTGATTTCGACCAGAATACACTCATTATAGAAAGCCGTACTGGAACCCGATTAAAATTAAAGCATGAGAAAACCTAGGAACCCGCGTGCAATTAAAGAAATATACAGATTATGGTCTAAGAGTACTTATCTACCTCGCTGCATCGGACCGCGATAAGCGCGCAACGATTAATGATTTGAGTGATGTATTTTCGGTGCCAAAGAATCATCTAAATAAAGTGGTGCATCATCTGGGAAAGTTAGGCTTTATTGAAACGTGGCGTGGCAAAGGTGGTGGCTTTTCACTTGCGGTTGATGCAAGTGACATGCGGCTTGATAACGTCATCCGACAGTTGGAAGGTGATGAAGACTGGATTGATTGTTTGAACCCAAAGTGTAAGATTTATCCAGTATGTGGTTTAAAAGGAATTATCCACGCAGGTAAAGAGCAGTTTTATAGTTACCTCGCTGAATACACCATAGCTTCGTTGGTTGAACGACCGGAAGCGATTCAAGTGCTTTGGCACATAAATACCCAGGAGTTGAATAATGAAACATAAAATAGCTCTTAGTTTGGTGTTGGCGGTCTGTAGTTCTGCAGCTCAAGCAGAAGGCTGGTTACATTGCGGAAATGTATTTGATAGTGAACGCGGTGAGCTGATCGGTGCACGTTATATTCAGTTCGATAATGACAAAATTATTGATGTGACTTCAGAGCAGCCCAATGCCGATGTTGTCGATCTGAGCGATAAGACCTGTCTTCCCGGATTAACAGATTTGCACGTCCATTTAGATGGTCAATCGGGTCCTGCGGCTTACCTCAATCGTTTCACCGAGGGACCTGCTGATCTTGCTTACACCGCGCACAACTACGGTATGAAAACGTTGTTAGCCGGTTTCACTACTGTGCGTAACCCGGGAGATTCCTACAATGTGACGCTCGCATTGAGAGATGCGATTAAGGCGGGCAAAGTCAGTGGTCCACGTATTTATAGTGCCGGTAAATCACTTGCTACCACGGGTGGACATGCCGATCCAACCAACGGTGTGCGCCCAGACTTGATGGGTGAACCCGGTCCCAAGCAAGGCGTGGTAAACAGCCCCGCTGACGTTAAGGAAGCCATTCGTCAACATTACAAAGACGGTGCCGATTTTATTAAAATTACTGCGACAGGCGGTGTGTTGAGCATGGCATCAAGTGGTGAAAATCCACAATTTACTGATGATGAGCTCAAAGCACTGGTGGCGATCGCCGACGACTATAATTTTCACATTGCGGCCCATGCCCATGGGAAAAGTGGCATGTTACGGGCTGTGAATGCGGGCATTGATACGATTGAGCATGGCACGTACATGGACGACGAAGTGATTGCTGCAATGAAGTCGAATGGTACGTACCTCGTACCGACAATCATGGCAGGCAAGTTTGTTGCTGAGAAGGCGAAAATAGACGGTTATTTTCCCGCGGTTGTGAAGCCTAAGGCGTTGGCTATCGGTCCTAAAATCCAAGATACGTTCGCCACCGCTTATAAAGCGGGGGTAAAAATTGGTTTCGGGACAGATAGCGGTGTCTCAGCGCATGGCGACAATGCGAAAGAGTTCGAGTTTATGGTTGAAGCGGGAATGCCTGCAGTCGAGGCGATCCAAGCGGCAACTATCGCTGCCTCAGATATTTTACGAGACCCGCGTCTAGGACGCATCGAGCGTGGCGCCTATGCCGATGTAATTGCAGTAGATGGCAATCCGCTGCAAGACATTACTGAATTACAGCGGGTCACTTTTGTTATGAAAGACGGTGAAATCCACAAGCAATAACAACCAACAACTACGAAGGGAAACGGATTTTCCCTTCGAGTTGTACTTGAGTATTGTCGTTGTTTCGCACTTCATAGCCTTCTGGCGATTCTGTATTACGCCATAGCCGTATGCGCGCGGGTAAAATCACCGGACGCTTAAAGGTGACGTCGATATAGTTAGCGCTTTGCCCCTCGATTCGCTCAATATCGGCCTGCGCGCGTGCCATCATGTACATGCCGTGAATAATGGGTTTGTTAAAGCCAAACCAACGCGATGTATAGGGATGAAGGTGGATGGGGTTAAAATCACCCGACACACGTGCGTAGCGTCGGCCTAAACCCGAGCCGAGCTGCCAGTGATGTAAATATGTCCAGTTTGGCTTTTCAATTTTAGACTCTGGTTTCTTCGCTCGTGGCGCTTCGTTACCTTGGGCTTTCATCACTTGATATGTGCTGACACAGCGCACGACTTCCTTGTTATCTTGATAAAAACTCACTTCAAACTTGGGTCGTAATCGACGCGGAGACACTTGGGGACCGCGCGCGGGAACACTCACAGATGCTTTAATATAAAACGGTTGATCGGGTTGAATGCGCTCTAGTTGCTCGAGGCGGTTGTTTAAGTGAACCAATCCTGGAGCAGGCCAAGGAAAGCGTTTATCCAACATCTGTGCAAGATGAGTACGTTGCGCAAGGCAATAAAACAACGACAAGGGTATGTCACTGACAAAGCCACCAAACATGTTTTTGTAGGCGGCAATACGTTTCTCAGAGAGGGCTTCTAGACTATATTCGTGCTCTATCTTTTCAGCGTCGGCTTCGCTTTCGTCGTTACGCAAAAGCGTGAGTAACGAGCGTGCGAGCATGCCTGGCATTGCTGGAAGCGTTGTTGGTGAATGCATGACACCATCCATATTAGTTATTTACCCTCGTAGTGATGTGACTACCGTGTTGACCCTTATGAACATCAATGCGCGTATCAATGCGCTCTTTTAATTCTCGCACATGGGAGATGATTCCAACACTCCGACCACTGGCACGCAGGTTTGCAAGGACATCAATGGCCGCATCAAGCGCTTGTTCGTCTAGGCTGCCGAAGCCCTCATCAACAAATAGCATATCTAACTTAATACCACCCGAGTATTGCTGAACCACTTCTGATAAGCCGAGCGCTAATGCGAGCGCAGCTTGAAAGCTCTCGCCGCCGGATAGTGTCTTGGTTGAACGTTGAATTCCCGTGTAAGCATCAGTAACCGCGAGGTTCAATCCACTTGCTGAGCGCGCGTCGCTGACTTCATTTTCGCGTACCAACTGATAGCGATGGTGCGTCATCTTACCTAGATGTTGCGATGCAACAATTAGTATATCATCTAGTAGAACACTTAATATAAAACGGTGCAAACTTAAACGTTGGGGATTTTGCCCTGTGGCGAGGTGAGCCAGTGTACCAATATTGGCGTATTTCGCCTCAAGCTCCTGGTTCTGTATAGCGAGCTGCTGCAGGCGTTGCGCGGATTTTTCGCTGTTAAACAACACACTTTGCTGTTGGTTAAACAGGGTCTGTTCTGACTCATGCTCTTTACGTATCTTTTCAAGTGTAAGCGTCAACTGCTCGGTATTGGCTGGCGAGATGTCATCGACCTGTCGTTTCAGCTCGGTGATCGTTGAGCGCAGTTCAATAGACCGTTGGTTATATTCTGTGACCACTTGGTTTAGGCGTTCGAGGTCTGCTTCAGCGATCTGTGCCGACTTAAAGTCGTCAACTGTCTCAAAATTACTCGCTGCAAGCTGTCGCGCCCAGTCCTCATGCGCTTGCTTTAAGCTGTTGGCGAGGCGCTCGCCTTCTTCAATCTCAGAGTCTAACTGAGTCTGTGTCGCATAGAACTGCTCCGACTGCTTTTGTGCAGCTTTTTGTGCCTGTTCGAGCTGGGTTTCAAAGTGCGTTAACTGGTGTTTCAGTTGTTCTATTCGAGGTTTTACCTCATCAACTTGGATATCGCTTTGCTGCCAGCGAGCTTGCAGATGTTCTAATTCAGTTTGCGTACTGGCGTGCTTAGCCTTTAGTTCGGAGTATTGTGTACGACAGTGTTCGAGCTGCTGCTCAAGCTGTTCACGCTGTTGGTCAGCGCGCTCAAGTTGCTGTTGGAACGCGTCGCGACGGCTTAAGAGGGTATTGCGCAGATTTCTGTCATCGTTGAGGCGAGCCTCTTGCTGTTCAATTGCTTGTTGCGAGAGAGGGTTGAGTTCAGCTAATTGTTCGGTTAATTGGCGGTGTTGCTCGTTAGTTTTCGCTAATGAGGTTTGCTCATTATAAAACGCCTGCTCGGCATGGCGGTAACTGTCGCGTGCGCGCTCAAGTTCGTGTTGCTCAACCAGTGTTTCAGTGTCGGGCTGAGCGGGACTCGGGTGCTCCGTACTACCGCATACTGGACAGGGTTGTGCGGGTTGAAGTTGGCTTGCAAGTAAAGGCGCTTGGCTAGCGAGCCAGCGCTGCTCAAGCTCAGTCGCTTGATTGTAGGCGTGCTGCTTGTGTTGTAGTTTTGTCTCGAGTGAGCGTTGCAGCCGCGCTTGGTCACCTTGTAATGCAATCGCCTGTTGCTCTAACTGCTGCTTTTTGGTGAGTTGTTTACGTTGTTCTGCAAGGGCTAGCGAGCGGCTCTCTAACTCTGGTAGCTCATCTATTCGCGTTTGGACCTGACGTTGCTCAGTAAGGAGTGCTTGAATGTCCGACTGCGTTTTATCATAGGTGGCTCTGAGTTGTTTGCCCTCTTTTTCTTGTTGCTCAACTGAAGCTTTCTCTTGTTTGGTTTGCTTTGATAGCTGTTCAAGCTGCTCAACCGTGGGTAATAAGTCCTCGAGTTTCTGAAGCGTGGTTCTGAGGTGTTTGTTTTGCTCCAGATTGGCGCGCGCTGTATCGAGCTTAGCCTCAAGTGCTTTAAGCGCTGTCGCTTGCTGCTGTTTAGTCTCGGCAAGCTGATGCTGCTTTTGCTGGCTGAGTTGCAACTGCTTCTCGGTTTGTTGCCATTGATTAAACGCCGGTACCAAGCGTATGGCCGCTTGAGCGTCTTTAATCTGTTGCTGTTTGCGGTCGATCTCTGCCTGCTGTTCAGAGAGCGCGCTTTGTTGTTTTTTGGCGTTGTCGAGCTCGCTCAGTTTAGCGTCGCGCGTAAGCTGTTGCTTTAGCTGATAATCGGTGTCGTGAATCTGTTGCGCGAGTTGTTGTAAGCGCTGACGTTTAGTATCTAACTGCGGCTTAAGTTCACTCATATGTTGTTCAAGCTGTTCGAGACTTTCAGATTCGGTACCTTCGAGGATATGCGCTTTTTGTTGCTCCAGTTGCTCAAATGCTTTCTTCAGTTCACTCGCCTGTTGCTTGAACAATTCCTCGTAACGCTTAAACCGTTGTGTTTGAAAGAGTTGTGAGAGGATATTTTCACGTTCGTTGGCATCGGCGTTGAGTAGTTCGCGGAACTTACCTTGCGGCAATACGACGACCTGACGAAATTGCTCAGCTCGCAAGCCAATGAGTGTTTCTATGAACTTGTTGACCTCAGTCACTTTACGCGTCTCGATGGGCTGCCAATCCATCGCATCCAACGCTTGCGCGTTTTGCCACTCACTGCGTAACTGGTAAAGCGAGGCGGTGGTACGACGTTCTACAGTTGTATGTCCTCGTTGTCCGAGCACATGTTGTGTCGGTTGACGCGAAACACGATAGATTTTAGAGCCAATGGCAAAAACAAACTCAACCTCAGTAGCACAGTCATCCGCCGCGTGATCACAGCGCATTTGCTTACCTGCGCGGTCTTGTCCGGTGGTTTCGCCGTATAGGGCAAAACTTATCGCATCGAGCAGCGTTGTTTTGCCTGCGCCCGTTGCGCCATTAATCAAGAACAAGGGGTGTTCGCCTAATAACGTGAAGTTAATTGACTGTTGCGTAGGAAAAGGACCAAACGCCTGCATGTTGAGCACGAGTGGTTTCACGATTCTGACTCCTCTTGTTCAATCCGTTGAATAACCTGCGCAATGGCTGTTTTTTGGTCGTCAGTGAGCGGTTCGCCATGTACTTCCGAAAAGAAGTCTTGGATAAGTTCGCTGTCCGCTTTTTTAAGGTGCTCCTGAGCGTGTGCACCCGGTGCCGCGTTGTTTTGCTCCAACTGCTCTTTACGAAGCTGCATCAGATTGGGGTAATAGGCTCGTAATTTTGCCATGGGATGGAGTATGGCTTGCTTGTCCGTCAGTATCGCCTGAATAAAATCACTGCAGTGGGGATCGTTTTTAGCCTGTTCAATCAGCTCGGTTAACTGACCTTTAATAACGCGCATATCCTGATCAGGTTTGAGTGCTATTTGGGTAATATGCTTCAAACCGGTGTTATCGATATCCAGAAGTGTCACTGACTTCCGTTGATTTGCCTCAGAAAAGCTATATTTCATTAACGAACCACTGTAACGAATATGCTCCAAACCTTTGTACTGTGGTTGATGCAGATGACCGAGCGCGGCATAGTCGAAATCTGCAAACATCTGCCAATCCACCCGATCCGCGCCGCCAATAGATAGTGGCCGCTCTGATTCTGACTCAGACGCGCCATCTAAATAACAGTGGCTTACGATGATATTGCGGCGTGCTCCGTTACGCTCGGCGTTAATACGGTCAACAATTAATTGATGAGCTGTATTAAAATCTTTACATTCACTATTGAGCCAATGATTTACCTGCAAAGGATCGTGGAAAGGCACACACCAAACATTCACCTCGGTTTCTGAATCACGCAGCACGACGGGCTCGGTGCACTCTGGTAAGTCGGTGATTAAGTGTAGCTTCGCTTGTTTGAGAAGGTTCGTCGCGAACCCAAGACGCTCAGCGCCATCGTGATTGCCTGAGATCGCTACGATGGGTCGTTGACGCTGAACAGCCACTTGGTCAACAAAATCACTGAATGCTTTCACAGCGGCCGAAGGGGGCACTGAGCGATCATAGATGTCACCTGCGATAATGACCGCATCAACGGCGTGTTCGTCAATAACATCGACCAGCTGTTGGAGTAATGTCTGTTGCTGTTCAAGCAGCGACTGTTGGTGAAACAAACGGCCAAGGTGCCAATCTGAGGTGTGCAAAATCTTCATGATGGTTATCTGAACGCCAAACAAAAAACCAGTATATCAGATAAAAAAAGCCCCCATGACTGGGGGCTTGAATTGTTTACTTATTGGTTTCGATGTCTTGTAAATCTTCGTCGTGCTTTTCCATCTCCCACGGCAAGACGCCGGGGCTGTGGTGTCTGAAGTGCAAGTAATTCTCGAACTGATTAATGACATCGTTGATGATGTCGGTCATTTCGTAGCCATAAAGGTCGTAAGATTGACCACCTTGACGTAAGAATAACTCAGCACGATAGTACGACTCGTTGACATGACTCGGGCGCAATACGAACTGAGGCATCGAGTACTCTCGTAAGCGAATCTCGTAGGCAAAGTCGAGGTCACCCTCACGTTCCACGGTCAGCATAATACGGTCATGCTCTTCGTCTTTGGTAAATTGCGCGGGCCAGTCTTGAGATTGCAGCTCAGATTTCACTTTCTCTAGCGCCTCACTCGCGCGTCCGTAGATAAATTCCTTAACTTCATTTTGCTGCGGGAATTTGACGAGTCCGCGCAGGCGCTTCTTCCAATAGTCAGGACCTTCATTGACGCCACGACGGTGCGACTGACGGTGGCTTTTAAGGCTTGAGTACTGGTGGCCCTCGATAACTAACGCGCGCCACATACCGACCGCGGCAATCAAAATAATGATTGAGAACGGTAAGGCGCTTGTAATTGCTGCGGTTTGCAGCGCATTGAGTCCGCCTGCAACCAGCAAGACTGCGGCGATAAGCCCCTCGATTGACGCCCAAAAAACACGCTGCCATACCGGTGTTTCACCCACGCCGCCTGAGGCTAACGAATCGACGACCAAGGAACCGGAATCCGACGAGGTAACGAAGAATGTAATAATCAGAAGCACTGTTGCGAAACTCAGCACATTGGTGAGTGGTAAGTTTTCGAACAGTTTGAATAGCGCAATCGCCTGATTATTTTGTACTTCAGCTATCAGCGAGGTATAGCCTTCGTTCATGATCATATTCAGAGCGGTATCACCAAATACCGCAAACCAGAAGAAGGTAAAGAAAGTTGGTACCAACATAACACCCAGTACAAATTGGCGAATCGTGCGGCCACGGCTAATCTTGGCAATAAACAGACCGACGAACGGCGCCCAAGCGATGGTCCAGCCAAAGATAAAGAGTGTCCAGTTACCTATCCAGTCACTGCGAGTGTACGCTTGCAGATTAAAGGTACGTTCGACGATGCCACTTAGGTAGGCGCCTGTGTTCTGCAAGTAAGTTTCAAGGATATGTACTGTCGGACCCACTGCAAATACAAAGATGAGTAGAAACATCACCAGCGTCATATTGAGCAGTGACAGTCGTTTAATCCCTTTGTCCATGCCGGCAACGACCGAAGCAATCGCTGCTAAAGTAATCACGGCAATGGCGATGACTTGCACGGTGGTATCCACTGGAATGTCTTCCCACAGGTAGTTTAATCCCGTGTTAATTTGGATGACTGAGAGCCCCAGAGTGGTTGCGATACCAAACAACGTACTCAGGATAGCAAAGGTATCGATGGTATGGCCTGCAGGCCCGTGGATCCGATCACCGATAAGTGGATACAAGGTTGAACGCATCGATAGCGGTAAGCCGTGTCGGAATGAGAAGTACGCGAGTACTAGACCGACAAGCCCGTAAATGGCCCAAATGTGGAAGCCCCAGTGGAAGTATGCAATTTGCATGGCTTGCTTAGCGGCATCGACCGTTTCAGCTGCTCCAACGGGCGGTTCGGCAAAGTGCAATACCGGTTCGGCGACGCCGAAAAACAGTAATGCGATGCCGTAACCGGCAGAAAACAACATGGCAAACCACGATGTAAAACTGTACTCGGGTTCACAGTGGTCGGGACCTAACTTAATCCGCCCCCAGCGGGACAAAGCAACTCCGACAATAAAAATCAAGAATAATGCGACAGCCAGCATGTAGAACCAACCGAAGTGCTCGGTGATTCCGGCTAGAGTTGCACTAAAAAGGTTGCCAGCTAGCTCCGGTGCGCTTAAAGTGCCTATTACCAACAAGGCTATTACAATCACAGCAGGGAGGAAGACGGGAACCAAAATGGCATTGCGCCAATTTCCTTTGGCGTTGGACATAAAATGCTCCTGTTCTCTATAATTCTTGTTCGATTATATATAGCCTACTGTGTCTTTATGGAAAAAGCTCACAATTGGTGATTACAGTTTAATGGCAAATGAAATCATTCTTAGGGAAGGAAAATGGCTAGAACACCACAATTTGATAGGGATATTGCACTCAACAATGCCATGCTTTTGTTTTGGAAACAGGGATACCACGCAACATCAATGAAGGATATTGAATATGCGTTGGATATGCGTCCAGGTTCAATTTATGCAGCTTTTGGAAACAAAGAAGCTTTGTTTAACGAGGCTTTAAGAACTTACGGAGAGCGGCTCATCGACCAGTACACTGAACTATTGTTTGAAGGCTCCGACGTAATGGACGGCTTCCGCCAAGTCATGATTACTATGGTGGGCGAATGTGGTCAGGACAAGCCAAGCATGGCTTGCATGATCGTGAAAAGCTTGCTTGAGTTGCACACGCTGGATGACGCAGATGCGTCGACTGCGATTAATTATATCGATCGGTTCGAGAACCTGTTTAAAGAAGCATTTTTGCTAGCTAAAGAGCGTGGTCAGTTGAACGCTTCAGCTGATCCTGAACGCTTGGCGTTGTTATTCCAAGCAACGCTCGTAGGGGTTACGACATATGCTCATCGCGGTCTGGATAAGACAACGCTTGATCAATTAGTCGAAGATGCTTTGGCTCGCATCTTACCGCTTAACTGAGAAAGCGGAACGGTATTTTGCCGGACTAAAGCGCGTCGTCATTAGCAAAATGGCGACGCCTACCACAATATGAAAAGCCCATCCAAACTGATACTCACCACTTAAGTCTCTAAAAGCGCCGGTAACAAGCGGCATAATGCTGGCAAAGATGAAACCGATACCTTGCATAAACGAAACAAGCCTGCCCGATTGTACCGGATCATCAATGTGATCCAGTGCCATTACAATACACAATGGGAATGCGCCACCTAAGCCAAAGCCGCATAGTGCTGACCATAGCCAAGGTGCTTGTTCGGGTAACCAGCATAAGCCGGCAAAGCCGGCCATTTGTGTCACGACCGCGAGCGCTAACCAGGGTCGCCTATCCATGCTACGAGACAGTGTGGGTAGAATCAGTGCGCCCATCACTTGCACTAATGAGAACAATGCGAGTAAATTACCTGCCTGTTGTGTTGTCCAACCAAACTCACCATAAAAGGGCGCTATCCAAGCGATAAACCCTGCGTACCCTGCGTTGACCAATGCAAAGTAGGCTCCGAGTAACCAACTGCGACGAAATTTGAACGCTTTAAGCAGCTCATGACGGGGTGGAATATCAGCATGAGGCACTCGGTTGGCGGGAAGCAGCCAGAGACTCAGTGTCATGACGGCAAGCACCGACCAGCTGGCGAGTGCGATTGAATGCGAGCTAAATTGTGCATCAAGCCAAGGGGTTAAGACGGCACCGAGCGCGGCTCCACCCATCAGTGCAGCTGACCATAGTCCGGTCATCGCACCTAATCGATGTCGAAATTGTTGCTTGGTCAGTTCGGGAATGATGATGTGCAGTAACGCAATACCAAAGCCACCCACTACGGCACTTGTCAGGAGTGTTACTGTTGACGCAGGCCACGCTCTGATCGCCAAGCCGCCAATCAATACCAGCAAGCCGACGGCAATACCTCGTCGATAGCCGAGAGCGCGCGTCATGCGTCCAGCAAATAGCGCCAGAATGCCTATCATCATGATAGGGATCGTGGTGAGCAGGGAGAAGCTACTGTAAGGCATCCCAGAAGCCTCTTGAAGCGCTTGGGTAAGCGGACCTATTGAGGTAAGCAGTGGGCGTAAGTTAAGCCCGAGTAATATCAGTAGTAGTGTTGCAAACCATACTCGTGTGTTGCCCTGCTGGGTGATGCTCATAGCGTCCTTGGCATTGCCTAAAAAGGTCATGATACTGATTTACCCACAAAGAGTGAATGTTAACTTTTTCCAAAACCCGTCGCGCGTGTTATTCTTGCTACCCATATAAAGCAAGGTACCGTGTTTTCTATGGCAAATCACACTGGCAATTTATTTATCATTGCGGCTCCGAGTGGGGCAGGCAAATCGAGCCTTATTGGCGCATTGTTGAACAAATATAATGACGGCTCGATGCAGGTTTCTGTTTCTTGTACCACCCGTGCACCACGCCCAGGTGAGCATGACGGTGTTCATTACCACTTCCTGTCGGTCGAAGGGTTTGAAGAGCGGATCGAGAAAGGCGAGTTTTACGAGTGGGCAAAAGTTTTCGATAATTATTACGGCACATCTAAAAAAGTGATCGAAGAAGGCTTAGCTGCCGGGATCGATATCTTCCTTGATATTGACTGGCAAGGTGCGCAGCAAGTGCGTGAACACCACCCAGATACCTGTTCGATTTTTATTATGCCCCCTTGTTTGGCGACATTAGAACAGCGGCTCAGACGCCGCGGACAAGACAGTGATGAAGTGATTAGTAAGCGAATGGCGAAAGCCCAAGCGGAAATGTCGCATTATCATGAGTTTGATTACTTGCTGGTGAATGATAATTTTGACGATTCGCTCGCACAGCTCGAACACATTGTTTTAGCGCAACGAAATGCCATAGCGGTACAACAAGAACGCCATAAAGCGGTGATTAACGAATTACTTGGCTAATTGCGCTTATTTCCGTATAATTATTAGCCTTTCAAAAAATTTCACTCAGGTTGGATGGAGAGTAGAGCATGGCTCGCGTAACTGTAGAAGACGCTGTTGACCGCGTAGGTAACCGTTTTGATTTGATCTTGCTTGCTGCACGCCGAGCGCGTCAGCTGTCAGTCCAAGGCAAAGATCCATTGGTTGAAACTAAAAACGAGAAGCCCACGGTTATCGCTTTACGCGAGATCGAGCAGGGTAAAATTGATGCTGATCGCTTAGACGCCGAGGAGCGTGTGGCGCAGCAAGAAGCAGACGCAGAAGAAATGCGCGCAGTTGATGCGCTGCGTCGCGTTGAATAAATTTATTAACAGCTAAAGGGGTGACCCTTTAAGTTGCATGAGCTCGCACTCATACTAAAAGCCAACGGTGTATTCCGTTGGCTTTTTTGTCTTTTGCTCTTATGCTGTCAGAAAGCGTCGGTATTTTAACGCAGTAAACACGTTACCTAGTCGCCCACAAATGGAGTCATTCGGTGTATTTATTTGAAGGCCTGAAGAATCAAATAAGTGAGTACTTGCCAAGCGATCAAGTGGATCGTGTTGAACACGCCTTTAAAGTGGCCAAGGATGCCCACAGTAGCCAAAAGCGCAGTAGCGGTGAGCCCTATATAACGCACCCTGTTGCTGTTGCCAGTTTACTTGCGGATATGCGTCTTGATCACGAAACTTTGATGGCGGCATTGCTACACGATGTGATCGAAGATACTGAGATCAAAGAGGAAGACCTGGCCGAAATGTTTGGGTCCACGGTGGCTTCGTTGGTCGAAGGCGTCTCGAAACTGGATAAATTGCAGTTTAACTCAAAAGAAGAAGCGCAAGCTGAAAACTATCGCAAAATGATTATGGCGATGACGCAGGATATCCGCGTCATTCTTATCAAACTGGCCGATCGTACACACAACATGCGCACTATCCAGCATTTACGTCCCGACAAACGGCGTCGAATTGCTCGCGAGACGTTAGAGATATATGCGCCATTGGCTCATCGTTTGGGTATCCATGATGTAAAAAATGAGTTGGAGCGACTTGGGTTTTGGGCTTTGTTTCCTTGGCGTGCTCAGTTACTCGAATCTGAGGTTAAAAAAGCGCGCGGTAATCGCCGTGAGTTTATGGACCGTGTTCAACAAGAGATCCATGCGCGACTTGAGGGTAATCAAATCAGCGCGCGCGTGATGGGTCGTGAGAAGCATCTGCACAGTATTTATCGCAAGATGTTGAACAAAGAGCTGCGCTTTAATCAAGTCATGGATATTTACGCCTTTCGTGTGATTGTTGACTCCGTTGATACTTGTTATCGGGTACTTGGGGCGCTGCATAACTTGTATAAGCCGATTGAAACTCGATTTAAAGATTATATCGCTATCCCTAAGTCGAACGGTTACCAGTCATTGCACACGTCTTTAAAGGGGCCACACGGTGTACCGGTTGAGATTCAGATTCGTACAGAAGAGATGGATTTGATGGCGGATCGCGGTGTTGCAGCGCATTGGTTATACAAGAATAATGATGATTCGGGTACGACCGCGCAAGTGCGTGCGCGTAAGTGGATGCAAAGTTTATTGGAGCTGCAGCAAAGTGCTGGAAGCTCGTTTGAATTCATCGAAAATGTGAAGTCAGACTTATTTCCGGATGAGATTTACGTGTTTACTCCGGACGGACGCATTGTGGAGTTACCGCAAGGTGCCACCGCCGTCGACTTTGCTTATGCGGTGCATACTGATGTGGGTAATACCTGTGTTGGTGCGCGTGTTAATCATCGTACATATTCGCTCAGTAAACCGTTAGAGACAGGGCAAACCGTTGAAATTAAAACCGTACCTGGCTCACGTCCTAATATTGCTTGGCTGAACTTTGTGGTCACAGGTAAAGCACGCGCTAAGATCCGGCAGTTTTTGAAAGGTCAGCAAGCGTCAGAAGCAGAGCATTTAGGTGAACGTCTATTGCGCTCGGCATTGGGCTCGTTGAGCTATGATGAAATCCCTAATGCGGAATTTGAGCGGGTCATAGCCGAACTCAAACTCGAAACTCGTGCCGAGCTATTAAAGCAGATTGGTCTGGGCAACCTAATGTCCTTGGCGGTCGCTAAGCGCTTAATGGGTGAACTGCAGCCGTTAAAAGATGAGAGCTTAAGTCGTAAGAGCCTATCCATTAAAGGTGCTGAAGGGCTGCTAGTAAGTTTTGCCAAGTGCTGTCGCCCGATTCCAGGTGATGACATTATTGCGCATGTGAGTCCAGGTAAAGGTTTGGTCATTCATCGCCGTGAATGTAAGAACGTACGAGGTCACGAAGATGAGCCGGGTCGTTATTTCCCTGTCGAGTGGGACAACAACCCAGAAGCTGAATTTATTTCGGAGATTAGAATCGAGATTATTAACCACCAAGGCGCATTAGCGAAGCTGACTTCAGCTATTGCGACCACAGGGTGTAATATCGACGGTCTCAAAACTGAAGAAATCGATGCCAACATTTATTTTATTGATGTGGCACTGACCATTAAAAATAGAAAGCATCTCGCTGATGTGATTCGTCATATCCGTAAGATGCCTGATGTACAGCGCGTGACGCGCTTAAGGAAGTAAAATGTCTAAGGTAATTATTGCAACAGATAAAGCGCCTGCGGCCATTGGCACCTATTCGCAAGCGGTAAAAATTGGCACCACTGTTTATCTTTCCGGCCAAATCCCACTTGACCCAGAAACAATGGAACTGGTGTCAGAAGACTTTGAGCAGCAAGCTGAGCAAGTGTTTAAAAACCTAGCGGCTGTGTGTGAGGCTGCTGGCGGTGAGCTTCAAGATATGGTGAAAGTACAAATCTACTTAACGGATTTGGGCGAATTTGCCATTGTTAATGAAGTCATGGCTCGCCACTTTAGCAAGCCATACCCCGCGCGCGCAGCGATTGGTGTTAAACAATTGCCTAAAGGTGCGCAGATTGAGATTGATGGTATTCTCGAGCTGCCTAGCACCAATTAGTTCTCGATAGAAGCGGTCTAAGTGACCGCTTCTGTTTGTTCTGGCACGCGATCCTCAAGTGGTCTACGCCAGATAATAATCGCCAAGGCAACGGCTCCCAGAATAAAACAGTAACCGGTATGGATGCTGACCGATAAAGGCGAGATACCAAAGCTCGCGCCCATCAATAATGCCTGTGCGCCATACGGCAACGCACCTTGAACAACACATGCGAAGATATCCAATAAGCTGGCGCTTTGGCGCGCGGCAAGGTTACCTTTTTTAGCTAAACGTGAACTGACCTCGCCTGCTAAAAGAATGCTTACCGTGTTATTGGCAACGCACAAGTTCGTTAATGACGTAAGACCCGCAACCCCAAAGGCAGAAGACCGCTGCTTATGCTTGCTAATACGGCTCGTCACCGCTTCAACAGCTTTAGCGAGAAACGCTAAGCCACCTTGTTGGCGAATGAGGCCTGATAAGCCACCAATCAGTAACGAAAGCAAGAAGATTTCCTGCATCGACGAGAAACCATCATAAATATCTTGGCTGAACTTAACCCACTCGTAATCCACTGCAACCATGCCAAACGCCGCCGCGAGCACAATGCCTAAACCCAGTACCGCAAATACATTCAGTCCCATGACAGCGAGTACGATAATGGCAAAGTAAGGAATACACAGCCAAAGATTGGCTTCAGGGATATTCAGTGGCGCATTACTCGTGTCATAGCTGATTAACCAAATCAGAGTGATGACAGCGGCAGGAATCGCAATTTTTAAGTTTGCCTTAAACTTGTCTCGCATACTGCACCCTTGGGTGCGCGTAGCGGCAATGGTGGTGTCGGAAATAATAGAAAGGTTATCACCAAACATCGCGCCGCTGACCAACACGCCAGCTAATAACGGTAAGCTTATGTCGGTTGCCTCGCCGATACCGAGTGCGACCGGTGCAAGCGCGGCAAGCGTCCCCATTGAGGTACCCATGGCGGTCGAGATTACGCCTGCGATGATGAACAGACCGGGCAACAAAAATGAGGCGGGAATAATACCTAACCCCAGTGCGACCATGGCATCAACACCGCCTGTCGCCTCGGCAACAGTCGAGAATGCACCCGCCAGCAGGTAGATCATACACATGGTGACAATGTTACTGTCGCCGACACCGGCTACGAATGTCGCAATGCGTTCTTCAAATGCTTGTTTACTCAGCAGAATACCCAAAGCAATCGCGGGTAAGATGGCTACCGGGCTCGGTAACTGATAAAACGCGTACTCAACACCTTCCGACTGAAAGTAAATACCAGTTCCTAAAAATAGCGCGAGGAACAAGGCAAGCGGCAATAATGCCTTAGCGCTAGCAGGTTGCGCGGGAATTTGTGACGACATAAGTGACCTTTAAGGTAATTCAATTGTTTTGTTTAGACGTCCAGAAGTTTATATAGCTAATTGATGTGATGCAACCTTTATTAAAAACCGTGTACACTACTCGTATAGTAATTGGCGTAAAGAGGCAAGTATGAGCCCAGAAGAATTGCATCTGCAAATACGTAATCTCCGATTAGATGATTACGAGCAGTTAAAAGAGTTAATGGATGCCATCTACACCGATATCGGTGGTGCGTGGAGTCGTTTTACCATCGAGAAGTTAATTAAAGACTTCGCGGAGGGACAGTTTTGCCTCGAAGATAATGGTCGCATCATTGGTGTCGCGTTGACCGTTAAAGTGGCTTATAACAAGTTCTCGAACCCGCATACCTATGATGATCTGATTGGTCATCGCGAGGCGATCCTGAATGATAAAAAAGGCGATGCTTTGTATGGTTTGGATGTATTGATTCATCCTGACTACCGTGGCTATCGTTTAGGTCGTCGGTTGTATGACGCGCGTAAAGAACTGTGTCGTCAGAAAAACCTGCGCGCGATATTGGCGGGTGGGCGTATCGTGAACTATCACAAGTATTCGAACGACTTGTCGCCGTCACAGTATTTAGACAAAGTACAACGTCGCGAAATTTATGATCCTATCCTTACCTTCCAACTCGCAAACGACTTTAGTGTGAAGCGTTTACTGGGTAAATATTTGCCTGAGGACGAGCGCTCGCGTGGTTTTGCGACATTGTTGGAGTGGAACAACTTTTTATACGATCCCTCAACCAATATGCTGAACACGCGCGTCCAGAATGTGCGTGTGGGTGCAGTTCAGTGGCAAATGCGTTCGGTTGAGTCGGTGGATGAGTTGTTGCAGCAGGTCGAGTACTTTGTCGATGCCTTGTCGAGCTATCAAAGTGACTTTGCTGTGTTGCCGGAATTCTTTAATGCGCCACTCATGGGGCTTACGGATCAAAGCCAGCAAATGAATGCGATTCGCTTCTTAGCGGGCTTCACCGAGCGGTTTAAGCGCGAAATGTCGCAAATGGCAGTCAGTTATAACGTGAACATCATTACGGGCTCGATGCCACTGCAAGAGGGGGATAGTATCTATAACGTATCTTACCTCTGTCGTCGCGATGGTTCTGTCGAAGAACAGCGTAAACTGCATATTACTCCGCACGAAAAGCGCGACTGGGTCATCGAAGGTGGTGACGATGTGCGTGTGTTCGACACGGATGCCGGACGTGTCGGTATTTTGATTTGTTATGATGTAGAGTTCCCTGAGCTGGGTCGCATCATGGCTGAAGAAGGTCTTGAGATCCTGTTCGTGCCGTTCTGGACAGACACGCGTAATGCATACCTGCGTGTTCGCCATTGTGCTCAAGCACGTGCGGTTGAGAATGAGTGTTACGTGGTTATCTGCGGTAGCGTAGGCAACTTGCCAGAAGTCGAAAGCTTAGACGTACAGTATGCTCAGTCAGCGGTATTCTCGCCATCAGATTTCGCTTTCCCGCATGATGCGGTGATGTCTGAGACCACACCAAACACTGAAATGTTGATGTTCTCGGATTTGAACTTGGACGAGCTGCGCTATCTGCATCATGAGGGCTCGGTGACCAACAAGAAAGATCGTCGTACTGATATTTACGACGTGGTTCGAAAGCATAGAAGTTAAAGGCTATCGATGAGTCCAAAACGTTATCAACGTATTACAGAGATGCTGGCGCTTCGCCAGCCTGATCTAACGGTCATCATGGAAGGTGTGCACAAACAGCATAATTTGTCGGCTGTGGTGCGCACGGCGGATGCGGTTGGTGTACACGAAATGCATGCCATTTGGCTGAGTAGCAAAATGCGTATCTCAGGTGGCACCGCGTTAGGGAGTCAAAATTGGGTTAATGTTCACCATCATAGCCAGCTTACACCCGCAATTGAGCAAATTAAGCAACAGGGCATGCAAGTGGTGGTGACGCACCTGTCTGACCAGGCTGTGGACTTCAGAGAAGTGGATTATACCCAGCCGACGGCGATTTTGTTGGGTCAGGAAAAACATGGAGCAACTGAAGAGGCGCTGCAGGTTGCTGATCATCATGTAAAAATTCCGATGGTGGGTATGGTGCAGTCATTGAACGTATCGGTGGCAGGCGCTGTGATGCTGTATGAGGCACAACGACAGCGTCAGCAAGCGGGTATGTATGACGCGATGCGACTCAGTGATACTGAGCGGCACCGTGTTCTGTTCGAGGGCGGTCACCCGATTTACGCTAAAGCGTGCAAACGTAAAGGTCTGCCTTATCCGCCGTTAGATGATCAGGGTCAAATCATTGCGGATGATGAGTGGTGGCTTGCCATGCGTGCAGCAAAAAAGCGAGCGTAACCGATGCAGCCTCTCAGCAAAATTCCGCTCACCACGCTTAAAGGCGTTGGCGAAAAAGTCGCCAAAAAGTTGGAAAAGCTGGGTTTAGTAACGGTCAATGATGCGATCTTTCATTTACCTGCACGGTATGAAGATCGCACGCAAATTTATCGTATTGCACATGTACGCCCTGGTATTTCTGGCCACTTTCAGGTCACTGTAGACAACGCCGATATTAAGTACGGGCGTAAACGCATGTTGGTCTGCCGTGTACGTGATGAAACAGGCACCATGACGTTGCGCTTCTTTCAGTTCAGTGCGGCGCAGTTAAAGCAGTTTAGTGCCGGCACCTCGCTATTGGTATTTGGTGAGTTACGTGCTGGACTTAGCGGGTTTGAGATTATTCACCCGGAGTACCGGGTATTGTCCTCATCGGATGCGATTGAGTTACCTGATACGTTGACGCCTATTTACCCGACCACGGAAGGCGTCTATCAAGCATCACTTCGTAAGATTATCGATCAGGCGCTATCATACGTTACGACGCAGGCATTACCTGAGTTGCTGCCTGAAGCCCTGCAACCCCATGATTTATCATTAGTGGAAGCGCTAAGAACCTTACATCATCCGCCTAAAGATGTTGGTTTGGCACAGTTAGAGCAAGGCTCCCATCCAGCGCAGCAGCGGCTCGCGATGGAAGAATTGATTGCCCACCAAGTGAGCTTGTTGCAGTTGCGCGAAAAACGACAGAGTGAGCGTGCCTATGCATTAACTGCCGACCCTACACTGCGACAGGCATTTTTAAAACAATTGCCGTTCTCGCCGACGAACGCGCAACAACGTGTTTTAAGTGAAATCCATGCCGATTTGGCAAAGCCCCAGCCGATGATGCGTTTAGTTCAAGGTGATGTGGGTTCGGGGAAAACACTGGTGGCTGCGCTCGCGTCATTAGCGGCAATTGAGCAAGGTTATCAGGTCGCGATAATGGCACCGACCGAAATATTATCCGAACAGCACGCGCTGACGTTTGAGCAATGGTTTGCACCGCTTGGTATTGAAGTGGCTTGGCTCAGCGGGCGTAGCAAAGGCAAAGCGCGACAGCAGACCCTGGAACGACTCGCAAACGGCACAGTGCAACTCATTGTGGGAACACACGCATTATTTCAAGCGGATGTACATTACCATTCGTTGGCACTTGTGATTATTGACGAACAGCACCGTTTTGGTGTGCATCAACGATTACAATTACGCGAGAAGGGCGTACAAGCGGGATTTCAACCGCATCAGTTGATTATGACGGCTACGCCGATTCCGCGTACCTTAGCGATGACCGCCTATGCTGACTTGGCGACCTCAGTGATTGATGAGTTACCGCCAGGGCGCACACCGATTACCACCGTCGCCATTCCCGATACGCGTCGGGAGCAGGTGATTGAGCGGGTACGTGAAGTCTGTACTCGCGAGGGGCGACAGGCGTACTGGGTATGCACATTGATCGAAGAGTCGGAGGTACTCGAGTGCCAAGCAGCAGAAGATACCGCGACCGAATTACAAGAACAGTTACAAGGTCTCAGTGTTGGATTAGTGCATGGACGGATGAAGGCTGACCAAAAGGAAGCGGTGATGTCACGCTTTAAAAGTGGTGAGGTCGATTTATTGGTCGCCACAACGGTGATTGAGGTGGGCGTTGATGTGCCCAACGCATCCTTGATGATTATTGAGAACCCAGAGCGGCTTGGATTAGCCCAGTTGCATCAATTACGGGGACGAGTCGGACGGGGTTCGGTCGCCAGTCATTGCGTTTTATTATACAAAACGCCGTTATCGAAAACCGCAACAGAGCGTTTATCCGTACTTAGAGACAGTAATGATGGTTTTGTTATCGCACAGCGTGATATGGAGATCCGCGGATATGGCGAATTACTTGGGCAGCGTCAAACCGGACTGACTCAGATGAAAGTCGCCGACATTGAACGTGATGAAGTATTGATCCCCGAAGCGCAGGCAGTTGCCGAGTCGCTCATAACAGACTATCCGAATACCGTAGATGCGCTGATTGCGCGCTGGTTACCGCGGCGAGATCATTACGCTCAGGTGTAGTATTACAGCATTGACGCCCGTACAATAGGGTAAAAAGTAGTTAGGAAACATTATGTCAGATAAGCACGAAGATGGAATCGATTTTGGCTACCAGCGTGTGCCGAAAGATGCAAAAAAAGGCCTCGTTGCCAATGTCTTTAACTCAGTGGCAGCCAAGTATGACGTGATGAATGATCTCATGTCGATGGGTATTCACCGTGTTTGGAAACGTTACACGATTGACTGCAGTGGCGTGCGCAAAGGCATGAAGGTGCTGGATATTGCGGGTGGAACGGGCGATCTGACCGCACAGTTTTCGCGCCGTGTCGGTGATACCGGTGAAGTGGTGCTGGCGGATATCAATGACGCGATGCTTAAAGTGGGTCGTGATAAGCTGCGTGACAAAGGCATCGTGGGTAACGTGAATTGTGTACAAGCAGATGCTGAAAACTTACCGTTTGCGGATAATAGCTTTGATATCGTCACAATTGCGTTTGGTTTGCGGAATGTGACGGATAAGCCGGCAGCGTTACGCTCGATGCTACGTGTACTAAAGCCAGGTGGTCGTCTACTGATATTAGAGTTCTCGAAGCCCACCACCGCAACGCTGAATCAACTTTACGATTTTTATTCGTTTAATATTCTGCCGAAAATGGGGCAATTGGTGGCAAATGATGCCGACAGCTACCAGTATTTGGCCGAGTCTATTCGTATGCACCCCGATCAAGAGACACTGAAAAATATGATGGTCGAAGCGGGCTATGAAAACGTCGATTATCAAAACTTGACGGGTGGTATTGTCGCACTTCATCGAGGATACAAATTTTAATGATTTGGCACTTGATTCCGTGGATGGTGCTTGAACGCACTGTCAACGCATTATTGCAGCACGATCCGAACTCATCAGAGCGGTTACAGCAATTGGCTGGGAAGCACTTTCGATTCAGCTTTAAAGAGCTTCCTTTCGATATTAATATTGCTGTACATACCGATGGCATTGCCCTGAGCTCTGTCGACGATGGCGGTCCGTTAGACTGTCATGTGCGAACGGAACTCGGTGTATTGCCAGAACTCAGCGACACGGCCAATCTCACCCGTTTAATTAAAGCTGACCAGCTTGATATTGATGGCGACCCGATGCTGGCGCAGCAGTTGGTTAACCTATTTAAAGCGCTTGATATTGATTGGGAAGCCAAACTGGCAGAAAAACTGGGCGATGGAATGGCGCACCGTGTCAGTACTCTGTTTAAACAAAGCCGCGAGCGCTTCAAGCAACACAGTGAAGTGCGTCAGCGTTGGCTCAAGGGCGTACTGACCGAAGAAAAACAAGTGCTGCCAAACCGCCTTGAATTTGAGTTATTTAAAGACGATGTGCAGGCTTTGCGTGCGCAAATCGAGCGACTTCAGCGAAAACTTAAGTAGAGACCCAGCATGCGCAGTCAACGTATTTATCGCATTGCAAAAACCTTTTTAAATTACGGTTTGGATGATCTGATTCCAACGCGTTGGTTACCTTGGTATCTGCGTTTTGGGCGTCATATGATGTTTTGGTGGCCGAATCAGCATAAAGACAAGCCGGCCGGTGAGCGTTTACGCTTAGCGCTAGAAGCGTTGGGCCCTGTTTGGGTTAAGTTTGGTCAAATGCTATCGACGCGTCGTGACTTATTGCCGCCCGACATTGCGCTGGAACTTGCCTATTTACAAGATCGTGTCGCGCCGTTCGATGGTCATGCGGCACAGCGTATTATAGAGAAGTCGCTCGAGATTGAGCATATTGATCATCTATTCCAAGACTTTGCCGTTAAGCCGCTGGCGTCAGCCTCGATTGCACAGGTACACACCGCCAAACTTAAACAGAAAGACGGTGAGTTAAAGGATATTGTCATTAAGGTGATTCGTCCTGACATACGTGCCACCATTAACGCTGACCTGGAGCTAATGGAATCCTTGGCCTCGGTGCTAGCGCGTCATCTGCCCGATGGTCGCCGATTAAAGCCGAAAGAAGTGGTACGGGAATACCGTAAGACATTATTAGACGAGTTGGACTTGTTGCGCGAAGCAGCAAACGCCATTCAGTTAAAGCGTAACTTCGAGAATTCTGAACTGCTTTACATTCCGACGGTTTACAGCGACTTAAGCCGTAAAAATGTCATGGTGATGGAGCGGATTGATGGTATCCCTGTCAGCGAAGTGGAGATGCTTAAAGCGCGTGGCGTGGATATGCAGAAGTTGGCTGAGCGCGGTGTTGAGGTGTTTTTCACACAAGTGTTCCGCGATAGCTTTTTTCACGCGGATATGCACCCGGGCAATATATTTGTCGCGAAGGATGACCCGACCTACCCTCGCTACATCGGCATTGATTTTGGTATCGTCGGTACCCTTAATCGCGAAGATAAGCGTTACCTAGCCGAGAACTTTCTTGCGTTCTTTAATCGCGACTATCGTAAAGTGGCGGAGCTTCATGTGGATTCGGGTTGGGTCCCGCGTGAAACCAATATCGAAGAGTTTGAATCAGCGATTCGGACGGTATGCGAACCTATATTTGAAAAGCCGCTTGCTGAAATTTCGTTTGGCCATGTGTTAGTTAATTTGTTTAACACAGCCCGTCGCTTTCAGATGGAAGTACAACCGCAGTTGGTCTTATTACAAAAAACCTTACTGTATATCGAGGGCTTAGGTCGCCAGTTGTATCCAGAGTTGGATCTATGGAAAACAGCCAAGCCGTTTTTAGAACGCTGGATGAACGAGCAACTGGGCTGGCGAGCGGTGGTGCGATCGGTGAAAGAAAACGCACCGTATTGGGCCGAGAAACTGCCCGAACTACCGAATTTGTTGTACGATGGTCTGCGCTCGCAACAACGTATCCAAGAGCAGCTCGAGCGGCATCGTGTGGAGCAGTTGATGACACAACAGCAGGCCGCTACCAGTCAATTTTGGACTATTTTAACGGCAAGCGGCGTTGTCAGTTCGGTCTGGCTATTTAGCCAAGGTGATACTGCGTGGGCGCTTGGTTCTGGTATACTGACAGTGTTGATCGGATTAAAAGCGTGGCGTGCGCGTCCTCAAGCTAAGATAAAGGAATAGGTGAGATATGAGTCCAGGTCCATGGCAATTGCTGATTTTATTACTCATTATCGTACTGCTGTTTGGCAGCAAACGTCTGCGTAACCTCGGTTCAGACGTAGGTAGCGCGGTGCGCGGATTTAAAAAATCAGTCAGTGATGACCCGAAAAAGGATGAAGATGATTCAGAAGAGACACCTAAGAATCTGAATCAAAACAACCATGCGGAAAGCACAAAAAGCGAATCCGAGAAAGACAAGAACGCTTAACCCTGTATGTTCGATATCGGTTTTTGGGAGTTGCTGGTCATTATTGTGGTCGGCCTATTAGTGCTTGGACCTGAGCGGCTGCCGTCTGCTTTGCGCGGCATTCAGCGCGGTATGGCAAAAGTGAAGTCCTTCTCTCAGAACGTACAAAATGAACTCGATCACGAACTTCGAGTAAAAGAGCTACACGAACACCTGCGTAAATTCGAACAGGAAGGTAAAGACTTCCACGAGTTGAGTCCTGAATTACAGCGTTCTATCGTCGAGCTACAAAATGCAGCGGCCGAAGTTCAGCGGCCCTATCAAGCGTCGAAGGAAGTTGACCCCGAGCCTAAAAAGCATGACTGATTCGCCACTTCTTAGTCACCTCATTGAACTACGCAAACGATTACTCAGAGCGGTTATCGCCGTTGTCGGCGTCTTTGCTGCGCTGGCGTATTTTGCTAACGATCTTTATCGTCTGCTCGCGGACCCCTTGATACGTTATTTGCCCGAAGGTTCGCAAATGATCGCGACTAATGTGGCGGCGCCCTTCTTTACACCGTTTAAGCTGACCTTTGTGGTTGCCTTTGCGCTGGCGATACCTATCATTCTCTGGCAAATATGGGCATTTATTGCGCCTGGGTTATACAAAAAAGAAAAACGCGTTGTGGTGCCGCTGTTAGCCAGCAGTACGTTGCTGTTTTACCTCGGTGTGGCGTTTGCCTATTTTGTTGTATTACCTTTGGCAATGAGCTTTTTTATGGCGGCGGCGCCTGATGACATTCAAGTGGCAACAGATATTTCGAACTACTTGGACTTTGTTTTAGCAATATTCGTCGCGTTTGGTATTGCGTTTGAGACACCTGTCGCTATTGTGCTCCTGATCTGGTCCGGGGTGACTACTCCGGCCAGCTTACGCAAGAAGCGACCTTATGTGATTGTAGCCGCATTTACCATTGGCATGTTGTTGACACCTCCGGATGTTATTTCGCAAACATTAATGGCAATTCCAATGTGGCTATTATTTGAGCTTGGTCTTATCATAGGTAGTTGGTATAAACCCAAATTGAATAATAACTAAAAATAAAGCGGGCTTTATGGAATGGTTTGATGCGGGTGTGAATTTGACGCACACTCGACTTAATCGCCAACTTGAATCGGTCATTGAACGAGCGCAAGCCGCTGGGGTTCGTAACCAGCTTGTGATCGCCACGAATCTATCAGAAGCACAATCAGCACTCGAGCTATGCCAACGGTTTCCTGATACGTTACATATGACAGTGGGCGTTCATCCCCACGATGCAGATAACGCTCCCAGTGATTTACAGCAACAACTCTTCGATCTCGCGCAGTCGCCCTTTGTTAAGGCAATCGGTGAGTGTGGTTTAGATTTTAATCGCAATTTTTCAAGCGCTGATAACCAGAAGCGTGTTTTCATTGAGCAAGTCGAAGTCGCAAATGAATTGTGCTTGCCGCTCTACTTACATGAGCGCGAGGCGCTCGCAGAACAACTCGATATACTCGATCGGTTTGCTCACCCGGACGTACCTCGTTTAACCCATTGTTTCACTGGCGGGCGCACTGCTGCCGACGCCTACAATGAGCGCGCGCATTGGTTCGGTCTCACAGGCTGGCTGTGTGACGAACGGAGAAATCACGAGCTGTTGACAGCTTTACCGGTGCTTCCTCAACAACGTACGGTACTTGAGACCGACGCGCCTTTCTTGTTACCCCGTAATATTCGCCCGCGGCCGCGCGATAATGAGCCTGCATTCGTGCCTCACATCGGTGAGGTGTTAGCTCAATATTGGCATATGAGCGTAGACGAAGTAGCTGCATTGACGACCACAAATGCCAAGCGATTGTTTGATCGTGAACTGATGTCGGGTAACGTATGAGTCGCTGGTCTTCGATAGCAATATTTCTTGTTGTTATAGCGGCAACCATTCTGTGGTTTGCGTTCTCGTCTTTGACGATGGATCAGCGGCGTAGTTCTGAAGATCTGAATATCGAGTACTTTAGTACCCCAGCCGCGTTGAATCTTGAACAGGTTAAATCACGACCCGCTTCAGACTGGCGCGTACTTAAGGGTGACCGCGGTTCCTTTGGTTACACGGACGACCGTTATTGGCTGAAGTTCAACATCGACTCAGCAGATTATGATCGCATTTTATATATTGCCTATCCTTTGCTCGACTCGATCCATGTATTTTGGCAAGCAGACTCGGGTCTTATCGAATATCAATTGGGTGATAAACAACCCTATTTCGAACGTCCAATACTTATTTCCGATTTTGCGATCCCCGTACCTGGTCAGCTGCAAGGTCAGATTTATATCGAGGTTGCGAGTTCGAGCTCAATGCGGATGCCTGTAGCGCTGATGTCCGAAAGTGATTTCTTTGATGCCAAATTACAAAGACGTTTGATTGAAGGACTTTATTTTGGACTGTTGTTTTGTATGACGGTCTATAACCTATTTGGTTTTCTCGCGTCACGAGAACCCGAGTTTGGTATTTATTCGTTATACACGATTTTCTTTGGCGGCTTAATGCTCAGCTTGGATGGCTTGGGCTTTCGGTATTTATGGCCTGATTGGTTGTACCTGCAAGACAAAGGCATACCTATTTTTGGTAGCTTAACTTTGCTCATGGCTGCGTTGTTTGCCTACCAGTTGTTACGGCTAAAAAACTACCGTCGCACGTTGGCACGCGGATTATTTATCATGGCCGGGCTAGCTCTGATTAGTCTGGCGATAGGTGCCTTTAGCAGTTATCAAATTGGCATTCATGCACTGTTGGCATTAGCGGTACCCGGATGTTTGTACTTGCTGATTATTGGCGTTTACTTATGGAGGAAGGGCTTAGTCTATGCCCGTATGTTTACCATCGCATGGGGCGCATTGCTGCTATCTGTTATGGTTAACTCTCTTGGCTATTTGGGCATTATCGATAGCATGTTTATTCAACGTCATGCGATTATGCTCGGCTCTGCCTTAGAAATATTGCTGCTCTCGTGGGTACTGGCGGTTCGTTACAACGAGCAGCGCCGTGAACGCCTCATTGCGCAGCAGCGTTACAATGAAGAGCTCGAAATACGTGTCGAAGAGCGCACGTTTGAACTAGAAATCACCCTGAAAGAGCTGCAAGAGGTGAATAACGAGTTAGAACAACGCAACCTTGAAGACCCATTAACGGGGCTCAATAATCGGCGTTACTTTAATCAACAGCTGGAACGTGAGTACCGCCGCAGTAGGCGTAATCAAAAACCGATGTGTTTGATTATGGTGGATATTGATCGCTTTAAAAAGGTTAATGATACCTATGGGCACGGTGTTGGCGATGATATTTTGCAGGCGGTGAGTAAGGAGCTGCGAGAGCAAGCGCGACGCCCTACGGATGCGGTGTGTCGTTATGGTGGTGAGGAGTTTGCTTTGATTCTTGCCGAGACAAACCTTACTCACGGCGTTGCTTTTGCGGAGAAGCTTGTTGCACATGTTAGACAATGCATGTTCTCTACGCGTGACGGTCAGCATTCCATCACTATCAGCGCAGGAGTTGCAGCGATAGACAATACGCGCGATCATAGTGTTGATGATTTATTTACTGCGGCAGATTCAGCGCTTTACAAAGCCAAACGAGAAGGTCGCGATCAGGTTGTAACAACGTCCATTGAGGAGTAGCCGTCATGTCGACGAATGGCAGTTTCCCACGCACACGGATGCGCCGTAACCGCGTATCTGATTTTAGACGCCGACTGGTAGCAGAGAATTCGCTTACGGTTAATGATTTAATTTACCCCGTGTTTGTCTTAGAAGGCGAGCAACAGCGTGAGGCCGTTCCGTCTATGCCCGGTGTGGAGCGTAAGTCGATCGACTTATTACTCGAAGAATGTGCGGAACTCGTGGAGTTAGGGGTGCCGTTGTTGGCATTGTTCCCTGTCACGCCTGCGTCAGCAAAATCTGAGATGGCTGAAGCGGCTTATGATGACAATGGTCTTGCACAACGTGCTGTACGCGCCATAAAGGCGACGTTCCCACAACTGGGCGTGATGACAGACGTGGCATTGGATCCGTTTACCGTGCATGGTCAGGATGGCATCATCGACGATGACGGTTATGTGATGAACGATATCACCACTGAGGTGTTGGTCAAACAAGCGTTGTCCCATGCGCGCGCAGGTGCCGATATGGTGGCACCTTCGGACATGATGGATGGTCGTATTGGTGCTATTCGCGATGCACTGGAACGTGAAGGCTTCTGTAATACCCAAATTATGGCGTACTCGGCTAAGTACGCTAGCGCATTCTATGGACCTTTCCGCGATGCTGTGGGTTCTGCTGGTAATCTTAAAGGCGGTGATAAGAAAACCTATCAAATGGATCCCGCCAATCGACTTGAGGCATTACATGAGATCGCGCTGGATATTGATGAAGGCGCGGATATGGTCATGGTGAAACCTGGCATGCCCTACTTGGATATTGTCCGTGAAGTCAAAGATCAATTCAAAGTGCCGACATTTGCTTATCAAGTGAGCGGCGAGTACGCGATGTTGCAGGCCGCTATTCAAAATGGTTGGCTGGCAGAGGATGTGGTGCACGAAAGTTTGTTAGCGTTTAAACGCGCGGGCGCCGATGGCATTTTAACGTACTTTGCTAAACAGGTTGCACGACAACTAGCGCAACGCTAATTGCTCCATTTGCTGGCTGATTTCAGCCAGCAATCCCTCACGCAGTGCGCCGTTAGTTATCTCAATTGCGTCAATACCCAACTGCTCCACGAGTGTTGCGAGGATGACCAGTCCGCCCACGAAAATTGGCTTTCGGTCGTCGCGTAAGCCTGCCAAGTTGAGCTTTTCAACTGAGCCTGATGTAACGCAACGAGCGAGTAATTCATTGAGGTATTCGCCATTGATAGGCTCACGTTGGTGAGCTTGTGCTATTTCGTATACCGCTCTAAAGGTGCCTGAAGCTCCAATCACACGACGCCAGCCGAGGCGCTTGAATGCTTGTTGATAATGGCTCAACTGATTGCGCACTTGCGCTTGTGCTGACTCAACCCGACTTTGGCTGATGATACCCTCAGGGAAGTAGTTATTTTGGAATACAACACAGCCCATATCAAAGCTGTGCATGAGCTTAGGTACTTTATCACGACCCGCGATAACTTCAGTGCTGGCACCGCCGATATCAATAACCAGCGTGTCACCCTGGCTTCGCGCTGTTGACGTGACACCCGCGTAAATCAACTCCGCCTCGCGTAAGCCACTGATTATTTCTATCTTGAATTGTAAAGCGTGCTCGAGCGCTTGCAGCACGTCGGCTTGATTATTTGCCTGTCGCATCGCTGCTGTGGCAACCGCTTTGATGGTGCTTGCACCAAACTCGATTATTTCATGATGAAACAGGTTTAAGCAGCGAATGGCTCGGTCTATGCCTTGTTGGCTGATATTGCGCGAGGCGTCAAAGCCGTCGGCTAGACGAACCTTTTGCTTTACGCGCTTAACAATACGGGGGGTATCGATGCCGCCGCGTGTCACCATTTCGGCCAAGAGTAAATGAAAACTGTTGGAACCTAAATCAATGGCGGCAATGCGGCGGTTGTTCGAGGTCATGTTAGTTCTTTGGACCTCTATGCTTGTTGTTATTGCGACTCCGATTACGGTTATTCGGATGAGGACCGCGGCGGCGTCTATGCTGATTTCGAGGGCGCTTTAAATCCGTCAAAATAGCGGTCTCATCATATTTTGTGACCGGAATCGTATGGCCAATATAATCTTCGATAGCCGGCAGATTATAAACGTACTCTTCGCAGGCCAAGCTAATTGCTGCGCCGCTTGCCCCAGCACGGCCGGTACGACCAATGCGGTGAACATAATCTTCACAGTCATCAGGTAAGTCAAAGTTATAGACGTGCGTGACTTCTGGAATATGAAGACCGCGGGCGGCTACATCCGTCGCAACTAAGATATCGAGGTGACCTTCGGCAAAGTCATCGAGAATCTTCAAGCGCTTTTTCTGTGGCACATCGCCAGTGAGCAAACCAACACGGTGACCATTGATCTCAAGCCATTGATGAACTTTGTCGCAGCCATGTTTAGTGTTCGCGAACACGATAGCGCGATCGGGCCAGTCTTCCTCAATGAGTGTGAGCAACAATGGCATTTTGTCGTACTTAGAAGGATAGAAAAGTTCCTCCGAAATACGCACGCCAGTTTTTTGTTTAGGCTCTACCTCAACTTTGGTCGGTGCGTTCATATGCTCGTATGCAAGCTCCTGCACACGATATGACAAGGTTGCAGAAAACAGCAAGTTGAGTCGCTCGCTTGGCTCAGGCATCGCTTTGAGCAAGTAACGAATATCGTTGATAAAGCCTAAGTCGAACATGCGGTCAGCTTCGTCAAGAACGACCACTTCGATATTACTGAGCGGGAACAAGCTCTGCTTGTAAAAGTCAATAATTCGCCCAGTGGTACCGATAATGATATCGGGCTTTTCGGCAAGCTGTTGCTGTTGCGCTTCGTAACCCTCTCCACCATAGATAACGGCAGTTTTTAGATCGCAGCTCTGGGTTAGAATTTTTGCATCATTAGCAATTTGTATCGCAAGTTCGCGTGTTGGTGCCATAATGATGGCGCGCGGGCCTTGCTCAGACGATTTTTGCGATTGCATTAATCGGTTGAAAGTTGCCAACAAAAATGCCAAGGTTTTGCCAGTGCCTGTTTGGGCTTGACCTGCAACATCTTGATTAGAGAGCGCTACCGGTAGGCTAAGTGCTTGAATAGGTGTACAATTTTCAAATCCTGCAGACGCAAGTGCCTGTTGGATTTTGTCATGCAAACCCAGCGTTTCGAATCGAGTTTCAGTTAAATGTGTTTTATTCATAGGTTATAAGCATATCAGTTTGCGCTTGTAATCAAAAACAGAAATAATATCATCATACACACATTAGTCGCGAAAAGAGTAGCGGAGATTAACATGAGTGACGTAATTGTTCAGCTTAGCGATGACAGCTTTGAAGCGGATGTCATCAATTCTGATAAACCTGTATTAGTAGACTTCTGGGCCGAGTGGTGTGGTCCATGTAAGATGATCGCGCCAATTTTGGACGATATCTCAAAAGACTACGAAGGTCGTTTGACCATCGGCAAGCTGAACGTAGACCATAACGATCAGACGCCGCCTAAGTATGGTATCCGTGGTATTCCTACTTTGCTGTTATTTAAAAACGGTGAAGTGGTAGCCACTAAAGTAGGTGCATTGTCACGAGCTCAGCTTACTGAGTTTCTTGACCAACACATCTAATTTGTTCGTAAAAACGGCGTCTAAGACGCCGTTTTTTAATTTTTATGGCCTAAAAACTGGACGAATCCGAAGTTTGGTGTTAGGTTTTGCTCATTAACTGAGCATCGAGGCGATGAGCGCCATTCATTGCGCGCAAAACAAGTCTTTCTTGACTCGATTTCCAACCGCTCGGAATCCAAATTTCAAATTTTAATGTAACCCTAACTTATAACCTTAGCGAGTCCTTACCGACTTTGTGATGAATCGATAATTCGAAACCCCCCTATGAATCTGACTGAACTTAAAAACAAACCTGTAAATGAATTAGTAGAGCTAGCCGATAGCATGGGCCTTGAAAACATGGCCCGTCTGCGTAAACAAGACATTATCTTCGCGATTTTAAAGGCGCACGCCAAAAGTGGTGAGGATATTTATGGCGGTGGCGTCCTAGAAATACTGCAAGATGGCTTTGGCTTTTTACGCTCAGCCGACTCTTCATATCTCGCAGGGCCCGATGACATTTATGTCTCGCCCAGTCAGATAAGACGCTTTAACTTACGCACTGGCGACACCATTGGCGGTAAAATCCGCCCTCCGAAAGACAGCGAACGTTACTTTGCATTACTTAAGATTCGCGAAGTCAACTTTGATAAGCCTGAAAACTCACGCAACAAGATACTATTCGAAAACTTAACGCCTCTGCATGCTAATGAGCGTTTTCACCTTGAGCGTGGTAACGGCAGTACAGAAGATATTACGGCTCGCGTACTGGATTTATCGGCACCTATCGGTAAAGGTCAACGGGGTCTTATCGTTGCACCACCTAAAGCGGGTAAAACGATGTTGTTGCAGAATATTGCAACGTCGTTGGCTGCCAATCACCCAGAAGCGGAACTCATCGTGTTGCTTATCGATGAACGTCCAGAGGAAGTGACCGAGATGCATCGTCTGGTGAAAGGTGAAGTTGTAGCTTCAACCTTTGATGAGCCGGCTAACCGTCACGTGCAAGTTGCTGAAATGGTGATTGAAAAGGCCAAGCGTCTGGTTGAACACAAGAAAGATGTGGTTATCTTATTGGATTCGATTACGCGTCTCGCGCGCGCATACAACACCGTTATACCGAGCTCAGGTAAAGTCCTGACAGGTGGTGTCGACGCCAATGCCTTACATAAACCAAAACGCTTCTTCGGTGCGGCGCGTAATGTCGAGGAAGGTGGTAGCTTAACGATTATCGCTACGGCACTGATTGATACCGGCTCTAAGATGGACGAAGTCATCTACGAAGAGTTTAAGGGTACAGGTAACATGGAGCTGCACTTAAACCGCAAGCTTGCAGAGCGCCGTGTATTCCCAGCGATTGACTTTAACCGCTCTGGTACTCGTCGTGAGGAACTACTCACATCTCAAGACGAACTGCAGAAGATGTGGATCCTTCGTAAGATCATGAACCCAATGGGCGAAGTTGAAGCGATGGAATTTTTGATCGACCGTCTGCAAATGACTAAGACAAATGACGAGTTCTTTGAGTCAATGAAGCGTCAACGCAATAGCTAGCCTATGAAATATCAAGATCTGCGTGATTTTATTCAGCAGCTTGAGGCGAAAGGTGAGCTCAAGCGTATCCAACACGAGATCGATCCATACTTAGAAATGACAGAAATTGCTGACCGCACGCTGAAAGCGGGCGGTCCAGCACTGTTATTCGAGAATGTGAAAGGTCACTCTATTCCTGTTCTTGCCAACCTATTTGGCACCCCTGACCGAGTTGCAATGGGCATGGGGCAAACGTCCGTCACGGCATTACGTGATGTCGGTAAGTTGTTAGCGTTTTTAAAAGAACCTGAGCCTCCTAAAGGCTTCAAGGACGCGCTTAATCTGCTACCGACATACAAAAAAGTGCTCAGTATGGCGCCTAAGTCTATCAAGAAAGCCCCCTGCCAAGAGACGGTCATTGAAGGCGATGACGTTGATCTAACCCAATTGCCGATTCAACATTGTTGGCCCGGCGACGCGGCTCCTTTAATCACCTGGGGTTTAACCATCACTCGCGGTCCGCACAAAGAACGTCAAAACTTGGGGATCTATCGACAGCAGGTGTTAGGCAAGAACAAGTTGATTATGCGTTGGTTGTCTCACCGGGGTGGCGCGTTGGACTTTCAGGAGTGGTGTCAGCAAAACCCAGGAAAACGTTTCCCTGTCTCGGTTGCGTTAGGTGCCGATCCAGCGACTATCTTAGGCGCGGTAACGCCGGTGCCAGATAGCTTGTCTGAGTACGCCTTTGCCGGGTTATTACGCGACAGCCGCACGCAAGTAACACAAAGTATCAGCAACGATTTGCAAGTGCCTGCTCACGCAGAAATGATATTGGAAGGTTACATTGAACCTGGTGAAATGGCGCCAGAGGGACCTTATGGTGACCACACGGGTTATTACAACGAAGTTGATGAGTTTCCTGTATTCACTGTAACCCACATTACGCACCGTAACGATCCGATTTATCACAGCACTTATACGGGACGTCCGCCGGATGAACCCGCGGTACTTGGGGTCGCGTTGAACGAAGTCTTTATCCCACTGTTGCAAAAGCAGTTCCCTGAGATTGTCGATTTTTACTTACCCCCCGAGGGATGTTCATATCGCTTGGCGGTTGTCACCATGAAAAAGCAATACCCCGGGCATGCGAAGCGTGTGATGATGGGCGTTTGGTCTTTTTTACGGCAATTCATGTATACCAAGTTTGTCATTGTGTGTGACGATGACGTTAATGCGCGAGATTGGAAAGACGTTATTTGGGCAATGACGACCCGAATGGATCCAGCGCGCGATACCACGATGGTGGAACATACGCCGATTGATTACCTAGATTTTGCCTCACCGGTGTCTGGTTTAGGCTCAAAGATGGGGCTCGACGCAACTAACAAGTGGCCAGGCGAAACAAACCGAGAGTGGGGTGAACCCATTGTGATGAGTGAAGCGGTTAAAAACCGGGTTGACTCGCTATGGGACGAATTAAATATTTTGGAGAAGTAAATGACGCAAGTAATGCACTGTAAAGCGCATGTGAGTCGCCAGCTAGCCAAGCACGTGTGGGAAGTGAGCGTGACTTTGCCAGCGGAAACTCAGTTTGCTGCGGGACAGTACCTGATGGTTGTCATGGGTGAGCGTGATAAGCGTCCATTTAGTATTGCTTCTGCGCCAACCGCGCATAAAGAGTGGTTACTCCATATTGGTGCACCACCGGATAACAGTTACGCAACTGAAGTGCTTGATACCGTTAAAGCAACGGGCGAACTTACGATTGAAGCGCCGGCAGGCGATGCGTTTTTCAAGGCAGATCGTAAGGGTGATACCGTGCTGATTGCTGGTGGTACGGGCTTTTCATACACGTATTCGATTCTGCAGAAGTTGCTTACTGATGGACTTGATAAGCCCGTTTACTTTTATTGGGGTGCTAAGTCGGCCGATGACCTTTATTTGCACAGTCAACTCGAGGCGCTAGCTGAGCAGCATCCGCTGTTCACATACCATCCTGTGGTCGAAGACGCCTCGGCTGATTGGGCTTACGGTATTGGGCTGGTGCATCATGAAGTCATCGCTCAGCAAAAGAATTTATCGGAATGTCAGATCTATATGGCAGGTCGATTTGAAATGGTGCGTGTCATTCGTGACGATTTCACGGCGCGCGATGTGCCGTTAGAAAATATGCACGGTGACGCACTGGCATTCATCTAGGTTTGCCAATTTAAAACGAGGCGTTATACTAGCGCCCGAGTACCAAGGGGTGCCTTTTTAGGCTGAGATGCGAAAGCGAACCCTTTTTACCTGATCCGGTTAATACTGGCGTAGGGATGGTCAAGTCTCGCATACAATGAGTGAATAACCTCCTTCAGTATCAGTCGCTGACTGATCAAAACCGGATCGTTTCTTTGCAGTCAATAAGGGAAATGATCCATGCACAACAACAAATTCAAACTATCCGCACTATTGCTCGGTTTGCTGAGCAGCACTTCTGCTTGGGCACAAGCCGCCGCTGAAACGATCGATGAATCCATCGAAGTCGTGGGTGACTTTCAAAAACAAACCATCACAGAAACGACACGCAGCATCGCGATTGTTGATGAAAATGCGATGCAACAACGCGCCTCGCGTCACTTACAAGATGTCTTGAACTCGGTGGCTAACGTAAACTTTTCGGGTGGTTCGAATACCGCGCGTTTTATTCAAATACGTGGTATCGGTGAACGTTCGCAGTTTGTCGATGCGATTAATCCATCGGTAGGCTTGGTTATCGATGGTATCGACTATTCTGGGTTGGGCTCTGCGGCGACATTATTCGATGTCGGACAAGTGGAAGTCTATCGTGGCCCACAAAGTGGTCGATTTGGCGTTAACGGGCTAGCGGGTATGGTGTTGCTCGAGTCTAATCAGCCTACCGAGGCTACGAGTGGTGAGTGGCTAATCGGTGTGGGTAACTACTCTGAAAGCACATTGGCCGGCGCTGTGGGCGGCTCCTTGGGCGTGTTGGGCAATGCACGCTTATCCCTCATGCAATTCGACCAAAATGGCTATACTGAGAATACTTTTCTAAACCGCGATGATACTGAGCAACGTGATGAGTTCACGGCACGCTTAAGTATCGATACTCAGCTCGGGCAAGATTGGCTTTTAAAAACCCGTATCCACAAAGTGGATGTAGACAATGGCTACGATGCCTTTAGTTTAGAGAACGATCGTACCACTTTATCTGATGAACCTGGGTTTGATCGTTTGGATTCAACGGCTGCTCGATTACAGCTCGATTACAGTGGCTTTGAAAACTTTACGATTGAAACCGCGGTTAACGTACTCAGCGCTGACAAAGACTACGCGTTTGACGAAGACTGGACTTATGTCGGTATTGCCCCTGGCTGGGAATACTCTTCGTTTGATGCGTATTATCGTGAACGTGACGATTTTACTGCCGAGTTGCGTATGACCTCAGATAAGCCAACAGCACTATGGGGCTTACCGACCGATTGGACCGCAGGGGTCTACTATTACAGTAAAGATGTTCAGTTGACCCGCGACTATTTTAATTGGGACATTGGCTCGCCAAGTATCTTTGGTAGCCAGTATGAAACCCACAATCAAGCGATTTATGGCGAGCTTGTGCAGCAGTTAAATGAAGCTTGGAGTTGGATTGGTGGGTTGCGTATCGAGCGGTATGACAACGACTATATGGATAGTAACGATGTGGTCGCCGAGCCAAGTGATACGATGGTTGGTGGTAACCTTAGCCTGCGCTATCAGTATGCGCCACAAAGCTATGCCTACGCTACGCTAGCGCGTGGTTACAAAGCGGGTGGTGTGAACGGTGAAGCGCTAGGCCGTGCTAAAGATCAACAGCTCGACGAGCTTGAAGCGTACTTGTTAGAACGAGCGACGTTTGCGCCCGAAATTCTGTGGAACGCGGAAGTGGGCGTCAAGGCAAGCCAGAGTGATTGGAGCTATCGTGTCGCTGCGTTTTATAACTGGCGTGATGATGTGCAACTCAAGAGTTGGGTTAATCGTAACCAGTCCTTCGTGGGGTATATCGAGAACGCCGCACAAGGTAGCAACTATGGCGTAGAAGCAGAACTGCGTTACCGCTTAAACGAAGGTGTCAGTGCGTTTGCATCACTCGGTTGGCTAGATACCGAAATCGATGGCTTTGTCACAGAAGACGGTATGGATATGAGTGGGCGCGAGCAGGCACATGCTCCTAATTATCAGGCGAACATTGGCTTTGAAGGGCAACTGACTAATGCCTTGAGTTGGAGCCTGCAAACCGATCTGAAAGATGGCTTTTATTTCTCTAACTCGCATAACCAGCAAGCCGATAGTATGGCGTTGGTGCACGCACAGTTGAATTATGATTGGCACCAGTGGCGGTTCACGCTGTGGGGACGTAATTTAACGGATGAAGATTATGAAATCAGAGGTTTCTACTTTGGCAACGACCCACGTGATGAGTACGTGACAGAAACCTATGTTCAATATGGTGAGCCACGTCGCTTTGGTTTAACCGCACGTTATACATTTTAAGGAGGTTGTATGCCATTTTCTGCAGAACTCTCGTTGTATCCACTAGCGAATAACTACATTGAGGTGATTCAAGCGTTTATTGATCGACTCAACCAACACGAGGATTTAACTGTGTTGACGAATACCATGAGCACGCAAGTGTTTGGTGAGCTTGAGGTTGTTATGAGTGCGCTGACTGAAGAACTAACTTGGTTGTATGACCGTGTGCCTTCGCAGGTCTTGGTGTGTAAGTTTATCAATAAAGATCTCACGCCTGATCATGCTAAGTGAGTTAATGGAAAAACTTATGCTGAGCTCCGTTTGGGAGCTCGGCGCATTGATATTGGCGCTTGCCTACTTAGTGTTGGCGGCACACCAACGGCAATGGTGCTGGCTGGCAGCAGCCGTAAGCTGTTGCGTATATGCCAGTATTTTTTGGGATGCCAAGCTGTATATGGAATCTTTATTACAGGTGATTTACGTCTTGATGGCTGGCTACGGTTGGTGGCAGTGGCGGCATCAAGGCAGTGCCGTTGAAGAGAACCAACGAGGTCATCACTATTCACTTAAGTGGCATCTCACGCAATGGACATGGGTTTCTGTTGCAGCGGTTATCACGGCACTCCTGCTGCAACGCTATACTGACGCAGATGCAGTTTGGCTGGATACCTTTACCACGGCGTTTAGCTTACTGGCGACCTATTTGGTCACAAAAAAAGCGATGGAAACATGGTGGTATTGGCTCGTCATCGATTCGGTTTATGTTTATTTGTACCTAAGTAAAGGCTTTGTTGCCACAGCCATGTTGTTCGTTGTGTACCTTGCGCTGGTGGTTTACGCCATGTACCGATGGCGAGTGGATGATGAACCTGCGGCACAAGCCACATGAAATTACCACGACCGCAATGCGTTGAGCGTATTTCAACTGGACAGGTAAACGACGTTTGGCGCATTGTCTGTGCCGATAATAGTTACCTGTTTAAATGGCTTAATTCACACGCCGGTCTATTACTTGATCGGCGTGATGAACTCCGCTTACAGACCGCGCTTGCGGCTCAAGGGCTAGCGCCGGGCATCATTGATACGGACTATCAGCGCTGGGTGCTGCAGCACTATGTTGAAGGGCCGACGTTAGCGCAAAGTGCGTTGTCGCGAGCGCAACGCCTTGATATCACCATGCAACTGATGGCAACGCTTCACCAAACATCCGTGAGCTATCAGGGCCCCACCTTTTGGCAGCGTCTGGACGGTTATTTTAAATCGGCACCGAGTCACATAACCGAGCGAATTAAATCACTGCGATCACGCTTAGAAATTGACTCAACGCACGTGTGCCTTTGCCATTTCGATCTTTCTTTCGATAATATCGTACTAACAGAACGACCTGTCGCGTTGGATTGGGAGTACGCTAGTCTGGGTAACCCCGCCATTGATTTTGCCAGTACCATGTTAATTAATGCGTGTACTGTACATGAGCAACACACCTGCTTTGCAGAGTATGCTCGGCTTCATCCGAACCGCTTGCAGTGGAACGATGTGGCGATAGCTTTGGAACTGATGCAATGGGTCAATGACATTTGGTATCAATTAGCTGACGATTAGGGAAAAATAATGGCAGACAAGCAATTGATGAATCGTGTCTACGGTTACCTTGCCGAGGACGAAGACGCACGAGTATGTAAAGATATCCCAGACAATGCATGTAATGAGCAGCCTCGCTCATTTGTGTTGATGCTTATTTCGTTAATGTTTACCAAGCTTGGCGATTCATTGGTCAGTGCACGGCTTGTCTTAGCATGGATGCTCAGTGCTCTAGGCGCACCGCCAGTATTTATCAGTGCATTGGTGCCGATCCGAGAGTCGTTGGCACTGCTACCACAACTGTTTGTTGCGCAAAAGCTCCGCGAACAACCTGTCCGTAAGTGGTTTTGGGTGGCGGGTAGTGTTGGCCAAGCTGTTTCACTTGCCTTAATGCTGGTTGCCGTGGCGACGCTCGACGGCAGTGCGCTGGGTTGGACAGTCATTTTATTCTTAATTACTTTTTCACTGTCGCGCGGAATATGCTCGGTCGCCAACAAAGACGTGACGGGAAAAACTATCTCTAAAACACGGCGCGGAAGACTCTCAGGTGTTGCTGCCTCGGCAGCGGGTTTACTGACCCTGGTAACGGCAGTCGTGATTGTCATGTTCCCAGATGTTGAGGGTGAACGTAGCCTCTTTCTCGTTCTACTGGGTGGTGGCGTTGTGCTGTGGTCGCTTGCTGCTATTACCTACGCTGGTATCCCTGAAGTCGCTGGTGCCACTGAGGGAGGCGGTAACGCAATCAGCGAAGCGCTAAAATCCTTGTCTTTGCTGTGGCGCAATAGCCTATTTGGGCACTTTGTCATTACCCGCGCATCACTCGTCGCAGCGGCATTTGCTATCCCATATATCGTTGTCTTGATTCAGCGTGAGGGCGGTGCCGGTTACACGAGCTTGGGTAGTTTACTGTTGGCCAGTGGACTCGCGGGTCTATTAGCCGGTCGATTCTGGGGACGTTGGTCTGATTCGGCGAGCCATCATGTGATGGCAGCGGCTTCGGTGATGTCCACCCTTGTCATGCTGTTGGCTTTGGCATTGTTTTATTGGTTTCCTGAAGCGCTCAGTTCAATTTGGGCCGCAGGTGGGCTGATGTTTTTATCGGCAGTAGCACACCATGGCGCACGTGTCGGGCGCAAAACTTATCTTGTTGATATGGCAAACCAAGACAATCGAGCGCAGTTGACTGCCGTCTCGAACACCGTGATGGGTGTCATCTTACTCGCCGGAATTCTACTGGGCTGGCTGGATGCCGCCTTTGGCGTGTCAGCTGTATTATGGTTGCTCGTGAGTATCGGTGTGCTGGCAACCGTTTCGTCATTGTCGCTGAAAAATGTGTCTGGCGCTTAGCCAGACACATCACGGGTACTAAAAACCCTGTTACTTACCCTTGAATACCGCGTATAGGCCGATAATCACGGCGACAACGCCGCCGATCAAATACCACATGGTGTTATCGGTGGGTTCGTTGGTGACCATTTGTGAAGCTTCTGAAGCCAGTGACTGAGATGCCTCGTACGAAAAATACAATAAAATTGCTCCGACCACTAAAAGAATAATACCTACGATTTTGTTCATGTTGTTCCACCTAACTTGTTGTTTTGTAATTAAAATAACGAAAACTCATTTATAACCATAGCAGTTATTTTTCAATTTGACGTCACTATTACGTCAAATGTCATATATATATTCTTCCGTAATATAAGTAAACACTGTAAATGAACAATTACAAAATGGTGAAGGAAGAGCGAGCATGAAAGATAAAATAATTAAATTGAGTGTGGTCGCGCTTGCCGTCTCAGCAGTTTGCAGTGCCTCACCGGCTTTGGCACAACAACAACAAGCTGAAGAAGCGCCAGAAGATATTGAGCGTATTGTGACGTTAGGTTCGCGTGTTAATGGACGCACAGCCACCGAATCGGCGTCTCCTGTTGATATTATCTCAAGCGAGCAGCTTGCGGAAACAGGAGCGTCAGAACTCGGTAAGGCGATCCAAATGAGCGCACCCTCGTTTAACTTTTCTTCCACCACCATTTCAGATGGTTCGGATATCATTCGACCCGCAACATTACGCGGTCTAGGTCCGGATCAAGTACTTGTGCTCGTCAACGGTAAACGCCGTCATCAACAGGCATTGGTTAACGTGCAAGAGACCATTGGCAAGGGCTCCGCTGGTTACGATATTAATGCTATTCCTATTACCGCAGTGGAGCGTGTTGAGATCTTGCGCGATGGCGCCGCTGCGCAGTATGGCTCTGATGCAATCGCGGGTGTTATTAATATCACGCTAAAGTCCAGCGACGGTGGCAGTGTTAATGCGGAAATCGGGCAAACCTATGAAGGCGATGGTGAAGTTAATCAAGTTGGCTTGAACCTAGGCACCACCAGTGACAAAGGTCACTTTAACGTTACGCTCGAGTATCGAGACCGTGGCATGACCAATCGTGCCGCGCCAGCGACACTCGAAGCGACCGGCGGTCAACTCATTGGTGACTGGTGGGATCGCAATGGCGATCCGGTGGTGCGTCTGCATGTGGGTGATGCCGATTCAGAAAACTATTATGCGTGGTTTAACTCGGCTTACACTCTCTCTAGTACGACTGAGCTTTATGCGTTTGGCGGTATTTCATCGCGTGATGGCGGTTCAGCGGGCTTTTTCCGTGGGCGCGGTCACCCAAGAACAATCGAAACACTTTATCCCGATGGGTTTTTACCGCAACTTAAAACCGAGGCAGATGATCAATCGCTGGCGGTTGGCGTGCGAGGCGACTTACCCAATGCGTGGTTATGGGACGCCAGTATCGTTTATGGCAAGAATGAGTTTGGTTTTAACTCAGCCAATTCGGCTAACGTAAGTTGGTATTACGAGCCTGCTCCGGGCGGCGGAATTTACGCAGAAACGCCGACAGAGGCATTTGACGGTGAATTGGTGTTTGACCAAACCACATTTAATCTTGATTTTAACGGTACTGTTGATTTAAACAACGAACTGCTCTATCTCGCGTTAGGTGTTGAGTTTAGAACGGACGGTTATGAGATCAATGCAGGTGACCCCGTGTCGTGGGCATACGGTCGCACCAATGATCCATCAGTCACTATTCTGACACCTTCGGGTGACCCAGCAGAGGCGGGTATTCAGGGCTTCCCTGGCTTCAGTCCAGGTCAAGAAGTGGATGCAACTCGAGATAGCTATGGCGCGTACGTGGATGCTGAGTACTACGTGACACCCGACTGGTTGTTAGCTGGTGCGTTGCGATATGAAGACTACGATATTGCTGGAGATAACATCTCGGGAAAAATCTCCACGCGCTATGATATTACCAGTGACTTTTCTGTGCGCGGTACCTTAGCGACCGGCTTTAGGGCGCCTGGTGTGCAACAGATTTATTACTCGCAAGTGCTCACTAATATTGTCAACGGTACCCTGGTGCAGACGGGGACTGTATCCAATGACGACGATGTCGCGCGTCAGTTTGGTATCAATCGACTTGAAGAGGAAACCTCAGAGAGCGCGAGTATCGGTATCATTAAACGTTGGCGAAACGGCCTCGATCTGACGGTCGACTTGTATCAGATCAACATTGACGACCGCATTGTGATCTCTGAACCCTTGACCGCCGATGTTGGTGCGGAGTTTGCCGCTATCCTCGAGAACAATAACCTCGGTGCGGCTCAGTTTTTCACGAACTCTGTGGATACCAAAACTCAAGGGTTGGATATCATTGCCTCATATCCGACTGAAGTGCTCAGCGGTGATCTGGTATTAACCACCGCACTGAGCTTTGTTAATACGGACGTTGAACAGGTCAATTCGGTATCTTCGCTGATCTCGGCAGAGCAGATCTTCAATGATACGCAGGTGCTGCGTATTGAGGAGGGCCAGCCGAGCGAGAAGGCGTCAATTATGGCGGATTGGGAGCGAGACCGTTGGAGTGTGAATGTGGCATTTAACTACTTTGGTGCGGTCGAAGGTCAAGCGTTTACGGGTATAAAGCACAAGTGGGATGGTAAGTGGCTCACCGATTTGTCGGTCGGCTATGATCTCACCGATGATTTCAAAGTGGTCGTGGGTGCGAATAACTTGTTCGATACCTATCCCGACGAGTGGGGGAGCGCGGGCGTGCCTTTCTCTCAAGCTGGCTTTAAGTATGGCTGGGAGACTTTACCCTTTGGGATCAATGGTGGTTATTACTACGTAAAAGCGAAGTACAGTTTCTAATCGTTTATAAAAAAAGCCCACCGTATGGTGGGCTTTCAGTTTTATACTACGAATTAGTCGTTTAAATATGAGGTTAGCATCCACGCTGTTTTCTCTTGCTCGCGGATATAATCACTCATTAACGCTGAGGTTCCCTCATCGCTTGCTTCATTGGCCAAATCTTGAATTTCGCGTTGTAAGCGAATTGTCGTTTGATAGCTATCAAGGATGTTGGCAACACACGCGCGACCATCATGAACATCTTTGACTTCTTCGATGTCACTGGTTCTGATGTAAGTCGAGTAAGCATGCATCGGACGTTGGCCCAAGGTTAAAATACGCTCTGCGATTTCATCAATTTTCAACAACAAATCGTCGTATGTCTCTTCAAATTTTGCGTGCAATTCAAAAAAGCGCTCACCTTTGATATTCCAGTGAAAACCGCGCACGTTCATGTAGAAAATTTGATAGTTTGACAACAACTCGTTGAGTTTATCGGCTAACTGTTCAGCTTTCTTCTCATCTAAACCAATGACTTTTAATTGCTTCATGACTTACCTCCAGTAAATACGATGCTGTTGAACTGATACGAATCTAGCGCAATTACGATCAGTTTTGTAGTGTGGCATCGCGTTTGCCATCGCGAATATGTTCTTCACCGCGTTGCTTGGCTAACTGGATTTGTCGTTCGCGTTCAGCATACCGCGCTTTCTGTTCGTCAGTGGTTTTGTTGTAGCAATGCGGACAACTGACACCCTTCACGTAATGTTCAGACTGCTTTTCTTGCTCTGTGATAGGCATTCGGCAGGCATAGCATTGGTCATACTCACCTTGCTCTAGACCATGCTTGACTGTGACGCGCTGGTCGAACACAAAGCATTCACCGTCCCATAAACTGGTCTCTTCGGGTACCATTTCTAAGTATTTGAGGATGCCACCCTTTAAATGATAGACCTCATCGAACCCCTGTTCTTTTAAATACGCTGTCGACTTTTCGCAGCGAATACCACCGGTACAAAACATGGCTACTTTTTTGTGCTTACTAGGATCTAGGTGTTGCTTAACGTATTCAGGAAACTCGCGGAACGTTTCTGTTTTTGGATTTACCGAACCTTTGAAGGTGCCAACGGCGTACTCGTATTCGTTACGCGTATCAATCAGAAGCACTTCAGGGTCAGAAATAAGGTCGTTCCACTGTTCAGGTTCAACATAAGTGCCTACGGTGTTCTTTGGATCGACCCAGTCGACACCCATGGTGACAATTTCACTTTTTAGTTTCACCTTAGTGCGGTAGAAAGCTTGTTCATCGCTGGGTGACTCTTTATGCTCAATACCAGCGAGGCGCTCATCAGCGTTGATATGAGCTAATACATTGTCGATGCCTTCGCGTGTGCCGCAGATAGTCCCATTAATGCCCTCACGAGCGAGCAAAAGGGTACCTTTGACATCGTTTTTTAACATGACTTGATAAAGTGGTTCGCGTAGGGCTTCATAATCGTTGAGTTCAACAAATTTATATAAAGCTGCACAAATATACATAGTTACTTCCTTTTTCAGCAGGTCGGATCGCAAATCCGGAGCGTTAAAATCGGGCGGATTATAACCAAATTAGTGCGGTGTGTGTAGGGGAGAATGGATTGGGCGTTGATAACATTTGGTTTGCTTTACTGATTGCTCTTTCGTTTTTGACTTCGTTGCTGAGTGCCGTTGCGGGTGCAGGTGGCGGGGCCGTGTTGATTGCCGTATTAGCATCGGTGCTGCCGTCCCATGCGATTATTCCGGTACACGGCTTTGTGCAAATGGGATCGAATGTCGGGCGATCGGTTCTGACATGGCGTCATATCGATTGGCCGACGGTGTTTTGGTTCGTCCCCTTTGGCTTAGCTGGCACATTAGTTGGCAGTTTGGTGCTGCTTCAGTTGCCCCAACACTGGTTGCAGTTGAGTATTGCGAGCTTCTTGCTTTTTCTAACCTGGGGACCGGCACTGCCTAAGCTGGTATTGGGGCGTATAGGTCTCGCTCTGGGTGCGGTGTTATGTGGCTTTATCTCGTTGTTTGTGGGGGCTTCAGGACCTGTTGTGGCAAGCTTTATTAAAGCACGCTTTGATCAGCGACATACCGTCGTGGCGACATTTGCTGCAGTCATGACCATGCAACATGCACCTAAAGCGATTGTGTTCAGTGCGCAAGGATTTGTGTTTGAGCAATGGTGGTTATTGATTATTTGCATGATCATTGCTGGCTTGCTGGGGACTCTAATTGGTTTGCGCTGGTTGAAGACGATCTCCAACCAGCATTTTGACCGCTTATTTAAATGGGTGATTACGTTACTCGCCCTGCGTTTGCTTTGGACTGCTTTTTAAACGTTTATCCCACCGTTGTCTGGCGTAACGACGTAGGCTCGCAATGTTGTCGGTTTCATCCATGATGGGTGTACCTAGGATAGTTTCGATAATATCCTCTAAGGTAATCAGACCCAACCAACTGCCGTGCTCGTCGTACACTAAGCACATGTGCTGGCGCTCTTGTAGTAAGTGCGCCATTAATGCCTCGACACTGACCGTCTCGGTAACAATTTCAACAGGACGGGTGAGTTCGGCCAAGGTGGTATCTGGGTCTGCCTCGAGCGCATCGCTGCGGAATAAGATACCATGGGGCTCTTCTTCAGCATCAATGACTGGGAACCTAGAAAAAGGGAGTTGCTTAGTGTGCTTGTAGAACTCGCTAATGGTCATATCAGGACGCACTGTCTCGCATACGGTGCGTGGAGTCATGACCTGTTTTACACGAATATCGTGTAAATCTAATATATTCCAAATCACCCGACGCTCGTCTTCATCTAATGCTTGCTGTTCAAGGCCCATCGTCGCCATGGCTTTGATTTCTGAGCGAACATCAATATCTGCCTCATTCGCACCAATTCGTTTAGTAATTTGATCAGAGAGCCAAATAAACGGCTTGAGGCTGCCAATTAGGAAGTTCAGGATACCTGGTAAAAGTGGCGCTAATGAGCGCCAAAACTTGGCGCCAATGGTTTTTGGAATAATCTCCGACAACACCAAGATGAGCAGGGTCATCACTGCGCTGGCGGCGCCGAGGTAGCCATCACCAAATACAACACCTACTTGCGCGCCGACCCCGGCTGCACCCGCGGTATGAGCGATTGTGTTAAGCGTAAGAATTGCTGCAAGAGGGCGATCAATCGTTTGTTTGAGTTTAGAAAGTTGCTTGTGCAACTTTGGGTGTTCTTCTTTTAGGCCAGCGATGTAGCTAGGCGTAATAGAGAGTAGGGACGCCTCTAGCATTGAGCATACAAAGGATATACCAATAGCAACAAAAGCAAATACAATCAGCAAAAACATGGATGAATACCTATACGAGTTGAACGCCGATAATAACCATTGCGGCGATAAGTACAACCCCCCAGCCGAGCTTAACTGCATGTTTTTGCCACCACTCCTGCGCGTATGGGCCTAACCACAGCGCGAGAACTGCAAGGCCGTAGTAACGAATCCCCCGAGAAAGGCCTGAGGCAATCATAAACATGACAAACGAGTAATCGACTGCGCCTGCTGCGAGCATTGCAGTTTGGAACGGAACAGGTGTAACACCGACAAGAAAAACAGCCCAGAACCCTTGGCTATCGAGTGTATTTTTAAACTGTTCAAACGAGCTTTCTAACCCCAAGTAACTAATCGCCCAAGCGCCGGCGGTATCCATAAACACCTGCCCAACAAAATAGCCGACTGTTGCGCCTGTCAAACATCCTGCCAACGCAACGGATGCGATCAACCAGATGCGCTTGCGCTCCATTAACATGTAAGGCACGAGTATCAGTTCAAGAGGGATCGGTATGATGGTGGCTTCTAGCGCCGAGAAAAAGAATAGCAGTATTAATGCATGAGGAGAGTCGACGAGCTTTTGAAACCATTTGTTCGCCTTTTTATCATTCGGTTTGACTTGCTGCTCAGGCATGTGTTCGTTGGCCACTTAAGATATCCCTTTTTACTCGATTAGCTTAATCGTATCGTTATACTGCTTAAATTGGAATTTAGTGGATCGTAAAGTCGAAAAATTTCGTAAACTAAGCCTAGAATAAAGTTAATAAGGTGTTCCTCTTAATGAATTATCGCGGTAATACAGCATTTTCGCATCAGCAAGCAGATAAAGTCGGTGTATTGTTGACCAACCTCGGTACGCCGGATGCGCCGACTAAGGCAGCTTTAAAGCCTTATCTAAAAGAGTTCTTATCGGATCCGCGCGTCGTTGAGTTCCCACGTTGGCTATGGAAAATTATTCTGAATGGCATCATTTTGAATGTCAGACCTAAACGATCAGCCGAGGCTTATTCAACGGTATGGACTGATCGTGGCTCGCCTTTGCTCTATCATACCGAGGATCAAGCCGCTGCTGTGCAACAGGCGCTGACACAGGATTTCGGTGAGCATGTCGTGGTCGATTACGCGATGCGCTACGGTAAACCGTCAATACAGGCAGCGCTGGACAGAATGATGCGTGCGGGTGTACGCAAATTGCTCGTGCTTCCGCTTTATCCGCAGTATTCGGCTTCGACGGTAGGCTCAACCTTTGATGCAATTGCCAATGATTTCACGCAGCGCCGCTGGTTGCCTGAATTTCGATTCATTTCGCACTACCATGACTACGACCCTTTTATTACTGCGTTGGTTAATAAAATAGAGCGTCACTGGGCGTCACACGGTCGCGCCGACAAATTAATATTTTCTTATCACGGTGTGCCGTTGCGCTACCTCAAAAACGCTGACCCCTACCACTGTGAGTGCTACAAAACGACGCGCTTAGTTGCCGAGCGTTTAGGCTTATCCGAGAATGAATACATGACAACGTTTCAATCGCGTTTTGGTCGTGAAGAATGGTTAAAGCCATACACCGATGAGACGTTAAAAGCGTTGCCTAAGCAATCAGTGAAGTCGGTTCAGGTGGTATGTCCTGGTTTCTCATCCGATTGTTTAGAAACGATTGAAGAAATTGGTGAAGAGAATCGCGAGTACTTCATGGAAAGTGGTGGTGAGCGTTACGAGTATATCAGTGCACTGAATGCCGATGAGGAACATATCTCAGCGCTGGTTAGCCTCATTAAAGATAACCTCAGCGGCTGGACGATACCTCAACAACAAGCTGAAGCGCTCGCGACACGACAGCGCGAAGCTGATAAGGTACAGCGAAACACGGCGAATTGAGTCAAGCATGAGTAGCACTCAAGGTTTTGGTAAAACATTTAGCTTTATAGCGTGGGGCCTCGCACTCGCGCTCCTTGTTTGGTTTTTTCAAGATAAACTCGAACAGCAGTTCAATCCTAACCAAGAGGTCATGTCGCAGCGGGTTGGTGATCAGACGGTCGTCGAGCTCACGCAGAACCGAATGGGGCACTATGTCGTTGATGGCGAAATTAACGGGCAACGTGTCACGTTTCTTTTAGATACTGGCGCAACTCTGGTAGCGATTCCTCAACAAGTGGCCGATCGACTGGGTTTAGTGAGGGGGCGCCAGGGTATCTCAGCGACCGCCAATGGTCGAGTTATTACCTATCGGACACACCTGAATAGCTTAACCCTGGGTGGAATTACACTGAATAACGTGGATGCATCAATTACGCCCGGTTTAGAGGAAGATGTGATCTTGCTCGGCATGAGTGCGTTAAAGCAAATGGAGCTGATACAAAAGGGTGACACCCTAACTATCAAATATTGAGAGGATTTATGAAACATGTAATCGCAATGGGTATGGTTGTACTGATGTCGACCCTAGCTTCTTCGTCGCTGATGGCACAGCAGTCCTATCGCGACTGTGCGGTCATCAATGACGATCAAGAGCGACTGATGTGTTATGACCGATTGAATGAACAGGACAAGAAACCCGTTCCCGCAACGAAGATGAAAGAGAAAGTTGAGCGTGAGCGTAAGGGTAACTCGGATTTCGGTTTAGAACATAAGCAATTGAAAAAAGATGAGCGTATGTCGGTGACCATTACTGCGCGTGATGAGGATGCATACGGTAAGTGGATACTCACTTTTGATAACGGCCAAGTGTGGAAACAAGAAGGTTCAGATAGCTACTTTCCGTGGCAAGAGGGTGCCAACTACTTTGTTGAGCGTGGCATGTTTAACTCGTTTTACTTGGCTCGCGAAGGTGTTAACAAACGCTTGAAAATAGAGCGTATTAAGTAGTTTCTTGCTCAATCACTTCAATTAACTGCTCAAGGGGCATGGGGCGATAATAGTAAAAGCCCTGCGCCGCTTGGCAGCTTCGTTTAGCAAAATACTCAGCTTCTTCTGCTCGCTCAATACCTTCAACAGTAATTGATTTATTCATTCCTAGCGCCATAGAAATTACCGCCTCGGTCACCGGGTGTGAGGCACTGTCAGTAAGGACACGGCGCGTAAAGCTACGATCAATTTTGATGATATCAGCGGGTAAGTCATTTAAATATGAAAGCGATGAGTAGCCTGTTCCAAAGTCATCTATTGCGATTTTGCAACCAAGCGTTCGCAGTTCGGCTAACTGTTTAAAGGCTGATTTTGCGTCGTCGACGATCATCGTTTCGGTCAGCTCAAACTGCAATTTGCCAAAGGGTATCTTGTATTGCTGGGCAAGCTCTGTTACTTGGTTGATAAGGTGACCGCTCTGAAGTTGTTTTGGCGATAGGTTAATCGACAAAACAAAGTTGGGATGAGCGATATATTGAGCTATTTCACTGATCGCCTTTTCTAATATGAGCGCCGACAACGGCATGATTTGACCGGTATGCTCAGCAAGTGGAATAAATACATCAGGAGGCACCCAGTTTCCTTCATTGTCTCGCCAACGAGCAAGCGCCTCGACGCCAATAATTTGTTCGCTTTTTAAATCCACGAAAGGTTGGTAAAAGACCTCTAATCGGCGGTTCTCAATTGCGACTTGAAGTTGGTTCCGTAAGGTTAAATCTGACTGATATTTTAATCCCATGGCTTGGGTAAAGAATGCATATGCGTTGCCGCCGAACTCTTTTGCTTTCGTCATCGCGACATCTGCATTTTGAATAAACGCCTCTGCCGAGGTGACATGTAGTTCCCGCGAAGCAATACCAATGCTGGCTGTTAAATAGAGATCGATGTTCTCAATCTCGAACTTCTTCTGTAGTGATTCGAGCAGCTCGTGGGCAACGCGACGTGATGTAGCCGCATCGGACTCTGGAAGAAATAGAATAAACTCATCACTACTAAAACGTGATAATAACGCTGATGAAGGGATTGTGTTAGATAAACGGCTCGCGACGTGTTTAAGTAACTCATTACCAGTATGTAACCCCAAACTGTCGTTGATCGGTTTAAAGCCATCTAAATCAATAAACAATATGTGGGCGTCGGACGAATGCGCTAACAACCATTGGTTGATATGTCGCTCTAATACATCACGACGCATGAGTTGAGTAACTGAATCAAAGTTAGCCATTTGAATCAGTTGTCCTTGTTGCTCCGTGAGTTTGCGATTGCTTTCAATAGACTCCAACAACAAAAAGGCCAAAAGAATACCCGCGATTAAGATGGTCTGGTTTACACGTGCGGCTTGCCAAAATACCGTTGGATCGGAGATAACAGCGTGCAGTGTAATAGGTTGACCTAAAACCGATGAGGATGCTGACACCTTAAAGGCGTGCTGGCCGTTCAGCTCGCTTAATGAGATGACATCAAATGATTCACTGCTGATCGGCAGTAGATAATCCTCTGATAATTCGACATAACTATCAAAAATATCTAAGTAAGGAATGCGCTCTACTCGCATTAAATCCTTTATGTCCAAAACCACGATCAACTGATTAAAGTCGCCCATTGCGTTGGTAATTGGATAGCTCAAGATCAACCGCGGCACACCTTGTTTGAGTGAATAAGCCGAGATAACTCGACTCACTTGTGTGACGTTATTAGCGCGCCATTGTTTGATGGATGGCTGGTTGATTATCTCTTCGTCAATGTTTGAGAGGTTGGTTGGGCTATGGACCAAGTTTTGATCATGACTATAAATCCCCATCCACTGAATCAGCGAAAAATCACGGGTGTAGTCTTCTGTGTCGATGCCGATAATTTGCGCTACGGAGCTGGGAGGTAACTCGCTCCAACGCCGATAAAGCCGTGTAAGAGCTTCAAATTGCGATTTAAGACGTTGGCTAATCACATCAGCAGACTGTGTTAGGTTAACCTCACCGCGACTACGAATTTCACTAATATCGGTATTGGACTGAGCAAACCAAATGCCGATCGTCGCACTCAAAGCAAAAATAAGGCATGCGACTGATAGCTTAGAGCGGTTTTGCGCTGCTTGATTAAAACAGTAAAAGACCATGCCTAAACCGGTTAATAGACCGACGATGGTGGCTGCCGAAAACGCAATGGGGTTTTGTATCAGGGGTGACGTCGGCAAACCGAGCCAAGTGATACCAAAGCTAACGATTGAAACGAGTATAAAAATACTGCCAACGGCTTTCCACACGATGCGATTTATATGGTTCTGGCCCGTCGCAAGAAACACTGCCGCAAGTAAAAAGCAGCATGATGGTAGAAACAGTGGTAATTGCAGGTCGGTTGCATTAAGGGCGAATAGGCCAGTGCATAGCAATCCCAGTCCAGCTAGCCGAGTCAACCAAAAGCGATGTGTTTGTTGACCAATGAGTGCGGCACCGATACACAAAGCGGCGGCACTGAGTGAGAGACTCGCCGAGTTGATGCGTGCTGATGGTTCTAAAAAGAGGTAGTTAAAAAAGCCAAATAAGCCGAACAGCAAGCATGAAAAAGCGGCCGTTTGTACGACTGAGGTTGACGCGTGTTTGAGTAATGCCTTTAGCAAAGCGAATCTCTCTTATCGTTCAGCTTTTTTACTTTTTAATCCAAAACAGCAAGTTAACAGATTATCGCATGCAGAACAGAAATTTTTGATCTTTGCTATTTATTTTCTGTCAGTACCGTATTTTGAGCGACTAATGAACTATCTGTCCTCTACCATACAGGCTAATGTATAGCTATTAAAACAATAAATAGGTCGATTATGGTTACCAAATATTTCACAGCCGCGTGCTCGTTGGGATTACTCGGCGTGCTAACCCTTTCAGGTTGTTCGTCTTCTACTCAAGCGCCATCAACATTAGCCCAAACACTCGAAACGGGTGGCGCATTAAAGCCGTTGCAAAAGCACGTCGAGTTAGAACGCGCGGACTTGTTTTTTGATATTCATCCAGACTCGAAATCAGTTACCGGTGAGACCACACTGACATTATCATTAAGTCAGCCGCAACAGCGCTTACTTCTTGATTTAGATAATAATTATGACATCACCTCGCTTGCTGTTGCAGGCACGAGGGTCAACAGTTTTGAGCACACAAAAGGCGAAATACGTATTCCGCTACCCGACGATATAAAGGTAGAACAGTCATTCAACGTGACTATTGCTTACACGGGTCAACCTCATGTTGCCGAGCGAGCGCCTTGGGATGGCGGATATGTGTGGTCAGAAACTGATTCCGGTGAACCTTGGATTGCGACTGCCGTGCAAGGGGAAGGCTGCGATTTAATTTGGCCTTGCCTTGATCACCCGCAATTTGAACCACAACAAACAGATATTCGCATTCGGGTACCAAAGGGTCTTGTGGCGGCGAGCAACGGGCGTTTAATTAACACCACCGAGGGAAGCACGTGGAGTGAGTATCATTGGCGCAGCGAGCAGTCGCAAAACAACTATGGTATCGCACTAAATATTGGACCCTACGACAAACTAGAAGCGACCTATGAGAGTCGCTATGGCCATGAATACCCTCTGGTGTTTTATTACTTACGAGGTCAGAAAGAGCAGGCTGAGCGTCTGTTTGCTGAGTTCCCGAAGCAGCTTGAGTTTTACGAACGTGTTATCGGTCCTTACCCCTTCTATGCCGAAAAAATGGGTGTGGTACAAACCCCTCATTTAGGTATGGAGCATCAAACGATTAATGCGTATGGGCAAGACTACAAGCCGGGTAAATATGACTTTGACTGGTTATTACAACACGAGCTGGCGCACGAGTGGTTTGGTAATCAAATCACCAATACGGATTGGGATCATATGTGGCTTCACGAGGGTTTTGGCACTTACATGCAACCGCTCTATGGCCAATACCTCCATGGCGATGCACTGTATAACACGATGATGTACGACCAACGTATTGGTATTAGAAATGAGCATCCGATTGTTTCGAATCAACCGATGGCCGAAGACGATGTTTACAAAGCTGACCGAGGGCCAGGCAGTGATATTTATCAAAAGGGTGCTTGGATTCTACATACATTACGCCACCTTATAGGTGATGAGGCGTTCTTTGCCGCAACGCGAAAACTCGTTTACGGAACAACGAACCCAGAGCCTGGCAATTTCAAACCCCACTTTGCCGATACTCAATACTTTATCGACGCGGTCAATGCCGAAGTCGGTGAAGACATGACGTGGTTTTTTGAACACTATGTGTACCAGGCTGAATTACCGGAACTTGTGTCGGAGCGTGATGGTGATCAACTTACGCTATACTTTAAGTCTGCGGCGAACGCGCCATTTAGTATGCCTGTTGAGGTGCGTGTAGGGGATGGGTTGAAAACCATTGAGGTGTCAAAGACGCCCAATACAGTGAAACTTGAATCCTCAGATGCTCACGTTGTGTTGGATCCCCATGCAAAAATCTTGCGACAGCGCGACTATGTGGATGAATATTCAGCGTTCGAGGATCAATAAGCGATCCAAAATACCATGGAAAGGTTACTTATTATGTATCTTAGAGAAACGAGAAGGAACGCATGAGCTACGTAAAAGAAACAATCGATATGTTGAAGCGCACCTCACCTGCGCAAAATGAGTTTTATCAAGCGGTAGAAGAGGTGCTGGAGTCTATTGAACCCTTATTGGAAGAGCATCCAAAGTATCGCCAACAGGCGATCATTGAGCGGCTTGTAGAACCCGAGCGACAAATCATGTTTCGCGTGCCATGGCAAGATGACAGTGGACAAGTTCACGTAAATAAGGGCTACCGGATCGAATTCAATTCGGCATTAGGGCCTTATAAGGGGGGACTGCGATTTCACCCATCGGTCAACGCTGGCATTATTAAGTTTCTCGGATTTGAACAGATTTTTAAAAATGCGCTTACCGGTTTGCCCATAGGCGGTGGCAAAGGCGGCTCTAACTTTGACCCTAAAGGCAAGTCGGACGCTGAAATCATGCGTTTTTGTCAGTCCTTTATGACCGAACTACAACGCCATATTGGTCCGCATACTGACGTTCCAGCCGGTGATATCGGTGTCGGAACGCGCGAGATTGGCTATATGTTTGGGCAATATAAACGACTTAAGAACCGTTACGAAGGTGTTCTTACCGGTAAAAGTTTACGCTGGGGCGGGTCTCATGCGCGTAAACAAGCCACTGGATATGGCGCGGTGTATTTTGCTCAATGCTTATTGAGTGATTTAGGCGAAAAGCTCAGTGATAAGCGTTGTCTTGTATCCGGCTCGGGTAACGTCGCGATTTACGCTATGGAGAAGCTATATGAGTTAGGTGCTAAACCTATCACCTGTAGTGATTCAAGTGGCATGATCTACCATGAGTCTGGTATTGATTTAGATTTGGTCAAACAAATCAAAGAAGAAAACCATGATCGCTTAAAGACTTATCTCGACACTCACGATGATGCCGAATACATTGCGCGTGAGGACTACCCTGAGAATGGTCACAGTGTGTGGCGCTATCAAGCGGATATCGCTTTTCCTTGCGCAACACAAAATGAGCTGACCGAACAAGATGCACACGCCTTAGCAGAAAACGGCTGCTTGGCAGTTGTTGAAGGTGCGAATATGCCATCGACTCCCGCCGCGGCTGATTTCTTTATTGAGCAAAAAATCGGGTATGGGCCAGGCAAAGCGGCAAATGCCGGCGGTGTGGCAACGAGCCAATTAGAAATGGCACAAAATGCGAGTATGCAGCAATGGTCGTTCGATGAAGTCGATCGCAAGTTGCAGGATATTATGAAGACCATTTACTCAGATTGTAAACGCACTGCTGAGCAGTTTGGTGAACCAGATAACCTTGTTTTAGGTGCTAACATAGCCGGCTTTAAGAAAGTCGCGGATGCGATGATTGAACAAGGCGTTGTTTAATACGTGAGCAGTTGATAAGAATAAAAAGGGAGTGCATCGCACTCCCTTTTTTTATTCCTGTTGATCGTCAACGCTGTCGGATTCCTTCTGTTCAATGAAGGGATCGATTGGGCGATGACGCTCCCAAAAACCCGTCTCATTATCTAAATCAGCTCCGGTACAAGCAGGCTGCGGTCCAATATCAGGATGTGAATCCCATTGTGAGTGATTGCTGTTAGCCATGTTTTCGTCCTCGTGATTAGGGCACTCTACTATTAGACGAAAAAATAACCAATTCGGATGCTGTGTTCGAAAAATTTCATCATTGCTGTAATAAAGCGCAGGGTTTGATCCAATCATTTACAAATCGACATCACTTTGACACCCAAATACACACATGACTGACTATAGTTAGTGCATAACAAAAATAATTTTACGGTGATGCAACCTTTGCTTTAGTGAGCACGACTCATTAGGTAAGCCTCAAGATTAGGAGTCAAGATTATGAAACGGTTAATGTGGATGGTCGCTGGCTTAGTCGTATCAGCGAATGTCATGGCAAATACAGAAATGAATACTGAACAAGCGGCAGTGCAGTCGAACGTGATGCAGCGTTATACCGTAACGCCGAGCCAAACAGGTTATCACGACACGATCCGAGGCAGTGTGCGATTAACACAACAACGCATGATGCATGACTTGGTATTAACCAACCAGGCGATGTTGGCACGTGATGCTCAAGGAGTCGTGTCACAAGTACGGGAGCAGTTTCGTGTCAGTGGGCTGGCAGCAACAGGCTTTCCAAGTGCGTTAAAGCTGCGAGCGAATAAGTAACGAAGATACCGAGTTCCCAACCTCTGCCTATTGATTTAGGTGGTTGTAAAAAAGGCGCCTAACGGCGCCTTTTACTTTTTTAATCAACGTTTGATTACTGCTTAGGCATCTCTTGGTGAAACTTCGCCAAATCATCAATGACCAACTGATCCGGTAAGTCAGCAAAGTCGGCGTCTTGGAACTTTTCACCGCGCAGCTGTACCGAGATACGAGCGCTGTTATCATTAAGCATTGTGTCTTGGTAGAACTGCTTTGCATCGTCCAACGTCACTTGCTCGACAGCGTCAATAAGTTGTTGCTTAGTGTCGAAGTTGTAGCGGTCTAAATACCAATCGCTGATAACCGGCTGGAGCTCCTCTGTCAGATTTTTCGGCGGCTCATTCAAAGTGACTAATGTGCTCGCTTTTAACTGTTCGAAGGTTGCTGGCTCCAAGTTTTGCAGTGTCTCCCAATACTCCTGTTTAAAGGACTCAAAGCGTGCTTGCATGTCGGCAACGTTTTTAACCGGTGTTTGTATATAAAGTCCAAAGCCCGTGTAGCGATCCAGCTGCGGTGCAAACGTGCCCACGGCATAGGCAAGTTGTTCTTCGGTGCGCAGCGTATCAAATGCTTCGGTGCGGAAATGCCCCTGCAATACGGTTGCTGCCGCTTGCGTTGCAAAACTCGGTGTACCGTTGATATGCGCGTCTACAATACCTACATCAGCCACTGATAAGTCTTTCCGCAATACGAGCGATGTATTTGCTTGGGGTTTCCAAAAGCGCGCGGTGCGGAACTCAGTGATATTTCTGTTTGCCGGTAACACGCCTTTAATCTCATTAACGGCTAACTGCAAATCCGCCTTATCGTAGTTGCCGAAGGCAAACATTTTGATTGAGTTACTTGCTAATAACTCGTCCATGTAGCCAGCTAAATCAGCAGGCTTCACATTTTGTGCTGTTTCAATCAAGCGCTCATCGGCAAACTGACCTTCGCGAATGATCTGTCCATAAGCATCAAAGGATTGGTACAGTGGGAATTGTTGCCCTTTATTCTTGATACCGCGTACCAGCCTATCAACAGCTTGAGCAAACGCCTGTGGCTCGACGTCGAAGGTGAGTTCGTTCAAGGCACGTTGCATGAGTTCGGGTTGCTTGTCGGTAAAGCCTGAAATATTAAAAGTTAAACCACGGCTATCGTTGAGGGATAAATTCATGCCCGCGATGCTCGCCTCGGTGGATAAGGCACTAACGCGCAGGTTATAGAGATCTTGCCACAAGCTTAATAATACGGACTTTTTAATGTCAGTGACTGGATCTGGATTATTAATAATGGTCGTTAGTACGCCGCGAGGTTGGTCTGAGAAGACTTGGCTCGGATACTGCCATACCTCGATACCTGGCTCCTCGATGACGATTTTAGGCTGCTCAAAATCAGCATTGCTTTTCAGGTCAAAGTTTTCAGGTAACAATGTGTTGACCTTAGGCAGGTTAATTGCGACCTGAGGCTCATTTGACCAAGTGGCTACTTCAGCATCTGTGATGCCTGCCACTTTATATTTTCCATCATAGAAACTCAGTGCTTGATCATGGGGTTCATCTTTTGAGATGTACCATACACGCAGGTGCTCCGGTGTTAACTGGTCTAGCACCTCGTTCACCGCCGCTGCATCAAACGCTTTGTATTCATAAGGTGCACTGATCACATACTGTGCTGGGTAGTTCTGCATGGCTTCAGCGAGCGAAGACACATAGCTAAATTCGTCACCCTTTTCTAAGAAACGGAAGCTATTAGCTAAGCTCGTTTGAATTTCCTTAAAGTACTTTTGATCAACGCCTTGCTCTTTAATCATGTTGATATACTGCATGATGAGGGCGGTGATATCTTCACGGTGCTGCATGCCGGCATCGGTTAGGTTGATATCAAGCGTGAGTGCGCCGTAATTACCATATTGAGTTGGCGAGGCAGACGCATTTAGGCTCGAAATAAGTCCCATACTCTTCAGGCGCTCTGTTGGCGTCCCAGGCATTTCAGAGCCCAGCAAATACGTCACGAAACGATTCGGCTTTGCAGCAAATTGATCTTGGTTGTTGTTAATAATGAACTCAAGTCGCAGTTGCTTCACATCTTCGTTCGGTACGTAGTGAATACGCTTCTTGCCAGCTTCAGCAAAATCAATCTTATCCGTTGTCTCGGGCGGCTCAATATTATCGTTTTCAATACTTGCGAAGTGTTTCTTCGCTAAGGTTTCCATTTGGTCGAGTGGCTCATTACTGATCATCGCCACTTTCATAATATTTGCTGAATAGTACTGATTATAAAACTTAACCAGCTCATCGTGTAAGGCGCTGTCTTCTTTATCGCCCAGAGTCTCGTTATTACCGATCAAAAAGCGGTTTGCAGGGTGTTCACCGAGTAATTGACGAGCAAGTTTGAATTGGCCAAAGAAGTCCATTTCACGGCGCATCGACCACTCCGCATTGACAGCATTTTTCTCTTTATCAGCGTATTCTGCGTAAAGTTTGGGCGCTTTGAAAAAATCCGAGAAACGGTCAAGGGCTTCGTCGTAAGCGTTGTTGTTCACTTTGAACATGTAGTTGGTGATATCCAGCCACGTGTACGCATTTTGGCTCCCACCATTGTTACTCATAAACTCGCTGTAACCATTGGTATCTGGATATTTATCGGTGCCGAGAAAGAGCATGTGCTCGAGATAATGTGCCATACCCTGCTGTGTCATCGGGTCTTTCAACAAGCCGACACCAACGCTTAACGAGGCTGCTGACTTTTCGGTATTGGGGTCAGAGACTAATAATACTTCGAGCTGGTTGGGTAAGGTAACAACACGGTATTCGCGTTCGTCGTTGGGGCTTTTTATCACTTGTTCGGTCAACGCTTGCTGCGACTGAGCGGCTACCTGTGCATTATTTGATTGCGTTTCTGAACTGCTACAACCAGCGAGTATAAGGGCTGATGTTAATGCAGACAGCATAAATAAATTTTTCATGATTCTGGTATTCCTGTTTGAGGGGACATTTAATAATAAACAGAAATACGGGTTTTCTGGCAGTAAAGAAGTGCGAATATACAGGGCAATTTGTAACAGAATTTAACAACCGCTTACTGGTGTATAGCAAGCGGTTGCTACGTCAGTGCTAGCGCATGGTTACGAATTCTTCTGCGCTGGTTGGGTGCAATGCTACGGTTGAATCGAGATCAGCTTTGGTTGCGCCCATCTTCATCGCGGTGGCAAACCCTTGCAGGATCTCATCCATACCCTCGCCGATGCCGTGAATACCGACTACGCGCTCTTCTTTGCCAAAGCACACCAGCTTAAAGTAACTTAATGCGCGGTGTGGCGTGACGGCGTTGTACATCGCAGCAAAAGAAGAAGTATACACTTTGATATTGCTCTTACCGTATTTAACGATGGCATCTTCTTCGCTTAAGCCTACAGTACCGATGGTGGGGTGGCTGAATACGACGGTCGGGATATTTTCATAATCCATATGGGCGTTCGGCATATCGTTAAATAAGCGTTCGGCCAATTGACGACCGGCTTTAATCGCAACAGGCGTTAACGCAGCTGCGCCCGTGTTGTCGCCTACCGCGTAAATGCCTTGTACACTGGTATTTTGAAACTTGTCGACTTTAATAAAGCCCTGCGCGTCAAGTTCAACACCCGTTGCTTCTAGGTTGATCTTATCGGTTGCGGGGACACGACCAATCGCCCAGACCAGGCAGTCGACATCACGCATTGTTTCGCCGCTTTCGAAATGCAACGTCAGCGTGCCGTTTTGTTCTTTAACGACTTCTTTCACGACTGTTTCGGTATGCAGCGTCGGACCGTCTTGCTCCATACGTTCTAGCAGACCATCGGTGATGTAGCGGTCGAACGAACGCAGTGGACGATCGCGTCGAACAAGTAAGTGTGTATCAGTACCTAGCGCATGAAAAACGCCGGCAATTTCAACGGCAATGTAGCCTGCTCCTACGACAGCGGCTTTTTTAGGTTGCTCGGTGAGGGCAAAAAAGCCGTCTGAATCAATACCATGCTCCGCACCCGGCACATCAGGAATCATTGGGCGACCACCGGTGGCGATGGTTATATGGTCGGCGGTAATTTTCTCACCGTTCACCTCGACGGTGCGATGGTCAACAAACTTGGCAAACCCTTCGATAAACTCAACACCGTTACCCTGAAAGCCACGGTGGTAACCACCATGAATGCGTTCGATGTAAGCCTCACGATTCTTTACCATTGTCGCCCAATCAAAGCCCTTTTGATCGAGTTCAAAGCCATAGGCAGACGAGTACTTCACTGCCTCAGCAATATGAGCGCCATACCACATGACTTTTTTCGGTACACAACCGACGTTGACACAGGTTCCACCGACCGCGTTGGCTTCGATAACGGCTGATTTTGCGCCGCGAATGGCTGCACGGTTAGCAGAAGCGATACCGCCGCTTCCTGCACCGATAGCTAAATAGTCATAATGTCTGCTCATGAAAATAGACTCCTCAAATCAATGATGCGCATATGATGAGTAAAAACCCCGTATCATGCAATGAAGATACGGGGTTTTTAAGTGGTTAATACCGATTAACTTAATCGGAAGATCAGTTAGCGAGCGCCTGCGGGCAGGTTCTCCTTGAGAAACTCAGTCATCATGGTGCGCAGGTGTAAGGTCGTGCCTTCGCCTTCGTAAATACCATGAGAACGGTTTGGATAGGCAAAGAACTCGAACTGCTTGTTGTACTTAATCAGCTCGTTGACTAAGCGTTCACTGCCTTGGAAGTGAACGTTGTCGTCGCCTGTTCCGTGTACCAACAACAAATCGCCTTCGAGGTTTTCAGCATGCGTGATGGCTGAAGTTTCTTTGTAACGTTCTGCTGATTCTGGCAAAAGCCCTGAGTAACGCTCCTGATAAATGGTGTCGTAGAGCGTGAGATCAGGTACTGGCGCGAGTGCCATACCCATATCGTAGGCTTCAGGATAACGGAATAACGCGTTAAGCGTTTGCGAACCGCCGCCACTGTGGCCCCAAATACCAACACGGTCGGTATCAATGTAATCCCAACGTTTTGCCATTTCTTGTAGCGCGTCGTACTGATCACGCACGGTGACAACACCTAGGTTCTTGTAAATCGAGCGGCGCCAGTCGAAGCCTCGCGGTGATTTAGTTCCGCGATTATCGATTGAGGCAACGATATAACCTTGTTGGGTCAACATGGTGTTCCACAGCGACAACCAGCCGCCCCAACGGTTAGCAACCGTTTGACCCCAAGGTTCACCGTAAACATAGAACAAGATAGGGTACTTTTTGTTAGGGTCAAAGTCTGTTGGACGCATGATGTAACCGTCAAGTTCTAATCCGTCACGTGCTGTAACGCGGAAGAATTCAAGCGGCTTGTGATTCAACGCATCAACGGCTTGCTGGGCTTTTTCATTAGCTACCACCGTACGAATCACTTTGTGGTCAGGTAGGCTAACCATTTCAGTTACTGGAACGTGATTAACGTCACTGTAGGTGTGCTCAGCATACTTGGCATCTTGTGAGACGCTGTAACTGTGCGTGCCAGGCTGTGCCGGCGTTAAGCGCTCAAGTACATTGCTACCGTCGAGTTTAGCGCGGAACAAGTAACGCTCTAATGGTGTTTCAGGCGAGGCGATAAAGTAAACCCAGCCATCGCTTTCATTAATGCGTAATACCTCAACTACATCCCAGTTACCCCTTGTGATGGTTGTCATCTTACCGGTATCACGTTCTACGCGATAAATGTGACGATAACCTGAACGCTCACTTAACCAAGTAAATGATTGGCCGTTATCTAAAAACTTCACGTCATCAACGTATTCTGCCCACGAGTCGGTCGTTTCGCTCAACAGTTTTTGGCTACGACCATTGTTGATGTCGCTCAGATAAACGCGATTAACATCCTGTTTGCGAGTCAGTTGTTGAATTAGCAATTGGCTTGAGTTGCCTGCCCAGTCCATCCGCACGAGATAATGCATGCGCGGATCACCCGGCAACTGCATCCAGGTAGTATTACCGCCGTCTACTGGCATCACACCGATACGCATCGCTGCGTTGGTTTCACCGACTTTAGGGTACGGGAATTGCTTTAACGTTGGGTACAGCGAGTCGGTGTTATTGATCATGGTGAAGGTGGGTGTACCTTCGGTGTCCAGTTGCCAGTACGCAATGTGTTCACCGTCTGGGCTCCAGCGAAAACCATCGCGTAAGAAGAATTCTTCTTCGTTCACCCAGTCAAAAGTACCGTTAACGATGGTGTCGTTACCATCATTCGTTAATGCTTGAATCGTAAATGTCCCTAAGTCTTGCACATAAATGTTGTTCTGCATGACATAAGCGACTTTCGTGCCTTGTGGATTAAACTTAGCAAACTGTAACGTTGACTCAGGTGCATCACCACCTAATTGACGTAGTTCACCTGTTGTACGATTCAGCACCCAATAGTCGCCAAGCGTGTGGGTACGCCAGCTACGTTTTGTGTTAGTAAAAATTAATACTTTATTGCCGTCGTTAGACCACTGGTAATCTGCGATTTCAAGCGCGTGATCCCAACCTTCTGGGGTGAGTGCCTGCGCTGAAACCATGATGTCTCGTGCGTTGGTCTCTGGGTGGTAACGGACGATGTCCCGCCCTTTAACCTGTTCTGAAGACTCGAGGGTCGTGTAACCTGAGCCGTCCTCTAACCAACGGGTTGGTGCTGGACGATCAATACTAAATTTATCGCTGGCAAAGATGTCCTGCAGCGTGAGTTGACCTTCGGCTTGTTGTGACGATTCAGCCTGATTCTGTGCTGCCTTATCAGAGGTTAACGTCGAGCAACCTGAAAGCGTCAGTAATGTTGCGAAACTCGCAACAGTAAATCCGCGAGCTAAGGGCTTAAGAGCGCTCAGCCTTGAAGCATTGCGATTCATAAATGTCTTCCATCTTGTTTTTTTAGTCTTAAAAAGCATACCTCAAGCGTGTAAGAAAATCAGTGTTTATGGTTGAAGATTGGACAAACTGCCCAATATAAGAGTTAAATCAAAATGTTTTTATAGGGATGAGTCGTAATGTCAAACCCGCTACTTGAAGTGGCTGATAGCCACAATGCACTGCCAAAATTTTCAGCGATTCAGCCCGCTCATATTGAGCTGGCTGTTGAACAAGTAATTAGCGATGCGAAAAATGCCATTGAAGAGGTGTTAGCCGCTAATCAATTGACTTGGACCACATTGGTTGAACCGCTCCAGAAAGCGGATGAGCGCATCCAGAAAGTCTGGGCGCCGGTGTCACATTTAAATTCCGTTATGAGTGAACCCGAATTGCGCACTGCACATGATGCATGCTTGGGTAAGTTATCTGAATACGCGACCTATGTTGGCCAACATCAAGGCTTATTTGCAGCCTATCGCACGTTTGCAGACAGTGAGGAATTTACAGCGCTCTCAGTAGCGCAGCGTAAGTTAATCAACGACACCTTGCGCGACTTCAAATTATCAGGCGTTGACTTACCTGACAGTAAAAAGAAACGTTACGCAGAAATCACCAGTCGTCTCTCTGAGTTATCGTCTACCTTTAGCAACAACTTACTCGATGCGACCCATGCATGGCATTATCAGGTCACCGACGAAGCTCAGTTAAAAGGCTTGCCTGATAGCGCGATTGAGGCTGCCAAAGAGGCGGCCGACGAGGCTGAAAAAACCGGTTGGTTATTCACCTTAGATATCCCGAGTTACTTACCTGTGATGCTTTATGCGGATGATGCGGAGTTTCGCAAGGCAATGTATCAGGCTTTCGTAACACGTGCGTCGGACGTCGGTCCAAACGCAGGCGAGTATGATAATTCTGAAGTAATGAACGAAACCTTGGCGCTTCGCCATGAACTTGCGAACTTACTTGGGTTTGATGATTACGCGCAGATGTCGTTAGCAACAAAAATGGCCGAGTCACCTCAGCACGTGATGTCGTTCTTGAACGACCTCGCCGAACGCTCAATTGACCAAGCTAAACGTGACTATCAAGCGATCGAAGACTTTGCCAAAGCGAAGTCGGTTGAATCTCTCGATGCGTGGGACGTGCCTTATTACAGCGAACAGTTAAAGCAGTCACAGTACGCAATTTCAGATGAACAACTGAAGCCCTACTTCCCCGAGCATAAGGTTGTCGATGGTCTGTTTAGTGTCGTGCAGCGACTGTTCGGGATGCATATCAGCGAGCGAACCGATGTAGAAACGTATCACCCAACGGTACGTTTTTATGAAATTAAGGATGCCGACGATGAAACCCGTGGCTTTTTCTACATGGATTTGTATGCGCGAGCGGGTAAACGAGGCGGCGCTTGGATGGCTGACTTTGTAGGAAGAAATCGCACTGTCGAGGGTGAAACCCAATACCCTGTTGCCTTCCTAACCTGTAACTTTAGTAAGCCGGTGGGCAATAAGCCTGCGCTATTTACACATGATGAAGTGTTAACGTTGTTCCATGAATTTGGTCATGGGCTGCATCACATGCTTACCCAAGTCGATACAGCGGGTGTGTCCGGTATCGATGGTGTGGAATGGGATGCGGTCGAGTTGCCGAGTCAGTTTTTGGAAAACTGGTGCTGGGAGCCTGAAGCACTCGGTATTATCTCTGGTCACTACGAAACCGGTGAACCCCTGCCTCAGTCGTTGCTTGATAATATGTTAGCTGCTCGCAATTTCCAGTCAGCCATGCAAATGGTTAGGCAGCTCGAGTTTTCGCTGTTTGATATGCAACTTCATAGCGAGTTTGACAGCGAGAAAGGTGCGGATATTGCGGGCGTGCTGCATCAAGTGCGCGAGCGCGTGTCGGTTCGTATGCCGCCGGACTATAATCGCTTCCAGCATAGCTTTGGACATATTTTCGCTGGCGGCTATGCCGCAGGGTACTACAGCTACAAGTGGGCAGAGGTGCTTTCGGCTGATGCGTTTGCTAAGTTCGAGGAAAACGGCATCTTTGATGAAGCTACGGGACGTGAATTCTTACATGCAATTCTTGAACGTGGTGGAAGCCAGCCCGCTGCGGAGTTATTTAAAGAATTTAGAGGGCGTGAGCCAGAAATTAGCGCATTACTGCGTCACAGTGGTATTGCCGAATAAATGGGTCGTTAAGCGTGGGTGGCTAACACCCACTTCACTATCAGCATAACGCCGATGACTAACAAAGCCGCCAATACAATGCCGACTACAATGAAAGGAACAGGACTCCTTTTGTTAAAGTCGCGTTGGCGGTTTTTGTCGGTTTGAACACCAAAAAATGCGGCAACAACGCTCAATAGCGTTTGTAATATTGAACTTTGGCTCATTAATGAAGGGAATCGCATCGTCTAATGATTAGAGCGATGTTTGACCGTTGTAACTGGAGCTTTGCTGCGACGCGCGCTCTTCAGATGAACTGAACAGCAACTCGAGTAAATCGAAGAAGTGAAATTGTGTTGAACGACTCTCGCCTCTGAGCCAGTTGGCCCAAGTGACTTGCGTGCTTGGCGCTTGGCATTGCTCACTCGATTTCTCTAGCTCTGACGCATTGAGTATTACTTCGCAACGTTGAGTTGAGTTGGCTGCTTGATTACTGACAAAAGCAGGACCTTGGCTCAGCGCAATTGCGGCTGATGCCGTGAGTATCACGCCGGCAGCAGCGGCTGCATATTTAGCGGATGTTTTCATGGTCTATACCTTTATCATTAACAATTCTGATTAATTTATCAGCGAAATGCTAAAAATGCTAGTCGTGATTACGAATTTTTTTGTCTTCTTTTCGGTGCTATAATGCGCGCACTTTTATAAACGGAGATGACCCATGCAGCCGTTAATTGCACCATCTATCTTATCAGCTGATTTTGCCCGCCTCGGTGAAGAGGTGAATAATGTGTTAGCTGCTGGCGCAGATGTTATTCACTTTGATGTGATGGACAACCACTATGTGCCCAACCTGACCATCGGTCCGATGGTCTGTAAAGCGTTACGCGATTACGGTGTGACCGCTCCGATCGATGTGCATTTAATGGTTAAGCCAGTGGATCGTATTGTTCCCGATTTTGCGGCTGCGGGTGCTTCAATTATTTCATTTCATCCAGAAGCGTCTGAGCATGTAGACCGCACTCTACAAGCAATCAAAGAGCATGGTTGCCAAGCCGGGCTCGTATTTAATCCGGCGACTCCTTTGCATTATCTGGATTACGTCATGGATAAAGTCGATTTAATATTGTTGATGTCGGTGAATCCTGGCTTTGGTGGACAGAAATTTATTCCTGCTACGTTGGATAAGCTGCGCGAAGTGCGCAAGCGCATCGATGCCAGTGGCCGTGATATTCGACTTGAAGTTGATGGTGGCGTTAATTGCGATAACATTGGTGAGATTGCTAAGGCAGGCGCCGATATGTTCGTTGCGGGATCTGCGATTTTTAATGCCGATGACTATGCTGAGGTCATTCGCACCATGAAACAAAATATTAAAGCGAATCAAATTACCTAGTTAGGAAGCAAATTAAGATGTCGAAACCTATCGTATTAAGTGGCTGTCAGCCGTCAGGTCAACTGTCAATTGGTAACTATATTGGTGCATTGCGTCAGTGGGTTAATATGCAAGCGACGCACGACTGCAAATTTATGTTAGTTGACCTGCACGCTATCACTGTGCGTCAAGAGCCTGAAAAACTCCAAGAAGCCACGCTTGATGGTTTGGCGTTGTATTTGGCCTGCGGTCTTGATCCTGAACAAAGCACTGTGTTCATTCAGTCGCATGTTCCTGAGCACGCGCAGCTGGCGTGGATCTTAAATTGCTATACACAAATGGGTGAACTTAACCGCATGACGCAGTTTAAGGATAAGTCCCAACGCCATGCGAATAACATCAATGCCGGTTTATTTACCTACCCAGCGTTGATGGCAGCAGATATTTTACTTTACCAAGCGAATGAAGTGCCGGTGGGTGATGATCAGAAGCAACACCTTGAATTGGCGCGAAATGTCGCGGAGCGCTTCAACAACTTGTACGGTGATGTCTTTAAGATTCCCGAACCAATGATTCCCAAAGTGGGTGCGCGTGTGATGTCGTTGCAAGATCCGACAAAGAAAATGTCAAAATCAGACGACAACCCGAATAATTATGTTGGCTTATTGGAAGATCCGAAGAAAATTCTTAAGAAGATTAAGAAAGCGGTTACCGATTCTGACGAGCAAGCGCGTATCTATTTTGATCAGCAAGAAAAGCCTGGCGTTTCGAATCTACTCAGTATTATGTCGGCGGCAACGGGTCGTAGCATTGATGAGTTGGTGCCAGAATACGAAGACAAAATGTATGGTCACTTGAAGAAAGACGTTGCTGAAGCTGTTGTGACAATGCTTGAGCCGATTCAACAGCGCTATCATGAGATGCGTAACGACCGTGAATTTTTGAACCAGGTGATGAAAAAGGGCGCAGACAAAGCCCGCGAGGCAGCTCACCAAACGCTTGCCGATGTTTACAAAGCCGTTGGCTTTGTCCAGTACCCTGGTCAGTGAGGTGATGGCGCGTGATCGCGTTAATCGATAACTATGACTCGTTTACCCATAACTTAGCGCGCTATTTTGAAGAGCTGGGTGAATCGGTTTGGGTTGTCCGGAATGATGCTATTTCACTAACGGATTTGCTGGCACGCCAACCGCGTGCCTTGGTCATTTCACCAGGGCCGTGCAGCCCAAATGAGTCTGGGATCTCGTTAGCGGCGATAGACGCGTGTGCGCACAATATCCCAATTTTGGGCGTATGCCTTGGACACCAAGCAATTGCGCAAGTGTGGGGGGCGCAAGTAGTCAGAGCACCGCGTGTTATGCATGGTAAAGTATCGACGATAAACCATGACGGCGAAGGACTATATAGAGGCGTGGCGTCTCCTCTGGAAGTCACGCGTTATCACTCGTTAATTGTTGACCAACAGAGTCTCTCGACCGACTTCCTGGTAGATGCTTGGGTTGAGACCGATGAGTTTGGTGTTGAAGTGATGGGAATGAGACACAAGCAGTTGCCCATATTTGGTGTTCAATTTCATCCAGAGTCGGTGTTAACCCAGTCTGGGCATCACATCATTAATAACTTTTTAACTATCGTTAACCGGTAACATGGTATATTCATCAACGAGTGCGTGTCTTTTCAAATTCAGTATCTTTTAAACAAGGGTATACCGCTAAATGTTTGATTTTTTTGCTGTATCGACCGAAGGAGGGAGCAAAGACCCCGCATTTCGTCTCGAAAAGCGTTTTATCAATTACTTAATTAGTTTCCCATTCGCGCGCAAAAGTCGTGATAAAGCTAATGGTGTTGAAAACGAAACTCAGGAACAGAAGCGCAGACTGTTGCAAGTTGAGCAAATAAATTACGATGAACGAGAGCGTCTTGCAAAAGCACGTCAACGTTATCAGGACAGGGTCTCTGATGAGCTACACGAAAACATCTATCGCCGCATCTTAAACCAGCTTGATGATCGAGATTTTATCCGTGAAAAGCTAATTCCTCTCCCAGACAAGTTGCCTGATTTACTTGATATCTTGAGTACTAAGGCGGCCTCAATGCGTCGAATTGAGGATATTGCTCAAGGTATGGACTGGTTTCACAATGGTGTGCTCAAAACCGTGAATCAACCTCCATTTATTGACCAGCGGCGACAAAGCAAAAAAGTAAAATTAGAGAATCTACGTACCGCAATGAGCTTTATGGGGAGCGAAAACCTTCGCTTACTCACGCCTGCTTATATCATGCAATATTGGCTTCCACCATCAACACAGCCATTCACCTTGTTTCGTCGCAAGGTATGGGAACACTCGTTGGGTACAGCGATTATCGCCCAAGCGATTGCCGAAACACGAAAGTTGAAGGATCCCGTGCTTGCCTACACGCTGGGGATGTTTCACGAGCTTGGAAAAATCGCGCTTACTAAGCTTTATTTACGGGTGTTTGATGATGTGCAGCGTGAAATGGCAATGGAGTCGATTAGCGACAGCAGCCCGGATCGCCACAGCGCGCTGGTTAACATTACGCCTGATGAACGCTTTTTACGAAATCTTATGTTAGAGCAGGATAAACGCGTGAGCTACATCGTGTCTGAGGGCTGGGGGTTGCAGCGCGTGCCGATTAGTCAGCATTTGCAGAACTTTCATCAAGCTAAAAATGTCAGGGATTTTGACTCGGACTACGCCAAAGTGCTGGCACAAGCCAATGCCTTTTGTGAGTTTCGTATGTTGCGCGAGGTTGAGTTGGCGTCTGTAGAAGAGGGTTCACACTTGCTGAAGCGCTACGATGTTGACGCAACATTGATTGCTGAGTTGAATACACTAAATCTCAAGCGCCCACGTTTTAATGTACCCGACTAGTGAAAAGAGCGGTGTTATTCTCACTTGCAGGCTATAATAAAAGTTATTTTTGAATGTAGCGCTGATTAGAGTGAAAAAAATAATGCTTAATCATTCTAGTTTAATGGCTCTGCGTGGATAGTTATTCGTATTCTTTGCAAAACTACTGCATAACTCGGCTTTCGCCCGATTTACTCCCCAATTACACAGACAAATTGCTCAAATTTTGGCATAATATGGTCTTTAAAATCCTTCGTGATTGTTAAGTTAACTAATTCGCGTTGAGCGATAAGGAAGTGAGCAATGACAGATAATTCAGCAACAATGCCCGTAACACGTGAGATGTTCAATGACGTGATGGTGCCCAACTATAACCCCGCTCAAATGGTACCTGTTAAAGGTGAGGGTTCGCGCGTTTGGGACCAGGCGGGAAAAGAGTACATTGATTTTGCTGGTGGTATCGCCGTTAACTGTCTAGGTCATTGCCACCCGGCAATGGTAAATGCGTTACAAGAGCAAAGCCAAAAATTATGGCATTTGAGTAACGTCTTTACTAACGAGCCGGCGATTCGCTTAGCTAAAAAGTTAACCGATGCAACCTTTGCCGACCGTGTGTATTACGCCAACTCAGGTGCTGAAGCAAACGAAGCGGCACTCAAACTTGCACGTCGTTGGGCAATTGATGTCTACGGCGAAAAGAAACAAAAAATCATCGCCTTTACTAAAGGCTTTCACGGACGTACGTTCTTTACCGTGACAGTCGGTGGCCAGCCTGCTTATTCTGAAGGCTTTGGTCCAAAACCAGGCGCAATTGAGCATGTACCTTATAACGATGCGGACGCCCTAGCGAAGCTCATCGACGACGAAACTTGTGCCGTCATGATGGAGCCGTTACAAGGTGAAGGCGGTGTGGTACCTCCTGCACAAGACTTCGTGAAGCAAGTACGTGAATTGTGTGATAAACACAACGCACTGTTAATTTTTGATGAAGTTCAAACAGGTTTCGGTCGCACCGGTACTTTGTATGCATACGAGCAATTGGGTGTGACTCCCGATATTTTGACCACAGCAAAATCACTGGGTGGCGGCTTCCCTATCGGTGCTATGTTAACCACGGATGCGATTGCAGAGCACCTCAAGCCAGGAACGCATGGCAGTACCTACGGTGGTAACCCGTTAGCCTGTGCGGTTTCAGAAGCGGTATTTGATGTGATTAATACTGAGACTGTGCTTGAAGGTGTTAAGCAACGTGAAGCACTGATCAAAGAGCATTTGGCTGCAATCAATGAGAAGTACAACGTATTTAAAGAGGTGCGTGGTAAAGGTTGTTTGCTAGGTGCTGAATTGACCGAGCAATTTGAAGGTCGTGCGCGTGACTTCTTACTTGCAGGGCAAGAGCACGGCGTCATGGTATTGGTTGCTGGCGCAAGCGTTATTCGATTCACACCTTCGCTGATCATCCCAGAAGAGGATATCAAAGAAGGCCTTAAACGTTTTGAGCAAGCAGTCGCTCAAGTCGTTGGTTAATTGAGGGCCCGCTATGTTGGTTATTCGACCGATAGAGGCAGCAGATTACGAAGCACTCTATAGTTGTGCGGTAGAGTCTGGGCACGGGTTTACATCATTGCCAATTGATAAAGGTCTGCTCGAGCGTCGTATCGCTCGAGCACAGGCTGCTTTTGCTAAACAAGATGTAGCGACGCCCGGAGATGAAAGTTACCTGTTCGTCATGGAAGATACTGAAACGGGCGAGATTGCCGGTGTGAGTGGTATTGAAGCCGCAGTAGGATTGACGGAAGCATTCTGGCATTACCGCCTAGGTAAGGTGGTTCACCACTCTGAAAAGCTGAATATTCACAACACATTGGAAACACTGTCGCTGTGCAACGATTACACAGGTGTGTCTGAGTTATGCACACTGTTTTTGCGTGAACCCTATCGCCATAACTTAAACGGTCGCACGTTGTCACGTTTTCGCATGCTGTTCTTAGCACAGTTTAAACAGCGTTTTAGTGATTGGGTGATCGCCGAAATGCGCGGCGTGTGTGATGATGATGGCGCATCACCGTTTTGGGATTGGTTGGAAGAGCACTTCTTCTCAATGGATTTTCCAAAAGCGGATTATTTAAGTGGTATTGGTGATAAAACCTTTATCGCTGAGTTAATGCCTCGCTACCCTATCTACACCTCACTGTTGCCCGAAAAGGCGCGTGCGGTGATAGGTAAAGTGCACGACAATACCCGACCTGCGCTTAAGTTGTTGGAGTCAGAAGGGTTTAGATTCCGTGGCTTTGTCGATATTTTTGATGCTGGACCGACAGTTGAAGCTGAAGTTCAGAACTTGCGTAGCGTACGTAACAGTGTGATTAAACAGGTGACATTGGTTGAAAAACCAGTCGATGCAGAGAATGCGACACCGCATATCATCTGCAACACCCAAATCGAATCATTTAGAGCGGCTCAGGTGCGTCATGTGGACGGGTCTGACCAAGTGCAATTAAGCACTGAGCAAGCGGATAAATTGAATCTATCTGAGGGCGATACAGTGCGTATCGTGGCTCTGTAACAGGAGAACAATGATGAGTTCTAATGTACAGTTTATTAATGATCAATGGCTCGCCGGCGAAGGGAAAACCTTCAAGTCAATTGATCCTGCCCGGAACGAGGTGGTTTGGAGCGGCGAAAGCGCCTCTGAACAACAAGTAGAGGCGGCAGTGATGGCCGCTCGAGCGGCATTTCCAGAATGGTCACATAAGTCATTCGATGACCGTCTCGCGATTTGCAAAAAGTTCTCGGAACTGCTTGAACAAAATAAAGAGCGTTTGGCACGTGTGATGGCGGCAGAAACCGGTAAACCCGTATGGGAAACCCGTACTGAAGTCGGCGCTATGATTGGTAAAGTCGGTATTTCTGAACGTGCATATAAAGAGCGCACCGGGACTGTCGAAAACGAAATGCCGGGCGCAAAGGCGTTTATTCGTCATAAGCCGCATGGTGTGGTCGCTGTTTACGGACCCTATAATTTCCCTGGTCATTTGCCTAACGGACACATCGTTCCAGCACTTCTTGCCGGTAACACCGTGGTATTTAAACCGTCAGAACTGACACCACACGTCGCACAAGTGACGGTCGAACTTTGGCAAGAAGCTGGCCTTCCAGCAGGTGTGCTCAACCTTGTTCAAGGCGAAGTCGAGACGGGTAAAGCATTGTCTGTTCATCCGCAAATTGACGGGTTGTACTTCACTGGCTCTTCGAACACGGGGCACTTATTGCATAAGCAGTTTGGTGGACGTCCAGATAAGATTTTGGCGTTGGAAATGGGCGGTAATAACCCTCTGATTGTGACCAATGTCAGTGATGTCGACGCGGCTGTACACAATATTGTTCAGTCGGCGTTTATTACTTCAGGTCAACGCTGCACTTGTGCTCGTAAACTGTTTATCGAGAATACTGAGTTAGGTGGAAAGGTACTCGACCGTCTTGTTGAGGTTACCGAAAACATTTTGGTTGACGATTATGATGCCGATCCGCAACCGTTTATGGGCGCTATGATTTCGGCAAAAGCGGCCTCTCAAATGGTTGATGCTCAGAATGAACTCATGCAGCTCGGTGGAAAGCCACTGGTGAAGTTGAAGCAAAAGGACAGCAACCTTGGCTTTGTGACGCCGGGTATTATTGATATGTCTGGCGTCGATGACGCACCTGATGAAGAGTATTTCGGTCCGTTGCTTAAAGTCTATCGGTTTGACGATCTGGATGACGCGATCGCTAAAGCTAACGATACTCGCTATGGTTTATCGGCAGGTATCTTATGTGATGATGAAGCAACCTACCGTCACTTCTTCAAGCATATCCGTGCTGGTATTGTTAATTGGAATAAACCGATTACTGGAGCAAGCAGCGCCGCGCCATTTGGCGGTATCGGAGCCAGTGGTAATCACCGTGCAAGCGCATATTATGCGGCGGATTACTGCTCCTATCCTGTTGCATCTGTTGAAGCAGACACACAAAGTTTGCCAGAAACACTAGCGCCAGGACTAAAATTTTAATAAGTTATCTCAATGATTACTGAGACAGACGGTTACGTCGAACTTATTCACTATCTGACTGAGCAACTTCCGCTGTTCGAAAAGCGTAAGTTGCCAGCAGGTAGTGCTAATTATACCTTGCGTGATGTGCTTGAGGAGAAACTCTCACAGCACATGATGGCGCTGTTTGAGCAAAACGATATCGACCAAGATACGCGGCTCGACATTGTGCGAGAAGCTGACGCCATTATGTATGATTTAGAAGAAATCCTCTCATCTGTACTCGACAATCATCCCTCCGAACAACAAGAGACGTTTATTATTGAATTCGTAGGTTTGGTGAAGAACCTCTTTGATCAGCGTCTGAATACCAAAGGCTAATCTCATTTATGTCTGATAATACCTTGAACGCGACGGTTAAGTGGCTTGATGATCTGACTTTTGTAGCTGAGTCGGGCAGTGGTCATCAAATGGTCTTAGATGGTCATGCCAAAACGGCAGCAAGCCCCATGGAAGCCATTTTAGTGGCGGCGGGCAGTTGTGCGTCTGTCGATGTTGTAAGCATTTTACAAAAAGCACGGCAAGCAGTTCATCATTGCGAATGTCGAGTGGTTGGTGAGCGGGTGAGTGATACACCCAAAGTGTTCAAGAAAGTGCACTTAGAGTTTATCGTAACGGGTGAAGCGATTGTCGAAAGTCATGTTGATAGAGCCGTTAAGTTGTCTGCCGATAAATATTGTTCAGTGGCGAAAATGCTCGAAGCCAGTGTTGAGATGAGCCACAGTTATAAGATTATTGAAGCGTGAACTATCGACATATTTATCACGCCGGTAACTTTGCCGACGTATTTAAACATCTTCTGCTGGTTATCGCGATTGACTACTACAAGCAGAAAAATAAGCCGATTTGCGTGCTAGATACCCATGGCGGTATTGGTCTGTATGATCTGACCTCTGAGCAAGCCGGCAAGACCAACGAGTACCCAGAGGGTATTGGACGGCTTTGGAATGATGCCGATGCACCTGCTTTCGTTGAACCCTACCTGAATATAGTGAAAGAGCTGAATGAGCATGGCGAGCTGACAGCATATCCAGGTTCACCTTGGGTTGTTCAGCAACTGCTACGAGCCCACGATAGACACATAGTCAGCGAATTACATACTGATGATGCCGTGGCGTTAAAAGAGAATTTACGCGGGCAGCGACACAGTCAGTTAGAGGTGTTAGCACCATTTGATGGTTACGAGGCTTTAAAGGCTAAGTTGCCACCCGCTGAAAAGCGTGGCTTGGTGCTGATTGATCCGCCGTTTGAGTCGGTCCATGAGTTCGATGATATTGTCACGGCTATTGAACATGGCATTAAGCGTTGGGCAGCGGGTAGTTTTGCTGTTTGGTTTCCGCTTAAAGACGACGAGAAGGTCGGTGATTTTTATCGCCAACTGCGTGATATAGCAGGATTGCCGAAAACCTTAGCGATTGAGCTAATGGTGAAAGAACCCAACCCTACTACAGGCTTATATGGCTGTGGGTATGTTTGGGTTAATCCACCGTATGGTGTTCAGCAACAATTGCCTGACGTGATGAATTACTTGCAACGTATCTTGGCACAAGACAGTTCGGCTCATGCGCGCACGTTTTGGTTAGTGGAAGAATCGTAATCTAGTTATCGAGCCAGTCAACTTGGGTACGTAGTTGAGTTTTGCGCTCGATAATTTGTTCGATCAACGGCGTGAGAATTAGCTCCATCGCCAACGCCTGCTTTCCTCCAGGCACCACTAAGGTGTTGGTACGTGACATAAAGGAGCCGTCGATCATCTGTAGGTAATACGGGAAATCGACATTTTTCATGCCGCGAAAGCGAATAACGACAAAGCTCTCGTCGTGGGAGGGAATCTCTTTAGCGCTAAATGGGTTCGATGTATCGACAGTAGGCACACGTTGGAAATTGATATGTGTCCGCGAAAATTGCGGCACGATATGATAGATGTAATCTTCCATGCTGCGAATAATACTGGTGGTCACTGCTTCACGTGAATGGCCGCGTTCTTGCGTGTCGCGTACCAGTTTTTGAATCCACTCTAGGTTGACGATAGGCACCATGCCGATTAATAAATCAACGTGCTGGCTTACGTCGTAACCTTCACCGCAAACGCCGCCATGTAAGCCTTCGTAAAATAGCGCATCGGTGTGCTCGGGCATATCCTCCCACGGGGTGAAGGTGCCAGGCATTTGATTGTAAGGTACAGCGTCGTCAAAGGTATGAAGATAACGACGAATCTGGCCACTGCCTGTGCGTCCGTACTCCTCAAAAAGTGATTCAAGGCGTTCAAAGTCATTGGCTTCGGGACCAAAGTAGCTGATATGCCGACCCTGCTCTTGTGCCTTACGAATAGCGACATCCATTTCTGGTCGAGAGTAGCGGTGAAAGCTATCGCCTTCAACAAACGCAGCGGATACATCAAGCGAGCGAAAGATATGACGAAGTGCTTGGCCTGTCGTAGTCGTGCCAGAACCCGACGAACCTGTGACCGCAATGATCGGATGCTTCGAAGACATAAAAACCTATTAACAATGAGTGAACATCTGTTATAGCGGATAACCGCTTCAGGATCAATAATGTGGTGGCGGTGGCTCAGCGCTTGGATCCGCATCAGGAGAGGACTGATTGTCCTGAATTTGACGTAAGCGCTCGCCGAGATACTTCATTCGTCGGGCGACTTCAGCGAGTTCTTTATTATGTTCGGTTACACGCTGATTGAGAGAGTCGATAATATCTTCTTGAAATGCAAGCTGTGACTCGAGGTTATCAATTCTGTTTTGTAATTGTTCTACATCTTTCATATTACTGCTGCCAATTAGGTTCAAGTTGCCACCATTCGCCAAAACCTGCTGAGCTCTCGCTCATGATGACGCCCGTGTTTTCATCAAGCCAGGTCGATAAAACGACGGCATTATTGGGGCGGTGGTCGTCCCGTAATTCTACGTTCCACGCTCTCAGCTCTTCACCGGTTTCGCTGCGCCAAAGGGTGACTTGCCGTGAGGGTGAGCCAGTAATTAGGAAATCGCCTGACTGACTAAAACGTGCGCTGCTAAATATTCTAACACGCTCAATGATATCAAGTTGCGTAATTTGCTCGCCTGAATTGACATCCCAAATATAGGCTTGGTCTAAACTGCCCGCGGTGAGTGCAAAGCGACCGCCGGCGTGCAACGCAACTTTAGTGAGACGAGTTTCATGCTGCCACTGATGTATTGGCTGGCCTGACTCTGTTGACCATAAAATAGCGGTTTGGTCAGTGCTACCGCTTAAGACATAGCGACCATTTGGTGCAATGGCTAAGTCAGTTATTGCATCTTGATGGCCGTAAAACTCTAACCGCCGTCCTGAATCAGGATTGAAAGCGATTTGAGTACCGTTATTAAGACCTAATATAATGGTGCTACCACTGTTTGATACCGCAACATTAGCTATATCGGCTCCGCCCGATTGCCAATACCCTAAATTTGTACCATCCTTAGCGCTCCAAAGGCTAAACGCCTTGCGGCTAGCAGCGACCACTGTGCGACCATCTGCACCGATATCCACGGCAATAATTTGTGACACATCAGCGTCATCTTGCCGCCATTGGTACTTGGCATTGTTCGCGTAGCGCGGCCATAATAGTACGCCATTACCGTCAGTTGCGACGACACTGAATGTGCCGTCATCAGCTATATCTGCAACATAAGTGCCTGCTTCGGCATGTGCTTTTTTATGGATCTGCTCCGGTGCAGGTGTGCAGCCAAACAGCATCGCGCAGCTTGTGATAATAAGAGCGAATATGGCGTTTTGCTTAATATTCATGGGCAAGCCTTATGGTGTTGTGTAGTATGGGGCTGACCGAACATTTTGATTATGGCATAGTCAATTACTTTACGGGATGTTAATTGGAGAAAAAGATGAACCGAATGATGAAACCATTAGCGCTATCTGCTATTGCGCTGGCTATTACTGCGTGCTCGCAGCAAGAACCTTATCCTGTCAGCCAGAAAAAACTCGAATCAGAACAAGAAAAGCAGGCCTATGCGCTGGGTTCGTCAGTGGGTAGTTTTGTCGCTCGAAACCTTGATGATCAAGAAAAAGCAGAAGTGATGCTCGACCGTCAACTGGTTATCGCTGGCTTTGTTGATGCGGTGAAAGGTGAGAATAAATTATCTGACGAAGAAGCGGATAAACTGCTTAATGACCTCCGTTCTAAAGTAATGGAGCAGCGCAAGAATGTCTTAGGAAGCAAAGCGGCGAAAGAAGGCGAGGCTTTCCAAGAGGAAAACGCGAAAAAAGAAGGCGTACAAGTGACTGAATCTGGGCTTCAATATGAAGTAATTGAAGCGGGTGACGGCGACAGTCCTAGCGAAGAGGATATTGTCGAAGTGCACTATGAAGGTACTTTAGTCAATGGTGAAGTCTTTGATAGTTCATATGAGCGCGGCGAACCGACTGTCTTTCCTCTGAATCGAGTGATTCCTGGTTGGACTGAAGGTCTTCAATTGATGAAGGAAGGTGCAAAGTATCGTTTTGTCATTCCATCAGAACTCGCTTACGGTGATCGCGAAGTCGGTGGCCAGATTCCACCTAACTCAACGCTTATCTTTACCGTTGAATTGTTAGACGTAAAAGACAACGCAGAGTCTGAGTCGACTCAACCTCAACAGTAAGTCATTACTAACAAAAAACGGCCGCAATCGCGGCCGTTTTTATAATCTGGTTTGTTAGAACTAGAGTGCTTCGTGTTTTTCGAGGTGATGAAGCAGCTGGTCCTCAAATTCCATGCGTAATTCGATAGCTTCACCGAGCGCAGATAGATCGCGGTCAAATTGATTCAGATGATTATTTGATTCAATGTCACCGTAATTGTCATTAAAATCCAAGGCAATTTCAGTCGTATCACTGATTAATGGAAATACTTGTTCGAGCAATGCCTCAAGGGGTTGCTTATTTTCTCTTGCCTGCTTCATTAGCTGCTCATAAATTTCAAAATGGCCGCTAGAAACATAGTCAACGAGTTGACCACAAAAATCTCGAATGTCAGTGACATCAGGTAAGCCGTTGCGTACACCCTCGTATGGAGGAAGGGCGGCTAGCTTAAAGTAGTTAACCAACAGATCCTGTCGTTCAATTAACCACTGGTCAATGCTTTCATGAGCTCCGCCCCAACGCTGGCGTGCTTCCTCACTTTTCTTTAACATGGGGTTCTCCGATATGAGATCTTCGACATACTGTAAAGGTGTCGAATGCTTTTCTCAATCAAAATTGGCGATCTTTACTCTAAGGAGTGTAACGTGGTTAAGCCTTATGTAAAACCATCGAAAGACGAACCCGCACGTTGGTTTATTTGCTCGGCGGGTGATGTTTTTGTAACCGAGAATGGTAACGTTCCCTCGGGACCGATGGCATCACTTAACTTTCCTGATCTGTCTCAATATACAGTGGTCTATTTAGGCGAGTTGCGTGAGCGCCCATGTTACCTTGTGATCGCTGATTTGAACGACCCCGCTTTTAGCGATGGCGAGTTTGTTCCTCTGCGAAGCTTGCTGTCTGTTCATGACGAAGAGCAGTTTGCTATGGCAGGACGAGCGCGCCAAATAATGGACTTTATCAATCAGCATCGATTTTGTGGACGGTGTGGTGCGCGCATGCAAGCCGTCGACTGGGAACTAGCGATGCATTGTCAGCAATGCAACCATCGCTGTTATCCGCGCGTATCGCCTTGCATTATTGTAGCCATAACGAAGGGTCCATCGTTGCTACTGGCTCGAGGGAAACGGCACAAAGCAGGTCTTTATTCAGTGCTGGCAGGCTTTGTAGAGCCCGGTGAATCGCTGGAGCAGGCTCTGGCTCGCGAGGTTCATGAAGAAGCGGGTATTGAGGTGTGTAACCTTGAATATCAATTGAGCCAACCTTGGCCGTTTCCACATTCTTTGATGATGGGTTTCACCGCTGAATGGAAAGCAGGTGACTTGCATATTGATCCAGTGGAACTTGAGACGGGTGACTGGTTCGCTATCGATGATTTACCCGAAACACCGCCTGAAGGAACCATTGCCCATCGGTTGATCGAAATCGCTATCGGCAAGGCTCGGCAAGAGTGATAAAATAGTTCGTAAATTGGATGTTGGAAGACGTTATGAGAAAGCCCGAGTTAAAAAATGATCGTTATTTAAAGGCATTACAAAAACAACCGGTAGATAGAACACCGATTTGGATGATGCGCCAAGCAGGTCGATACTTGCCAGAATACAAGGCGACTCGGGCACAGGCGGGTGACTTTATGTCATTGTGCAAAAACACAGAATTGGCGTGCGAAGTTACACTACAACCACTGCGTCGATTTGATTTAGATGCCGCGATTTTATTCAGTGACATCTTGACCATTCCTGATGCGATGGGGCTCGGCTTATACTTTGAACAAGGCGAAGGTCCAAAGTTTTCGCGACCACTTCGTTCAGAAGCCGACGTGAAAGCGCTTGCTGTACCTGATATGAGTGATGAGCTGCGTTATGTGACCGATGCGGTAAGTCTGATTCGTCAAGAGTTGGACGGTAAAGTGCCTTTGATAGGGTTCTCGGGGAGTCCTTGGACATTGGCAACCTACATGGTCGAGGGCGGCAGCACCAAAAATTTCTCAAAAGTAAAAAAGATGCTGTTTGCTCAGCCTGAATTAATGCATCACGTACTCAACGTGCTTGCTGACTCAGTGATTGATTATCTGAATGCACAGATTAAAGCGGGCGCACAGGCGGTGATGATTTTTGATACCTGGGGTGGTGTGTTATCGCCGCGCGATTATCAGCAGTTTTCACTCGCTTACATGGAAAAAATCGTCGCTGGTTTAATTCGTGAGCAAGATGGTAACCACGTGCCTGTTACGTTGTTCACTAAAAATGGTGGGCAGTGGTTGGAAGCTATGGCACAAAGCGGCGCGGATGGTCTCGGTGTGGATTGGACAACAGATCTGTCTGATGCTCGTGCGCGTGTTGGTGACCAAGTTGCCCTGCAGGGTAATATGGACCCATCGGTATTGTATGCCTCGCCGCAGCGTATTGAAGAAGAAGTTCAGTTAATTTTAGAAAGTTACGGGCAAGGCAGCGGCCATGTGTTTAATCTTGGACATGGTATTCATCCCGAGGTTAATCCCGATCACGCGGCAGCATTTATTGAGGCTGTTCATAAGCACAGCCCACAATATCATCGTTAAATGCGACATAATTTGAAACATTTGCGATTAACTCACGTTCATACTCGTTAGATGCACCGCCCAATGGGCGGTGTTTTTCATACAATAGACCTATTGTGATGATGTTGATCTCGAGGTTATTGTATGGCGCGCCGCAATTGGATTAATCCAATTACCTTTGTTGTAATCGCTCTTATTGCACTAGCGATTTATTTCTTTGCTTTCCCTCCAGCCAAAAAGGTCGAGGAGCAGTCTCAACCCAGTGTTCCTGTGCGAACTCAAATCGTGGCGATGAGTGAATATCGCGATGTGATTGAAGCGCTCGGTACGGCGCAGGCCAATGAGACAGTCGAGATTACTTCTCAGACGCAAGATATTGTTGATGCTATCTACTTTGATAGCGGTGATCGGGTCGAGCAAGGCCAACTGCTTGCTGAGCTCAACGCACGCAAAGAGGTCGCCCGCGTACAACAACTTCAATTCAGTCTCAACGAAGCGGAACGCCAGCTTGAGCGTTTAACTTCGTTAAGACGTCAAAATGCTGCCTCTCAACAGCAAGTAGAAGAACAGGATGTTGAAGTTAACCGTCTTCAAGCGGAGCTTGAAGTCGCCGACGCGACCCTCGCTGAGATGAAAATTTATGCGCCTTTTACGGGTCGAGTGGGTATTCGTGAAGTCAGTCCTGGTGCACTGGTTGCACCTGGCGATATTTTTACAACACTTGATGATATTTCACCTATCAAAGTCGACTTTAGTGTTCCCGAACGTTACTTCGCCAGTCTTGCGGTTGATCAAGAGGTCATCGCTCGTAATCGTGCCTATCCAGCTGAGCAGTTTCGTGGGCGAATTACCAGTATCGATTCGCGCATCGATCCGGTGACTCGATCGGTTCGGGTTCGGGCTAAACTAGGCAATGATGACGAACGTTTGCGCCCAGGTATGTTGTTGCAAATTACATTGCTGCGCAGTATTGACGAAGCTTTAATTCTCCCCGAGAAGGCATTATTACCAATTCAAAACCGCCAGTACGTCTTTATACTTACGCCTGACAACAGAGCTAAGCAGGTCGAAGTCACCATAGGCCGCCGTAAGCCGGGTGTGGTTGAAATTGTTGATGGCATAAAACCGGGTGATGAAGTGATTGTCGAGGGTCTTGTACGACTGCGCGACGGTATTCCAGTCGACGTGAGGGAGGACTAGGGCATGTTACTATCTGATGTATCGGTAAAACGCCCAGTCTTTGCCACCGTCGTCAATGTGCTACTCATCATCTTCGGTATTGTTGCATTTACAATGCTGCCGCTACGAGAGTTCCCAGACATTGATGCGCCTGTCGTCACGATTAGTACGGATTATCCAGGGGCAAGTGCTGAGGTTGTTGAGACACAGGTTACCCAACTGATTGAAGAACGGATAAGCGGTATCGAGGGGATTAAAAACATCTCCTCGCGCAGTGCGCCCGGAAACTCGTCGATCAGTATTGAGTTTACCCTTGCACGTGATATCGACGCGGCATCTAATGACGTTCGTGAGCGCGTATCGCGAGCGCTCGATAACTTACCCGAGGAATCGGACCCACCGGAAGTATCCAAAGCGTCTTCAGATGAGACAACCGTCGTTTGGTACAACTTGCGCAGTGAGAGTATGTCGATACTCGAACTGACCGACTACGCGGAACGTTACATTGTTGATCGGCTTGCGGTGGTTGATGGTGTTGCGCGTGTGCGTATTGGCGGTGACCGCCGTTATGCTATGCGTGTTTGGCTCGATCGTGATGCGATGGCGGCGCGTCAGATAACGGTGACTGATATTGTGAACCGTTTACGCGAGGAGAATATCGAACTGCCCGCCGGTGAAGTGGAGTCAACTGAACGTGAGTTTTCAGTTCGAATGGCTCGGGCTTACCTCTCTGAGGAGGACTTCAGAAACTTAGTGATTCGGCAAGGTGAGGATGGTTATTTAGTCCGGCTTGGCGAAGTCGCACGTGTTGAACTCGGTGCCGAAGATGATAAAACCGATTTCCGAGGAAACGGTGTCAACATGGTCGGTATTGGTATTATTAAGCAGTCAAAAGCCAATACGCTCAGTGTGGTTGAGAATGTCCGCAAAGAAATGGACGCGTTGGAAAAAACACTGCCCGAAACCATGTATTTGGCGACGAGTTATGACTCATCCATTTTTATCAAAGGCTCGATTGATGAGGTTTACAATACGTTGCTGATCGCCATGGCGTTGGTGGTTGTGGTGATCTACCTATTTCTTGGTAATATTCGCGCAACGATTATTCCCGCGTTAACAGTGCCGGTAGCGATTATCGCATCGTATATTGTGCTGTTCTCACTTGGCTTCTCGATCAACTTACTCACACTCTTGGCTTTGGTGTTGGCGATAGGCTTGGTCGTTGATGACTCGATTGTTGTGCTAGAAAACATCTATCGACGTGTTGAAGAGGGAGAGCCGCCCTTGTTAGCAGCATACCGCGGTGCCCGAGAAGTAGGTTTTGCGGTTATTGCGACGACGCTGGTACTGATTTCTGTGTTTGTGCCGCTGGCGTTTCTTGAGGGTAACATTGGTAAGTTGTTTACTGAGTTTGCGCTTGCCATCGCGGCTGCAGTGGCATTCTCGAGTATCGCTGCGCTAACACTCACACCGATGCTGGGCTCAAAAATACTCCATAAAAAAGAGCGTTCTAGTAAATTTGGTATCGCTTTTGATCGGTTTTTTAAATGGCTTGAGGCTAGATATACAACGTTGTTAGAAGGCAGTATTAAACGCCCTGTGTTGGCGTTGGTACTGGTGATTATGAGTGGTGTGGTGAGCTATGGTGCAATGCAATTTGTGCCGCAAGAATTTGCGCCACCCGAAGACCGTGGAACTTTCTATATCAGTATAAAGGGCGCAGAAGGCGCGAGTTTTGAGTCGAACTCACAGCATATGGATGAGATAGAGCAAATCATTCTGCCCTATATCGACCAAAACAAGATTGACCGAGTCATTGTTCGCGCGCCAGGTTGGGGTAATTCAGCGGGTATCGCGATTGTCGGTGCGGTACCGTTTGATGAACGCGATTGGTCTACTTTCGAGTTAATGGAAGAGATGCGTAAAAAGCTTAACCAAGTTGTGGGTGTCCAAGCTTTCGCGTTCATGCGCAGCGGTATCAGCGGTGGCGGTGGTCGTCCTGTACAATTTGTATTGCAAGGCAACACCTACGAGAAACTAGCTGAGTACCGCGATATCGTTATTGAGGAAGCCGCTAAGAACCCAGGGCTGGTGGAAGTCGACAGTGATTATAAAGAAACCTTGCCGCAATTGTTAATCGAAGTCGATGAGGTGCGAGCCGCCGATCTGGGTGTTTCGGTTGAAGATATCGGTATCACTCTGCAATCCATATTGGGACAGCGCCGAGTGACCACCTATCTTGACCGCGGTGAAGAGTACTACGTGATGCTTGAAGGTGAGAAAGCCGATTACCGCAGTCCGAGCGCCATAGATAACATTTACGTGCGATCGGGTAAGAGCGGAGAGCTGATTCCATTGTCCAATGTGGTTAAAGTCAGCGAACGTGCAACATCATCGCAGTTGAACCGCTACAACCGTATGCGAAGTGTTACGATCGAAGCGAATCTCGCGGAAGGTTACTCATTGGGTGACGCGCTTAGCTATCTTGAAAATGTGGTGGATGAACAATTGCCAGACAATGTGTCTGTTGATTACAAGGGCGAATCTCAGCTGTATAAAGAAAGTGGCAGCTCAATTGTGTTTGTCTTTGGTCTGGCATTAATTATCACGTTCCTTGTGCTTGCGGCTCAGTTTGAGAGCTTTATTCATCCTTTAGTGATCATGCTGGCAGTCCCGATTGCTATTGTAGGTGCTTTTATCGGTCTGTATTTAACCGGCAACAGCATTAATATCTATAGCCAAATCGGTATTGTCATGTTGATTGGTTTGGCGGCGAAGAACGGTATTTTGATTGTCGAGTTTGCCAACCAGTTACGTGATGCAGGACTTTCTTTCCGCGACGCGGTGATTACCGCATCACGTCAACGTTTGCGTCCGATTGTGATGACCGCCTTTACGACGTTGATGAGTTCTGTACCGCTTATCGTTGGCACGGGACCTGGTTCTGAAAGCCGCATGGTCATCGGTACGGTCATTTTTGCTGGGGTCGCGCTGTCGGCGTTCTTAACGCTGTTCGTGATACCCGCACTTTACATGCTGATGGCTCAGAAGACCCAATCACCGATGGCAATCACGCGGCGTTTAGAGTCGTTACAAGAAGAGTATCCGGACCACCGTCATTAAACGGTGGTTCAGTAATGCCAGAGGGGCGAACGGTTGATTCCCGGGAGCCCCTCTATTATTTTTTGAGCGTAACTTGGGTGGTTAGTAAAAATGCCATCCACACCCATCTCATGTAATTCCTCAATGTCATGCCCTTCATCCACAGTAAATACATAGACTTCAAGCGCACGGCGGTGCGCGTCATCAACTAACTCTTGTGTGACAAAATCAACGTCCACATGCACTGAAAAAGCATTGAGTCGAGAGGCAAAGTCACAGTAATCCAGTGGACAACAGGTAGTCAATGCGCCGACATTGATATTGGGTCGGCGATGCTTCAGTCGCTGTAGCCAATGGTGATTAAATGAGGATACTAAGAGTTGTTCTGGCTGGAATAGCGCTTTTTCAAGGACGTAGTCGATATCGAGCAGCAATGACTGACTCGGGATATCGCCCTTAAGCTCTATGTTCACGTGACAGCGTCCCGCGATATGTTCAAGTGCTTCACGTAGGGTTGGAATGGGCTGTTGCCCAAATACTTTGAGCCCTTTCACTTGTGCTTGCGTTAGGTCGAGCAAGCGGCCTGGTGATGCGGTTAAACGCTCAAGGTAACGATCGTGAAATACAAAACGCTCGCCGTCGACAGCATATACATCGAGTTCGATACCAAAGGCATGGCTATCAATAGCCCGACTAAATGCCGCCAACGTATTTTCGGGCGCTTCGAAGCTCGCACCCCGATGCGCCCAAATCTTCATGGCCGAACCTTCGCCATCGGTGCTCCCATGCGTGTCACTGAGCCTGGCTCGAGCGCGGTATCAAAATCGATAGCGCCTTTAGCAAACGTCATTACCACTGTTGAGCCGAGCTTAAAGTGCCCCATTTCCTCGCCTTTTTTCAGACGGATTGCTTCAGGTCCGGATGTTGGGTATGACCAATGCTGAATCCGCGCACCCGTAGGCGGCGTCACGGTTCCAGACCAGACGGTGCCGATGCTCGCCACGATAGTCGCACCGACGAGTACCATCGACATGGGACCCACTTCGGTATCAAATAGCGCGACAACACGTTCGTTACGTGCAAATAAATTCGGCACATTTTGCGCTGTGAGCGGGTTCACGGAGAATAGGTCGCCTGGAATATACACCATCTTGCGTAAGACCCCATCAATTGGCATATGAATGCGATGGTAATCCTTGGGTGCTAAATAAATCGTGGCAAATGAGCCTTCACGGAAGGGCGCTGCATCCTCATCTTTACCACCTAACAATTCTAGGAGCGAGTAGTCGTGACCTTTAGCCTGAAAAATTCGGCCTTCTTCAATGTCACCCAATTGACTAACAGCACCATCGACTGGATGTGAAAGGCTATCTGAATCCTCAACAATAGGACGAAGCTCTGGTTTTAGACGTCGGGTAAAAAAGCTATTAAACGTCGCATAGTCACGCGGATCCTCGTGGATAGCCTCCGACATATCAATTTTATACTGCTTAATAAACCAACGAATAAATGCCTGCGTAAATAAGCCGGCTTTCGCAGCGGCAAATCGACCTACTAAACGTGATAGTAGATGCTTTGGAAGTACATATTGAAGACCAATTTTGAATCGTTCGCTGCTGCTCACTTACAGTTTTCCTCTTGCTGAAACTCGAGACGGTTTATTTGCCATCATAGACTCGATGATCCGATGATAATTCTCTAGCCGCCATGGGAGTATTTCACCCTGTTCGACAGCTTCTTGCAATGCACAGCCCGGATCATTTTTATGCTTACAATCTTTGAACTTACATGCCCCAAGATAGGGCTGAAAATCAATATAACCCGATGCGACTTGTTCAGGCTCGAGGTGCCATAAGGCAAATTCCCGTATCCCCGGCGAGTCGATTAAGGCACCACCACTTTTAAGTGGATACCATGTCGCGACTGTGGTCGTATGCTGACCTAAGCCCGAGTTTGTTGAGACCTCTTTCGTCTCGGTCGCCACTTCGGGCAACAGCTGGTTTACGATGGACGACTTGCCGACACCACTTTGACCAACCACGATCGAAATATGTTCACTTAACATACTATTGAGTTCTGCCATGCCATCGGCTGTTTTGCTGCTGACCCATAATACCTGATATCCAATCGCACGATAGTCAGCCAAACGTTGTTCAATTAGCGCACGCTCGTCGGCATCGATGTCAGTCAATAAGTCTGCTTTATTTAGAACGATAATAGGCTCGATATCGATCGCTTCACAGGCGACGATGTAACGATCAATAATTTGTGTGGTGAAGCTCGGTAGCACACTTGAAATGACAAATATCTGGTCGATGTTTGCGGCAACAGGTTTGAGTCCGTCGTAATAGTCAGGACGTGATAGTAGAGATTCTCGCTCGTGCACGGCTTCGATAATACCGCGCATGCCGTCTTGTGATTGCAGCATAGGACGCCATTGAACTTTGTCCCCGGTCACTAGCGAATCGACGGTGCGACGAATGTGGCAGCGAACAATCTCATTCTCGCCGGTCAGCAAATCGGCATGTTGACCATAACGACTGACAATAATGCCCGTTTCGCTGGCGCCTAGCTGGTCGCTCGGCACATCGATTTCTTGCGCGAGACGCTTCTCGCGGTTTTGTTGAATTCGACGTTTTTGTCCTTTATTCAGGCGTTTTTGCTTGGCCAATCGCTTTACCTTGTTGCCACTTACGGTTTAACGCTATCATAACCTAAAATGAGTCGAGTTAAGAGAGTTCGAATGAGTGAAGAACAAAAAAGTCAGCGTTTAATTTGGATCGATTTAGAGATGACGGGATTAAACCCTGATTATGACCATGTTATTGAAGTGGCAACTATCGTTACCGACGCACAATTGAATATTCTGGCCGAAGGACCGACGATCGCAATACATCAACCGCAGGCCAACCTCGATAAAATGGACGACTGGAACGTCAAAACGCATACTGGTTCCGGGTTAGTTGAACGCGTGAAAAGCAGTCAACACAGCGAGCAAGATGCCGTACGCGAGACGATTGCTTTTTTATCTGAGTACGTGGACCCCAATACATCTCCGATGTGCGGTAACTCGATTTGTCAGGATCGCCGATTTTTAGCACGTCATATGCCAGAACTAGAAGCCTTTTTCCATTATCGTAATCTTGATGTCAGCACGGTAAAGGAACTGGCAAGACGCTGGAAGCCCGAGGCTATGAATGGTTTTAAAAAGAAAGGTGCGCATGAAGCCCTTGCGGATATTCGTGAGTCTATCGAAGAACTCAAATATTACAGAGAACATTTTTTCGCCATTTAAACGGGTTGCTGCGAAAAAGCGGTTGACGTGGGCGGCGGTTTCAGTAGAATACACGCCGCACTGACGATGCGGGAATAGCTCAGTTGGTAGAGCACAACCTTGCCAAGGTTGGGGTCGCGAGTTCGAGTCTCGTTTCCCGCTCCAAGTCAGACTCTCCTAATACTTATTTATTTGCACCTAGGTGCGGATAATAAAAAGTACCGAAATGCGGGAATAGCTCAGTTGGTAGAGCACAACCTTGCCAAGGTTGGGGTCGCGAGTTCGAGTCTCGTTTCCCGCTCCAAATTTTTTCAGTATTCGCTCCCTAACATGCCTTTTAAGTGCGCCACTACGCTACGTCCCAGTGCACTATGATCATACCCACCCTCGAGTGTCGAAACGATACGACCTGAACAATGTTGGTCTGCAATTCGTTTTAGCTTTTGTGTTATCCAAAAGTAGTCATCTTCTTTGAGCAAGAATTGCGACATTTCATCTTCAATATGACCATCGAACCCTGCTGAGATTAAGATTAACTCGGGCGCAAAGGCTTCAACCTTTGGTAAAATCTGGTAGTAAACCACTTCGCGCCAGTCCAAGCTTTTACTGCCTGCAGGCAGACCGATCGAGACAATGTGCTCGTCACTGACGTTCTCGTCAACATAAGGGTAAAGCTGTGATTGAAAGGTCGAACAGAACAACACATTGGGATGAGCTCGAATGATATCTTCTGTACCGTTGCCGTGGTGAACGTCAAAATCCACAATAGCAACCCGTGATAAGCCATAGGCCTGTTGCGCGTAGAGCGCCGCGATAGCTACATTGTTGAAAACACAAAAACCCATTGCTTGATCACGCGTTGCATGATGTCCAGGCGGGCGTACAAGGCAGAATGCTTGCTTATTCTCTTCTGATAGTACTTTATCGACCGCGGCAATGTTGGCACCGACCGCATGAAGTGCCGAATCGAGGGTGTCAGGCGTCATCGGTGTATCTGGATCGAGCCACACGTGACCTTGCTTAGGTTGTTTGTGATAAAGCTCGCTGATGTAGGCATCGGTATGTGCCAATTTGATATGCTCTAACGTGGCGGCTCCTGCTTGTTCGCGTGTTAGGACAAAATCGAGTCCGGAGCGGATAAGTTGGTCATTCACGGCATCGATCCGCGCTGGACATTCGGGATGTTCACTGTCCGGATTGTGCAGGAGGCAATGTGGGTGCGAATAAAGATAAATGCTCATGAGGATGACTCTTGTTGTTCTTGCTCTTGTTCTTGATTTAGCTCGAGTTTTAGCATGACTTCGCCTGGCTCATCACTTGCCTGACGTACGAATCCCGATTTTTCAAATACGTTGAGCATAGGCTTGTTATTGACCAGAACCACAGCCTGCATCGAGTCAAGACCTCGCGACTTGGCGATACGTATCATTTCTTGTAATAACACACTTGCCATGCCTTGACCTTGATAGTGCTCACGCGTCACAAAGGCCACCTCACAGCTATTATGCGACTCAATAAAGTAATAGCGTCCAACAGCCATGATTTTAGCCGCCGATCCTTTTTGTCGAACAATACACAGCGCTAAATCGACGGACTGATCAATACTCACGAGGGTACAGGATTTCTCGCGACTCATCTGTGTCGGCACCGCGTTGTATCTTAACTGTAAGGTTTCTTTTGTATGTGAATAAAAGAACTCTTGTAGACGCCGTTCATCTGATGGGTACAACGGCCTTAAATCAAACTCCTCGCCTGCAAAGCTGATCTTCTTAAAGCCGATTTCGCCAAGTTCCGGTACATCACTCGGTGTGAGTTGTTGGTAATGGGGGACCCAATAATGTTGACGCACCTGCTGCAAGAGTTGTTGGCGAAACTTCGGGTGTGCAACGCGAATAAGCTCAAGTGCTCGTTCACGAATACTTTTGCCACGTAAAGATGCAACACCGAACTCGGTTACTACGTAATGGACATGACCCCGTGAGGTGACTACACCAGCCCCTTCTTGTATGTGCGGGACGATGCGCGATATTTTTCCGTCTTCGGTTGTTGATGGCAGCGCTATCACGGGTTTTCCGCCCTGGCTGAGTGAGGCTCCGCGGCTGAAGTCAACTTGCCCACCAATACCCGAATAGAATTGGTGCCCGATTGAGTCAGATACCACTTGCCCAGTCAGATCGACTTCAATCGCGCTATTGATGGCAATAAGGTTGTCGTTCCGTGCAATGTTGGTGGGCGAGTTGACATACTCACTTGGATAAAAGCCAACATGCGGGTTTCTATCAACGAAATCGTAAAGTGCTTGGCTACCCATACAAAAGCTGGTGACAATTTTGTTTGGATGAAAGGTTTTTTTGCGATTGTTGATAACACCTTTAAGCATCAGGTTCATGATGTCGTCGGTAATCAGTTCGCTATGTACGCCGAGATCTTTATGGTTACCTAAATAGTGTAACGCTGCAGCACAGATACGTCCTAACCCAATTTGTAGCGTACAGCCGTCGCGTACAAGTAGCGCAATATACTGGCCGATACGCTCGATAATTTTGTTGTCTACAGTATCGGGGGGAGGTAACTGCGGTAGCGGTTCGTCGTGATACCAGAAATGATCAATTTGGTTTTTATGCAGGAACGATTGACCAAAGGTCACGGGCATATGCTCGTTGACTTGAGCGATGACCGTATTGGCCGATTTCGCAGCTGCGGCGACCACATCGACTGAAACCCCCATGGAGTGGTAACCGTACTGGTCGGCTGGGCTGACCATAATCAGTGCGGCATCTAAGGGTAGGATACCGTTATTAAATAAATTGGGGATATCGGAAATGAAACAGGGGGTATAGTCTGCGCGCCCTTCATTCACCGCACTTCGGACATTATCTCCGCCAATAAAGAATGTGTTTACTTTGAATAGTTGCTGGTGTTCAGGTAACGCCCACTTATTGTCTGAAAGCGTCATCAATTGAACCACTTCAATATCGTGCAAGTGTTTCGCGTTATTGATGAGATCGTCGATCAATGCAGTAGGAACCGCTGCGTGGGATCCAATAAAAATGCGCTGTCCAGATTTTAGGATCTTAGACCAATCAAGTTTGCTCATAGTCACCGCCTTGAAGGGGATTTTCTTTATTTAGATTGAGCGCTAAATAAGCTAAACTGTTACAGGATGTTGCAAAGTCGTATACAATGTCGCCGCTTACACAAAAAATATAACAAAAAGTTGGACGCATATCCGTGAAATTTGCCAAAACTCATGAGTCATTCAGACAAATACTTTTCCTATTGTTGCTGAGCCTTGCGGTAATTGGCTATGCGTCTTTAGTCGAAGCAAGTGGAATTCAGGATGAATCTGCTCAGTCGATAGAGTCGCAGCTCGATGATTACCTTAATCAGTCGGCGGCTGATGACTTTGATGGCAAAGCCTTTTTGCAGCCGGTGATTAATCGCTTAACTTCTTCGACACCGCTTGCGACGCGTGTTAGGGCATGGACTTATTGGGCCTCAGAGTTTGCCTACGATGAGCAATTCGACAAAGCGAATGGCGTTTTAGAGCAAATTGGGAAGGAGGTTCAGCGTAGTGATGATGCGAACCTGAAAGCCGAGTTACTTGCCAATAAAATCGACCTTCTGGTTATGGATGGCAAGCTCGATAAGGCATTTATTAAAGTGCCAGACCTTGAAGCGATGATGCCTCAAGTACAAAGTCCTCGTATTAATTATTACGCCTACAATCTGCTGTCGCAGCTCTACACCGAGTGGAGTCGCTATGAAATAGCGTTAGGTTATTTGATTAAGGCGCAGTCCGCACTTGACCACATGCAAGGGATTAATCAGCTGCGGCGCCGCCTGTTTTTGAAATCTTCGATCGCGGATATTCAATTAAGACTCGAACAGTGGGACTTAGCGTTAGAGACGTCGCAAGCGGCGCTCGATGAAATTGGCGATAATTCATTTCCTGCGCTTTCGTACGAGCTTTGGTTTACACAGTATTATGCGTATACCAGTCTTGGTAACTACGAGCTGGGCTTAAGTGCACTACAAAGAGCTTACCAATACACCGAAAACTATCCCTTTCAGCGCGCCATCGTATTGAATAATTTTGGCGACTCGTACATGCGACTCAATCAGTTGAACGAAGCCAAGTCGCATCTTAATGAGGCGCTAGAACTCGCGCAATCGTTAGATTACGAGGATATGGTAAGAACTGTTGAATTTAACCTTGGGTTTATTGCCGTTCGCCAAGGTGACAGCCTGGGTTTGCAACAGATGAAACGCGTTGTGGATTATTTTCGCGAAACGGAACAGCTCAGCGCGTTAGAGCAAACATTAAAAGAGTTGGCGCAAGCGTATGAAATTATGGAGCGCTACAAAGAACAGGCGAGCGCTTTAAAGGAGCGCCAATCGATCCGCGAAAAAATTCTACAGAACTCGCAGAATAAAGCGTTAGCCGAGATGCAAGCACTGTACGATAATCGCGATAAAGCACAACGCATTGACTTACTTGAACAAAAAAACAAGTTGAGCGAGCAAATCATTGAGAATAATCGGCAACAAACGATCATCACATGGTTGGCTATTATTCTTGGTGGCTTTGTGTTCTTAGCGTTGTTACTTTTATATCGGAAAGTAAAAGAATCAAATCGTAAATTAAAACAAGCTAACTTTGCGTTGTCGGAGCAGACTAAACGGGATCCACTCACTGGATTAGAGAATCGCCGCTCGATGCAACTGACCATGGAAGCGCGTAAACAAAAAAATGTCACAGCACCCATTGGTTTAGTGTTACTTGATATTGATAACTTTAAGCGAATCAATGATACCTATGGACACCATACGGGTGATGAGGTGTTAGTTGAGATGAGTCGTCGGTTACGCGAATTATGTCGAGAGGACGATAGCTTGGTGCGTTGGGGAGGCGAGGAGTTTCTATTTTGTTTGAATCGCGTGAACCAGCAACAACTGATTGAGCTTGTAAGAAGAATTCAGCAGGCCGTCTCATCGGCTCCCGTTAAAACCGGGAAAAAGGACATCAGTGTGACGGCAACTATTGGTTTTATTACATTACCGTTTAGTCATTTCGACGAAGCGGAGCTTGACTGGGAAAGTGCGTTAAAGTTAGCTGACTTGGCATTATACTCTGGCAAAGCACGTGGCCGCCATTGTGCGGTGGGCGTGATGGGCTTAACGGAGCAGGGCCATGTGCATATGGACGATCTTATTGAAAACTCAGATGCAGCCATTGAAGAAAATTGGCTGGTGCTTGAGCTTGTAGAGGAAGGCTAATGAAGCTATCTCAGTTTGGCCCCGGAGCACTTGTAGCCGCTGCATTTATCGGCCCGGGAACGGTAGTCACTGCATCACTTGCTGGCGCTGGATTTGGTTATGCACTGTTATGGGCGCTGGTCCTGTCGACGCTTATTTGTGTCATATTACAAGAGATGGCGTCGCGTATTGGTGTGGTAACAGGTCACGGGTTGGGTGAAAATATTCGCCAACAAATTACTGCGCCGTGGCTTCGCATTTTGTTCTTCACGCTGATTATTGCTGCGATTATTGTCGGCAACAGCGTCTATCAAGGTGGCAACTTATCGGGCGCAACGCTCGGTGCGCAAGAAGCACTTGGACACGTACCTTGGTTATCGAACTGGTTTGAACAGGGTTGGCCGGTGATTTTTGGTGTGCTTGCAGCGACTATTTTGTGGCAAGGCAAGGCCAAGTTCATTGAGTACGCACTCATTTCACTCGTGTTACTGATGAGCCTTGCGTTTATCGGTACCTTTTTACTTACCCAGCCCAACTGGCTTGGCGTGACAGATAGTTTGCTTCGTTGGCGATGGCCGTCTGATAGTATTCTGACCGTGATAGCGCTGGTTGGTACGACTGTGGTGCCTTATAACTTGTTTTTACACAGCGCGTCGGTCGCTAATAAATGGTCAGGTGATGACGGTGTCAAAGCCGCACGTATCGATACGTTTATATCGATACCGTTAGGTGGTTTGATTTCGATGGCAATACTCGCGACCGCGGCAAGCGCCTTTTTTGCGCAAGGGATAGCGATTGACTCGGCGGGTGATCTCGCGATTTCGTTAGCGCCGCTGTTCGGCGATTGGGCGAAGTATTTAATGGCGTTGGGCCTATGTGCGGCGGGTATTTCTTCTGCGACCACTGCACCGCTCGCATCGGCTTATGCGTTATGCGGGATAATGGGCTGGCGTCAATCATTAACTGGACGCGCTTTCCGTACTATTTGGGCGGTGATTTTGCTATTGGGTGTCGTGATAAGTAGCTTAGGTATTTCACCCATAAAAGTGATTTGGTTTGCACAGATTGCTAATGGTGTGCTGCTGCCCGTTATTGTCGGTTTTATTTGGTGGCTATGTAACCAGTCGACAATGGGAAAAATGAAGAACAGTATCCTTGGCAATACGTTTGCTGCACTAATTATGCTAATAAGTATCGTATTGAGTTGGAAAAGCTTGCACCATGTATGGCTTTCCGTGACCGGGTAAAATAGTTATTTGCAAGTAAACAAAAAGTTTTCGTTGACAAAAATCCTTTCTACATCTATATCGTCATTGTCGTTATAGGCGACAGACTTTTTGTTAGGTTTTAGTCTGTAGGAAGGGCTGCCATGACCGCAATTACACGTGAATTTTTATTGAGAAAACCGTTCAACGATTTCCGTAATTACCCCTATGGTTTTTCTCGCTCAGGGGACTTTTCTATCCGGGAAAGTGACGCGCTCACTCAATATGGTTGTTTGATCACTGCACTATTGCAGGATGAGTTAAAGCCAAGCTGTGATGAGGACATTTCATTGCTTGCATCGGCTCGTGGTGAACAAGCGCCCGTAACCGTTGTTGAAAAGGCTTGGGCGAAATACCAAGCGCGCATACATCGTCCTAAAGTGGCGAGCATGTACGGCAAAGGTAAATTATCTGATGAGGATTTTGGCTACTCCACTGATAGTGAAGATGACTTAATCGTCGAGGACTAATTGAGGAAAGCGTCTGTGACTAAAGAAACAGGCGCTTTTTTGTTCCAGCTTGGCTTTTTTCTTAGCCTCAGCCGCTAAATCTGATACATCGTGATACGAATTACAACGATAGTAGTCTGGCTGCACAACGCCTACGGCAATTCCCAATAATGGAAACTGCGCACGCTCGCCTGTACGGTCATTTGCTAAAATGTAACGTTTTTTCTGGTCGGCGGTCGAATAAAAGTCTTTGACCTTAGCTTCAAAGCGTTCAACTACTTTATGGTATTTATCTCGATTAGCAGGCTCAACGGGCGATATAGTGACAAAATCATCACCACCAATATGACCAATAAAATGATGACTTTCCGAGAACACTTCGCGCAGTAAATCGCCTACCCAAGAAATGACTCTATCGCCTTTAGAGTAACCGTAAACGTCGTTATATGGTTTAAAGTTATTGAGATCAAAATAGGCAACTTCAAACGCTTTATTCTCTTCTAAGTACTGAGAAATTGTTCGGTGTATTGGGACGTTGCCTGGTAATAACGTCAACGGGTTGGCATAACGTGCATTCTGTACTTTGACTTCAGTAATGCGTCTGAGCAAATCACGTATCGACGCAATGCCTTGGAATCGACCGTCTTGCGTTACGATAAACTGTTTGTATATATCCACATCAAAGTCGTCGGTCACCTTATTACTAACAAGGTCTATTGGAGTTTGCCAGTCGACAATCATGGGGTTTCTATCCATCACCCGCACAACATCTTTGTTGGCGTAGAGCGCTCGCCCGTACGATCCTGAAAACAATTCCATTATTGCTTCTCGCCTGAGCATGCCTATGGGCTTCATGTCATCAACTACCGGTATCGCAATGAGCTGCTTATCCTCGGTAAAAAGGTCGAGTGCGACATGTGCCTTGGTTGTAGAGGGGATCGTTGGTGCGTCCTTTACAAGCTGTGCAATGGTATCGCTACTCGGGGTATGCGAACTTGCGATACGCTCAAGTAGTTGAGAGTCAGGATGCAGTGGTGGGTTCTGAGTCGGTCGGCAGAGATAAAAGCCCTGATATAAGTGAATACCTAATTCGTTGAGCTGCTTTAGTTCAGCTTGAGTCTCGATGCCTTCTGCAATCACTTTCGCATTTAAGTTGCGTGCCAGGTTGATGATCGATTGTACGAACTCTTTCTTGGTCGCATCGTGCTGGAGTTCACTTATAAAGTACCGGTCAATTTTGACAAAGTCTGGCTGCAATTCAGACCACAGCTTTAAACCGGAATAGCCTGCACCTAGATCATCAATGGCGACACGTAAACCCAGCGCGCGGTAATGTGTGATGGCTTCAGACAGCAGTTCAGTATCGTCGATTGGATAACGCTCTGACAGTTCGATAATAATGCGATCGGGGGCTAATCCATGCAATTGTGAGAGTCGCAACGTGCTGCCAGTGGGATGGCTTTCGTCTTTTAGAACGTTAGGATTCACATTGAGAAACAACTTAGCATCAGTGTCGAGTTCGACAAAACGTTGTATCGCTGCACTGCGGCAAGCTAACTCAAGCTCTGATAGTAAGTCTTCTTCTTGTGCGACGCGAAATAGTTGGTCAGGGAACTCGAGTGAATGACCTGCGGGTCCGCGAATGAGGGCTTCAAACCCCAAGATCGTCTGGGATGCATTGTCAAAAATTGGCTGAAATAGCGGTGACAACCGGTCATTTTCAATAAGTTCTAATAAGGCTTCCCGATTCGACATGCATAAGGTGTTAACAAATTGACAATGACGTCAATTTATCTCATTTCGGTGACGAATTTGTGACAAATGAAATAAAAAAGCGGCTTTTCAGCCGCTTTTATTTTAACTACTGATTTAGCCGCTTAATCGCGTGATGAGCAATATCATTGCGATAATAAACGTTATCCCAATGAATATGCTTCACCAACTGATAGGCTTCGAGTTGTGCTTGCTGGACATCGTCACCGAGTGCGACACAACATAAAACGCGTCCGCCATTGGTGACCAAACGACCATCCTCATATTTCGTTCCAGCATGAAATACTTTGTAGGATTCAGTCGCTGCTGGAATACCTTTGATTTCATCGCCTTTTTTATATGATTCAGGATAGCCGCCAGCGGCCATCACAACACCCACTGCGGTGCGTTCATCAAAGCGTGCAGACGCGCCCGCCAACTGACCGGTGATCGCCTTTTGGCACAGCTCAACAAGGTCTGATCGCATACGCATCATAATCGGCTGTGTTTCAGGGTCGCCAAAGCGGCAGTTATATTCCAACACTTTAGCGGAGCCGTCAGGTGCAACCATTAAGCCAGCATAGAGGAAGCCTACGTAGGGTGTCCCCTCGGCCGCCATACCATCGATGGTCGGTTGGATAACATGCTGCATGACCCATTGATGCACCTCATCGGTAACAACAGGTGCCGGCGAGTATGCCCCCATGCCGCCTGTATTGGGGCCTTTATCACCGTCATCACGGGCTTTGTGATCTTGACTCGAGGCAAATGCAACCGCTGTCTTACCGTCGGCTACAACGATAAAGGATGCCTCTTCGCCGGTTAAAAACTCTTCGATTACGACACGACTGCCGGCCGCACCGAATTTGTTTCCAGCCAGCATATCGTCAATAGCAGCATCCGCCTGTTCGAGGGTTTCAGCAATAATGACGCCCTTACCAGCGGCAAGGCCATCGGCTTTTATGACGATAGGTAGTTGGTTGTCACGCACATAACGTTTAGCAGCATCAGTATCAGTAAACGTATCGTAGGCAGCTGTTGGAATGTCGTGACGTGCCAAGAAGTCCTTGCTAAACGACTTTGATCCCTCGAGCTGCGCGGCGGCGGCTGAAGGACCAAAAATAGCGAGTTTACGTTGTTGAAAAAGGTCGACAATACCTTTTACTAACGGCGCTTCGGGTCCCACGATCGTGAGGTCAATTGCGTTTTCTTGCGCGAAGTCAGCTAGACCATCAATGTCTTCCGCATTGATACTGACATTTTTCAGGTTAGCTTCATCGGCTGTGCCCGCATTACCCGGAGCGACAAAAACTTCAGTGACTTTCTCTGACTGGGCGGCTTTCCATGCAAGTGCATGCTCGCGACCACCGCCACCAACTACCAATATCTTCATGTGTTACCTTTGTGTTGTTGGTTTTCTGAATTTCAATGTAAAGCGATCGCTTTCTCCAATCGCCTTGTAAATTTCCGCGTCGTCACCCTCATTAACATTGAGCGTAGGAGGCAGGTTCCAAACGCCATTTGGATGATCGGCTGTATCTTTCGGGTTAGCGTTAACTTCACTTGCTTCGACGAACTCAAAGCCCGCTTGTTCTGCGATATCAATCACCCATTGTTGATGCACATAGCCTGACTTTGCCATCGCGTCCGCATTTGCTCCGCTCGGCAGGCGGTGGTCAACGACACCCAGAATACCGTCTGGTTTGAGCGCTCGCCAAAACTGTTCGAAAGCATCACGCACCGCTTCTTCGCCGCCACTCATATACCAGTTGTGGACATTGCGGAAAGTCAGTACGCGATCAGCGCTGTTGGGTGGCGCGATATCGCTCTCCAGTTCGGTTAGTGGGGCAAATTCAGTAATTTGAATGTTACCAAATACCGCTTCTGTTTGAACGCGGTCGGTGAAATTCTCTAACGAGCGTTGATAATAATCGCTATTGGAATTTTGCGGGAAGTGAGCAGCGTAGAGTTGTCCACCCTCACTTAAATAAGGGGCAAGAATTTCAGTGTAATAACCGCCGCCTGGCCAGATCTCGACCACTGTCATGGAAGGCGCCACCTCAAAAAACTCAAGTGTTTCGACAGGGTGTCGAGCCGAGTCCCGTTTTACAAAACGCTCGGTTCGGCTCTCATCTTGCACGGCTTGCTGTAACGTCATGTCAGAACCGACCGACTGATCACCGCCTGCTTGACCACATGCGCTCATACTTAACGCCGCGGCAATGGATAACATCAATTTAGTTTTCATTCTTCTTCCTCCGTAGTTGTTCAAGATAGATTAGCCCTGCATAGACAGGGCTGCAAATCTGTCTATCTATTACCTACGGATTAATGACGGAAATGGCGCATTCCCGTAAACACCATCGCAATACCGTGTTCATCAGCGGCGGCAATGATTTCTTCGTCACGAATCGAACCACCCGGCTGAATAATAGCTTTGATGCCTGCTTCGGCAGCGGCGTCAATGCCATCACGGAATGGGAAGAATGCATCGGATGCCATCACTGAGCCTGGTACATCGAGACCCTCATCATTTGCTTTAATACCCGCAATTTTGGCGCTGTAGACACGACTCATTTGACCGGCGCCAACGCCGATTGTGGCACCCTCTTTTGCGTATACGATAGCATTTGATTTGACGAACTTAGCGACTTTCCAGCAGAAACGCAGGTCGGCCATTTGCTCATCGGTAGGTGCGACTTTTGAGACTACGCGCAGTTGTGATTCATCGACGTCTTGCGCGTCTGCTTCTTGCACCAGCAAACCGCCTGCTACGCGTTTGTAATCCCATTGCGCAGACTCTTCTGACCAGTCACCGCAAGCAAGGAGACGAACATTCTTTTTAGCGGCTACGATTGCTTGCGCTGCATCACTGACCGCTGGGGCAATGATGACTTCGACAAATTGCTGGTCAATGATTGCTTTAGCGGTTGTTTCGTCGAGTGGACGGTTGAACGCAATAATGCCGCCGAATGCTGAAGTCGGATCGGTTTTGAAGGCGCGTTGGTAGGCTTGCTCGATAGTGTCTGCGACAGCCACACCACAGGGGTTGGCATGTTTGACGATAACACAGGCGGGTTGAGTGAAGCTCTTCACACATTCAAGTGCCGCATCGGTATCAGCGATGTTGTTGAACGATAATGCTTTGCCTTGCAATTGCTTGGCACTTGATACGGTACCTGCGGGCGCATTGTGCTCGGTATAGAATGCCGCTTGTTGGTGGCTGTTCTCACCGTAGCGTAGGCTCTGCTTATGGTCGAACTGTAGGTTATATGTGCGCGGGAATGCCGCCTCGCCACGCAAACGACCGCCCAAGTAATTAGCAATCATGCCGTCATATTGCGCGGTGTGCTCAAACGCGGACACTGCGAGTTCGAAACGTTTCTCGGCAGATACTGCACCATTATGCTGTGCCATTTCGGCGAGCACTTGATCGTAGTCGTCACTGTTAACCACGATCGTAACGTCTTTGTGGTTTTTGGCAGCAGCGCGCACCATAGTAGGTCCGCCAATATCGATATTTTCAATTGCGTCTTCGAAACTACAGTCGTCTTGAGCGACAGTCTTTGCGAACGGATAAAGATTAACAACGACCATATCGATAGGTGCTATACCGTGAGTTTCCATGACCGCTTGGTCGACATCACGACGGCCCAAGATACCGCCATGAACCTTTGGATGAAGTGTTTTTACACGGCCATCCATTATCTCTGGATGACCCGTGTGGTCCGAGACATCTTTGACGGTTAGGCCGGAGTCGCGTAACAGCTTGGCGGTACCGCCTGTAGAAAGGAGTTCTACGCCGCGCGATGCAAGTTGCTTGGCAAACTCCACGATACCGGTTTTATCTGAAACACTTAAAAGAGCACGTTTGATAGCTGGGGTCGTCATTATAAAGCCTTAATTTGAATTACAATTAATGGACAGTTTAGTAAAAAAAAGAGCGCCAGAAGGCGCTCTTGTAGAATAGGCAATTAGTTCATGCCGTATTTCTTTAATTTTTTGCGTAAAGTTCCACGGTTGATTCCAAGCATTGTGGCTGCGCGCGTTTGATTCCCTCGGGTGTAAGTCATAACTTCTTCAAGTAGAGGCGCTTCTACTTCTGATAATACAAGCTCATACAATTCTTCTGGATCTTGACCGTCTAATTGACGTAAGAAGCTGTTGATAGCTTGTTTGACTGAGTCACGTAACGGCTTTGGTTGTGAGTTATTTCCAATAGTGGTTAAAGGAGATGTGTTCTCACGATTTGGGTTTTGATCAAACATAATGCGCTTATCTCTTTCCTACAGTGACAAAAAATAATGTTCCAGGGTATTAATCTGCTGTTCAGCTTCTTCAATACCGTTAAACGCTTGGCGAAATTCGCGTCCGTTAGGGCGCTCATTGAGATACCAGCCAACGTGCTTGCGAGCTATTCGCACACCTTTATACTCGCCGTAGAACTGATGTAAGGCTTTAACATGTTCTACCACAGTACGTGCAACTTCTTCGAGCGGAGGGGCTTGCAAATGCTCTCCGTACTCAAGGAAGTGCTGTATTTGCTTAAATATCCAAGGGTTTCCCTGGGCACCCCGTCCAATCATGATGGCGTCGGCACCCGTATATTTAAGCACGTGCGCTGCCTGCTCCGGTGACGTGATATCTCCGTTAGCAATGACCGGAATCGAGACCGTCTCTTTAATCGCGCGAATCGTATTGTACTCTGCTTCACCTTTATACATGCACGCACGTGTGCGTCCGTGTATGGCTAGAGCCTGAATACCACACCGCTCGGCAATCTGAGCAATTTCAATTCCGTTTTTGTGGTCTGGGTTCCAACCTGTTCGCGTTTTTAACGTGACGGGTACATCAACCGCTTCAACCACTGCTGTTAAAATGTGTTCTACAAGCTCCGGGTGTTGCATTAACGCTGATCCCGCGAGCTTTTTATTCACTTTTTTTGCCGGGCAACCCATATTGATATCAATGATCTGGGCGCCTTGGCTGACATTTATTTTCGCTGCTTGAGCCATTAGTTCAGGTTCAGAGCCAGCAATTTGTACCGACCGGATACCGAGCTCACCAGAGTGGTCCATGCGTTGCATGGATTTATCTGTTTGCCAGACCTTCGGATTACTTGACAGCATTTCTGAGACTGTCATCCCTGCGCCTAGCTTATAGCAAAGCTGCCGGAACGGTTGATCAGTGACCCCCGCCATCGGCGCTAAAATCAGGTTATTTGGCAAAGAATATGAACCAATCCGCATCGGTTAAAAACTACTCAGCGAAAAGGGGGAGAATTTTATGGAATTTATGGGATAAAGAAAAGGCTAAAAAGTATGCAAATTAGGTCTTTTTTTAATTTTTTACTATTGACAAAAGTCGCGCAGAGTCACTCTGCGCGGTATCCTGCCAACATCACCCATTCTTCTTGTTGAGTTGGTGTTTCAAATTCGATTTCTGGCGCGTAGGCGTCCATCACCGATTGCGCTTGGCGCTCGAGTATGCCCGAGAGCACTAGGCGCCCGCCAGGCTTTACAAAACCTTTGATGATATCTGATAGCTCACGTAAAGGCCCTGCGAGTACATTCGCTAAAACAAGGTCGGCTTGCGCATTGGGATGCTGTTCGGGAAGGAACACATCAAATTGGTCGGCAACTTGATTACGCTCTGCGTTCTCTTGTGTCGAGAGCAGCGCTTGTTTATCAATGTCGATCCCCATCGCCTTTGCTGAACCCAGTTTGAGCGCAGCAATGCCCAAAATACCCGATCCACAGCCAAAGTCGACGACTTGCTCACCGCCCTTAACATTGGCATCGAGCCACTCAAGACACATCGCTGTCGTCGGGTGTGTGCCGGTGCCAAATGCCATGCCTGGATCGAGCAAAATGTTGACGGCGTTAGGATCGGGAATATCGCGCCATGTTGGGCAGATCCAGAGTCGATCGCCAAATTGAATGGGGTGGAAATTATCCATCCATTCCAGTTCCCAATCTTTATCTTCCAGTCCATCCAGCTTGTACTGTAAGGGTTTGGACAGAACCTTGGCTTTTTCGAGGTTGGCGACGACAGGCTTCATGTCGAGGCTAGCGTCAAATAAGCCGGTCACTAATGTCTGCTTCCAAAGTAGCACTTTGCCTAACGGTGGCTCAAAAATCGGTGTATCAGCGGCATCACGATAAGTGACGGCTTGTGCGCCATTAGCCATGAGCATGTCCCCAACTTGGGGCGCATGCTCTTCGGAGCTTGATAACGTGAGTTGAATCCAGGGCACCGTTTAGTGACCCCCAAGGCCAAGTTTTTTCTCAAGGTAGTGAATGTTAGTACCACCGTGTTGGAAGTTCTCATCAGCCATGATGGATTTCTGTAATGGGATATTAGTCTTGATATTCTCGATGATCAGTTCACTTAACGCATTGCGCATACGGGCAATAGCGATGTCACGGTTTTCACCGTATGTAATGAGCTTGCCAATCATTGAGTCATAGTTCGGTGGTACTTTGTAATCCGCATACACATGTGAATCCCAACGTACACCAAACCCACCCGGTGAGTGGAAACGAGTGATTTGACCTGGAGACGGTACAAAGGTATCGGGATCTTCCGCGTTGATACGGCACTCAACCGCGTGACCACGAATAACCACATCCTCTTGATTAAAGGATAATTGGCGACCCGCTGCGATGCGCAATTGCTCTTTAATCAGATCAATACCCGTGACCATCTCAGTTACTGGGTGCTCAACCTGAATACGGGTGTTCATCTCAATGAAGTAGAACTCACCGTTTTCGTATAAGAATTCAAAGGTACCGGCGCCACGATAGCCAATTTCGATACAGGCTTTTGCACAGCGCTCGCCAATGAATTTGCGCATTTCAGGAGTAATACCCGGCGCTGGCGCTTCTTCGACAACCTTTTGGTGGCGACGCTGCATTGAGCAATCACGCTCACCTAAATGAACCGCATTTCCCTGACCATCGGCGAGTACTTGGACTTCGACATGGCGTGGATTCTCAAGGAACTTCTCCATGTACACGACTGGGTTACCGAAAGCTGCACGCGCCTCGTTTTGAGTCATGCGGATAGCACTCAAGAGTTCGCTTTCCTGACGCACAACACGCATACCGCGACCACCGCCGCCACCTGCTGCTTTGATGATAATCGGATAGCCGATGCGTTTCGCTAATTTGATGTTACGTTCGTCATCGTCGTCCAAAGGACCATCAGAACCCGGTACACAAGGTACACCCGCCTTTTTCATGGCCTTAATTGCGGACACTTTATCGCCCATTAAGCGAATCACGTCTGCCGTCGGACCCACGAAAACAAAACCTGATTTTTCAACTTGCTCAGCGAAATCAGCGTTTTCAGCAAGGAAGCCGTAGCCTGGATGGATGGCCGCTGCATCGGTAATTTCTGCTGCACTGATAATTCGTGGAATATCAAGGTAACTCTCTGATGCAGGTGCTTTACCAATACAAATAGCTTCGTCGGCTAATAAGACGTGCTTAAGGTTTCGGTCGACCGTTGAATGAACAGCCACCGTTTTAATGCCAAGCTCTTTACACGCGCGCAAAATGCGAAGTGCAATTTCGCCGCGGTTTGCTATGACCACTTTATCTAACATGATGCGTTCCTGGTTTATTCTTACTCAATGACGAACAGAGGCTGATCAAACTCAACTGGCTCTTCGTTCTCGACCAAGATTTGCTTAATTACGCCACTTTTATCCGCTTCGATTTGGTTCATCATCTTCATTGCTTCGACGATGCACAAAGTGTCGCCCGCATTGACGCGTGAGCCTACAGTTACAAACGGGCTCGCGTCAGGTGAAGGTGCTTCGTAAAAAGTTCCTACCATCGGTGAACGAACGATATGGCCTGAAATTTCTTCAGATTCCGCTGCTGCAGCATTGTCAGAACCTTGCGGTGCTGGCGCAGGCGCAGCTTGTTGAGGCGCTGCACTGTATTGGATAGGTGCTTGCGCTGGCTGTGGGCTGTAACGATTGATGCGAACCGATTCTTCGCCTTCAGTGATTTCTAATTCAGAAATGCCCGATTCTTCAACTAACTCAATGAGTTTTTTAATCTTGCGGATATCCATGGTGCTTTTTAACCTCTAATTTATTTTTCTAGAGTTGAATCGATGAGCCGATTAGCAGCCGCTAATGCAAGCTCGTAACCGTAAATCCCGAAGCCACTGATCACACCTTCGGCGATGTCTGCCAAGTACGAGTGGTGACGAAATGCTTCGCGACGATAAATATTGGAGATGTGAACTTCATAAAAAGGTATACCCACACCCAGTAACGCGTCTCTAAGCGCGACACTCGTATGTGCGAAAGCGCCGGGATTGATGATAATCATTTGGGCGTTGTTTACTGCCTCATGCACCCATTCAATGAGTTCATATTCACGGTTGCTTTGCTTGCATTCGAGCGTCACACCCAATGTACTTGCTTGTGTGTGGAGTAGTTGCTCAACATCTTTCAGTGTTTCATGTCCGTATATATTTGGCTCGCGACGCCCCAATAAGTTCAAGTTGGGTCCGTTTAAAACCAAAATATGCTTTTTTTGTCGAGAAGTGTTTTGCATATTGCCGCCAAAAGTTACGAACATGTTAAAAATCAAAAATTAATGGCGGTTAAATGAAATTTCACCGCCATTTTCACAAAACTTTTTGCATTATAGTTGAGTTGCGCTAGTTTGCAGTAAAATACTGGTCTTATCAGCGATTTTAGCCGCAAACTCTAGTTTGCAGTGTCTTTCATCTTTTGTAAATGTTCATTGAACGCATCTTCATCCAAAAAGCCGGTTACGCGCCACTGTGTCAGTTCCTCTCCATTGGGGGAAAAGAACAGTAATGTCGGAAGACCAAGTACTTGATAGCGGTTCAGTAACTGCTGATGGTCCGCCGTATTGTCAGTGACATCAATCTGAAGTTTCTTGAAGTCACTTAATGCGTTTTGAACGGATGAACGCGAAAACGTATATTGCTCGAATTCCTTGCACGCTACACACCAGTCCGCGTAAAGATCGACCATCACCCATTGTTGTGATTGACGTGCTTGCTCAAGTTGTTGAGTCAGCGCTGTGCTCGATTCAACGCGGGCGAAAAAGCCATGAGATTGCTTCACTGCGTAATATTTATCGACTTGCCAGTAACTGCCAGCTACAGCCGTCGCGGTGACTAATATAAAGAGGAGTGCACGGCTCAATGGGTGTTTCAGATCAAGAACATGTCGGCCCATATAGGTTGCCAATGCAGCGAAGTAGGTGAGCCACAACACAAAGCTGAGAATATCCGATAATAGCCGCTCAAGGAGGAACACCACCGCGGCGAGTAGTAACCAACCGAGTAAGTGCTTGATGATATTCATCCACGCACCTGCTTTGGGCAGTAGTCGGCCGCCTGATGCCGCGAATATAATTAAGGGTAAGCCCATGCCCAAGCTCAATACATAAAGCAGCAGTGCGCCGGAAAGTAAGTCGCCTGTTTGTGCAACGAACAGCAGTGCACCGCTTAACGGGGCCGTCGTACAGGGCGACGCGACTAATCCAGAAATGACCCCAATAGAAAAGACACCCGCAATTCTTCCACTGCGTTGTTGGCGGCTTATATTGTCGAGTCGGGATTGCCAAGCGCTAGGTAACTGGAAGTTAACGATCCCGAGCATGCTCATCGCAAACAAAGCAAATGCAACCGCAAGCACTCCAATGATAACAGGGTGTTGAAAATACGCCTGAAACTGCATGCCCATTGAAGCAACAATCAAGCCCAGCAATGAATATGTAATTGACATTCCCTGTACATAGACAAAGGCGAGTAAGACAAGGTTTTTTAATGTCTTCGGCTTATCGCCAACCACCGTTGCAGAGATGATCGGGTACATGGGAAACACACAAGGCGTAAACGCCAGCCCAATGCCGAGTAAAAAGAAGAGTCCGAGTGTGGCTAAGTCAACGTGTTTAACCAGCGTATTGGCCACCTCATCAGCCAAGAGAGCGGGAGATTGCTCATTGGCATCGTTTTGTAATGTTATCGTGTGTGTTTCGGGTGGATAGCATAAACCGGCGTCAGCGCAGCCTTGATAGTGAAAGTCGACTGAGTTGACCGAGTCATTGAGATCATAAGTGAGCTCAACGTAATTGCGGTAAATTTTGGTTTCGCCAAAAAACTCGTCAACGTGGGGTTCGGCTGGTGGATAATCGATAGGGCGTTTAACGGCCGATGCAGGTGTAATCTTAAACGCGTGTTGATACAAGTAATAACCTGGCTGAATTTCGATGCCAATGGTGAGCGGCGAATCATTCACAACTTGAATAGTAAACGCTTGGTCGACGGTTAAAAATTCAGGTTGCTGGCTGAATAGGTTGCTATTCTGTGCAAACGCATGACTTGTAAGTAAAAACCAAGATACTAGCGCCACTAAAAAAGCCGAACATGTTTTATTCATGGCTTGGTTTGTACCTCGACCCAGTCTAAATATGACTCTAACCCATCGACAACTTCGGTAACGATAAACTCGGGTGAGTCGTAGTTGTGTTGCTCACTAATAAACTGCTTAAGGTTCGCGACCTGCCAATGATGGGTTTTAATCACCAACCAGTATTCACTGTCGCACTGAACTTTATCTTCCCAGCGATAGTAAGAACTCACCTTGGGCACGATTTTTACGCAAGCGGCTAAACGTCGCTCAATCATTGCTTTAGCGAGTTTATCAGCAACGTCGCCATCGTCGGTAGTGGTGTAAACCATGCGGATGGGAGTGGTCATGTTCACCTCGAATATGATGAAAAAAATTTTCTTGCAAACCTTGATAACAGAAAATCATACCCCATTTAAAGGTCACAGCTAAATTTTAACGCCCACCGAGTGGGTTTTATCAACAACAATAGGTTAAGGAGTTATCGAGAAATGAAACTTCGTCCTTTACACGACCGAGTCATTATCAAGCGTATCGAAGTCGAAGCAAAATCGGCAGGCGGTATTGTTCTAACTGGCTCAGCAGCAGAAAAATCAACGCGTGGTGAAGTCGTTGCCGTTGGCAACGGACGCATCTTAGAGAGCGGTGAAGTACGTCCACTTGACGTTAAAGTGGGTGACAAAGTGCTTTTCAATGAAGGGTACGGCGTTAAGACTGAAAAAATTGACGGCGAAGAATACCTGATCATGAGCGAAAGCGACATCTTGGCTATCCAAGAGTAAGCCGAATCTAAACAGTCTCTAAGAGTACAGTTAAGAGGAATCAAAAAATGGCAGCAAAAGAAGTAAAATTTGGCAATAACGCGCGTCAAAGAATGTTGAAAGGTGTAAACACCCTTGCAGACGCGGTTAAAGTGACCTTAGGTCCTAAAGGCCGTAACGTTGTTTTAGACAAATCATTCGGCGCACCAAGCATCACTAAAGATGGTGTTTCTGTAGCGAAAGAAATCGAGCTTGAAGACAAGTTCGAAAACATGGGCGCACAGATGGTCAAAGAAGTTGCCTCAAAAGCGAACGACGAAGCAGGTGACGGAACGACGACTGCGACCGTTTTAGCGCAAGCTATCGTGAACGAAGGTGTTAAAGCCGTTGCTGCGGGTATGAACCCGATGGATCTGAAACGTGGTATCGATAAAGCAGTTACTGCGGCTGTTGAAGAGTTGAAGAAAATTTCTCAGCCATGTGCCGACAGCAAAGCGATCGCACAGGTAGGTACTATCTCAGCTAACTCTGATAGCACGATCGGCGAAATCATTGCGAAAGCAATGGATAAAGTCGGCCAAGAAGGCGTTATCACTGTTGAAGAAGGTCAAGCATTACAAGATGAGCTTGATGTCGTTGAAGGTATGCAGTTTGACCGTGGTTACTTGTCACCATACTTCATCAACAATCAAGAAAGCGGTTCTGTTGAACTAGATAACCCGTTCATCTTGCTCGTTGATAAGAAAGTTTCGAACATTCGCGAGTTGTTACCTGTACTTGAAGGCGTTTCTAAAGCAGGTAAGCCTTTGCTTATCATCGCTGAAGACGTTGAAGGCGAAGCGTTGGCGACCTTGGTTGTTAACAACATGCGTGGCATCGTGAAAGTTGCAGCCGTGAAGGCACCTGGTTTTGGTGACCGTCGTAAAGCCATGCTGCAAGACATCGCGGTATTGACGGGTGGTACGGTCGTTTCTGAAGAAATCGGCATGGAACTTGAGAAAACTCAGCTTGAAGACTTGGGTACTGCTAAGCGTGTTGTTATTACCAAAGACAACACCACTGTTGTTGACGGTAACGGTGACGATGCAGCGATTGAAGGTCGTGTAACGCAAATCAAACAGCAGATGGAAGACACTTCATCTGATTACGACCGCGAAAAACTGCAAGAACGTCTTGCTAAACTCGCCGGCGGTGTTGCGGTTATCAAAGTTGGCGCAGCGACCGAAGTTGAGATGAAAGAGAAGAAAGCACGTGTCGAAGACGCATTGCACGCAACCCGTGCTGCTGTCGAAGAAGGTGTTGTACCTGGTGGTGGTGTTGCGTTGGTTCGCGCTGCAAGCAAGTTAGCGGATCTAACGGGCGACAACGAAGAGCAAAACGTAGGCATTCGTATGATGCTACGTGCGATGGAAGCTCCACTTCGTCAAATCGCATACAACGCGGGTGCTGAAGCGTCTGTCGTCGCAAACCGTGTACGTGAAGGCGAAGGTAACTTCGGTTACAACGCGGGTAACGACACTTATGGCGATATGCTAGAGATGGGTATTCTTGACCCAACTAAAGTAACTCGCTCTGCACTTCAGTTCGCAGCATCGGTGGGTTCATTGATGATCACTACCGAAGCGATGGTCGCTGAAGTACCAAAAGACGATGAGTCTGCTGGTGGCATGGGCGACATGGGTGGCATGGGCGGTATGGGCGGCATGATGTAATTCGCCGTTCAACCTTCTGAACACTCAAAAAAGAGCCCTGCGGGGCTCTTTTTTTGTTTGCCCATGTGTTTCGGGAATCTTTTGGTTATATTGTAGTCAAACCTTGTGAGTCAATTACCGATGGAGGTGATTATGAAAAGGATACTGATTACAGCGTTGATTCCGCTATCTTTTATGGCAACGACTGTGTTGGCCGGCGAGGCGAAAGTAACGTTCAAGAATGTTGAAAAGTACACAGACTTTTCGCCAGCAACAGGCATTGAGTCGCGTTTCCAAGAAAAAACGAAAGAAGACTTTACTGAAAAGTTCAATGAATTGGCTGGCTTACTGCCAAAAGGTCAGACATTTGATGTGACGGTGACTGACGTTGATTTAACGGGGCGTGTCGAGCCGACATTTGGGCAAAGTGCCACCTCGTATATTCGCGTTGTACGGCCCATTGATTTTCCGCGCATGAATTTGACGTACAAATTGATCGATGATCAAGGCGAGGTCATTAAAGAAGATTCTGTGGTTGTGAAGGATATGGGATTTGATATGAGCAGTATGGCGTCGATTAAGCGTCAGCGGAATATCAATTACTATGAACATAAGATGCTCGAAGACTGGTTTAGAGAAACCTTCTCCGAGCAAATAAAAGCTAACCAGCCTGGCGGAGCTGCTTAAGGCGCGCCAAGGTTTCTGTGAGCAGCTGGAGTTGTTCAACAATCGTTTTTAACAACGCTTCGTTATCGCGCTCCAGTTGCCATGTTTGAACATTCTTGGTGACTTCCTGAAGGTAAGGTTGAAAGCGGTTGCCTTTGGTCTCAAAGACCGCTTGTTCAACAAAAATGCTGTCGAATTTTGCTTTTCCTTGTTCACGTAAGTCATCTAGATACTGGTCGGCATCGACAACTTGGCGGTACAGCACACGTAGGTGCTCTTGCAATTGGTTGTCAACGCGGTCGATTGCTTCACTCATCGTTAAGTTTCCTCATTCGCTCGGCATGATGGGTGTTTTACTGTCACGGTTAGGAATTTCGCGAACCAATTTAGGCACTAAAAAGCCAGGCAACTGCGCATTGACTTGTTGCCAAAGTTCACGCGCGCGCTGATCGCTTACTGCAAAGTGCGCAGCTCCTTGAACCGGGTCAAGTTGATGTAGGTAATAGGGTAACACAGACGCGTCAAAAAGCCTTTCGCTGAGTTGTGCTAATGTGTCCGCATCATCGTTGATATCCCTCAATAAAACACTCTGATTCAATAGTGTGATGCCTCGGTCCCGCCAGCGCGCAAGATGCTGCTTGAGTGACGCACCGATCTCATTAGCATGGTTGGCATGAATGACCAGTATAACTTGTTCAAAACGCGCGGTGAGATGCTCCGCAAGCCGTTGAGTTAATCGTTGCGGGAGCACAACGGGCAACCGCGAATGAATACGTAGCCGTTTAATTTGCTTAAGCTCGGCGAGCTGATCGGCCAGCGCAATGAGGTAACTGTCGTTGGCAAAAAGCGGGTCACCGCCACTTAAAATGACCTCATTGATGTCTGGGTGTTGGCGTATATACTCTACACAGTCACTAAACTGCTTACGTGGCAACACATCCTCGGCGTAGGGATAATGACGGCGGAAACAATAACGACAGTTAATCGCACAGGCACCTTGCACAAGTAACAAAACCCGCGACGCGTATTTGTGAAGTAAACCTTGAGGTACGGTACTGGCGTGCTTATCAGTGACTTCATTAAGAGGATCTGTGCTATAACCCGGAGTCACTGCAAACTCGTCAGCAACCGGCAGTACTTGGCGTAACAAAGGATCATGTGGATTACCTTGCTCCATGAGCGCGACAAATGGCCGGGGCACACGAAACGAGAATAGGCGCTTTGCCTCAATGTGTTCGCTGAACGGCGCGGGATCGATTCCTAGCGTTTCCAACAGCTGGAGCGGATCTTTATAGCTTTTGGCGAGTTCAAGTTGCCATTCATCGCGCGTTGATACGTCAAGGGTTTGCATTGCACGACTCCCTATTTAACAATTAATGTCATTATTTTACCTGAAAATCCGCTTTGATTGGTTTATTATTGCCGCAATCAAGTTGTATTGAGAAACAAGGATACAAAATTTATGGCGAATTACAGCACCAACGAATTTAAAGGTGGCTTGAAGATCATGCAGGACGGTGAGCCTTGCTCTATCGTCGAGAATGAGATGGTTAAGCCGGGTAAAGGTCAGGCGTTTAACCGAGTTAAAATCCGCAAGCTGATTAGCGGAAAGGTAGTCGAGAAGACGTTCAAATCAGGCGAGTCTGTTGAAGGCGCCGATGTGATCGAACTTGAGCTTGCTTATCTGTACAACGATGGTGAGTTCTGGCACTTCATGAACAACGAAACCTTTGAGCAAGTTGCCGCAGATGCAAAAGCGGTTGGTGAAGCAGAGAAATGGTTAGTTGAACAAGACGTATGTACGCTCACGCTGTGGGAAGGTAATCCGATTAATGTTCAACCACCTAACTTCGTTGAACTAGAAATCACTGAAACCGACCCTGGTTTAAAAGGTGATACGGCGGGTACTGGTGGCAAACCAGCCACATTGATTACCGGCGCGGTTGTGCGTGTACCGTTGTTCGTGCAAATTGGTGAAGTTATCAAGGTAGACACTCGCTCTGGTGAGTACGTCTCGCGCGTCCAAAAGTAATTTAAAATGGCTGACTGGCGTTCACAAGCCACGCTCAACACATTAAAAAAGCGAGCGGAGTTGTTACGACAACTTCGTTCGTTTTTTTTCGACCGTGATGTATTGGAAGTTGATACGCCACTCCTTTGTAAGCATGGCGTGACTGACCTTCATATTGAAAATCTTGAAACTCGTGACAGTGAGGATAACTGCCGTTATCTCCAGACTTCGCCAGAATATGCGATGAAACGGCTTTTAGCACAATACGGGCATAGTATTTATCAGCTCAGTCACGTTGTGCGGGACGATCCAACCGGACGCCACCATAATCCAGAATTTATGATGTTGGAATGGTACCGAGTTGGTTTTGATGATGAGCAATTACTGGCAGAAATAGAGACACTTCTGACAAGCGTAGCGGGGGCGCCGCCTCTATTGCGGTTGAGATACCAAGATGCCTTTATTGATTACCTGCAATGTGATCCGCTAACTGATTCGGGCGTGCAAGCGATTCACCAGCGTTTAAAAGACGACGAGCGTACTCACTCGTGGATGGTAAGCGAAGATAGCGTCGATACGATATTGCAGGTGGCGTTTAACTTTTATATCGAGCCCCAGTTGCCCTTATCACAGCCCGTTGCGATTACGCATTTTCCTTCAAGTCAGGCTGCATTAGCTCAAATCGATTCGGACGATCCACGAGTTGCGCGTCGCTTCGAAATTTATTGGCAGGGTGTTGAACTGGCAAATGGCTATTACGAATTGACGGACGCAGTCGAACAGTCGTTACGTTTTGAGAAAGATATTGCATTGCGGCAAAGTGCCAAGCTGCCGTATCGCGCTGCCGATGAGTTACTCTTAGCAGCAATTAAACATGGGCTCCCGCGTTGTGCGGGTGTTGCGATGGGGGTCGATCGGTTACTTATGATTCTGTGTAATGCTTCCTCAATTGAACAGGTACTGCCTTTTTCTTATCAGTCAGCTTAAATATTAAAAATAGTGATCGCCCTTGCTAGCGGTGTGCGTATGTTATAATATAACACGCTCATTGAGGTAAGGGGGTCATATGACTTATTTAAAGCAACGAAAATTGGACCGCGCGGGTATTTGGATTACCACTATTTGTGCTATCCACTGTTTGCTATTACCCCTTATCCTTCCTTTATTGGCGTTGATTGGTTTTTCATTTTTAGGTGAAGACCTACTCGAGAACGCTATTCTTGGTATTAGTGTTGTGGTTGGCTTGGCTGCATTGATTGGTGGTGCTAAGCAACATGGTAAATGGTCGCTGTTGTTACCTTTGGTCGCGGGCGCCTTTATTTATTCACAACGCGATCTGCTTGGTCCTTGGGGCGAGCCTGTCATCATCGCATTAGGAGCGGGTTTAATTATCTACGCTCATATCAGTAATCTGCGCCGTTCGCGTAAATTGTCGGCTTCGACAGCAACCCCGCTCGCCGAAGCCGAGAACATTTAATCCGCCTTTCGTTCGAGTAAAACACCCGCTTCAATATGATGAGTGTAGGGGAACTGATCAAATAGTGCTGCCTTGGTGACATCAAACTTGTCACTCAATGCTTCAATGTTTTGTATCAAGGTTTCAGGATTACAGGATATGTATAGTATCCGCTGGTACTCACTCACGACATTAAGGGTAAGATCGTCAAGACCCGCACGTGGTGGATCGACCAGTACAGTGCCAAAGTCATAGCTGGTTAAATCAATATCTTGCAAACGACGTTTTTCGACATCGCCTTTAAGTGCTTCACTGAATTCCTCTGATGACATGCGAACAAACGCAACGTTATCGACTTTATTCATTTGCGCAGCGGTTTGCGCTGAGGCAACAGAGCGTTTACTTATCTCAGTTGCTAACACATGTTCAAATTGTGTCGCCAATGGTAGGGTGAAATTGCCATTACCACAGTAAAGTTCAAGTAGATCGTGACTTGATGTGCCAACAGCATGCATGGCCCAAGTGATCATTTGCTGATTAATGGCCGCATTAGGCTGGGTAAATGCATTCTCTGTCTGCACAGTCTTCCAACTATGTTGACCGAGCGTCAGTGATTCGATGACCTCATCAGTACCGATAACATGCTTTTGCTTTCGCGCACGTCCGATAAGACCCAGTTTTGCAGTAAGAGAACTCAGAGCTTTATGCATCTGCTCAGCTGCTTCCTCCCACTCTTTATCCAGTTGCTTATGATAAAGGCACGAAATCACGGCTTCATTTGTAGTGGTGGTAAGAAAGTCGACCTGAAACAGTTTGTTTCTGAGTATCGGCTTATCGATCACATAGTCGCGTACAGCGGTCATTAGTGTATTGATAAGTTCGGAACCAGGAACGAATTGGTCCATGCGGATCTTTTCACGGGTCTCAGGGTTAAACATTATGTAGTACAAATCATCTTGTTCATGCCAAACCCGAAATTCCGCGCGCATACGGTAATGACTGCGTGGGGATTCGTGCAAATCCAGCTCACCTTTATAGTAAGGAGACAATAGCGCTGCTAATCGTTTTGCCTTATCGGCGAATTGTGCCGGGTATTCGGCGGTATCAATTGTTTTATAGGTCATGATGAGTACGTGTTGCTTCTGATTAATGAGATCTAGTTTATCATTTTTGGCGCGTAAGTGCGGAATTGCTGACTTATTAGCCAGATTTGGGGTGGATTATGTTGGCTTTATTTACATTTGCTGAGAATCTGTTCAAACGAACAAAAGAGTTTAAAAAAGCCCTTGACCTGCGGAGATAAATATCTAAAATACGCCCCACGTTCGAGGCAGGCAACGAAGCCGCCGAAAACATAAGTTTTCTAAAAAATCTTTTTTCAAAAAAGTGTTGACAGAAAACTTACGGTGTGTAGAATACGCACCTCTCGCAGCAAGGCTGCTGAGAAACGCTCTTTAACAATATATCAAGCCAAGCAAACTGTGTGGGCACTTGCAAAAGTAAGCAACAAAGAAATATTGCAACTTTTGAATGAGTGTCTA
>NZ_QJST01000007.1 GCF_003226255.1 Idiomarina fontislapidosi
TCCATTCCGAACCCAGAAGTGAAACATACCAGCGCCGATGGTAGTGTGGGGTCTCCCCATGTGAGAGTAGGACACCGCCAGACTTCAAATAGAATAACCCCAGCCGATTGGCTGGGGTTTTTTTATGCCTGCTCGCCGGACGTCCGTCGCGCCCGTACGGCGTAGGTCGCGCATTTTGCGCGACAATCGATATCGCGCCGTGCTACGACCATGCCACGTACGTCGCGCATTCTGCGCGACAATCCACACCGGCCCGTGCGCCAAAGGCGCACGCTACGACGGTGATAACGACCGTGCCACGTACGTCGCGCATTCTGCGCGACAATCCATACCGCCCCGTGCGCCAAAGGCGCACGCTACGCTATTTTTCGATGCTGTATATGATGTCGGCGCCTTGGCTTTCTGTTGATGATGAGGATTCAAACCAAAGGTTATCGGTAAAACGATAACGAAGGTAAAAGCTCGAGGTTGATTCAATTAATCCGATGCCGTACTTGATGTACAAATTAGGTGAGAGGTACTTACCGATATACAAAGACGTATCGTTAACGTCGGAGGTTTCTGAATCAATGGCGACCTCATCGAGGCTAAAAGTCTCTTTTAATGATTGCGTGAGAGCGCCTGTGGTTTTTCCTCCTACCAATAACGCTGCTTGAAGCTCTAGGTTTTGGCTCTCACTGTTTGATGTAGGACCGCGCCCAAACAATAAATAAGAAAGCACACTTGCATCAGGCATTGCGGGATCCGAGAAAAGATCTAACTCTGGTCTATTTAACGAACCAAGGACGCGAGCACCGACTGAATTAGGTCCATCGGTTACTTCAGATAGCGAGCGCGTGACCCTTAGGTTGAGCGCTGGGTTCGATAAAGGTCCACCATTAAATATGAACTGGCCACGGTCAATTGAAAGTTTTTGCCCATAAATCTCGTAGTCACCTGTAGCGACCGAAATAGTACCGCTGCCGGTAGGTACCGATTGCCCAGCTTGCGTCACATTCAGGCCGCCTTCCAGCCGCCCGTTGAAGCCATAGGCATCGACACGTACATCATCGCCAAGCGTAATACTCAAATTCGTTTTAACAGTGCGCGCTTGGCTGCGCTTCTGTTGACGTTGGATGACCGTTACATCAGGCGAAGGGGTCACCGTTGATGATAAGTCGGGCGGACTGATATTTGCCTCAGGTATAAGCACTTTACCAGTTAGCTCTATGATGTCCTCGCTAACACTTAACGCAAGGTTAGGTGAAGCCATTAATCGAATACGCGGAGAATCCATTACGACCAAACGGTCGCCATTAAATTCTACATCGCCGGTAAAGTTAGATACATCAAATGAGCCATCCAAATTAAATGTCCCGTTACCTACTTTACCTTCGCCAGATAGCTCCATATTTGGCGACCCAGGACTCCCAGCAACCGAGATCACAGTCTCCGAGATGGAGGTACCAGTACGACTTATCAACGCATTCGCTATTTTCACCTGCGCGTTGGGTGTAATTAACAAGTTGCCATCTTGTGTCGAGAGTTCGAGCTGCGCGTCTAACTTACCCTCAAGTTGTGCTACCTGCGTAGTAAAGGTCTGTACGATACTCAGATCGTCCAGCGATGCATTAACGCGGCCTTTGATATTAGGCTGGCTTAAGTTGGGCGATAACGCCAAATCGGCATTGACGGAGGCACCGACTTCATCGCTGGCTAAATCCATGACGATGTTGACTGATTCACTATTAACGCGCTTATTGATTGTCAGTTCAGCCTTATTAAAGTCGATCTGATCGTCGTTCTGTTCGATACGAAAATTACTAATACCAAAACGCCCTGATGCTGTGCTGATTTCGATTGAGTCGAGCGTTTTAATCTGACTGTCGAACTGCCCCGATAAAGTCCCTTGCAACACCATATCATTGACAGGGATAAAGGGCTCAACTAAAGCCAAAGGTAGCTCGGTCAAACCCACTGAGGTGTGCAGCTTCTCACCAACCATCGACGCCTCAAAGCAAATTGACTCCTGTTGTTTGCTTAAACACAGTTTAGAGAGATCCAGCGTGGTATCTTTAAATTGATATGTAAGCTTACTTTGTTCACTGAGTTCAAAACGTCCCACATCTGGTTGAGCAAAACTCAGCGTGTTGATTCGTGCTGATACCTGTTGCTCGGAGAGTGCCGTATCAGTGGCAATCTCCATTGCGACATCTTGATATCGCAACTGTAATTGAGTCGATTGATTTGAGCTGTCACCAGCAAATGCTAAAGCAACTTCATTTATTACTTGCTCGCCGATGCCGATGCGATCCGAATTGAGATCGACTGACAAACTAGGTGAGTCAAGCGATCCTGTGAGTTCGCCCTTCGCAGTAAAGCCTCCTGTTAACTGTAAGCCAGGAACGGGCAAGTCGGATAGGTCACGGGCATTGAGGTCCAACTTAACGGCGGAACCTGGGCGTAAATCGCCCGTTGCGGTGAGCGTATTATTGCGCCAATTGGCATTGAGCTTTTCAATAAATAGATAAGGGGCTTTGTAGGAGACATCCGCTGCTAGCTTGATAGGTTCTTGCTGCCAAGCCCCTTCGAGCTGAGTAACCAGCTTGAGGTTATCGAGATCGGCTCGCGCGTTTCCTGACAAAACATTTTCATTCTGTACAATATCAAGCTGACTCACAGTAACAATATCATCGTCCAATCGCACGTCAGCCGAAACATTGATGGCGGATTGGTTTGCAGGTAGAACTGAGAACTCGGGTTTTACATAGAGTTGAGCAAGCGTCCCTGTAACGTTGACGCGTAGTTTCTCAATCGCAGCCCCTTTTATTTGTTCTGCGGCCACTTCGTCGCTGCGCACCTCAAGATCAAACTTCGGCGTGGATGCCAGATTGATAGAACCCGCAACATCGAGATGTGTGGTGACTTGACCTTCGAGGGCGGCGGAAAGCGGGGACAGTTCGATACGGTTACCGGTGTAGTGCAGATTACCGAATACGCGACCGTGTTGTTCATTCACTGATAGCTGAAGGTCAGGTGCGATTGAGATATCGTTTAAATTACCTTGCGTCGTTATCTCACCACTGATGTCTGCATGCTCAATGCCGGATAGACCCAATGTGTCTAACAAAGGAACAAGTTTGCTCTGTTTAATCTGTGTGGCAACGTCAAAATTCAATTCGTCCAGAAGGTTATTGATTGTAAACTGCGTTGTGCTGGCAATGGACGCTTGTGTGATCAGCTCACCTTGCAGCTGGTTAGCATCACCGTCGGCGGTCAGTTTAATGTTGGTTTGAGGCCAGTCTGGTACGCGAATGCCGATATTGGAATCCATGTTGACTGATTGGCTTGGGTTTAAACCCACTCGGGCCGTGAGTTCGAGCGTCGCATAGTTATGGGATACCGCTAGCTGATCGATGTCTAGCGTACCGGAGCCTTTAAGTGACAGACCCGTTTTCAGGCTAAACGTTTGCGCTTGCTGATTAGGTAAGTGCAGTAATATGTCGTCGATACGTACACTCGACAACATAACATCTATGGGTAGAGCAATCTGAGGCCATTGTGCCTGACTGGTCGATTGCGCTTCGGACGGACTGGCTGCTCGTACCCAGGCCTCGGCGTCGGTCAGTGCAACGGTGTTAATTTGTGCTGTTCCGGCAAACAACTTTGTTGGTGACCAATCGATTGATAGTCGGCGGGTATGCAGACTGAATGCATCCATATCAAACTGTAAATCGGAAAACGTGAACTCATCGAGTAATGTTCCCTCGAATTTTTCAAAGGTTAACTCTAGGGGTAAGCGTTTACTGGCATTACTCACAACCCATTGACTGCCTGTTTCTGTGCCCAGTATAAGTAAGCTAGGCAACAATATGACCGCACACAGGCCGATTAAGCCGTACAGAAAAGCTTTTGCCAATCGTTTATACATCGTCATAAGTCCGGTCCAATGGTGAGGTGAATGCGCCAAGGCTTGTCGGGTTCGTCTATTGCCTGCGCAAAATCAATGCGAACCGAGCCGATAGGAGATATCCAACGGAAGCCCACACCGATGCTTTGCTTTAAGGGTTGATTAGGTTCCAGCATGGCATTGCCGATATCAGTGAACGCAGCAACACGCCAATTCTCTGCAAACTGGTAATCAATTTCTGCGCTAGCGACGGCTAAGTAGCGCCCCCCAATAACATCTCCAGAGTTATCTTCGGGACCCAATTGTTCATATGCGTATCCACGGACACTTTGGTCGCCACCGGCAAAAAAGCGTAGCGAAGGAGGGATATCCTCGAAGCTATTGGTATACATCGCACCGATTTCAGCACGAGCTAATAAACGCCAATTCTCTAATAGGGGAATAACCGATTTTAACTCCACCTGACCACGAATCAGGTCGGCTTCTGATAGGGCGTCTCTGGATGCTGTTTGTAAGCTAAAGTTCGCACGCCATCCTTGATTTATATTGATTCGTTCGTCAGCCGATAGGTAACGCCACTCAATCGAAGGGACAAAAAGTTGTGCGTTGCCACTTTGCTCACCTATTTCGAAGTCTTCATTAAGCCAATATACCCCTACATCATATTGCCAGTGTTTATAGGCGCGAATTTCAGCGGCACCGATTTTAATGAGCTGACTCTCTTGGCTATCAGTAGTCTTGTCCGCAAGTTGCGAACGAAATTGGTAAGAGTCGGTCTGTGGGCGAGGTCCTGGAATTTGATACAGAGCAGTGAGCCGGCTCTCAAATTGAGAAAGCTGAAGTTGGCTTTTAAACAGGTGCCCTTCTGGATTGATCCAGCGACGGTCAAACCCTGCGCTGATACGTGCGCCGGTGTCGGTGCCATAGCCTAAACCAAAACGATAGTGAGAGCGTTGATTCGGGGTGGTATCGACTTGGATAGGCACCTTATTTTCTTCAGCCTGGTCCCAAAGTGCGTTGACTTGTACTGTTTCAAAGTAACCGCTTTCGGAGAGGTTCACCTGCAGGTCACTCAAGCTGCTGGTGACGAAGGGTTGTGACTGGTTAAAGCGCGGGTACCGGCGAAGTAAGTCTTCACTAATATAGTCGGCGTTAAAGTCAATCGAACCAAACTTATAGCGCTTACCGCTATTAAACACTGCGTTTATCGAGGCCGTATTGGCTTCGGTATCGACCTGAACATTGGTTTCTTCCCATTCGGCATCGCGATAGCCACGCTGTGCCGCTAAGCTCAGTAATTGAGTTTTAAGTTGCTCGTAAGGACCGTGTTCAAATACGTTGCCTTGTTTCAGTGACGACCGTTCGATGACCGAGCGAAAAGCGCTATCTGCCTGTGCGTCGCCTTTAAGTGTCCACTGCACTGAATCTAATCGAACAGGATCATTCAGTGTGATTGTGTATTGCGCCTGCCAGTTACCGTCAATAGAATCAAGTTGGCTAGTGATTTTTACGTTATAATAGCCAAATGGTTCGAGCGCAGTGCGAATTTCATCTTCAGCGCGTTTGAAAAAGAAACGGATCTGAAAGGACCGGTAGTCTTTGTCTTGATTTAAGTTGGCAATTTGTACATAACTTTTGATATTGTCGAGCAGCCTGCCTTCAACACCATCAAAAGCCACGTCCACTTTTGCCTGTAGACTCGCGCAAACAGAGATGGCATAGAATGTGAGAAGATATTTTAGTCGTTTCTTAATGCGGGTGGACATATTGTTTTTTTTCATGCGATTAACTACGAAAAATAATCGCACGTTGATCTCTGCAAAGTAAACTCTTGTTGAGGAGATTTATTAATGTCGGTTGTTTTAACCTCTGAGCAAAAAGAATTACTCACGCAAATGACGTTGCCACCTAGGTCAGAAACCCTAGCAGCGTTGCGGCAGGAGATGGAAGCGCGTGAACCCAATATAGAGATCATGGCGGAACTGATTGCCAAAGACATCGGCCTTGCAGGTCAAGTGTTGAGCGTTGTAAATTCATCTGCATACAGCCCTGTGCAAAAGGTTGACTCAATTAAGCAGGCAGTGATGATGCTTGGAATTGAAAAGTTAATGCCACTGATTCGAGCAGCCTCGTTAAAGTCGTCGTTGATCAGTCATGGCTTTTTGGCCGATTACTGGCGATACAACGAGTGGACAGCACAAGCCTGTCTTGTTGTTGCTCGTTTACTTAAGCGCGAGAAACTGGCGAACTATGCGTATCAGTTTGGCCTATTTCAGGGCGCCGGCGTGCCGCTACTTTATCTTAATTTTGAGGGGTACGAGCGGTTTATTAAACAGTCGAATCAAGTCGGTTGGCGAGAAATTGCCGCTAAAGAAGAAGCATCATTGCTTGTATCGCACGCAACAGCGAGCGCGGCACTCGCGCAATATTGGCGTTTGCCTGCAACGTTAGTGAAGATGATTTACTTTTACTACAATGAGGATGTGGTCGAAAAAGTAGGTGAATCAACCTCAGCTATTGCCGAACTCATCGGTATTCACCGATTGGCGCGTTACTGTATTGACCAGCAAACGCGAAGTATTGCGGGTAATAAGGATTGGCAAGCTTTTAAAGCGCCGACGATGGCAACATTTAACTTGGCGGATAATGATGTAAATGAATTGCTTGATAATACCGTTGATCACGTTTTTTAACCTGCAAGTTGTTCAAATTAACAGCGATCAATCGGGCAGGGGACAGTTTCTGCTTGCTACATTCAATTAGGTCAGTATAATTCTCGACAGCAGTAGGGGCGTAGTTCCAATTGGTAGAACAGCGGTCTCCAAAACCGACGGTTGGGGGTTCGAATCCCTCCGCCCCTGCCACTGCTTCCTTTCTTGCCTAGCATATCTAATCACTCTGCTTTAAACTGCATACTAAATTATGCGGACATTTTGCTGATGAAACTATCAAACTTACAATCTCGCGTGCTAGCAGAGATGGGTATTCCGTGTTGGACGTTGAAGTCGCAACAGGCTAAGCCATCAAGCACTGAACACGCGCATTGGTATCGAGTCGGTAGCCTTTTCTTAACGTCTTCCGAGCCATTACCCGTGCAGTTACCCCGCTGGTTGCAAGACCTTGTCATTTTGTTCGATACGCGGCCTACAGCGATAAAGCCGCCAGACGTCGCTGAGATCGTTATTTCAGTTGATGACGTTAACCCCAAGATTACTCATCCAGAAACGAAAAAGGCGCTTTGGCGCACGATTCAGCAATGCCAAAAATAGACGTATACCACACACAACCTAGCGCTGCGTTGTTTGATATTGAGCATAAAGCACACGCGTACCCGTGGTCTGAAGTGGTCTTTTTTCAGCCATCAGGTCCCGGCACCCTCTGGTGGGCGGTGAGTGTCGATGATCGTATCGCAGGCTTTGCAAATACCCAACTTATCGCTGATGAAGTTACGCTACATAACATTGCGATTGATCCAAGTTATCAGGGGCAGGGTCTGGGACAGCATTTACTGCAACATATTTTGAATTATGTCGATGAACACCAAGCGCTCATGTTTTTGGAAGTAAGGGAATCCAACGCCACTGCGATACACGTGTATCAGCGCGCCGGGTTTAGTTTGGTCGGTCGCCGACCCCATTATTATGCGTCCGACTCCGGACGTGAAGACGCATTAGTGATGCGCAGAGAATCAAAATAAGAGGTCGTTATGAACAAACAGGCAGCTTTAGCATTTCGCTGTATGGATTTAACATCGTTAGGTAATCAGGACACGCCCGAAGATATCGAGGCATTGTGCGCAAAAGCTCGTTACGACGCCAACCACGTCGCTGCCATTTGTGTGTTTCCCGAGCACGTGACGACGGCAAAGCGTGCGTTGCGTGAACACCAGTTAACGGATGTAGCTGTTGCGACGGTCACTAATTTCCCGCAAGGGGGGACTGACGTTGAGCGAGCGGTAGAGGAAACGCAACGAGCTATTGCCGCTGGAGCCGATGAAATTGATGTTGTACTGCCTTATCACGCATTACTGGCGGGTGATAAGGTGATCTGTGAACGCTTGGTACGGCAGGTAAAAGATGCCTGCGGGAATGACATCCTGTTAAAAGTCATTATTGAAAGCGGCGAGTTACAAACATCTGCACAAATCCGACTGGCGAGTCAATTGAGCATTGCAAACGGCGCTGACTTTATTAAAACTTCGACCGGTAAAGTACCTGTGAATGCAACGCTTGAAGCCGCAGAAGACATGTTATCGGTTATCGCACAGGATAATCCTTCATGTGGATTTAAAGCAGCAGGTGGGATTCGAACCTTAGCTGATGCATGCGCTTATTTTGATCTCGCTGAACGCCTATTGGGGGCTGACTATTTGAGCCCCAACTGTTTCCGATTAGGTGCCAGCAGCTTGTTAAAGGATCTTATCGAGAGTCGCTAGGAGAGTGATATGGCGCTTACACGCGAAATTATTCGCATAAAACGCGATGGCGGCCAATTAGACGAGGCCTCGATCGCTGCGTTTATTCAAGGAATCACCGATGAGACGGTCAGTGAGTCACAAATTGCCGCGATGGCGATGGCTATCTATCTGAATGGCATGTCTGATCAAGAAACGATGCTACTGACACGTCATATGCGGGACTCGGGTGATGTGCTGGATTGGCAACCATTAAATCTTGATGGGCCCGTGTTAGATAAACACTCGACTGGCGGTGTAGGTGATAATGTCAGTTTGATGCTGGGTCCTATTATAGCGGCATGTGGTGGCTATGTGCCGATGATTTCGGGACGTGGCTTAGGCCACACCGGCGGCACACTTGATAAATTTGATTCGATCCCAGGCTATCAAACACATCCCTCTAATGAGTTGTTTAGACGTACAGTGCATGATGTCGGTGTTGCTATCATCGGACAAACCGGGTCATTAGCACCTGCCGATAAGCGCTTTTATGCAACCCGCGATGTTACATCCACGGTCGAATCACTGCCGTTGATTACCGCGTCGATCTTGTCCAAAAAACTAGCTGAGGGCTTAGATGGCCTCGTGTTGGACGTCAAGGCAGGTAACGGCGCGTTTATGGATAACGAGCAGAAAGCCCGAGAAATGGCGGATACGTTGGTCAACGTAGGTAATCAACTCGGTGTCCCCACGCGGGCGATTATCACCGACATGAACCAGCCGTTGGCACCCTGTGCGGGTAACGCGATTGAGGTGCGCTGTGCAATTAACTATTTATCCGGCATTGAGCAACCCGCGCGGTTACACGATGTAACGGTAGCACTCGCGGTAGAGGCCCTGATAGCAGGCGGTTTAGTCGATGACCAAAGTGCCGCTAAACATAAAGTTGATGAGGTGCTTCGCACGGGTAAAGCGCTCGAGGTATTTCAGCACATGGTGCATGCACTCGGAGGACCGCATGACCTGGTCGAGAACATGGATGCGTATTTACCTAAGGCTGAGATCATTAAACCGGTGTTAGCGAATCAGCCAGGCTACGTGGCGGAGATAGACGCACGCGCACTCGGTAACATCGTAGTAAGTCTAGGCGGCGGGCGTTTAACATCTAAAGATCAGTTAAATTATAGCGTGGGTGTCTCTGATATTGTCGAACTGGGCACTAAAATCGAGCAGGGTGAGCCGCTAGCGATAATTCACGCTGCGAACGAAGCCGAGTGGCAGCATGCCGCAGAACAGTTAAACCACGCGATAGCGATTGCCCAACAACAACCTCAACCCCATGAGGTAATTTATTCAAAACGCCAGCGAGGTTAATCAGTATGAAACGCGCCATTGTTGTGGTACTCGACTCGTTTGGCTTAGGTGCAGCACCCGATGCTGAAAAATTTGGCGACACTGGGGCTGACACTTTGGGTCATATTGCCGAACATCGGTTACGTCAAAATCAACCGCTGCAACTGCCGCATATGGCGCAGTTGGGCTTATGGCACGCGCATAGCGAGGCGACCGGGAAACAATTCAGTTCACTAGACGGCATCGCTTTGCGGGGGCGTTATGGCTGGGCAGCAGAACGTTCATCAGGAAAAGACACACCTTCGGGTCATTGGGAGTTGATGGGCTTACCAGTGCATTACGACTGGGGTTATTTTCTGAATAAGCAAAATAGTTTTCCTGATACGTTATTGGCTGAGCTTTGCCGTCGCGCGGACCTAGATGGTGTATTGGGTAATTGTCACGCGTCGGGGACACAAATCATTGAGCAATGGGGGGCGACTCATCAAGAATCGCAGCAACCCATTGTGTACACTTCGGCCGACTCGGTGTTTCAAATTGCAGCGCACGAAGACACGTTTGGGCTCTCACGTCTTTATGAGGTATGCGAAATAGCCCGTGAGCTAGTCGATGAATACAACATCGGTCGCGTTATCGCACGACCGTTTGTAGGTGATAGTACCTCAGGTTACACCCGTACGAGCAACCGTCGAGATTACGCGACGCCGCCTCATGGCAACACATTGCTTGATCAGGTGATAGCGGCTGGAGGCGAGGTGCATGCTGTCGGAAAAATCAGCGATATTTTTGCGGGGCAAGGGATCAGTGCCAGCTATAAGGGCAACGATACTGCTAGTTTGGTCGATACCACCATTGAGCTAATGCGCAGTAAACAGCAAGACAAATGCCTGATTTTTACCAACTTAGTGGCATTTGACACATTATACGGTCATCGCAGAGATGTCGCAGGCTATGCGCGCGAGCTAGAGGATTTTGATGTCAGACTTGCGGACTTAATGTCGTCGATGCAGCCGGACGATCTCTTAGTACTGACTGCTGATCATGGCTGTGACCCAACCTGGCCTGGCAGTGATCACACTCGCGAGTTTGTGCCCTTGCTTTGCTACAGCCCAAGTATGAAGAGTGGGTGTTTGGGTCAACGTGATAGTTTTGCTGACCTCGGACAGACCCTTGCGACTTGGTTGAAGGTTGACGCCACAGAGAGTGGCGCCAATATGTTTGCTTAATCGATTTTGTATCGTTTTACTAATTGTTCAAGGCGTTGTGCGGTATCAGTGAGTTCACCCATGGTATCGCCCGCCTCGCGAGTCCCCTGAGCGGTTCGCTCAGCAATCTCGACAATAGTCGACATATTTTGATCAATGGTTTGCGAAACCGACGTTTGTTCTTCAGCAGCCGTCGCAATCTGCGCGTTTTGCGAGTTAATAGTATTCACCGCTTCTAAGACTTGTTTAAGCGATTGCTCTACTTCGCCCGCACGCTCAACACTTTGACTGCTGCCTTCGCGTATCGCGCCCATCACATCAGACACTTCATTACTGCTCAGTTGCAGTTGATCAATCATTTGCTCTATTTCGTGGGTGCTGTCCTGCGTGCGCTTGGCAAGTGTTCTGACTTCGTCAGCTACAACGGCGAAGCCTCGACCGGCCTCACCAGCACGGGCGGACTCAATCGCTGCATTAAGCGCTAACAAATTGGTTTGGTCGGCAATCGCACGAATCACATCAAGTACGCCGCCAATCTTAGCCGATTGGTTGGCGAGGTTATCTACAGAGTGGCTGCCGCTCTCAACTTTATCGGCTAACCCGTTGATTACATTGACCGCTTGCTTCAACAAGTTCGACGCATCGTAGACCAGCTTTTCGGCGTTCTCGGCGGCTCCGGACGCTTCTGACGCACTTGCGGCCACCTGCTGAGATGCGGCGGCCAACTCGTTAATTGCCGTCGCGACTTGCTCACTTTCTAACTGTTGTTCACCTACACCGTCCTGCGCTTGTTGGAGAACACTGGAGAGGTTTTGTGTTGACTGATTGACCAAAGAGGCGGACTCGCGCACACGAACGATCAAGTCGGATACTTGATCACCAAAACGATTAAACGCAGCGCCCAAATCGGCAAGTTCATCGTTGCTGTCAGTTGCTAGGCGGCGAGTTAAGTCGCCGTCTCCAGTAGCAATCTCATCCATCGCTGCAAGCGCTTTTGCTAATGGGCGAGTAATGCTACGAACAACCACTAGTGCAACGAATGCAGTGATCATGAGCGCAATAAAACTTGCCAACAAGGTCTGCCACAACGCATCAGTAATTGACTCTTGCACGCTGTTTTCGAGTGCAATCGCTTTCTGCTCCAAGCCTTCGATCCAAAAGCCAGTGCCGATAACCCAGTCCCACTCTTCAATATATTCAGCGTAGCCTAACTTGGGGGCGACCTGTTTATTGTTATTTTGCCAGTCGTACGCGACATAGCCACCACCGCCTTTCGCCGCGCCAATTAAGTCGCGAATCAAATATACGCCGTTGGGATCCTGAAAATCATATAAGTCGCGACCTCGTAATGATTGATTCACTCCATGCGCCACACTGATTCCATTTGAATCGTATACGAACAAATAGCCGACATCACCGGAGTCATCAAATCGCAACTGTTCGATAATCTTGCGCGCCCGTGCTTGACGCTCTTCGAGGGTGCCTAGAGAGGGATCGTTAACGAGATGCGATATCGCCGACTGCGCTAAAGACAGGTAGTTAGATAAAGAGTTACGCGCGTCCTGCTGCATCTGGTCGGTAAATTGGTCAACGGCAGATTCACCAATGTTGTTCGACTGCTGAAAATTGAACCAAGTCAGAAAAATGGCGATGACTGCTGGAGGTACCAGCGCCAAGATAAATACCTTAGCGCGAATGTTAAATCTCATGGGCGTTTCACTTTTACCAGAATAGCTGTGTTAATTGTATAATAGACGATTATCAGTCTCACTTAGACATTTGTCTTGATTGAGTCAAAATCTTGTAAACTCTCAGTCGTCCCTCGGCATTGTGTCTAGCGCGTAAATCAGCGAAAATACGCCCTTTAAATCGGCCGATATGCGAGAAAGTTAAATGTCAGATGTGAGTGTCGCAAAACAAATTAAGCATGAGGTAGACAAACGTCGTACCTTTGCCATTATTTCTCACCCAGATGCTGGTAAAACCACCATTACCGAGAAAGTGCTTTTACATGGTCAGCAGATCCAAAAAGCAGGCACGGTGAAAGGTAAAAAATCAGGTCAGCACGCGAAATCTGACTGGATGGAAATGGAGCAGGAGCGTGGTATCTCTGTGACCACCTCGGTTATGCAGTTTCCATATCACTCATCATTGGTTAACTTGCTCGATACGCCCGGTCACGAAGACTTTTCGGAAGATACCTATCGTACATTGACCGCTGTCGACTCCTGCCTGATGGTGATTGACGGTGCTAAAGGTGTTGAGGACCGTACCATCAAGTTGATGGAAGTTACGCGGTTGCGTGATACGCCGATAATTACGTTTATGAACAAACTCGACCGCGATATCCGCGATCCATTAGAGCTTTTGGATGAAGTTGAGGATGTTTTAAAGATTATGTGCGCGCCGATTACTTGGCCCATTGGCTCAGGTAAGAACTTTAAAGGTGTATATCACCTATTGCGCGATGAGACGATTCTCTACAAAACAGGTCAAGGCCACACGATCCAAAATATTGATGTCATCAAAGGAATTGATAACCCTGAGCTAGATGAGCGTCTGGGGGTTTGGGCTGAAGAACTGCGCGAGCAGATTGAGCTCGTCAACGGTGCGTCTAACGCATTTGATAAAGAACTGTTCCTCGCGGGTGAATTAACGCCGGTATTCTTTGGTACGGCATTAGGTAACTTTGGTGTCGATCACATGCTAGATGGCCTCGTCGAGTGGGCGCCTAAGCCGCAACCACGCGAGACGGATGAAGGCGAAGCGGTCGCTTCAGACAACAGTGACTTTTCGGGTTTTGTGTTTAAAATCCAAGCGAACATGGATCCGCGTCACCGCGACCGTGTCGCGTTTCTCCGCATTGTCTCGGGTAAATACGAGAAAGGCATGAAGATGAAACAGGTACGTACAGGCAAGGATGTGCGTATTAGTGATGCATTAACTTTTCTGGCAGGTGACCGAGCCCACGTTGAAGAGGCATATCCTGGTGATATCATCGGATTGCACAACCACGGTACGATTCAAATAGGCGATACCTTTACCAGTGGCTCAGACTTCAAGTTTAGTGGTATTCCAAACTTTGCTCCCGAGCTGTTCCGTCGCATTCGATTAAAAGATCCGCTTAAACAAAAACAGTTGCTCAAAGGTTTGGTACAGCTTTCTGAGGAGGGTGCGGTTCAAGTTTTTCGCCCCCTTATTAGCAATGACTTGATTGTGGGCGCCGTTGGTGTGTTGCAGTTTGACGTTGTTGTTCATCGTTTGAAAACGGAATACAAAGTCGATGCAATGTACGAGAACATCAATGTCGCGACCGCGCGTTGGGTATCCGGTGATGAGCGTAAGGTGGATGAATTCCGTCGTAAGGCTGAAGCTAACTTGGCGCTTGATGGCGGGGATAACCTCACGTATATAGCTCCGACCATGGTGAACTTGAGCTTGGCCGAAGAGCGCTATCCGGATATTACTTTTAGTCACACCCGCGAGCATTAATTTCGATGCGGATCTTCGACACCCATTGTCACTTGGACTTTGCTGCATTTGACGATGACCGAGCACAGGTTATCGCAGCGGCTCAAGATCTGGGTGTCGAGCGATTTATGCTGCTTGGTGTTGCCAAGCAGCAATTTGATAGACTCATCAATGTAAGCCAAGATTTTTCTAACTCCTGCTATTTCTCACTTGGTTTGCATCCTTACTTTATTGAACAACACGAAGAACACCATCTCGGTGCACTCGAGAGCTACCTCGAAGCGATATTGGCAGATACTCAGACGCGCTGTAAAGCCGTCGGTGAAATAGGCCTGGATGTCACCTGTGGTAAGCCTGAGCTGCAACAGACACTGTTCAAGGGACAACTCAAAATAGCAGCGGAGTACCAGTTACCCGTTATATTACATCACCGAAAGACCTTAGATGAGCTCTTAAAAGCTGTACGAGAAGCAAGTATCCAGCGCGGTGTGGTGCATGCATTCTCTGGCAGTTATGAGCAAGCAGCGGCATGGGCTGATCAAGGCTTTAAGCTGGGCGTGGGCGGAACTATTACTTACCAGAGAGCTAAGAAAACTCGTGATGCTATTTCTCGTATTGGCGCTGAACATTTGGTGCTGGAAACGGATGCCCCTGATATGCCGTTGTGTGGGTATCAAGGTCAACGAAACGAGCCCAAACGTGTGCTCGAGGTGCTGAATAGCCTTTCCGAATTGCTACAAACAGAAACCAACGAGCTTGCCGATGTGCTTTGGAAAAACAGCGTCGAACTCTTTAATTAAAATATTTTTGACGTTGCTTTTTAACCCACCGTCTATCGCGGATACGATTGAACCCGAGAAAAATCAGTCCACCCGTAATTAAAGCAAGCAACAACAAGGTTTTACCTTGTGCGGTTAGATTCGTCAATGCTTGATGATTCGACTGAAGCACCTGCTGTTTATCAAACAAGACCTGCAGATATCCCTGATTAAGCGACGTAGCTCCAATCGGCTGAATAAAGATCCAGGGTGCTGGGCGCGGTTCTGGGTAGTCAATAACAGAGAATGACTCGCCCGCGGTCAATACATTTTCTCCTGTCGCGCTTTTTACCGCAACACTGATGACTAGAGGCTGTTTCTCAAACGTTGTGACTAATTGCTTTAAACCGTCTTGATCACCGTTGGTAATAAACACTTCAGCGGCGCTGGCTGTTTGTTGCAGTGCCAACTCGAGTTGTTGCCGAGTATTTTGTTGAAGTTGTTGTTGTGCTTGGTTCGTGGCAATATTCCAAATACTGTACATCAGTAATAGCAGAGCGGCTGCCGCGAGAAAACGCAGCAGTCTTTTAAACGCGAGCCGGGTTAAGCGTTGCAACTTAGCTGTGGGCACTCGGCGCATGAGCTCACTTATGGTGTGTTTTGGCAATGCGTTTTGGTTCACTCGTGAATACCTATTGCAGCAACTAAGGAAACTCTATGCTAAACCATTCTGGGTTGATTGTCTTTGATATGGACTCAACCTTGATCTCAATTGAGTGTATCGATGAAATCGCAAATTTGCTAGGTCAGCGTGATGCGGTGGCAGCGATTACTGAGCAAGCCATGCTAGGTGAGATTGATTTTGCGGCGAGTTTGAAGCAACGTGTTGCGCTACTAGAGGGGATCGAAACATCGCTGTTCGACACTCTATTTAATCCAATCCCACTTACTCCGGGGGCGCAGTCGCTTGTTGATTATTGTAAGTCTCGTGATTGGTATTGTGTTGTGGTCTCAGGCGGTTTTACATGGTTTTCCGAGCGAGTTGCTGGGCAGTTGGGACTTGATCAGCATGTGGCAAATGGGCTTGAAATTAACGACGGAAAATTAACAGGTAAAGTATCAGGTGCGATAATTGACGGATACAAAAAAGCACAGATTCTCAATGAACTTAAAGCTAAATTGCCAAAGAACGCACCTGTCGTTGCCGTGGGAGATGGTGCAAACGATCAATGGATGTTGCAGGCGGCTGATATAGGTATTGCCTTTTGTGCAAAACCGTTATTGCGTCGGCAGGCTGATATTTGCATTTCACAGGCCGATTTATCGCTTGTTATTCCTGAGTTGGAAAAGCGTTGTAAATAGCAACGCTAAAGCCACTGCCGTAAACGTTCATAAGCCGTAGCACGCAACGAATCGGAGAGCTGCAAACTTTGCATCAGCAAGTTTGAAACGCTGTAGCTATCAGCAACGCCGATAACACTCTCTAATTGCTCCTCAACGCGATCAACCTTGTGCTGTGCGTAAGCGGATAAGTATTGCATTTCTGCCTCGACAAATTGACTATCTGGTCGGCCGGTGCGACTGAGTTCAACGTTAACTGCGATAATAGTGCCGTCGAGCAGTGCTTGTGTGACGCAGTGCTCAACATCGTCTAGCGATAGCGTCTGTGTATCGAAGCTGGTGAGGTTGATTGTCCGTTGACTCTTTTCATTCCAACCTAATTGAAAAATGAGTAATGTGGTTAACGGGGCATCTTTTCGGTCGGCTTTGGTTAACCATGAAGTCCAGTAGTCGAACAATGTGCCTTCATTCAGCAAAGAGGTCAGCCGCGACTGTGAAATTTTGCGGCTTGGCATTTGCAGCAATTGGCTCCAATCGGTAACTTGTTGGGGGATACCGACACGGCCCAAATACTGCTCATGGCGTTTAGAACGATAAAAAAATAATGGAACGGCACTGGCGGCATCGCAATATAAGTTTCTCAGCCCCAACTCAAAACCTTTTAACGACTTATTTTCATAGATGCGTGGTAATTGACTACGTTTTTCTTTGATAAAGCGAGTCAAAAATTGTCCGGGCGCTTGATTAGCACTTTGTTCTGTTAGTTTAAGATTGAACGTTGTGTTCGCCTCGTCAGAGTTAACAATTTGATAATTTACATCAGCTAAGGGTTCATTCTTATAGCGCTGCTTTAATTGCGAGAAGGTGACACGCATTTCTGAGCGAGAGTCGCCGGGAATCGGCTCATCCACTTGTATACGTAGGCCATGATTTGATATGTCCAGCACCATACCATCTCGGACAATAGAACCACTTTTTACACGACAACGGCTCCTTAGTTGGTACCTTTGTTCACTCCTCAAATCGACAAACTCTAGTTTTACTGCTTGCGAGCGTTGCGGCAAAGAGGGTGGATGCACAAAGGCACGCAATTTGGCTAACTCTTCTTTATTGTAATTAACCGCGCATAGGGGTTTTACCAAATCAGTCACGTTATCGAGCGTTGCCAAATAATCGACCTCCGCCAAAGCCGCTTGAATATCTTGCGAAAAAGGTTGCTCTCGTGCAGGAAGATTTATATGTTGCGGAACGGCTTGAGGTCGCCAAGCATGTGCATGGTCTACAGGAGATAAACTAATTCGGAATGCTTGGAAAGATGACTTTTTTACCGCAAAAGCGGTAAATGTGTCCCACAAGCGAGTCTTCTCAAGTTCTTCGGCTAAGGCTGAGTAAAAGTGTATTTTTCCCTTTGCAGAAATGCTGAACGTGAGTATCGTCAGCTCACATGGTTCGTTTCGCTTTAGCCGATTTATCATGAACTGACTTCGGCGTTTATTAAGTAGTGAACCTATGGCCAACTCGTTCGTTTCTGTGTACCAATGCGCTAACGCATCTTCGTTATTGTCAGTAGTGAGCACATACTTGCAGTTCAGCTCCCGCGTATGAGCCTTAAGGAAAAGCGTTAATCGTGTCATGCGGGGTAAGTAGAATTGCTCGTGCGCTTTATTGATAAGTGCAATTTCAGTGTTATCAGTGTTAATTTTATAACGCCGTTTGTAGCCACTGATAAAACGAGAGATAAATGCATCAAACTCAGGGTTGTCATTTTCGTTAGCGCGTTTTAGTGAAATATAAGAGCGCTTGTTAGCCGCTTTTACGTTCGTTATTACGTAATCTATTGGCTTATTAGGATCCAATGTGAATTCTTTCGCAAAGCCAGTAAAGTACACTCTGACACGTTGCTCTGATGCGAACGAGAGTTGTGTTCTATCGACTCTAACTCTCAGTCCACCTTGCGAAATATTATTGGTAACCGCACGGAAAGGCTGTCCGCCATCGGGTTCAACGACGACCTCAACGGTGTAATTCATTCGCTCTTCGTCGCGGTACGGATAAAAACCCAGTTTAAATAGTTCAAATCTGAAATTTTTGCTATCGACGTTCTCATCCGTATTTTTTTCAAGTTCAGCTAACTTTTGATGCTCATACATCACGCGGTAGTTATTCTCCGCCTGCATGATTCGTTCGTAGGTATCTTGGGTGAAAACGCCGTTGTACTGCTTAAGGCCTCGTTCGAAAATATCGCGAGCGACCTCATCGAGGAAGTGGGTACGGCCTCGGTGATCGAACCGTTTACAGTCCCCATCGACACGCTTTCGTAAATCAAGCGTTCGTGCGCAGGGGCTCGTTAATCTACGAACCTCAGCACGCACTTTAAATTTGCTTGGACCGTCTAGGTTTGCGGTCAATAAACTAAAGTGTTTTTCGTAGTCGTTATCTAAAGCAACGAGTTTGAGTTGGTCGATTAGCGGTGTTAATTGTAAGTTCGGCATTCTTCTCGTTTATATTTATAATGATGAGCTTAACTGACAGCATCATAGAACGAGAGCAGTAACATGGCAAAGACAAAAACAGCGTACGTGTGTACCGAATGTGGTGCCGATTTCCCACGATGGGTAGGGCAGTGCAGTGAATGTAAAGCCTGGAATACAGTATCGGAAGTGCGTTTAGGAACCAATAAAACCGCCACCACGGCGACTCGCAGTGGCTTTGCCGGCGTCACACAAGCTAAAGTGACGACGCTAAACGAAGTCTCTCTCGACGAGGTGCCACGCTTCAGTTCAACGTTTAAAGAGTTTGATCGTGTGCTTGGTGGTGGCGTCGTACCCGGCTCAGCGATTTTAATTGGCGGCTCGCCGGGTGCTGGAAAAAGTACCTTATTGCTACAAACCTTATGTCGGTTGGCGGGTAATATGAAAGCGTTGTACGTGACGGGCGAAGAATCGCTACAGCAGGTTGCAATGCGCGCCAAGCGTTTGGGTTTGCCGATGGATAAATTACGGATGCTTGCGGAAACCTCAGTAGAAACCATCTGCCAGCTTGCCGACCAAGAAAAGCCACAGCTGATGGTGATCGATTCGATACAAGTGATGCATTTAGATGACATTGCATCCGCACCTGGAAGCGTCTCGCAAGTGCGTGAATCGGCGGCTTACTTAACCCGTTACGCTAAGCAGAAAGGTGTTGCCATTATTATGGTGGGGCATGTGACCAAGGATGGTTCGTTGGCAGGCCCCAAGGTACTCGAACATTGTATCGATTGTTCGGTTATTTTAGACGGTTCTTCTGATAGTCGCTATCGCACGCTGCGCGGCACTAAAAACCGCTTTGGCGCGGTTAACGAACTCGGTGTGTTTGCGATGACAGGAAGCGGTTTAAAAGAGGTCTCTAACCCATCGGCGATTTTCTTGCAGCGTGGTGAGGAGCAAGGCAACGGCTCCGTGGTGACGGTGATTTGGGAGGGAACGCGGCCACTACTTGTTGAGATTCAAGCGTTAGTGGACTACTCGGCACTGGCGAACCCGCGACGCGTCGCGGTTGGCTTGGAGGCGACACGATTGGCATTATTGTTGGCCGTGTTGCACCGTCATGGTGGTTTACAGGTTTCCGATCAGGATGTTTTTGTCAATGTGGTGGGGGGCGTTAAGGTCTCTGAAACATCAGCAGATTTGGCACTTATGCTTGCTATTGTATCGAGCTTTAAAGGCGAGCCGCTGGCGCGTGAACTTATTATTTTAGGTGAAGTGGGGCTGGCAGGCGAGATTCGTCCCGTCCCCAACGGTTTAGAGCGACTTAATGAAGCGGCCAAACACGGTTTTAAGCGCGCTATCGTGCCGCACGGGAACGCGCCTAAACAAACGATTGAGGGCATGCAGGTGACGCCGGTTAAGAATTTACAGGAAGCGTTGGATGCGATTTAAGTGGCTGATTGCATGCCTGTTAGTCAGTGTCGTGTGTTCAGCGCAAAGTAAACCGCGCTGGGTCAGTTTAAACCAGTGCTTAGACTATCTGCTTGTTGACTGGGCGCCTGACCAGCTTGTCGGCGTCACGGGATTGGATGAGACCGTCATTTCGGCATCACGCAGTGCTCATTTCGGACGTTTAGAGCGGATCCTAAGGTTAAAGCCCGACCGCGTGTTTGCTACTGAGTACAACAATCCAAAACTGATTCAGTTGCTTAAGAAATACACGCACGTCGAGGTGTTACCGCAGCCACAAAACCTAGAACAGTACCGAGAATGGATACAGCAGCTCAGCCAGTACACGGCGCTTGCATCGCATGCAAGGGCACATCAGTTGCGTTTGGAAGCAAGCCTGCGAGCGGCACAGCACGTCACGCAAGATGTCGTTATCTTGATGCCGAACCAGTTTAGTTGGGGGCGATCGAGTTGGGCAGACGAGTTAATTCGTGCGATGCATTGGAATAACTTAGCCGCCCCTCTTGGTAACAATCTTGTATCGTTAACGCTAGAAGAGGTGATTTATCTAGACCCCGATCGCTTTATCCTAGAAGGGTTTAGTCAGGCCAATTATGCATTGGCGAATCAGTGGCTTTACCATCCGTTACTTCAGCAACGGTTGTCCGAAGTACCTACTCAGCAAATTCCCGCCCGACTGGCGTCGTGTCCCGTGGTGTTTGCCAACCAATATTTACAAGCGATTCAGGGAACAGAATGAAATTGAGTTCGCGGCAGTGTATTTTTAGTTTGGTGATTCTTTTCGTTGGGCTCAGCGCGCTGCAGCTTACTGTTGCAGAGACACCGCTTAATTGGTGGTCTCCTAATGCGCTTGAGCAAAACATTATTTGGGATATCCGCATTCCGCGTACTGTATTAACTTGGGTGATTGCGATTGCTTTAGGGTTCGCTGGCGCAGTGATGCAATTGTTGCTTCGTAATCCTTTAGCAGAGCCGGGTATCACGGGCGTATCGGGGTGTGCCGCTTTAGTAACTATTGCATGTCTCTATTTTGGCTGGCTCCCAGCGTATTCGTTTGGGCTTCCAGCACTCGCGTTAGTCGGTGGATTAACTGGGGTGGGTTTATTGATGCTATTGGCCGGCGAGCGTGCTTCGCCCACACGCGTCATCTTAGCGGGGGTTGCGATTGCAACCATGAGCAGTGCCGGAATGGGTCTGTTGCTCTATTTAGCGCCTAATCCGTTTGCTTTTCAGGAGTGGGCGTTTTGGCATATGGGAAGTTTAGCCAACAAAAGCTGGCACTCGGTGCTATTAGCGCTACCCGGTGTTGCGCTGGCGGTTCCGCTGATTTGGTTTGGACGGCGGTTTTTGTACGCATTGACGTTATCGGAAGAAACCGTTGAAACAATGGGATTCAATGTCGCGCGTTATCGCAATTTGATGCTGCTGGCAGTGGCGCTACTGACAACGGCTTCAGTGGTAGCGGCAGGCGTTATTGGTTTTGTAGGTTTATTAGCGCCCCATGCGGTTAGGTTACTCGGATTCAATCATCCCAAGTATGTGTTATGGCTGTCGCCGTTAACATCCGTTTTATTGCTAGTGAGTTTTGACACTTTGGCGCAACTGGTAAGCACGGCGCGCGAATTACCCGTGGGGGTATTGGCTGCACTGGTGGGGGCACCGTTACTGATCGTTTTATTAATGCGGGAGCGCGGCAGACATGCTTGAGATCCATAACTTGTCGCTAGTGGGTATTACGCGTCCACGCTTACAAGGTATCGAGTTGACGTTATCCCAACATCAGTTGGTGGGTGTTATTGGCGCTAATGGCGCCGGAAAAAGTTCGCTACTGCGCTGCATCGCAGCGGTTGAACCGCGTCTCGAGGGAGAAATTCGGTTTAATAGCCGCGATTGGCTCAGTTTATCTCACCGTCGGCGACAGCAAAGCTTGGGTTACCTGCCGCAGACTGAGACGCCAGAATGGGATATTCGCATTGATGAGCTCGTTAACCTTACCGCTCAGCATTCACGCGAGCAATTAGATGCGCATCTGCGTAATTATGAACTGTTGGCGTTGCGCGACCGTCGTGTTTCGCAAGTCTCGGGCGGTGAACGACAACGCGCATTATTGGCACGAGCGACAATCACCCAACCTGAGCTACTTATTTGCGACGAACCAGTGAGTGGATTGGATGTAGCTCATCAACTGACAATGATGCAGCAGCTTAAAACTCACGCTCAAGGTCGAGGGCTGGTGCTTGTTGCTATTCATGATCTTGCGCTTGCAGCACGGTTTTGCGACCAGTTATTACTCATGCATGATGGACAATTGGTCGCATTAGGTGAGCCATTTGAGGTGTTAACTGAGGCCAATTTGGCGCATTGTTTTGGTGTTCGTGCGGAGTGGGTTTGTAAAACCAACGGCGTTGGTTGGATACCGACGCCGTTGGTAACAGAGACCGATTAACCGATAGGTTTATACTTAATACGGTGAGGCTCCATTGCCTGCTCACCGAACTTCTCTTTCATGTAAGCTTCATAATCGCTGTAGTTACCTTCGTAGAAGACGACTTCAGCTTCATCACGGTAATCGAGAATATGTGTTGCGATACGGTCTAAGAACCAGCGGTCGTGCGAGATAACTAACGCAGAACCCGGGAATTCTAGGATCGCCTCTTCGAGTGCACGTAATGTTTCGACGTCGAGGTCGTTGGTCGGTTCGTCCAATAAAAGTACGTTGCCGCCAGCTTTAAGCAGCTTAGCTAGGTGAACACGATTGCGCTCACCACCCGATAACTCGCCAATCCGTTTTTGCTGATCGGTACCTCTGAAATTAAACCGTCCAACGTAAGCACGACCTTGTACTTCGAAGCCACCAATACGCAGGATGTCGTTGCCGTCGGTGATCTCTTGGAACACCGTTTTACTGTCATCCATACTGTCACGGAACTGATCGACGCTGGCTAACTGAACCGTTTCGCCGACTTCGATTGAACCGCTGTCGGGCTGTTCTTGACCACTGATCATACGGAATAAGGTTGATTTACCCGCACCGTTCGGACCGATGATACCGACAATTGCACCTTTAGGTACGCTAAAGCTCAAATTATCAATCAATTGGCGACTTTCATAAGCTTTACTAATACCGTTAACGTCAATGACCTTATCACCCAAGCGTGGACCTGGTGGAATAAATAGTTCATTGGTTTCGTTACGTTTTTGGTAATCACTGCTTTGCAGCTCTTCAAAGCGTGCCATACGCGCTTTGCTCTTAGCTTGGCGACCTTTCGGATTGGTGCGGACCCATTCAAGCTCTTGCTTGATTGTGCGTTGACGCGCTTTTTCTTGACGCTCTTCTTGCGCAAGACGCTTGTCTTTTTGCTCCAACCACGATGAGTAGTTGCCTTCCCAAGGAATGCCGTAACCACGGTCAAGCTCTAGGATCCAGCCCGCCACGTTATCTAAGAAGTAACGGTCGTGGGTAATAGCAACGACGGTTCCTGTGTAATCGTGCAAGAAACGCTCTAGCCACGCGACTGATTCAGCATCTAAGTGGTTAGTCGGCTCATCGAGCAACAACATGTCAGGTTTTGAAAGCAATAAGCGGCAGATCGCTACACGGCGGCGTTCACCCCCAGAGAGATTACCGATTTTTGCATCCCAGTGTGGCAAACGCAGGGCATCTGCAGCACGGTCGAGGATATTCTCGATATTGTGACCATCTTTGGCTTGGATTAATGCCTCGAGCTGTGCCTGTTCTTTTGCCAGCGCATCAAAGTCAGCATTTTCATCGGCGTAGGCCGCGTAAACTTCATCTAGGCGTGCAAACGCATCTTTAACATCGGCGACCGCTTCTTCTACCGTTTCCTTGACGGTTTTCTCTTCGTCAAGCTGTGGTTCCTGTGGTAAGTAACCGATGTTAATGCCGGCGAGAGGACGTGCCTCGCCTTCAAATTCAGTATCCACGCCCGCCATAATGCGAAGCAAGGTTGATTTACCCGCACCGTTAAGGCCGAGCACACCAATTTTGGCACCTGGAAAAAATGATAACGAAATATCTTTTAAGATAGTTTTTTTGGGTGGAACAACTTTGCTCACCCGCGACATTGAATAGATATATTGCGCCATAGCGACGAACATTCCTACTGTTGGATTGAAAATGAGGTCTAGTTTACTGGTAAATACAGCAAATGCCCAAATTTGTTGCCGAATTTTTTCTGAAGGCATGTGATGGTTTGCTAGGCAGTTTGGGGTATTTTGCGGTAAACTGCACGTCATAATTTAGCTAATGAAACTGATGGATGTCCGAGATGCAGAAAAAAGATCAGACAATTGCCGCGTTCGACGCGGAGTTATGGCAAGCAATGAGTCAGGAAGTTGAGCGTCAAGAACAACACATTGAGCTGATTGCTTCAGAAAACTACACCAGCCCACGTGTGCTTGAAGCACAAGGTTCGCAGTTGACCAATAAGTACGCAGAAGGCTATCCGCACAAGCGTTACTATGGTGGGTGTGAATACGTGGACGTGGTTGAGGATCTCGCCATTGAACGCGCTAAAGAATTGTTTGGTGCTAAGTATGCAAACGTACAGCCGCACTCTGGTTCGCAAGCGAACACTGCGGCATTTATGGCATTGATGGAAGCGGGCGATACGTTCTTAGGTATGAGCCTGGCACACGGTGGCCATTTAACGCATGGTGCGGGCGTCAACTTCTCGGGTAAACTATATAACGCTGTTCAATATGGTATTTCCGAAGAGACTGGCGAAATTGACTACAACCAAGTCGAGGCGTTAGCTAGAGAACACAATCCTAAGGTGATCGTCGCAGGCTTTTCTGCCTACTCGGGTATTGTTGACTGGCAGCGCTTTAGACAAATCGCTGATGAAGTAGGTGCGTATTTGTTGGTCGATATGGCGCATGTTGCAGGTTTGGTTGCTGCGGGTGTTTACCCAAGCCCGATTCCTTATGCAGATGTTGTCACCACGACAACTCATAAAACGCTAGCAGGTCCTCGTAGTGGCTTGATTCTCTCGGGTAAAGATGACGAAAAACTGCACAAAAAATTGAACAGTGCTGTATTCCCAGGTAACCAAGGCGGTCCTCTAATGCATGTTATCGCGGCTAAAGCGGTTGCATTTAAAGAAGCGCTTGAGCCTGAGTTTAAAACCTATCAAGAGCAAGTCCTTAAGAACGCTAATGCAATGGTTAAAACCCTGCAAGCGCGTGGCTACAAAATCGTATCCAACGGTACGCAAAACCACCTGTTCTTAGTTGACCTCATCGACAAAGATATCACGGGTAAAGATGCTGATGCTGCTTTAGGCCGTGCTTATATCACGGTAAACAAAAATGCAGTACCGAACGATCCGCGTTCGCCTTTCGTTACATCAGGTCTGCGTTTAGGGACACCAGCGATTACACGTCGCGGTTTCAAAGAGTCGGAAGCTGAGCAAGTAGCTCATTGGATCTGTGATGTATTGGATGACATCAACAACGAGCAAACAATTGAACGTGTTCGTAACGATGTTAAAACTTTATGCGCAGAGTTCCCTGTTTATAAATAACCTTTAAAAAGGAGCGCGCCATGCACTGTCCATTCTGCGGAACACAAGATACCAAGGTCATTGATTCGCGGTTAGTAGGAGATGGTGCTTCGGTGCGCAGACGTCGCGAATGTAGCCACTGCCGCGAGCGTTTCACTACTTTTGAGACCGCTGAATTGGTGATGCCTCGCGTGATCAAATCAGATGGCGGGCGGGAGCCGTTTAACGAAGATAAATTGCGTAACGGATTATTACGCGCACTGGAAAAGCGACCCGTAAGCCTCGAGAAAATGGAGCAAGCGGTCAACAAGATTAAATCCAGTATTCGAGCTACGGGTGAGCGCGAAATCACGTCCAATTTTATTGGTAACTTGGTGATGGACAACTTAAAACAGATCGACAAGGTCGCCTATGTGCGGTTTGCGTCGGTTTATCGCTCGTTCGAAGATATCAAAGAGTTCGGTGAGGAGATCGCACGACTCAATGATTAGTTTGGCACAAGACAAGCGCGATCATCGTTATATGCATCGCGCACTAGAACTGGCAAGAAAAGGGCGTTTCACAACAGGCCCGAATCCCGCTGTCGGTTGCGTAGTCGTCAAAGACGAACATATTGTCGGCGAGGGTTGGCACCAAAAGGCTGGCGAGCCACATGCTGAAGTGTTCGCTCTGCAGCAAGCAGGCGCGCTAGCAGAACAAGCGACCGCATATGTCACCCTTGAACCTTGCAGCCATCATGGCCGAACTCCCCCATGTGTTGATGCGCTCATCGAAGCCAAGGTTGCCCGGGTGGTCATCGCAATGCAGGATCCAAACCCCGTGGTATCAGGGCGAGGAATTCATAAGTTGCATGATGCCGATATTGAAGTGCGCGTGGGTTTATTCGAAGCAGCCGCGCGTGCGCTCAACCCTGGCTTTATTCACCGCATGCAAACCCAAATGCCCTTTGTCCGGGTGAAGCTAGCGAGTTCACTGGATGGTCGCACGGCACTGAATAACGGCGTAAGCCAATGGATTACAGGTGAGTCGGCACGCGCTGACGTGCAGGTTTGGCGAGCACAAGCGGATGCTATATTGACCGGTGCCGATACCGTGTTAACCGATAATCCACGCCTCAACGTGCGCCCCGAACAATGGCCTGAAGGTGTAGAACTGCCATTGTTTTTTAAGCAACCGGTCAGGGTCATCATTGATGGCAAGAATCGTGTTCATGATGACTTGCGGTTATTTGAAGTGGATGCCCCTGTATTTGTTATTCGGACCCATGAGGGCACACCGTCGCGTCATAATCACTGTCACGAGATTATTGCAAAAGCCGATAATCATGGTCGAGTGGATCTGCGTGATGCGTTAAAAAAACTTGCATTGCGTGAAATCAATTCGGTGTGGACTGAATGTGGCGGTCAGTTAGCGGGGGCGCTTTTTGATGCTCAGCTAGTCAATGAATTGGTCTATTATCAAGCGAACAAAGTATTAGGCAGTGACGCGCGCAGCATGATCGCGTTGCGTGAACTGACTCAACTAGAGGATGCGCTCTCATTTAACGTGCTGGAGCGCCGAATGGTCGGCGAGGATATTCGCGTGATCGCTCAGCCAATGAAGTAGGAACTATTATGTCATTGCATTCGACAGAAGAAATTATTGAAGACATTAAGCAGGGTAAAATGGTCATCCTAATGGATGACGAAGATCGTGAAAATGAGGGCGATCTGATTCTCGCCGCTGACTGTGTTACACCGGAAGCGATTAATTTCATGGCACGCTATGGGCGCGGATTGATTTGTCTGACACTCAGTGAAGAGCGTTGTAAACAGTTGAATTTACCGCTGATGGTTGACCGAAATAATGCGCCTTACTCGACTGCGTTTACGGTTTCGATTGAGGCGGCAGAAGGTGTCACCACGGGTATTTCAGCCGCTGACCGTGCACAAACCGTGAAAGCGGCAGTGGCGCGGGATGCCAAACCGGAAGACTTAGTGATGCCAGGGCACATCTTTCCGTTGAAAGCCAAGCAAGGTGGCGTACTCAATCGAGCTGGACATACTGAGGCGGGCTGTGACCTCGCGCGTCTAGCAGGCTTTGAGCCTGCAGCAGTGATTGTTGAGGTGCTTAACGAGGATGGCACCATGGCACGCCGAGCAGACTTAGAAAAGTTTGCCGAAGCACACGACATCAAAGTAGGCACTATCGCTGATCTGATTGAGTATCGCTCTGTGCGTGAGAAAACGATTCGTCGGGTGGCTCAATGCCAGCTTCCTACCAGTTTTGGTGAGTTCACGATGATTACTTATCAAGACTCTATTGATCAGCAAGTTCATCATGCGTTAGTACATGGTGACATCAATGCGGATAAAGTCACGAATGTACGTGTGCACTTGCAAGATAGTCTGCATGATACTTTATCGACTGAGCGCGCCGCGAAGCGCAGCTGGCCGATTGCAAAAGCGATGCAATACATTGCAGAGCATGATGGTGTTTTAGTGCTGATTGGTCGTCAACAAACGCCGGATGACATTATCGCGCAGGTTAAAGAGTTTGAAGCGCAGGATCAGGGTCAGCACAAGCCAACTGCGTCAGCCTCTAATGCATCACGAAATGTGGGCGTTGGTTCACAAATTCTTGCGGATTTAGGTATTCACCAAATGCACTTACTGAGTTCACCTAAACGCTATTCAGCGCTGTCTGGGTTCGGGCTCGAAGTGATTGACTTTATCGAAGATAAAGCTGATTAAATTGCTGATAAAGCGCCGCATGAGTGGGCATATTGATGTCGACTTCTGCGGCCTTTTTTAATGCGTATCCGGTGAGCGCCTCGATTTCTGTTTTCCGCTTCGCCTTTACATCCGATAACATCGAGGACTGGTTTGCAGCCGTTGCCTGACAAACGCTTTCGACCAGTGATAGTAATTCACCGGCATTCACCCAATACCCCAATGCCTCACTTAACGTCACCAACTCGATGACCAGTTGCCGGTATTGTTGTTGGTACTGTTGTGCCAACAACTCACCATTTAGGCACTGATGAACCGCAGTTAGCGGATTAATAACGCAATTTAGACAGAACTTCTGCCACTGCCGAGTGTTAATATCTGGGTCAAACTCAAGCCGTGTAAACGCAGTGCGCAATTGTTTACTTAGCAGGCGATGTTTTTTTATATCGCTATCGATCCAGTCAACACCTAACCCTTTGTGCTCTGTGACCTCAGGGCTTCGAGTCACACCTTGCGTCGTTATCCATGTATAACAAGGGCGCGTGGTGGTTAAATCGACAAGTCCATTATGTGCACAGATGATGGGATATTGTTGTGGGAGCTCAATGCGATCCAGCTCTGTGAACACGTTAACAAGATCGTACGTTTTAACCGCAATAAACACTGCGTGTATCGCGCTTATATCACTCGGATCGGCGAAAGGGATGGCGCAAGCCTCAACCTTATTGGATTGATAACCACGAAACTGGTAGCGCAGGTAACTGTCGGTTGCTGACTTTTTACGAGGTAAAGTAACCAAAGGGAGATTAGCCTGTTGCCACTGATAGGCAACCAGTTGACCGATAGCGCCCGCGCCCATCAATAGCATCGTAGAGTGACTATCGGTCATTTGCCCCCCAGTGAGCATAGTAGCTGCGCTTTAAATAACCCAGCAGCAATAAGCTCGGTAATATCGCTAAACTGGTCAGCACAAAAAACAGACTCCAATTGCCATCAAGTTTATCAACTAACACGCCACTGTATGCCGATAGGGTCGTTCGACCAAAGGTGCTCAATGAGGCGAGCAGTGCATATTGGGTTGCAGTAAATGTGCGATCACACAAGAAGCTGATGAAGCCGACGAATGCAACTGTTGACCACGCGCTGGTAAAGCCATCGACCAGCACTGCCGCTAGAAATAAGTGTTCGCTTGGACCGACATTGGCTATCCAAGCAAACATCAGATTTGAGCCTGCCATAGCAATACCGGCGATAAGCAACCCTTTGAATTGCCCAATACGTAGGGTAACCAACCCTCCGAGTAGCGAAAATATAATGGTTATCCACCAGGTTACCAATTTTGAATAGGTGCCAATTTGCTCGTTCGAAAAACCGATTTCTTTGTAGAACACGATGGACATACGCCCTAAAAAGGCCTCGCCTATTTTAAACAGAAAAACAAATAATAAGATCTGCATTGCGAGTTTGACGCCATTGCGTTTAAAGAAAGAGCTAATCGGTTCAACAATGACGGTACTGACACGCTTGACAAGGGATAAGGTTGCGATTGTTTCGGCTTTGACTTGGGTGTAGCGCGCTGGTTTAAGCACTAACGTCACTGTTGCTAGCGCAAGCATCAGTGCCGCAAGCACAATATAGGCATCTTGCCACTGCCATGTTGTACCATCGACGAGTAGAAATGGGATGGCACCTAGCCCCGCGTAGCCACTCCACCAGCCCGATGTTGCCATAGCCGCTCCCGCGCTTTGCATACGGCCCTCAGACTCAGAAAAGGTTTCTATTCGGTACGCATCAATGGCGATATCTTGGGTAGCAGAACTGACCGCGATGAGTAAGGCGGTGATACCGACTAAGTGTAAGTTATCTGCAATCGACAATGTTGATATAAAAATACACAGCGCTGCAATGGTTACTTGGCAGAGTACAATCCAACTTCTGCGTTGGCCAAGCCAGCGATGGAGAAGGGGCAGTTTGACACTGTCGACGATAGGCGACCAAAGGAAATTAACGGAGTATACCGCGAACACAGCGCCAAAATAGCCAATAACAGAGCGACTGAGCCCTGCTTCTTGCAGCCATGCTGATAGGGCAGAGCCAATCATGACCCAAGGGAAGCCGCTTGATAGCGCTAAGAAAAAGAGCGCTATCACACGCGGCTGGCGATATACCTTGAGGTCAGTTATTAACGTGTGTTGCTCGCTCATTGCGGCACAATTTCAACGCGCTTTAACACGGGCGGGGTGGCCGGCACATCACGCCATCCGGTTTTTTCGTCAAATGGCAACGATTCTAGCGCCGCTAGCTTCTCCAGCACGTCCAAACCTGTAGTAATACGTCCGAACACGGTATAACCCCAGTCACCATCATCGGGATCTAACGAGGTATTATCATTTAGATTAAAGTAGAACTGCCGAGTTGCGGTATGTGGCTTACGTTCGCGTGCCATGGCAATAGTGCCGTAGCTATTCAAGAGGCCGTTACCCGCTTCGTTCACGATAGTCTCAAAGCTCGGCTTGTCCGAAAAGTCGGCATCATAGCCACCACCTTGAATGACGAAACCAGGCACCAACCGATGAAAAATTGTCTCGTTGTATTGTGCCTTCGCTACATAACGAAGGAAGTTAGCTACGGTAATGGGGGCCGCTTCGCGGTTAAGTTCAACCGTTATGTTCCCCTCAGAAGTCACAAAAATAACTTTTGGGAACGGGTTGTCCGGTTGCACTTGTGCTTGAGCAGTTGGATTGACTAGCACGAAGAAGCAGGCGAGAAACGCAATAATGATTTTCATAGTTAACCTCGGGGATCCATCAAACGTAACTGGGGATCATTAGCTACATCATTGAGTACTTGTTGTAATAGCCGTTTAAACTCTCTCTCTATAGTCGCTTCGTCTGGATTAGAGACACCTTCCGAGGTACTGGTTCCAGTAAATGTACGAGCAAACGACCGATTCATGCGTTGTGCTTCTACACGGATATTTAATTGATAATCCAGTTGATATTTCAACGCCGTTTCGGTGTGTTCCACGACTGCCTTATTAACCGATACGTACCAGTTCAAATCGCCTTGTCCGCTCACAATTCCCGACTGCTGAAATGCTTGCTTGACGATCTCGTTTAACGGCTGTGACAGCGCCGAAAACGCATTAGCTTTTTGTGTGTCTCGGTCGATGTGCCGGTATAAATAGCTGTGGGGGCGCTTATCTTGCACACTGAGGCGTGACACGCTGCCTGAAAGTTGTGATGTGATTGTCGGTGGTTCAACAATAAGATCGGAGTCAATCGTCGAACATCCACTGATAGTCATCAATGCAACGGCCGAGAGTGCTGTGAGCTTTATTAAGTGACGCATGGCTTCCTCGTTTTATTCATTCACGTAACACAGTTTCATGCTATCATACGGTAAAATTATGCCTTGCAAAAATGCTTTACTGATATTCAGCAAAGCGATACGGTGTCGAGGCAACGCGTTGTCAATGAAGTTAAAGGTTTTGTCGTGAAAAAATACGCAGAAATTACAGGATGGGGAAAGTGCTTACCGCCAGCAGTCATGACGAATGACGACTTGGCTACATTTTTAGATACCTCGGATGAGTGGATTGTCACGCGAACTGGAATTTCAGAGCGACGCGTCAGTCATGTCGGAACATCTAAGCTGGCGACGGTTGCTGCTCAGAACGCGTTAGCTGCCGCTGGGTTAGATGCTGAAGAAATCGATCTGATTATCGTTGGCACCTGTACCCCCGATGAAGTTATCCCGAACGTGGCATCAGCCGTGCAACAAAATATCGGTGCACCCAATGCAGCAGCCTTTGATTTAAACGCGGCTTGCAGCAGCTTTTTATATGCCATGCATGTCGCTACGCAAGCCATTCAAACCGGTGCGCACAAGAAAGTCTTGCTGATCGGTGCTGAACGCTTAACGCGTATTTTGGACTGGACCAAACGTGAGAGTGCGGTGCTGTTTGGTGATGGTGCTGGCGCGATGGTGTTAGAAGCCAGCGACGAAGAAGTTGGATTACTCGCTAGCCACATTAGCTGTGATGCCGATGCGCGCGATGTATTGAGTCTCGACTTTGGTTTGAGCTTTGACCGTTTTGGGTTTGACGGCATTATGCAGTTCGACTTTGTTGGTCAAGAGATCTTTAAGCGGGCAGTGAAGGGAATGAATGCGGCGGTCGAAAAGGTATTTGAGCAAACGGGCTTAAGCACCGAAGACGTCGATGCCTTGATTCCGCATCAAGCGAATAAACGTTTAATCGATTACCTTGCGAAGTTATGTAAAGTACCTTCTGAGAAAACCGTAATTAATATTCAAAACTACGGCAATACATCTTCGGCAACGTTGCCCATCGCGTTTTGTGAAGCGGTAGAAAACGGCACAGTTAAACCGGGTGACACCATCGTGTCAGCGGTGTTTGGTGGCGGTCTGACTTGTGGCGCGGGCTTGATTCGTTGGGGACAGCGAGTTACACCGGTCAACCCACCCACGTTTGAACTTGAGCCGAGTGAGCTGAGCGCACTGGATATGATTGTGCCGATGCATGAAAAAACCGCAGCGGCTTGGGCTAAGCGAGAAAAGTAATTTCATCCATTGAACTGAAATAGCGCTGATCTTGTGCTGAAAAGCTGATAGTCTCGTGAGAGTGGTACAACCAGTTTCATGAGACTTTTTTTATGACAGAACAACATATAATTATCGATAAAAAGCCCAGCGTCGTTACCATAAGGCTCAATCGACCCGACAAGAAGAATGCCTTTACCCAACAAATGTACTCGGAAGCAACGGCGGCACTCAAAGCGGCCGACGAAGACGAAAGCATCAAAGTCGTGGTATTTGAGGGAAGCGGAGATAGTTTCTCTGCGGGTAATGATTTGAATGACTTTCTTGCTATTGAGTCATTGGACGAGACCGCGCCTCCATTTAAATTCCTGCACTTATTGAACAAAGTCAATGTGACCATTGTTGCCAAAGTCAATGGTTTAGCAATCGGTATTGGCACAACCTTGTTGCTTCATTGCGACCTAGTGTATAGCGCGGATAATGCGATCTTTGCGTTGCCTTTCGTACAGCTCGGACTATTACCTGAGGCGGGCTCTAGCCTGTTGTTGCCACGTATTATGGGACACCAACGTGCCTCCGAACTGCTCTTGTTGGGCGACACGTTCTCATCCGATAAGGCACATCACTATGGTTTAGTGAATGAGGTAGCGTCAGCGAATGACTTGGATCAGCGCGTTGAACAGGTGGTTTCGCATTTAGTAAAACAGTCACGAAATGCATTACGGACCTCTAAGAAGTTGATAAAAACTGAATCAGATACAGTGTCAGAACGTATCAGTCTCGAGGCGGGATACTTTGCTAAGGCGCTGAGCTCTGATACAGCAAAGCAAGCAATCGCGGCTAAACTGAAGAAAAACTAGGCAGTCAGCGCACTGGGGCTTGTTTACCTTAGCCGAGTGCGCGATAATGCCGTTTCACGAGTTATGGTGACCCTGCGGGTCCCCTCGCGACACTAACTGGCAAACCCGGTCAGGCCCGGAAGGGAGCAGCCGTAGTCGGGGATGTGGGCGCCGAGGTGTGGCTGGTAGGGTCGCCACCCCCCTTTATTCTGTTGTATCCCATACATGATGGCTGGCTCTGAGTAGTTGCGCATGAGCGAGGATCAAGCGCGATAGGTTACGCTGATAGCCTCCGCCTATAACTGCCGCTACACTGATCCCGTGTTGCTTTGCGTAGTCTAAAACAAAGTGGTCCCGAGCATAAATTCCCTCTATTGAGATATCCAAGTGACCTAAGTCATCGCGACGATAAATGTCTACGCCGGCATCGTATAAAATCAGATCGGGTTTAACATCACTGACCAGCGACGTTAATGTGCGCTGCACGACTTCAAGGTAGTGCGCATCTTGCGTGCCCTTGGGCAATGCAATATCGAGATCGGACTCTGCCTTGGTGAACGGAAAATTTCGTTCTCCGTGAATTGAGCAGGTAAATATATTGGCATGCTCTTTAAGCAGTACTGCAGTGCCGTCACCTTGATGCACATCGGTATCAAATACCAATATCTTTAAGCTAGGATTTTCTTGGCTCGCAAGCAAAGCGCTAATAGCTAAGTCGTTAATCAAACAAAAACCGCTACCCCAGTCATGATGCGCATGGTGATAACCACCCGAAAAGTGAATCGCGATGCCACTGCGCAATGCGGTTTTTACGGTTTCGAATGTGCCGCCCGCTGAAGTGAGTGTGCGTGTCAGTAGTTGCGTTGACCAAGGAAATCCGACTTTGCGCCACTCTTTCTTATCGAATTGATAGTTAATCAACTTATTTATATATTCGTCGCTATGTGCGATCGATACCTGAGACCATGTCAGTGGTTGTGGTCGGATAAACTGGTCGTTATTGGCGCCATGAGCCAATGCCCATTGATAAAGCAACTGATATTTTTGAATCGGGTAACGGTGTCGCTCAGGTAAGTCGAGATCGCTGTAGATAGCGTCATAAATAAAAGGGACCATGGTTAGCCTTCGTCCATTATCTGGATTTGTTTTTCAACCTCATTAATCGCTGTTTGGCAGCGGCTCAAACGTTTCTGATATGCTTGGGCTTGTGTGAGGTCGCCCGCTTTCTGGAAGCCGTCCACTTTATTTTGTAGGCGTACCTCATACTGTCTATATTTCGCTAAAGTGCGATGCAGGTGACCGTGCTTGACCTCTTGGTGAGCGCGTTGGTCAAATTCAGCGTCAGGCGGTCGACTATTTTGTAGCAGCGAACTCAAAGAAAGTACCTGTTCGCTAATTCGTTGTGCTAAATACTGCTTTCTCTCGTTATCCCGAGTTGTTAGTAACTTATTAACTAATTGCTCAGTTTCATCAATGTAGGCTTCGGCGAAATGCGACCTTGTGGTGAACAGGTTCTCCGCAAACCATTGCTCTGCAAAGCGTTTATTCTTTTTTTGCTGATCAAATGCTTGCGCACGCTGCCGTAATAGCGCCAAAGTGCTTTTAAATTGTTGCAAAGATGTAGTCGCCATAATGTGCCGTAATGTTGCGGTTTTTCAGCATTCTACCTAAATTTAAGTGAGTATGCTTTTTAACAATAGAGAGACCGAACGGGTTAAATTGTTTAAATAACGTTGAAATTTGTAACCGAGTGTTGTTCGTCGATCAAAAAGTGATACTATGCGAGATAGGGTTCAGCTAAATAAAACTCTATATTAATAGTGAATAAGCTGAACACTTGATTGACAGGAAGTTACCGCTCGTAGCGGCTGGAAATGAATTCCGTTGGTAACATGGATAAGCGTCGCACGGCTATCATAACGCAGTTAACGCTGTTTCATCAGGTTGACAGCGTATGGTCATCGTGGGAATATTCCTGTGAATGTACGCGCTTTTTATGGTTGCGTACGCGGATAGAATTTAATCTTTTCGTCACTCAATAAACTGGTGTTTCACGTTATTTAACGTTGGAGCGGAAGTTAATTCAAATTGGTTGGGAACTATGACCAAAGTAATCAAGAGAACCAAACTCGCCGCAGCCCTTATGGGCGCAATGGCGGTTGCTGGCACCAGCGTTGCTGCTGCACAGCAAGTTGATGTAGCTAAGCTACAGAAAGAAGAGCAGCAGATCTTGAATGCACAAGAGCAATCACAGAAAAAGATTGATTCTCTGTATGAGCAAAGCCAAGATTTGTTGATTGAGTATCGCTCTGTTGTTGCTGAATACGAGAACCTCAAGGTCTACAACGACCACGTGGCTCGTTTGGTTGCTGACCAGCAGTCGAACATCGATTCACTTCAGCGTCAGATCGACACCATTGAAGAAACCAAGCAAGGCGTGGTTCCTTTGATGTATGAAATGATCGACGCGTTGGAAGAATTCGTACAGCTCGATATTCCAATTCACAAAGAAAAGCGTTTAGAGCGCGTTGAACGTCTTCGCGATATCATGGGTAACGCGAACGTCTCTACGTCTGAGCAGTTCCGTCAAATCATCGAAGCTTACCAAGCAGAGATGGACTACGGACAAATGCTTAACGCTTATCAGGGTAACCTGAACGTCGACGGTGAAGAAGTTGCCGTAGACTTTTTCCACATGGGTCGCGTTGTCTTCGCAGCACAGTCTTTAGACTTGAAAAATGCGTGGTTGTACAACAAAGACTCTAACGAGTGGACTAAGTTGGAAGACGAGTTCGTGAATCCTCTTACCACAGCGATTCGTATGTCACGTAAGCAAACTGCTTACGATCTGGTGAAACTTCCAGTATTCGCAGCGGAGAGTGCAGAATGAAAAAATTAGTCAGTTCTTTAATGATTGCAGCAGCAGTCACCCTTTCTGCAGGTACGACTCTCGCTGCTCAAGCACAAGACAACCAGCCAGAAGCAAAGAGCTTAGACGAACTGCTTCAATTGGTTGAGAAAAATCGTATTTCTTCTCGTCAAATCAGCGAAGAGCGTGAGCAAGAGTTCATGTCAGCGCGTGCTGATAAACAAGCGTTGTTGAACAAAGCTAAGCAACAGCTGTCGGACGAGCAAGCACGCGGTAAGCGTTTGCAAAACCAATTCTCAGAAAACGAAATCACTTTAGCAAACAAAGAGCAAGAGCTTGAGAATGCTAAAGGTACGTTGGGTGAGATGTTCGGTGTTGTACGTGGTGCTGCAACCGAGACTATCGGTCGTATCGCAACGTCAATCGTAAGCGCTCAATACCCAGGTCGTGAAGACGTCCTTCAGAGCTTGTCTGAAGCGAAAGAGCTTCCTACATTGTCTGAACTTGAAGATCTTTGGACTGCATTGTTAACCGAAATGGTTCAATCAGGCAAAGTTGTTCAGTTTGACGCAGAAGTATTTAGCTTAGCGGGTGGTTCAGAGCAACGTACTGTAACTCGTGTAGGTGTATTTAACCTGATTTCAGATGACCAGTACTTGACTTACAACGACTCAACTGAGCAGATTCAGCCGTTAGGTCGTCAACCAGATGGCTTTATCACTAGCCAAGCTGACACCTTCACTGATATCGAAAGTGGCTACGGCGGCGTTTACTTAGATCCGTCTAAAGGTCAGATCTTGGGTCTATTGACTCAGAAAGCAACCTTGACTGAGCGTTATCACCAAGGTGGCACAGTAGGTTATGTAATCACTGTGGTACTTATCATTGGTTTGATCATCTCAGTATTCAAGCTTGTAACTTTGACTGTTGTTGGTGGCAAGATGCGCTCGCAGCTTAAGAACATCGATAACCCTTCAGACAAGAACCCACTGGGTCGCGTATTGAAAGTTTATCATGAGAACAAGACTGCTGATGCTGAAAACCTCGAGCTGAAACTTGACGAAGCAATCATGCGTGAGACGCCGAAGATCGAAAGCGGCATCAACGTTGTGAAAATCTTCGCAGCAATCGCACCATTACTTGGTCTCTTGGGTACTGTTGTGGGTATGATTGGTACGTTCCAATCAATCACATTGTTCGGTACAGGTGACCCGAAAATCATGGCAGGCGACATCTCAATGGCGTTGGTAACAACAGCTATGGGTCTAATCGCAGCGATTCCATTGATTTTGGCTCACAGTATTGTGGCTTCACGTAGTAAATCAATTGTTCACTTGTTGGATGAGCAGGCTGCAGGCATTGTAGCGGCTCACTCGGAGAAGGAGTAAGTTCATGCTTTACCTGATGGAACTATGGGAATCTATCAGGGATTTTATTGCGACCGGTGGCGACGTGTTATACGTCGTCATGGGGGTACTCTTTCTAATGTGGGTACTGATGATTGAGCGTTATTGGTACTTAACGAGTTCATTCCCGAAACTGCGTAAAGATATAATCGCACGTTGGGACGCTCGTAAAGATACCACCTCATGGTACGCACATAGAATCCGCGAAGCATGGATTTCCGAAGCGAACGATAAATTGAATGCACGTATTCTGTTGATTAAGACTTGCGTTGCACTTTGTCCTCTAGTGGGACTGCTCGGTACAGTAACCGGTATGATTACCGTATTCGAGATCATGGCAGTGCAAGGTACCGGTAACCCTCGTCTTATGGCGTCGGGTATCTCGATGGCAACAATTCCGACAATGGCGGGTATGGTTGCAGCGTTATCCGGTATGTTCTTTGCGACCCGACTCGAGAGTCGTGTACGTCGCGCTAAGCAGAACTTGGTCGACAGTCTGCCACATCACTAAGAGAGTATTACTATGGCAAGAAATCGTATTCGTGAAGAGGAAGATGCAGCGATTGACATGACGCCGATGCTGGACATCGTATTCATCATGTTGATCTTCTTCATCGTAACAACCTCTTTCGTTAAAGAGGCTGGTATTCAGGTGAACAAACCTGAAGCAAACCAGGCCAACAAGGAGCCTTCAGCTAACATCTTTATCGCGATTCGCGATACAGGTGAGGTCTGGATGGATAAGCGTCAAGTTGACGTAGAACGCGTGGCAGCAAACCTTGAGCGTATGCTTGCTGAGCAACCTACTGACTTAGTGGTTATTCAGGCAGACAAAAAAGCTGAGCATGGTCGTGTTGTAGAAGTCATGGACCAGGTTAAGGAAGCGGGTATCGATAAGATATCCATAGCAGCGGAGACTAACTAATATGGTGCGCTTTTTAGTATCTTTAATACTAGGTGCGGCCGTTACGTTTGCTTTGTTTGCTTTTATGGCTTACTTAATCGGTGGGGGGGCTAAGAGTAACGAAGCTCCGCCTCCCACTCCGGTCATTGACATCGTAACGTCGCCGCCAGAGTCCGACGTTCAAGAGCGCCGGAGAACACCTCCGCCGCCGCCACCGCCGCCTCAGGCTCCGCCTGAGACGCCGCAATCTGAACCTGACACGTCAGATGCAGGTGGTATGAATATGAACATGGGCTTCGACGTCGATGTAGGTGGTGCTGACACTGGTTTGTCAGGCCCCGGCAACTTGTTAAATCAAGATGGTGACGCTACGCCAATCGTTCGAATTGAACCTCGTTATCCACCGTCAGCTGCCCGTAATGGCACCGAAGGTTGGGTTCAACTGAGATTCACTATCGACGAGCAAGGTGGTGTGACCGACGTTGAAGTAATTGACTCAGAACCTCGTCGAGTGTTCGACCGTGAAGCACGCCGCGCATTATTGCGTTGGAAGTATAAGCCGAAGGTCGTAGATGGTACGCCTGTTCGTCAGGAAGGTATGACTGTTCAGCTCGACTTCAACATGGATGGGCAATAAGAAATGAAAACTGTAATGAAGACATTTGTTACTGCCCTTGCTTTTGGCTTGGTTGTAGCTACCGCTCCGGTAGCTGCACAAGACCTTGGTCTTGACTTGCCGAGTAAAGAAACCGTTGAAGCGCAGAAGAAAGCTCGCAAGAACCAAGTCGCGTCTCAACGCGTTGGTCGAGCGATCATGGATGCGTTCGAGTTGTATGAGCAAGAGCAGTTGCAAGAAGCAATCAGCCTTCTTGAGGAAGAATTGCCCGATGCAGAAGGTTATGACCGTGCTTATTTGAGCCGCTTTCTAGGTACATTGTATGCGCAAGCAGAACGTACTGACGAAGCATTGCCGATGTTGAAAAACGCGGCAGACCAAGATGTTCTTGGTTGGAACGACCAAGCGGCCGTGCTCAAATTGGTAGGTCAGTTAAGCCTTCAAGTCGAGAAGTACTCACAATCAGTTGAATATTTAAAGAAATGGTTTGAGTTCACCGGCGAGATGGATCCTCAGGCGTTGTTCTATGTAGCTAACGCTTATTATCAACAGAAAGAGTTCGCTGAAATCGTACCTTTCGCACAAGCGGCATTGAAGTATGCGGATGAGCCTAAAAAGGACTACTACACGCTACTGATGGCCTCTTACTTTGAGCGTAAGATGTACGATAAAGCCATCGCTACAATTGAAGAAGGCTTAAACGTACTGCCGGAAACAATTGCATGGTGGCCGCAACTTGCACAAATGTACATGCTTAAGGAAAACCTGCCTAAAGCATTACAAACGATGGAAGTTGCATACTTAGCGGGTTATTTAAAAGAGGAAAACCAATTTAAATTGTTGGTTCAACTCTACGATAATGAGGGTATTCCTTACAAAGCCGCGACAACAATGCTTAAACACATTGAGTCAGGCGATGTTGAGGGTACAGCTAAGAACTACTCGACAGCAGCAAATAGTTTCCACCGCGCTAAAGAACTCTCTGATGCAGCGAAGTGGTACGGTAAAGCTGCTGAGCTTACGGATGACCGTGACGACAAGGGCGAGTATTTGCGCAAGCAAGGTAACTTGTTGGTTCAGAACGAACAGTACGTAGCTGCGACCACACCGCTTAAAAACGCATTGGATTTAGCGGAAGGCGATGACAAGGGTCGTATCTATATGTCACTAGCAGAAGCTTTCTTCTACGGTGGCGACTATCGTCAGGCATTAACGTATGTAAACGAAGCGGCTAAATTTGACAACCAACGTCGTAGTGCACGTAGCTGGAAAGGTTATATCCAGTCAACGGCTAAACGCAAAGGTGTTGATCTATAAAGCGAATGCTTTGCTAAAGCCCCGCTCAAGCGGGGCTTTTTTTTGCCTTTAATTTACAACGTCTCGTACTTTTATAACGGCCTGTTTTCGAGTATGATCTGCGTCGACTTTTTACGGAGGAATTCTCATGGGCAGTAACAATTACAAAGATCCTTCAAGCGGTAAATTTCTGCTTATCGCTGTTTTACTCTTCGTGTTTGCGGGATGTCTCCCACTTGTTTTGCGCTTTGTCCAATTAATTAGCGCATAAGCGAAACGTGCGTTCTGCACAAGGACTTTAATGTTATGACAATTTCAACGCTCGTGGTCGACGACAACGCCAACACACGAGCTGATATCGCAAGTAGCTTGTCTCACTTGGATATCAATTTGGTGTTTGCGAACGACGGACTTGACGGTTTAAAGCAGGCCAAAGAAGGCGTCTTTGATTTGATGATCGTCGATCATAAAATGCCACTCATGGATGGTCTCACATTACTCAAAAATCTACGTCAGCTCGAGCACTATCATTACACACCGATACTGTTTGTTACGACGCAAGATGTCACTGAGATTGAGCCGATAGCACTGAAAAATGGTGCCACCCGTTGCTTAAGTAAACCGCTTGAATCGGAATTCTTGAGCGATGTTGTAACTTACTATACTAAGCGTTCCGTTGCTTAAGGATATCTATGGATTTGATAAATACTATCCGAGATAGCATTCGAGCGATTCCAGACTACCCCAAACCTGGAATTATATTTCGAGACATTTCACCGTTACTTCAATCTGCGACGGCGTTTAACGCAACCATCGAAGCTTTTGCACAGCGTTACGAGGCCGAAGGCATTGACCAGATTGCAGCGGTCGAAGCACGCGGCTTTATTTTTGGTGCTGCACTCGCGCAGCGACTGGGATGCGGTCTCACATTATTGCGCAAACCGGGAAAATTGCCGGGACCGGTTGTGACAGAGCGCTATGCGTTAGAGTACGGTGAAGATTCACTTGAGTTGCAGGAAACAGCATTTACGCAACCGCAACGTGTTGTATTGATTGATGACTTGCTAGCGACCGGTGGCACCGTTGCCGCGGCTGCTAAACTTTTGTCTCGCACACAAGCAGAACTGGTTGAAGCCGCATTTGTTATCACACTTGATGACCTGCCAGGTGAACAAAAATTGCGAGAACTCGGCATATCGTGCTATACCTTGTGTCGTTTCTAATCAAATAAGAGGCTGTTAATGGCTTATCAAGTGCTTGCGAGAAAATGGCGTCCGATGCAGTTTGACCAGGTCGTCGGTCAACAGCATGTGTTGGAGCCTTTATTTCATGCGCTTGAGCAACAGCGTTTACATCACGCCTACTTATTTACTGGTACGCGCGGTGTGGGAAAGACAACCATTGCGCGTATCCTCGCTAAGGCACTCAATTGCGAACAAGGTGTGAGCGCGCACCCCTGTGGTGAATGTCAAAGCTGCCAAGAAATTGAACAAGGCCGATTTGTCGATCTGATAGAGGTCGATGCTGCATCACGTACAAAAGTCGAAGATACACGTGAATTGCTGGATAATGTCCAATATCGTCCAACCCGTGGTCGCTACAAAGTGTACTTAATCGATGAAGTACACATGTTGTCGCGTCACAGTTTTAATGCGTTATTAAAAACGCTCGAAGAACCGCCCGAACATGTAAAATTCCTGCTCGCTACAACCGATCCTCAGAAATTACCTATTACCGTTGTCTCGCGATGCTTGCAGTTTAATTTACGCGCGCTCGATCGCGAGCAAATTGTCGGTCAACTCGCTCACGTACTAGGCCAAGAAAAAGTCGTATACGATAAGCAGGCACTTACATTGCTCGCGCAATCGGCCAAAGGAAGTATGCGTGATGCGTTGAGTTTAACTGATCAAGCAATCGCGCAAGGACAAGGCGAGGTTAAAACTGATTCAGTGCAACGCATGTTGGGTCACCTTGCAGATGCGCGAGTACACCCGTTGCTCGATGCGCTCGCCGATGGTGATAATGGGACGGTCTTTGCTAAGTATGAAGAACTTAAGGGGCTGGTACCCGATCCGTTGATGATTCTTAATGAGCTCCAGCGTGTCATTCACCGCCTAGCATTAGTTCAACAGATTCCTGCAATGATGGGCGCTGAAGATAAAACTAAAACAACTCAGACTCTTTTGCGCAAACTGCCTGCCGAAGTACTGCAGCTCTATTATCGGATAATTATCGAAGGCAAAAAGGAAGCGCCTTTCGCCGTTGATCCGCAAAGTGCCGTTGAAATGACGTTGCTACGATTGTTGTCTTTCACCTTTGCGAGCGGTGACGCTCATTCAGATATGGACGAACAGCCGCCAACATCCGAACTCGATATGATGGCAGCGCAGGATGAGTCGGCGCCAGAGCCCTCCGAACCGGCACCAACATCAGTCGCATACGATCAGCAAGATGATGTAGACCCAGTTGATGATGAGGCGACTTTGATAGCTCAGCAACGCGATATCGAAGCGCAAGCTGAACAGCAGCGCCCGACTGCTTCTCCTGACGATAGTCTGACATCACTACTGAATATGCGACAGGATTTGTCAGGCAATAGTCAGCAGACTGAAAAAAAAAATTCTGAAATAGACGTTGAAACAGCTGCGGATGAACCTCATTTAGTAAGTCAGGAACAGCCGAAAGCGACGCTCAATACAGCGGGTAAAGTCGCAACCAATTTAGCCGAGATACAGCAAAAGTTTGACGGTTCGACACGACGCGCAGCGGATGTCGACAGTTGGTCTGCATTAGTAGACGCAACCGATGTGCAAGGGTTAACGCGGCAACTGTTGTTAAACTCGGTTTTAGAGAAAGTGGGGCATCAGCAATGGTGTATTTGGGTCACCGAAGAGCAACAGAGTTTGCTGAGTGAAAAAACGGTTACATTGGCACGACAGGCGTTAGCAGATGTGTTATCTGCGCAAGGCGAGTATAGCTTTAATATTGGCTCACAGCAGATGGTGACACCGCTGCTAATACAGCAGGCAATTGATCAGTACCGATTAGAGCAGGCTAAGCAGTGGCTAAAGACTGATACAGGCTTTAACGAATTAGTAAATACATTTGAAGCGGTGATCGACGAAACGTCTATCAGCGCACGATAAAATTTAGCAATAGAGGATATGGCCATGTTTAAAGGTGGTATGGGAAATATGATGAAGCAGGCGCAGCAAATGCAAGAGCGCATGCAACAAGCTCAAAAAGAGATCGCTGAGCTAGAAGTCACCGGTGAATCAGGCGCTGGTTTGGTTAAAATTACTATGTTGGGCAATCACAACATCAAGCGAGTTGAGATTGATGAGAGCCTAATGGACGACGATAAAGAAATGCTTGAAGACTTGATCGCCGCCGCAACCAATGACGCTGTTCGTCGTGTCGAAGAGACCAGCAAAGAGCGTATGGCTGACATTACCGGTGGTATGGGCTTACCTCCTGGTTTTAAGATGCCATTTTAAGCGACCCTTATGAGCGAAGGAATCAGCCCTGCGATTGACCGTCTAGTAGACGACTTAAAACGTCTACCCGGAGTAGGTAAGAAAACCGCGCAACGTATGGCGTTTTATTTATTGGAGCGCGATCGCGAGGGTGCACAGCGCTTGGCTGATTCCCTACATCACGCTGTTGAGCGTGTGGGTCATTGTAAACAGTGTAGAACCTTGACAGAGGAACCTCTGTGCCGCATTTGCGCAAATCCAGCGCGCAGTGAACAGGGCACCTTATGTGTTGTCGAGACACCTGCCGATGTCCTCGCAATCGAACAAACCTCGCAGTTTAAAGGGCGTTATTTTGTGTTAATGGGTCACTTGTCGCCGTTAGATGGCATCGGACCTGAAGATATTGGCTTAGATGAACTCGAAGCACAGCTCAAAAGCGCTGTGATTGAAGAAATCATTTTAGCGACTAATCCTACCGTTGAAGGCGACGCCACGGCTCACTACATAGCCGATATCGCCGAATCTCTTAATGTAAATACATCGCGTATAGCGCACGGTGTGCCCGTCGGTGGCGAGCTTGGTTATGTTGACCAGGCAACACTTGGACATGCGTTCACGGGACGTAAAAAGTTTGGTTAACGCTTGAAATCGCCTACATCGCCCCCATTTCTGACATGAATAGGTGGTTGAAGTAGGAGAACACAATTATGGCGGAAGCCGCTCAAACGCAAAAACATGGATTTCAAACAGAAGTTAAGCAGTTGCTTAACTTAATGATCCATTCTCTATATTCAAACAAAGAAATCTTCTTACGTGAGCTCGTTTCAAATGCGTCCGACGCAGCCGATAAGCTTCGCTTTAAGGCGCTCAGCGATAATTCGCTGTATGGCGACGATGGCGATCTGCGCGTGCGCATTACGATCGATAAAGAGAACCGTACACTGACTATCAGTGATAACGGTATCGGTATGACACGCGACGAAGTGATGACTAACTTAGGTACTATCGCTAAATCAGGCACCGCTGAGTTTTTCGGCCAGTTGTCGGGTGATGAAGCGAAAGACAGTAAGTTAATCGGACAATTTGGCGTGGGCTTTTATTCGGCGTTTATCGTTGCGGATGAAGTGACCGTACGCACACGTTCTGCTTATGAGCCTGCAGAAAACGGCGTCGAGTGGAACTCTAAAGGTGAGGGCGAATTCGAAGTTGCTGATACGCAGAAGTCGCAACGTGGCACGGATATCATTTTGCGCTTAAAAGATGATGCAGACGAGTTCCTAGACGATTTTCGTATCCGCGGTGTGATTAATAAATATTCGGAACATCTGAGTATTCCTGTACAGATGTGGAAAGAAGCGGTTGAAGAGCAGAAAAATGATGATGGCGAGGTGATTACGCCAGCACAAGATGCTCGTTGGGAAACCGTGAATTCTGGGCAAGCGCTGTGGACGCGCGATAAAGCCGATATCAGTGATGAGGAATACAAAGAGTTTTATAAAACGGTTGCGCATGATTTTGACGATCCGCTGTTGTGGAGCCACAACAAAGTCGAGGGTACCCATGAGTACACCAGTCTTCTGTATGTGCCTAAGCGCGCGCCATGGGATCTTTGGAACCGTGAACAACAGCAAGGCGTAAAACTCTACGTTAAGCGTGTCTTTATTATGGATGACGCTGAGCAATTAATGCCGACGTATTTGCGTTTTGTTAAGGGGCTTATTGATACCAATGACTTGCCTCTAAACGTATCGCGTGAAATCTTACAAGACAATAAGATTACTCGCTCAATGCGGAATGGTAGTACCAAGAAAGTACTACAAATGTTGAAGAAGCTGGCTAAAGACGATGCAGAGCAATATCAAGGCTTCTGGGATACCTTTGGTAACGTATTGAAAGAAGGCCCAGCAGAAGACAGCGGTAACCGTGAGCGTATCGCAGAATTATTGCGTTTTGCTTCGACTCATACCGATGAACAGACGCAAAACGTGAGCCTCGATGATTACCTTGAGCGCATGAAAGAAGGTCAAGATAAGATCTATTATATTGTGGCGGATAGCTTTGAAGCTGCAAAGAACAACCCAGCGCTTGAGATCTTCCGTAAAAAAGGTATCGAGGTACTGTTACTGTCGGAGCGCATCGATGAGTGGTTAATGAGCCACTTAACTGAGTTCAAGGAAAAACCGTTGCAGTCTGTTACGCGTGGCGATTTAGACTTGGGTGACTTGGATGATGAAGAAGACAAGGCTGAGCAGGAGAAGTCAGAAGAAGCCTTTAAAGCGCAATTAGAACGTTTTGAGAAGGCGTTGGGTGAGCGAGTGAAAAAAGTGCGTGTGACACACCGCTTAACCAACTCACCTGCATGCATCATCACCGATGATCATGACATGAGCACGCAAATGGCTAAGCTGATGGAAGCTGCGGGTCAAAAAGTACCTGAAACCAAGTATATTTTTGAGGTTAACCCCGATCATCCTTTAGTCGTAAAAATGCAAGGTAAAAACGACGAGGAATTTGCTGAGTGGGCACAGGTTCTGCTTGATCAAGCGACCCTTGCAGAGCGCGGAAACCTTAAAGATCCAGCGTCTTTCGTTGCACGTCTTAACAAGCTGATGCTCAACGCATAATCACGCTATAGCGCACAGCAACAACCGCTTGCTGTGCGCCTCTTTTCTTGTAAAAACGCCCTCATCGGGGTAAAGTTCCCATCAGACACTTGAATACAATTATAAACGAGGCTGTTTATGCGCATTATTTTGCTCGGCGCTCCGGGTGCGGGAAAGGGCACTCAAGCTCAATTTTTGATGAATACCTTTGGTATCCCACAGATTTCTACGGGTGATATGCTCAGAGCAGCAATCAAATCCGGTTCAGAGCTTGGAAAGAAAGCAAAACAAGTAATGGATGCGGGACAATTAGTCTCGGATGAAATTATTATCGAATTGGTAAAAGAGCGGATTGCTGAACCTGATTGCCAAAACGGTTTCTTGCTCGACGGTTTCCCTCGAACGATTCCACAAGCGGACGCAATGCGTGAGAACGGTATCGAAGTGGATCACGTATTAGAATTCGCAGTGCCGGATGATGTTATTGTCGAGCGTATGAGTGGTCGTCGTGTGCACCCTGGCTCAGGTCGTGTATATCATATTAAGCACAACCCGCCTAAAGAAGAGGGTAAAGACGACGAAACCGGTGACGACTTAGTCATTCGTCCGGATGACCAAGAGCAAACGGTACGTAAGCGTCTTGCGGTCTATCATGAGCAGACTGAACCTTTGGTTGAATATTATCAATCACTCGCAAAAGAAACCGACACCGAGTATCATCGTATCGATGGAACTCAGCCAGTCGAAGCTGTTAGCAAGGAGCTCGGTGCTTTACTCAAATAATTGAGTACACTGTAAGGCTTTGATGAAGGCTCACCCATAGGTGAGCCTTTTTAATTTTCAGCATAATAAAGTTAATGAGAGAAGACTTATGGCCTCCCTTACGATAACAAGTCTATACGCGGGTATCCTCGCATTGATCTACATTGTACTCTCGGTGCGGATTATTCAATTACGCTGGCGTCACCGCGTAGGCATTGGCACCAATAAAGTGGAAGAACTGCAGCGAGCTGTCCGTGCGCACGGAAACTTTATTGAGTATGTTCCATTAATGCTACTGATGTTTGCCCTGATTGAGTTTAATGGGGTGGGTAGCACATGGGTATATGCCCTAGGTGGCGTGCTGACCGTCGCACGTATCGCTCATGCGTTGGGACTCTCCTCAAGTGCGGGGGTTTCGTTACCGCGTACTATCGGTGTGGCGGGCACATTCGGCGTATTACTGCTACAGGCGGGTATTTTAATCGGCATTTTTGTAGGTCAGGCATAGGAGGCGTTGCAGTGCAGGAGTTAGCCCCAGGGATTTCCTATCTGGCGTCGCAAGGTGAGGTAAAAGGCACCTGTGTACTGCTTCACAGTTCGCAAAGCTCAAACGCCCAGTGGAAGTTACTCGTGCAAAGCTTGAACAGCGAATACAATATCGTTGGCATTGACTTGCTCGGTTATGGGCGCGCCCCACAGGTCGAGTCCGCATCACATTTTCGCTTACAGCAAGAGATTGACCGTATTGAAGATGTGCTGGTACCTATCTTAGGTGACCAGCCATTGACTTTGATTGGGCATTCGTATGGCGGTGCCGTTGCGCTGAAAATGGCGCAACAAAAACACGTTAATGTCGAACGTGTTGTGGTGTATGAGCCGGTGAGCTTCCATGTTCTAGAGGAAGATTGTCCAGGCATGCAAGAAATACGACAAGTGAGTGATGCGATGCACGGCAAAGATGAGGTAGAATGCACGCGCACATTTATTGATTACTGGAACCAACCTGGATATTTTGATGCTCTGCCGACACGCGTTCAGCAAGCAATGGTTGCACAGTCGGCAAAAGTCGCGCTTGATTTTGATGCGCTGCTAAACGATGAGTTGAACCTCGATGATTATCAACAGGTTGACGCCCCCGTACTTATTATTCAAGGCGAGTATACACGCCGCAGTGCGCGCGCGGTGGTGAAAGCGCTATCGACAGCGCTGCAATCAGTAACGGTAAAGCGCGTCCAAGCAGGACACATGGGACCTCTTACGCATCCGGCTGAGGTTAATCCGCTCATTCTTGACTTTATTTAGGGTGTTGTAAGTCATGGCCAATCGCTCGCATGAAATAAGAAAGCTCGCTAAACTCACTGGTCCTATACTTGTCGCGCAATTGACACAAATGCTGATGAGCGTAGTTGACACGGTGATGGCGGGTCGCAAGGATGCGGTGGATTTGGCGGCCGTTTCAGTAGGTGGCAGTATTTTTGTACCAGTCACTTTATTAATGTTTGGAATTGCACTTGCACTAGCCCCTATCGTCTCGCACTTTGATGGTTCAAAGAAGTACCGCCGTATGGCGAATATGTTACAGCAGGGGTTTTATGCCTGTGCCATATTTGGTGTGCTCGCCTTAGTGGTTCTGCAATTTTCGCCGTACATCCTAGACTGGATGGAAGTCGAAGATAGATTTAGGCAGGTAACCCTGGACTACGTGAACTACATTGCGTGGGGTGTGCCCGGTTTCGTTCTCTACGTGATCTTACGAAACTTCTGCGAGGGGCTATCGAACACCATGCCATCCTTAGTGATAGGCTTTATCGGGTTACTGATTAATATCCCTGCTAACTATATTTTTATTTATGGTCACTTTGGTGCTCCTGAATTAGGGGGAGCGGGGTGTGGTCTCGCATCGGCTTTGGTGTTTTGGGGAATGGCGATCTCAATGGCGATTTATGTATTCACCAGTCGCCGTTACAAGAAGCTTCACCTCCTAAGGCGTTGGTATCCACCTAAATTTGATGACGTGGCTTATATTATAAAGATTGGTTTCCCCATCGCGATGTCGTTATTTTTTGAGGTGAGCTTATTTGCGGCGGTTGCATTACTGATTGCACCGTTAGGTCCGACGGTGGTTTCTGCTCACCAAATTGCATTGAATATTAGTTCGCTGGTGTACATGGTGCCGCTCAGCATATCCATGGCTGTCACGCTTCGGGTCGGCTTTGCGTTGGGCGCTGGTGAACCTAAAAATGCCATGTTGAGCTTTAAAATTGCCATGGTATTCGGCATGGTGTTTGCTGCGGTCAACGGTGTCATCATGTATCTCGGTGGCGCTTGGCTGGCAAGTTTGTATACGCCTGACACGGCTATTATTAATCTTGCCGCAACGTTAATGGGACTGGCCGCTATCTTTACCATGTCGGATACGTTCCAAGCCGTTGCTATGGGGACCTTGCGAGGTTACAAAGACACTAAATGGCCTATGATCATGGCGTTTATCTCCTATTGGCCGTTTGGTTTGACCGTGGGCTATATTTTAGGACGTACCGACTGGTGGGTGCCGCGCATGGGTGCAGCAGGCTTCTGGATTGGTTTTATCAGTGGCTTAACCGTTGCCGCGGTGATGTTGACGATTCGCTTGCGCCACGTATCCAAGCATTACGAGCGCAAGCAGTTCGAGCAAGCGGTGAACAACGCCACTTAACGGTGGCGTTGTTGTAGTACCTCAAGCACTTGTTCGAGATTTAAATCGCTGGCTTCTAGCGTCACGAGCAAGTGATACAGTAAATCTGCACTTTCATTGAGCAGTTCATCTTTATCCTGCACTGTGGCTGCAAGTGCCACCTCAACGCCTTCTTCACCGACTTTTTGTGCGATACGTTTAATCGGTTGGCTAAGTAGCTTGGCTGTATAACTGTCGTCGGGTGAAGCACCCCGGCGCGCCTTAATAATGTTATTCAGTTGTACTAGAAAAGGAGCAGGTGCCTCGGCAAAGCATGAGCGTGTTCCCAAATGGCAGGTAGGTCCTTTGGGCACGGCTTGGACAAGAATCGAGTCATTGTCACAGTCGCGGTATGCACCGGTGAACTGTAAAACATGACCCGACTGCTCACCCTTTTTCCACAGTCGCTGCTTGCTGCGGCTGTAAAAGGTCACGGCTTTGGTTTGCAAGGTCTCGAGCAGTGCGTCACGGTTCATATAGCCTTGCATGAGCACTTCGCCTGTTAGTACATGCTGTACGATGCAGGGAATGAGCTGATCCATTTTTTCCCAAGCCAGTTGGTCTACTGTGCTTTCAGTAATCAGCATGTTACAAAACTCCTTGTTCGATTGGGCGAATGGCAATGCCTTCTTCAATCAATTGCTGCTTTAGGTCGGCCATGGCGATGATACTCTTATGAAATACCGAGGCGGCTAAGGCGCCATCAACATCCGCTTGTTTAAACACCTGGGTAAAGTGCTCAATTGCGCCCGCACCGCCAGAAGCGATCAAGGGCACTGAACAATGGCGGCGTATTGCCGCAAGTTGCTCAACATCGTAGCCATTACGCACGCCATCTTGATTCATACAGTTAAGTACAATCTCACCGGCACCGCGACGAATGACTTCATTAACCCAGTCCTTAGTTTGCCATTGCGAGCGACGTGATTTGCTCTCATCGCCTGTAAATTGATGCACTTCATATTCGCCGCTGTCTGCATTGTAGAAGCTATCGATACCAATGACGACACATTGCTGGCCAAACTCATCTACCATCTCGTTGATGAGGTCAGGGTTCATCAATGCAGGTGAATTAATTGATAGTTTGTCAGCGCCCATAGATAGCAGCTCACGACCATGCGCGAGCGTCCGGATGCCGCCGGCAACGGTAAACGGGATATCGATTTCCCGAGCGACTCGTTCTACCCAGCTTTTATCCACGGTGCGACCGTCAGACGAAGCGGTTATGTCATAGAAGACCAATTCGTCGGCGCCAATTTCAGCGTAGCGTTTGGCAAGCGGCAGAATGTCCCCAATTAATTCGTGGTTACGGAACTGAACGCCCTTGACTACTTGACCATCGCGAACATCTAGGCAGGGGATGATGCGTTTTGCCAGCATTCGATTGCCTCCTCTAAACTAAATGCACCTGTAAGCAATGACTTACCTAAAATCACATGGTCGCACTGCGCCGCTTTAAGGCGTTGAATGTCATCAATACTATTCACACCGCCAGATGCCTGCCACTGAATGGCTGGAAAACGCGCTTTATAGTTTTGATACAGTGCCACATTGCTGCCTTGCATCGTACCGTCACGGCTAATATCTGTGCACAATACATGGCGACAGCCAACCGCAGAGAAACGCTCGAGTATGTCGTCTAATGTGACTTCGCTTGACGATTGCCAGCCATGGGTTGCCACACGTGCGACGCCGTCGTCATCAATATTGACATCCAACGCGAGTACGATGCGTTCTGCACCGAATTGATTAAACCAGGCTTCAACTTGTTCTGGATCGGTGACCGCTTTGGAGCCAATCACAACGCGCTCAATACCACAGGCGAGAATTTCTTCAATATCGGCGGTACTACGAATGCCACCACCCGCCTGACAACTGAGCGAGGTTGCCGCGCAAATCGTGCGAAGCGTTTCAAGTTGACGATTTTGCGGGTCCTTTGCACCATCCAAGTCGACTAAGTGAAGCCATTGGGCCCCAGCGGCTTGATAACGTTGTGCTTGTTCAACGGGATCCACATCGAAATTGGTTTGTTGACTGAAGTCGCCTTGGTACAGGCGTACCACGCGACCTTCAATCAAATCTAATGCGGGTATCATCATAACTCGTTCTCCAAAAAGCGTTTTAGCATGGCGCGACCGATGCTGCCCGAGCGCTCGGGATGAAACTGAGCACCAATAAAGTTGCCATTGCGGATCATGGCTGCAAACGTATCGCCATACTCACAGGTCGCGATGGTGAAATCGTCCTTTGCTACCGCGTAGCTGTGCACAAAGTAACAATATGGATCGGTTGCTGTTTCCAGCAACGGATTGTTGTTACTTGCACGGACGTTGTTCCAGCCCATATGTGGAAGAGGGCGATCACCAACTTGCATGCGCTTTGTTTGAGCAGGAATCAGGCCTAAGCACGCTACGTCACCTTCTTCAGAATGCGCGGTCATCAGTTGCATACCGAGACAGATGCCTAAAGTGGGTTGCGTGAGTGCCTTAATGGGTTCAATTAACTGTTTTCGTTGCAAATTGCGCATCGCAGCCGCTGCGGTACCAACTCCAGGTAAAATCACGCGGTCAGCAGCACTGATGGCCGCAGCATCGTCAGTGATTTCAGGCTGATAGCCCAGTCGCTCGATGGCAAATTTTACCGAGGTAAGGTTCGCACACTCGGTATCTACAATCACAATTTTCACGCGAGCATTCCTTTACTTGACGGTAACTGTTGGTCGCCGGTTTTTGCCACGGCTTGACGCAGTGCGCGACCAAATACTTTAAACAAGCTTTCTACTTGGTGATGCGTATTGCCTTCGGTGGTCGATAAGTGCAGGCTAATTGCCATCGCATCTGTCAGCGAACGGAAAAAGTGTTCAACCATTTCGGTCGATAGCTCGCCGACTTTGTCGCGAGTGAAGTCGGCTTGCCATTTAAGATAAGGGCGCCCCGATAAATCAATTAAGCACTCTGCGCGGCACTCATCCATTGGCAAAGCAAAGCCAAATCGACCGATCCCACGTTTATCACCGAGCGCCTGACGAAGCGCCTGACCTAAGGCGAGTGCGGTGTCCTCGATAGTGTGGTGATCATCAATGTGCAAATCACCGGTTACATTGACAGTTAAGCTAATGCCCGCGTGTGTCGCGATTTGTTCAAGCATGTGGTCAAAAAAACCAATGCCTGTTGAAAAAGCACGTGGTGCTGCGTTATCAAGGTCTACCGCGATACGAATATCGGTTTCGTGTGTGGTACGCACGACTTCAGCCGCGCGTGAGCGTTGAGTCAGTTCGCGCACAATCGAGTTCCAGTCTGTAGTGCTGCGATCGTAGCGAATGCCGCGGATACCCATACTCTCAGCTAGTTTGATATCGGTATCGCGATCACCAATCACATAGCTGTCGGTGAAATCGATAAGACCCTGCTGCAAGTATTCTTGTACGAGTCCAAGCTTGGGTTTACGACAACTGCAGTTGTCTTCCTCAAAGTGTGGGCATATCAATACGTCGTCAAAGCGCACGCCTTGGCTTTCAAAGATCGCCATCATTAGGTTATGAGGGGCATCAAAATCCGCCTGTGGAAAGCTGTCCGTGCCCAGCCCATCTTGGTTGGATACCATAACCAGACGGTAGCCGGCTTGCTGCAGTTTCAGTAGTGCTGGAATGACACCCGGTTCAAACTCGAGTTTACTGACGCTGTCTAACTGTTTGTCGACAGGCGGCTCAAGCACGAGTGTGCCATCGCGGTCGATAAATAACCAACGTTGCTGATTCATTGATTCTCTCCAAAAAAGCGTTTCAGCGCGTCGATAACAAGCGTGTTTTCGCGCTCGTCGCCGACACTAATGCGTATGGTGTTACTGAGTCCAAGCTGCGCTGACTGATTTCGTATCAAGATACCGTCTTGTTGCATCGCCTGCATCAGGGGCTCAGCGTCGGCGACTCGATAAAGTAAAAAGTTTGTCTCGCTATCGGCGACCAATGCCATCGGTAGAGCGTCCAACTCAGCGCGAATACGTTGACGTTGGTCAATCGTGCGTTTTACGTCGGCTTGCACGCGTTTAATACCCTCGGATGATAACGCCTGACTGGCTACTTGAACCGTTAAGTCGGGCAGTGGGTAAGGAGCGAGCACCTTTTGCAATACTGCAATCACGTCTTGATTAGCGAGTGCAAAACCACACCGCGCGCCTGCTAAAGCAAAGGCTTTTGATAGCGTGCGCAATACCACCAAATTAGGGTATTTCGCTAACCAGTCAATGACACTCGCCTCAGCACAAAACTCAATGTAGGCTTCATCGACGACCACTAAGCTGGTAGTGGCAAAGTTTAGCACTGCTTCAATATCGTCTTGTGCAAGTCGGTTACCGACTGGGTTAGACGGTGAACATAAAAAAATCAATCGTGCATCGGCACAGCGTTCTTTAATGCCGTCTAGATCGAGCTGGTACGACGAAGTCAATGGCACGGTTGTGACTGCGGCACCATGCGTTTGCGCTGAAATCGCGTACATACCATAGGTGGGTGGGCAAATCAGCACACTGTCTTGCTTGGGCTCGCAAAAGGCTTTGATTAAAAGCTCAATCGCTTCATCTGAGCCGCGACAACTGAGCACTTGATCAGCCGTTACGCCAGCATAATCAGCGTAGGCTTGATTGAGTGTTTGTGACTGAAACGCAGGATAGCGGTTCAGCTGTGAACAATCCAATGCATAGTCGTACGCATAAGGTGATTCATTGGCGTTTAACCAAACCGAGCCGCCACTCATTGAACGCCGCGCTGATGCATACGGCACCAAGGTTTTTAAGTGAGGTCGCTGTAACTGTTCGGCTAAGCTCATGAGTTGCCCTCCTGCGCTTCGAGGCGAATGGTAACTGCACGTTTGTGAGCATCCAAACCTTCAATGTCGGCCAATGTAGTAATACTCTCGGCGAGTTCGGCTAAACCTTCGCGGGTCACTTCCTGCAGTGTGTATCGGCGATAAAAATCCAACAGCCCTAAGCTACTGTAGTTCTTCGCGTAGCCGTAGGTAGGCAAAACGTGGTTAGTGCCTGTTGCATAGTCGCCCCCCGATTCGGGCGTGTAGTGCCCAACAAAGATCGAACCTGCCGTGGTTAATTGCGCGCTTAATTCTGCCGCATCCTCGGTTTGTACAGCAAGGTGCTCAGGAGCGTAACGTTGCGTAACGGCAACAGCCTCAGCTAAGCTCTGCGTGACAATAAGTCGACTCGAGGCGAGTGCTTGTCGCGCAATATCAATGCGCGGTAATGCGTTGCACTGTGTAACAAGTTCCGCTTGCACTGCGCTCGCAACCGCAGCTGATGGTGTCACCAAAATAACCTGTGAATCGGGGCCGTGTTCGGCTTGAGATAATAAGTCTGCCGCGACAAAGCGTGGGTTGGCGGTGTCGTCGGCGAGTACCAGTAATTCAGACGGTCCTGCGGGCATATCAATGCTAATACCACTGTCATTTTGGCTTAGCTGTTGTTTAGCCTCAGTTACAAACGCATTACCAGGACCAAATACTTTATCAACTTTGGGCACTGACTCGGTACCATATGCGAGTGCAGCTACCGCCTGCGCGCCACCACACATCACTAACGTTTCGATGCCACATTTTTCTGCAGCATAGACGACCTCTGGTGACATCTCGCCTTGTTTGTTGGGTGGAGTCACCAGGACGCGTGTTTTACAACCGGCAATTTGTGCGGGTACGCCGAGCATGAGTGCAGTCGAAGGCAAGGTCGCTGAGCCACCTGGGATGTAAAGGCCAACCGACTCAAGCGCAGTGTATTTTAGTGTGCACTGGACGCCCGGTGAAGTTGTTAAGGTAATGTCTTCAGGCGTTTGCGCTACGTGAAACGCACGAATGTTGTCATATGCTTTATCGATCGCTGCCTTCGCCCGATCAGAAACCTGTGCGAGCAGCGCTTGCTTTTGTGCGTCGTCTAACACCAGTTGTTCGATATCGGCACAATCAAATTGACGGGTGTAGTCCAATAGTGCAACGTCGCCCTCGAGTTTAATACGCTCTATAATGTTGCGTACTGTCTCTTTTAATTGCGCCGAACGGCTTTGCTCAGGGCGAGCAAGCGTTGCTTGCTGCTCCGAGCGAGTAAGTTGTGACCATTGCGTAATCGCGATGTCTTGTAGCGTTAACATACCAGCTATCCCATCATTTTTTCGATTGGTAATACGAGTATTGAGCTGCAGCCTAAGTCTTTTAAGTCTTCCATCGTTTCCCAGAACAGCTTTTCTGTACTCACCACGTGTACTGCGACTTGCTCGTCAGTGTGGCTCAACGGCAATACAGTGGGGGTTTCTGCTCCAGGTAATAAGGCGTTAACTTCATCAAGGCGATTTTTGGGCGCGTGTAGCATGATGTACTTGCTCTCTTTCGCCATTTGAACGCCATCAATACGGGGTAATAGCTGGTCCATCATCGCCTGCTTTTCGGCGGATAATGGGTTAGCATTTTGAATCAACTGTGCCTGAGATCGGAAAATAACCTCTTTTTCGACCAGGCCGTTGGCTTCGAGTGTGGCACCCGTTGACACTAAATCGCAAATTGCATCCGCAAGACCCGCACGTGGTGCAACTTCAACTGAACCGGTTAAAACCACGTTCTTTGCTTTGATACCGTTGTTTTTCAGGTAACGTTGGAGTAAGTACGGGTAAGTACTGGCAATGCGTTTATTCTGTAGGTCTTCGATCGAGTTGTAATCGCTCTCGCGCGGTACCGCAATAGATAAACGACAACCGCCGAAGTCGAGGCTACGCAATGCTTTGTAGTCGGCATTTTCGTTGACTGCCGTGCGTTCAAGCGCAACTTCTTCTAACACGTTTTCGCCGACTAAACCCAGATCGACAACACCGTCCATCACAAGGCCTGGGATATCGTCATCACGAACTCTAAGCAAATCAATTGGGTGGCTGGTGCTGTGTGCGATGAGGCGCGCTTCATTGATGCTGAATTTAACACCGCAGGCATTGAGCAAAGATAAAGACTCTTTGCTGAGGCGGCCAGACTTTTGAATCGCTATAGTAAGTCGTTCACTCATTGATCTACTCCTAATAATAAAAAAACCCTTCGAAAGCTGCCTTTCGAAGGGTTGTATAGTCATGCGAAAGGCTAGTCAAAAAACGGACTAGCCTGAACAAAGAACGTAGCTAGCCCAATAAATTCCAATGATGATGGTGGTGGCGCTGGCTTAAGTTCATTTGCTCGCTTCCTTATAAAAATGGATTTAACTGTAAAGTTGTATAGCACTATAAATAAAAAAAAGCGCGAACGCAACTCTATTGATGCATAAAATTTCGACGATAATAGTCTAAACTCATGACTATTAAACGGCTGGAGACGCGAAATGGTGAATTTCGATGCAATGATTCCTCTTATCCCAAAAGATTCGCGTATCCCTGTGAGTCACAATGAAGAGCAATTGAAAGTTGAGCAAGTGGAAAAATCGCAAAAGTTGGCAGAGGTAGAGAAAGAGCAGGAGAGCGCAGTGGGTGACCGTGAATCGGAACACTCTGGACAAGGTGCGCAGCAGCAGGGTGGTGAAAAGCCGAGCGCACAAGAGGATGATGACGAAGAGCGTGGTAGTGATGGGCATATTGACACCTATGCCTAGTAGACACTCCCTATTGCCGTACAAATTTAAGCTAAAACGCGCGCCGTGGCAGGGGGATTTAAGATTAACAGCGCACTGGCAACTATGTCATACTATGGGGCTTTAATCGGTCTAAAATAGAATTAGGTGTGGGCATTTAATGAGCAAAGTGGCAGCTGTTTTTACGCCCGAGGGTCAATTGGCAAAAGCGATAGAAGGCTTTCAGCCGCGCGATGCTCAGCTTACCATGGCCCAGGCTATCGAAAAATCCATCCGTAAAAAAAGTACGTTGGTCGTTGAGGCTGAGACCGGCACGGGTAAAACCTTTGCTTATCTCGCCCCGGTGCTACAAGCCAAAGGCAAAGCGATTATTTCCACAGGCACCAAGGCACTGCAAGAACAGCTGTATCACCGTGACTTACCAACGTTAAGGGCGGCGCTGGCGCCTGAAAAAGTGATCGCGTTGCTCAAAGGACGGTCAAATTATCTGTGTACTCACCGTCTCGAACAAGCGCAGTTACAAGCGAGTCAATTTAATAGCGAAACGCAGACCAAGTTAGTTAAAGTCAAACGTTGGTCGACGCAAACCCGTGACGGCGATATTGGCGAACTCGTAGTGTTGCAAGACGATCCGCAACTTACAGCTTTAGTCACCAGTACCAAAGACAACTGCTTGGGGCGAGAATGTCCTAACTACGATGATTGCTATCTCGTTAAAGCGCGAGATGAAGCCAAACAGGCCGATGTGGTGGTGGTTAATCACCATCTATTTTTCGCAGATCTGGCGATCAAAGATACTGGCTTTGGCGAAATCATTCCTGAATCGGATACGGTGGTGTTTGATGAAGCGCATCAGGTGCCCGATATTGCGAGCCAATACTTTGGTGATTCGTTGTCCTCTCGGCAATTAATAGAGATCGCCGACGAAGTACAACGACTCTGTTTAACCGAGCTCAAAGATCTGTCGCAGGCGGCACAAATGGCTCGGATCCTCACGCAAGTCGTTCGTGATTGGCGGTTGCAGTTTCCATCGGATCCAACCCGTGGTAACTGGCGCGATAAACGTGACGACGCGGCGATGACCGAGGTGTGTAGTCGCGTGGCAGAAAAGCTCACGTTATTTATTGATGTCATTAAAACAGCGCGCGGACGCCATAAGGAAATGGACAGTCTGATCGAGCGCGCTGAAGAAGCGTATGATTTATGGCAACAGTTAATGCAGACCGATCAAACGGGCTATAGCTTTTGGTTTGAGACAACAGTTCGACACATTGTATTGCATCAAACGCCATTAAGTGTTGCCAAACGGTTTGGTAACTTGGTCAAACACAGTGATAGGGGATGGGTATTTACCTCCGCTACGTTATCGGTTAACGAGAAGTTCGATTATTTTGTCAATCGGTTAGGGCTATGGGACGCCGAAACCCTCGTACTTGCGAGCCCATTCGATTTTGCTAATCAAGCAATGTTGTGCTTGCCACGCTATTTACCGCCCGCAAATCAGTTCAACCGTGATCAACACTTGGCTGAACTCGCGCAACAATGCATTGAGGCGAATCAAGGTGGGACGTTCTTACTCTTTACCAGCCATAGTATGTTAAAGCGTGTGGCGGCCTTACTCGACGAAAAAATTGACCGACCCATTCTGGTGCAAGGCGAGGGCAGCAAACGCAGTATTTTGCAAAAATTCACTGATGCGGGAAATGCTGTGTTACTGGGCACTTCATCATTTTGGGAAGGTGTTGATGTGAGAGGTGCCGCACTACGGTGTGTTATTATTGATAAATTACCCTTTGCCTCACCCGATGACCCGTTGCTTAATGCCCGTGTAGAAGACGCCAAACTTCGTGGTGTTGACGCGTTTCACACGATTCAGCTACCCGAAGCCATTATTGCGTTGAAACAAGGGGCCGGCCGGTTGATACGTGACCAGCGCGACTCGGGTGTGCTGCTGGTGTGCGATGACCGTTTAGTGACGCGCCAATATGGTGCTCGTTTTATAAAAAGTTTACCGCCAATGTCGCGGACGCGTGACCTGAGTCGTGCGATGCTGTTTTTGAAGGATACCTATAATGAAACCAACGCTACTAGCCATTGATACGTCGACAGAAAATTGTTCGGTCGCGTTGCAGATAGGCGATAAAGTGATCAGTCGCGAAATGGAGAGCCCGCGGGAGCACTCGCAGCGTTTGCTACCTTTTGTTCAAGAGGTGCTGAAAGAAGCCGATACGCAATTAAGTGCAGTTAACGGCCTTGTCGTTGGTGTCGGACCTGGTAGTTTTACTGGCGTTCGTATCGGCGTTTCGATAGCGCAAGGGTTAGCATTCGGCGCGGACTTGCCTGTGCAGTGTGTCAGTAGCCTTGATGCGATGGCTATTGAAGGTGTACGTAAACACCCGACTGACTGGGTTATCAGTGCCATTGACGCGCGTATGGGCGAAATTTATTGGCGCATTTATAAGCGAAACGGCGAACAACTAACAACGTTTGCCGGAGCCCAGGTCAATAAGCCCGACCAGTTAAATTTAGCTGAACTGCTGTCTGAGTATGGCTTTCAAACGAACGAGTCAATAGGCTATGTGGGTACGGGGTGGCAAACTTATTATCCGCAGTTAGTGGCCACCATGCCGACCGCGCCAGACTCGCTCGAATGCACGTTACCGACAGCGGCAGCGATGTTGGTATGGGCTGAACAGCATAACCAACAGGCGATATCGGCCGATGAACTTGAACCCCTGTATGTTCGTAATGAAGTTACGTGGAAAAAGTTGCCAGGTCGTTAGCTTGTAGAATTCATTGGAACTCGCCATAATAAATCGAGTCAAAGTATTTTAAGGAGCCTTCTGTGAACCCTGTGTCATCAAGTTCTATTAATGGTGTACAAGGCTATGTTTCGCCCAGTCGTCGTGCTGCGTCAGATGAACGCAACCGTGTCGATGAGCAAACGGATCAGCAAAAAGTAAGTGCTCCGATTGAAATTCCAAGTCGACAACAAAGCTCTGATCAAGCGCGACGTTGGCAAGATTTAAACATTGTGTACGATCAGCCCTCACAGTCTGCTCAAAAAGCGGTTACGGCATATCAAACCGTAGCGCTTAATGAACAACGCGAGCGTGTTGAGTCAATGTTTAGTTTGGACTTGTATGCCTGAGGAGGCGTTATGTTACGTATCGCAAGTTTAACACTGGGTGCGCTGTTATTAGCGGGCTGCAGTTCTTTTCCTGATTCTATTGCAACAGATAATGAAGACGCGTTGGTGTCATACTCGCAAGTGAAGAACAATACGTCAGCCACAGTAGGTCAATCGGCGCGCTGGGGTGGCATTATTGCTGATGTGCGTAACGACGAAGGCTTCACCGTAATTGAAATGGTGCACTTTCCGCTAAAAAGCTGGGGTCGACCATTTGTCAGTGACGATACCGATGGCAGGTTCTTAGCGGTGATTAACGGCTTCGTTGATCCACAAGTCTACAAGCAAGGGCGCAGTTTAACGGTGCTGGGTAAAGTAGGTAAAACTCAAGAAGGTAAGATCGACGAGTACACCTATGTTTATCCAGTCATTGAAGCGACAGGCTATCATTTGTGGCCGAAAGAGGCCGAGCGCGTAGATACCGGGATTGACTATTCACCGTTATGGTTTCGCCACAATTTTTATGCACCCTATCCCTATCGTCCATACTATTACCCATACCCAACACGGGTAAGGGTTCATGACGATAATTCTGGCGGAAAAAACAAGCAATAGCGTGTTGTATCAATCGTTGTTAGAGCGTGCTCAACCGCTTGAGTTCGCGCTCGATTGGGGTTGCCTCAGAGGACTAGGCTGGGGCAACATCGATAATCCTCGCTATCTTCTCATGCACGGGTGGCTTGATAACTGCCATTCTTTTTTGCCGCTTATCGCTCATCTAAACGATTCCGATGAAGGTATCATTGCCTTGGATTGGGCCGGGCACGGTTACTCTGACCATCGACCCGTGGGAAACTACTATCATTTTACTGATTATGCTTATGATGTGTGGCAACTGATAAAAAATCAGCACTGGCGAGACATCACATTGATTGGACACTCGATGGGCGGCTTTGTGGCCAACATAGTCACTACTTTGTTACCTAAGCAAGTTTCTCACTTGGTGCTGATAGAAGCCTTTGGTTTGCTCACAGGAGACAACGACGATGCACATGAGCAATTGTTATCGGGGTTTCAGTCGCGAAAGAAATCACAAGGTGCGCGTTGGCGCCCATACTCGGATAAAGCTCACGCCGTATTAGCGCGAGCAAAGACCGCCGACTTTAGTAATGAATTGGTCGAGGTTATTGTCGAGCGGGGCATTAAAGTGTCGGCTGAGGGTGAGTGGTGTTGGCGCGCCGACCCGCGTGTTCGCACAACATCGCCTTATCGGCTTCCAGCGCGAGCGGTTGAACAAATTTTGAACCAGTTGCGCGTGCCGGTTGTATTAATAAAAGGGAATAAAGGTTACGCTCAATTAAATAAAGCGCTCGCGCAATGGCGTCAATGCGTGCCGCAATTGCAGGTGGTTGAGCTGGCGGGTGGGCATCACGTGCACATGGAATGTCCTGAGGATATTGCAAAGCTGGTGCGCAACGTGTCGTCATCTTAGATTGTGCCAAGGGGCGACATTGAGATAAACTGGTCCGATAAGCTCACGTTTACGTGAACTCTACATAATAATTATAGAAATAAATTTTGGAGCCTAGTATGGAAAAGATTTGGCTTAAACATTACCCCGCGGGAGTGCCAGATACGATCGATCCAGATCACTATGCGTCGTTGCTTGATATCCTTGAAGAAAGCATCGAGAAGTATGGTGATAAGACCGCATTCGTTAATATGGATTGCGAGATGTCGTTTGCAGAGCTGGGCGAAAAGGCGAAGCAATTTGCGGGATACCTGCAAAGCATAGGCTTACAAAAGGGCGATGCGGTTGCGATTATGATGCCAAATCTGTTGCAGTATCCCGTTGCGCTTTTTGGTGTGCTGGCGGCAGGCATGACGGTCGTTAATGTTAATCCGCTATACACCCCACGCGAATTAAAGCATCAACTGAATGACTCACAATCGAAAGCGTTGGTCATCTTAGAAAACTTTGCCAACACCTACGAAAAAATTGCCAAAGATGTAAAACTTGAGAAAGTCATCACTACGCAAATTGGTGACTTACTACCTGCACCTAAGCGCTGGCTCGTTAACTTTGTAGTTAAATACGTCAAGCGTATGGTACCGAGTCATTCGATTGGGCAACGTGTTGATTTCAACACGGCGCTCAATAAAGGTAAGCAAAACGCATATCAACGGCCATCATTGACCGGAGACGATATCGCCTTTTTGCAATATACTGGCGGCACAACCGGTGTTGCTAAAGGCGCCATGTTGTCACACCGCAATATGGTGGCAAACCTTGAGCAGGTTTCGTCGGTCATTACACCGATTATGTCCGATGGCGAAGAAATTATTATCACGGCATTACCGCTCTATCACATCTTTGCGTTAACGGCCAATTGCTTGACCTTTATTAAGCACGGTGGACGCAATATCTTGATTACCAACCCCCGTGATATGCCTGGTTTTGTAAAAGAACTTGGCAAAGTGAAGTTCTCGATGATTTCGGGCGTAAATACGCTGTTCAATGGCTTATTGAATGCTAAGGGCTTTAAGGATCTTGACTTCTCCAACCTCAAAGTAGCGTTGGGTGGCGGTATGGCTGTGCAAAAATCAGTTGCAGAGCACTGGGAACGCGTGACTAAGTCGCGGTTACTTGAAGGTTATGGTTTAACGGAGTGTGCCCCTGTCGTCACCGTGAACCCATATGATATCGAACATTACACCGGCAGCATTGGTCTACCTGTACCCAGTACTGAGGTAAAAATTTGCGATCCGGATAGTGGTGAAGAGGTCGCTATTGGTGAAGCGGGCGAGCTTTATGTCAAAGGTCCGCAAGTGATGGTGGGTTATCTGAATCGCCCAGACGCAACTGCTGAGTCGATCAAAGACGGCTGGTTTGCGACTGGCGACATGGCAACGTGCGACGAACGCGGGTATTTTAAAATCGTCGACCGTAAGAAAGATATGATTTTGGTATCGGGCTTTAACGTCTATCCGAACGAAATCGAAGACGTGCTGGCGGATCATTCTAAAGTGCTTGAAGTCGCTGCAGTGGGTGTCCCTCACGAGTCGTCAGGCGAGGTGGTGAAAGTATTCATCGTCAAGAAAGACAAGTCGCTAACCGAGCGTGAGATTATCGACTTTTCACGTGAGAACCTAACGGGTTATAAAGTACCTAAATTGGTTGAGTTCCGTGATGAGCTGCCAAAATCGAATGTAGGAAAAATCCTGCGTAAAGAGCTAAGAGACGAGAAAAAAGATTGACTAAGTTAACTCATCCAGACACTGGATACCGTTATATCAGTAGCGCTGATACGCTGACTGAGTTTTGTCAAAGAGCCCGCTTAGCGGGCTCATTTGCTATTGATACTGAATTCGTTCGACGAAAAACCTATTTTGCCAAACTCGGGCTTGTGCAACTGAATGTAGATGGCGATACCTTTATTATTGATCCTCTAATTGATATCGACTTATCTGCGTTGTGGCAGTTGATCGCCGATCCTGACGTGGTGACCGTGTTGCATGCTGGGGGCGAGGACATCGAACTGTTCTTCCATCAGTCTGGCGGCCTGAAGCCGCGTGCCGTGTTCGATACTCAGATAGCCGCCGGGTTTATTGGCATGGGTTCATCGCTTGGCTACGCTAATCTAGTCGAGCAACTGTTTGATGGTGTGACGCTGGATAAAAGTCAGTCTCGGACCGATTGGTTAAAACGCCCGTTAAGCGATGAGCAACTTGCCTACGCCGCGGCGGATGTAAGCTATTTAAATACCATGTATCCGTGGTTGTCTGAGCAAGTGACACAAGCCCATGTTGCCGATATTGTGACTGAGGAAAGTCAGTTGCAAGTGAGTAAGCGGACGCAAACAATTCCTAACCATTTACTGTATTTGTTTGTCGGTAACGCTTGGCAGCTTAATCAGAAGCAGTTGCAAGTCATGAAAACACTTGCAGCGTGGCGTTTAGATAAGGCGATTAGCGAAAACATGCCGCTGGGCTTTATCTTTAAAGATGGCGTGTTACTCGAGTTGTCACGTAAGATGCCACAGTCGAAGTCAGAACTGTATAAAATTAAAGATTTAGCGCCGATGACACGCAAGTATTCCGGTGAAGCCATTATTGAGCAGATTGCATCAGCGCTTGCTGAGGACGCGTCAAACTGGCCCCAGACCTTGCAAAGACTCGATGACATGCCAAACTACAAAACAGCGTTTAATGGTATTAAGAAGGCTGCTCAGGGCTTGGCATCGATGCTGAGCATTGATGCCGCGCTGGTTACTTCACGTAAGCAAATTAATGACTTTTTAATGTATCATTGGCAATTTAGTGCGGATCATCGGGCTGAACTGCCACGACCTGATCTGCAGCAGGGCTGGCGCTGGAGAGCGCTGGAAGCTGAATTAAAAGAATTTATTTAGTGCGAGTTTAACACCATGCTGTGCGACGTATTTAAAAGCTCGAGAAAAAGCGATACGTATTTGTACCTTCCTATGGGAAGTGACTTTGACGAATTGCCAGAGGCTTTAGTTAGCCACTTTGGCACTCCCAATAAAATAATGACGATAAATTTAGACAAGCGCGACCAACTTGCTCGGATTAGCGTTGAAGAATTAAAACAGCACTTGGCGGATCCAGGCTATTATCTGCAATTACCGCCACAACAGGAGTCCATGCTATGAAAAAGTTAACTTTGAGCACTTTGGCGCTTATCGTAAGTGCGTCGACGATGGCGGTGAGTGGCCACGTGAACGCTTACCAAGCGGAGTCAAACCAAGCGAGCGAACAGACTGACAATGTTGAACAAAAATTTCAGTCGTACGTTGAACAACTGCGTAAAGAAGCGCTTGAGCAAGGCTATACGCAAGACACGCTTGATCGTGCTTTTGCAAAGGTAAAATACTATCAGCGCGCAGTTGAACTGGATAAAAACCAGCCTGAGTTCAAGCTGACTCTAGATACATACCTACCTAGGGCAGTGCCGGATTGGAAAGCACAAAAAGCCGTAGAAAAATACCAAGAGCACAAAGAGTTACTTGACGAAATCGGTGAAAAGTACGGTGTGCAGCCACGGTTTATTGTTGCCTTATGGGGCATTGAAACAAACTTTGGTTCTTACACCGGTGGCTTTGATGTGGTTTCTGCATTGACCACGCTCGCATTTGATGGCCGTCGAGAGGCATTCTTTAAAAAGCAATTGTGGCAAGCGCTGACCATTATTCAGGATGGACATATCGACCCTGAACAAATGAAAGGCTCGTGGGCTGGGGCGATGGGACAAACGCAGTTTATGCCAAGCTCGTTCATGAGTTACGCCGTGGACTACGACAACGATGGCAAAAAAGATATTTGGAACAGCTATGGCGATGTATTCGCTTCTGCTGCCAATTATCTCAGCTCTGTTGGATGGCGTGATGATGTGACTTGGGGTCGTCAAGTGCAATTGCCTGAGCAGTTTGATACCTCATTGGCGGGTCTTGATACCAAGAAAGGTCTTGCTGAATGGCAAAAGCTAGGTATTACGCGCATGGATGGCAGCCCTTTACCGCAACGTGACGACATAGAAGCATCGGTCGTGATTCCTGACGATAAAGAAGGACGTGTTTACCTCGCCTACGCGAACTATGACGCATTGATGCGCTGGAATCGTTCACACTACTTTGTGGCAGCGGTCGGTTACCTTTCTGACCGTATTCGATTCCCTCGATGAACTGGTTTGATAAGCCACTGCATGCACTCAGCCATCGTGAATGGGAGGCCCTTTGTGATGGTTGCGGGCAGTGTTGCCTTAATCAATTGTTAGATGAACAAGATAACCTATATCAAACTGATGTGGCTTGTCGGTTGTTAAACACGGAGCATGCTGTGTGCAGCGATTATGCTAATCGAGCAGAGCGAGTGCCTGAGTGTGTGCAATTGACTTTAGATAACGTTGACTCAGTTGACTTCATGCCTAAAACCTGTGCATACAGGCTGAGGGCACAAGGTCAACCGATACCTGAATGGCATCCATTACGCCATCAGGGGAGTAAGCAAGCGATGCAACAAGCCGGCTACCATGTAGCCGGTCATTGTGTCAGTGAAACAACGTTTCGGGGCGAGCTAGAAGATCGTATCGTCACTTGGCCTCTTTAGCGCAATTTGTGCCAGATGTGGCTTATGGTTGCGACGGTGACAACCAGTGTCACGCCCGCGAAGATAAACGTCATCCATGCAGGCATGGTGGCACCTAAAAACGACCAATCAATATCGCCACACAGACCCGGTGCAGCAAAATAACTTGGCAGCCATTCATGTAGTGGCGCCCATGTCGGAAAATTCGGGGCACTCTCACATACCGCAAAAAAGGCATTCTTGGACGCTTGTAGATCCCAATGGTCATAGGCGATGAGCAGACCTTCAATGGCGGAATATAGCACGCCTGCTAACGCAGTTAAGCGGATCAATGGATTGCTTGAGCCCAGATAACCGAGCAGTGAGAACACCGCGATACCGATGACAGCCATGCGTTGATACACACATTTCACACATGGCTCTAGCCCTAAACCATACTGAAAGTAGGCGGCAACAGCCAATAATGATAATGAAATTAGAAACAGCGCCAACCAAGCATTGCGCTGACTTGGCCAAAGGTAGATTCGCATGATGAGATGTATCCAAATATGAGTTTAAGCGCTATAACATAGCCGAAAAGCAAATGGCTTGTCGATAACAATCAGTTTGCTTGTCCGACCTCATATAACACTGATAGAATCACACGATTGATAATGAAACAGGCGTAACAATGATCATTAAAGCAAAGAGTCCGGCAGGTTTTGCCGAGGAGTACATCGTTAAGTCAATCTGGAACGGGCATTTTGCTCCAGGTACGATCCTTCCCGCAGAGCGTGAACTGTCAGAGCTCATTGGTGTGACTCGTACAACACTCCGAGAAGTGTTACAGCGTTTAGCACGGGATGGTTGGCTTACGATCCAACATGGCAAGCCAACGAAGGTCAATAATTTCTGGGAGACGTCAGGTCTTAATATCCTTGAAACCTTAGCTCGCCTAGACGAAGATGGTATGCCCGAGTTGGTCGATCAGTTATTGTCAGCTCGCACCAATATCAGTGCCATTTACATCCGTGCCGCGATTCGTCACAACCCTGAAAGAGTGGTTGAGCTGCTGTCGAATACCGATGAACTCGCCGACGATGCTGAACGTTTTGCCGACTTTGATTACCAACTTAATCATGATTTGGCGATGGCGTCTGGTAACCCAATCTATGTGTTGGTGTTGAACGGCTTTAAAGGCTTGTACTCACGCATTGGTCAGTTCTATTTCTCATCACCTGAAGCACGTCAGTTAGCACGAGACTATTACCACAACCTCGATAATGTAGCTAAGAAGGGTGACTATAACGAGTCAGTGAACCTGGTTCGTCGGTACGGTTATGAGTCGGCGGAAATTTGGCATAGTTTGCGTGGTGACATTCCTTCCAACTTAGTCGATTGAGGCAATCGCTTTTTTCGAAAACGGTAGGATCGACATAAAAAAAGCCAGCAATTGCTGGCTTTTTAATCGTTAAACTGAGCTCAATTAAGCAAAGTTTTTGTTCACGAAATCCCAGTTTAGTAGCTTCCAGAAAGCTTCTAAGTAGTTAGGACGTGAGTTACGATAATCGATGTAGTATGCGTGTTCCCAAACATCAACAGTTAGCAGCGGCGTTACACCATCATGCGCAACTGGGGTGTCTGCATCATCGGTATTCATGATGTCGACAGAGCCGTCAGACTTCTTCACTAACCAAGTCCAACCTGAGCCGAAGTTACCTGCAGCGCTTGCGTTAAACTCTTCCTGGAACTTCTCGAAAGAACCCCATTTGTCGTTAATCGCATCCGCGATAGCACCCGTAGGAGCACCGCCACCATTGGGCTTCAAGCAATTCCAGTAGAACGTGTGGTTCCATACTTGTGCTGCATTGTTGAACAAACCACCTTTCTCAGACTTAATGATGTCTTCGAGTGATTTGCTTTCTAAATCGGTGCCTTTGACTGCATCATTTAGCTTGCTTACGTAAGTCGCATGGTGCTTGCCATAATGGTATTCGAGGGTTTCTTCTGAAATGTGTGGCTCGAGTGCGTTCTTCTCATAAGGAAGAGCGGGAAGTTCAAATGCCATAATCTCTCTCCATAGTTTTTAGTGCAAATAGCGTATTACACAAAATAAATGTGCAAGCTTTTGTTGTTGTTCATACGATATATAAGGGTGACTGGTTCTCTTTTCAAGTATAAGTTTTTATTATTTACGGTACTGGGTGTAAAGCGTTCAAAGAGAGCATTCGGGGGTTGCATGTGTTAAAATACTTGAGTATTTTTATCAACCATTCCATTCGTAAACAGTGATTTGAGGTGATATGGAAACCATCGACAAGATTAAACAGCAGATTGAAGAAAACCCAATCCTTCTATACATGAAGGGCTCACCTAAATTGCCGAGCTGTGGCTTTTCTTCTCAGGCCTCGCAGGCGCTGATGGGCTGTGGCCAAGCGTTCGCTTATGTCGATATTTTGCAGAACCCCGACATTCGCGCGGAACTGCCGAAGTATGCAGACTGGCCAACATTCCCACAACTTTGGGTTGAGGGCGAGCTTATCGGTGGTTGTGACATCATCGTTGAGATGTTCCAAAAAGGCGAGTTACAAGAATTGATTACTGAGGTTGCAGCACGTCACCCGCAACCTGAAGGCGACGAGTAATATTCGGCATTGTGAGGGGTTGATCTTTTATCTTCGATCCCCATATTTATTAGAGCTTTTAATTTAGGTCGCATGCATGCGGCCCAACATTCACTTAATACGGAGAGTATCAATGGCAGTTTTAGTAGGACGTAAAGCACCTGACTTTACCGCAGCAGCGGTATTGGGCTCTGGCGAAATCGTAGAAGATTTTAAATTTTCTGATGCGATCAAAGGCAAGAAAGCGGTCTTGTTCTTCTACCCGTTAGACTTCACTTTCGTATGTCCTTCTGAGCTTATCGCGTTCGATAAGCGTTTGGACGAGTTCAAAAAGCGTGGTGTTGAAGTCATCGGTGTTTCAATCGATTCTCAATTCACCCACAGCGCATGGCGCAACACTGCAACTGACGATGGCGGTATTGGTCAAGTTAAATACCCATTGGTTGCTGACGTTCGTCACAGCATCTGTAAATCATACGACGTTGAACATCCAGAAGCGGGCGTAGCGTTCCGTGGCTCGTTCTTAATCGACGAAGACGGTGTTGTACGTCACCAAGTGGTTAACGACTTACCATTAGGACGTAACATTGATGAAATGTTGCGTATGGTTGATGCGTTGAACTTCCACCAGAAACACGGTGAAGTATGCCCAGCAGGTTGGGAAGAAGGCAAAGAAGGTATGAAAGACAACGCTGAAGGCGTTGCAGCATACTTGTCTAAGAACGCTGACAAGCTGTAATAATAGCTCACAGCGATTCATAAAAAACGCGCCATTTGGCGCGTTTTTTTATGGCTGTTGGTCAGCGAGAGGCCACCCACCAAGGTCTTTCCATTTATTAACCATCCAGCAGAATAGCTCTGCGGTTTTTTCCGTATCGTACAGCGCAGAGTGCGCCTGCTTTTGATCAAACTCAATACCGGCGGCTTTACAGGCTTTAATCAGCACTGTTTGACCTAGGGTTAAGGCGGCCAACGACGTGGTATCAAAGCTGACAAACGGATGAAACGGATTACGTTTAATATTCGCACGCTCAGCAGCGCGCATCAGAAAGCTGTGATCAAAATTCGAGTTATGCCCAACTAATACCGAACGCTGACATCCTGCAGCCTTTTGTGCCTTGCGAATCGGCTTGAATAGCGCTTTAAGTACTTCGTCTTCGGGCAGCGCTCCGCGCAGTTCTGAATGCGGATCAATACCGTTGAACTCAATTGCAGCTTGTTCGATATTAGCGCCTTCAAAGGGTTCGACATGGTATTGGTGACTCTCAACCGGTTTGAGCAATCCATTTTCATCAAAATCCATGATGACCGCTGCGATCTCTAACAAGGCATCGGTTGATGCATTAAAGCCTGCTGTTTCTACGTCGATAACGACTGGTAGGTAGCCGCGAAAACGCTGCTTCATAAGTGAGTCTTCGGAACCTGACATGAACACACCTGTATTTGATAAATTTCTAGTGACCATTATGCCAAAGAGTCATGCTTTTTGCTTGTGATTTGGTTAAAGGTTATTGCTGTCTGACCGATACAGAATACGGATGATCAATGGAGGTGCGTGTGCGAGTGAATAATACAACCAAGCTATCAACGTTTTTACTGTTGAGTGGCATGTGTGTTGGTACGAGCCCATTTGCCGAAGCAAACGCGGTTAGATACTACAGCGCCAACTTAGATAATTCACTTTGGTACATGGCTAATAACACGCAGCTTAACTGTGAGTTAGAGCACGTGATCCCACGTTTTGGTAAAGTCCAATTTCACAGTGAGGCGAGTAAGCAACTCAACCTAACGATGAAGCTGGATATGCATCAGTTACCCGATGAATATGGTGTCGCTAGTATTGAGTCTGTACCGCCTCGTTGGCAACCCGGCGCGAATAGTTACGCTATTGGTAGTATGGACTTGTATAAGCAGTTTAACGGCGAACTTGAGAAGAAAGCAGCTTGGACTTTACTGACCGAATTAGAGAAGGGGCGATATCCTACTTTTCTTTATCAGGATTGGTACAACCAACGCGATCAGGTGGCTGTCGCAATCTCTTCGGTGAATTTCCGGAGTGCTTACGATGCATTTAAAGGCTGTATTAATGCGTTACTGCCATTTTCCTTCGAAGATATCGCATATACCGTGCTGAATCACGAAGCTGACAGTGACGAGCTGACAGTCAGTTCGCAACGTAAGCTGAAACAAATCAGTGATTACTTGAAGGTGGATACCAACCTAGATCTTGTATTGATTGATTCATACACTGACGCATTGGGTGCGCGCGAACCTAACCAAACGCTGACAGAAGAACGCGCTAATACGATCAAAGCATTTTTTGTCGAACGCGGCATTAATGCGGAGCGCATTGAGACGGTGGCGCATGGTGAAGACCGACCTATCGAACACAATGATAATGAGATAGGCCGCCAGAAGAACCGCCGCGTTATTGTCCAGCTCAGTAAGCCTTCGGGTGTTGAATTTTAATCGCTGGTTTTATCTTTAAACTCACACAAGTCTTCGATTATACAGCTGCCACACCTGGGTTTTCGTGCGACACAGGTGTAACGCCCGTGCAAGATGAGCCAGTGATGAACATCGACTTTAAATTCTTTAGGAACGACTTTTAGAAGCTTTTGCTCAACCTCATTGACGTTTTTACCAGGGGCCAATTTGGTTCGGTTCGATACACGGTAAATGTGCGTATCCACCGCGATGGTGGGCCAACCGAATGCCGTGTTAAGCACAACGTTAGCTGTTTTGCGTCCGACCCCCGGTAATGCCTCAAGTGCCTCGCGGCTCTCAGGTACTTCACCGTTATACTGCTCCACTAATATCTTGCACGTCTTGTAGGCGTTCTCTGCTTTTGAGTTGAACAAGCCAATGGTTTTGATGTAATCCTTAATTCCATCAACGCCAAGCGCAAGCATTGTTTCTGCGGTTGGCGCAGCAGGAAATAGCTTTCGTGTCGCCTTATTAACACCCACGTCGGTTGCTTGCGCCGATAACAATACGGCGATCAGCAACTGGAAAGGGGATTCATACTCTAACTCAGTGGTTGGATTCGGGTTGTTATCCCGTAAACGGCTTAAAATTTGGTAACGTTTATCTTTATTCATAGTGTTTAACTTTCAGCGGTCACGCGAGCACGGGTGACGGTCTTCTCGGTTTTGTGTAACTGTGCGCGTTTAGCATCAATACGATTTTTTATCGCAATAATAAAGCCCATACCGATAAATGCACCTGGCGGTAGAATAGCTAACAGAAGTGGATAATCGAGGCTGAATAGTTCGATACGTAATTGTTTAGCCCACTCGCCTAAAAGGAGCTCAGCACCGTCAAACAGGGTGCCATTACCGAGTACTTCGCGCAGCCCACCTAACACAACTAGAACGGCGGCAAAGCCAAGACCCATCATAAGGCCATCCACTGCGGCATAGTTCCACTTATTTTTAGAGGCATAGGCCTCTGCGCGCCCAATAATCGCGCAGTTGGTCACGATCAGCGGGATGAAGATACCTAGGGTCTGATACAGTTGATATACATAGGCATTCATTAGCAACTGGATTATGGTCACGAATGTGGCGATAACCATTACAAAGACAGGAATCCGTATTTCTTGCGGAACCCATTGGCGGACCAAGGATACGGTAATATTAGAGCCTATCAGCACAAATAAGGTCGCAAGACCCAGGCCCAATGCGTTGGTCACGGAGGCTGTCACTGCGAGCAATGGGCAAAGCCCGAGCAGCTGAACGAGGGCGGGGTTATTTTCCCATAAACCCTGTTTGGTTAGCGTCTTAAATTCACTCATGGCTTTCACCTTCCAAAGCAGAATGACAATTCGGTAATGATGTTTGGAACAGTTGGGTACTGTTTTGCTGCAAATACCACGTCGCCGATTTTACCGCGCCGACCACAGCGCGTGGTGTTATTGTGGCGCCGGTAAACTGGTCAAACATACCCCCGTCACGCTGAACCGCCCAACGTTCGTCGTCTTGGCTTCGCAAGCGTTTGCCAGCAAACGAGGTTATCCAATCACTCTTTTGTTTTTCAATTTTATCGCCAAGGCCAGGTGTTTCTTGGTGTTGAAGTGTTCTGACACCAAGTACCTCACCGCTGGGTTTAATCGCTACAAGTAAGCGAATTTTGCCCGAGTAACCATTGGGGGCGACCGCCTCGACGGCAAGCGCACTCGGTTCACCTGCTAAATAACCTCGGTATACGGGAACAGGTTGCTCGCTCAGCGCTGGTTCTGAGAGCAGACCACACGAGTGATAAAGATCGTTGTCATGCAGCGTTGGTGGAATAATCTCATTCAATGACGCAAGTGTTTGCGCGCGTTGTTGTTCACCGATAGCTTCCTTGGTCAGCGCTTCTACACCCAGCACCAAACCGGTCGAAACGAGCGCGAATAGACCGAGCAACAAGCCGTTCTTCTGCATGCTATTCAGTGTCATGTTTCGCTCCTACATGATGACCGTATACCGTGGGGCGAGTGTAACGATCGATGATAGGTACACACAGGTTGGCGAGCAAGACTGCGAACGCCACGGCATCTGGGTAGCCGCCCCAGGTTCTAATTATCCAAACCAATACACCAATCAGTAGGCCAAACAATAAACGACCGCGATCGGATGTGGCGGCCGATACGGGATCGGTCGCGATAAAGAAAGCGCCAAGCATGGTCGCACCGCTCAGGGCATGAAATACCGGACCAGGCATCACACTCGGTGCAAAAATATGTGCTAGGAAGCTGGGAATAAGCAAACCGGCAAGAAATCCAACGGGGATATGCCAACGAATAACGCGCTGTTGCAACAAAATGGCGCCGCCGAGTAAAAAGCCCAAGTTAAGCCACTGCCAACCGATACCGGCGAGGCTTGCCATCATGGGTTGTTGATAAGCCTCAGCGAGGATTTGTCCTTGGTCAAGCGCGGTTTTTACACCATCCAGTGGGGTTGCCATGGAGATGCCATCGATCGTCGTGCGTAATTGCTCAACATCATAGCCTGAAGGTGTGTATTCAAAGATGATGGTGTGCAGCGTTTGCCAGATGCCCAAATCATAAGGCGCAATTGGAGCGGCGGGTAACCAGTGCGTCATTTGCACAGGGAACGAAATAAGCAGCAGTACGTAGCCCGCCATAGCAGGATTAAAGATGTTCTGACCCATACCGCCATAGACCTGCTTGACGACCACAATTGAAAATAGCGTGCCGATCACGATAATCCACCAGGGCGCTAGAGGCGGAATACTGATAGCAAGCAATACTGCAGTGACAAGTGCGGTATTATCGCGCAGTGCCTGACGCGCGCTGCGTTCACGCGCCCAAACACAGATTGACTCAGACAGATAGGCGACACTGACTGCAATTAGAATTTGAAACCAAACACCCCAACCAAAGAAATACGATTGAATGAGCACCCCAGGAATGAGCGCAAATACCACCCATGCCATCACTTGGTTGGTCTTTTTTTGACTGTGACCATGTGGGGCGGCTGCCACTTTAAAACTCATTATTGTTTATCCTCCTGATCGCGCGCTTGTTTCTTCTTTTTCGCGCGAGCAATCGCTGCCGCAACGGCTGCCGACTTATCTTGCGCGGGGCGGGGTTGTGCGGTGGCTTCGTCACTCGCTTCGCTTCCAGCGCTCCTGTCAGCGCCTGCTTCGGATTCACTCGCTGCCTGCTGTGCAGCTTTCTTCGCTTTGGCTCGCTCGATAGCGGCGGCTACTGCCGCTGACTTCTTAGACTTTTCTTCAGGTTGCGAACCTGTCGGTTGTTCAGCAGCAGCGTTGCCACCCTCTTGCGCCGCCTTTTTGGCTTTCGCACGGGCAATCGCAGCCGCTACCGCCGACGATTTACCGTCGTGGCTAGCTTCTTGTTGAGGCGCTTCTTCAGCTTGTTGTTGCTGCATCTGTTTACGCGCTTCTGCCGCTTTTCGGTGACGCTCTAAACGTTCTTCTTTCTCCCGCTCTAAACGCGCCTGGCGAGCTTCAAAGCGTTGTTTGGCAAGTTCCGCTTTGGCTTGTTCACGTGCCTGGTTACGTATCTGTGACTTCGCTTGACGATAATAGTGGACGAGAGGGATTTCGCTCGGGCAAACAAAGGCACATGCACCACACTCGATACAGTCAAACAGATTATTTTCTTCAAGTGCTGGATAATCTTTGGCTTTTGCCAACCACTGCAACTGCTGCGGTTGCAGGCTAGCTGGGCATACTTCCGCACAGGCGCCACAGCGAATACATGCCATTTCATCACCCGGGGGCGGAAGTTCTTGCTTACTGGGGACTAAAATACAGTTGGTCGTCTTCACAACGGGAACGGCGGTGATAGGCAATGTGAAGCCCATCATTGGACCACCCATGATGACGCGTTGGTCTTTCTCTGGTTTGAAGCCAGCGTAGTCAAGCAGGGCATCCACGGGGGTTCCAAGCGGCGCCCAGACGTTTCCAGGGTGTTCAATACATTCACCGGTGAGTGTCACGACGCGCTCGATTAATGGCTTATCGTCAATGACGGCCTCTTTAACAGCAAAGGCCGTCCCCACATTTTGCATAATGATACCCATCTCAATGGGGAGTTGTTTGCTCGGCACCTCATGCCCAGTGAGCAATTGGATGAGTTGTTTTTCGCCACCGGAGGGGTACTTGGTGGGTACCACGCGCAGTTCAATATCATCATATTCCGCTATCGCTACGCGCATGCTTTCGATAGCCTCGGGCTTATTGTCTTCGATGGCAAGCAAGGTTGTATCGGCGCCCGTGATGTACGCCAAAATTCTCATACCGAGCACGATCGCTTGCGCGTACTCACGCATTAAACGGTCATCGGCACAAATATAAGGTTCGCATTCAACGCCGTTAATAATGAGGTAACTTACTGGTTTTTGTTGCGCCAGTTTTTGCGAGGTAGGGAACCCGGCACCACCCAAGCCTGCAACACCTGCGGCTTGAATGATATCTAACAACTCGGCTTTATCATGCTGCTGGTAATCAACCAGAGGGTGGCGCTCGCGCCATTCATCCTCGCCGTCGGGGCTGATGATAATGGCTTGTTCTGGCAGGCCCGACGCGTGCGACATCGGACGTTGTTCAATGGCTTTTACTGTGCCTGAAGTGGGGGCATGCAACGGCAGCCCTTGATGCAAAGCTGCATCCGTTAAAGGCTGACCTTTTAAAACGCGCTCGCCCACTGCGACGGTACATTGCCCAGACAGTCCAATATGTTGGCGCAATGGCAGAATAAGCTCGGCAGCGTATGGCACACGACTCAGCGGTTGTTCACTGGCGGGCTGCTTCCGTTCGGGTGGATGAATGCCGCCTGGGAAGCGGGCAATTTGACCTGACTCAACGAACTGCTTGATGTCTTGCATCGTCTTACTCCACCACTTTGACCGGAATGGTATCGGCTTTATAAATATTCTGCTTGACGCTATCGAGGTTCCATTGCCATGTCTCTGGCTTCGTCTCGACCTCCACCATATCAATACAGTCGACAGGGCAAGGCTCAACGCACAAGTCACAGCCCGTGCATTCATGTTCAATCACGGTATGCATCTGTTTTGCTGCGCCTAAGATGGCATCAACCGGACACGCCTGAATACACTTGGTACAACCAATGCACTCATCTTCGCGAATCACGGCAACTTTTTTGACACTTTCTTCGCCGTGAGCAGAGTCCAGCGGTTTCGCTTCGACACCCATGAGATCAGCAAGCTTTTTAATGGTTGCTTCGCCACCCGGTGGACATTTATTAATTTCGTCACCATTGGCTATCGCCTCCGCATAAGGTCGACAGCCCGGATAGCCGCATTGACCGCACTGCGTTTGCGGCAATATTTCATCAATTTGCTCAACGATAGGATCGCTTTCCACTTTAAATTTTATGGCGGCGAAACCTAAAATTAAGCCAAATATCAGCGCTAAAGCGCCAATAGCAAGTAAACCAACGACAAAACTCATTACTGCGTCACCAAACCACTAAAGCCCATGAATGCGAGCGACATCAAGCCTGCGGTAATCATCGCAATCGCCGAGCCTTTAAAAGCCTGCGGCACATCGGCGGCAGCAAGCCGCTCGCGAATACCAGAAAATAAAATGAGAACGAGTGAGAAGCCTACTGCGGCACCAAAACCATATACGATCGACTGTACAAAGTTGTGTTGTTCATTAATGTTTAAAAGCGCGACGCCCAGCACTGCACAATTTGTCGTAATGAGCGGTAGGAATATCCCCAGTAGACGATATAACGTGGGACTGGTTTTGTGTACAACCATCTCGGTAAATTGCACAACCACGGCAATAACCAATATAAAGCTCAATGTTTGCAACGCCATGAGGCCCAGCGGCTCAAGCAAGTACTGGTTGACAAGGTAACTACAGACGGACGCAAGGGTTAAAACAAATGTGGTGGCCGCTGACATACCAATGGCGGTATCGAGTTTGTTCGATACACCCATAAAAGGGCAGAGCCCTAAAAATTTAACCAGCACAAAATTGTTGACCAATACGGTGCCAATCAGCAGCAGTAAGTAGTCCGTCATTCGATTCTTCCACACGTCATTTAAATCAGCGCCTATTATCGGTGTTTTGGTGTTGATAAACAACAGATGGAGGTCAATAGAAGTGGTAATAACCCAGTCATGTTGTCATTGATATTTAACGTAACTGACTCGCGACTGTCATTTTGTTAGCGCAATGTAACACGCAAGCCAATAAACGGGGCATTGTCATGGTCTGGTTAACAGCATTACAAGAAACCGCGTTACGCGTCGATTTAAGCTGGTTCGCTCGCATACATCGTTTAAACCAACGCCGTTGGATCGCCTTCAGTGCCGAGTGCTTCTCCCGTTCCGGTGATGGCTATTGGTATGTACTGTTCGGGCTGCTATTGATGTTGCACAGCGCCGACGGACAATCGTTTTTTGCCGCCTGTGCCGCCATATTCTTGTTTGAAAGACCGCTGTACTGGTGGTTAAAAAATAAGTTCAAGCGCGCGCGTCCGACAGCGCTGCTGGTTCAGAAAAAGCTCTTTGTTGCGCAGGATGAATTTAGCTTTCCTTCTGGGCATACGTGCGCGGCGTTTATCTTCATTACTTGCCTCTCTTATTACTACCCAATGATTGCACTCTGTTTATTGCCTTGGGCTTGCGCGGTTGGCATTTCACGGGTGGTAGTAGGCGCTCACTATGTGTCTGATGTCTGCGTAGGCGCACTACTTGGCATCACCTTTGTCGAAACCTTCTTTCTTATCCATTCTGCATTCTAAGGTTAACTATGCGAATATTGTTCGGTATTCAAGGAACGGGTAACGGACATTTGAGCCGTTGTCACACACTATCAAAATGGCTAAACCACCACGCGGTTGATGTCGATTATCTTATTTCAGGACGTGCTCCCAGCCGTTTATTTGATATGAGTGCGTTCGGTGACTATCAATGGCGTCAAGGTCTCAGTTTTGCAACACAAAATGGTCGCGTTGACTACTTGAATACCTGCCGTAATAACTCACTAAAGCAGTTTTGGTCAGACGTTAATAGCATCGACTTGTCGGCTTACGACTTGGTATTAAGTGATTATGAGCCCGTCACTGCATGGGCTGCCAAGCGGTCAAAGAAGCCGTGCATTGGTATAGGGCGGCAGTATGCATTTAAAGAGCCATCGCTGTACTCTAAATTGAATCTTTTTCAACGAGGTTTAATTGATTATTTTGCACCCGCATCGCGCTGGTTAGGCATGCATTGGCAGCCACTTGATAATTGCATTGCTCCGATCGTAAGAGAACACGCTCCTGAATCAGGCGTGAGCCAACGCCACGTTCTTGTTTACTTACCATTTGAGAACCTAGAGCATGTAGTCGATGCGTTGATTCCACTAAAATCGTATCAATTCTCGGTGTTTCATCCGAGTATAAAGAGCACAGACAATCTTGATGCCCCACATATATTCGGTTTTCCGCCTTCACGGGAGAGTTTTAAGCGTCAATTTGAGAGCGCTGAATATGTATTGGCCAACGCGGGTTTTGAGACGACCTGCGAAGCGTTACAAGGCGATAAGCAGTTCGCGGTGAAGCCACTAAAAGGACAATTTGAACAACACTGGAATGCCAAGCTACTGGCAACTAACCAGTTAGCTCAGGTGATGAGCGAGATTACCGAGGATAACGTGCGAACTTGGTTGTTGAGCGGTCAGAACAAGCCACTAGAGTATGAATGGCCGAATATGGCAGACAATATTGCACAGTGGATAAAACAAGGCGCAGAGGGTACTACACAGGAGCAATTAGTAAGGCTTTGGGCGTAATTGGAACTTTAAGAGATGGCTCCCCAGGTTGGATTCGAACCAACGACACATGGATTAACAGTCCACCGCTCTAACCAACTGAGCTACTGGGGAACAATAAAACTATTGCAGAGTTAAAACGCGTTGGCTCCCCAGGTTGGATTCGAACCAACGACACATGGATTAACAGTCCACCGCTCTAACCAACTGAGCTACTGGGGAACACGTCTTAACGGCGTCGAATATTAAAGACCTATGCCGCGCCTGTCAACTAGAGATACAGTATTTTTGTTGTTTTTTAGTTTGACTGATTAAATCTTGTTCGAGTGTTTATTTTGTAGCCTAACACTGAAAACAACGGGCTAATGCCTCTATAAAGAAATGTCAAGTGACTGTCACAAATTAGCCTATAACGAAAGTAATGTTTTGTTAGTTGCTGAGGATATCCACATATCGCTGAAATCCACATCAGCCAATGCCTACAGGATCTTATCCACGGATTCTGTGGATAACCCTGTGCTTAAGTGTGTGAAATAGTACGTTTAGTGCGGTTTGTAGGCAAAATTAACGATTGTTCAGAAAATAGCTTTTCCAAAAAAATGTATTTAAAAACAATTGGTTATTTATTTATAATAAAAACATAAAAGTATTGCTTTAACACCCCAGTAAGATTGCCCGAAGAATCAGCAACTTGTGTATTTCTTATTTAATTTGGGTGTTTTTTAAACGCTCTTGGCAAGGGTTTTGCGGTTGCTGAAGCGAATAAACGACGCATGAGTTGTATAACTTAACTGAGCAACAGTGATGGCTAAGCGTACTGTATTGTAATAAAAATGTCTCATTGTGTTGGCGGCTTTACTACTCAGGTTGGCCCTTTACAGAGCGAGCAAAGTTAAAAAAAAGCCCCGTTAGCGAGCTAACGGGGCTTTAATGTTTATAAATCTAAGTTTTAACTGAGCTTATCTGCAAAGGCACTGATGCGAGTCACGGCCTCTTTCAAGGTATCTAAACTCGTTGCAAATGATAAACGGCAGTATCCATCAGTACCAAAAGCGGATCCTGGTACCAATGCAACATTGGCTTCGGTTAATAGCTTCTCGCATAATTCAATGTCGCTAGTGACACCGGCTTTACTCATGAGACCCTGGATACGAGCAAAGGTGTAGAAAGTACCATCGCCTTCGACGCACTCGATACCATCAATGGCATTTAATGCGTTCACTAAATAGTCGTGACGCTGCTTGAATGCACTGATCATGGTATCGATGCAACTTTGATCGCCATTTAAAGCAGCGGCTGCGGCATGCTGGCTAATACTGGTGGGGTTCGAGGTGCTTTGTGATTGTATTTTTTTCATCGCCGCAATAATGGGCGCTGGACCCGCTGCGTAGCCGATACGCCAACCAGTCATCGCGTAGGCTTTAGATACGCCCGATAAAATCACAGTACGTTCGCGTAACTCGGGCGCAACCATAACAATATTGGCAAACTGACTGCGGTCCCACAAAATATGCTCGTACATATCGTCTGTGGCAATCAGCACATTGGGGAAATCGACCAACACATCGGCAAGCGCGCGTAATTCCTCTGCCGAATACGCAGTACCACTTGGGTTGGATGGACTGTTAATAAACATCAAACGTGTTTTGTCCGTTAATGCGTTGCGTAATTGATCCGGTGTGATTTTAAAGCGTTGCTCTAACTCGGTGTGCACGATAACGGGTTCGGCCTCAACCAGCTTAACCATGTCGGGGTATGAGACCCAGTAAGGTGCAGGGATAATGACTTCATCACCTGGATTAAGCCAGGCACTCAGTAAGTTAAAAATACTGTGCTTACCCCCGGCGGACACGATAATCTCATTGAGTCCGTAATCGAGCTGATTGTCTCGCTTGAACTTATCAGCGACCGCTTGCTTAAGCTCGGTGATGCCATCCACTGCAGTATATTTGGTTTTACCTGCTTGAATAGCCTCGATGGCGGCCTGCTTGATGAAGTCGGGTGTATCAAAATCGGGCTCACCCACACCTAAACCAATAACATCTTTACCCGCGCTTCTTAACTCGTTGGCTTTTTGGGTCACCGCGAGTGTTGGAGAAGGTTGGATAGAATTAACGCGCTTTGATAGCTGATAGTCCACTACGAATTCCTTCCGATTTTGCCTATATAAACTGCTTTCTACTATACGGATCGGCGCCATTAAAGTCTATCAACATAGCCAAACAATGGGTGTTTGCTGTACACTGACGGGGTTTATTCAAGAGGAGGTATTTTCATGGCTACAACCGACGCATCTCGGAGTCTTATTAACGCGCCGGTTGGAAAAACGCTGTGGGAAATGACATGGCCCGTTATTTTTGGCGTGGCAACGCTGATAAGCTTTAATGTTGTTGATACCTTCTTTATTAGTTTGCTTGGCACTGACCCTCTTGCCGCAGTCAGCTTTACCTTCCCCATCACCTTTACGGTCGTGAGTCTCACCATTGGCTTAGGGATTGGCACGTCAGCTGTGATTGCACGAAAATACGGTCGTGACAAACCAGAAGAAGCCCAGTTTGATGGCTTTGCTGCGCTCTCCGTTTCCGCTTTATTAGTGTTGATGCTGTCAGCCATTGGCTATATTTTCATGGACAGTATCTTTACCCTTTTGCAAGCGCAGCAACGTTTACTACCGTTGATCCGTGAATACATGACGCTCTGGTTTGCAGGCAGTGTCATGCTGGTTACACCCATGGTCGGCAATGCCGTACTCAGGGCGTCGGGCGATACCCGAACGCCGTCATTAATTATGGCATCGGGTGGATTAGCAAACGCCATTTTTGATCCCATTTTGATTTTTGGTTGGGGCCCGATTCCTGCTATGGGCATCGAGGGCGCGGCGCTGGCAAGTGTCATCTCATGGTTTAGTGGCGTTATATTAGTGTTCTGGTTATTGAGTCGTAAACAGCTCATACGTGTGCGTATTGAAACAACGCGCGGCTTATTTCGTGAATGGCTCGATGCCGCGCGCGCGATTCTAAAAATTGGCTTGCCGGCAGCCGGGGCCAATATCCTCACGCCACTTGCGATGTCAGTAATGACGGCGATCATCGCATCCTACGGTGCTGCTGCTGTAGCCGCGTTTGGCGTTGGTACTCGACTCGAGTCGCTTGCGAGTATCATTATTTTAGCACTATCAATGTCGCTGCCGCCGCTGATTAGCCAAAACTTTGGTGCCAACCGCGTCGATCGGGTACGAGAGGCGTATGGCAAAGCATTAAAAGCGGTGTTTGCGATTCAACTGGTTATATACGCGGCTATGGCGATTACCGCACCGTGGATAGCGATGGCGTTTGCCAAAGAGCAAGAAGTGGCACGAATCGTTGAACTGTTTATTTACATTATGCCGATTGGCTATGGCTTTCAAGGTTGGATCATTCTCTCGAACTCGAGCTTCAATGCTATCCATAAGCCGATGCGTGCGCTTGGCTTGAGTGTCATCCGCTTGTTTGTTTTTTTCGTACCTCTGTCCTACTTAGGGAGTCTACTCGCCGATTTGCACGGTCTATTTATCGGCGGTGTGGTGGCGAATATCATTACAGCGGCTATCGCCTATCTATGGTTTACGCGTGAGCTGAGGAGGGTTGGTGAGTAAAGCATTTGAATTAGTATCGAGCTACCAGCCAGCAGGTGATCAGCCTGCGGCAATTGAAAAACTGTTAGAAAATTTAGACGCGGGTCTCGCGCATCAAACTTTACTTGGCGTCACAGGGTCGGGTAAAACTTTTACGATGGCCAATGTGATTGCTCAGTCGCAACGCCCGACGCTCATCCTGGCACACAATAAGACCTTGGCGGCGCAGTTGTATGGTGAAATGAAAGAGTTTTTCCCAAACAACGCGGTGGAGTATTTTGTTTCGTACTATGACTACTACCAGCCTGAAGCCTATGTGCCGACCACCGACACCTTTATCGAAAAAGATGCATCAATAAATGACCACATTGAACAAATGCGTCTTTCGGCGACAAAAGCCTTGATGGAACGCCGCGATGTTGTTTTGGTTGCTTCGGTTTCAGCGATTTACGGGTTGGGTGACCCGGAATCCTATATGAAAATGATGTTGCATTTACGGCGCGGCGATATCCTCGATCAGCGCGACATTTTGCGCCGTTTAGCACAACTACAATATAAACGTAATGATGCCGCTTTTGAGCGTGGCACCTATCGAGTCCGTGGGGAGGTGATTGACATCTTTCCCGCTGAATCAGAAGAACTTGCGGTGCGCGTTGAGCTATTTGATAACGAAGTGGATCGCATTAGCTTTTTTGAACCGCTGACAGGTCAGGTCACCGAAGCCGATGTGGCACGGGCGACGATTTATCCTAAGACGCACTATGTAACGCCACGCGAAGTCTTGGTTGAAGCGATCGAGAAAATCAAAGACGAATTAAAAGATCGTCGCGATATGTTGCTGAAACAAAATAAACTGCTCGAAGAACAGCGCATTAATCAACGCACCCAATTTGATATCGAGATGATGTTGGAGCTCGGTTACTGCTCGGGTATCGAAAACTACTCACGATACCTCTCCGGACGAGCACCTGGCGAGCCACCGCCGACATTAATGGATTACCTGCCCGATGATGCGTTGCTCATTATTGATGAGTCGCATGTGACGGTGTCACAGGTGGGCGCGATGTATAAAGGCGACCGTTCTCGTAAAGAGAACTTAGTTGAGTACGGCTTCCGACTTCCGAGCGCGTTAGATAACCGCCCATTAAAGTTTGACGAATTCGAAGCCATCGCGCCACAAACCGTTTATGTGTCGGCGACGCCAGGCAAGTATGAACTTGAGCGCAGCAGTGGTGAAGTCGTTGAGCAAGTCGTGCGTCCGACGGGCTTGGTCGATCCCATTATCGAAGTACGCCCGGTGGCATCGCAGGTGGATGACTTGATGTCCGAGGTGCGTTTACGTGTCGAGAAAGAAGAGCGTGTGCTGGCTACGACCTTGACCAAAAAGATGGCGGAGGATTTGAGCGACTATCTAGACGAGCACGGCATTCGAGTGCGTTATCTTCACTCGGATATTGATACGGTTGAGCGCATGGAGATTATCCGCGATTTACGGCTGGGTAAATTTGATGTACTGGTGGGGATTAACTTGCTCCGTGAGGGTCTCGACATGCCAGAAGTATCGCTTGTTGCGATTCTCGATGCAGATAAAGAAGGCTTCTTGCGTTCGGATCGCTCGTTGATACAAACTATCGGTCGTGCAGCACGTAACGTGAACGGTAAAGCAATCCTGTACGGTGACAGAATCACCGGATCGATGCAGCGAGCGATAGAAGAAACGGATCGTCGTCGTGAAAAGCAAATCGCATTTAATAAAGAGCATGGCATCACGCCGCAAAAACTGAACAAGAAAGTCACTGACGTGATGGATCTTGGTCAGGGCGGTGCGAACCGTAAGAACCGTGCTGCGAAAGCGGTGGCTGAAGTGGCTTCAGGGTATGACCCGCGGACCGTGATGATTAAAGACACGAACGCGGTGATTAAAGAAATCGAAGCGAAAGAGAAAGAAATGTACGCGGCCGCGCAGAACCTCGAGTTTGAGAAGGCAGCACAGTTGCGTGACGATATTAAAACATTGCGTGAGCAACTTAAGCGAGCGGTTTAATCGGTTTTTATAATTAGAAATGCAAATCGTAATTGCTATCATTTCAATAGACAGGAATGGAGGGCATTATGATTAAGACAGCAAGTTTTGCAGTCATGCATTTCTCGATCGCTTTTACAGTGGTTTGGGTAATGACAGGCGATGTGGTCATGGGTGGTGCCGTGGCACTGATAGAGCCATTAGTGAATACGGTAGGTTATTACTTTCATGAAAAGATCTGGCAACGGAACGGCGTTCGTCGAACGAGCGCGTTATCTGGATAAAGAGGGGCGCGCGAGCACGCCTCTGTTTTTTATCTGCGTCACGTTTTTTCTATGCCGAGGCTATTTGGCGGGCATCGTGTCGCTGACCTTCAACGAAGATCGTACTCGATTACTCTCATTATTTTATAAAAGCTCAGAGCAGTTTGGACTGATGTTAGTGGTCGGATTGCCTGCGCTCTGTGTGTTGTTAGCGACCAGTTTTGCTAAAGAAGATGGATACAACTGGGCAAATCAACTGATGCGCGTGTCTCAGCCGCTGATGTTCGCTTCGCTCGCGCTCGACGCTATCTTGATTGCCAGCCTATTGCTGCACGAGCACGGCAGTTTCTCGTGGGGTAAGGCATCCATCATTTTGATTTGGTTCATCAGCGTGTGGTATGTCAGTAAGTCACGGCAATGGCGATTTTACCGACGTCACTTGGCGGAAAAGCCCGAAGAATCGGTGCCCGAAGACACCGATAAAGCTGTTTGAGCAATTGCTCTTCTGATTCCTGCAAGTTAGAGCAGGTAGTGCGCGTGGAAGCGTAACTGCTCTTCTATGAGACTACTAATAAAGTAATAGCTGTGATCATAGCCTTCGTGCAAGTAAATTGCACCAGGGCCATCGGTCTCATCAAAAACAGCCTGCAGAGCTTCTGGCTTCAGTTGTTCCTCAAGAAAGTTGTCTGCCAATCCTTGATCAACCCGAATCGGTCGTACTTGCCCATAAGCTTTTATTAGCTCAACGGCATCGTAGTCCTTCCATGCATCGCGGTTAGTTCCCAAATACTGAGTAAACGCATACTCTCCCCATGGGCACTGTGTTGGGTGAGTGATAGGGGAGAACGCTGAAATACTTTGATAGCGTTCTGGGTTTCGCACACCAATGACCAGTGCACCGTGTCCACCCATTGAGTGACCTGCAATCGAACGTTGGTCTGTCAGTGGAAACTGTGCCTCGACGCTTTTGGGCAGCTCATCAAGAATGTAATCATACATTTGATAATGTTGCTTCCAAGGGGCTTCTGTCGCATTTAAATAGAATCCTGCGCCTTTACCAAAGTCATAGCGATCCTCATCAGGCACATCGTCGCCACGTGGACTGGTGTCTGGAATAATCAGTGCGATGCCCAATTGCGCGGCAACGCGTTGCGCGCCTGCTTTGGTGGAAAAGTTTTCATCGGTGCAGGTGAGACCTGACAAAAAGTAAAGGCTCGGTACTTTATGATGTTCAGCCTGAGGCGGCAGAAACACGCTCAACTGCATATCGCAGTTGAGCGTCGAAGAGCGGTGTTTTAAGCGGATTTGTCGACCGCCAAACGTACGTACTTCGCTTACGATTTCCATAATGGATACCTTTATCGCTTAGTAGTGGATAACCGAACGAATCGATTTACCTTCATGCATGAGCTCAAAGGCTTCGTTAATTTCCTCGAGCGGCATGTTGTGCGTGATGAACGTATCTAAATCAAACTTTCCGTCCATGTATTGCTGCACGTAATCAGGCAGTTGGCTGCGGCCTTTGACACCACCAAATGCACTACCACGCCAAACGCGCCCGGTAACCAATTGGAATGGACGGGTAGAGATTTCTTCGCCAGCACCTGCGACACCAATGATGACCGATTCACCCCAACCTTTATGGCAACACTCGAGCGCTGAACGCATTACTTCAACATTACCAATACACTCAAACGAGTAGTCGACGCCGCCATCGGTCATTTCAACAATCACTTCTTGGATAGGCTTGTCGTAATCTGTTGGATTAACGAAGTCAGTGGCACCCAATTGTTTAGCAATTTCAAACTTATCTTCATTGACGTCGATAGCGATAATGCGCGATGCTTTTGCTTGCACGGCACCAATAATGACCGCTAAGCCAATACCACCAAGACCAAATACGGCAACGGTGTCGCCTTCTTGCACATTGGCTGTATTTTTAACTGCTCCCATACCTGTGGTAACGCCACAACCAAGCAAGCAGACTTTTTCAAGCGGTGCTTCTTTTGGAATTTTAGCGACCGAGATTTCAGGTAACACGGTGTATTCAGAAAATGTCGAGGTGCCCATGTAATGATAAATAGGCTCGCCATCTTTTGAGAAACGGGTGGTGCCGTCTGGCATCAGTCCTTTACCTTGCGTTGCACGCACGGCTTGGCATAAATTCGTTTTACCAGACGTACAGAATTTACACTCACCACACTCGGCTGTGTAAAGTGGGATGACATGGTCGCCGACTTCTACTGAAGTGACGCCTTCGCCCACTGACTCAACGATACCGCCCCCTTCGTGACCAAGAACGGCGGGAAAGATACCTTCAGGATCGGCGCCCGACAATGTGTACGCATCGGTATGACATACGCCTGTCGCAATGATTTTAACGCGCACTTCACCTTTTTTAGGTGGTGCAACATCGATTTCTTCCATTTTTAGTGGCTCGCCGGGACCCCATGCCACGGCAGCACGCGACTTTATTGTTTCCATCATATCTTCCTTTATTCGATAAATGACTGGCTAGTAATACGTTAATCACAGGAACAAGTTTAACTTTTTCTGATTTAAAGGTAATCTAAACTTTTTACAAATGACTTTTGCAAATAAGAAATAATGAAACAGTGGCAGGGAATCAGTGAGTTTGTCGCCGTTGCGCAAACCTCCAGCTTTACCAGTGCAGCAAAGCAACTGGGCTTATCAGTGGCGCAAGTGAGCCGTAATATCGCTGCGCTCGAGCAACGTCTGAAACTTCCGTTACTTTACCGGTCGACCCGAAGTGTGAGCTTAACGGAGGAGGGGTTATTGTATTTACCCCATTGCCAACTTCTAGTGGCGAGTCTCAATGATGCGGATCAGGCTATCCAACAGCGATCAGAAAAACCACAAGGGTTAATCAGGTTGACCGCTCCAGTATTTTACGGCGAACACGTGATTGCTCCTTTAGTCAATGATTTTTTAAATCAGTACCCCGATTGTCGACTCGATTTTAATCTGACCAATGAGACCTTGGATCTTATTGAGGGACACTACGATTTAGCGATTCGCTTGGGTCACTTAGGTACACCGCGGCTGAAGGCGAGTCCGCTGGGTCATCGCAGACACTTTTTAGTCGGAACGCCGGCGTACTTTGCACGCTTTGGCGAACCCACTGATTTAGCATCGCTGGCTGAACACCGGTGCTTAACGGGGACGCTTAAAAGCTGGCGCTTTCAGATTGAAGGCAAAGCAAAAACTGTGCAACCTAACGCTTTGGTCCATTGCAACAGTGGTTTAGCCATTAAGGATGCAGTCTGTAAGGGGCTAGGGATCGCAATTCTGCCTGACTACTATGTAGCCGAAGAGCTTGAAAAAGGTATCTTGCAAGAAGTACTGACCGCGTATCGTCAACCCGACGATGGTATTTGGGCATTGTATCCAGAGTCGCGACATCGAATCGCAAAGGTAAGAGTATTAATCGACTTTCTGAAATTGAAGCTAACCGATAACGGTTAAGGTGGAGTATTTAATTAGACTAACAGGGGAAGAAAAAAAGGTGGTGGATGGTACTGGGCTCGAACCAGTGACCCTCGCCTTGTAAGGGCGATGCTCTCCCAACTGAGCTAACCATCCAACGCCAAGGAAAACAACGAAGGGGAAGAAGTGGTGGATGGTACTGGGCTCGAACCAGTGACCCTCGCCTTGTAAGGGCGATGCTCTCCCAACTGAGCTAACCATCCAGTTTTGTCATCGCACTTCTGCGTCGTTGCGAGGAGGCATTATAGGGATACGCGACAAAGTGTCAAACAAAAAATGCAAAGTTTTTTCCGTTTGCTGACTTTTTAATCATTTTAATTGAATAATGCGCTTTTTGCCTAGGACTGGTAAAATTCACGGCGTCTAATCACTGAATCAAATAAAGGAACACAGTAATGAGTGTAGTTACGCGTTTCGCTCCAAGCCCGACTGGCTATTTACATGTTGGCGGTGCTCGCACAGCGCTTTACTCTTGGCTGGTCGCAAAAGCCCAGGGTGGTGAGTTTGTATTGCGAATTGAAGATACCGACCGGGAGCGTTCAACGCAGCCTGCGATTGATGCCATTTTAGAGGGCATGGAATGGTTAGGGCTGAACTGGGATCGTGGACCTTACTATCAAACCAAGCGTTTTGACCGTTATAAAGAATTAGTGGATCAACTGCTTGAAGAAGATAAAGCCTATAAATGCTACTGCTCGACCGAGCGTTTGGAAAAAATGCGTGAAGAGCAAATGGAGCGTGGCGAAAAACCCCGTTACGATGGGCATTGTCGAGATAACCCCAATGCATCCGGTGATAGTTATGTGATTCGTTTTCGTAACCCGCAAGAGGGTAGCGTTATTTTTGACGATCTCATTCGTGGTCGCATTGAATTCTCAAACCAAGAACTTGATGACTTAATCATTGCCCGCAGTGATGGCACGCCGACCTACAATTTCTGTGTTGTTGTGGATGATTGGGAAATGGGGATCACGCATGTCGTGCGTGGTGAAGACCACATTAACAATACGCCACGCCAGATTAATATTCTTAAAGCATTGAATGCACCCGTGCCTTACTATGCACATGTATCGATGATTTTGGGCGACGATGGTAAAAAGCTATCTAAGCGCCACGGTGCGGTGGGTGTGATGCACTATCGCGATGATGGGTACTTGCCAGAGGCGGTGATTAATTATTTAGCCCGTTTAGGCTGGTCGCATGGTGACCAAGAAATATTCAGCAAAGAAGAACTGGTTAAACTCTTTAAATTAGAAGACGTCAATAAGGCGGCTTCGGCATTTAACACTGAAAAGCTCAACTGGCTTAACCAACATTACATGAAGACGTTGCCAGCTGAACAAGTGGCTGATGCGTTAAAATGGCAGTTTGACCAACTCGGTGTCGACACGTCGACCGGTCCAGCACTGACAGCGATTGTGGGTTTGCAAGCCGATCGTGTTAAGACGCTCAAAGAGATGGCCGCCATTAGTCGTTATTTCTACGAACCCGTGACTGAGTTTGAAGAAAAGGCCGCTAAGAAACATTTGCGCCCAGTCGCTAAAGAGCCATTAGAAGCGGTGAAGGCGAGCCTGTCAGACTTGACAGATTGGACTGCTGAATCAATTCAAGCAGCGATTAATGGCACAGCTGAAGCACTTGGCGTGGGCATGGGCAAAATTGGTATGCCTTTGCGTGTTGCGGCTACGGGAGGCGGTAACTCGCCGTCGTTGGACGTTACGCTGGCACAACTGGATAAGCAAAAGGTTGTTGAGCGTATCGACTTGGCGCTTGCGTTCATTGCTGAGCGCGAAGCGAGCGCATAATACGCGATTTGCATGTAAAATAGTCAACTTGATATAAAAATCGCCAGTTGGAGATATTTTTTCAAAAAACAGTTGACACTTAAGCGCTCCTCGCAATAGAATGCGCCCCGCTGTCAAGGCAGTTTCGCTGCTAAAGCAGTGGGGCTATAGCTCAGCTGGGAGAGCGCTTGCATGGCATGCAAGAGGTCAGCGGTTCGATCCCGCTTAGCTCCACCAAGTGAAATTTTGATAGCAACGTTAGTGATTGCGTCCCCTTCGTCTAGAGGCCTAGGACACTGCCCTTTCACGGCAGTAACAGGGGTTCGAATCCCCTAGGGGACGCCAATTCTACTAACACGATGCATATTTTGATTGCGTCCCCTTCGTCTAGAGGCCTAGGACACTGCCCTTTCACGGCAGTAACAGGGGTTCGAATCCCCTAGGGGACGCCACTCAAAAAGCATCACCAATAAGTTTCTGGGTCCCCTTCGTCTAGAGGCCTAGGACACTGCCCTTTCACGGCAGTAACAGGGGTTCGAATCCCCTAGGGGACGCCAACACTAAACCACCTTCCATGGTGGTTTTTTTGTGCCTGCGATTTATGATTTACTGACTCGATGCCTCGGCTTGTTGAGCCAGCTCAAGTAGATAGGGTGAGAGGAAATCCGCGATCGATGCTTGCGCCTCAGCGGTCGGGTGGATGCCATCATCTTGTACGAAGTCAGGGTTGTCCACTAACTCGGTCATAAAGAACGGTACTAACGTCACCTCGTATTTTTCTGCCACACGATTAAACACCGCTTGAAAGCGCTTAGAAAAGCGGGGACCATAGTTAGGTGGAACCATGACCTGGCTGAGCGCCACATTAATCCCTTTCGCTTGCGCCTGCTCGATCATATCGGACAAATTAGCCTCAACGGTCGCTAAGTCAAACCCTCGCAACCCGTCATTGCCGCCGAGTTCAATAAAAATTGCGTCAGGCTGATGACGCTCGATTACACCCGATAAACGATTCAAGCCGCCGCGGGTGGTGTCACCGCTGATACTTGCATTGATGATTTCAATGTTTGGGTATTCTTGTTGCCAACGACGCTGTAATTCCGCGACCCAAGTTTGTTGTTGCGAAAGACCATAACCTGCACTTAGGCTATCTCCTAACACAACAAGTGAAACATTTGCCGCAACACTACGTATAGATATAAAAATCAAAGTAATACAAGCTAACTTTAATAGGAAATTTTTCATTTTATGCTCATTCAAACTCAACAACTCGAAAAGATAGTCGAAACCTCTGAGGGACCGTTACAGATTCTGCAACCAATTGACCTCGCAATCAATGCCGGTGAGACCGTTGCTATTGTTGGGGCGTCGGGCTCAGGTAAATCAACACTATTATCACTCCTTGCGGGCTTAGACATTGCCACCCATGGCGATGTTCTTATAGAAAACGAAAAATTAAGCGATTTGGATGAAGAACAACGCGCAAAACTACGCGCTGATAAAGTGGGCTTTATCTTTCAGTCGTTCCTACTGGTGCCGAGTTTAAGCGCGTTAGAAAATGTGATGTTGCCTGCCGAGCTAGCGGGTCATAAAGGTGCCGAGAAGGAAGCACGAGAGTTGCTCGAAAAAGTCGGTTTATCAGACCGCTGGCATCATTATCCAAACCAGCTCTCGGGTGGTGAGCAGCAGCGGGTAGCGATTGCCCGTGCCTTCGTGGGACAACCGAAAATTCTATTTGCCGATGAGCCGACGGGTAACTTGGATAGCAAAACAGGCGATAAAGTCGAACAGTTATTGTTTGATCTAAACAAAGATTACGGCACCACCTTGGTGATGGTGACCCACGACACAACCTTGGCGAAGCGCTGTCAGCGCATTTTGAACATGGAAGCTGGTCAGTTGGCGGAGGCTTCGCAAGATGTGGCATAAAATATCTTTTCGCCTTCTTAAGCAGGAGTTGAAGCGCGGCGAGCTCACGATTATGGCGCTCGCTATCATTTTATCAGTGACAGCGGTGTTGTCTTTGTCACTCTTTAGTGAGCGCCTACAATCGGGTTTGCTGGAACGGAGCAGTGAGTTTCTCGCAGCTGATCGGGTGTTGAGCTCGCGCAGGGATATACCGCAAGAGTGGTTAGAAAAAGCAGAGCAAGACGGTATTCAGACAGCGTGGCGCGTCATATTCAATTCAATGGCGTTTGCTAACGACCAGCTTGAGCTTGTTGATATTAAAGCGGTGTCTGATGGGTATCCGCTGCGCGGCGAGCTTAAAGTAGCGGATAAGCCCTTCGTTGAGGGCGAAGTGTCTACCACGTTGCCGCCAGAGGGTGAAGCATGGGTGGCTTCCAGTCTATTCCAAGCGTTGTCGCTTGAAATGGGCGACTCAATCGAGGTGGGTAATAGTCGCTTTAAAGTAACTAAAGTAGTCACCTATGAGCCTGATGTGGGCTTTTCTGTGTTCACCGATAGCCCTAATGTGATTATTCGCTATTCACAATTGGCAGAAACCGGATTAATTCAACCCGGTAGCCGTGTGCGTTACAACGTGTTGTTCGCGGGGAACCCAACGCAGCTGGATAATTACGAAAGCTGGTTGTTACCGCAACTAAACGATGACACCCATAGCTGGCGCAGTATCGAAGATGGTGACAGTCCTTTGGCACGTGCGTTAAATCGCGCTGAGCGCTTTATGATGCTAGCGAGCTTATTGGGCGTTGTTCTCGCGGCGACGGCCGTTGCCGTGGCAGCACAGCGCTATTGTCAGCGTAATTACGATGTGGTCGCGATTTTTAAAACCTTGGGCGCAGGTAAGCAACAAATCCGTAAAATCTTTGTGCTTCACTTACTGTTGCTCACAGGGATCAGCGTCGGTGTTGGTATTCTGCTCGGGTGGCTCATTCAATCCTACGTTATTAACTGGGTCGCAGAACAACTGGGGGCATCCTTGCCATCAGCGAGTTGGCGTCCGTATGCGTTAGCGATTGCGACCGGCTTAATCAGTGCTGTGATGTTTACGCTGTATCCTTTGTTCAGACTAATTTCAATCCCACCCTTGCGAGTGTTGCACCGTCAGATGGTTGGGGTACAGGCGATTCGTTGGCTGCAGTGGATATTGAGCGGCGGTACGATTTACGGATTATTGGTGCTGTATTCTCAACAGTGGTGGTTGTCGACTGCCTTGTTTGTGGGAGGCGCTTTCGCCGCAGGTATTTTGCTGTTAATCGGCCGCGTATTGATTGGTGCTGGACGTAAAGCGGGCATGCAAGCGGGCAGTGCGTGGCGTTTAGCCATGGCCGGCTTACAACGACGCGCTTCGGCCAATAGCGTGCAAATGCTGAGTTTTTCGACAGCGATCATGTTGTTATTGCTTGTCATCGTTCTGCGTAATGACTTACTGGCAGATTGGCAACGCCAATTACCAGAGGATGCACCAAACTACTTTGCTTTAAACATTGCTGAGGAAAAAGTTGATGACCTGCGCGATATGTTTGCCCGTGAGAACATTGAGGCAACCGATCAGTATCCCCTAATTCCAGGGCGGGTGACGCACCACAATGGTACTGAACTGATTGACGAGGTCACCAAGGAAGATCGCGAGGAAGTCGAAGAAGGGGATCGTGAGGAAGGCTTTGGGCGCGAGTTGTCATTGACGTGGCGGGATACTGTGCCGCCTAACAATGAGATTGTCAGTGGCAGCTGGTGGGGCGAGAACGCAGAGCCTCAAGTCTCGGTTGAACGACAAGCTGCTGAGCGATTAGAGATTAAAGTGGGCGATACACTGACCTTCAACATCGGTGGTGAGGTGTTTACCGTACCCGTAACGAGTTTGCGTGAAGCCGACTGGGGTTCGCTGCAACCTAACTTCTACATGATCTTTAACACCAGTACGCTTGCTGATTTCCCAGCGACTTATATCACCAGCTTTCATCTTGATAGCGACCGCAAGGACGAATTGTATCAGTTGTTTAGGCCTTTCCCTGAGGCCTCGCTGATTGATTTGGACGCGATCATTGATCAAATCCGTGAAGTCATCTCGCAGGTCAGTATTGCGATTCTTTTCGTATTAGTCTTGGTGATGATTGCCGGCGCTTTGGTCTTAATCGCGCAAGTGCAAGCCAGTATGGAAGAACGCCAAAAGGAACTCGTTATTCTGCGTACCTTAGGTGCTTCAGGCAAACTATTGAGTCGAAGTATCAGTTACGAATTTCTGATGCTGGGTGCGATCAGCGGTTTGATCGCAACCATTGCCATGGATTTGTCACTACTTATTTTGCAAACCCAAGTGTTTAATATGGAAGCGACGTGGCATTGGCGCTTGTGGCTGTTAGGTCCTATTTCGGGTGCTGTGGTAGTTGCTTTGTTAGGTCGATTGGCGTGTGCGCGTCTGATTCGTCGCAATACTGCACAATTGATTCGTAAATTGATTTAACAGGAGGCGGTGTATGAAAATTCTTATTACAGGGGGCTCGGGGCTGATAGGCTCGAGCTTTATCCGCTATTACAGCCAACAGCATCAGTTTACGGTGACAACGCGCTCGGTTGAGCGCGTAAAACAGCAGTTTCGCGGCTATGGCGTTGATGTTGTCAGTGAGTTGCCATCAGCGCAGGGGCTTACAGAATTTGATGCTGTGATTAACCTGCAGGGCGCGGGTATTGCTGATAAACGCTGGACTGCCGAGCGCAAGCAAGAGTTACAGAACAGTCGTTGGCAGATCACTGAGGCTCTGGTACAAAGGATAAAAGAATGCCCATCACCTCCGGTATTACTGAGTGGTTCGGCGATTGGTGTTTACGGACCAAGAGATGATGAACCCGTAAGTGAGGAGGCAACGCCTCAAACTTACGACTTTGCCGCTGAGCTTTGTCAGCAGTGGGAGTCTATTGCGTTGTCGGTACAGCAATACACTCGAGTGGTTTGTTTACGAACCGGAGTGGTGCTAGACAGTGCCCAAGGCGCTTTGCCTCGCATGGCGTTGCCATATAAACTGGGTTTGGGCGGTCCAATGGGCTCGGGTAAGCAGATGATGTCGTGGATCCATATCGAGGACATCATTCGTGCGTTAGAGTTTATTTTGCAGGATGATAGCATTGCGGGTCCCGTGAACTTGACGGCACCGAATCCGACTGCCAATAAACAATTCAGTCAGACATTAGCAAAAACCCTACACCGACCGCACGTACTGTTCGTGCCGTCGTTTGCTTTAAACTTAATGTTGGGCGAGATGGCTTCAATGTTACTTGAGGGGCAAGCGGTGGTGCCGAAAAAGCTCGAGCAAGCGGGTTTTCATTTTAACTTTCCTCAATTGCAGGATGCGTTAGCCGATTTGCTGTAATTGCAGGGAGTAGAAACTGCTGCCACAAGGTGTGCTGATGAGTTGGCTTGAAGATGTTGAAGTGGCCAATACGTCGACCTGCTTGCTGAGGGGTTAACCGTGTCAGCTTTTGTTCAGTGTTGGGGTATCGTTGCAGTAGCGCGCGAACGTTATCCTCAACCAACAACTCATCGTCGCTGATGGAGAAGGCGTGATACGGTTGTGTTAAGCGTTGATAGCCTTCGAGTTGCTCTGCCGATAAGTGGTCAAACAAATAATTACGGCTGCGGCACCAGCGGCTCCATTGACGCATTGCACGTGCAGGCATGTCACCAACCATATTGAGCCGTTTTCCTGGAAAGTAGCCCGCAATCGGTGTCGCCAACGGGATTGCCAAGTACCACAGTAACCACGAGGTGCGTTTTACCTGAGCACTGGCTTTAAGCCAATAACCTGTGCCTGACGCCACGGTAACAATGCGGTTAATGCGCTCGGGTTGTGGGATCAAACCCAGTAGCTGACCACCGAGGCTATGCCCTAACCAAACTAACTCTGCCGACGGTCGCTGTTGAGACGCCCAAGTAAGCACGTGGTCGAGGTCTAAGGTCGCCCATTCGATAATGTCCGTGTCGATCGCGTTGAGCGGCTTATTCTTAGAATCGCCAATGCCGTAATAGTCGAAACAAGTCACTGCAATTCCCTGATCGGCTAACCACTGGGCAAATCGGTGATAAAACCGTTGCTTTACGCCGAGCGCCGGCGCGATCACAACATGTTGTTGCGCCGCTACGGCTGGAAAGTGATTGATCGCCAATGCCCGATCGGCGTATTCAAGCATTAACCTTTGCATACTGCTTATGGCAGCACGGGGTTGAACGGTTTAACGTGTGCCGAGCGGTAGACGCCTGCTTCCCAGTAAGGGTCGGCGTGTGCCCACTGTTCGGCTTGTTCAAGGGTGTCGAATTCAGCGATAACAACGGAGCCTGTAAAGCCCAAGATACCCGGGTCTTTTTCAGCGATCGCAGGGCAGGGGCCTGCGACAAGTAAACGTCCTTGCTCTTTTAATGCCTCTAAGCGTTTAATATGCGCTGGGCGCGCTTGCTTACGCTTGGCGAGCGAGTCGTCATGGTCTTCTGCAAAAATCACAAACCACATGGCTTATTTTTCTCCTTCCATGTCCTCAGCGTGTCGGTAGATATACATACCTGTAGCGACGACCAGCACTAACGAAATACCAATAATGCCAAACACCTTAAAGTTAACCCAAGCATCTTGTGACATATATTGAGCGACATAAACATTAACCGCCGCAATCGCGATACAGGTAATCACCCAAGCATACGTCAGGCGGTTCCATGCCTTATCGGGCATTTTGATGTCGGCATCAAATAGGCTTTTCAGCGGGCTGGTTTTTTTGATCCAAAGCGTGCCAGCCAATAGCGCGGCAATCAGCACGTAGATAATGGATACTTTGATTTTAACGAACCAGTCATCATGTAAAAAAACGGTGATACCGCCAAATACCAGCACGGCACCTAACACGATCCAATGGCGGCTAGTAATGGGTTGTTTAAGTAGCTTAAGACCAACTAGCTGTACGATGGTTAATCCCATTAGCGCCCAGGTCGCAGCGAAAATATCGACCATCTGATACACGACAAAAAAGACAACTAATGGTAAGTACTCTAATACCAGCGCCATGGATACTCCTACTGCTCAGTGGCTGACTTCATCGACCCGACAAATTGTCCAAGTTGGTCGAGCATTTGTGCTGTATTGTCGAGGTTTTTCTCGATAATAGCAACGACCGCCGAACCACTGATAGCGCCTTGTGCACCTGCCTTAATCGTGGCCGCCACATGCTCGGGTTGGGAAATACCGAAACCTAGCATAATCGGCGCCGAACCGGCTGAACGCAATTGCGCAATGAGCTTCTCAGCTGGCACCTGCATTTGTGTTTCGGTTCCTGTCACGCCCGAACGGCTGAGCAAGTAAACATAGCCTTGGCTTTGCTTGGCAATTGCCTCGACCAACGCATCTGAAGCGTCGGGTGGGCAAATAAACACCGGTGCCACCTGACGATCAAGCGCAGGTTGTGAGAAGCGAATGGCTTCTTTGGTCGGTAAATCAGCGACCAGTACCGAGTCGACGCCAACCGCTGCCATTTTATCGTAAAATGTATCGATTCCTTTGGCAAAAATGAGGTTTGCGTAAACCAACAAGCCAATCGGAATATCAGGTGCGTATTCGCGCACTTGTTTTAGAATCGATAAACAGTCTTCAAATCGCGTACCCCCCTCAAGCGCACGAACGTTAGCGCGCTGAATAACGGGACCATCGGCGACAGGGTCAGAAAACGGAAGACCCAGCTCCAGAGCATCGGCGCCAGCATCAATCAAGCGCTTGATGATTTCGACACTGACTTCAGGGGTCGGATCCCCTAAGGTGACGAAGGGAACGAAAGCCCCTTGTTGCTGCTTCTCTAAATTTGCGAATAGTTGTTCATAACGACTCATTTACGGACACCCTGTTATTTTTCTTGAGCATTAAAAATACGACGAACGTGATCAATATCTTTGTCGCCACGCCCCGATAAGTTGATTAAAAGGATTTCAGGTGCATCGGGTTCAGCTGCACGTTTGAGTGCGTAGGCGAGCGCATGTGCAGATTCCAATGCAGGTATAATACCCTCATGGCGAGAAAGTAACTGAAATGCGGCTAATGCCTCATCATCGGTGACCGACTCATAACGCGCTCGACCAATCGCTTTTAAATGTGCGTGTTGTGGTCCAACACCAGGGTAATCCAAGCCGGCAGAGACAGAGTAAGATTCTTCGACTTGTCCTTCATCGGTTTGCATCAAATAAGTTAAGCAGCCGTGCAAAATGCCTGGGCTTCCCGCTGTCAGCGTTGCGCCATGGTGTTGCGTGTCGACACCTTTACCGGCAGGCTCGACGCCTACCAACGCTACATCGGGTTCATCGATAAAGTCAGTGAACATGCCAATGGCATTCGAACCACCTCCGACACAGGCAATGACTTCATCGGGCAGACGACCTGCTTGCTCGATGATTTGTTGCTTCGCTTCTTCCCCAATCATTTTGTGAAACTCACGCACAATCGTCGGGAAGGGGTGAGCACCGGCTGCGGTACCTAGCAAATAATGGGTGGTTGGATAACTCGCTGTCCAGTCACGTAAGGCTTCATTAACGGCATCTTTTAACGTCCCGCTTCCAGTATCAACAGGCACCACCTTGGCACCCATTAATTCCATACGAAATACGTTGGGTTGCTGGCGTTCGACGTCTTTTTTACCCATGTAAATAATGCATTCAAGATCGAGTAGTGCACAAGCAAGCGCTGTTGCTGTGCCATGCTGACCCGCTCCGGTCTCTGCAATGATGCGCGTTTTACCCATCCGTTTAGCGAGTAATGCCTGCCCCAATACTTGGTTGGTTTTATGGGCACCGCCGTGCAACAAGTCTTCGCGCTTGAGGTAAATTTTTGTTCCGTTAGGACTGTCTAACGGTAAGTTACGACACAGCGATAGCGGCGTGGGGCGACCTAAGTAATTCTTCAACAGGCCACGAAACTCTGCTTGGAACGCCTCATCCTGCTGTGCGTCAGTAAATGCTTTTTCGAGCTGCTCTAATGCAGGTAATAGAATTTCAGGTACAAACTGACCACCAAAGTCGCCAAAATAGGCGGAAAGTGACTGGCTCATGCTGCGGCCTCCTGTGAATGAATCGATTGTGCATTCGCACCGTAGTGACGAATGCGTTGAAAGAGAGAATAAACTAATTGTGCATCTTTAATACCGGCTTGCCACTCTAACTTCGAGCTCGCGTCCACCCCGATAAAGCCTTGGCTAATCGCTGCGCTGACATTGCTTGGACTAATTCCTCCGGCAAGTAGGCAGCGGGCCCGTTCTTGTGCATCCATGTCATTCAATAATTGCCAATTAAAGGTTTCGCCCGTGCCACCTTGACCATGATCAAGTACAAAGCGGTCGACTGAATGGCGTAGCGGATGCTCGTTGAGCCTAAATGGTGCGTCAACGGTGACCGCCTTCCATATTTGTACGTGCGCGATACCCGCTTGCTTAAAGCGGTTTTTCAGTTCAACGGTGAAATCAATATCCTCATGCCCATGCAACTGCACAGCATGCAAACCAAGCTCGAACGCTGTATCCACTACAAACGAGAGGGGTTGATCAGCGAACACGCCGACATAGTGTAACCCTTTAACTTGACGAATAATGTTGCCCGCTTGCTCGACCTCGAGACAACGAGGAGAGCGTTCGGCAAAAATCAAACCGCCAAACACAGCGCCCGCCGTGCGTGCGCTAAGTGCATCCTCTGCACGTGTTAACCCACAGACCTTGTTTTCGCCATAGAGTAATTTTCGGCAGGCGAGGTCGACATCGTTTTCAGCGCTTAACGCGCTACCGACTAAAAAGCCATTGACGATATCGCTGCAGCGGCGAATATCGTGGTGTTCACTAAATCCTGATTCAGCGATCAGCAGCGCCCCTTTGGGGGCGAGAGGTGCCAGCTCGTGGCTGCGATTAGGGTTAATACTGAGATCGGTTAAGTCACGATGGTTGATACCGATAATGCGTGCGCCGAGTTGTGCGGCACGCTCCATTTCGGTCTCATTGGCGACTTCTGTCAGCACGTCTAATCCTAACTCATCGGCAACCGCGTGCAGACGTTGGTATTGCTCGTTATCTAACACCGACAGCATCAGCAATATGGCATCGGCACCAAAATAGCGAGCGCGATAGACTTGTTGTTCGTCAATAAAAAAGTCTTTGCAGAGTATCGGTAAGTCAACGTGCTGGCTGACTGCTGCCAGATACTCGTAGCTACCTTGAAAGTACTCAGGCTCCGTTAGCACTGAAATCGCAGCTGCATAAGGCTGGTAGGTTTTCGCTAGCTCGACTGGATTAAAGTCGGGCCGAATCAGTCCTTTAGATGGCGATGCTTTTTTGCACTCTAGAATAAAACCCGCTTGTGGCTGGTTCAAGGCATCATAGAGGCTGCGGGTACTTGGAGACAACGCATTGTGTTCACTCGGTATTGCGTATAACTGGTCTTGTTGCTTATTTTGGAGCCTTTTTTGGGCAACAATTTCAGTGAGTATATTACTCGACATAAATGCCTCCTTGTACAGCTTGAATGCGCTCTAGGTGGGTCATCGCAGCACCGCTCCCGAGATGCTCCAATACCGCTTCAGCCGCTTGTTTGTAGTCTGCGAACTTATCGGCCATGACCAGTAAAGGTGCGGTGTTAATTGCGATTGCGTGGTTCTGTGCACGTGAACCTTGGCCCGCTAATATCCGCTTCAAAACGGTGGCGTTATAATCAGCGTCGCCACCTTTCAGTTCGCTCAATGGCGCCTCGCTCAAGCCAAAGTCACTGACTGACAAGGTATATTGCTCGAGCTTATTATCGCGTAGTTCCACCACTTCTGTTGTGCCGTGTAATGCGAACTCATCGACGCCAGAACCGTGCACTACCATAGCACGCTCGGTGCCCAAGCGCTGTAGGGTTTCCGCCATCGGCTGCAACCATATAGGACTATATACACCCAGTAATTGAATGTTAGGTCGTGCCGGATTGACTAACGGTCCGATTAAATTAAATAGCGTGCGCGTTTTCAACGTTTGTCGCACAGGCATCGCATATTTGATGCCAGGATGATAGTGCGGCGCAAACAAGAAGCAAAAGCCGTGGTCGGCTAGCTGTTTTGACGCCTCACGCGGATCAAGATCAACGCGCAAACCCAGTGATTCTAATACGTCAGCAGACCCCGAACGAGATGACACACTGCGATTACCGTGTTTCGCCATCGACAAACCCATCGACGACGCGACCAACGCCGAGGTCGTTGATAGATTAATGCTGTTTGAGCCATCGCCACCCGTACCGCAGCTATCGGCAAGTAAGCCGTTGGTGCTAGTGAGTGGTTTGCTGACATCGAGTACTGCGCGAGCTGCACCCGCCAGTTCCGCGGGCGTCTCGCCACGTAGCTTCATCGCCACCAATGCGGCACTGATTTGCGCATCATTTAACTCACCTTTAACAAGGTGACGAAATAGTTTTTGGCTCTCGTCCTGGGACAGAGGACGACCTTCGAGCAGGGTGGTGATCTCATTCATGACTACGTCCTTCATTAAACTGTTGAAATAGGTACTGAACCGCATCCTGCAACATCAACTTGCCGGTCGGTGTTAATAAAGATTCTGGGTGGAATTGAAAGCCCACCGCGTTAAATTCGGTAAATTCAGCCGCCATGGGAATAAGCCCATTGACACTCTGACACTCACCCACGACCTGAATGCTATCGGGTAAGTCATAAATACTCAGCGAGTGATAACGACCGATTACGCATTGATGTTGATGAGGTTGGCTAGCAAACAACGGATGAGGGCGGATCGACATGTGCGCCGTTTTACCGTGCACAACTTCACCGCAACGAGCGACACGGGCTCCGCTTTTCTCAGCCAGAGCCTGAAAGCCCAAACAAATACCGAGCATCGGATAGCGTCGTTGGCAGGCATCGATCATCGCCATCAGTTCGCCTGCTTGAGAAGGACTGCCTGGTCCGGGTGACAAGCAGACAACCTGAGGCCCACTATAGTTGTCGAGTTCACTTAATAAGCGAGCTGGGCTGATGGTGTTGCGATAAACACGAAGTTCGTATCCGAGCTGACTGAGTTCGTCAACCAAGTTATAAGAAAACGAATCGAGATTATCAATCAGTGTGATGCGACCTTTCATGAGCGCACTCCTTGGGCATTAGCCGTTTGAACTGCGGCGATAACTGCGCGGGCTTTATTTTCGGTCTCGTCGACTTCGGCTTGTGGGTCGGAATCATGCACCACACCAGCGCCCGCCTGTACAACAGCACGTCCATTACTGACAAATGCCGAGCGAATGACGATGCAGGTGTCCATATCGCCATTACCCGCCAGGTAGCCTACGGCACCGCCGTAGCTTCCTCGTCCCTGTTGTTCGACTTGTCGAATTAGGCGGGCAGCACTGACTTTAGGCGCACCAATCAGTGTACCCATATTCATGCATGCGCGATAAGCGTGGAGCGGGTCGCAATCGTCACGCAGTTGTCCAACCACCCGAGAGACCAAGTGCATAACGTGCGAGTAGCGATCAACCTTAAGTAAGTCAGCAACATTACGGGTACCAGGTTGGCAGATCCGCGCTAAGTCATTACGTGCGAGGTCGACTAACATTAAGTGCTCAGATAATTCTTTTTGGTCCATGCGTAATTCGAGTTCGAGACGGCTATCCAAGTCATGATCCACCCGACCATCTGGGTGCTTACCGCGGGGACGCGTTCCTGCGATGGGGTAAAGTTCGACTTGGTTACTCGCCGCAGTGTACTTAAGCGCAGACTCAGGGGAGGCTCCGAATAGCGTGAAATCTGGGTGATTCAGATAAAACATATACGGAGATGGGTTGGTCTGCTTAAGTACCGCATAGCTCGCGAGTGCATCATGACACGGCAAGCTAAAGCGGCGCGACGGCACTACTTGGAAAATATCACCGTCGAGAATGTGTTCTTTTAACTCCAGCACATGTTGCTTAAATACGGCTTGTGAGGGTGTCGCGGTGACGCTTTCATAGTCAGCGGCGAGTGGGGTGTACTGGGTTTGCGTGCGTGGTGGTAATTGACACCGTGCTGCGAGCTCACCGACTCGCTGACTCATCTGCGCATAAGCATCCGACGATACTTCAGGAGCGAAGAGCGAGGCAATCAACTGGCTTGATTGACGCTGGTGGTCAACGGTTAGCAAGGTTTCAGCGACATAAAAAACATAGTCAGGCGCGCTGTTTTCGCCAACCTCGACCGTGGGAAGTTGCTCGTAGCTGGCGAGTAAGTCGTAGCCAAAGGAGCCGGCGAGGAATACCGCGAACTCATTATGAGATGCGGGATTTAACGGTGCCAAAGCGGTCTGGATCAATCGCAATGGCTCAAAGTTAGAAACTTCTTTAAGGCGACTGGTTTCATCAAGGTCGCGATTAGATGCGGGAAACTCAAATTCGCTTATTGTGGTTGAGGCGCTTACTAGATAATCGGCTAATCGTGCTTCTAAAAATGCTTTCAGTGGTTGACCGTTATCAGTCAGCGCTTGAACACGAACTCGTTGACCCTCGCACTTAAGCTCTAGAGCCGCGTCTATCAGCAGCAGGCTTTTCAAGGCTTGCTTGGTACCAATATCGGCAGAGTCGAGTAAGACATGCCGACCACTTGGCTGGCACACCTGTTGGTACACGCTGTGTGTATCCGCTTGGTAGGGCAGCTCGACTTGAATCGAGGTCACCGCAGCTTGAGCTTGTTGAGTATTTAAATTCATTTAACTGCTTCCTTTTGAAACCGCCCAACAAGCATAAAAAAACCCGCTCGTTGAGCGGGTTTTCGAAACTGTACTTATTTACGTATGCGCACAGAACCACAACCCGCTAATTCGGGAAGTGCCACCACCAAGCGTGTAGTGAAAATTGTGCTACTTGCATCGTAAATGTGTCCGTTTCGTTTGAGTTTGCTGTTTAGTTGTTGACAAATTACCGCGCTAAGCGCGTGCTGTCAACACCCAAAATGCATTACTTGTATTGTGCTGGCTCACCATCTTCTGGCAACGCATTTAAAATGAACTCACGTAAATCTTCGTTCGACTTTTGTAAGTCAGGACGGCGCAAGTACATCATGTGACCACTGCGGTAGCCTTTAAAGCTAATACGGTCTTGCATCAGTTTACTCCGATCCAACTGCCAAGTTGTATACTTCGCATCAAAGTAGTTGGTCGCGCCATCAAAGTAGCCCGCTTGTACCATGACATTTAGATACGGGTTGGCCGCCATTGCTTCGCGCAGTTGTTCACCGGTGTTGTTATTTGAACGATCCCACGGATGCACAGGACCAAACATGTTGTACTTCACATCAGTTTTGTAACCGAGCTCTTCACGCAGGTAGTAATTAATCGCCGGCGTAAATGAGTGCAACCACGAAGTCAGTTCAGCGTTATAGTCTGGTCCATCGCCCGCGCGACGGCCATCAATACCTAAATAACGTGAATCCAAACGACCAATCGTACGATCGCGGTCACGAAGCAGTTCTTTCCAGAAATACCAAGTGCTTGGCGCGAGGTTATTACTTAACACCGCTTCTTCTGATAGACCTGAATAGCGTGCGACTTGCGAAGCGATTTGCTCACGTTGTTGGTGCGTAAGTGAGGCGCCTTTTGCCAACGCAGGCAGGTACTCGTTTAAGGTGTAAGTTTCAGCTTCGTCCAACACGTCTAGCAGGTCTTTGCTTTGTAGGTCACTTGGCAACGCATCGTGATACCAAGCGGCGGCCGCATAGTAAGGTAGGCGGTTAGCCTCTTCTACAGGACCACTGCGCTCAATACCCAATTCAGTTGGCGACACGAGTACAACACCGTTGAGGTACATCCATTGTTGATTTTGCAATGCATGCGCCAAGCCAGATACACGTGTTGTACCGTAGCTTTCGCCAATCAGGAACTTAGGCGAACGCCAACGATTGTAGCGAGAGGTGAAAGTATTCATCCACTCAGCAAGATACTTAACGTCTGAGTTTACCCCGAAGAACATTTTTTGTTGTTCGTCACGAGAGGGCATTTCGCCGTTCTCGTTTGGCAGTACACGCGAATAGCCGGTATTGACTGGGTTGATAAATACAATGTCAGCCACATCTAGAATCGAATGAGGGTTATCTTGAACACCGTAGGGTTGGATAGGATAGCCTTCGTCGCTCAACTTGAGCACTTTAGGACCGGTGTAAGCAAGGTGCATCCAAACGGAAGCCGAACCCGGGCCCCCATTAAATGAGTAAACGATAGGACGCTTTTCGCGATTATCGATGTCTTCTCTTTTATAATAGGTATAAAACAAGGTAGCGGTTGGCTTACCTTCATCGTTCCATACCGGTAGTGTCCCTGCTGTTGCTGTGTAATCAACGGTCTCGCCACGAATTTCGACACTGTGCTCTGTGGTTTTGCTTGACTCAATCGGAATTAAACGCTGATGCGCTTGGACATCTTGAGCTTGTGCTTGAGCATCCAATGTCATGACTGAGGCGGTTGTTAGTAAAGTCGCGGTTATTGTACCCACGATTGTTTTTGTTGCTAAAGTCATTACGCTCTCCTTGGAATTATCCTTTCCAGACTAGCAGGTTTTTACCCTATATGGTCAAAACAAATGCGACCATTGCGCGAACAAATACGACTATTGATAGGCTTGAGCAAATATCCATAAAGGTATAGAGTGAGCTAAAATTAAACGCCCGTTTAAAATAGAGATTAATGACGATGGTAGCGAACAAACAACAATATCCAACGCTCTTCACACCACTGGACCTTGGCTTTACCCAACTCAAAAACCGCGTATTGATGGGATCGATGCATACCGGTTTGGAAGAAGAAAAAAACGGCTTTGAAAAATTAGCCGCTTTTTATGAAGCACGTGCGAAAGGGGGGGTGGGTTTAATTGTCACCGGTGGTATTAGCCCGAACTTTCGGGGCCGATTAGCGCCGTTTGGCAGTGAGTTGTCAAAGCCGTGGCATGTAGCTAAACATCGACAGGTGACTAACGCCGTGCACAAGCATGATAGTAAGATTTGTTTACAGATTTTGCATGCGGGTCGTTACAGTTATCATCCATTCTCGCTAGCGCCCAGTGCAATTAAAGCACCTATCACTCCGTTTACGCCCAAGGCAATGAGTGAGCGCCAAATTACCAATACCATCAGCCACTACGGGCGTTGTGCCAAGCTTGCGCAGAAAGCAGGTTATGATGGCGTCGAAATCATGGGCTCGGAAGGCTATTTGATTAACCAGTTTCTTTGTCCAAGAACAAACAAACGTAGCGATAAATGGGGCGGCGACTTTAGTGGGCGCAGTCGCCTAGCGCTTGCGATTGTGAATCGAGTGCGTGAACAAGTCGGCAACGACTTCATTATTATCTTTCGTTTATCGATGCTGGATTTAGTCGAGGACGGTCATACCTTGGATGAGGTTATTGAGTTGGGCCAACTGCTTGAAAAAGCGGGTGTAACAATCATCAACACCGGGATCGGCTGGCACGAGGCACGCGTTCCTACGATTGTGACCTCAGTCCCACGTGGCGCCTTTGCTTGGATTACCGAGCGGGTTAAGCAATCATTATCGGTGCCAGTGGTGGCCGTTAACCGTATCAACACGCCTGAAATTGCTGAGCATATTTTATCAACTGGGCAGGCGGATATGGTGTCGATGGCTCGTCCATTGTTAGCGGATCCCGACTTAGTAATTAAAGCGCAGCGTCAGCAGCCCGAGAAAATAAACACCTGTATTGCGTGCAATCAAGCATGCCTCGACCACGTCTTTTCGAATAAACGTGCTTCGTGCTTGGTTAATCCTTTGGCATGTTACGAGACTGAATTGGTCATGCGGCCAGCAACAACGCCGAAACGACTTGCCGTCGTAGGGGCCGGACCTGCCGGTTTGGCGTTCGCGTGTTTCGCCGCGGAACGCGGGCACGACGTCACTATTTTTGATAAGTCGCAAGTTATTGGTGGCCAGTTTAATTACGCAAAGCAGATACCGGGTAAGGAAGAGTTTTTCGAAACATTGCGCTATTTTGATGAGCGTTTGAACGATGCAGGTGTTAAACGCGTGCTTGGTCAGGAACAGTCAGCAGAGAGCTTAGCCGAAGCAGGTTTTGATGAAATTATTCTGGCAACAGGTGTATCGCCCCGTCAGGTTGATATCGAAGGTATCGATCAGCCACATGTCTTAAGCTACCTTGATGTGTTGCGCGACCATAAACCCGTGGGCCAACGGGTTGCGCTAATTGGAGCCGGGGGCATTGGCTTTGATGTGGCGGAATACCTTACGACCGAAGAACAACTGACGTTAGATGAGTCGGCATGGAGTGAGCGTTGGGGGATCGATAAATCCTACGAAACGCGAGGCGGTTTGAAAAAGCAACAACCAGAGCGCAGTTCACGCGAAGTTTGGTTACTGCAGCGCAAAGAGAGTAAAGTCGGCAAGGGACTTGGAAAAACGTCGGGTTGGGTGCATCGCACCGAGTTGAAAAGTAAAAATGTCCATATGTGGAACGGCGTGAGCTATAAAAAAGTCACTGCTGACGGTCTGTTGATCGAACGCGACGGTGAGGAGCAGTTGATTAAAGTGGACACAATAGTGATTTGTGCAGGACAGGTTCCGCTGCGCGCGTTACAATCGTCACTCGAACAACAGGGACGACCCGTGCACTTGATCGGTGGCGCCGATGTGGCCGCTGAGCTGGATGCCAAACGAGCGATTCGTCAAGGGGCGGAACTCGCAGCAAGGATCTAATTTGATAATCGATTTACATTGCCATACTACTCATTCCGACGGCAGCCTAACAGTGCCCGAACTGATCGACAGGGCACAGGCGAACGGTGTGTCTGTTTTGGCGATCACCGATCACGACAATGTGGCAGGGGTTGCCGAGGCACGTCAGCATATCGAGCAATCAAATTATGATCTAAAACTGGTTTCGGGTGTTGAGTTATCCTGTTGGTGGGAAAGCTTCGAGATACATATTGTCGGTTTGAACATGGATGAACAACACCCGAGCCTGCAACGCTTATTGCAAACACAACAAACGCGGCGTCAGCAGCGCATCGATGCGATTGTCGAAAAACTTGCCTCCCGCGACATCAACGTCGAAATTGACAACGACGGTATTCCGACCCGAAAACACATTGCTGATCAATTGGTTCAGCAAGGCTATGTGGATAAAGTACAAAAGGCGTTTGATCGCTTTATCGGTAAAGGTAACTTTGCCTATGTACGGCCTCAATGGTGTTCTATCGGACACGCAATCAAGGCAATACATGAGGCTGGAGGCAGCGCCGTGTTAGCCCACCCTCACGCGTATCAACTCTCTAATAAATGGCTACGAAAACTTATCGGCGAAGGCAAAGCATGGGGGCTCGATGCTATCGAAGTGAGCATCGGTCAACAAACGTTAGGTCAACGATCAGCGCTCGCCGAATTTGCCCATGATTTTGAGCTAAAAGCTTCACAAGGCTCCGATTTTCACTATCCCTCACAGTGGCGCGATCTGGGCAAAAATCTTTGTCTGCCGGCAGCTTGTGTGCCAATATGGAATGACTGGTTCAGTTAAAGACCACACCTAGGTATGGAGGGGCTATGAGCCAATATTTTGAAGTACATCCGATGAATCCGCAAAAGCGGCTAATTCAACAAGCCGTCGATATTATTCGTCAAGGCGGTATTGTCGTGTATCCGACTGATTCGGGTTACGCGATCGGCTGTCAAATAGGTGATAAGAAGGCGGTTGATCGTATTTGTCAGATCCGTGATATCGATAAAGAACATAACTTTACGCTGATGTGTCGTGATCTCTCTGAACTCTCGACCTATGCGCGTGTCGATAACGATGCGTTTCGACTGTTAAAAAATAATACGCCAGGACCTTACACTTTTATTTTAAAAGGCACCAAAGAAGTTCCTAAGCGCCTGCTCAACCCCAAACGTAAGACTATTGGTATTCGCGTGCCAACTAACCGTATTGCGCTCGCCATTCTGGAAGAATTGAACGAGCCCCTGATGTCAACGAGCTTGATTTTAGGTAATAACGAGTTGGCAGAATCTGATCCCGAAGCGATCCGCGAGCAACTTGAGAAGCGTGTCGACCTCATTGTTGATGGCGGCCACAAAGGTGAAGAGCCGACGACCGTTGTTGATTTGTCCGAGGGAGCGCCTGTGGTTATTCGTGGCGGTTCGGGTGATACTCAACCGTTTGAGTTTTAACTAGGTCAGTATAGGGTCGTGGCGGAACAGCAATCCTTACCCCTAGGCTTTGTGCGCGGCGAGCCGGTGATTGAAAAGCCGGAGGACCTCTACATACCGCCTGATGCACTCGAAGTGATCCTCGAAGCCTTCTCGGGGCCAATGGATCTGTTGCTGTATTTAATCCGTCGACAAAAATTTGATGTGGTTGATATTCCGGTGCTGACCATAACGCGGCAGTATGTTCAGTATGTCGAGATGATGAAAGAACTGAAGTTGGAGTTAGCTGCGGATTATTTGGTGATGGCAGCGATGTTGGCGGAAATTAAAAGTCGATTGCTACTGCCTAAACCGCCACAGGTCGATGAGGAAGAAGAGGACCCGCGTGCGGAGTTGGTCAGACGTTTGCGCGAGTATGAAGCGATTCGTCATGGTGCCGAATACATCGATGAGCAGCCGCAAGTCGGTCGCGACATGTGGTTATCGGAGGTCGATACGAATGCTCGAGCGTTTGTTACGACGGAGCCACCGGAAGTGAGCTTGGAAGATTTGACGTTGGCCTTCAGCCGCATTTTGAATCAACTTAAGTTGAATGCACATCATCACATTCAGCGCGAGCAGCTGTCGACGCGCGAGCGGATGAGTCGGATTTTAAACCAATTACAAACGCAGCCTTATTTGCGCTTTGCTCAGCTGTTCAGTAAAACCGAGGGACGAGCTGGCGCTGTGGTAAGTTTTTTAGCAATTTTGGAACTTGTGAAGGAATCAATGATAGAATTGTCACAAGTAACACCGATGAGCGAAATCCATCTGCGTAGAAAAGCCTCATTTGATGAACAAGAAGCAACTGAAACAACTGATTGAAGCTGCGTTATTTGCGCACCCACAGCCGTTGTCTGCACAACGGTTGCACGAGCTGTTTGAGAGGCAAGGCGTATCATTGAATGGTGTAAAGTCAGCCTTAAAAAGCCTACAAGATGATTATCATGACCGTGGCATTGAACTCGTTAAAGTCGCTTCTGGGTTTCGTTTTCAGACGCGCCCAGAATTTGGCGAGTCGCTCGCTGGCTTATGGCAGGAGCGACCGGCACGTTACTCGCAAGCGTTGCTTGAAACCTTGGCATTAATTGCCTATCGGCAACCCATTACGCGGGGCGAAATTGAGCAAGTACGTGGTGTAAGCGTAAGCTCGAATATTATTAAAACATTACAAGAACGGCAGTGGATTACGGTGGTGGGACAAAAAGAGGTACCTGGACGACCGCAGCTTTACGGAACCACTGCGCAATTTTTGGATGATTTTAATTTAACAAACTTGTCAGAGTTACCATCTATTGATTTTACTGACGAGACTACCGCTGAGACAGCGATAACTGAGAGAGAAGATCTTCATGACTGAGAAGTTACAAAAAGTGTTAGCCCGTTCTGGATATGGTTCACGCCGTGAAATCGAAGCGATGATTGGCGCTGGGCGAATACGAGTGAATGGCAAAGTAGCACAGGTGGGTGAGCGCATTGACGCTGATGCATCGGTGCGTATCGATGGTCATGAGGTTGTGATTAAATCTGAAAGCTCAGTTGTTTGCCGCGTTCTCACCTATCACAAACCTGAGGGCGAACTGTGCACACGCAAAGATCCTGAGGGTCGCCCAACGGTTTATGAGCGTTTACCACGAATGAGCGGCGCGCGTTGGGTCGCGGTAGGTCGTCTGGATGTAAACACATCGGGTTTGCTGTTGTTTACCACCGATGGTGAACTGGCGAACCGGTTAATGCACCCAAGCCAAGAAGTCGAACGAGAATACGCTGTGCGTATTTTTGGCGAAGTCACCGATGCAATGATCAACCGCCTGAAAAAAGGCGTGCAACTTGAAGACGGTGTCGCACAATTCGATACCATTAAAGCGGCTGGTGGCGGTGAAGGCATGAACCACTGGTACCATGTGACTTTAAAAGAAGGGCGTAATCGCGAAGTACGACGTTTATGGGAGAGCCAAGAGGTTCAGGTGAGCCGCTTGATCCGTGTTCGTTATGGCGACATTAAGCTTGAATCAGGACTTCCGCAAGGCGGTTGGAGTGAATTAGACCTCGAACAGGTGAACGAGCTACGCGCTAAAGTGGGCTTACCTCCTGAGGATAAGTCTTTCATCGATCCGCGTCATCAAGAGTCTAAGCAACGTAAGTTCGCTAAAATCCGCCGAGCGACTTCAAAACGCAAAGATCGCCTGCGTGAAGCGCAGCGCGTTAATAAAAATAAACGTAAATAAGCTGAGTTGTTTATGGTTTATTGGCGTCCTGATTTTGCGGCCGATCAGCAGATCGTGCTAGCGCAGCCGTATCGCCGTGACGTGTGGAGACAATCCGCACGGCCGGCACGTAAATGCATTGACGCACTCGCGCAATTACTGCGTCAGTATCATCCCATCTGTTTGCTGACACCACAAACCGTTTCCTACGATGATATCTGGATGCGGGATATCTTGCCGTTATGGTATCAAGAGGATGCTGGGCAGTGGCGCGGCTTGTTGATGGAATTTGATGGCTGGGGTGATGTGCAACAGACTATCGAACAAGACAGCCAATTACCTGAACAATTATTCGCCGACCATCTGTATCCGGTTTCTAAGCTGATTGGTGAGGGCGGTATGCTGACACATAACGGTCAGGTTGCATTAATGGGTTTAGCCGCACTCAAGTCACGCCAGCCTGAGTTAACACAACGGCAATTATCTCGCCGTGTCGAACAAAGCTTGGCAGGGCTCGATGTACACTTTTTTGATGGCAAGCTGAGTGCTGATGAGACCAGCGGGCACATGGATAACTTAGCGTTGTTCATCGCTGAAGATACGTTGATTTACTGTGCTACAGATGATGTTTCGCATCCAGACTACGAGACCTGCCAAAAATTGGCTGAAACAGTGGCACAGCTACCTGAACATATTGCTAAAGTGGCGCTACCGTTGCCATTGCCGCAACAGCCGCGAGAGCAGGATAGAGCCGGTATCATGAGTGATGGCAACAGTCTGGTGCGCGATATGACGCTGCCCATTTGTTGCAGTTATACCAACCTAATTGTCACTGATAAAGTGATTGTGGTGCCGGAATTTGAGTTACCCACGGACGCTGAAGTATTCGCTATCATTCAACGTCACGCGGGCGGTCGAAAAGTGCTGAGTCACCCTGCACGGGAGTTGGTGCTCGGCGGTGGCGGACTGCACTGCGTGTCGCACCAGGTGCCCGCCGACATTCCTCTGCCTGTTATTTAAGCGAAAACACAATTTCTAAGCGAGCTTCAATTTGTTGTTCGCCTGGCATTGACGCTGATTTAGCATCCATACGCGCTTCGGCCATATGAAACACCACCGGACGAGGATAGGATTGCTCGGTGATTTCCAGCACTGAGCCCAACTCACGGTCAGCAACGCCCGCTAACTGTGTTGCTTTATCTCGGGCAGCCGCATAGGCATCAGCCAGCGCACGCTGATATAAGTCTTTCTGATTGGATACCTCAAAACGCACCTGACTGACGCGAGTTACACCTTGCGCCAAGGCTAAATCAACGATCTGGTCATATTGTTCGATATCAGGAAGAGTAATCGAGATTTCGCGCATTACGACGAAGCCATCTTGTTTCGTTTGACCATCATCGTTTTGGTATTGCGGATACACTTGTAGTTGATATGAACGTATATTGCGTTCAGGCACGTCCCGTTTAACCAAGTCTCGTAAAAGTTTTTGCGTTGCCTGATCGACCTGATCTTTCATGGCACTTAATTTATCGCCGCGTTGCTCAATGCTAAACTGTAAACTCACCTGATCGGGCACCGCTGACGCCGACGCTGCGCCAGTGACACGGATCTGGTCAGGCGTTGTTTGGGCATGGGCAGTGAACGATGCACTGGCAATAAGTGCCAATGCGGTGGCAAAAATGAAGTTCCGTGTGGGTAATAGTGGTTTCATAAAGCTTATCCTTTGCTATTCAGTTGTACGTTGGAGTAAATACAGTTTGAAAAGTTCAGATGATGATGAGCAAGTGCTCAGAGAGAAATGTTTTAAACTATTAACTAAGCGAGAACATAGTCGTTTTGAATTAATTTACAAATTAAGCCAACGCGACTTTGAACGCAAACTAATTGAGCAAGTCGTTGATCGCATGCGTCAAGAGGGTTGGCAAAGTGATGAGCGGTTTGCGCAAAGTTTTGCGCGCGAGAAAGTCATGCAGCGACAAGGGCGGACGAAAATCGTTGCGCAGGCGACGCAGCAGCGTGGCATCGACAAGGCATTAATCGAACAAGCACTTGATCAACAGGAGGTCGACTGGTTCGATTTATGCCAGCAAGTTTATCAAAGTAAGTTTGGCTCAACACGACCTACTGATCGCAAAGATTGGGCTAAACGAGCACGATTTTTAATGCAACGTGGGTTTTCTCAAGAACAAATCAAATTTGCGATACAAGCCAATGATGATGACTAGTGATCAAACACTTCACATGGTAATCTAGTCGATCATTAATTATGACAAATGCGTGCAAAAAACAGGGTGTTTAATGAGCATTACAAGCGCTGAAATTCGAGAAAAATTTATTCAGTTTTTTGAGCAACGAGGTCACCAACGTGTACCTTCTGCTTCAATGATTCCCGCCAATGACCCCACATTATTATTTACCAATGCGGGCATGGTGCCTTTTAAAGATGTATTTCTAGGTACTGATAAGCGTAATTACAGCCGAGCGACATCCGCACAACGTTGTTTGCGAGCGGGTGGAAAACATAATGACCTCGAAAACGTCGGTTATACTGCGCGCCATCACACGTTTTTTGAAATGCTAGGTAACTTTAGCTTTGGTGATTACTTCAAAACCGAAGCGATCGAATTTGCCTGGCACTTCCTCACTCAAGAACTGCAACTGCCAGCAGAAAAACTTTGGGTGACGGTATTTGAAGAAGACGATGAAGCCTATGATATTTGGGCGAAACACATCGGTGTGCCAGAAGATCGTATTTCTCGCATTGGTGTCAAAGATAACTTTTGGTCAATGGGTGATACGGGACCGTGCGGTCCGTGTTCAGAAGTGTTCTATGACCATGGTCCTGAAGTATGGGGTGGTCCTCCGGGAACGCCTGAAGAAGACGGCGACCGCTACATTGAAATCTGGAACCTGGTCTTCATGCAATACAACCGTCAAGCTGACGGTACCATGGAACCTTTACCTAACCCATCTATCGATACCGGTATGGGGCTCGAACGTATTGCTGCAATTTTGCAAGGCGTTCATAGCAACTATGAAATTGATACATTCCAAGCGCTCATAAAACGTAGCGCCGATATCATCGGTGTTAGCGACTTAAGCAGTAAGTCACTGCGTGTTATTGCCGACCATATCCGTTCATGCTCGTTTCTAATCGCTGATGGTGTTATGCCATCGAACGAAGGTCGTGGCTACGTTCTGCGCCGTATTATCCGTCGCGCGGTTCGTCACGGCAATTTGCTGGGAGCAAAACAAACCTTCTTCTATCAGTTGGTCGACGAGTTGGTGAAGCTCATGGGTGAGGCTTATCCAGAACTGGTTGAGAAACGCCACATCATCGAAGATGCGTTAAAACGTGAAGAACAACAGTTTGAGAAAACACTGGAGCGTGGTTTAGCGATTTTAAACGACGAGATTAAGCAGTTATCGGGTAATACGTTAAACGGTGAGGTGGTATTCAAGCTATATGATACCTACGGCTTCCCAATGGATTTGACTGCCGATATCGCCCGCGAAAATGACCTGGTGATTGATGAAGACGGGTTTAATGCGGCGATGCAAGCGCAACGTGAACGGGCTCAAAAAGCATCACAATTTGGTGTGGATTATAACGCGCAAGTTAAAGCCACCACGGAATCTGTTTTTGATGGCTACACAGAAGCGAAAGCACATACCACAATCGTTGAGTTATTTCACGATGGACAGGCTGTTGAGCAACTCGAAGCAGGGCAACAGGGTGTTGTGGTACTTGGCAACACGCCGTTTTACGCAGAAAGTGGCGGTCAAGTAGGTGACACAGGCGTGCTGAATGTTGAGCAAGGTCAATTTAATGTGACGGATACTCAGTATATTGGCAAAGCCATTGCTCATCATGGTGAAGCAAACTGTACCCTTAAACTGGGTGATGCGGTTAATGCTGAAATTGATGCTGAGCGCCGTGACAACATTCGCCGTAATCACTCGGCGACGCATTTATTGCATGCTGCGTTGCGCGATATTCTGGGTGACCATGTACAGCAAAAAGGCTCGTTGGTTGAAGCTGAACGCATGCGTTTTGACTTTGCCCATTTTGAACCGCTCAGTAAAGCACAAATTGCAGAACTCGAGCGTGTCGTTAACGAACAGATCCGCAAAAATATTCGCCTAACGACGCAGGTGATGAATATCGATGAAGCGAAGAAAGCGGGTGCGATGGCGCTGTTTGGCGAAAAATATGACGATGACGTACGTGTTGTCCGCATGGGTGAGTTTTCGATGGAGTTATGTGGTGGTACTCATGTTGCTGCAACGGGCGATATCGGCTTATTTCGAATTATTCATGAAACAGGTATCGCATCCGGCGTTCGTCGCTTAGAAGTGGTTACAGGCGCCGCTGCTATTGAATTTATGGCACAGCAACAAGCGATCCTCAATCAACTGACGTCAGAGTTCAAGACCGATGAACAAGGTCTAATTACGAAAGTCGAGCAGTTACAAGGTAAATATCGTGAGCTTGAACGCAAAGCGGAACAGCTGCAACAGAAGCTTGCCCAACAGGCAGGTGGTGGTCTCATCCAACAAGCGGTAGAGATGAACGGTCACAAGGTTATCGTTGCTCAACTTGAAGACACTGAAGCGAAGGCATTGCGCGGTATCGTTGATGACTTAAAGAACCAATTAGGTTCTGGCGTCGTATTATTAGCCACTGCTCAAGGAACGAAGGTCAGTTTGATAGCTGGAGTCACTAAAGACCTCACCTCGACGATTAAGGCTGGAGATTTGGTTAATCAAGCCGCCAATGTAGTGGGTGGTAAGGGCGGAGGTCGTCCCGATATGGCACAAGCTGGCGGCTCAAACCCAGAGCATTTGAGTGAAGCTTTGGCAACAGCAACAAGCTGGCTAGAGCAGTCATTCAAAAAATAACTTGAATTTATAATAGTCAGTATAGTGTAATGAAGACATAACTTGTTACACTCTAAGGTAAATTTAGCTATTAACGTTCAAGGAACCGTTCTTAATCAAGCTGAACGCGGAACAGTATTTAAGGAGTAATGTATGTTAATTTTAACTCGCCGAGTTGGCGAAACATTGATGATTGGGGACGACGTTTCTGTCACAGTGTTAGGTGTTAAAGGTAATCAGGTTCGAATCGGCGTCAATGCACCTAAAGACGTTTCTGTTCATCGTGAAGAAATTTACATGCGGATTCAGTCTGAGACGGACGAGGAGCAACCAGACAAAGAATAAAATTTTTGTTTACTGTTCCGCCTAATAAAAGCCAGCTTTAAGCTGGCTTTTTTCTTTTTTAGTGGGTTTTGAATAAAAAATCATCGAGATGGTTAAATATCCCACGCTTAGTCATAAAAAGGGAAAAAAGCAATTGACATTATTGTCAGTCTCGCTAGAATGCACGCCACAACGTTAGGGAGAGGTGGCCGAGTGGCTGAAGGCGCTCCCCTGCTAAGGGAGTATAGGGTTTGTAGCCCTATCGAGGGTTCGAATCCCTCCCTCTCCGCCATATACTTAACGTTGCATGAAATAATGTTTGCGCTCGTAGCTCAACTGGATAGAGTACCTGGCTACGAACCAGGCGGTTGGAGGTTCGAGTCCTCCCGAGCGCGCCATATTTCATCTCAAAATTTTAACTGCACAATACGCGCTCGTAGCTCAACTGGATAGAGTACCTGGCTACGAACCAGGCGGTTGGAGGTTCGAGTCCTCCCGAGCGCGCCATTTCTTAGAATACCCCTTTATACTTATAAGTTCATTACCTTCTAGCCTTTCGGCTGTTCTATTTATTTTTATTCTCTTATCTTACTGATTTCTTTGCGAATATTTCTTTTAATTTAGTCATTTATATACTGAATAGTCAGTATATCCCCCTTTATCCGCTTGCTAAGCCTGTTAGCATAGTATTTAATATTTTTATAACAATTGTACGGAAATCCGCGAGGAGTAGTCGTGTCTGAGTTATTTATTAATGCTGCGGAAATTATGGCTGTGGGTATGACAACCGTCATTGCCTTTCTTTTGCTGCTGATTTTTGTCATGTCGTTGATGGCGAAATACCTGCCCAAGGGAGCTACCCATGAACCGACGCCGAGAAGCACCCGTAAGCAATCTAAGGCGGGCAAAGAACCCTCTGATGATACTGTGGCAGCGATTTCTGCAGCCGTTCACGCTTACCGTACCCAACGTAAGAAATAACGCGAATAACGAGGAGAGTTCCATATGAGCAAGCCCCTTAAGTTAACTGAGCTTGTATTTAGAGATGCCCACCAGTCGCTATTAGCCACGCGGCTTCGCCTCGAGGATATGCTGCCTATCGCGGATAAAATCGATAAAATTGGGTTTTGGTCTGTGGAGTCTTGGGGTGGCGCCACATTTGACTCTTGTATCCGCTACTTAGGTGAGGATCCGTGGGAGCGTATTCGTAAATTAAAAGAGGCGATGCCGAATACTCGACAGCAAATGTTATTGCGTGGTCAAAACTTGTTGGGCTACCGCCACTACGCCGACGACGTGGTCCGTCGTTTTGTTGAGCGTGCGAAAGAAAATGGCGTGGATGTATTCCGCATTTTTGATGCAATGAACGATGTGCGTAACCTTAAGACGGCGATTAAAGCCGCGAAAGACGTTGACGGTCATGCACAAGGCACTATGTCTTATACTGTGTCGCCAGTGCACACGCTCGAAAAATGGGTCGAAATGGCGCAGGAACTCGAAGATCTCGGTTGCGATTCGTTATGCATTAAAGACATGGCGGGTCTGTTGCGTCCAAATGATGCGTTTGAGCTGGTGTCGGCGCTCAAAGAGAAAACTAATCTACCGATCGCTATGCAATGCCATGCTACGACAGGTCTTAGCGTGGCGACTTATCAAAAATCGATTGATGCGGGTATCGATATGCTGGATACCGCGATTTCTCCAATGAGTATGACCTATGGTCATTCGCCAACAGAAACCTTAGTAGCCATGACCGAGGGCTCTGATCGCGATACCGGTCTATCGCTTACGGAGCTCGAAGATATTGCGAGTTATTTCCGCGATGTTCGCAAGAAATATGCAAAATTTGAGGGCTCGCTGAAAGGGGTAGATGCGCGCATTCTACTCGCGCAGGTTCCTGGTGGCATGCTCACCAACATGGAAAATCAACTTAAAGAGCAAAATGCACTGGATAAATTCGACCAAGTCCTTGAGGAGATTCCAAAAGTTCGTGAAGACCTTGGCTTCATTCCTTTGGTGACCCCAACGTCACAGATTGTCGGAACGCAAGCTGTGCTCAATGTGTTGAGTAAAGAGCGTTATGCAAACATTTCTAAAGAGACTGCGGCGGTATTGAAAGGTGAGTACGGCGCAACGGCTGCACCTGTAAATAAAGAGCTGCAGCAACGCGTGCTTGAAGGTGGTGAACCGATTACCTGTCGGCCTGCCGACTTGATTGATGACGAGCTTGAAAAGCTCACGCAAGAACTGAATGAGAAAGCAAAAGCAGATGGTATTCGGTTAGCGGATAATGTGGTTGATGATGTGCTGACTTACGCGCTGTTTCCACAAATTGGTCTGAAATTTTTACAGAACCGCGATAACCCGGATGCGTTCGAACCTGCCCCGAGTGCTGAAGACTCGCAACCGAGTCATAAACCGAAGCAGGGTACCGCAAACGCAACGAGTTCTAACACAAGTGGCACAGAACACTATGACGTGGCAGTGAATGGTAAGACCTATCAAGTGTCGGTCAGCGCCGCAGGTGAGCTTGAATCGGTTCAGCCTGCACCTAAGTCAGGCAGCAATGAGAGCGCTCCTGCTGCTGAGGGCACTACGGTGTCGGCACCACTTGCAGGTAACATCTTTAAAGTCAATGTCAGCGAAGGCGACCAGGTCAGCGCGGGCGATGTGCTTATCGTGATGGAAGCGATGAAGATGGAAACCGATATCAAAGCCGAGCAGGATGGCACCGTGAGCAGTGTCCACGTAAAAGAGGGCGATGCCGTATCGGTTGATGATGAACTGGTCACGCTGGGGTAATCGATGGATAAGCTAACGTTGTTATGGCAGACCACAGGATTGTCGGCGATTACTATTGGACAGACGGCGATGATCATTGTCGGTGGTATATTGCTGTTTTTGGCTATCGCCAAGAAATTTGAACCTCTGTTATTGTTGCCAATTGGCTTCGGTGCCATCTTGGCCAATATCCCGCTTGCGGGATTGACCGAAGCGGGAGGCGTGCTGTATTACGTCTACAAGGTTGGTATTGATACGGGGATGTTTCCCCTGATCATTTTCATGGGGGTGGGTGCACTCACTGACTTCGGTCCACTGCTTGCTAACCCTAAGATGATGTTGCTTGGTGGGGCTGCTCAGTTTGGTATCTTTGCTACATTATTTGGTGCGATTGCGCTCAATGTGGTGCCTGGTATCGAATTTACCATGGCCGATGCCGCAGCTATTTCGATCATTGGTGGCGCTGATGGACCGACGGCGATCTTCTTGGCTTCGCGACTGGCTCCTGACTTACTGGGTGCAATTGCGGTGGCGGCATACTCTTATATGGCATTAGTGCCTATTATTCAGCCGCCGATTATGCGCCTGCTCACATCGGAGTCAGAACGCCAAATTAAAATGAAGCAGCTACGTCCGGTGGGCCGTCGTGAGAAGATTTTCTTCCCACTGGCTGTCATTCTATTGACCTTGTTGCTGTTACCAAGTGCCACGCCATTAGTCGGTATGTTTTGCTTGGGTAACTTAATGCGCGAATCAGGCGTTGTGGAGCGTTTAACTAAAACCACTCAAAATGATCTGATCAACATTGTGACGATCTTCTTGGGCTTGGCGGTAGGCTCGAAGTTACAAGCTGAGGAATTTCTCAGCTTCCAGACGCTCGGTATCCTTGTTTTGGGTGCGATAGCTTTTGCGATTGGTACCGCAAGTGGCATTCTTATGGCAAAACTGATGGGTAAATTCAGTAAAGATCCAATTAACCCATTGATTGGAGCGGCGGGTGTATCGGCAGTGCCGATGGCGGCGCGGGTGGTTAATAAGGTCGGGTTGGACTCGAACCAAAGCAACTTCCTACTGATGCATGCCATGGGACCGAATGTCGCAGGTGTGCTTGGCTCTGCCGTAGCTGCAGGTATCTTGCTCGCACTTGTCTAAGTGCGGCAGCCCGTGACTTAAAGGCTTACAGGTCGCCGCGACCTGTAAGCCACATCATTAAGGTGTAGAACAGCGCGATAACTGTACTAATGATGGCAATATACACGAAGCCCTTCTGACCTTGCTTAAGCGTCCAACCATGCATTTTTAGGTACGTAATCCACAGCAAACTCAATACCAATGGAATGATGAATATAAAGCGGATCATGATTGTTCCTGTTGTTGGTGCTGATAAATCGCCGATAGGTCATTGGCTGCTTGATAAGCATGATTCAACGACTTCTCAAGACCTGTAATCGTATCGGCAACCTTATCGATATTGCCCGCAGCCATGTGTTTTTCCAAATCAGCTGCACGAGCATGCAGGGCATCTAAACCTAGATTGCCCGCTGCGCCCTTTAACGAGTGAAAGTAACGTCGCGCGCTCTCGTGTTGACCGCGAGTAATAAAGTCAGACACTTTCATAGCGCTGTTCTGGTACTCACTAAACAGTTGTTCTACTAAGCGCAAATACAGCGGTACGTTATGTTGTAAACGTGCAAGTGCCTGCTCAAATTGAATCCCCTTAACCTGAGGATAACGAATTTTCTTCTCGTTTGGATGAGCCGGCTCTGGGGCTTGCTTAACTTCAGTATGCTGCGTGACTTCATCTTCATAGTGGCCTGGCACGCACCATTTGATGATGGCTTTCAATAGCTGCTTTTCATCGATCGGCTTGGCTATATGACCTTGCATCCCCGCCGACAACGAACGTTCCTCATCACCACTCATGGCATTGGCAGTCATCGCAAGGATAGGTAACTGTTTGTAGTCATAATGGGCACGTATTTTCTTCGCCGCAGTAAGACCATCCATCACGGGCATTTGAATATCCATCAACACCAATGCGTAAGCTTTATGTTCAATGGCGTCCAATGCCGCCTGACCATGTTCCGCGATATCGACCTTAAAGCCTTGGCTTTTTAACAGCTCGAGTGCAACTTGCTGGTTAATCTCGTTATCTTCTACTAATAAGATAGGCGCACCCTTGATTGCATCTGGCAAGTTCATGCTGGGCGAGTCACTCGGTGCCGCAATATTCTCTCGTTTATACAGCGTAGTCGCCAAACTGTGCCCTAACGTTGTTGCCGTAAAGGGCCTGGATAAAATGTCTGAGATCCCAGCGGCCGCCGCCTGCTCACTCATTTCCTCAGCATAATATCCCGTTGCGAGTATCATTTTAGGTGCATCATCAGCGAATGATTGATGGACTTTATGGCACAGTGATAAGCCATCCATACCGGGGAGACGCCAATCAACGAGCAATACATCATAAGGCGCCGCATCTTCGCGTAAAATATCGAGCGCTTGCTCTGCGGTTCGACAGACCCGTACATCGACCTGATAACTGCGTAACATTTCCTGAATCATCTCACGGGTGCTCAAATTATCATCTATTGCTAACACTCGTTTGCCACGCAGTTTCTGAATGAGGTACTGATGATGCGAATCGTCCTGTTGCGGCTGCATCGGCAGTGTTAATTCAATATAAAAAGTAGAACCCTGACCAACACCACTGGTTACACCGATATCACCGCCCATTAATTGGATGAGGCGTCGAGAAATCGCTAAACCGAGCCCGGTACCACCATATTTACGGGTGGTTGAAGAGTCTGCTTGGGTAAAAGCTTTAAACAGGTTAGCGCGCTGCTCTTCATCCATGCCGATACCGGTGTCGGTTACAGAGATGCGTAGCCAGACTTTATCGGTATTCTTATCCAATAAGGTAACAGCGACATTTATCTCACCATCTTCTGTGAATTTAATGGCATTACTGACTAGGTTTACCAGTACCTGGTTGAGTCGCAGTGGATCCCCGAGTAACCGCGTTGGGATGTTAGCAGGCAAGTTAATGATGAACTCAAGATCTTTATCGTACGCCTTATAAGCGAACATATCGGCCAAGGAGGTCAGCACGTCCTGTAAGTCAAAGGGAATACGCTCGATGCTGAGTTTGCCCGCATCAATCTTGGAAAAGTCGAGAATATCATTAATGACGCCCAGCAGTGCCTGCGATGACGAATCGATGACCTTGATATATCGCTTTTGTTTTTCTGATAATTGGGTTTTAAGGCACAGGTTGGCCATCCCTACGATGGCATTAATGGGCGTGCGGATCTCATGACTCATATTGGCAAGAAATTCACCTTTTGCCACGTTGGCTTGTTCGGCAGCTTCCTTCGCCTGTTCCATCTGCTCGGCAACGGACTTGATAGACGAGATGTCGTAATAACTGCCAATGATGCCGATGACATTCTTTTGGTCGTCATAAAGTGGCACACTGGAGTGTTCAATATAGCGTGTGTTGTTCGCTAAACTCAGTTCAATTTCAGCATTACATGAGGCTAACCCGTGTTCTAGCGTTAAGCGATCACGCTCTAACAAAACGGGATTTTTCGCTAACCATGTCAGTTGGTCATCACGTTTGCCCTCGAGCGCTTCGCTATTACATTGAATATCACGTAAAAAGGCATCATTACCGCCGAGGTATTCAAGATCGCTGTTACGCCAATAGACCCGTGTCGGCAAGTCATTAAACACTTGTTGTAATAATTGCTGCGAGCTGGCCGTTAAAAACGGTTGACGCAGCGGAGACGTTAGCGAGGTCTGGCGCGTCCAAGTAAAAATGACAATACCTGCAATTAATCCAACCGCAACCGAAGCCAGTAATATGTAGTCACTGAGTGGCGCGGGTATAATCAGGTAACTCATGATGCTGATAAGTTGAAAGGCAATGAAGCCTATTTGAAACCGTGTCCAGAATGTTGTCATTCGTTACTTGCCAAAACGCTGTGAAAAAAAAATGGGTGCGCCATAAGTGTGCCACGACACAGGCGTAACGCCAAGTTTATTAAGCCAATCATGGACGCGCGCAGCAAATCTAAGTAAGCTAACCGCATGCGTCAGAAAAGGTAGTATCGGAGTCCCTTTTGCAAACTCAATTCGAACGAAAAATCACCGAACTCACAGAAAACCACTCAAGCGCCATTTGGGAAGGTATTCATCGTGGAATCGAGCGTGAGGCTTTACGTGTTTTAGAAAACGGCACACTCGCGCCGACCGACCACCCTGAGGCGTTGGGAAAGACGCTTACACATGACACGATTACGACGGATTACTCTGAAAATTTACTTGAGTTTATTACCCCCGTTGCTGAGTCAATTCGTACCACATTGTCGCAACTTAAAGATATTCATACGCATACGTTTAAGGCGTTAGGCGATGAGTTGTTATGGCCTTTGAGCATGCCTTGTTATATTGGCTCGGACAAGGATATTCGCGTTGCTAAATTTGGTGACTCTCATTCGGGACGAATGAAGTCGCTCTATCGTGTGGGTCTTACTCACCGTTATGGCGCAACCATGCAAATTATATCCGGTGTTCATTTTAATTTTTCGGTGCCCGAGGCACTGTGGACAGCGATTGCAAAGGACGAACAGGTCGAGGATAACGCGGCGTTTCGTTCAGAAAAATATTTTGCTTTGATTCGCAATTACAAACGGTTGTCGTGGGTTATTCCATTTTTATTCGGTGCTTCACCGGCATTGTGTGAGTCCTTTTTTACTCAGACGAAAACGGAAAATAAACTGAAAGAGTGGAATTTTGCTAAGTTAGGTAAGGGGACTTGCTACTTACCTTATGGTACCTCGTTGCGAATGAGTGACTTAGGTTATACCAATAAAGAGCAAGCGAGTCTGAAAATCACCTATAACAATCTGGATGACTACGTTGCAGGCTTGCGTCGTGCGATTACTACGCCATCCGAGAATTTTAAATCGATCGGTGTGAAAGATAACGGCGAGTATCAACAGCTTAACAGCAATATTCTGCAGATCGAGAACGAGTTCTACTCGCCGATTCGTCCCAAGCGCACAGCGAAAGGTGGCGAAACGCCAACACAAGCACTTGAACGTGGTGGTGTCGAGTATATTGAGGTGCGTGCGCTCGATGTAAACCCGTTTAGTGAAGTGGGTATTACCGCGCAACAAATTCAGTTTCTTGACCTGTTCTTGTTGTACTGCTTGTTGTCAGAAAGTGCACCGATGGATTGGGAAGCGCAGCAGAAAACCGATCAGAACTTTAATAAAGCGGTTATGCAAGGCCGCAACCCGTCGCTTAGCTTGTGGCAAGATGGGCATGATCGCTTGATGACGGACTGGCTCGAAGAGTTATTTGCCGAATTGGCGGCGCTGGCACGCATTATGGATAATTCGCCACACTCAGAGTCGGGTTATGTCGCGGCAATTGAAGCTTTGTATCCGTGCGTGTTGAATCCTGAGCTAACGCTCTCTGGTCAAGTGCTAGAAATCCTACGCAGCAATGATTGGGATGCCAGTCGCTTAGGAAAAGAATTAGCGCTGAAGTATCAGCGGCTTTTCAGTGAGGCAGCGTATGAATGCTTTACTGAACACGACTTCGCAAACTGGAAGGCAACTTCAGAGGCCGACTTCGAAGCGCGTAAAGCTTCGGATAACGTGGTTGATTTTGATACCTTCTTAAGTAACTATTTCGAAAAGGCAAAATGCTCGGGTCGTTCAGCGCCCAACAGGTAAATTAAAAGGGTCATGCGGAAAAAAGAAAAAGGCGCAACGATAATCCGTTACGCCTGATAGTTCAGGGGGGTGAACACAACATAACTGTTTACTCTGATACGTGCGTCATCAAAAAGTTCAAAATCATGCGAAAAAAAGTTTATAAAAAGGGTTCGATCATAGCCTCAGCGGTTTTGGTAAGCGCTTTAAGCGGCTGCGCGACGCCCCCACCGCAGTCTCCAGAAAATATCTGCGACATTTTTGAAGAGCATAACGATTGGTATCATGCTGCGGCTGATGCGCGTGAGCGCTGGGGCGTGCCGATTCACGTACCGATGGCGATGATGTATCAAGAGAGTTCCTTTAAACATGACGCGGTGCCGCCGCGGTACTATTTTTTGGGCTTCATTCCGTGGGGAAGGGTGAGTAGCGCGTATGGATATTCTCAGGCAAAAGATATGACCTGGGAAGACTATCAACGCGAGACAGGCAATGGTTGGGCGAGCCGTGGTGATTTTGAGGATGCTATCGACTTCATGGGATGGTTCATCTATAAAAGTTACGAAATCAATGGTGTCTCTAAGTGGGACGCGTATGCCCAGTATCTCAATTATCACGAGGGTTGGGGCGGTTATGCTCGAAAGTCATACCTCAGTAAACCTTGGCTTGTGAAAGTGTCAAAGCAAGTGAAGAGCCGATCATTAAAATACGCAACTCAGCTCAAGACCTGTGAAGACGATCTTAAGCACGGTTGGCTATATAATTTATTCTTTGATTGGTAATGTCGGCGCAAGGCGAGCGGTGTTAATCACCGCTAGATGAACGCGGCTCCTGAAAGTGATGTGGTAGCACGCGCACTTGCTTTATCATGGTATCGCCCACTTCAATCAGTTCGACCGGGTAGCCCCCTAAACGCAAGCTCAGGCGTGCATTTGGAATATCACCAAACTGTTCGATAATTAAACCACTGAGGGTTTTTGGACCGTCGGTTGGAAACTGCCAGTTCATCTCTTTATTGAGTTCGCGTAGGTTAGCAGCCCCTTCAACTAAATAACTTCCGTCGGGTTGAGCGACCGCCGTCTCGCTTGGCTGTGGTGCCATTGAAGTAGTAAAGTCACCAACAATTTCTTCTAAAATATCCTCTAATGTCACCAAGCCTTGGATATCACCGTACTCATCCACAACAAGACCAATACGTTCTTTACGACGTTGGAACTTTAAGAGCTGTACATTGAGTGGTGTGCCTTCTGGGATAAAGTAGATATCGCGTGCAGCACGCACCAGTGTCGCTTTGTCCGCTTCAAATTGGTTCTTAGTCATTAACCGCATCACGTCGCGGGCATGCAGGAAGCCGACCGCATCATCAATGTCATTACGGTATAACAGCACGCGGGTGTGTTGAGCGTGTTCGATCTTCTTAATGATTCGTGACCATTCATCATTGATATCGATACCGACAATTTCATTACGAGGGATCATGACATCTTCAACGGTCACTTTTTCGAGATCAAGAATGCTTAACAACATCTCTTGGTGAGATGCAGGGATCATGTTGCCCGCTTCGTTGACTACGGCGCGTAATTCATCTGAGTTTAACGCGTCGCCCACTTGCGCACGCTTGGGGTCGACACCTAGCAGGCGCATAAATGAGTTAGTAATAAAGTTCACGCTAGTGACAAATGGATACATCACCATCAGTAACGGGCGGAGGATCAGTGAGCTTGGAAACGCCACACGCTCGGGATGCAATGCTGCGATAGTTTTTGGGGTGACCTCAGCAAAAATGAGGATAATCAGAGTGAGACCTAAGGTAGCAAAAACGATACCGGCGTCACCAAACCACCGAATACATAAAATGGTCGCGATAGAAGAAGCTGCAATATTGACTAGGTTATTTCCTATCAGAATCAGCCCGATTAATCGATCAGGGCGCTCGAGTAAGAACTGAACTCGGCGTGCGCCATGGTGATTGTTTTGCACCAAATGTCGCAACCGATAGCGGTTAATCGACATCATGCCCGTTTCGGAGCCGGAAAAATATGCAGAGAGAGCGATGAGAACTACGAGTATTACGAGTAACATACTCGTCGATATATCGTCCAAACTTACTATCCTCTTAGTTGTTGCGAATCTGACAATTTAGAGCTTTCAGCCGTCAAGTCAAGCATTGCCTTAGCTGAGAATGATATCTTTGACAAAACGACTGCCAAAGTATCCGAGCGTTAACAGGATTGTCCCGATAATACTCAACACCATAACGGGCTTACCGCGTAATCCCGTCGCTTTGTGAGTCAGGTAGGTGATGATGTATACCAAAGCTGCCGCCATGGCGAGAATGGTTTTGTGCGCTTGGCTTTGAGCAAACATATTGTCTAAAAACGCAAAGCCTGAACCGATGGCGAGAATCAGCAATAACGTACCGGCTGAAAGCAGCCTAAAGAAGTAGCGCTCAATATTCATCAATGGTGGGAGCTGCTTAAACAGACCGCTCGTTTTTTTTGTCTTGAGCAAGTAATTAATATAACTCGCCTGAATAGCGTACAACGTAGCGAGCGCGAGCACTCCGTAGGCGACCAGTGAGAGCACGATATGGATAATAAGGCCATGTCCAACGCCGATATAGGCGCCCAAATCGGCGGGAGTGAGTACTAACAACAGAGCAGATAGCGCAGCAAATAAATAGATCACCGGCTTTAATAACAGGCTGTTAGCTTGCTGAACACGAAACAGCGATAGTGATGCAATGAGCCAAGCGACAATTGATAAACTAGACGATACGTTGAGATGGTCAAAACCATCGCCCGCTAAGCGCAAATAAATCAATGCACCATGGCAGATGAGTGCAAAAACGGCAGTCACTAAGCTGATAACCGTGAGCGGAGAACGTGGTTTGAAAACCTGTTGCAGCATAAATAGCGCACTGGCGACGTAGAGCACAAGTGTCGCACTGAGTAATGCGGAAATAAGCACTGCGGTTGCTTCCCTAGATTAACTGAATTACGACTGAGTATACGCCCTTGATTAATTAAACCCAAGCGCTCGAAGGGCGAAACTTTGTTGGTTTTGCTATATACTATCCCCATAATATAAATGAGCTCGTTTTGCGACAACAGAAGAGATCGCGGTTATGTTTGAGAATTTAAGCGAACGTCTCACCCAGACGTTGCGAAGCATTGGCGGCAAAGGCCGTCTAACAGAAGACAATATTAAGTCGACGTTGCGTGAAGTGCGCATGGCGTTACTCGAGGCCGACGTGGCATTGCCCGTGGTAAAAGAGTTTATTGGCAAAGTAAAAGAGCGTGCCGTTGGCACTGAGGTCAATAAGAGTCTGACACCGGGTCAGGTGTTTGTAAAAATCGTCCAATCCGAGCTTGAAGCAGCGATGGGCGAAGCTAACGTACCGTTGGATTTAAGTACGCAGCCTCCTGCTGTTATTTTGATGGCGGGCCTACAAGGTGCGGGTAAAACAACGTCCGTGGGTAAACTGGCCAAATACCTGAAAGAGCGTCAAAAGAAAAAGGTCATGGTGGTCAGTGCTGATATCTACCGTCCGGCGGCGATTAAGCAGCTTGAAACGCTCGCTGAACAAGTGGATGTCGAATTTTTCCCATCAACCACGGAACAAAGCCCCGTGGAGATCGCACAGGGTGCGATTGCGGCTGCGAAAAAACAATTTGTCGACGTGGTACTGGTCGATACTGCAGGTCGCTTAACTATCGATGAAGATATGATGCAGGAAATCCAACACCTGCACAGCGAAATCAAACCGGTTGAAACCTTGTTTGTTGTCGATTCGATGACGGGCCAGGACGCGGCGAACACGGCGAAAGCCTTTAATGAAGCACTGCCGCTTACCGGTGTCATCTTAACCAAGACCGATGGTGATGCGCGCGGTGGTGCAGCCTTATCGATTCGCCATATCACCGGCAAACCGATCAAATTCTTAGGTGTCGGTGAAAAGACCGACGCACTTGAACCTTTCCATCCTGACCGTGTTGCTTCGCGCATCTTAGGCATGGGTGACATTCTTTCGTTGGTCGAGGAAGTCGAACAAAAAGTCGACCGCGAAAAGGCCGAGAAAGTTGCTCGCAAGGTCATGAAAAAAGGTCAGTTCTCACTTGAGGACTTTCGTGATCAATTAGTCCAAATGCGCGAAATGGGTGGCATGATGGGGCTGATGGCAAAAATGCCAGGTATGGGCAAAATGACCGACCAGATGAAAGGTCAAATGGATGACAAAATGACCTTACGCATGGAAGCAATCATCAATTCAATGACGCCGAAAGAGCGTGAACACCCCGATGTCATTAAAGGCTCACGCAAGCGTCGCATTGCGGCCGGTTCAGGCACGCAAGTACAAGACGTGAACAAACTCTTGAAGCAGTTCCAGCAAATGCAAAAGATGATGAAGAAGATGAAAGGCGGCGGCATGCAGAAAATGATGCGTGGCATGGGGGGGAAATTACCACCGGGTATGTTTGGTGGTCGTTAAGCTCAAGCGTTGCTTTATCGCCCGATAAGCTTGCATTTGTTGTAAAAATCAGTAGAATTGCCGAGCCTTCCGAACCTATCGGAGGGCTTTGCTGTTTATAGCAATTACGTTTTACATTTACACAGAAAAATTGAGGAACGCAATGGTAACCATTCGTTTACAACGTGGTGGCGCTAAAAAACGCCCCTTCTACCAAATGGTAGTAGCAGACAGTCGCAACGCTCGCGACGGTCGTTTCATCGAGAACGTAGGCTTCTTTAACCCGGTAGCTCGTGGTCAAGAAGAGCGTCTTCGTGTTGACTTAGATCGTATCGAACACTGGGTATCTCAAGGTGCGGCGCTTTCTGAGCGTGTAGCACGTTTAGTTAAAGACGCGCGCGCAGCTGCGTAATTAACTAGGCAGTAGGGAGCGAAGTAATGACGAAACAAACATCAGACGCATTAGTCGTGGGCCACATTGGTGCCGTCTACGGTGTCAAAGGATGGTTGAAAATTCAGTCATTTACAGAGAACCCTGAAGATATCTTTGAATATACCCCTTGGACTCTGCAGGGGAATGCAGCTCGCCAGACCACCGAAGAAGCCGTGAATGTGGTTCAGTGGCGCCGACATAACAACGGGCTTATTGCTCAGTTAGAAGGCATCAATGACCGCGAAGTAGCCGCAACGAAAACAGGTTTGAGCATTTGCATTAACGCAGAGAAATTGCCTGAGCTAGCCGATGATGAGTTTTATTGGCGTGACCTGATTGGGTTACGTGTGGTAAACAAACAAGGCTACGATATGGGTGTAGTAGAGCAGATCATGCCGACGGCGGCTAACGATGTGTTAGTTGTAACGGCAAACTCGAATGATGCGTTTGGAAAGTCTGAGCGACTGATTCCGTTTGTACAAAGCCAATATATATTGGATGTGGACAACGAGAAGCAGCAAATTCAGGTGGACTGGCCCGCTGACTTTTGAGGCAACCAATGCACATTGGTGTCATTAGTTTGTTTCCCGATATGTTTTCAGCGATCACCGAACACGGTGTGACGCGAAGAGGTATCAAGGATGGTTTGCTAACGGTTTCGATATGGAACCCGCGCGATTTTACGCACGATAAACATCGCACGGTCGATGATCGCCCTTATGGCGGTGGTCCCGGCATGTTAATGATGGTGCAACCTTTAGTCGATGCCATTCAGGCAGCTAAAGCCGCGTTGGGTGAAGATACACCGGTTATCTACTTATCACCGCAAGGGCAGACACTTGATCATGGTGGCGTGACGCAATTAGCGCAAAATGATCGCATGATACTGATCGCTGGTCGTTATGAAGGCATTGATCAGCGTGTAATCGACCAATATGTTGATGCAGAATGGTCAATTGGAGATTACGTACTCAGTGGCGGCGAGTTACCAGCGATGGTGCTCATTGATGCAGTGGCGCGTTTGGTACCGGGTGTACTCGGTCATCAAGATTCAGCAGCTGAGGATTCATTCGCCAATGGGTTACTTGATTGCCCACATTACACGCGGCCTGAAATTTATAATGGTCAGCAGGTTCCGGCAGTTCTTTTGAGCGGGAATCACGAAAAAATTCGACAGTGGCGCTTGCAACAAGCTCTGGGTAAAACCTGGTTGCAACGCGAAGAGTTAATTAATCGCCTAGCTCTGACTGACGAGCAGGAACAGTTGTTGAATGACTTCATTCATCAGCATGAGTCCAAAGACTAACGTACAGTTTATCTAGGAAAGGAGATATACCATGGCAAAAGTAAGCCAGAACATCATTAAGGCTCTTGAAGAAGAGCAAATGAAAAAAGATTTACCGGCATTCGCTCCAGGCGATACGGTTAGTGTAAATGTAAAAGTAGTTGAGGGTAACCGTGAGCGTCTTCAGGCGTTTGAAGGCGTTGTTATCCGTGTTCGTAACCGTGGTTTGCACTCTGCATTCACCGTTCGTAAAGTATCAAGCGGTGAAGGCGTTGAGCGTACATTCCAAACGCACAGCCCACTGGTCGACAGCATCACTGTTAAGCGTCGTGGTGCAGTACGTCGTGCTAAGCTTTACTATCTACGCGAGCGTTCGGGCAAGTCTGCACGTATCCGCGAGAAGCTGTAAACAGCATTCGATGCAGAAAAAAGCCCGGCAATTCAGTTGCCGGGCTTTTTTTTGTTTGTGCTAGACTGAGCCCATGCAAGCATCGATTCAAATATTAACAGCAGCTTTAGAAGAGTTGCTCGATAAACAGTCACGTTGGACCGAGTATGAGTTAATCCAAGCACTCAAACGTGAGCCTTATGCTATTTTCGACCAAGACGCGTTAGCGGATACACAGGCACTCTTTGAAACACACTTTATTCTGTTTCATTGTCTTTATCTGATCCGCCAAGCTTGGCACGAGATGCAGCGAGCCGATCTCGATATCCATACGTTAGCAATTTCAGTGCGGCCGTACACCAAGCATGCTGTGTCTGAGCAGGCGACCGATGCAGACGTTCCTCAGTTACAGGATCCGCTAGCAAGCTATTATTTGGATTGGTCCAACTTTACTGAAACGACACAACAGGATGTGGAACAACTTTTAAATGATTTTTGGTCTCGCATGACAGGGACAACACGCCAAAGTCAGCGTATGGCACTTGATGAGGCCTGGCAACAACTTGATTTAGCGCCCACTGCGGATATGCAGCAAGTAAAACGTCAGTACCGAAAACGAGTACATCAATGCCATCCAGACAAAGGCGGTTCAGTTCGCGAGATGCAAGCCATACAGGTCGCATACCAGCGTATTATTAAGTCGTAGCCGGGGATGAGAAACGCGCATGAATAACGATGCCAAGCAGCAATTAGAGCAACTACGTGCAGCTATTGATAACACCGATGCTCAATTGATTGAGTTAATAAAGCAACGCTCAGAGCTGACCAAACAGGTCGGTGACGTTAAGCGTCACTTGCAAGCACCGCTTTATGTTCCTGAACGTGAGCAACAAATGATTGCTGCTCGCCGTCAGCAAGCCGAGCAGATGGGGTTGAGCCCTGACCTGATCGAAGACGTTTTACGTCGAATCATTCGTGAGTCTTATCGCACACAAACGGCACAAGCAACACCCACCTCGAGCAATCTCGATCGTCCTATTGTCATTGTCGGTGGCCATGGGCGTTTAGGTGGTTTGTTCTGTCGACTGTTTCAGCAAACTGGTTATGACGTGAAGGTAGTGGAAAAAGGCGATGCATTGACTGATATCACCGATTATCAGCCGCAGTTGGTTATCATCGCGGTGCCGGTTAATGTCACTGAACAAGTCATCGATGCGTTACCTGAACTGCCATACGACTGCATACTCGCCGATCTAACCAGTATCAAAGATAAACCGTTGCAAAAGATGTTGGCTCAACATCAAGGTCCCGTCGTGGGTTTGCATCCCATGTTTGGTCCTTCTGTTCCTAACCTTGCGAAACAGTTGATCGTTGCCTGTGAAGGTCGAGAGGCGACGGCATGCAAGTGGCTTATTGCCCAATTGACTAACTGGGGCGCTCATGTCGAGTGGGTTAACGCTCAGGCGCATGATCGTAGTATGGGCTGGATCCAAGTGATGCGCCATTTAAGTACCTTTGTTTACGGCGCCCATATGGCGGAAGAGCAAGCGGATATTGGCCAACTATTGCAATTGAGCTCGCCTATTTACCGTATGGAATTGATGATGGTCGGGCGCTTGTTTGCCCAAAACGGCGAGCTCTATGCCGACATTATCCAATCGCACCCCGAGCAATTTGCGGTGATTAAGCGTTACTTGGCGCGCTTTCAACACATATTAGAAACCTTGGAACAAGGCGACAAAGCAAGCTTTGTTGAATGCTTTCAGCAGGTTAATCAGTATTTTGGCGAATTTGCAGAGAAATTCTTACAAGAGAGTGAAGCGCTCGTCCAATTATCTGATGACCAGCGCTTTCGTAGTGCGGCTAACGGGTAAGTTGATACTGGCTCATTAGCTCAGCTAACGCGTCTGGGGAGGCAGGTTTATGCAATGTTGCATCCATACCCGCCTCTCTGCAGGCTTCCATTTCGGTCGCGCTCTGATGGCTGGTAATAGCAATAATAGGTGTCTTTGAGTAGCGCGTTTCTGCGCGCAAACGACGTGCCACCTCATCACCATTCATATCTGGCATTTCGTAGTCAATAAAGAAAATATCAATCGCATTTTGTTGCGCAACTTGCAGCGCTTGCGTGCCATTTTCTGCGTGGTACAAAGTTCCCGCATACTGCGTGAGCATCGCCTTAAGTACTTCTGTGCTGATAAAGTCATCATCAGCGATTAAGATATTCATGATATACGTCCTTATGCTACTACCGTTCTTGAGCGTTTCGTTTTACCCTAGCACTGAACGAAAGATTTGCCTAGTCAGGAGATGAACTGTGAACGAGAAGTATCAGCGCATAAAAATCTGGGATAGTTATATTCGTATCTATCATTGGTTGATGGTCGCCGCCGTTGCAGGGTTATGGTGGACCGGCGAACAAGGACGAATGGATTTACATCAGGATATCGCTATCGCGCTTGCCGCTTTATTAATTACGCGTATTGGTTGGGGCTTTTTCGGGAGCCGCAATGTCCGTTTCCGTCACTTTATTCAGTCGCCCAAACGCGTGGTCAGTCATGTCGGTGCATTATTCGGTCGACGTTATCAACAGGGCAACACACACAGCCCCGCAGGGGGCTACTCGGTCGTTGCATTACTACTGATATTAGTTGTTCAAATCGCAACGGGGCTCTTTGCCACCGATGGCATCTTATTTTCAGGTCCTCTCAATAGCTGGGTATCATCGGATACCGCTGACCTGCTTACCGACTGGCATAAAGCACAATTCAACTTTATCTTAGGTCTGGTGGTGCTTCACATCGTTGCCATCGTAATCTATCGTCTGTTAGGTCATCGACTGTTGGCGGCGATGGTTACGGGGTATCGCTATACATCAGCTCAGGTACCCGCGCTAAAACCGGGTTGGCAAGGGTTGGTGATTGCATTAGCGGTGTGGTTTATTTTGGTGATGCTGCTGTAACAGCATCACCTCATACCGATTAATCTTTATATTGGTCGTGGCAACCTTTGCAGTTTTTCGCCGCGGCCATGAATGCTGGTTTGATTTCATCCATTGAGCCAGAGGCCGCTGCGTCGACCAAACCATTGGCATCGGTGATCAGCTGATTTGCGCGGGATTCGAAATCTTCCCAGTTATCCCAAATCGCAGGTAATGCATCAGTGTCATCACCAGGCATCGCTCCTTCAACAGCAAAACCGTCCCAAGGAATGTGCGAAAGTCGCGCGAAGTCATTTGCGCGGTTGTTAAAGACTTCGGCGTCATAGGTTTCTTCACCTTTAACCATTGCCGCCATCGCCGCAAAGTTATCACGCATAATCGATAAGGCACTTTGACGATATTTCACGGCAGACTCGGCATCATTGAAGGCATGTTTGTCTGCCTGTGCAACCGTTGACATGCTCATGCACATCACCCCGGCTAAAACCATCGAAATTGTTGTTGCTTTCATTTTAGATTCCTTTGCACTGGATTATTTAACGATAATATTGCACATTCTATCTGTTATGTCTTGTTGCGAGTGTTACATACGTTTTAATTTACACTCAGAGTTTAACTGTTTACACAAAAAATAATAACCAGTGGGGAACAACCATGAATGCGAAGCACCAGCTGAGCGCGTTAGCTTTGGCGGTTACGAGCGTTTTCGCAACGTCTGTAAGTGCCGATCAAACGACACGCGTCAATGGCATGCGCGACAACACACCATCGCTCGTTGCAATTCAGAATGCCACCATTACAACAGAACCGGGTCAATCGCTCGTTAATGCGACCTTGGTCATCAACAACGGCAAGATTGTCTCGGTTTCAGAAAACGGAAAAGTGCCGGCAGGCGCAAAAGTGATCGACGGTACTGGTTACCATATCTACCCAGGCTTCATAGATGCCTATACCGATTATGGTGTTGACCAAGCGGAAGAACCAGACTGGTCGGAAACCCCCATTTATAACAATCACCGTGAAGGTGGTAACGCAGCAAACGACGCGATTCATGCCCAGCAGCATTGGTATACCGCATTCGAAAACACACCTGATGCGGCTAAAAAGTGGATCTCAAGTGGTTTCACGAGCGTTCAAACAGCTCGTTTAGATGGCATTTTGCAAGGATTTGGCGCGACGGTTTCCTTAGCGGATAAAATTGCTAACGAGACCATTTATAAAGCCAGTACTCGTCAGTTTGGTTCATTTGATAAAGGCACGTCTCAGCAACAATATCCCACGTCGTTGATGGGAAGTATTGCGCTTGTCCGCCAAACGCTCTCAGATGCACAATGGTACGAAAATGCATATGGCAAAGAAGCGTACAATGGACCCGTTGAGTTCAACGCTGCGCTTGATGCACTAAAAAATATCGAACAAACCGGTATCGTCTTTAAAGTTGAAGATGAAAAGTCGTTATTGCGCGCTGATAAAGTGTTTGACCAATTCAGCGTACCGGCTATTTATTTAGCATCAGGCTACGAATATGCGCGTTTAGAACAAGTTAAAGCAACCGATGCTGAGCTCATTGTGCCGGTTAACTTCCCGGCTGCACCGGATGTTTCGGGTGTGGATGCATACCTTGATGTGGATCTCGCAAAGCTACGTCACTGGGAACGTGCACCTGCAAACCCAGCCATGCTTGCAAATGCTGGCGTTGACTTTGCACTCACGCTGTACGGACTAGACAAAGCCGAGTCATTTTGGCCGAACGTTAAAAAAGCAATGCAAAATGGGTTAACGGAAAGCCAAGCGCTTGCCGCTTTGACCACGACTCCAGCTAAAATTGCCGGTATTGAAGACAAAGCCGGTAAGTTGCAACAGGGCTATATCGCCGATTTTGTAATGGCAAAAGGTGATCTGTTTAAAGACGGCGTCATTCAGTCGGTTTGGACACAAGGGCAGCCGGTAGATTTGATCCCGCGTGAGCAAGTTGAATTTGCCGGGGATTACACCGCTAATTGGTCAGGTAATACATTCACGCTGAATGTCGCGACACAGCCTAGCTTCTCGGGTGAAATCACCTTGGGCGAGCAGAAGAGTACGCTACGTCACCTCAATTCAGGTATTGATGAATTAGCATTTGTCGCAGACTTAGATGTCGCGGGTGAGCAAGGCACGTGGCGCTTTAAGTTGCTACACACTGCACAAAATTCAGCGCAATTGGTGGCTGTTGCCCCAAGTGGTAGCGAACAGCGAGTTGAGTTGGCTTACCAAGCCGCAGAGCAGGAAGACAAGCCGTCAGAAAAGGTCGAACCCGCTTTCGTGGGTGATTTAACCTATCCGAATGTTGCTTATGGTCAAAAAGGTTTGCCAGCGCGCGAAGATGTTCTCATTAGAAACGCTACGGTGTGGACAGCGACCGATGAGGGGATTTTAGAGAATACCGACGTGCTTGTACGCGATGGTAACTTTGCTGCGATCGGCAAAGATCTCAGTGCACCGAGTGGCGTGCGGGAGATCGACGGCTCTGGCATGCATTTAACGCCGGGTATCATCGATGAGCATTCGCACATTGCAATCGATCAAGGTGTCAACGAAGGCTCAGAAGCGGTGACCTCTGAAGTACGGATTGGTGATGTGATCAATTCGGATGATATTCACATTTATCGCTCACTCGCCGGCGGCACAACAATGGCACAGCTGCTGCATGGCTCAGCTAACCCGATTGGTGGTCAGGCGCAAGTGATTAAACTGCGCTGGGGTGCGACAGGTGATGTAATGAAATTTGATGCAGCACCAGCGTCGATTAAGTTTGCTCTGGGTGAGAACGTTAAGCAGAGTAACTGGGGTGAGGATATGACTATCCGATACCCGCAAACCCGCATGGGTGTTGAAACCATTATTCGTGATGGATTCCAAGCCGCATTAGAGTATCAAGAGCGTAAGCGTGAGTATGATCGGTTGAGTTCGGCTGAAAAACGTCGTCAAGCTCCACCGCGTCCTGATTATCGCTTAGACACATTAATCGAAATCATGAACTCGGAGCGATTTGTCCACGCGCATTCGTACGTTGCATCAGAAATTTTGATGTTAATGCGAGTTGCTGAGGACTTTGGCTTCACCCTAGATACGTTTACCCACATTCTTGAGGGCTACAAAGTTGCGGACGAAATGGCTGCACATGGTGCCTCGGGATCAACCTTTGCGGACTGGTGGGCATACAAGTTTGAGGTGTACGATGCAATTCCACAAAATGCGTGTTTGATGCATGACCGTGGTGTCCTCACCAGTATTAATTCGGATAGTGAAGATCTGCAGCGTCGCTTAAATACTGAGGCAGCTAAGTCGGTACGTTACTGTGGTATGGACCCGCACGAAGCGCTGAAGATGATCACCATCAACCCTGCTAAACAGCTCAAAGTAGATGACTATGTGGGTAGCATCGAGAAAGGCAAAGATGCTGACTTTGTGTTGTGGAACCACTATCCACTGAGTAGCTATGCGCAAGCACAGCAAACATGGATTAATGGTCGCAAATTCTTTGACCGTGAACTCGACAAACAGCGTCAGGCGAAAGTTAAAGAAGAGAAACAAGCGCTCATTCAGAAAGTACTTGCTGCGGGTGATGAAGCGAAGCAAGGTGAACAAGATGCATATAAAAAAGAACAACCCGAATGGCACTGCGAAACTCAGCATGATTTTTGGTTGGATCATTTCGCTGCCGCGTCGCATAGCCATGGAGGACATTAATCATGAAACTTATTAATAAAGCACTGACAGCAGCCTTGCTTAGCGCGTGTGCTGTGACGCAAGCGGTTGCTCATGATGAGGTGCCAGGTAAGAAGCAGGAGCAACCCATCGTATTGCAAAATGGTACGTTGCACACAGTAACCCAAGGTGTGATGAACCAAACCGATTTACTGTTTGCTGACGGCAAAATCGTCGCGATCGGACAAGATCTGGCTGTGCCAGCCGATGCACAAGCGATTGATATCAGCGGTCAACACGTGTATCCGGGTGTCATTGCCATGGATACCACGTTAGGGCTGAATGAGATTGAAGCGGTGCGTGCCACGCGTGATGCCGATGAGGTCGGCGAAGTGACGCCGGAAGTGGCTGGTCACATTGCTTTTAACGCCGACTCTGAAGTGATTCCAACCGTGCGTTACAACGGCGTTGCGTATGCCCAAGTAGTGCCTGAAGGCGGTTTAGTGAGTGGCCAATCATCGTTGATGCAGTTAGATGGCTGGAACTGGCAAGACGCACTTGTTACTGCGGAAGAGGGCGTACACATTAATTGGCCTCGGACTTATGTGGTCGATACCTGGTGGGAACGCCGCACACCCGAAGAACAACGTAAAGCCAATGCTGAAGCGTTGCAAAAGCTGAAGCAGGTACTTGCCGACGCGAAAGCATACTACAATGCTAAACAAGCAGGTCGCGATATGCCCGAGGACCAACGTTGGGAAGCGATGCAAGGACTGTTCAACGGGAGTAAGCGGTTATATGTTCACGCTCAAGACAAGCGTCAGCTAGAGCAAGCAATCGAAGTGAGCCAAGGGTTTGGCTTTGAGCTTGTGTTAGTCGGTGCATACGACGCTTGGCGTATTGCCGACAAGCTTGCCGAACTGCAAATTCCTGTTGTGTTTGGTTCGCCGTTCGGGTTGCCAATGCGTGAAGACGATGGTTATGACCAAGCATTTGCCACTCCTGCTCGTCTTGCGGAAGCCGGTGTTAACTTTGCGATCGCATACCCAGGTTACTGGGATGTGCGTAACCTACCGTTTGCCGCAGGTAATGCCGTTGCTTATGGTCTAGATGCTCAGCAAGCACTCGAAGCCATTACTTTAAAGCCTGCTGAGTTTATGGGTGTGGCGGATAAGTTGGGCTCGTTAGAAGAGGGCAAACAGGCATCGCTTGTGGTGTCTAAAGGTGATCTACTCGACCCAATGGGCCAGTCATTGACCCATATGTTTATCGATGGTCGTTCGGTGAGCTTAGAGAGCCGTCACACGGAACTCTATGATAAGTATCAGCAAAAACCGAAACGCAGTGAATAAGTGATCGCATTTATTTGAGTTAAAAAGCCACTTTATTAAGTGGCTTTTTTATTGGTCCAATAAGCTAACTAACAATTTTTTAAGTGTGGCGGGCTCAAATGGCTTATCTGTCAACGCATCAACACCGCTTTGCTTTATGTTGGTCACTTGTAACTCATTGGCTTGTGCCGTGACCATTAGAATGGGTGTATGTGCGTGAGAGGGGTCTTGGCGAACGTGCTGAGCGAACTCACTACCACTCATTTCTGGCATATTAAAGTCGGTAACAATCAGGTCAAACGATTGCTGATTAAGAATCTCAATCGCTGCTGGAGCGTTATTAGACTCAACCACATGTTCCACCCCCATATTCTCGAAAACACGACGTAAGGCATGCAGGGAAGTTACGCTATCGTCTACCAGCAATACCCGTAAGTCTTCCACATCAAATAAATTAAGCTCAACGGATTCTGGCTCTATCAGGTCAACGGTCGCCTTAATCGCACGCTCTAATTGCTGAATTGAGAAAGGCTTTGGTAGAATTGCTACAATACCTGCCTGTTTAAATTGTTCGAGCTGATCTGGGCGGTGTTCGCTCGATACCAACATAAAGTGCACAGTGTCTTCTAATTGTGATTCTTGAATGAAGTCAATTAATTGATGAGCGGTTCCATCTTCGAAGTACATTGCACTGGTTACAATATCCGGTTGCCATTCACGGATTAAGGTTTTGGCCTCTGCAATCGTTGACGCACCGCGGGTCTCTGTCAATTGAGCCTGACTCAAGTGATGTTTGATAACTTTTCGTTGCACATCTGATGGTTCAACGAGCAAGATACGAAGTTCGTTAATTGAGAGTGACATATTTATGTTGAATAGGTATTTGCGAAAAGAGTATTTGATTTACTCGGCAAACTCAATTAAAAAACGTTATGCTAGGAGCAATAATAATTAAAAAGGGGAAGTTATGAGCGTCACTCGCGAGTTTTCTGCGGACCAAAAGCAGTTGATCATTTCAATAAAGGGAAAGTTCGACTTTAGCTTGGTTCAAGATTTTAGACAGGCTTATAGCCATATTGGCGAGAGTGAGCCTTTAGTTATTATTGACTTACGTGAAACCGAGTACCTTGATAGCTCAGCGTTAGGTATGCTGCTTAACATGAGAAAATCACTTGGCTCAACTGTTAAAGGTATTCATTTAATTAATGCGCGACCAGAAGTTAAGAGAATTCTGGATATTTCTCGCTTCGAGAAAATGTTTACCATCGCATAATGAAAGTACTGGTAGTCGACGATCAGAAAGCAAACCAAATCATGCTCACGGGTTTGCTTGAGTCGTTTGGGCATCAAGTCGTTTGTGCAAATAACGGTTGCGAAGCGCTAGAAGTTTTTAAAACTGAGCAGCCGCACTTGGTTTTGCTTGATGTAATGATGCCAGAGATGGATGGTTTTGAGACTGCGCCACGACTGAGAGTGTTCAATATTCTGTGTCAGCCAAGTTTTCATAAATCTATGTGGCCATCCAGTCGACCTTCAAAGTGGATGGTTAGCTGAGACAGTGTCA
>NZ_QJST01000008.1 GCF_003226255.1 Idiomarina fontislapidosi
TAGACACTCATTCAAAAGTTGCAATATTTCTTTGTTGCTTACTTTTGCAAGTGCCCACACAGTTTGCTTGGCTTGATATATTGTTAAAGAGCGTTGCTTCGTTCCCGAAGCAGGGATGCGTATTCTACATCCCTTTGCCAGCGCGTCAAGTACTTTTTTCAACTCGTTTTGCTGGCCGTTATCACTTCCCGCTTTCGCGTCTTTCTCTGTGACAACGGCGGCGAATTATAGAGATCCTATTCAGACTTGCAAGCACTTTTTTGAAATTAATTTTATATGGCTAGTTTTTACCCAACTTTGTTGCTTTATTGTTTGATTCGTGGGAACTTTTAACTATAACTAACACACAAACTCACTAAGTAACTTAAACACGGACGTTACTCAGTAGTATTGGGGGAATTATAATGCACGCTTATACGAGATTTTCGCTCGTGAGTATTTTTAGTGCGAGCTTATTCATCGCACCAGCAGTTGCAAAACCGTTTAATATTTATAGTGCAGAGCCAACGAATCCTGTGATTGGTGTTAAAGCAAGTGAGATCGATCTCACTGCACTGACCGAGCGTGAAGTCAATTTAATCAAGAAATACAATAATGTCATTGATGACCACCTCAACTATAACTTCTCGATTACCCGTACCGTACGTATATTGGTGAATCACTACCCACAACACGTCAATCAAATATTAGTGGCTGCGTACCAACACTATCCAACGCGAATACCCTTAATTAATCGCGCTGTCATTCAAGTCGAGCCAGCACTTACGTCTGACGTGCTAACCACCACTCACCTGGTCGCACCGCAAGCATTTGATGAAACCATAGCGCAAGCCATAGATGTTGAGCCAAGCTATATCGATGATATCGTAACAACAGCTACCCAATTGGCGCCCGAAAAATTAGATACCATCGTACGTGTTGCTATAGTCAGTGAACCAAGAATGAGCGAAACGGTTGTTAAATCTGCCGCTGAAAGTGCGCCGAATGGCTTTCTAGATGCTGTGGTGTCATCCATAAAAGAAATACCGCAAGTCACTAAATCTGCCTTTGTAGCAGTTCGCGACTTTTTTAGTTTTAATGAATCAGATGAGCGACAGATACCAGAAGCTGAACAATGGCAACGTTTTATCGTTGAAGCTAAAGCTCAAGGAATTACTCGGGCAGAATTAGAGTGGTTTAAAGAACAAGGATACTTAACCGAAGAACAGATTGCCCAGGTTTATTCGGAACGAAAAACCAGACAACCAACTAACTAGTAAAAGAAAGGCATAAAAAAAGCCGGCTCAAGAGCCGGCTTTTTATTTGGGGTTTAGAAATCTTATTCTGCAGCTTCCGCTACTTCTTCGATTTCTTCAACCTCTGGACGGCCAACCAATTCAATGTAAGCCATTGGAGCGTTATCACCTGCACGGAAACCACACTTCATGATGCGAGTGTAGCCACCTGGGCGAGATTCATAACGCGGACCAAGTTCATTGAAAAGCTTGCCCACTACTTCTTTATCACGTGTACGTGCAAATGCTAAACGGCGATTTGCAACGCTGTCTTGTTTAGCCATTGTGATCAACGGCTCAACTACGCGACGTAACTCTTTCGCTTTTGGCAACGTCGTTTTGATGATCTCATGACGCACCAACGAGCCAGCCATATTGCGGAACATCGCTTGACGATGGCTGCTGTTACGATTGAGTTGACGACCACTCTTACGATGGCGCATACCTATACCCTTCTCAGTAAATCAATTACCAAGGCAACTTAGTCGTTGTCGATCAAGCTTGCTGGTGGCCAGTTCTCAAGGCGCATGCCAAGAGATAAACCACGAGACGCCAAGACGTCTTTGATTTCAGTAAGCGATTTCTTACCTAGGTTAGGCGTTTTTAACAGCTCAACCTCGGTACGTTGTACTAAGTCACCAATGTACTGAATTGCTTCTGCCTTCAAGCAGTTTGCAGAACGAACAGTCAATTCTAAGTCATCTACCGGACGGAGTAGAATCGGATCGAATTCCGGTTTCTCTTCCTTCTCTTCCGGCTCGCTGATATCACGAAGCTCGACGAACGCTTCTAGCTGTTCAGCTAGGATAGTAGCCGCTCGGCGAATTGCTTCTTCAGGATCCAATGTGCCATTGGTTTCCATCTCGATGATCAGCTTGTCCAAGTCGGTGCGTTGTTCAACACGTGCAGCATCAACGCTGTACGCAATACGCTCAACTGGACTGAAAGAGGCATCCACTAACAGACGACCGATCGGACGCTCCTCGTCATCTTCTGACTGACGAGCCGACGCAGGAACATAACCACGACCACGTTCAACCTTAACACGCATGTTTAATTCATTGTCGCCAGTAAGGTGACAAACTACGTGCTCAGGATTGACGATTTCAACATCACCATCGTGCTGGAAATCACCTGCGGTTACAGGACCTGCACCGGATTTATTCAAGGTCAACGTCGCTTCGTCTTTACCTTCTAAGCTGACAGCCAGCCCTTTGAGGTTCAACAAAATCTCGATGACATCTTCTTGCACGCCTTCTTTGCTGCTGTATTCGTGCAGCACGCCGTCGATTTCTACTTCAGTCACTGCACAGCCTGGCATTGACGACAATAGAATACGACGTAAAGCATTGCCTAGGGTGTAACCAAAGCCACGCTCTAGAGGCTCCAGTGTCACCTTGGCGTGAGTCGTGCTAATTTGCTCGATGTCAACTAACCTCGGCTTTAGGAATTCGGTAACAGAACCCTGCATTGTGTCCTCTCTCTATGCTTAAGCTTTACTTAGAGTAAAGCTCTACGATCAACTGTTCGTTAATTTCAGCAGACAAATCACTACGTTCTGGAAGACGTTTGAACTGACCTTCCATTTTGTTGCTGTCAACTTCTAACCAAACTGGCTTTTCACGCTGTTCAGAAAGTTCAAGCGCAGCACTGATACGTGCTTGCTTTTTCGCTTTCTCGCGAACAGACACAACATCTTCAGGGCGAACCGTGAATGATGGAATGTTAACCACTTGACCGTTAACAACGACCGCTTTGTGACTTACTAGCTGACGAGCTTCAGCGCGTGTAGACGCGAAACCCATACGATAAACTACGTTATCCAAACGCTGTTCTAGCAACTGCAACAGGTTTTCACCGGTATTGCCTTTAAGACGAGCAGCTTCTTTGTAGTAGTTACGGAATTGCTTCTCTAAAACGCCGTACATACGACGTACTTTTTGCTTCTCGCGCAACTGAACACCGTAATCAGACAAACGGCCACGACGGGCACCATGCTGACCAGGAGCAGTTTCGATCTTACATTTAGAATCGATTGCGCGTACGCCGCTTTTCAAGAACAAATCTGTTCCTTCGCGACGGCTTAGCTTGAGTTTAGGACCCAAATATCTTGCCATGATCTTTCTCCAACTATCGATTCACGCCTTTAAACGCGACGTTTCTTAGGCGGACGACAACCGTTGTGAGGAATAGGTGTCACATCGGTAATATTCGTGATGCGGTATCCTACTGCGTTCAGTGCGCGAATTGATGATTCACGACCTGGACCTGGACCGTTTACAAATACTTCCAAGTTTTTGAGACCATATTCCTTCGCCATTTCACCAGCACGCTCAGCAGCTACCTGCGCAGCGAACGGGGTTGATTTCCGTGAACCACGGAACCCAGATCCACCAGCTGTAGCCCATGCCAACGCATTACCTTGACGGTCTGTGATGGTGATGATGGTGTTGTTGAAAGATGCATGCACGTGAGCCATGCCATCGGCGACTTGCTTTTTAACGCGCTTGCGAGAACGAGTTTGTGCTTTAGCCATTACTCAATCCCCCTTATTTCTTAATCGGTTTGCGCGGACCTTTACGAGTGCGCGCGTTTGTCTTAGTGCGCTGTCCACGTAAAGGGAGGCTGCGACGATGACGAAGACCACGGAAACATCCGAGATCCATCAACCGTTTGATGTTCATTGAAACTTCGCGACGCAGGTCACCTTCGACTACGTACTTAGCTACTGCTTCACGAAGAACGTCTAATTTCTCTTCTGACAATGTACCGATCTGGGTATTTTCAGCAATGCCCGCTGCTTCGCAAATTGCGCTAGAGCGAGTACGACCAATACCATAGATTGCAGTCAATGCAATCACCGCGTGTTTATTGTCAGGAACGTTAATGCCAGCGATACGGGCCACTAACACGTCTCCTTTAATTTGTAGGCTTCAGTTGAAAAGCCCGTTAGGATACTCAACCGATTGCCGAATTGCAAATACTAAAGGTGGCGACCCTAAAGTCGCCGCCCTTTCCTTCGAATCAACCTTGCCGTTGCTTATGCTTTGCATCAGTGCAAATCACGCGCACAACACCGTTGCGCTTGATGATTTTGCAGTTACGGCAGATTTTCTTCACGGAAGCACGAACTTTCATTGCTACTCTCCGTTTCTACCTAACCTTAGCGACCGTAGCCTTTCAGGTTAGCCTTTTTAAGTACAGAATCGTATTGATGAGACATCATATGCGTCTGTACCTGTGCCATAAAGTCCATGATGACTACCACAATAATCAGTAGCGATGTGCCACCGAAATAGAACTGAACGTTCCAAGCGATCATCATAAACTCAGGAACCAAACATACAAAGGTAATGTATAGCGCGCCTGCCAACGTCAAGCGAGTCATTACTTTATCGATGTATCTAGACGTTTGTTCACCTGGGCGAATACCCGGGATGAACGCTCCAGATTTTTTCAAATTATCTGCTGTTTCACGCGGGTTGAAAACCAACGCTGTGTAGAAAAAGCAGAAGAAAATAATCGCAGCCGCATATAGTAACACATAAAGAGGCTGACCTGGAGATAAAGTCATAGAAACTTGTTGCAGTACATCTGCAACAACACCGTCACCTGAACCAAACCAAGTCGCGATAGTACCTGGGAACAGGATGATACTTGATGCGAAAATCGGTGGAATAACACCCGCCATATTAACTTTCAATGGCAAGTGTGTACTTTGTGCCGCGAATACCTTACGTCCTTGTTGACGCTTAGCATAGTTAACAACGATACGACGTTGGCCACGCTCCACGAAAACAACAAAGTAAGTAACCGCTAACACGATTACACCAATAAGCAACAAGAGTAATATATTTAAATCGCCTTGACGCGCCTGTTCTGCTGTCTGACCGATAGCAGAAGGCAAGCCTGCAACAATACCCACGAAAATCAGGATAGAGATACCGTTACCGATGCCTCGTTCAGTAATTTGCTCACCTAACCACATTAAGAACATGGTACCAGTGACCAAACTCACCACAGCGGTGAAGTAAAACTGAAAGCCTGGGTCAATGACTAGGCCAGGCATCAAGTTAGGTAAGCCCGTGGCGATCCCTATTGACTGGAATGTAGCAAGGATCAGCGTACCCCAACGAGTGTACTGACTTATCTTGCGACGTCCTGCCTCACCTTCTTTCTTCAATTCTGCTAGGCGTGGGTGAACCACCGTTGCCAATTGCATAATAATCGAAGCAGAGATGTAAGGCATGATTCCCAGCGCAAAAACGGATGCACGCTCAAGTGCACCACCGCTGAACATGTTAAACATGGCAACGATGGTGTCCTTTTGCTGTGAAAACAGCTGAGCTAACACGGCGGCATCAATACCAGGAATAGGCACAAAGGAGCCCGCTCGGAAGACGATAATCGCTCCTAACACAAACAACAGGCGACGCTTGAGTTCCGACAAGCCACCTTGCGCTCGATTTGATTCCAATCCTGGTTTAGCCATGAGACCTATCCTTCGATGTTTCCGCCAGCAGCTTCAATAGCTTCGCGAGCGCCTTTTGTAACTTTAAGACCTTTAACAGCTACTTTACGGCTGATTTCGCCAGACTTAATGACTTTAGCAGCCAATGCATCTTTACGAACCAGGTTAGCCGCTTTAAGCGCTGCCAAGTCAACGACATCGCCGTCAACTTTTGCGATCTCAGCTAGGTTTACTTCAGCCGTCAATGCCGCTTTACGTGAAGTAAAGCCAAACTTCGGCAAACGACGTTGAATTGGCATTTGACCGCCCTCGAAACCTGGCTTCACGGTACCGCCAGAACGAGACTTCTGACCTTTATGACCACGAGCACCAGTCTTACCGAGACCAGAACCAATACCACGACCTAAGCGCTTCTTACTGCTTTTTGCACCCGGTGCAGGAGCAAGAGTATTAAGTTTCATCGCTTAGTCCTCCACCTTAACCATATAAATTACTTGGTTCACCATACCGCGGACTGCAGCAGTGTCTTCCAACTCTACTGTGTGACCAATACGGCGGAGACCCAAGCCACGTAGTGTAGCTTTATGTTTCGGTAAACGACCGATAGAGCTACGCGTCTGTGTTACTTTTAATGTCTTTTTCGCCATTGTTCACTACCCCAGTATCTCGTCAACGCGCAATCCACGCTTAGCCGCTACTTGCTCAGGCGACTTCATGTCGTTCAATGCTTTAATAGTTGCACGAACAACGTTGATTGGGTTGGTTGAACCATATGCTTTTGAAAGCACGTTATGAACACCTGCGACTTCCAATACCGCACGCATCGCACCACCTGCGATGATACCGGTACCTTCAGAGGCTGGTTGCATATATACCTGTGAACCTGAGTGACGGCCTTTAACAGGGTGCTGTAAGGTATCACCCTTAAGCTGCACGGTCACCATGTTGCGACGTGCTTTTTCCATCGCTTTCTGGATAGCGGCAGGCACTTCACGTGCTTTACCGTAACCGAAACCGACTTTACCTTTGCCATCGCCAACCACAGTCAGTGCAGTGAAGCTAAAGATACGACCACCTTTAACAACTTTTGCTACACGATTAACTGTGATCAACTTTTCGATCAGTTCACCGTTTTGAGCTTCTACATTTGCCATGTTCGTCTCCTAGAACTGAAGTCCAGCTTCACGCGCAGCGTCTGCTAATGCAGCAACGCGACCGTGGTATTTAAAACCACTGCGGTCGAAAGTAACGTCTTTGATACCTTTCTCAACCGCGCGTTCAGCGATAACTTTACCCACAACCTTAGCGGCATCAGCATTACCTGTTTTTTCCACTTGGTCACGGATCGCTTTTTCAACCGTCGAAGCGGCTGCTAGCACTTCAGATCCGTTAGGTGCGATCAACTGTGCATAAATGTGTCGTGGCGTACGGTGTACAACCAGACGGTTTGCACCCAACTCTTTGATTTGTTTACGTGCGCGAGTAGCACGACGTAAGCGAGCTGCTTTCTTGTCCATCGTATTACCCTACTTTTTCTTGGCTTCTTTACGGCGCACTTGCTCATCCGAATAACGAACACCTTTACCTTTATAAGGTTCAGGTTTGCGATATGCGCGGATGTTAGCTGCAACTTGTCCAACAAGCTGCTTATTTGCGCCCTTAACGACAACCTCAGTTTGAGAAGGAGTTTCGATTGTGATTCCTTCTGGAATCTCGAACTCTACAGGGTGTGAGAAGCCCAAAGTTAGGTTTAGTTTTTTACCTTGCGCTTGCGCACGGTAACCAACACCCATCAATTGCAGCTTACGTTCGAACCCTTTGCTTACTCCAACTACCATATTGTTTAGCAACGCACGCGCAGTACCAGCTTGCGCAGTAGAGTTTGCAACTCCTTCGCGCGGTACAGTGCGTAGCTCGTTCTCTTCTTGAACAAGCTCAACTGCGTCGTTAACAACGTGACTCAGTGAGCCTTGGGCACCCTTAATGGTAACTTCCTGACCGTTTAGCGTAACTTCAACGCCAGCAGGAATCTCAATAGGTGCTTTAGCAACACGTGACATCTCCTACCTCCTAATTACGCTACGTAACCGATGACTTCGCCACCAAGACCAGCTTGGCGAGCGGCACGGTCGGTCATGAGGCCTTTCGATGTTGAAACAACAGCGATACCCAGACCACCCATCACGTTAGGCAACTCGTTGCGTTTTTTGTAAATACGCAGACCAGGGCGACTAACGCGCTCGATAGATTCAATAACTGGCTTTCCTTCGAAGTATTTAAGTTCGATTTCAAGCTCAGGTTTAGCAGTACTCTCAGTGCGGTAATCAACAATGAAACCTTCTTTCTTAAGCACTTCGGCGATTGCCACTTTTTGCTTAGATGAAGGCATCTTTACTGACACTTTGTTAGCACCTTGAGCGTTGCGAATGCGTGTGAACATATCCGCAATTGGATCTTGCATGCTCATATTTGCTTTCTCCCGTGATTCGTGGCTTACCAGCTAGCTTTTTTCAAGCCAGGAATTTCACCGCGCATCGCCATCTCACGCACCTTGATTCGACTCATGCCGAACTTACGGAGGAAACCGTGAGGACGACCAGTGATACGACAACGATTACGTTGACGTGTCGGACTGGCATCACGTGGGAGCTGTTGCAATTTAAGTACGGCTTCCCAACGCTCTTCGTCTGATGCTTTCGGGTCATTAATGACCGCTTTCAGTGCATTGCGTTTTTCTGCGTATTTTGACGCAAGCTTTGCTCGCTTCGCGTCACGCGCTTTCATTGACTGTTTTGCCATAACTCTACACCTTACTTTCTGAACGGGAAGTTAAAGGCAGCTAGCAAAGCACGAGCTTCGTCATCTGTGCCAGCATTAGTGGTAATGGTGATATCCAGACCACGTACCTTGTCGACTTTGTCATAGTCGATTTCCGGAAAGATGATCTGCTCACGAACACCCATGCTGTAGTTACCACGACCATCAAACGACTTAGGGTTGAGGCCACGGAAGTCACGGATACGTGGAATTGCAATCGAGATTAGACGTTGCAAAAAGTCCCACATACGCTCGCCGCGCAGAGTTACCTTACAGCCAATCGGGAAGCCTTCACGGATTTTGAAACCGGCGACAGACTTGCGCGCTACAGTACGAATTGGCTTTTGACCAGAGATTGCCTCTAAGTCTGCCACTGCATTGTCAAGTACTTTTTTGTCAGCCAGAGCTTCACCAACACCCATGTTAAGGGTGATTTTCTCAATCCGAGGGACTTGCATGACGCTGTTGTAGCTGAACTCTTTCATCAGTCCAGGAACTACCGATTCTTTATAAAAATCATGCAGTTTCGCCATCGTAAAACTCCAAAATTGAATTAAATGATTGCGTTGTTCGATTTGAAGAAACGGACTTTTTTGCCGTCTTCGAATCGGAATCCAACACGATCTGCTTTACCTGTCTCTGGGTTAAGGATCGCTACGTTAGAAATATGGATTGGTGCTTCTTGTTCAACGATGCCACCAGATTCACCTAAAGCCGGGTTCGGCTTTTGGTGTTTCTTGACAACGTTAACACCTTCCACAATCACGCGATTCTTATCGGTAAGAACTTTAAGGACTTTGCCTTGCTTGCCCTTGTCCTTACCGGCCAGGACGACTACTTCGTCATCACGTTTAATTTTTGCCGCCATAATGGACTCCTTATAAAACTTCTGGTGCCAACGAGATAATCTTCATAAACTGCTCTGAACGCAGTTCACGAGTTACCGGACCGAAGATACGAGTACCAATTGGCTGTTGGTTGTTGTTTAACAACACAGCCGCGTTGCGGTCAAAACGGATGACCGACCCGTCTTGACGACGGACGCCTTTTCTGGTGCGAACGACCACCGCATTCACAACATCGCCTTTCTTCACCTTACCGCGCGGAATTGCTTCCTTGACAGTAACTTTGATGATATCACCGATGTTCGCGTAGCGGCGGTGCGAACCACCTAGAACCTTAATACATTGTACGCTGCGCGCGCCGGAGTTATCGGCAACGTCCAGGGTAGTTTGCATTTGGATCATTTCAGTGCCCCGCTTAGTTAAAAAAACAGACCCTCTCGGGTCGTGCTGCCTTTTGGTTTTTCCCTTATAAAAAGGGCGGCGAATTGTAACAGATAAAAATATGAAGTGATAGGGTTATCTCACTTTTTTTGCTAATCATCGGATCTCCACCACTATCAGTTGGCACTCATCCTTTACAATGGTAAATTCGTAAAACATTGTTCATGTTTGACTTGTATAGTTTTGTGGAATAGCAACCGAGGCCCGAAGTATTAGCTTATGAACCTATTTTATATTGTGTTCGCGCCATTGATTGGTGCTCTGATTCCTTTACTGCTTCGACGAACGAGTCGCCCTGTAAAGACGATTGCCACTGTGGCAATCCCACTCTCATGTATTTTGGTTGCATGGCCACTGGCGCAACAAACGCTTGCTGGCGATATTCCCACCGCCATCCAACACTGGTTACCGAATATTGATTTTGACCTTGCCTTCCGGCTTGACGGTTTATCATTGTTATTTGTCAGTTTGATTTTAGGTATTGGCGTATTAATTATTCTCTACGCGCACTATTACCTTTCGAGTAAAGACAGTGATAGTCGATTCTATGCCTGCCTACTGCTCTTTATGGCGTCGATGCTTGGTATTGTCACAGCGGATAACGTATTACTGATGTGGGCATTCTGGGAGCTAACGAGTATTTCTTCGTTCTTACTGATTGGCTACTGGCACCATAAAAGTGACGCTCGCCGAGGCGCTCGGATGGCATTGGCGACAACAGGCGCTGGCGGGCTTGCGCTATTGGCGGGTTTGCTGATCATCGGTCATATTGCTGGAAGCTACCAACTGGATGCCATATTCGCGGCAAAAGATGCGATTCAAGCGCATAGTTTATATGTCCCTGCTTTAATTCTCGTCCTTTTAGGCGCATTTACTAAGTCAGCACAGTTTCCGTTCCAGTTCTGGTTACCGCACGCAATGGCTGCACCTACGCCAGTAAGTGCCTACTTACACTCCGCGACGATGGTGAAGGCAGGTATCTTTTTACTCGCACGTATGCACCCAGCATTGGCAGGTACAGAATTTTGGTTCATTACTGTCACCCTTATTGGTCTCATCACCATGCTGGTTGGTGCATACTTTGCGCTTCTCAAACACGATTTGAAAGGATTACTCGCGTTCTCAACTGTCAGCCATCTCGGTTTGATTTGTATGTTGTTGGGTATCGGCTCTCAAGCGGCAGTGATTGCAGCACTATTTCACGTGATTAATCATGCGTGCTTTAAAGCAGGCTTGTTCATGACTGCAGGTATTATTGACCATGAAACTGGTACGCGTGACATGCGGAAGTTGCAAGGTTTGCTTGGCTTCATGCCGATTACCGCCACACTCGCCATGGTCGTGACGGCTGCGATGGCGGGCATACCTCCATTTAACGGCTTTATGTCCAAGGAGCTGTTTCTTGACCAGGCTCTCAATCAACAATTATTTGGTGGTTTAAGCTGGTTCGTGCCAGTACTTGCAACCGTGGGTGCAGCGCTCTCGGTTGCCTATTCAATCCGATTTATTCACGACGTGTTCTTTAACGGTGAATATAAGGAGCTACCTAAACAACCTCATGACCCGCCCAAGATGATGGCATTACCAGTGCTTGTATTGGCGTCGCTCTGTATTGTTATTGGTTTGATTCCAATGCTTGCTGTGTCGGGCATTCTTAACCAAGCCGTGAGCAGCGTAGTGCTCGCGCCGGTCGAGGTGAAACTGAGCCTTTGGCACGGCTTTAATATCCCATTATTGATGAGCGCAGTCGCTATTATCGGCGGTATCGTAATATACAGCCAACGCGACCAGCTGTTCACGTTTAATCGCCAGTTCGAGGGTCAGGACGCTAAGCACAACTTTGAACGATTAGTACAAACGGTGTGTGATAGTGCTAATCGCTTATTTACTCATCTCGATACCGGCTCGCTGCAGCGCTATATGGCGTTAGTGCTTATTGCAGTGATTGTTCTAGTGATACCGCAGTTGATTGATATCGTCAGCTTAGAAGGCGATCGGTCTCAGCAGCCTGTCGACTTTGTTTCGTTAGTGGGCGCTTCAGTGTTGATGATTGCGGGTTTTGCGACGGCGATCCTACACCGCCACCGTTTCATTATGCTGATGATGCTGTCGGTGGTAGGTTTGATTGTGTCACTGGCGTTCGCACATTTTTCCGCGCCCGACTTGGCGATGACCCAGTTAGTCGTCGAGGTGGTGAGTATTATCCTGATGGTACTTGCACTTTTCTTCATGCCGCAAAAGACAGCGCGTGCATCGACAGGACATCGTGTATTTCGCGATATTTTGATCGCCAGTCTTTTCGGCGGTATTGTCGCTACACTGAACTATGGAATACTCACCAGCGACTTTGAAACCATTTCGGATTTCTTTATTGCAAATGCGAAGACTGGCGGTGGCGGTACCAACGTGGTGAACGTGATCCTGGTCGATTTCCGTGGCTTTGATACCTTAGGTGAGATTACCGTCCTCGCAATAGCGGCAGCGGGTATCCACAAGCTACTGAACAAACTTAAACCGTTCATCCCATCCAGTGATATTGATGGTCGACCTTGGCATCGTATTAAGCACCCTCTGATGCTAACCAACGTCGCCAACCTGGTTTTACCCATGGCGATGGTCGTTGCTGTGTACATCTTCTTACGCGGTCACAACTTACCTGGTGGTGGATTTATCGCTGGCCTCATTGCTGCCTCTGCGATGATCCTTCAGTACATCGCCAATGGTGTTGATTGGGTTAAAGACCGATTTAACGTTAACTACCAATCACTCATGTCTTTCGGCGTGATGATTGCCGCATTGACGGGTATAGGTAGCTGGTTCTTTGACCGCCCTTTCCTCACCTCTTGGTTTACGTACCTTAAGTGGCCAGTGGTGGGTAAGTTCGAGTTTGCAACTGCGTTGCTGTTTGATTTAGGTGTTTTCCTCACTGTAATTGGGGCCACCATGATGATTTTAAGTAACTTCGGGAAAATGACCACGCGTCATCGTCCTCGTGAGGAGGGGAATTAAATGGAAGCGTTATTCTCAGTTACCGTTGGAGTATTAACAGCCTGCAGTGTGTTTCTTATACTGCGTGGACGTTCATTTCCTGTCGTCGTGGGTATCACGATGCTGTCATATGCCGTTAACCTGTTCTTATTTTCTACAGGTCGTCTTACCATCGATGGTGCACCTATCCTTGGGACCAACACGGAATATGCAGACCCATTACCCCAAGCCTTGGTGCTTACCGCCATCGTCATCGGCTTCGCGATGACCGCTTACTCGGTGATTCTCGCGGTACGTACCCGTGGCGAAATCGGCACAGATGAAGTCAATGAACAAGATAGTGGGGAGTCTTCACGCTAATGTGGCAACAACATCTAGCAATATTACCAATATTAATTCCATTATTTACTGCGTTATTGCAGTTGCTCCCTTGGGGCGACCGTCCACAACCTAAGCGGCGTGCGCTTGGTTTAGCATCCAGTATATTAACGCTCGTATTTGCAGCGCTGTTACTCTTTAACGTGAATCAGCAAGGCATGATGGTTTATGCCTTAGGTGACTGGCCGGCACCCTTTGGTATTGTCTTGGTGCTCGATAAACTGAGTGCGTTGATGATCTTACTAACCGCCGTGCTAGCACTGCCGGTGCTGGTTTACGGTTGCTATGCTGAAGACAATTTAGGTTCACACTTTCACGCCCTCTTTCAGTTTCAAGTGATGGGTATTATTGGTGCCTTCGCAACAGGTGACTTATTTAACCTTTTTGTTTTCTTCGAAGTACTGTTGATCTCGTCCTATGGGCTTATGATGCATGGCGGCGGCAAATTCCGTGTCCGCTCTACACTTCACTATGTGTTGCTGAACCTACTCGGCTCGGCATTATTCCTGATCAGTGTGGGCACACTGTATGCCACGACGGGTACGCTAAACATGGCGGATATGGCTGAGAAAGTAGCTCAGCTTTCGGGTGATGAAGCCGCACTTGCGAAAGCGGGTGGGTTCATGTTGCTCGCTGTGTTTGGTATTAAAGCAGCGATACTGCCCTTACATTTTTGGTTGCCACAAGCCTACTCAACAACCACAGGTGTTGTTGCGGCATTATTTGCAATCATGACAAAAGTCGGTGTGTACTCGATTATTCGTGTATATACACTAATTTTCGGTCCTGAAGCTAATGAACTGACTTGGCTTGCAGCCGATTGGCTGTGGATTTTAGGTATTCTCACGCTCATCTTCGGTATTATTGGTATGCTCGGTGCGCGAGACTTCAGGCTACTGGTCGCCTATTTAGTTATCGTTTCTGTCGGCACCCTATTAGCCACATACAGCTTTAGTTCAGTAGCAGGGATAAGTACCGCGTTATTTTACCTTATTCACTCTACTGTTATCACAGGAGCGTTATTTTTACTTGCTGATGTCATGGCATTCGAACGCGGAAAAACCGCCTCTCGCATTGTTACAGGCAAGCGTATGGCAAATCACAACACCTATGCCATCATGTTTCTTGTTGCGAGTATCGCCATTATCGGTCTCCCACCGCTGAGTGGGTTTGCTGGCAAGTTAATGATTTTAGAAGCTGCGCCCGTTTCAACCAGTGGTTTTTGGTTATGGGGGACTATGCTCGTTGCTACCTTAGTTATGCTCATTATGATGAGCCGCACAGGTAGTAAGATGATATGGCACACGCTACAAGGCAAACCCAATGACCAGTCTGCACCGATGGGCAAACGTGTCGCTATCGGTGTACTGCTCTCGTTATCGTTGTTCCTCACTATTTTCGCGAACCCAGTCCGTGATTATACCGACGCGGTCGCTGAGCAGCTGCTCGATACTGAGACTTATCCGAATAATATCATTCCATCACGTAATGGAGAGGGCCAATATGAGTAAGTTGTTTCCAGCCCCATTTCTAACACTTTGCCTGTTCGCTATCTGGCTATTGCTGTTTAACTCCATTGCACCAGGCGTAGTGATCTTGGGTCTTATCGTCACGTCATTGATTCCATTGTTATTACGCCCTGCGTGGCCCACGTTCAAAACAATTAAAAAGCCCCATCTTGCTTTGGGATACTTGGTGATTTTGATTTACGACATTATCGTAGCGAACTTTAAAGTGGCTGCTTTAATACTGGGCCGTCGTAAACACTTGAAGCCGGCGTTATTTGTATTTCCACTTGATATGGTAGACGAGCTACCTGTGACCATTTTGGCGAGCACCATCACCCTCACGCCGGGCACCGTATCCTGTGAAATCACGCGCGGGCGCCGTGGCATTTTGATTCACGCATTTTCTGATGAGACTCCAGAAGAAACAATCAAAGTGATACGTCACCGTTACGAACGTCGCCTGAAGGAGATTTTCCAATGCTAACGACAGTGATACACATTGCGTTCGTATTATTTAGTTTGTCGATTATTATGAATTTTTGGCGCTTAGTAAAAGGCCCCGACTTACCCGATCGCATTCTAGCGCTCGATACGGTTTATATTAATTCACTTGCGTTGCTGTTGCTGCTCGGTATTTATCAAAATACCCAAACCTATTTTGAAGCAGCGTTGTTGATCGCGATGTTTGGGTTCGTCGGTACTATCGCGGCAGGTAAGTTTTTGCTTCGCGGCGATTTAATTGAGTAAGGAGGAATGGGATGGAAGCGTTAAATCAATTACCCGAGTGGACGCAGTGGATTATTGCTTTCTTTATTCTACTCGGCGCAGTATTCGCGTTTATCGGATCGCTTGGGTTAGCCATCTTGCCTGACTTTTTCACTCGGTTACATGCACCCACGAAAAATACCACCATGGGTATTGGTGGCATTGTAATAGCAGCGATCATTTCGACTTCAGCGCAGGGCACGCTCACCTTAAATGAACTATTGATTGCAATTTTCTTGTTCTTAACAGCGCCCATTAGTGCCCATATTCTGGCTAAAGCAGCGTTACACACTGAGCTACCCAAGTTTTCTGCGACACGCGACTTTCGCGATGAAGACGACGCCTATCAACATGAGCCCAAGAAATAACTGCCGCGATTAATACGCCCACTCACTCAACACGTCACCTAGTGCCTTCTTTAAAGGTGCTAGGTGTGCTTCAAATTTGCGCCATTGTCCAATTCCTTTCGTATTGATCGGTTGCCTTACTTGCTCTGAGCTCGCGGTTTTTACTGAGCGGTCGCTTTGGTGTGGACTGAAACATTGCTGTTCAACCTCCAGTTCAAGATGGTTAAGCAAGTTTGTAATTTGTAGTTCTGGGTCATTTACCAAGCGTTCATGGAAAACTGTATATATCTGTCCCGGAAACACTTGATTCCAGTGCTTCATCATCCTCAGGTAATCTCGATAATAATCTGCGAGCGTATCAAACCCGTAACTAAACTCTTGTCCCTCGGCGAATAGTTGTTTGTAGGCACTCCAACAGCAGTCCATAGGGTCACGCCTTGCGTCGATGATCTTCGCTTCGGGAAAGAGTCGTTTAATCAAACCAATGTGACGGAAGTTATTTGGCATCTTGTCTGTAAAAAAAGGCGCTTCACTTCGATAAACTCGTGTTTCATCCACATAACGCTGCGCGAGCTGTTCGACTTGTTGTGCTGAAAGCTCATCCAAAATGTAAGGGTAAAGCGGCTTCTTGCGATCAACTTGTCGCCCGTTTAACTCATGTGCGATGGCGGGAATATTTGGTAGCTCGAGTGTGCTATCTACTTGCGAGTGAGCTGCTAAGATCTGCTCGACCAATGTTGAACCCGAGCGCGGGAGTCCGACGATAAAAATCGGCGTAAGATGACGGTGTTGCGCAGACGTATGAGTCCATCGGGCGACAGTGTCGCGGTCAAAATACTCAACTTGTGCGTCAACGCGTTGACTCAAGACCTCCGACTTATATTGACTGGTTTCGCGTTTTAACACGTTACCTCGCCGATAGTAACTAAAACTTTCGTCATAGGCTTCTTGCTGCTCAAGCGCCTTACCCAGTGCAAAGTTCAGATGAATTTTATCCTCTACACGCGTTTCATTTGCACTCACCGCGGCTTGCATGCGTTGGTACTCTGATTCATCAAAACGATAAGTTTTCAAGTTAGCAAGACTCCAAAACGCATCACCGAATAACGGCTGGAGCTGATACGCTTGTTGGTAGCATGCAACCGCGCCTTTTGTATCGCCCAAGGTTTTTAATAAGTGGCCTTTGGCAACGTAGACTCCGGCAACATCCCCCACCTTATCGCTTAGTAGCTCGTCATAAAGGCTAAGTGCTTCATCGTGATTATCTAATGCGCTACATAAGTTTGCATGTAACGCTTTGTATAATGGGTTGTACGGTTCGTCGCTGCGCAGAAGTTTCGCTTGCGCTAATGCTTGAGGAAACTTTTGTCGTCGCTGCAATACTTTTATGTAGTCATAACGCGCACGGTTATAGTCTGGTGCTAATACTAAGACACTCTCTAGCAAAAACTCGGCGTCATTTAGCACATCAAGTTTTGCGCCTATCAACGCTAATGTGCGCATTGCCTCAACATGGTGTGGATTGCGTTGTAAATAGGCACGGCAAATACGTTCTGCTTTAAATAGTTTACCTTCGTGGAACAAGTTCAGCGCTCCAACCACTTGCTTGGGTTGCTTTTGCAAAAACTGAGCTTGTTCAGCATTTAATTCGGCTTGCTGTAGATTGCCAAGTTTTGCCTCAATTCTTGCAGTAGCATCCCAACTTGCATACAAAGCAGGATTAAGTTTCAAGGCTTGATAATAGGCTTGTAAAGCGGTTTCTTCGCGTCCAAGCGCATACATGGTGTGCCCTAATTCTTGATGACCCCGGCCAAAATCTGACCAACAATCCAGCAGCGCATCCAAACGTTGATGCGCTTCTTCTAATCGACCTAAATAGCGTAGCGCAACCGCCGAGTAATATAACGCGTCCTTTCGCTCTTCACTTTCATCACTGAGCATGCGCTCCTGCAGCTGGTTGAGCACGACGTCAAACTTACCCGCGGCAAGTAACTTTTTAATCGTATCCATGATACCCCTTAAGCAAAGCTAAGAGGTCGTGCTCATCACGACCTCTTGATTAGATTACACCTTAATAGAAAGAGTAAGAAACTGATAAACCAAAGGTTCTAGGACGGTTTGTTGTTGTTCTTAAAATATCATCCTGGGTATTGGTGTAGAGCTCCGCACGCTCATCAGTCAGATTCTTAACATAGAGTTTGACGCTCCATTGGTCCTTCATCACGCCGATTGACGCATTACCGATATTATAGGAATCTTGGCGTCCACCCGCTTGTTCAACCTCTGATGCCACAATTGACGGGTAAGTGTCGCCAGCATAAATCCAACCAACTTGCGCAAAAGCATCCCACTTATTTTCGAGTGTCCATGTGTAACGCCCACGCACGCTAGCTTGCACTTCTGGTGTCAAAGGGAGTTCCGAACCTATTGGCAAGGTTCTCACAATACCTTGACCCGTGCTCACCAATTCCGTGTCGTTATAAGATAACGCGCCATTTAAGGTGAAGTTATCGGTCAATCGCCATGTCATATCGGTTTCTAAGCCACGGATTTCCGAATTCGCTGCATTATCGACGAATGTTAGAATCGATATATCAGTATCTAGTCGGGTAATCTGCATGTCGTTCCACTCGACAAAGTACGCGTTACCATTCCAACGCAACGTATTATCGAATAGTAGCGTTTTCCACCCAAACTCGTAGTTTTTAACCTCGTCCGATTTATAGACCGTATTAACGTAGCCAGTTTCATCGCTACCTTGACCACCCGCACGGTTAAAGCCGCCTGGTCTAAAGCCTTCTGAGTAAGTCGCAAAGAATAAAGTGCTTGGGGTGTATTGATAGCTTAAGGTGAACTTCGGAATAACATCATCCTGTTCTAGCGGCTCATTAGTATGTCCTGCAGTGGAGTCATAATCACGCCCCGCGTCTCCGTCCTCTCCTTTCGAAGCAAAACTCGACTGGCCGGTGAAATCTGACTCAATGTCGTACCATCTTAAGCCTAAGGTTGCAGAGAGCTTATCCGTTAGATCGTAGGTGAACTCACCGAACAAAGCGATTTGTTCTTCAGTACGCGTAATATCGTTAAAGAAACCAATCCCCGGCGCCCGGGTATCGCGGTTATTCGCGTAAGCATCAGATATGGGTGCATTGGGTACGAAACCGAGCGCTTCAGGATTAGCAAAGTATACATAATCGTCTTGTGTATTGATCTCGTAATCATCATAGAACACACCCGCAGTAATACGAGAACGCGCGTTGAAATCGTAGTTTATGCGAGCTTCTTGAGTGAAACGCTCGTGCTCTTGGTGACCTTTAAACCCTTTGGTCGGGTCAACGCATTTTTCCGCAATGCCGTCTTCGCCGTAAACACAGGTGTAGTAGATGATATATGAACCAGAGGTGTTATATCCGGTGTAGTCAATAGACTGCTCAATTTCACGATCTAAATAACCGCCTGTATAGAGGATTTCGAGCGCACCAAGACGACCGTCTAAAGTCCACGTGGTTAGATCAAAACTATCCTCAAGTTCATCTGGATAATAGCGTTCAACTTCGAGATCCCCGACTTCTGGATCGTAATCAAAAACGCCGTCTGCGCCGAGGTCCTGCGCCTGGTGCTGTAACAGTAGCTCCCAATTGGTGTTTATTCGGTACTTCGCGCTTAACCGAAAGCCTTTATAATAACTGTCGTTAAAGTCATCCTCTGCTAAGTCAGTATTAAACGCACTGGTAAACTCAGTTCCCTCATCCACTAATCCCGCGATAGCCGGGTTAAGGCCTCTGAAATTAGGATTATTCGGATCAATTGAAAACTCGCCCGCTTTGTTGTCGATGTAGCCGCCGCGATTTACATTGTAAAAAGCACCCCGCACGGCAAAGTCACGAGTCACAGGGATGTTAATATAACCCTCTGCGGAGCTACTCATTTCGCCCTCGGGCATGCTCTCAAACCCGGTTGTGAAACCTGCTTCAAAGCTCCCCAATATTGGCTTATTAGTAATGTATCGAATAGTCCCTGCTTGCGAACTTGCGCCAAATAAGGTGCCTTGAGGCCCTGGTAATACCTCAATACGCTGTAAATCAGTTGCATAAACGTCAAGATTGCGACCAGGTGCCGTTACAGGTTGCTCATCAACATACAGCGCGACGTTTGGCATGGTGCCTTGCGCGCCAGATAACATAACTGAAATCGGCTGAATTGACATGCCGCGAATAAAAACATCATTTTGACCAGGTCCGCGACCGCTTGAGGAAACATTCGGAACATACTGCGCGTAATCATCAAAGTTGCCAATATTTTGCTCTTTGAGATCTCGCGAACTGAGTGCTTGAACAGCTGTAGGCGTTTGTTGGATATTTGTTGTCCGCTTAGTAGCGGTGACATTAATCGTTTCGATTTGGCTTTTACTATCTGCTTCCTCTTGTTGCTCTTGATCTTGTGCAACTGCTGACGAAGAAGCAGCGAGTGCTATAAAGATAGCTGTACTCAGCTTGTTATAACTGAACATATATTCTCCCGTTCTCTTTTTTCTCCTTGAATAAAAAGTGGCGCCTAAGCGCCACTTTGAAAACCAATATTGTTTAGTTAACTTATATAGTGTAGAGCATTAGAAGTAATAACCAAAATTGATGTTGAAACGGTTATTAACATCGCCGCCATCTGTAGCTGTGTTGCCACCGATGAATGGTTGGTTTTTCGCTCTTACGAAGTCGACGTAAGTGTAGAAACCACCACCAGCTGCTACTGCAACACCTAAGACATTCATCCAGGTATCATCCTGATAGCCTTTCTTATCAGTAATAATGCTGTGGTCGTTATAGAATGTCAGTGATGTAATAGGTCCGATACTCACCGGCAAGGTGTAAGCAACGTTACCTGTGTAGATCTTGGCTTCGGTTGGGATCGCGTCATAGTATGCATATGCACCCATGTAAACGCCGCGGTTTTCAACTTCTAAATCGTACTCGTAATCCGCGTATTGTAACTGAACGTTCCAAGGACCGTTGTTGTAGTTACCGTGTACACCCCACGCAAACCGGTTACCCACGTTCTGGTTCTCAAATTCTTGCGCTGCGGTAAAGCCTTCTGCAGCTGAACCTGAGTAGAAGTTATTACCTTGTGCCGATAAACCAACCTCTAAGTTTTCTTCATCGCTGAAGGTAAACTTACGGGCAGCACGTAATGCATAACTGTTACTCTCGCCGATTGGCAATCCTGGCGTGTCATATGCGCCTTGACCTGGCAAGCGGATGCCGACGGTGTCATAGTTATAACGTGCTGTACGATCGGTTGCAGAGCCATCTACACCGCCTTGCTCATCAGACTTATGATAAGCGATATCAAAGTCCCAGTCATCGCCACGGTAGAGGAATCGAATACCATTATCGTGTTCATCTTCTAAGCCCACATAAAATGTCGAGTTGAAGAAATAACTGTGAGAGTTGTATGGCATATTACCGAAAGGCACTTTTACGACACCGATCTGACCTTGCCACTTATCGGTAAAGTTATAACCAAACCATGCGTGCTTCACGACATCTTGATATTGGAACCAGCGGTACTCGGCCGACAAAATCACGTCGCCAATTTCACCATCAAAGTTCAAACGGAAGATATCAAAATCGAGGTCACCTGTACGGTTTTCATTATCTTGATCGTAATTATTGTATTCATACTGAAAACGAACAGCACCGTGGACTTTGATCGGCCAGTTTTCGTTTTCCTCAGCTTTGTCTTCTAGCTTTGCAAGACGCGCTTGAACACCTGAGTCGGCGACTTCCTCGCCACGCATTCTGTTAGAACGCTTAGTTTTTGAAGAATACTCCTTTTTAGACATCATCTCTTGATGACGCTCTTTCATTTTCTCTTTTGCTTGCTCCTGCTCAGCTAAACGCTCTTCAAGCTCAGATAATTTTTGTTTTAGCGCTTCAATCTCCTGCTGTACCGACTGCTGATCCTGCTGTACCGGTGCTGCATAGATCGGGCTCGCAGCTAGCATAGAGGCGGCTAGCACCCAACCTTTTGCCATGTTGTGCTCCTTACTTTAGGTAAAAAAAGAGTTAAGTTATTATTTTGCTATAAAGTATACCGTGTTTGAAATTATTTAGATCAAAAAAAAGGCCTCCGCAAGGAGGCCTTTTGATATTTCTTGTTACGAACTGCAATTAGACAATTTCAGCACGTTCAACGATTTCAAGAAGTGCCCAAGATTTGTTCTTGGAAAGAGGGCGTGATTCGCGAACAATCACGGTATCGCCCGTCTTGCACTGATTCTCTTCATCATGTGCGTGTACTTTAGTTGTACGCGAAATATATTTGCCGTAGATCGGGTGCTTAACACGACGCTCTACTGCAACAGTGATGGTTTTGTCCATCTTGTCGCTAACAACTTTGCCTTGCAGTGTACGAACACGTTTTTCTTGAGCCATTACGCACCTGCCTTCTCATTTAAGATGGTTTTAATACGTGCGATATCGCGACGTACTTGCTTCATCATGTGAGTCTGATTCAGCTGACCTGTTGCCGCTTGCATACGCAGATTGAACTGCTCACGACGCAAGTTCAGCAATTCTTCTTGCAGCTGCTCAACGGTTTTTTCTTTAAGTTCACTTGCTTTCATCACATTACCGTCCGAGTAACAAAAGTGGTTTTGAATGGCAACTTACGTGCCGCAAGGCGGAACGCTTCACGTGCCAACTCTTCAGAAACACCGTCCATTTCGTACAGTACGCGACCTGGTTGAATCTGAGCAACCCAGTATTCAACGTTACCTTTACCTTTACCCATACGAACTTCTAATGGCTTCTTGGTAATAGGCTTATCTGGGAATACACGGATCCAGATTTTACCTTGACGCTTAACGTGACGAGTCATCGCACGACGGCCGGCTTCGATTTGACGCGCAGTCATACGACCACGGTCAACTGCTTTAAGTCCGAAGCTTCCGAAGCTGACTTTGTTACCTGACTGCGCAAGACCACGGTTGCGGCCTGTGTGAACCTTACGGAATTTTGTACGCTTTGGTTGTAACATATCGTCTCCCCTTACTTACGGTTTTTGCCGCGTTTTGGAGCTGGTTTTTCCTCGGTTGGAAGTCCACCAAGAACTTCACCACGGAAAATCCAAACTTTAACGCCGATGATACCGTAAGTGGTATTCGCTTCAGAAGTTGCGTAATCGATGTCTGCACGAAGTGTGTGCAACGGAACGCGTCCTTCACGGTACCACTCAGTACGTGCAATCTCTGCACCGCCCAAACGACCACTTACTTCAACCTTGATACCTTTAGCACCAAGACGGATGGCGTTTTGTACAGCGCGCTTCATAGCACGACGGAACATAACACGACGTTCCAACTGACCTGAGATATTATCAGCAACAAGTTGCGCGTCCAATTCTGGCTTACGCACTTCAGAAATGTTGATTTGCGACGGAGCGCCAGTCAACTTCTGAACTTGTTGGCGAAGTTTTTCAACGTCTTCACCTTTTTTACCGATAACAACGCCAGGACGTGCAGTATGAATAGTCACACGAACACTTTTAGCTGGACGCTCGATAACGATACGAGATACTGATGCGTTGCGTAGTTCTTTAGTCAGGAACTTACGTACCTGATGATCACTGTGCAAGTTGTCAGCAAATTCGTTTGTATTCGCATACCAGGTTGCATTCCATGGTCTGGAGATACCTAGGCGAATACCATTAGGATGTACTTTCTGACCCATAATTTATCTCCTAGCTATCCGACACGACCACAGTAATGTGGCTGGTGCGCTTAAAGATACGATCCGCACGGCCTTTGGCACGTGGCTTGATACGCTTCATGGTCGGACCTTCGTCGACGAAGACGCGAGCCACTTTCAGCTCATCGATGTCCGCACCTTCGTTGTGCTCCGCGTTAGCGATCGCTGACTCAAGTACTTTCTTAACCAAGCCAGCGGCTGCTTTAGGGCTGTACGCAAGAATGTCCAGTGCTTTTTCAACTGGCAAACCGCGAATTTGGTCAGCAACCAAACGGCCTTTCTGAGCAGAAACGCGGGCGAATTGGTGTTTAGCAATAGCTTCCATCACTTTCTACCTCTTACCGTTTCTTCGCTTTCTTATCAGCGGCGTGACCGCGATAAGTACGGGTTGGTGCGAATTCACCCAGTTTATGACCGATCATTTCGTCAGAAACGAAAACCGGTACGTGCTGACGACCGTTGTGTACAGCGATAGTCAAGCCGATCATATCTGGAATAATCATTGAACGACGGGACCAAGTTTTAATTGGCTTCTTATCCCCGGCTTCCAACGCTTTCTCCACCTTATTTAGCAGGTGAAGGTCAATAAATGGACCTTTTTTAAGAGAACGTGGCATGTTAAATCCTCAACTCTTATTTGTTGCGACGGCGTACGATGAATTTATCGGTACGCTTGTTCTTACGGGTTTTGTAGCCCTTGGTCGGAGTACCCCAAGGTGTCACAGGGTGACGACCACCAGAAGTACGACCTTCACCACCACCGTGAGGGTGATCAACTGGGTTCATCGCCACACCACGAACGGTAGGACGAACACCACGCCAGCGCTTCGCGCCCGCTTTACCCAATTGACGCAGCATGTGTTCTGCGTTACCCACTTCACCGATGGTCGCTCGACCTTCAGACTGCACGCGGCGCATCTCGCCAGAACGCAAACGGATAGTGACATAAGCCCCATCACGCGCCAGGATTTGGCCATACGCACCGGCTGAACGAGCCAGCTGTGCACCTTTACCTGGTTGCATTTCGATTGCGTGTACTACTGTACCCACTGGGATGTTGCGCATAGGCAAGCTGTTACCCGCTTTAATTGGCGCGTCAGAACCAGAAGCAATGCGGTCACCCACGTTCAAGTTCTTAGGAGCCAAAATGTAGCGACGCTCACCGTCTGCGTACAATACCAATGCGATATTCGCTGAACGGTTAGGATCGTATTCAATACGCTCTACCTTTGCAGGGATACCGTCTTTATTACGCTTAAAGTCGATAATACGGTAGTGATGCTTATGACCACCGCCAATGTGACGTACAGTGATACGTCCATTGTTATTACGACCGCCCTTCTTGCTGTTTTTGTCCAGCAATGGAGCAAAAGGCTTGCCTTTGTACAGGTCCTGACCGACGACTTTTACGACGTGGCGTTGACCCGGAGACGTAGGCTTACTTTTAACTACAGCCATGATAATTCCTCCTGTTACTCAGCGCCGCCAGCGAAGTCGATGTCAGCACCCTCTTTCAGGGCAACATACGCTTTCTTCCAATCGCTACGTTTACCGAAGCGGAAACCAGTGCGTTTAGATTTACCTTTAACGTTCACTGTGCGTACGTTTTTAACTTCAACTTCAAAAAGTTTTTCGACAGCTGCTTTGATTTCGGACTTAGTCGCATCTTTAGCTACTTTGAAAACTACAGTGTTGTAGCCTTCAGCAGTCATGGTGCTTTTTTCCGAAACGTGAGGTGCCAAGATTACATTAAGTAAACGTTCTTCGCGCATCATGACAACACCTCCTCAAGCTGCTTAACTGCGTCCGCAGTCATCAGGACGTTTTCAAACGCGATTAAGCTTACTGGGTCGATGCCTTGTACATCACGTACGTCAACTTTGTGCAAGTTGCGTGACGCAAGGAACAAGTTTTCGTCAACTTCTTTAGTCACGATCAAAACGTCGTTCAGGTTCAATTCTTTCAACTTCGCAACGAGTTGTTTAGTCTTTGGCGCTTCAAGCTCAAAGTTCTCAACAACCTGTAAACGCTCTTGACGAATCAATTCTGACAAGATGCTTTTTACAGCACCACGGTACATTTTTTTGTTAACTTTCTGCTCGTGGTTTTGCGGTTTTGCCGCAAAAGTAGTACCACCTGAGCGCCAGATTGGGCTTCGGATAGTACCGGCACGTGCACGACCCGTGCCTTTTTGACGCCATGGTTTCTTACCACCGCCAGCAACTTCAGAACGAGTTTTCTGAGCTTTGGTACCCTGACGAGCACCCGCTGCATATGCAACTACTACCTGGTGGACAAGTGCTTCGTTGAACTCACGTCCAAAGGTAGCTTCGGAAACCTCAAGAGCGCCTTTTGCGTCTTTCAATGTTAATTCCATCACCATTCTCCTCAGACGTTACGCCTTGACCGCAGGTTTAACGATCACATCGCCACCAGTAGCGCCAGGGACAGCACCTTTAATCAATAAAAGGTTGCGTTCTGCGTCTACACGAACCAACTCAAGTGATTGAGTTGTTACGCGCTCGTTACCCATTTGACCGGCCATTTTCTTGCCTTTGAAAACTTTACCTGGTGATTGGTTTTGACCAATTGAACCAGGGGCACGGTGTGACAATGAGTTACCGTGGGTAGCGTCTTGAGTGCGGAAGTTCCAGCGTTTAACGGTACCGGCAAAGCCTTTACCTTTAGACGTACCTGTAACATCCACTTTTTTGATTTCTGAGAAAACGTCTACTGTAATCTCAGAACCTACTGCGAAATCGTCGCCTTCGCCATCTTCTAGACGAAATTCCCAAAGACCACGACCTGCCTCAGTACCCGCCTTAGCAAAATGACCTGCTGAAGGCTTGTTTACTCGGCTAGCTTTCTTTTCGCCTGTGGTTACTTGAAGCGCGCGATAACCGTCAGTTTCCTCAGTTTTAACCTGAGTCACGCGGTTAGCCAGCACTTCGATCACAGTAACAGGAACAGAAGCGCCGTCTTCCTGGAAGACACGCGTCATTCCTACTTTACGACCGACTAGACCTATAGCCATTGTTAAAACCTCTCGTGTGTAATCCTATTACTGCCCACTTAACCCAAGCTGATCTGTACATCAACACCAGCTGCCAAATCTAAACGCATTAATGCGTCAACAGTTTTGTCAGTTGGGTCCATGATATCGATCAGACGCTTGTGGGTGCGGATTTCGTACTGGTCACGCGCATCTTTGTTTACGTGTGGAGAAATCAGCACGGTGAAGCGTTCTTTCCGAGTTGGCAGTGGAATTGGTCCACGTACCTGCGCGCCAGTGCGTTTTGCAGTATCAACGATCTCTGCAGTCGACTGGTCAATCAGACGGTGATCGAACGCTTTCAATCGAATCCGAATTCTTTGATTAGCCATAAAAAATCAAAGCCTCAAATTAAAGAGCATTTAAAAAAGAGCACAGACAAACGCAACCTCCCTGGCACATACCGGGGGTGCGATTATCTACGTCAACCATTCAATCCCCTATCGGGACTGTTGTGGAACATCAATAAAGCAAGTCGTTAAACTTAGATAAAAATTGATGTGGTCGCGAATTATACAGCTTCGCGACCGTATGTCAACATTTAGCAGTAAGTAGGTCGCGCCTATGGCGCGACTTCATGTGTGACTTGCGCCAAAGGCGCAAGCTACCCAAAGGCGCAAGCTGCGCGAACGGGTAAGTTACTTCGCGAGGTCTTCGACCTGTTGCCAAACGCGCATCAGGTTACCACCCAGGATCATTTTGATTTCGTCGTCTGTGTAACCCCGATCAAGTAAGCCTTGTACTAGATTTGGATAGCTTGATACGTCTTTTAGACCCACAGGTAATGAATCGCCTACGCCATCGTAGTCCGAGCCAATCCCAATATGCTCAACACCAATCAGCTCCTTTACGTGATCGATATGGTCAAGCACTTGGTCAAGCGTGGCATAGGGGTAAGGATTGTTCTTCTCGATCTCAGCGATACGCTGCTGTGCTTCCGCTGACTCTTCGCCATATTGCTCTTCTACGGCTTCAATGCGCTTTTTAAGCATATCGCGGTAGCGGTTCGCTTGTTGTGCAACAAATGACGAACCAAAGTTAATTTGAATCACACCACCGTTCTCGCCGAGCTTCTTCAACATATCGTCGCTCATGTTACGTTCGAAACCTGGCGTGTACTGGCGTAACGAAGAGTGCGACGCAATCACGGGTGCCTCACTGATCTCAATGACTTGATAAAACGCGTCGTCCGAAATATGCGAAACATCGACCATGACGCCCATATCATTCATCGCTTTAACAAGCTTCTTACCAAATGGAGACAAGCCATCCCACTGACGGCGGATGTCATAAGATGAGTCCGAGATGTGGTTAGACTGAGAGTGCGCCAATGTAATGTAGCGGATGCCACGCTCGTAAAAATGCTCGAGATTAGCTAAGTCACCTTCGATGGGTGTGCCGTTTTCCATTCCCAATGCAAGTGACATCAAACCCTTTTCAGTATTTTTGATAACCTGATCGGTTGTGTAAGCCATAGCAAACTTGTCAGGAGCGCGCCCGACGAGAGCTTCCATTCCATCAATGAGTTCATTGGCTAATTGAATACTACCGCCGCTTTGTTCGTAATGGGCGGGTATATAAATCGACATAAACGGCGCGTTAAGGCCCCCTTCTACCGCTCGAGGATAATCAAAATCGCCGCCTTTGGTGGCGACCGTCACATCCTCCCATTCGTTATGAATACGATAGGGGACGTCGATGTGCGTGTCGACAAGTAGGTTTTCATGTGCCAGCTTACGGGCCTTTTCGCTAGCAGTGTACTTTTCAGCAAAGCTGGATGTTGCGGTAGCGGCAAGTACCGCTAGTGCTGTCATTGTAATTGTCTTTTTTAACATGCAAGTTCCTTAACACAACCAAAACAGAGAACTTGCAGACTAACAAAACTTTAACCTTGACGCACTAACGATGAGCTTGCTGCTGTCACTGCGCCGATGATAACCGTGCCTAACACCGGCGCAATAAGCCAGACTAACCACCAATGATTAAGGTATGCCATGGGGTTACTCGCTCTTATTGTCTTCTTTTGACTCGACTGCGTCAGAATTGGACTCCGCTGAAGCAACGGCTTGCTCGCTAAACAGCTCGGTCTCTATTTCTTGTAACGTAGAGACCATCGCATCTTTGGATGCTTGCCATAGTGATTCAGAAAATGAGCTAATCTCAGTTTGAATAGCACTACGGATGCTGCTCTCTTGACTGTCTTGTGCCATTGCAGGAACTGAACTCAATGCGGCAACTGCTGACAAGGTAATGATTAATTTTTTCATGGCTGTGCTCCTTTGAAGGTAACGTATTTAATAAGTCGCTATTACTCTTTCAAAGGTTGTGCCAACTTCTAAAAATTATTAACCCTATGTTTTTAAAGAGGTTTTCAAAATCTCTTATTCAGTCCCACTCAATGAGTGGCGAAAAGCCTTACAGTCCTTTACAAAACACGCGATTTTTTAGTCAATCTCGCTACTGAATATCCGCCAGTCTTAAAGAGCTGTCCTGCCTAAATTTGAGAGCGCCTTCGATGAGACCTTCCGCATCGTCAGCACGAGGCCCTTTTATGCTTAAGTACTGACGCCACTTTTTACCGCCTGGTTGGCCCTGAAATAAGCCCAACATATGGCGAACAACATGCCATGCGCGTCCCCCCGCAGCGATGTGCTGACGGATATAGGGGATCATCTGACGTGCGATGTTGTCGCGTTCTATGACTACAGGCTGAGAGGTATAGAGCGTCTCAAGTTCAGTTAATAGCCAAGGGTTTTGGTAGGCCTCACGACCTATCATAACACTATCAACATGCTGTAAGTGCGCCTTGCTCTCGGCCAGCGTCTTAATGCCACCATTGATTGCTATTGGTAGCTCGCCATAGCGCTGTTTAGCGCGATAGACTCGGTCATATTGGAGTGGAGGGATTTCACGGTTTTCTTTTGGACTTAAACCGTTAAGCCAGGCTTTACGTGCGTGAAGCGTCAGTTGGTCAGCGCCCGCTGAAACACAGGCGTCTAAAAACTGGTAAAGAAACGCGTCACTATCCTGCTCATCAATGCCTAAGCGAGTTTTCACTGTCACAGGAATATCAACTTCGGCTTTCATGGCTTTAATGCATTCGCCAACTCGCTCAGGTTGAGCCATCAAACACGCACCAAAACTCCCGTTTTGCACTCTATCAGACGGACACCCGACATTAATATTCACTTCATCATAACCCCGCGCCTGGGCTTGAGCGGCACATTTCGCCATGGCATCCGGATCGGCGCCCCCTAACTGCAATGCAACAGGATGCTCTTCGTCATTGTAAGCCAAGAAGTCTTGTTGCCCGTAAATAATCGCCCCCGTTGTAACCATATCGGTGTACAACAAGGTACTCGGACTCAATAGACGGTGAAAATAGCGACAATGGCGATCCGTCCAATCCAGCATCGGGGCGACTGAGGCAAAATGAGGATATAGCTTTGACAACGAAAACTCCTGTGCCTTAACGGCAGTAACTCTAAAAACTCGACGGGTGCGTGAAGTATCATTATACCTGTTTTGCGCTATTCAGAACACCACGTAAGTTCCGTAATAGGATGATATGATTTACACTTTGTTGAAAACGAATATTAGGTCGAGCATTGCTTGGCGAACAAATCTAATTAAAATCGAAGCCAGCAGATGAAAAGGTCACATATGGGAACTATTGAAACAGAGCGTTTAATTACCAAGGCAGAAAAGCTCTGCCAACAACGCGGAGCTCGGCTAACATCAACCCGTCGCGAAGTATTTCGCATACTGGCTGCTCAAAGTGGAGCTGTAGGGGCATATGATCTCTTGGACATGTTAAAAACGTCTGTCCCTAATGCAAAGCCGCCTACCATCTATCGCGCGCTTGATTTTTTACAAGAGCAAGGCTTTGTTCACAAGATCACTTCATCGAATAGTTTTGTTCTTTGCTCGCATTTCGAGCACCAACACCCTGTACAAATGTTAATTTGTGATCGCTGTGGTGATGTACAAGAAATCCACTCTGAAGGCGTTTACTCAGAACTGCAATCACAAGCAGAAGGTCAGGGTTTTTTGGTAAAAGAGCAAACCATCGAAGCACATGGCTTATGTGCTAAGTGCCATTAGTACTTACTATAACAACAGGAAATACCAATGAAGTTAACTCACCTCCTTGGTGTAGCTGTCGCGAGCATGGCGGTCTCTCAGGCCCTTAATGCCCAAGCGTTCGACGACAAGTTTCGCCAGTTGAATGATGACAAGTATCGTTCCCCTAATATTTATAGAACCGCCTCGGGTGCACCAGGTCACGGATATTGGCAACAGCAAGCTGACTACGATATTCAAGTTACCTTGAATGATGAAAATCAAAGCATCAATGCCCGTAGCACAATTACATATACCAACAACTCACCCGATACATTACGTTACATTTGGGTACAGCTGGATCAGAACCGCTTCAAGAAAGACTCTATCGGTCCACAAACCTCGGCTTCTAGCGCTGAGCGGATGCAGAAAGTCAGCTTTAGCCAAATGGAAACGATGATGACGCAGGAAGAGTTTCCTGCGGGTTACACTATCACGGACGTATCGGACCCTCGTGGCGAGCAAATGGATTACATCATTAATGACACAATGATGCGTATCGATTTAGCTGAACCACTCGAGTCCGGCGAGTCTGTTGAATTTAATATCGGCTGGAAGTTCAACATCATCGAGGCTGATGTACTCGGTGGTCGCGGTGGCTATGAGTACTTCGAAGATGATGGTAACTACCTCTATGAAATGGCTCAGTGGTTCCCGCGCGTTGCAGCCTATTACGATGCCGAAGGCTGGCAAAACAAACAGTTCATTGGTAATGGTGAGTTCGCATTAGAATTTGGTGACTACCAAGTTGCTATCACCGTACCCGCCGACCACATTGTCGCTGCAACGGGTGAACTGCAAAACCCTGACGACGTGCTGACAGAAGAGCAGCAAGACCGTTTAGAAGAGGCCGAGACGGCTGACAAACCGGTTAAAATCGTCACGCAAGAAGAAGCGCTAGAGAATGAAAAAGAAGGCACCTCGGATACCAAAACCTGGGTATTCAAAGCTGATAACGTGCGTGACTTCGCATGGGCTTCTTCGCGCAAGTTCATCTGGGATGCACAAGGTTTTGATAATGGCGAAAGCGATGTGCTCGCGATGTCGTTCTACCCAGAAGAAGGTAATCCTTTGTGGGAGCGCTACTCAACAGCATCCATTATCCATACTATCGAACACTATAATAAGTATAGTTTTGCGTACCCATACCCGGTAGCGATCTCAGTCAACGGACCGGTTGGCGGTATGGAATACCCGATGCTGACCTTCAACGGACCGCGTCCTTACGTCGATGAAGACAGTGGCGAGAAGTATTACTCAAAACGTACTAAGTATGGTTTGATTTCCGTCATCATCCACGAAATCGGTCACGTCTACTTCCCAATGATCGTCAACTCAGACGAACGTCAATGGACATGGATGGACGAAGGCCTGAATACTTATCTGCAGTTCTTAGCCGAACAAGCGTGGGAAGATAACTACCCATCGTGGCGCGGCGAAGCGCGTAATATCACGCGTTACATGGCAAGCCAAAATCAGATGCCAATTATGACCAACTCAGAATCTATTCTGCAGTTCGGTAATAATGCCTACGGTAAGCCTGCCACCGCGTTGAACATTCTGCGCGAAACTATCGTTGGTCGTGAGCTCTTCGACTTTGCATTCCGTGAGTACGCTCGTCGTTGGAAGTTTAAACGTCCAACGCCAGAAGACTTTTTCCGTACCTTGGAAGATGCATCTGGCGTCGATCTCGACTGGTTTATCCGTGGCTGGTTCTACACCACCGACCACGTCGATATCTCGCTGGATAAAGTCCATTTGCTTACAGTGAACACGCAAGATCCTGAAGTCGAGAAAGCATGGCAGAAACAAATTGATGATCGCGATCCTAAGTCGATTACGGCAATTCGTAATGAAGACATGGCTAAGAAAATTGATCAGCAAACGCATCTGCGCGACTTCTACAACGAGCATGACGAGTACACCGTCACTAACGCCGACCGTAACGAGTATAAGCAGTTACTCGAAGGTCTTAACGACGAACAGAAGCAAATGCTGAAAAATGGCAAAAACTTCTATGTACTCGACTTTAGTAACAAAGGCGGATTGGTCATGCCTATCTTGCTGGACCTTCACTACGCTGACGGCACTAAAGAGCACGTGCGTATTCCAGCTGAAGTATGGCGCCGTTCACCTGAGCACGTAAGCAAACTGCTTATTCGTGAAAAAACCATTGAACAAGTTGTCGTTGACCCATATTGGGAAACCGCAGATACCGATACGTCAAACAACTTCTGGCCTGCACGTGCGGTCCCATCGCGTATCGAGCTTTACAAGCGTAATCGCGGCGACGATAGCATGATGGAACGCTATAATGAGGAACTCGACACGGATGATGAAAACGCTGAAGAATAATATAGCGCGTTCTATTATCGGTTTAATTGCCTCTTGTGCGCTGCTACCTCAGGTAGCAGCGCACAAATATTTTTTCGGCTTAACCGATGTCAGTTGGAACCCGCATTCTGGCAACATCGAAGTCATACATCAGTACACACTGCATGACGTTGAGCTCGCCATCGGTCGCTTCTTTGATGAACCGTTTCGGATCGATCAACCCGACGCAGACCAACGCGTTAAAGAGTGGATCAACGCTCGTTTCTCCATGAACGACGCGTCTGGTAATCCAACTAAGTTGAACTGGGTTGGCGTCGAAGCCGACTTCCAAAACTTGTGGATATACCAAGAAAAACCTCATACAAAAACGGATTTTTGTAATTGGAACATAACAAACCGTGTTATGCTTTCTACATATCCAGCTCAAGTAAACACGGTTAATGTGGAGACTGGCAACATAACGCGAGGCGTTACGCTCAATGAGCAACGGGATACCAAAAAAATTAATTGCGGTGAATAAAGGGTAATTATTTATGGACGCAGAGTTCGTGAATCCATTTTTGAATGCGCTCCAAAACGTACTTTCGATGATGGCTCAAATGGAGCTCAAACCAGGTAAGCCTCAGATTAAGAAAGACGAATATGCTCGGGGTGATGTATCCGGGATTATTGGCATGGTTGGCCCTCAAGTAAAGGGCTCTTTTTCAATCTCGTTTGAAGAAAATCTAGCGTGCGAAATTATGCACAAAATGCTAGGAGAACTGCCTGATTCAGTGGATGAAGAAGTCTGTGACATGGTGGGTGAAATAACCAATATGGTTACAGGTGGGGCAAAGAAAGAGCTCGCAGAGCGTGGTTTTGATTTCGATATGGCAACGCCGATTGTGGTGTCAGGTCGTGATCATACAATTTCTCATAAATCTGAGGGCGCGAAATTGATCATGCCTTTCAACCACGTCGCTGGTAAAGCGTATATTGAAATTTGTTTTGATAAACTGAGAGCCTAGTCTTTACTAAGCTCTCCTTATCTATGTTTAATAGCGTTCGTCATCCGACGCACGCGCAAAGTTATCAAACCTCGACAAGTGCCCGTGGAATTTAAGCTCAACTTTGCCTATCGGGCCATTCCGTTGCTTACCAATGATAATCTCAGCCAACCCTTTTTCAGCGCTTTCCGGATGATATACCTCGTCACGATAAATAAACATGATGACATCGGCATCTTGCTCTATCGAGCCCGACTCACGTAAGTCTGAGTTCACTGGTCGCTTGTCAGAACGCTGCTCGAGTGAACGGTTAAGCTGTGACAATGCGACAACCGGTACACTCAACTCTTTCGCGAGCGACTTAAGTGAACGCGAGATTTCAGCAATTTCAAGTGTACGGTTTTCTGACATCCCCGGCACGGTCATCAACTGAAGGTAATCCACCATGATCATCGACAGTCCGCCATGGTCACGGGCTACACGACGCGCTCGAGAACGCACTTCAGTCGGTGTTAACCCCGAAGAGTCATCGATATACAGATTGCTTTTATCGTTCAGAATATTCATCACTGATGCGATGCGCGCCCAATCATCGTCTTCGAGACGACCTGTGCGGACACGGTTCTGATCGACGCGGCTCAGTGAAGCGAGCATACGCATCATGATTTGCTCCGCTGGCATTTCGAGGCTAAACACCAATACCGGCTTTTCCTCGTTCATTGCAACATTTTCCGCAAGGTTCATTGCAAACGTGGTTTTACCCATTGACGGACGCGCAGCGACGATAATCAGATCGGAGGGTTGCAACCCAGCTGTCATTTGATCCAGGTCGTGGAACCCCGTTGAGGTGCCCGTGACACCGTTGTGATTTTTGATATTACTCAGTGTTTCGATTTTTTCAATCGTCTTTGCCAAGATGTCACTTACGCCTTTGGGTCCCTCTGTGGCACTTGTGCGCTTTTCTGCAATTCGAAAGACTTTACTCTCGGCTTCATCGAGTAATTGCTGGCTGGTGCGACCTTGCGTATCGTAACCCGACTCGGCTATATCATTCGCTGCCGCAATCATTTCACGTAACACCGCTCGCTCACGAACGATATTAGCGTAAGCAACAATATTCGCCGCACTTGGTGTGTTTTTAGATATTTCGCCTAGATAAGCAAAGCCACCAACAGCATCAAGCTCGGCATTCGCTTCTAGCTCTTCCGAGACAGTAACCAAGTCCATGGGTTGGCTGCTATCCGCGAGCGATTGCATCGCGGAAAAAATCAATCGATGAGCTCGGTGATAGAAATCTTGTGCGATAATAAGACCAGATACTTTATCCCAAGCATCATTATCTAGCATCAAGCCACCTAACACAGATTGTTCGGCTTCGATCGAATGAGGCGCTGAACGCAGCGCCTCAATCGATTTATCTCGTTGTTTATTTTTCTCGACCATTGTTGAGATCTCTAAGCACTCTCTAATGGTCGCTACTATATCGTTAATCGCGACGAATTTCGACAGTTCCCGATACCGTTGTTAGCCCAACACGCGCACTTCCAGAACCGACTTCGAAATTAAGCTCTGATGACGTGCCCCAACGAGATTCGGTCGCCTTATCATTACTCAATTGGTTAGTAATATCACCACCGGCGTTGGTCGAAATATCAAAGCTCGCGTTAGGCATTGAGGCAAAGATAAACGCCATATCTCCACTGACCGATGACGCCTTAAGTTCACCGTTGTCTGCCAGGTTAAGTGAGATATGAATATCGCCACTCACATTCTTAAGATTGCCTTTCTTAAGTTTAGGTAACTCTGCACTCACGTCACCCGATACATTCTGCAGATAAAACTCCTCAAGCACTTCTGCCTGCACATCGATATCCCCACTCACCGCCTGATAGTGCGCCACAGTGGCTTTACTACTCTTATCACTAATATCGCCGCTCACACTCTCTAGGCGCACCGAACCTGCCACTGCTCGGGTACTGATATCCCCACTCACAGTGCTAACCTCGATACCCCCATCAATATTTTCCAGTTTCACATCGCCACTGACTAAATCCGTCTCTACGCCCGCTTGTAGGTCAAATGCTTCAACGTCCATCGATACACCTTTAATATCGAGGTGGCTCGTTTTCGGCATATATAAAGTCAACTTAGAGCCTTCTTCGTCATCGAACCAGCCATTTTGTTCTGGCGTTTTCACTTGGACATGCAAGGTCGTTCCACGTAATTCAAAAATGAACCGCTCAGTACGTTTGTCTAATGTGCCTGTGACATGAACAAGGTTATCGTCGCTCGCCATCACTTCTATCGAGCCGCGTTCATTGTCGACGAACACTTCTGTACCTTTAGGCACTTCCATTTTTTCATCCACGCGTTGTTGCGCAACTGCACTGGTTGTCGCCAGTGCAACAGCACCTACGAATAATGCGGTTAAAAATTTCATAACACTCTCCTCGTTCGGCTAATCTTAAATCTGTTTCAGTGTTGGCTTTTGTTGATAACTTTGCTCAAGCAAAGCCAACTCCTGTTCATTAATCCAACGCAATAATTCCAGTTGTTGCGCATTACCTGGTCCTGAGGCGAGTGCCTCTAACACCGATTGTCTTGCGTTAGCGAGCTGTTGCAATTGCGTTGCTAACTGTTCGTCATTTTGCTCCAAGCCCGCGAGCTTATAGCCACTCTGAAGTGCCGAAACTTGCTGCGCTTGCGTGCTAATCATTTGTGCAGCAGCGGCATAGTAAGGTGATTCATACGGTGCCTTAGCGGTTCCAGATTGTGTACCGTTGTAACCCACCAGTACAGCAACGGCTAACAGGCTTGCGGCTAACGCACCACCGCCAGCAGCCCACCAAGTACGATGACTGTTATCGTGGCGCTCAGTGGTCTGTGCCTGCAACCGTTGCTCGATGCCATCCCACAAGCTCTCAGGTGGCTCTATCCCATCCGGATCACTGCGGTGGCGTGCAATCAATGCGTCCAGTTGCTGCTCTTTGTTTTTGCTCATAACCACTCCTGCATCATTTTCTTAGCACGAAAAAACTGCGACTTACTCGTGCCTTCAGCAATATTTAACATGTCGGCGATCTGCTGATGTGAATAGTCTTGTAAAGCGTGCAACACAAATACTTGCCGGGTTTGCTCAGGTAGTTGGACAATTAACTTATCGAGCTCACCCAGATCGAGTGTTGTACTGTCGGCTTCTTCCTTGGTGTTAAACTCGACAGCGCGCTCATTGCGCTTAAACCAACGTGTCTGTTTGCGCATCTCGGTGATGCCAACGTTGTTCGCCAAGCTAAATAACCAAGTCGAAAACTTTGCTCGACCATCAAATTTGGGCAGCGATTGCCACGCTTGAACAAAAATTTCTTGCACTAAATCATCGGCCAATGAGCGATCGGCGGTTAACCTAAACACCATTCCATAGACTCCACGCACATGTCGCTCATATAGGCGTTTGAACGCATGCTTATCGCCATTAGCAGCCAACTTAATATCGTTGCTGTCTGACAATGTCCTCTCCCTGCAAAACATGTAATTAGCTAATCTATAGAGTAAGTCGAGTTAACGCGAGTCTAGGTTTACAAGCAGGCAAAAAAAAAGCTGCCCGAAGGCAGCTTTTTTCACAACGGAGTTAATAATTACTCAGTTGGAACCACTTTAACAGTGATGTTTGCAAAAACGTCTGCGTGCAAGTGAAGTTCGATTTCAAACTCACCTACTTCACGCAAAGTGCCGTTAGGCATAAGTACTTCGCTCTTCTTCACTTCAACGCCTGCCGCAGTGATTGCGTCAGCGATATCGCGAGTACCGATAGAGCCAAATAATTTACCTTCGTCACCCGCTTTAGAAGCGATAGTAACAGATTCCAAAGCATTTACTTTCTCAGCGCGCGCTTGAGCTGCAGCTAATTGGTCAGCCAATTTCGCTTCGTAGTCAGCACGACGTTGCTCAAAAAGTTCAACGTTTTCTTTTGTTGCAGGAACCGCTTTACCTTGTGGGAACAAGAAGTTACGCGCGTAACCTGACTTAACAGCAACCTGGTCGCCTAAGCTACCTAGGTTAGCGATCTTATCTAATAAGATGACATTCATTTTCGCTACCTCTAAATCTTGGTATCCGAGCCCTTGCTAACTTACTGATGTGAATCAGTGTAAGGTAGCAGAGACAAATAACGAGCACGCTTAATAGCACGTGCTAACTGACGCTGATACTTAGCTGATGTTCCAGTGATACGGCTTGGAACGATCTTGCCAGATTCAGTGATATAGTTTTTTAGCGTAGCGATGTCTTTGTAATCGATCTCTTTTACGCCTTCAGCCTTAAAACGGCAAAATTTACGGCGACGGAAAAAACGAGCCATTATGGCCTCCTTAAATCATTTCTAGATGCTGAGCGTGAAGAACCAGCTTGGCTAGTGCTTGCTTGTCTTCATGACGATGCAAGAACCCTTCAGTATGTACTTCACTGCCCACCGTCAATTTATCCAACCAGTGCGTAAGCCCTTCGCCACTCATGATGACTTGTAAACGGACAAACGATTGTCGGCTCATTCCCGCTTCTGCTTGCATTGAGCGGTGCTCAATAGAGAATTGGATGTGCTCAATACCTGATGGACTCTTTTCGAGTCGGGCAGGCTTACAAACGTGTCCAGTTAGGTGAAGTCGATTCATAGTTGCTTGAAGCGCAAAACCTCAATTAAGCGGCTTCGCTATCACCTTTACGCTCTTCCTTTTTAGTCAAAGGAGATGGTTCAGTGATGGCTTCTTTTTTACGCATAACAAGGTTACGTAAAACAGCGTCGTTGAAACGGAAAGCTGTTTCCAGCTCGTCAACAACTTCTGAGCTCGCTTCAATGTTAAGCAATACATAGTGTGCTTTGTGAAGCTTGTTGATTGGGTAAGCTAGTTGACGGCGACCCCAGTCTTCTAGACGATGGATCTGGCCACCACCTTGCTTGATCGTTTCGCTATAGCGCTCGATCATGCCAGGTACTTGCTCGCTTTGGTCTGGATGGACCATAAATACGATTTCGTAATGACGCATTACTGCTTCCTTTTGGTTCAGTAGCCTCTTTTCAGTTCAGCCAAACTGACATAGAAGCAAGGAATACTCTAGTTAAAAAGATAAAACGGCTGATTTGAGCCGCGCGAGTTTAACTAAATTACAAGCAAAATGCAATGGTTAATAATCGCGCGCTTCTGGATGAGATGCTTTGTGTGCTGAACTTACTTCGTCGGTGACGAGTGACACCAAGCGTCCGGCAAGTTCAGTTTTAACGCCGACAGGACCGCGCACCATGACACGATCCAACGGGCTTCCTGACTGACTGATATCCGCTTGTAACGCTAAAAAGTCATCGGCTTGGCTGACCTCGACACGAATCGCATATTCTGCGTTCTGTGCCGATTCGATGTGCCATTCATGTCGCACATCAAAGCGATTCTGCAAATCTTCAATAACCTGATTCACAACGGGCGCATCAGTCGCAGACTGATAATCAATGCTGACATAGGGTTTAGTCGAACGCACAAACGTGTCGTCATTCCAATTAGGTGTCCAACTTAAAAACAGCAACCCAATAAGTGCTAGCGCAATAATAATGGGTAGCAGACGACGACTAACCGGCATTGCGTTGTCTCACTGCTTCAAACAAACAGACGCCACTGGCAACAGAGACATTCAAACTGCTTACCGAGCCATTAAGTGGGATAGACGCCAGTTCATCACAGGTTTCACGGGTCAAACGACGCATACCTTTACCCTCGGCACCCATGACCAGTGCAAGCGGCCCTTTAAAATCAATATCATAAAGCGATTTATCGGCCTCGCCAGCGGTACCGACCACCCACACATTAAGTTCTTGCAGCGTACGTAAAGCGCGAGCCAAATTGGTGACCACGACCAGTGGAATATTGTCCACTGCGCCACACGCCACTTTGCGAACTGTTGGTGTGACTTGCGCGGATTTATCTTTTGGCACCACCACCGCGGTTGCGCCAGCTGCATCCGCTGTACGCATACAAGCGCCTAAGTTATGAGGGTCCGTGACATTATCGAGTACTAAAAATAACGGCTGACCACCGGCCTTTTCGATTAAACCCGAAAAATCGTTTTCATTAAGCGGCGGTGTTGCTTTTATTGTTGCAACCACGCCTTGGTGGTTGCCAAACTCGGCACGTTTATCCAACGCCTGTCGAGGTATCCACTGCGGACGAATGCCAATTGCCTCCGCCTGACCAATCACCTCGGCAACAGAAGCATCCTGCCGTTCGCGTGAAACAAATAGTTCGATAAGTCGCTCTGGGTGCTGAGTGAGCACCGAGCGAACGGCATGCAAACCAAAAACCGTAACCTTTTGACTCATGACTTAGTGCGTCCTTTACTGCTTGCTTGGCCGCGATTCTGCTTTTCGCCTGTCGGCTTATTATTCCCAGACTTACGCTTATTGGAGCGTTTACCGCGGTTATTCTTTCCACCTTTTTTTAGACCTTTGGGGTTACCTTTATTGCCTTTCGGCATACGCGATTTGCCCGTGGGACTCTCTGCGTTAAGTAACTCAAGATCGATTTTGCGATCATCCAGATTCACTTGCTTAACACGTACATCCACTTTGTCGCCAAGTCGGAACACACGGTGACTGTTCTCACCTACAAGCATGTTTTTAGTGTTATCGAACTGGTAATAATCATCACCTAGATTACTAATATGCACGAGCCCATCGATTTGATATTCGTCCAACCTGACGAACAAGCCGAAGTTGGTCACAGCCGCAATAACACCCGAGAAACTCGAACCAATGTGGTCCTGCATGAATTCGCACTTAAGCCATTCATCCACTTGTCGTGTCGCGTCATCTGCACGACGTTCGGTGTGACTGCAATGCACGCCCAAGTCATCCAGTCCCGCATCATCATATGACCACGCGCCCGTTAATGCGCCTTTATACTCGCCACGACGTTTCAAAATAGCTTTGATAGCACGGTGTAAAATCAAGTCAGGATAACGTCTGATCGGTGACGTAAAGTGTGAATATGACTTTAGCGCCAAGCCAAAGTGACCAACGTTGTCAGGCTGATAAACGGCTTGCTGCATTGAACGCAACAGCATGGTTTCGATCAGTTCACGGTCTGGACGCCCTTCGACTTCCGATAACAACTTACCAAAGTCTGTCGGTGTAGGCTCTTCGCCACCACCTAGTTCGAGGCCTAACTCACCTAAGAAGCTGCGGAAGTTGGTTAAACGTTCGTCAGCCGGTGGCTCGTGAACCCGAAACAGCGCATTGATGTCATCTTCCGACTCCACCAATTTAGCCGCCGCAACGTTCGCAGCTATCATACATTCTTCAATGATTTTGTGCGCCACATGACGTTTAACAGGCTCGATACGTTCGATTTTACGCTCTGCATTAAAAATGAAACGTACTTCTTGTGTATCAAACTCAATCGCCGAGCGCTTTTTACGGACCGAAGCAAGTGCTTTGTACAAGCTATGCAACGACTCGATATTGCTGAGCACATGCTTATACTGCTCACGCAGCTCGACATCCCCATCCAAAATTTGTTTAACTTTGGTGTAAGTCAATCGCGCATGGCTGTTCATCACCGCAGGATAAAAACGCGAAGACTTTAATTTCCCGCGCGGACCGACTTCGATTTCAGCAACCATACAAAGTCTATCAACGTTCGGGTTAAGCGAGCACAACCCATTCGATAGCTTTTCCGGTAGCATTGGAATGACGTTGTTGGGGAAGTATACCGAATTACCGCGAGTCCAAGCTTCTTGGTCGAGCACCGTATTGGGCTTGACGTAGTATGATACATCGGCAATGGCAACCCACAGCCGCCAACCACCGTCTTCTGGCATCGCCAATACCGCGTCATCAAAATCACGCGAATCTTCGCCATCAATCGTAATGAGCGGGAGTTCACGTAAGTCGACACGCCCTTCGTAAGCTTGCTTCGGTACTTCATCGGCAATTTTGCTGAGCTCTTGGCTGAGCCCTTCTGGCCATTCATTCGGAATATCATGCTCACGAATTGCGACTTCAATTTCCATCCCGGGCGCCATATGATCGCCCAAAATTTCAGTGATCTCGCCAATCGGGCTAGTGCGTTTGTTCGGGCGGCGTGTGATTTTTACCACTACCAGCTGTCCATGACGCGCGCCAGCGTTTGCCTGTGGCGGAATTAATATATCTTGATTGATGCGGCTGTCATCAGGTACCACGATACCCATGTCGTGGTCGACAAAGTAACGACCGACAATGTCATTGTCGCGTGGCTCGATGACGCGAACGACTCGACCTTCGCGCTTGCCTTTACGGTCATGACCGGCCACTTTTACGAGTACCACATCGCCGTGAAGTACAGAATACATTTGGTGATGTGGGATAAAAATATCCCCACCGCCCTCTTCAGGTTGGCAGAAGCCGAAACCTTCGCGGTGTCCGATGATACGGCCTTTAATCAACTGCATCCGTTCAGGCAGGCCATAGCTGTTGGCCTTGGTATACACTAACTGACCGTCACGCTCCATCGCTCGCAAGCGACGTTTGATGCCGATATGTTGGCGTTCATCATCAAGTTTGAAATGATTTACAAATTCATCAAACGAAACAGGCTTTAGCTGCTTCTGTACCAACTCAAGCAATTCTTCTCTGCTTGGTATTTCAACCTCGTAGGTTGGGGTGCGTTGGTCGTTCGAATCTGTTTCTGACATAAGTTCTCTTTAAAGTTGAAAGTAAATATTGACTACTATGCGTGCAGTATACGCTTTATATGCCTTATTGTCAGTGACAGAAAAAAGAAACCCCAACCGAAGCTGGGGTTTCATATCGTCACCTTAGTTAGCAGGCGATTGCGTGATAGTGCGCTGTTCAATGACGTTGTCATCAATATCTGCGTCATCATACCAAATCGGGCGCAGCTGAGGTTCTTGCGAATACAACTGAGTTTGATCGAGATAATGATCAGATAGAATATTGCGCGACTGCGAATAGCTCAGTAAACCCTGCGCTTGCGGACCATCATCCGTAAACTCCATGGTAAACATCCAGCTCGAGCCATAACTGATATGATAACCGGCGCCATTGGCCGCTAGGTTAGAGCCTTCAAGCTGCGGGTAAATCAAGCGCGGATAAATCGTACCATCCGATCCAGTATTCGCACGGAACACGTTGAAACCACCTTCAATATTGTTTGCGCCGCCCCAAGGCAAGCGGTTTCCGCTTGGCGTACCATCCGGTAGCGCTCGCTCAACAAATTGAACTTCACCCAACGGCGCATCAATCGACAGGCCCACCGACTGAATACGTGCCATAGCATTGCCCAACAACACTAACGGCGCAGTTGACTGTTTCAAGCCGCTCGGCGTCGTCAGTGGCTGTTCGGCATCATAAGGGACCTGCCACTGTGGATCGCGTGACCACTCCGATGCAAATTCACGGAACAACACAGCCCCGACACTCTCTTTGTTCATCGTGCCATCCCACTGTGCAAGCACGTCACAGGCGGGTTTGACACTCATAGCGCTAGCGGCGGTATTAACGGGGTTCTCGCCCTGCGCCATACAAAGCGCCACGAGATCTTCCAAAATTGCGTCGGCAAGGAATGCGCGGTTGTTAAGTAACTTCGCTTCAATATCATCTCGACTGAATAAGCCATCGACCGAGCCACCTTCAGCCAACATCTGTTGACCTAAGCGTGAACGTAATGACTGCTGGTTACCAATCGGTCCCCATAACGGAGAGACATCTTCGATAGGGCTATCTGGATTGGTGAGCCAGAAGCTGTCATTTGAGTTTTGCACAAAGTCGTTGCGCAATAGCTGTGGCGCCTTACTGAATGGCATTTTACCATCCGCTTTATGGCTCGCCGAAGTGCCAGGCACCACAGGGAAACCGGCTGATGCACTAATACCTTGTAACACAGTATTGCCCTGCCACTGTGCAATCGTCTCGTCACTGAGGTTAGGTACAGAAGATCCGTCAGTAAAGAATACGTCGCCGTCTTCGTCAGCAGCCATCGCGTTATTGAACACCGTCCCTGTGTAATCGACGAACGATTGACGATACTCTTCGATATTACGTGCCCGATTCATCGCCAACCAATGATCGAAAATTTCAAAGTTGGGTAAGTTCGCATCGTAAATTGCGTAGGCAACGTCTTTTCCGTACGGGTCTGTTCCCCAAGTCAGTGGCGAGTTTGGCACTTTAATGATTGTACCAAACTCACTGTGATAACTCGTTTTCTCTAATGTGATGAGGCCATTTCCAGTGTTCACCTGGATCTGATGCGTTTTGGTTGTCATCGGCACGGACTCACCATCAACCATGTAATGAGTACCTGTCTCGTCTTCAGGATCGAGCGCTAACTGATGCACCACAAAACGATTAGCGGTCGAGAACGTATGAGTCCATGCAACGTGGTCATTAAAGCCAATATTTACGATGCCCGGCATACCCGATAACGAACCGCCAACAACTTTCAATTCACCTGGAATTTCTGTGCCAAACTGCCAGAAACGTTGATTGCCCGTATGGGGGAAGTGCGGATTGGCGAGCACCATGCCGTTTCCGGTCGCGGACAATTCGGAGCCAATTGCCCAGCCATTGGATCCCATTTCTGTCGGGTTAGGCTCTGGCATTTCAACGTGCACAGGCGCTAAATCCATCGCCTGCTGAGTGGGTGCGACAGGCTGCGGCAGATAATTTTGATTAGGTGGTGCAGCAACAAAGACTGCGCCAGTAAAGTTGCTCGCGCCCGGCAACAGCGCCACACCTTGTGCATAAGTTAACAGATCAATCGGCGTGATCTCTTGTACGAACGGCTGCCCAGCACAGGTCGGATCGATGTTATTCACACCCGTCTCGCGCAAATACTGATTGTATCCCGCAGCATAACCCGTCAGTAGGGCTTGAGATTCTTCACTCAGTGAATCAAAACCTTGTTCAGCATTCTCGCGAATACCCAAAGCCAGATAGCCAAAATCATCAATCAAATTTTGATTGTTGTTCGAGCCAATCGGGTTGTTGGGACCGAAATACATTGAGCGTTGCGAGTTAAACTTAACGATTTGGTCAGCTAACACACAAATATTATCATTGGCGAAGGCAAAGCCAACACCAAAACCCAAACTTTCTAAGTTGTCCGCCTTAACGTAAGGCACACCGTACGTGGTCCATCGAATGTCGGCGCTTAGCTCATCATCGTCGTCAAACGTTGACAATGGATCTTGAACAGGTAGCGGACTGCTGTAATCAGGTTCTGGTGGGGGCTCTGGCGCTTGGTAGTCAGCCACTTCGTTACTGAAGTTACAGCCGCCTAACGATACGAGTCCTGCAATTAGCAAGGCTCGATAGAGCAGTGAGGTCTTGTAAATTCTCATCGCGCTTTCCTTGTGAAGTTTAAATTATTGTTATTAGCACAACAGCGAGACTGCTTTATTCGCATCTAATTGTTGAAATAATGACCACATGCTTTAACTCAATGTAAATCACATGGGCAACTTATACGCTCTGTTATAACGCGTTATTTAAGCATGGTCCAACCACTAAATCGTGATCGTTCCTCGCAAATATTCGACTGCCTGTCCAAAAAGCTTCACGCGGTCGCCATCTAGCTCACAAATAACCTGCCCTCCGCGTGCAGAGAGTTGCGTACCAACGACCCGTTGGCGTTGCAAACGTTGACTCCAGAAAGGTGCTAACTGACAGTGGGCAGAGCCGGTGACTGGATCTTCGTTCACATTCAGCTTAGGGAAGAAACAACGGCTGACGAAACCATCCCCGTCGGCTGCCGTCGCGACCACGCCACGTGAGCTCAGTTGCTTCAGGGCGTTGTAATCAGGTGACAAGGCGCGTACCTGCGCAGCGCTATCGAACACAGCAATATGGTCAAATCCGAGTAATAATTCGGCGGGCTCCGCTCGTAGCCCCTCATTAATTAGCCTATCGGTAGCAATCGGTTGCGGACGTGTCGCCGGAAAGTCCATCATCATTCCTGCGGTCGCTTGACTCACACTCAACGTGCCACTGCGTGTATTGAAATGCACTTCCGTGATGTTTGGACGCAAATGGCTAAATACAACAAAAGCGGCTGCTAATGTTGCATGCCCGCAGAGGTCGACTTCCGCGGCTGGAGTAAACCAACGTAAATCAAAAACCTCGGGGCTTAACGTAGGTGTCAGAAATGCCGTTTCGGAGAGGTTATTCTCCTCAGCTATCTGTTGAAGTTTTGCATCAGGCAGCGGGGTTTCTAGCAACGGCACGACGGCTGCGGGGTTACCACCAAATACTTTTTCTGTAAAGGCATCAACTTGATATAAAGAAAGTTGCATTGAACTAATTCCTTGTGTTTTCCTCTAAATAGGTATAAACCTAATTGTGTAATCAACTTGAGTCTCGTTAAATCACGAAACCGTTCATGTTGGTGACATAGGCTGTAAGTTAAATTAGTTGAGAGCTGAACGCTAAGATGTATCGGAAATTTTTTGCTCTACTCATTGTCACGATAACGCTACTCGCGCAACCCGCGATGGCTTCTTTGAGTGCGCATAGCGTCCATAGTGTTTCTTCTAATGTCGACTTATCCGTATATCATGCCGAGCATTGTCAAGGAATCCTCCAGACATCCTCTGCCAGTGATATAGGTTCAGAGCAGTCTGATCACACGCCCACGATCACAAGCCAACACCTCTGTTCGTCGGTTGTCTTAACAGATGCTCGCATCCTTACGACTATTCGGCACGTAGCTGAGGTCGAATATATACGCCCGCAACTGAGAGCCCCACCAACGACTGTTTAATTCCGCTGTATTTAAGTTATTAATTTTGGAATTAAGGAGTACGTTATGACTGAGTTTAAATCACTCAAATCAGTGTCTCATGGTGATGCTGTTACTTTATCGTCACAAGCACGTGACCCGTTCGTATGTGATTGGCACGCCAATGCACTGCATGTATTCGACGACTTCGAGCGTCATGACCCGTTGCTGCTGCGCGCCACTACCAGCTTGGACCGTGCAGAGCAGTTAATGCACTCGGCTAAAGTTCGCTACGCCTGTGTTGTCAATAACAACGAACAGATCATCGGACTGGTTGCGCTGCGAGAGTTTCATAGTCGCCATGCAATGCAAGTGAGCCAATCCACCCAACTGCCATGGGCAGAGCTCACAGTAGGTGATTTGATGAGAAAGCTGGACGAATTGCCTCAAGCAGAATACAAACAGCTGCAAAAAGCACGCATTGGTGATGCCGCCGCAACACTTAAGTCAGCAGGTCGCGACTTTTTATTGGTATTTGAGTCGGGCTCAATTCGAGGTGTTGTTTCATCATTGCGTATCGCGCAAGTGACCGGTGAATCAGTCAATATTTACCATTCAGCATCAACGTTTGCAGAAATTATATCTGCCGTGAATCACTCACACTTAAATGATTAAGTAAAAAGGCGGCTAAGCCGCCTTTTTTATTGACCCTACATGCCGACCAACGGCATTAAAACGTATAACTCACTTCAAAGCGCACCGTTCTTGGCTCCATCACATGATAATGTAAATCATCAACGCCAGCTGCCGGCTCACCTTGTAGACGTGATGCATAGTAGTAATCGATGTCATGGTCATTGCTGTCGAGTAAGTTGAGTACCTGAACTTGTGCTGACCAATTAGCCCATTGCTTAGCGAGTAAAAAGTTGACCACTGTCGAGCTCTCCGAACGCACGCTATTATCTTCAGTCAACGGGCGTTCGCCGATGTAGCGCACACGCAATGTAGACAGCCAATTGTCACCAAACCGCTGTGTCGCACCGACCTGCAAAATATCTTCTACCGCACCGGGGATATAGGTATCCGGCAACGCATCATCAAACTCAGCGTCGGTATAGGCATATTCAAGGTCAAAACTCAGATTGTCATTCACATTATAGTAGGCTGCCAGCTCAATACCATGGCGAAATGACGGACGACTTGCTTCGGTATTACCCGCATCGCCCACGAACAATAGTTCGCTATCTTGCTCGAGTGCCCACAACGCAACCGAGCTGTTGAACTGGCTATTCGGGCGCCAGCGCATACCCACTTCATAGCCTAAGGCACGCACTAACGGGTCGACGGGCGCGACGTCATCGCCTGAGTTAGGGTCAATGCGTGTAACCGTGCCTCGTGCATCGTTCGAGTGAAACCCTTGACCCGCCGACAAATAGATCTCCATGTCGTCCTTTAGCAGATAATTGAGGCTTCCCTTGAGCGACCATAACGCATCGGATTCTTTGCCATTATTTTCGGTTAATGCCACATCGTAGATGTTCTGGTTAAGTCGGCTAGCCACATCAAAATCAAAATAGTCGTAGCGCAGCGATACGGAACTTCGTAACCGCCCGGTCCATTGATAATCGTGGGTGACATAGGAGCCAAAGCTCCATTCATCAACGCGGTCACTGCGCACTGCACCAAGTCGCTCGCGCGCCTCACTTTTATATAAGCCCACTTCGCCAATATCGTCGTAACGCGTATCAAAGCCAACAGTCACGTTATTATTGATATGCCAACTACCCGACGCGCCATAAATCATACGGTCATCCACCTGCTCAAACTGGTCGCCATTTACGGGATCATCAAGATAGTAGGTAAAGTTAGAAAACAGTGACAGCCCGTAGTCGATAGCGTAGGCGCTCAGTGCATAGTCGGCTGTCGTATATATTGCGTTAAGACTGTAACGATGTGTTTTTCCACCTAACGTCGGATCAATCGAGCCAAGTTCATCGATGAGTCCTGACTGTACCGCTCGTGCTGGAATCTGATCAGCGCTGTTCCACTCGTTGTGATAACCCATCGCTCCAAGTGTCAATACGCCGTCATCGAGTCGAATACTGTGCTTGAGCACGCCATTCAGCTTGTCGGCATCTTCATCGATATCAGACCATGGTCCATCATAAGTTTGATACTCAAACGCGTATAACGTCGCATTTCGGCTGCCCGAGTTGATACTGTCCGTAATCAGCGTACGCCGGTAGTTATCCTCACCCACTGTGACCGAAGCGAGTCCGTCACGTCGTGTCATTTGTGTGCTAAAACCAACGCTTCCAGCACCTGAAAAGTCCCCTACGTCGCCATAATAGGTGCCTTTCTGATAGGTCACCTGTGCGATAATTTCTGGGATTAGGAAATTAATATCGGTATAACCTTGCCCATGACCGTGACTGCGCATGTTTACCGGCATACCATCAACGTATGTGGCAAAGTCGGTACCATGGTCCAGATTAAAACCCCGTAAAAAATACTGGTTCGCTTTGCCACTTCCGCTGTGTTGTGTGGCACTCATGCCCGGAATGAGCTCCATCAACTCACCGGTGCGTAACATCGGTCTTATTTCAATCTCTGGTTGACCTAACACGCCCTCCGAAGCGGACATCGACTGCCCAAGAAGGTTCGCCTGATGTCCCGAGACAAGAATACGCTCAATACCATCATGCGCATTAACCGAGGAAAGAGGTAAAACGCTGACTAATGCGCTTACAACGAGTGAGAGCCTAAACTTGACCATGTAAACCTCATAACAAAGTTAATAACCCAATTATCATACTAAATATTCAACAAAGGCGCATACCAAATGCGAGAAAAGCTATTCGAAGTAAGGTTAACTTCGGAAATTAATGATAAATCGATTATTCTAATCGTTTTTTATGATTTATATTGGCGGGATAAATTCATAAAACTAGTCTATATTACACCTCGATGAACGCCGTTTAATTAACACGAGGTTAACAAAATGAACATTGGAAGACATTTTAGTATCTCAGCATTGTCTGCAGCAGTTGCGTTGACGCTCTCTGCGCCGACTCTGGCTCAGCAAGGACATGATTATCACCATGGCAAGCAACAGCAAAGCCAACAAGCAAAGGAAAATAGCTTTTGGTGGCCTAATCAGCTGAACTTAGAACCCCTACGCCAACACAGTCCCGAGTCAAACCCTCTTGACGCTGACTTTGATTATGCCAAAGCCTTTAATTCACTTGATCTCGAAGCTGTTAAAAAAGATATCGAAGCGCTAATGACATCTGATCAAGATTGGTGGCCAGCAGATTATGGTCACTATGGTCCTTTCTTTATTCGTATGGCTTGGCACGGTGCGGGTACATATCGAGTTCAAGACGGTCGCGGTGGTGCAGCAGGCGCACAACAGCGCTTTGAACCCTTAAACAGTTGGCCAGATAACGTGAGCTTAGACAAAGCACGCCGTTTGCTGTGGCCTGTAAAGCAAAAATATGGACGCGATATTTCTTGGGCTGACTTGATGGTGTTGACCGGCAACGTGGCGCTCGAGTCGATGGGCTTTAAAACATATGGTTTCGCGGGTGGACGTGAGGATGCTTGGGAACCTGATATCGTCTATTGGGGACCAGAAACCGAGTGGTTGGGCGACAAACGTTACAAGGGTGACCGCAAGTTAGAGAACCCACTCGCAGCTGTGCAAATGGGGCTTATCTACGTCAATCCTGAAGGTCCTAACGGTAAGCCTGATCCATTACTGGCGGCTAAAGACATCCGTGATACCTTTGGTCGTATGGCGATGAACGACGAAGAAACCGTGGCGTTGATTGCAGGTGGTCACACCTTTGGTAAAGCACACGGTGCGCACAAACCTGAGGAGTGTTTAGGTGCTGAACCTGCTTCCGCACCGGTTGAAGAGCAAGGTTTGGGTTGGAAAAACAGTTGCGGCAAAGGTAACGCTGAAGACACTATTACCAGTGGCTTAGAAGGTGCCTGGTCGGTCAATCCAACGGCTTGGACCACTCAGTACCTTGATAATTTGTTCGGCTTTGAATGGGAACAAACGCGCAGCCCAGCCGGTGCTATTCAGTGGATCCCGAAAGATGGCCAAGGTGCTAACATGGTGCCCGACGCTCATGCCGAGGGTAAACGTCATGCACCTATTATGTTCACGACGGATCTTTCGCTTAAGTTTGACCCTGAGTACCGCAAAATAGCAAAACGCTTCCAAGAAAACCCTGAGGAGTTTGAACTCGCCTTTGCTAAAGCATGGTTTAAGCTAACTCACCGGGATATGGGACCTAAAGCGCGCTACTTGGGCGACTTAGCACCTAAAGATGATTTGATTTGGCAAGATCCAATCCCTGAGATCAATTACACGTTGATTAATGACAGCGAAATCGCCGAGCTAAAAGAGCAGATTCTAGCAAGCGATTTGACGGTACAAGAACTTGTTCGCACTGCTTGGGCAGCGGCTTCAAGCTTCCGTGCCACAGATATGCGTGGTGGTGCTAATGGTGCACGTATTGCATTAGAACCACAGATCAATTGGGAAGCGAATAACCCTGAGGAGCTCAAACGAGTACTTAATGAACTTAAGACCATTCGCACTGAGTTCAATAAATCGCTCTCTGGTAATAAGCAAGTATCTCTAGCAGATACCATCGTACTAGCGGGCGCTGCTGCCATTGAGAAAGCCGCTGCAGATGCTGGACATGACGTAACAGTTCCCTTTGTTGCTGGACGCGCAGATGCGACGCAAGAAATGACTGACGTTCAGTCGTTTGCGTTCTTGGAACCAACGGCAGACGCTTTCCGTAATTATTACAGTAAAGAAAGCCGTTTGAACCCTGCTCAAATGATGGTTGATAAAGCCGATACCCTAGACTTAACAGTGCCTGAAATGACTGTTTTGGTCGGCGGTCTTCGCGCTTTAGGCGCTAACTACGAAGGCACAGACTACGGTGTGTTCACTGATGAACCCGGCACACTCACCAATGACTTCTTCGTCAACTTGTTAAGCATGGATACCCAATGGGAGCCATCAAAAGACGACGAATCACTGTATATTGGTCGTGACCGTACTTCTGGTGAAGAAAAGTACACGGCTACCACGGTCGATCTGATCTTTGGTTCAAATTCAGAGTTGCGCGCTGTTGCCGAAGTGTATGCACTTGATGATGCCGATGACAAGTTCATCAATGACTTTATCAAAGCATGGACGAAAGTAATGCAGCTTGATCGCTTCGACTTAGAAAAGTCATAAGGTGATTTAAACCTTGTTAACACGGATACCGACCGGTCGTTTAGACCGGTCGGTATTTTTTTACCTGAGCATCGTCCCCACACTGCTGACCTTCACACTGATAAATCAAATCCAGTACAGCTGCCGAAAAATTAACCTCTACTAACTCAAGCAAAGTTATGCAAAACTGGCAAAAAACCATAACGAGAATAATTTATGACTTATCCTATTTCTACGCTAGTTACCATTTGCCTAATCGCATTTACACCGTTACATAGCAAGGCGGTGCAAGCACCAGAACCTGATATTAAATCGGCGGCACAGTTTCAGGTTGTTGAACACCGTGACCGCATTGAACCTGTGAACGCCATGATGCATGAGCGACTTGATACATTACTCCCGGCATTAATGGATGCAGCCGACCTTGATATGTGGCTGGTCATCAACCGCGAATACGCTGAAGATCCAGTCTACTTTTCCCTTGTACCTCAACCTACTTTCGCTGCTCGACGCACCACCATGCTTATTTTTAATCGTCATAAGGACGGCCATGTCGAAAAGTTATCAGTCAATACCTATCCGTTTGGTAAGCCCTATGAGTCCGTCTGGTCTGGGGGCAACCTAACCGAGCAATGGGAGGCGTTGGCGAAACTGATCGTCGATAAAAACCCTCAACGTATTGGCATCAACGTATCAAAGGACTGGCCGGTCGCTGACGGGCTGACGAAAGGTCTACATGAGCGTCTACTTGAGGTGTTACCTCAGCAGTATCAACAGCGACTTGTTTCCGCCGAGGACCTCGTCGTGCGTTGGGTAGAAACCCGTACTGAGCAAGAAGCAAGCATACTCAGTACCGCTGTTGCCCTTGCCCGCGGCGTCATCGCCGAGGCATTCAGTAATAAAACCATCACCCCCGGTGTCACCACCACCGATGATGTGGCTTGGTACATTCGCGAGCGCTTTGAACAACTGGGATTGGATGCGTGGTTTATGCCTTATGTGACCTTTCAGCGAGAAGGCAATCAATGCGACGACAACACACCGTTCTGCAGCACAGGTAAGGGAGTTATCAAACGTGGTGACGCACTGCACACCGACGTCGGCATTTGTTATCTGACCATGTGCACCGATACTCAGGAAATGGCCTATGTGCTCAAGCACGATGAAAACCAGGCGCCTGAGGGCCTAATCGCCGCTCTAGCAACCGGCAATCGCTGGCAGGACACGTTAACCGCTGAGTTTGTTACTGGCCGCAGCGGCAATCAAGTATTGGCAGCAACGATCAAGGCGAGCAACGCGGCGGGTATCAACAGTAGCACTTATACACATCCGATTGGTTTTTACGGGCATGCGCCAGGTCCGACAATTGGCATGTGGGATAACCAGGGCCCTACACCAGTGCGCGGCGACTGGCCATTATATGCCAATACCGCCTATGCGATTGAAGGCAATATCAAACAGTCAGTACCCGAATGGGATGGTCAGATGATTCAAATCATGCTTGAACAGACGGCGTTTTTTGACGGAAATAAGGTACGCTACAGTGCTGGACGCCAAACTCAGTGGCATTTGATCCGCTAGTGTGTTTTAAGGGGTGTAGGTAGATATAACTGAAAAGCGTTATTGGTGCCGAGGGGGGGACTTGAACCCCCACGCTGTTACCAGCGGTGGATTTTGAATCCACTGCGTCTACCAATTCCGCCACCTCGGCATAAGATAGGTTGTCTTGGTCGACGGGTGGGATTATACCCATGACATCGTTCTAATCAAGCAAATATTGCAGAAATTTTGCTGAATGACGTTCGTTTGCTCATTCCTTAACCGAACGACCCTACTGCGCCTCGCCTCACCTCATGATAAACTGTTCGGGTCATCGGTTGTTAGAGATAAAATTATGCCATCAGAAGCTCAAAAATTGCACGCCAGTTTCCCATCAGCGACTTTTCTACGTCGTGTCGCAGCATGGATTTATGATTTTTTAGTCGCCTGTGCAATGGTGATGCTAGCTACTGGCTTGGCGCTCGGAGCTGCGGCAATGACCACGAGCTTGGGCTGGGTTCACTTACCTGAAGGAATGGACCACGCCGAATTTATTGACCAAGGGCCTTGGTTAAGTATTTATTTAGTGGCCGTATTGGCGTTGTTTTTCGGTTACTTCTGGAAAACCTCAGGACAAACCGTAGGTATGCGAGCATGGCGGTTAAAGTTACAACAACGCAATGGCGCTCGCTTAACCAACAAACAGGTTATGATAAGGTTAGTCACCTGTGCTTTTGGTTTGGGCAATCTCTGGGTATTGATCGATTTTAAAAACCGACGCGCTTGGCAAGACTATGCAGCAAAGACCGAGCTGGTTACCCTCTCAAAAGAAGCCAACCAGCTGTTTTATTGGAAAGAACTCTAGCTTTTACGCTGCATGATAAATACTGCAGCACCGGCAAACACTAAGCTCGGTAACAAGGCTCCAAGGACTGCAGGCACTTGATAAACCTGTGCCAAGGGGCCAAAAATCTCATTACTCACATGAAACGCAAAGCCTGTAATCACGCCCATCAGTATACGAGCCCCCATACTGGTCTCACGCAGCGGACCAAATATAAATGACAAGGCAACTAACAACATGACCGCCACCGTGATGGGTGAAAGCAGCTTACGCCATAAAGCCAGTTCATAACGCTGCGCTGATTGCTCATTCGCTTTTAAATAGGTGAGATAATCTATCAGACCAGTAATGGATAGTGACTCCGGTTTGATGGTGACCACACCCAATTTATCAGGCGTTAAACTCGGCCGCCACATCGTTGAGTCAAAGCGATTTTCAATGACCTCTTGTTCGGTCAACTGGGTTTCAACAACGTTGTTTAACCGCCACGCATCGTTGTTAAAAACCGCTGTTTGGGCGTATGTGACTTTGTCGAGCTGCTGTTTACCATCAAAATCGTAAATTAGAACGCCATTTAACCGCCCTGTATCCTCGACTTCAGAAATATTAATAAAGTCGTCACCATCTTTTGCCCATACACCACGTTGTGCCGAAATAAGGCTGCCACCCGAAATCTCCTGCGCACGGATCAAGCGACCTTTTGCCTCCATCGGCGGCGCCACCCATTCGCCAATGGCTATCACAGCGATCATCATAATAATCGCTGTTTTCATAACGGCTCCTGCGATATTCAGTTTGGAGCGCCCAGCCGCCTGCATCACAATCAATTCTGAATTACTCGCCAGCACACCCATACCAATTAACCCACCGAGCAAAGCGGCCATTGGAAAGAACACTTCTATATCTCGGGGAATGCTATAAAACACAAAAAGTGCTGCGTCTAATACTTCGTAGTTACCTCGCCCAACCGACTTGAGCTGCTCAACAAAGCGTATCAGCCCCGATAAGCCCGTCAGTACGATCAAGCTCATTAACGAGGTTCTTAGCACAGTCGCGCCAATATAGCGGTCTAAAATACTCAGCATGGTTATACCCCTCGGCTACGTTGACGCCAAAACATCAGGTGCGCCCAGAACTTCAGTCCAACGGGACGCGCGCGACTTAACAACGCGATACCAAAAACCAGCAACGCAACATGTATCCACCATAAGCCAATATAGCTGGGTATTACACCATCTCGTACAGCGGACTTAGCCGCCATAAGCACCAAGAAGTAACCTAAGTAAATTAATATCGCGGGTGCCATACGCGCAAACTTGCCCTGACGTGGGTTAACACGGCTTAACGGCACAGCAATGAGTGTCAGTAGCGGCATCGCAAGCGGGATAGCAATACGCCACTGCAGCTCTGCTGCCGCCGCTGTTGAGTTCTCCTGCCATAACTCAGTGATCGTGTACGCCTCTAAGTCACGTAGTTGCTCATCCACGGGCTGTTCTTTTATCTGCAACCGATACTGTTCAAAGCTCATCAATTGATAATGTTCACCGTCACCTGCAAATCGCTTACCGTCACGGAGTTCTAACCATTGCGAACCAGAACTCTCCGTACTGACCTCACCGGAGTTAGAGACCACAACACTGCCTGAGCGAATCTGTCCTTGTTCTGCTTGGTGTTGAGCAACAAACACATTCTGAAGATCACCTTGGTCATTCTGGCTTTGAATAAAAATCACCGCCTTACCGTTGCTCGACTGTTGGAATCGACCAGGAATCAGCGCGGTAAGTCCACTATCAGCACGTGCCTTATCCTCAATTTTTTGTTCTTGCTCGAGTGACCACGGCACAACATACATTGTCAGTGCAGCAGTGACCAAGGCTAATAGAAAAGCAGCCACGAGAGTCACCCGTGTGACATACCATTCGCTGACACCACAGGCATGTAATACTGTCATCTCATTGTCTGCATAGATGCGCCCGTGCGCCAACAGAATTCCCAAGAACAGACTCAACGGAATGATCAATGCCAACAAGGCCGGCAAATTCAGCGATAACAACTGAAAGATAATAGAACTGGGGATATCCCCCTCGGAGGCGTCCGACAGCACGCGAACAAACTTTTGGCTGACAAATATTGTCATCAGCACAACTAGTACCGCGATTTGAGACTTTAATGTCTCAGCAATCAAATATTTAAAAATGCGCACGTTGCTCGACTCATAACTTTGGTTTTTACTGGAATAGCTGTGATTTTTAAGTAAACTTGTTATTTTAACAACAAATTTGTTTATTAGGCTAACTATAGCAGTCCTTGCGGCCTACCGAAATAGGAGCACATTCCATGGAGTTCAGCGTAAAAAGTGGCAACCCAGAAAAACAACGTTCCGCATGCATCGTTGTGGGTGTCTTCGAACCACGGAGGTTATCCGGTGTCGCAGAACAACTCGATAATGTCAGTGAAGGCTACCTGAGCAACTTACTGCGTCGCGGTGACTTAGAAGGCAAGACAGGTCAGGTACTCTTACTACATCATGTCCCTAATGTGCTGGCAGAGCGTGTATTGTTGGTGGGCTGCGGTAAAGAGCGTGAGCTTGACGAGCGTCAATATAAGCAAATCATTGCTAAAACCATTAATACGCTAAATGAAACAGGCTCGATGGAAGCCGTCTGTTTTCTGAGTGAGTTACACGTGAAAGGTCGTGATACCTACTGGAAGGTACGCATGGCCGTCGAGGCGGCACGCCAAACAATATATAGCTTTAACCAATTAAAAACTAAAAAAGAAGAACCGCGTCGTCCGTTGCGTAAATTAACCTTTAACGTACCAAGCCGCAAAGAGTTAACTATCGGCGAGCAAGCCATCAATCATGGGCTGTCAATCGCCGCAGGTATGGATAAGTGTCGTGATGTTGCCAACATGCCACCTAATATCTGTACTCCGCGTTATTTAGCAGAACAAGCTCATGCAATGGCAGAACACTATCCGCAGCTTGAAGTCACCACCGTCGAAGAAAAAGAGATGGCTGAGTTGGGTATGAATGCTTACCTAGCGGTTGGCCGTGGCTCAGAGAATGAGTCAGTGCTTACTCTAATGCACTACAAAGGAGCGGCTGACGATCAAGCACCGATTGTGTTGGTTGGCAAAGGCCTGACCTTCGATTCGGGTGGCATTTCGATTAAACCATCGGCCAATATGGACGAAATGAAATACGACATGGGCGGCGCTGCCGGCGTGTTCGGTGCTATGCAAGCCCTCGCTGAAATGAAGCTGCCGATTAATGTGATTGGCGTTATGGCAGGTTGTGAGAATATGCCAGATGGTAAAGCGTACCGACCAGGCGATATTCTTACGACCATGAGCGGGCAAACCGTCGAAGTACTGAATACGGATGCCGAGGGTCGTTTGGTATTATGCGATACCCTCACGTATGTGGAGCGTTTTGAGCCCGAGTTAGTGATCGATTTAGCGACCTTGACCGGTGCTTGTGTTGTGGCGCTCGGCTCGCATGCATCCGCCGTGTTAAGTCAACATAATCCGCTCGCCAGCGAGATCCTAAATGCCGCGTCGCAAAGTGGCGATAAAGCGTGGCGCTTACCACTGTGGGATGAATACCAGTCACAACTCGATAGTCCGTTTGCTGATATGCAAAATATTGGTGGCAAAGAGGCGGGTACTATTACTGCGGCCTGCTTCTTGTCTCGGTTTACACGTAAGTATAACTGGGCTCACATGGACATCGCGGGCACCGCTTGGAGTGGCGGCGCTAATAAAGGGTCGACTGGAAGACCTGTGCCATTGCTTAGTCAGTTCTTGATCAACCGCTGCCAACAAGTGGATGCGAACGACTAGCTATGCCGAGTGCAACGTTTTTTTTAGTACAAACGACCGACGAAGACGAGAAAAACAAGCTGATTTGCGATAAAATCGCGGCTTTATTTCGTCAGTATCGGAAATTGCTCGTGATGTGTGAAGATCAACAGCAGGCCGAATTGTTCGACGAACTTTTGTGGCAGCGGCCTGCCGATGGGTTTATTCCCCACGCGCTCGTAGGTGAAGCGATGCCAAACGGTGCACCTGTTACGCTCGCTTGGCTTCAAGCAGAGCAGCAGCCACGAACGGGTATGGCGCTCTTTAACTTGGCGAACCAAGTACCCGAAGTAGCACAACGCAGCCAACACATTTTTGACCTTGTGCCGGCAGCCGAACACGAGAAAGCCGTCGCACGAGAGCGATACAAACATTATCGAGCTCGCGGTTGCCAAATGCGCACCGAGCCGTTAACAGCAAAGCATAATTAAGGCCATTATGGACAAGACGTACTCCCCTAAAGACATCGAAGAATCGTTATATCAAGCGTGGGAAAGCAAGGGCTATTTTAAGCCCTCGGGCAAAGGTGATGCATATTCAATTATGATCCCGCCCCCTAATGTGACAGGTAGCCTGCACATGGGTCACGCTTTTCAGCACACCATCATGGATATACTGACGCGTTACCAACGTATGGATGGTAAAAATGCATTATGGCAAGTCGGTTCTGACCACGCAGGTATCGCAACACAGATGGTGGTTGAGCGCCAGCTCGCAGCAGAAGGCAAAAGCCGCGCCGATTTAGGTCGTGAAGCGTTTATCGACAAAGTCTGGGAGTGGAAGCAACAGTCCGGTGGTACCATCACTTCGCAGATGCGTCGTTTGGGTGATTCTGTCGATTGGGATCGCGAACGTTTTACCATGGATGAAGGTCTGTCTAAAGCAGTACTCGAAGTCTTCGTGAAGCTTCACAAAGAAGGTCTTATTTACCGTGGCAAACGCTTGGTGAACTGGGATCCAAAGTTACAAACCGCAATCTCCGATCTTGAAGTTGAAAATAAAGAGCAGCAGGGTCACATCTGGCATCTGCGCTATCCACTAGCGGATGGCGAGAAAACGGAAGACGGTAAAGATTATTTGGTTGTCGCAACGACTCGTCCTGAGACGATGCTCGGCGATGTCTGTGTTGCCGTTCACCCCGAAGACGAGCGCTATCAACATTTGGTGGGTAAGCACATCAACTTACCACTGGTCGATCGCCAAATCCCAATCATCGCCGATGACTATGTTGATCGTGAATTTGGCACCGGTTGCGTCAAAATCACCCCTGCTCATGACTTTAACGATTATGAGATCGGCAAACGTAACGAACTCGGCATGATTTCAGTGCTTGATGATACTGCACATGTATTGAGCACCGCGGGTTTGTACACAAGTAAAGGTGAAGCGGTCGAATCGTTGGGAACGTTCAAAGGCGAACTTCCTGCCCAATTTGCAGGTCTTGAACGCTTTGAAGCGCGCAAACAAATCATCGCTGCGTTTGAAGAGCTCAATTTACTCGACAAAATTGAAAAGCATACAAATAAAGTACCTTATGGCGACCGTGGTGGTGTACCGATTGAACCTCACCTTACTGATCAATGGTACGTGCGTGTTGAATCGCTCGCAAAACAAGCCACCGAGGCGGTAGAGGACGGTCGTATTGAGTTCGTACCCAAACAGTATGAGAACATGTATTTCAGTTGGATGCGTGACATCCAAGACTGGTGTATTTCTCGTCAATTGTGGTGGGGGCATCGCATCCCAGCATGGTACGACGAACAAGGTAATGTCTATGTTGGCCGCAGCGAGGATGAAGTCCGTCAAGAAAATAACTTAGGCGACATCAAGTTATCGCAAGATGAAGACGTACTGGACACATGGTTCTCCTCGGCATTGTGGACCTTCTCCACCTTGGGTTGGCCAGAGCAAACTGATGACTTAAAAACCTTCCATCCAACCGATGTATTGGTCACCGGGTTTGATATTATTTTCTTCTGGGTTGCGCGCATGATCATGATGACCATGCACTTCCTCAAGGATGAAAATGGTCAGCCGCAGGTGCCCTTTAAGAAAGTCTATGTCACCGGTTTGATCCGTGACGAAGAAGGTCAGAAGATGTCCAAGTCGAAGGGCAATGTGCTTGACCCATTGGATATGATCGACGGCATCAGCGCGGACGAATTGGTTGAAAAGCGCACAGCTAATCTGATGCAACCTAAAATGCGTGAGAAAATTGCCAAAGCAACACGTAAGCAATTTCCAGAGGGTATCTCGGCGCACGGCACCGATGCATTGCGTTTCACGCTGACTGCGCTGGCTTCGACAGGGCGTGACATCAACTGGGACATGAAACGTCTCGAAGGTTATCGTAACTTCTGTAATAAATTATGGAATGCGAGCCGCTATGTGCTGATGAACACCGAGGAGCATGATTGCGGTCAATCAGGTGAAGACTGTCGGTTATCGCTCGCCGACGAATGGATTATTGCGTGCTTTAACCACACAGTTAAAGAATTCCGTCACGCATTAGATACCTATCGCTTTGACCAAGCCGCTGCGATTGCGTACGAGTTTACTTGGAACCAATTCTGTGACTGGTACTTAGAGCTTACCAAACCGGTACTCAATAACGGGACTGAAGCTGAACAACGCGGTACACGCCGCACGCTCGTAACGGTGCTCGAACAACTACTGCGTCTACTTCACCCAATTTTACCGTATATAACGGAGACCATTTGGCACCGCGTGAAACCGCTGGCTGGCGTAGAGGGCGAAACCATTATGCTGCAGCCGTTCCCACAGGCAAATGCCGACGTCGATCAACAAGCCATGCAGGATATGGAATGGTTAAAACGGGTCATCCTAGCAATCCGTAACGTCCGAGGTGAGATGGATTTATCACCTAACAAACCGTTACCGCTGCTCATCTCCCATTATGATGAGATGGCACGTGGTCGTATTGAGACGAACACAACCTTCTTACAAAGCCTTGCCAAGCTCGAAAAAATTGATTATTTGGCCGAGGGTGAGGAGCCGCCTGCAAGTATGACAAGCCTTGTCGACAGTATGCAATTGCATATCCCGATGGCCGGCTTAATCGACAAAGACGCGGAGTTAAAACGTCTGGATAAAGCATTGCAAAAGGCTGAGCAGGAACAGAAGCGGCTGAGTGGTAAGTTAAGCAACGAGAACTTTGTGAGTAAAGCGCCAGAGGCCGTCATTGCTAAAGAGCGTGAAAAACTGGCAGAAGCTGAAGAGGCGTTAGCTCAACTGAAGCAGCAACATGCAAAGATAGCATCTCTATAAGCATGTGACTGAGTAATCGTTGTTCACTCCGATGAATCAAAGGGCGCCTTTTCATGGCGCCCTTTTTAAAAGCTTACCGTCACTACCACTTGATCGCTGTAGGCACCGACCTCCGGAATGGTGCCATTATCGATAACCTCGACCTGAGCATTAAAGGTCTGAAAAAAGCCCGTTCCATTGCCGGCGAGTGGTGTCTCTGAGGAGAGCCTTTCGGCATTATTTGGCTGCCATATTTCATAATCTATAAACGATCCCTCACCGTTCGCCAACCGACGATTTTGTGCGGCGTGAAGGCCAAGCCCCGCGCTAATCTGAAAGTTCTGTCGTGTAGTGCATTTAACCGATATGGGTAAATCCGTTACTGATACATCTTGGACATCTGCGGCTTGTCCTAAATCAAGCGTGTCGGGCACATCAATGACGCAGGCTTTTTCGATACCTAACTGCAATTGCACGCTCACTTGGATATCGAGGTATTCGGGATTTAAGCAAATTGTAGTGACACTTAAGTCGCAGAACCGACCGCGAAAGTGCAACAAAATAGAATCCGTATACAGCCCCTCGGATAAATTAGCGGTATTTGTTCGAGCCCAGAGAGGCAGACGCAAGTTGCCACCTGACACAATCGATAACAGGTTCGCATCAGTCACCATGACTTCATCTCCAACGGTCACCAGTGCCACACTAAAGTTGGGATCCGGACTTATTTGATAAGCCACTTCATCGCCCAAAATATTCCGCATGACAAAACCATTAACTGACTGCGCCGCCTGCACACGCAGATTGGCTCTCGGTAATAGCCCGAGTTCTAGCGATCGGTTGCAGTCAATATCCGCATAACTGTTGGTTGTCAGCATCTGGCTTTGCGCCATGAATGACTCAACCTCCAAACCGAATTCGAAGTTAGGTAATGCCGAAACGGAGCATGCAGCATAAGCCGTGTTAACGATAGATGAAAGAATGAACAGAAAAAGCCCCACGATCTGTTTCACTGAACTATCTCCGCGTCTGGTTGCTGACATTTCACAGTCAGCTTTACAATTTCATCACGACTCTCAGCGCGCGGTATGCTGAGCTCGCATTCAGGTGATGAGAGGTGCATTGGTAAATCAGCATAAGGAACGTAGGCCTCGCCGTCCCAGCCTACGTAGTATTGGCGGCCAGTAGATGAAGTCAATAACGTACCTGGGGCAATAAACTCGCCGCTGGTGTTTAGAACAGTTAGGTAGACAGGTGTATGTGATACCACATTAAAATCATACAATATGCCTCCGCGCCCTTCTGGCACTTTACTTAGACTGGTTTTTTCGACGCCCGAGTTTACTGGGAGACCTGAGGGATCAAAGGAAATGTGGTTTTCGAGACCGCTTAACACGTTGGGTATAAGCAGCAAGCCGTTCTGGTCCGTTTTACCGATCTCTCGATGCGAAAACCGCACCGGGACGTCGGCATACTCGCCCACCTTAACAATCGCAAACGCTTGCTCGATAGGTCGTGTATTCCAAAATGAATTCTGTGAGTAAACCCAGGCTGTTTGAAATGAACCAAATACACGCGAGTCCCCCCCGGTATTGTTGACACCGAGCTTGCCAATAGACTGCTCTAAACGCCACTCTGACGACAACTGAGCGAAATCATCTTTACGCCCTTGTGAGGCAAGCGCTTCGACTTGGTATCCCTGATAACCGCGGTTACCAAACGAATAGCGATACTGCCGATAACTTGGCTGGTCCTTTTCAACTTGATGCGATGCAACAGCGATCCCACTTTCGCCAAAGTTATAACTAAAATTAATTGATGCCGTCCAACTATCGAGTGTGACGTCACGCGTCAAGTTTGCAAACACGTTGCCACGCCCCCAAGAACGACTGTAGCTCGCTGAGACAAATTGCGAATCTTGTCTAAATCGTCCTGAGTGAGCGTAGCTTCGTTCTATATAAGCCAGCGAGAGCGAACCTAAATGAGCCGCATTGACACTTAAAGAGGCATTCGTCTGTCGTGATGGTGTATCAATCTGACTGTAATAGCCAACTAGGTCATTAAAGCCCTGGTCTGCTAATGTATTGCTCAGATTAAGCCGAAACCATTCGCCTTGATAATCATAACCAACTTGCCACTGCTTTTTATGACTTTCACTATCAAAAATGACTTCACTAGTCAGTGCACCTAGCAGACCCAACCTCACTTGTGCTTCACCTCTCCATCCTGCATACCCTGAAGTCCAATCCAATCCGCCTCCTAACGTAAGCATCGAGCTGACACCGTGGCGGTAACTGCCCGAAAAGATTGCCTCGTTGCTGTAAGCAAAGCTCGACTGCCCAAAGTCCTCGCGTCCATAACCAAAACTCAACGCATAATCACTGAAGCCGCTTCGCAATAATTGTGGCGTGACGTAGAAAGGCTGATTGATCACCACTTGGCGTCCAAAGATATCCCGGCTCACAATGGTTGCTGTGCCTGCACCCGATACATACGGTGTATTCACGAACTCAAACGGGCCAGGACCTACGTCGGTCGTGGTGCTTCTTAACCCATTAATATATAAATCAACCACCGATGGTACTTCAGAGGATGCGCCGAACGCTGGCGTAGGAAAGGTAATTAAGTTAGGTCGTAAGCTATAATTTTTACGATACTGTACACCTCCGAAACGCAGGCTTCTCGACGTATTCCCACCTGCTGAGATGCTATCGCCAACAATCAACTGTGTTAACTGGTCGTAAGACTCCCAAGTGACAGAAGACGACAAGCGCACGCTATTGAGCGACTCGCCTTGTAAGCGTTGTGCGACATGTTGGCTATTAAACTGTAGGTCGCTTACACGTGCATTTAAGCTTACCTGAGCACCACCTATGAGCTCGTCTTGATTTGTTTGCCAATCAATAAAGGTGTCCGTATTTATCCAAGCGCTATTCAGCATCTGCGCCCGACTCTCTGGGATGCTCCGTGTCGAGTCCTTTTGCGTTAATCTAAATAACTTAGGCTGCACGGTTAAATTAATCTGCTGAGTTGACTCGTTATAGTCCGCTACAAATATTTCAGTGCTATTGAGCCACACAAGGTGTGGTGCATTATCGACACGGCGAATCGTTTCAGGTAACTGACCTAGTAATGAAATCAAACTATCACCCTCTATCGCAAAGCCTTGCTCATACTGAAAAAACATCAAGCTTTGTCCGCTATTCCAGTCATTTAAAAAAACATCGAGGTAACGAGGTTCTTGAGCATTGCCTGAAAGGGCCATCAGCCCAACGATGACATATGCTAGCTGTTTAGATTGGGATACGTATTTCTTGACGATGGCTAGTAAAAACAAGCGCGTAGTCCTCAAGTTCATCACAATCAATAGGGCTTTCTACTCTGATTTGCTCGCTAGGCAGCAGGTAATCAAATAACCCTTCACTCACGGTGTGAAGTTGATCGCCATCGAGTTGTAAATTACTAATACGCCAATGTATACCTGTTTTATTCTCAATCACTAGCTGGCTAAGGTTCTCGGAGAACTCGCATGACAGCTGAATACCCTCCTTAGCCAGTCGTTGATAAGCTTGAGTCTGGTTGGGCGTCGGCAAATCGACCGGCGCTCCGACAGCAAGAGGAAGCGAATAACGCATTTTAAAAGACACCCCATCACTCGCATCGCGCTGAGGCGTTAAATCATCGATTAATACTCGGTACATGTGCTCTTCTTCGTGTTCTGGCACAACACCCGTAAAATAGACTAAGCGCACCACCTGGGTTTCATTTGGACTAAGTTCAAAAATAGCGGGGCTTACAATTAACTCGCTTTGCTGAGAAAGCGCTTTATTATCATCACTGTTGACTTGCCAGCGCATCACCCTCACTTGCAGGACTTTCTCTTGCTCACCTTTGTTACTTAAGTTGACGTTAACCGACTTATTTCCAACTTCAAGCCTCGGCATCAACGGCCAAATAGCCACTTGGGCATTTACATACAACGGAAATATCAACAACACTAATGGCAGCAAGAACTTTACCATATAGTCCTCAATAGTTGACATAAAAGGTTACCGTATCCGAGTACTGCCCTACGCCTGCAAGTGAATCCGACACCAGCTCTGAGTAGATAACAATTTCTTGTTCGACGCCTGTGCCCGTGAAACTTCGTACTTCATTATTCAGCCAAGGGTTCGATAATTGGTTATCATCATAGAGCTGATAGGGCAGTGTATCCCCAGCGCTACTCTCAACAAACCGCTGACCATCCTGACCGTTCAGCCCGCCATCCAGACTAACTTGATAATCACTGCCTCGAGCACAGGTTAATGACACGCGTGTTTGAGTCATTAACGATTGTGATGGCGAAAATTGATCCACGGTACCAAAGTCCAATGCGACATTTTCTGTATGCAGTTGGCAGAAAGGTACCATCTCGAGTTTGATGATAACGCTATCAGACTGCGTTTGTGTCACTTGTGCCCAGCTCAAGCTGGACCATGCCCACGCCGTCATTAGCAACAAATAACTGATGCTTTTCATAACATTACCAGAGCACAGTCACGGTGAGTGTATCGGAGTACGTGCCGGTGCTTGGAGCGACAGCCGATGGCACACGTCCATACACCACGTAATTTTGTTGTGTACCAGTACCGTTTGTTGAGAGCTCTTCACCGCTGTTTACATCGCCCCAGCGCGTGGTGCGTGCGGCATCCTGATACACTTCATAGCCAATTAACTCACTATTAATCGCGTTAAACATGTTTCTAACCGAGCCACTCTCGTTAGAGCCATTGTTAATGCCGATTTGATAAGCTAAGCCATCACTGCATGTCATTTGTATACCTGTACCTGCCGCTCCGCCTCCGGTCGCATCGACCGCCATCGCTAGGTCAGTCACCGTGCCAAAATCAAGCACCCCGAAGTCATTACTGCCTCCAGATGTATCGAGGTTATCCACCACACAGGTCTCTTCTACGATGAGTGTCACTGACATGGTGCCTGTTACTTGTTGCGCGTTGACCGCACCTACTGAACAGAAAGACACTGCAGCGAGTAGCGTATACATGGGCTTATTTGAAAACATAACAACCTCAACATGTGAATATTATTTGTGTCATATAATATTAAATAGGCGTGGTTGTATAATTTAGCAAATGATTATAATTGAAATATTTAGAACGTTAATAATCTAAGATGTAGAAATAAAAGAGGTAAATAGGGGAAGTAAAGTCATCGGGAGGTAGTGAGGTTGGCAGCCGGTGTAAAAATAGTGAGGACGAGTTACTCGTCCTCATAATCATCCTCATCTTCATCAAGAAAGGTGCCCCAGCCGTCGTACTCGACGTCGCACTCCTCGGCAACTACGAGTATTTCTCGAATTTGACGAGCCAGCACATCTCGGTCGAGAGTGCTTTCTGTTGATGCGGCAAAAGCAAACCAGCGCTCGCCTTGTTCATCTTCAAACTCATCCGCGTCATCAACGTGATAGCCTTCTTTGACCATCTCGACGGCTGCTTTCTCGAGCTTAGTAAAGTCTCTAGAAGCAAGGTGATGCTCGATCAAATAATATTCACTTGGATCAGCGCCATCTTCGAGCAGCGCATCAATCGTCGCATTACTTTGCTCCAGTAAGACATCTAATATTGAACTCATACATTTCCTTTATCGTTTGCACTGATCTGTTGATCCAGTTGAGCAATTTTGTGCTTCATTACCTCGTGTGTTTCACGTGATAGTTGGCGTAAAGACTCTTTAGAATAATTGGCAATATTAATCGGTTCTAAGAACTCAATTTTTAGCGTTCCATTATTCCAGCGGTTCATTTTAATCTTTTCATGCAAATTTGAAACACACACGGGCACAATATTTACTTGTGCTTTAAAGGCAGTATGAAACGCGCCATTTTTAAACGGCAATAACCCACGTCCGTAGCTTCGCGTACCCTCGGGAAACATCCAGACTGAAATATCTCGGCGCTTAATCGCATCCGCTGTTTGTGAAATGGTGCCGTGTGCACGACCTTTATTTTTTCGATCGATTAAAATATTGCCAGCCAACCAATAGAGTTGGCCAAAAAACGGGATGTAACGTAGGCTCTTTTTGCCTACCGTCACTGTATTCGGGGGCAACATAGCCGCGATAGTAAAAATTTCCCAGCTATTCTGATGGTTACAAATATAGACATAGGGTCCACCCGGCGGCACATCAGGATGCACTTTAACTTCGAGCTTAACGCCCAGAATACGTGTAACCGAACCAAAAATACGTGCCCACACGTATGTATTATTACGATGAAATGGCCTTAATATACAGAATATACAGCCGATAACTCCGAACAGGACGACAAAAATCCCTAAAAATATCCAGCGTATCGCAGCTAACATCATTACTCCTTGTTGTTTTGCTCGGCTAGTATATCGTGTTTATTCAAAATAAAACTCCGATCAGTCAATTATTAGGTAAGTTATGGCGCTATTCACTCGACCCGATATTTCCACCGATGTGTATATCGAGCTTATGGATGAAATTAAAGAACTCCACCAACAAGCGGAGAACAGCGTCATTGCGCTAGAGTCAACTCCCTACTCCGAGCCACATCAACAAGCACTATACCGAGCCATCCACACCATGAAAGGCGACTTAGGGATCATCGGGCTCGACCCTATGGTGCCTTTAATTGGCGCCGTAGAAAATCTACTGGATGATATTCGCAATCAACGTCTCACGTTTAGCGCTCTTATCGGCGACATCGTTTTTAATTTGATCGACCAAGTGTTCAATTTTGTTCAGTCATGTAAAAACAGTACACGTATTGAATATCCCGAGCAACGTTATCAACGCGTCATCGCGTTATGCCGATCACTCGATTACGATGATCTCGATTCAGCATTGCGCGAGGTGCTCGCCACACTTGCCCCAGAACTCGTTATCACCGCCGACCTTGACGAGCAACCAAGCTATCATCCGAGTTCTGATGATAATGCCGCCGCCGATTTACAGCTGTTTGAAGCACTTATCGATCAAGCTGAGCAGCGTTCAAGTTATTGGCAAGGCAGGGCAAAACGTCAATTGAAACTTGCGCTACTAATTAACAGGCACGCGGGTTCCCCGATAGATGATCGGCAACTTACCGCGGCGTGCTACGTGCACGACTTCGGTATGTCTTTTTTGCCGCTGACGATCTTACATGCCACCGAAGCCCTCGATGCCACACAAAGTGACACTTTAAAAACACATGTCTATCTATCGGCTAAACTTTTAGAGAACTTGCCGCAGTGGCAAGAGGCAAAACATATGGTGCTGCAGCACCATGAACGAGTCGATGGCAAAGGGTATCCGAATGCGCTGACGCAAACGCAAATATGTGACGGGGCGAAAATTCTAGCGATTGTCGATACATTTGATGCTATGACTCACGAGCGTGCGCACAAACATCACCTGAAGCGTCCTTTCAGCCGTGCTCAGGCAGAGATAAGACGATTAGCAGGGACACAGCTGTGTCCCTACTGGGTCACCGTATTCAACGATGCAATGGAAGACCTTATTAATGCCAAACGCGGGCTCTAGTTTACTCGTCGCTCTCGTCAGCACTGATCGTTGCATCTTGAGCTGTTGCAGTTGACTCCACCTCGATGCGATCAACGCGTTGCAAGCCGCGTGGCAGCTTGTTGCCCCGACGCCCTCGGTCGCCATGATAATGCGCCAAGTCAGCAGGCTTTAAGGTCAATTTTCGACGTCCAGCATGCAAGGTCACGGTGCTTTCTGGACTTGCCACACTCACAGCGACAACGTACTCCTCGCGCGACTGCGCTCGCAACGCCGGGATACTAATCATTTTGTTGCCTTTGCCCTTCGCCAACTGCGGTAAGTCAGCAATAGGGAACACCAACATACGCCCCTCGTTGGATACAACGATAACTTGCGCAGCAGCAGTGTCTTGTACTGCCACCGGTGGCATCACTTTAGCGCCGGTAGGCAAGCTAAGAATCGCTTTACCGTTTTTGTTACGCGAAACGAGGTCTTTGAATTGGCACACAAATCCATAGCCCGCATCAGAACTCAGCAAGTAATAGTGTTCATCTTTAGCCATCAGCGCATGCTGCACGGTCTCACCCGCGACCATATTGAACCGCCCAGTTAACGGTTCACCCTGACTTCGCGCGGAAGGCAAAGCATGCGCCTCACACGAATAACTGCGCCCGGAGGTATCAAGAAACACGACAGGTAAGTTGCTTTTGCCTTGTGCTGCGGCTTGAAAGCTATCCCCTGATTTATAGCTGAGTTTTTCACCATCAACATCGTGCCCTTTGGCGCAGCGCACCCAGCCTTTCGCTGAAAGCACAACGGTTACCGCCTCAGCAGGTGTCAATTCCGTTTCGCTCAAGGCGCGGGCTTCAGCTCGCTCAACCAACGGCGAGCGACGTTCGTCGCCATATTTCTCAGCATCAGCGAGAATCTCTTTTTTAATCAGCGTTTTTAGTCGGCGATCCGAGTTGAGTAACTGCGAAAGCTGTTCACGTTCTTTCTCTAATTCATCTTGCTCGCCCTTGAGCTTCATTTCCTCGAGTCGAGCTAAGTGACGTAATTTCAATTCAAGAATGGCTTCAGCCTGAGTATCTGTCAGTCCAAACCGGTTCATTAACTCTTGCTTGGGCTGCTCCTCGTAACGAATGATTTCTATCACTTCATCAATATTCAAAAACGCGATCAATAAGCCCTGCAAAATATGTAAACGCGCTTCGACTTTATCAAGTCGATATTGCAAGCGTCGCGTCACTGTTTGTTTTCTGAACTCAAGCCACTCGGTTAGAATACCCAGTAGCGGCTTCACTTGGGGGCGACCGTCCAAACCAAGAATATTTAAGTTAACCCGGTACTGCTTCTCAAGGTCTGTCGTGGCAAACAAATGCTTCATTAACTGTTCAGTATCAACGCGATTTGAACGCGGAACAACGACTAACCGCGTGGGGTTTTCGTGGTCTGATTCATCGCGCAAGTCAGAAACTAAGGGCAGTTTTTTTGCCTGCATCTGCGCCGCAATCTGCTCTAATACTTTCGCACCCGAGGCTTGATGAGGTAATGCAGTCAGTACGATTTCACCCTCTTCAAGGTGATACTTAGCACGCATTTTTACAGTCCCACGCCCCGATTCATAGAGCTTCTTCAACTCAGTTTTAGGTGTAATAATTTCGGCGTCGGTGGGATAATCAGGTCCTTGTAGGTGCTCCATCACCTCATCTAAATCTGCGCTCGGCTTATCAATCAATAATGCACACGCATTAGCTACTTCACGGGCATTATGAGGCGGAATATCCGTTGCCATCCCAACAGCGATACCAGTAACGCCGTTAAGCAAAATATGCGGTAGGCGTGCCGGTAGCATTTTCGGCTCGCGCATCGTGCCATCAAAGTTTGGAATCCAGTCGACCGTGCCTTGCCCGAGCTCGCTCAACAATACTTCGCTAAAGCGCGATAACTTAGCTTCAGTGTAACGCATGGCAGCGAACGACTTAGGATCATCCGGCGATCCCCAGTTGCCTTGACCATCAACGAGCGGGTGACGATAGCTAAATGGCTGTGCCATCAGTACCATTGCTTCATAGCAGGCGCTATCACCGTGGGGGTGAAATTTACCAAGTACATCACCCACTGTGCGAGCAGACTTTTTGTATTTCGCCAGTGCCGAAAGTCCGAGTTCAGACATTGCGTAAATAATTCGACGTTGCACAGGCTTTAGGCCATCGCCAATATGCGGTAACGCACGGTCCATAATGACGTACATCGAGTAGTTGAGATATGCATCCTCAGTAAACTTACTCAGCGGTGTGCGTTCGGTTACTTCACTCGACATTGAGCTGTTCTCCATTTAAATTCATTTCGCGCAGTGGTTATGTTTATAGTTCTGCCAGATCGGCCATATTGCCTTTGCTCTCAAGCCAAGTACGGCGGTCGGCTGCTCGTTTTTTCGCTAATAACATATCCATTAATTCTTCCATCGCCTCAGCATCGTCAATAGTGAGCTGCACGAGTCGACGGGTATTGGGGTCCATGGTCGTTTCACGAAGTGTTAGTGGGTTCATTTCACCCAACCCTTTGAAACGCTGCACGTTGACTTTACCTTTGCGTTTCTCCGCTTCTATGCGATCGAGAATGCCCTGCTTCTCGCCTTCATCGAGGGCGTAAAAAACATCTTTACCGACATCAATTCGATACAACGGCGGCATAGCAACAAAAATATGACCTTGCTCAACCAAAGGTCGGAAGTGTTTTACAAATAAAGCACACAGCAAGGTCGCAATATGTAAGCCGTCAGAATCCGCATCAGCCAAGATACAAATCTTGTTATAGCGCAACTTATCCAAATCAACCGAGTTGGGATCAACACCGATAGCGACTGAAATATCATGGATTTCTTGTGAGGCAAGGATCTGCTCTGGGTCGACTTCCCAAGTGTTGAGAATTTTACCGCGCAACGGCATGACCGCTTGAAATTCGCGATCACGTGCTTGCTTAGCAGAGCCGCCCGCTGAGTCACCCTCAACTAGGAACAGTTCGCTGCGTTCACTGTCTTGACCCGAACAGTCGGTTAACTTGCCAGGCAATGCCGGACCTGAAGTGACTTTCTTACGCACAACTTTTTTGCTGGCTTTTAGGCGCCGCTGTGCATTGGAAATACATAATTCGGCCAACGCCTCGGCTTGTTCAGTGTGCTCGTTCAGCCAGAGACTAAAGGAATCTTTCACCACCCCAGAAACGAAGCTGGCAGACTGACGTGAGGATAAGCGTTCTTTTGTTTGTCCGGCGAACTGCGGATCTTCCATCTTTAATGAGAGAATATAACTGCACCGTTCCCACACATCATCGGGAGTCAGCTTTACGCCTCTGGGCGTTAAATTGCGGAACTCACAGAATTCGCGCATCGCCTCCAGCAAGCCTTGTCTTAATCCATTGACGTGTGTGCCACCAAGTGCTGTGGGGATTAAGTTAACATAACTTTCGGTTACCGCTTCGCCGCCCTCAGGCAACCACGTCACCGCCCATTCGGCAGCTTCCGTTTTACTGACAAAGCTACCGTCAAACGGCGCTTCAGGTAATGTCGGATAATCCTCTACCGCTTCACGCAGATAGTCGGTGAGTCCATCTTCATAAAACCAGTTTGTTTCCTCGCCATCAATATGGTTGATAAACCGAATCGTTAAGCCCGGACAGAGCACCGCTTTAGCGCGCAGCAGATGCGTTAGCTTAAGTACCGAAAACTTACTGGAGTCAAAATACTGAGGGTCGGGCCAGAAGTGCACTCGAGTACCTGTATTTCGTTTTCCACAGGTGCCTGTTACCTCAAGTTCCGATACTTTGTCACCGTTTTCAAATGCCATTTCATAGACTTGGCTATCGCGGCGGATGGTGATTTCAACCCGTTTCGACAATGCATTGACAACCGAGATCCCGACGCCGTGGAGTCCCCCTGAAAACTGATAGTTCTTATTGGAGAACTTGCCCCCTGCGTGCAGCTTACACATGATCAATTCGACACCAGGGATTTTCTCCTCTGGGTGAATATCGACAGGCATACCTCGCCCATCATCAGTCACCTCAAGCGACTGATCTTTATGCAGCACAACAGTAATGGTTTTAGCATGACCTGCAAGCGCTTCATCGACACTATTATCAATGACTTCTTGACCTAGGTGATTGGGGCGCGACGTGTCTGTATACATACCCGGTCGACGTTGGACCGGCTCGAGGCCGTTTAAGACCTCGATCGAATCGGATTTATAATCTGTCATGGTTATGATCTAATTTTTTGGACCAGCGCGACACATTGTCGTTTATATGGTTATTATTGTGGATTCAATGTACCGCTATTATCGGTTTATTTGAAGTCGTGTGGTAAAAATTTATCCAAGCGCAACATGGGCTGTTGCCCATGGGTTCGAATCAGTGTCAGCCAGTCGGCGAGGAACTGATTTACTTGGTGTTTTTCATCAGGGTGACGCATGTCTGGGTTAGGCTGTTGATAATGCACACGAAGTCGACTCACACCTTGGCTGGCAAGCACTTCGGCCATACGCACATCATGATACAACCGAACATCCAACTGGGTTAGCAGGTAATCGGCCGACCAATGCTCGCGCTTTTGCGCTATTCTAACATCGCTGGTGTACTTTGATTCATTTAACCACGTGATTTCGAAGACAAGATGTGCGCCCGCACGAATCAGACGCAACTGATTGTGATCGGGTAATAAACCAATCAGTCCCGCATAATTGCGTTCATTAATACGATGTAACTCAGCTACATCAACAACGTACCGCTCATTTCTCATAATCGACGCGTCACACCTTTATACTATTTTGCAAATGGCAGAGTATTTATATGCAATTGAAGCCATTGTAGACCAATCACACTGGCGGCGTTATTAATCCGCCCTTGGTTTAACCATTCTATCACGCTTTCAAATGATTTGACGTGCACACGAATGTCTTCGTGTTCGGATTCAACGCCGGCAAATTCTGCCGCCTGACTCGCATCCACCTCGGCAATGTAGATGGTCAAACGTTCATCTGTGCCGCCCGGGCTCGAGTAGTAGCTCAACGCTTTCACCAGTTGTTTGGCACGCAATCCCGCTTCTTCATATAGCTCGCGGTGTGCAACTTGCTCCGCGGTCTCATCGCCATCGAACATGCCCGCGACGAATTCCAGTAACCAAGGACCGTGCTCATTAGCCATGGCGCCCATACGGAACTGTTCCAACACCACCAGTTCGTGCGTGACAGGATCGTAAGGAATCACTACGACAGCATCGCCACGCTCCATCAGCTCTCGCGTTATCGTGGGTCCCCAGCCGCCAGCAAACAACTTATGCTTGAGTTGATACTGATTAACTGACAAAAAACCTTTATAAAGTGAATCTTTACTTTCAATTTGAACGTCGTTTTTACTAAACTGTTTCACAACAAATCCCTAATTAACGCTAAAAATGAGCAGCTCATCTATTTACATACATTCTGTTACACTTAAGCGTGATCTGAAACCTTCTTTCGCTTAAAGTTAAGCCAAATTAAGTTTAAACTGGTAATCATTCAAACGTGTATGTAAACTTATCGAAGATTAAAAGCGACTCATACACTGATTACATTGTCGAATACCATCAGCACAGGGCAACGTTAGCAATGAAAAAACATTTAGTGTCCATTACTGTTGGCTTAGCGCTAGCCACAGCGAGTTTTACCACCAGCGCAGAAGATTTACGTGACGTATACCAGTTAGCTGTGAAAAATGATCCAGCGTTACTGCGTGCCGCCGCTGAACGCGACGCCGCACAGAAAAACGTAGACATTGCCAATTCCGCATTTTGGCCACAAATTAACGGTGAAGTCGGTCTCAGTGACTCATCAACTGAATCTTTCCAGCCTGGTCTAGGTACTTTTGAACGTGACTCTGATGGTTGGAGCGCGGGCGTCAGCTTAAGCCAAAATATCTTTGACTGGAGCACTTGGAAACAATCAGATATCGCTGATAAACAAGCGTACCGCGCTGAAGTGGCTTTTCAAGCCGCCGAGCAAACACTCCGTTTGCGCGTAGTAAATGCTTACTTTGGTGCATTACAAGCAAAAGATGACTTAGCTTTTGCACAATCAGAGAAGCGCGCTATTGAACGACAACTTGAGCAAACTAAACAACGCTTTTCTGTTGGTCTAACAGCGATTACTGACGTTCATGAAGCTCAGGCGCAGTATGACAGCGCCGTAGCCCGTGAAATTCAAGCGCGTAATGCGGTTGAAATTGCGATGGAAAACATTCGTGAAATCACAGGCCAGTACCCACAGTCATTGGCAGGTCTTAATACGGATACCTTTTCACCTTCTGATCCACAACCAGCAGAAGTATTACGTTGGGTCAAAAAGGCTGAAGAGAACAACTTAAACCTAATGCAAAGCATGGTCAGTGTTGACATTGCAGAGCAGCAAATCGCGGTCAATCAAGCAGGTCACTACCCAACTGTGGGTTTAACAGCGAGCTACAATACGCAAGATACTGAAACGACTATCGACGGTTCCACAACTGATTTGCCACGCCTTGACTCACGTTCAATTGGCGTCAACGTATCAGTGCCTATCTTCAGTGGTTTCCGCACCTCATCGGAAGTGGCTCAAGCACGTGACAACTACGTTGCGGCAAGCCAGTCGATGGTTGAAACCCAGCGTTCAGTTGAGCGTCAAGTACGTAATGCATACTATGAAGTGAATGCGTCAATTGCCAGTATTCGAGCATTCCAACAAGCCGTCACCTCGGCGGAGAGTGCACTTAAGGCAACCGAAGCAGGTTTCGAAGTGGGTACCCGTACCATCGTTGATGTACTGAACAGCACTCGTAACTTATTCGATGCTCGTCGTAATTTGGCGCAAGCACGTTACGGCTATATTCGTCAGCGTATCAACCTCGAACAAACAGTTGGCGAGTTGCAAGCAGATGATTTGCAAGCAATTAACGAAAGCCTCTCTGAAAACGTCGATAGCACTGCAGCTGAATAAGCCGCTTTTATAACTATCGACCGCAAAGCGTGCAGTGAATGGTCGGTTCACTGCACGTTTTTAATTTGTGGTAACCTTAATATTATTCGTTCCAAAATAAGAACTGTGTCTGTGATCGAACAACCCAAGTTTAAACTCTATTTTCTTCACCCCAAGTTTTGGCTAACCTGGCTAGGTGTGATTTTTCTGTATTCCGTCTCGTGGCTCCCCTATCGTTTTCAAGTCTTCCTTGGTAAAGGCTTAGGTCGGCTCCTAATGAAAGCGCTACCGCGTCGAGTGGCTATTGCACGCCGTAATCTAACACTCGCTTTTCCCGATAAATCGAGTGATGAGATTGACCATTTGGTTAAGAAAAACCTCGAGAATACCGGCGTTGCCTATTTCGAAGTCGGTATCGCTTGGTGGTGGCCCAATTGGCGAATCAAACGCAAACTCCATGTTCACGGTGAGGAAAACTTACGCGATGCGCAGCAGGATGGAAAAGGCGTGTTGATGTTGCTGTTTCATTTTCTTAGTCTCGAAGTGCACGCACGTCTACACGGTTTTGTTGAGCCTGCAGTAGGCTTGTATCGCCCTCACAATAATGCAGTTATGGAGTATTTGCAGACGAAGGGACGGGCGCGTTCTAACAAATATATGATCCAACGTCGCGATGTGAAAGGCATGCTGAACGCGATTAAGAACGGCGACATCGCAGGTTATTTACCCGATCAAGACTACGGTCGTCGACGTGTCGTATTTGCGCCCTTCTTCGCTGTACCTGATGCCTCAACAACGACCGGCACCATGCTTTTTGCAAGTCACAAAAACTGCAATGTGATTGTAAGTCGCTGTGTGCGACGCGACGATGGAACGGGCTACGACGTTTACTACGAGCCCAAGCTTATAAACTTCCCAACGGGCGATGATGTTGCGGATGCAACCTTGATTAATCAGCTCGTTGAGCAAGCGGTGTTAAAAGCGCCCGAGCAGTACTTATGGGTGCACCGACGCTTTAAAACACGCCCCGAAGAGGACATGCCCAGCTATTATAGCTAGGACGCCTCTCCCTCGCCCAATAAGCGCTGCCAGACACGACGAACCGCATCCCGTTCAGCGGTTAGGTCGTGTTGGCTCAACGCATCCTGTCCTTGCAATGCCAGCGCGTGGCTCTCGCAGCGAAATATTTGATACGCATTAATAAGGTCCTGTGCCTCAACGGCATTAATGAGCCGGCATTGCTCTGCACAGGTCAGAATCCTTATATTATCGGAGTACTCTGTGAGCTGTGGGTACTCATGGGCATAATTCAGCACTAAATATTGCGCAATAAACTCAATATCCGCAATCCCGCCTGGGTCTTGCTTAATGTCAAAATGCGCTCCACCGCTGGATAGGTGCGCACGCATTTTATGGCGCATACCTAAGATGTCATCGCGCAGTAACTGCGCTGCTCGACTGCGCGATAAAATCGCACAACGAATATCTTGCAGATCGGCTTGCAATGCATCAGTACCATAAATCGGGCGCGCACGAACTAATGCCTGTAATTCCCAAGTCCACGCCTCATCGCGAAGGTATCGGATAAACGAATCTAGCTGAGTCACAAGTAACCCCGCTTGCCCTGACGGTCGCAACCGTAAATCCACCTCATATAACACGCCCGCTACCGTGCGAGTCGTAAACAAGTGCAGAATACGTTGCGCTAGCCGAAGATAGAACTGTTGCACCTCTATCGGTTTAGGACCATTCGTTTGCCCCTCATAGGCAGCATGCGTGACAAACACTAAGTCAAGATCGGAACCATAACCGAGTTCTAACCCCCCTAACTTACCATACGCCAACACACCGAATCCGGTGTCATGAATCGACCGACCAGGTGGCGTGCCATGGCGCTGTTCCATCTGTCGCCACGCGAGGTGCACAACTTCTGCGGTGACTGCTTGAGCCAAGTAACTCAAATGATCACTGACCTTCATCAACTCAAGTCCACCGGTTATGTCAGCTGCGGCAATTTTTAGCTGGAGCACTTGCTTGGCTTGCCTAAGCGCATCCATTTGTGACTCTAAATCATCTTCCGGTGTTCGCACTAAAAACTCATTCAATACACTCGGATACTCATTGAGTTCGGGTAGCTGATACAGATGCTGTGGGTCGATAAGCTCGTCCAACAAAATAGGATGCAGTGCAAGTTGTTGAGACACCCAGGGTGACGCTGCACACAGTCGGCATAACTGGATACGGGCGCCTGGGTTTTCTGCTAGCAGCTCGATGTAGGCCGTTCGACTCATAATCGCCCGAATAACACCCAATACTCGCTCAAGAATCATCACAGACTGTGGCTGCGCAATAACCTGACGAAACAGCAAAGGCATTAACCGCGCCAGCGCGGCACGTCCCCGCGGTCCTGAGCTGCGTTTGCGCGCCTCGGTGCGGAACTGCTTTATGAGTCGCCAAATACCATCCACATCCTGCTCGCCTTCAGCAGCAATGATCTCAATCGCGGCATCATCATCCAGCATATCTTGCCAGAGCACTTGTAAGCTTTGTTCTTCCTCATCACATTCAGAGCCTTCACCGACCACCTGCTTGAACTCATTATGAATAAAGTCCATCGCCTGAATAATACGTTGTTCAAGCTGCTTATAACTTGGCTCACCCATAAGGTAAGCCAGCTTTTCTTGTTCGTGAGGGTCAGTCGGTAGCTTCTGCGTTTGCTCATCGGCGAGTTGTTGCAGACGGTGTTCTACCTCACGAAGCAATTCATATGCTTCCAACAACCGTTTAGCGACCGTCGCTTCGAATATATCCAACTCAACCATTGAGCGGTAAGCGTCGTAAATTGAGCGCGTTTGTAATGACTTCTCGCGCCCGCCGCGAATTAATTGGTGTGCTTGGGCAATAAATTCAACTTCACGTATACCACCAGCGGCTAACTTAATATTACCCTGCGCACCTTGTCGCCTTGTTTCTTGGGTAATTAACAACTTCATTTTTCGCAGCGCTTCAATAGCACCAAAATCAATATAGCGGCGGTACACAAACGGACGAATCAAGCTTTGGAAGGCATCCGCTTGTTGGTCTTGCAGCCGGTTCAGTAACCGCGCTTTTACCATGGCATAACGCTCCCAGTCCCGACCTTGCTCTTGATAATAATGTTCAAGTGCCGCCAAGCTGGTAACCAGAGGCCCTGACTGTCCAAAGGGTCGTAAGCGCATATCAACACGAAACGCTTGGCCATCAAAAGTATTCTCGTCTAATACCGCGATCAGCGCTTGGGCAAGACGAGTAAAAAACACCGAGTTCTCTACCGAGCGACGACCACCCTGTGTCTCACCCTGCTCTGGGTAATAGAAAATAAGGTCAATATCCGATGAAAAGTTGAGTTCTCGTCCACCGAGTTTCCCCATACCAAGCACGTAAAGGTGTTGCAACGCTCCCTCGGCATCAATTGGCTGACCTAAACGTTGGTAAAAGCGTTGCTCAAGCCAATGTAGTGACTCGATTATCAACGTATCTGCCAGTTCCGAGTAAAAAGCCAGTGATTCTTCAAGTGTCCGTTTTCCTTGCCATTCAAGCAACGCGCTTGCAGCCATGTGTGTATGTCTGAAACGACGCACCGTTGCTTTAAGCTCATTCTCGGACTCAATAGATGCAATCGCCTGCAAAAATGCTGTGCGCGTATTCTCAGCCGACAATGGTGTTTGCCAGGCGCTCACCAGCGCGTCAGGGTAGCGCTCTGCAATTTGCGCGACAAAGGCGGATATCGCCACGGCATGACGTAACGGATCGCGCAACGCCGCAGGCACGTCTAGCTGCTCTTCAATACGCTGCCAAACAGGCTCAGAGGCGTCGATAAACGACGACGCGGGTAATTTATCTAAACGGTTTTGCATTATTGCTGCCAATAGGGTTCACGGCGTAATGCAGCCTTACGTGAGTACTCTAACGCGGTTAGCAACGACTCGCGTTGTACTTTTTGCCACTCAAGTAATTTCTCATCCGCCATCTCGTCACTGTTTTTAACCATTTCATGAAGTATATGGAGCGCGTTTATCTCACGGATCCCGCGCGCGAGATCAAGCCAAGGCGAACGGAAGTTATCGCGTTGTTGTGCATCATAGAGTTGACCTAAACAGGTGCCGAGCATCAAGCTATGCTGTAGAGGAGGCAACAACTTCAAATAGCGCTCTTCAGTCATATCTTCAACTTCTTCAAAAGCCGATTGCACGTCTTTCCAGTCATTACGTAAAAGCTCCGTACTCCAACTTTGGCAGGGTTGCTCTAACGAATCATTAGTCGGTTTTTCCATCAGGAACTGAGATAAATCAAGTAATACACATTGATACGTATTCGAACGTACAACGTTGATCAGTTCGGCGAGTTGAATCACTTGTTGTTGCGTATCTTGCAAATGTTCGTAAAGGCTCGATTGCTTCTTAAGCGCACGATGATAAGCCCCATCCTCGGCCGTTAGCTCTGCCAATCCCTCAAACCGTTTCAACCAACTGAGTGACTGGTGAATCTCTGCCATACGATTGGCTAAATCCTGACAATCAATACCTAAGCCTTGTAGCTGGTCCAGTACCGAGCGACATAAATAAATACCATCGGCCATGCCTTGTGCAGCACGGACATGTGCATGGTGCTCCAGACACGCCTCATTGTGTTGCCAATGGCGTAAACCGTATTCAAGCGCTTTATACAGAGCATCGGCCAAACTATAGTCTGGGTTAATATCCACAAAGTGAGTTTGCACAAACGGTTCAAGCGCGCTTTTACCGGCAAGCAAATAACCTCGCGCCGCTTTACTCAATGACCCCATGCGGGCCCCCGCGTTTTTCACCAACCGTTCTGCTAAGCGATAAACATCCGCCAGATCACCACCTTGCAATTCGAGTTCCATTTCGACAATACGCTCGGTCTTATCACCCGCACGAATTTCGCCAATATCAAGTACCAGCTCTATTTGCCCGTCGCCACTCGGGATATGCCACTTATGCCGCGTAAAGTCGGTTTTAAAAAGCTCCTGTAAATCGCGTTGAATGTCGTAAATCGGAAAGTCATCCGGCCAGATGGATTCATCAAACAGCGTAATATCCGGCTCCATGGAGTCTACGTCGAGGTTATACTCAGGGCGCTCATGCATACCGCCAAGCACTCGGCCAGCCAATTTGATTGTTTGCTCTAGTTGATCCCCTGACTGTCTGATACGTAACCCCATATCATACTGTCGTAATCTCAGATCGCTGGTATCAAAGTACGCGTTTGCCAATTCAAGCGCTTGATATGACGATTCTGCTCCATGTTCTTGTGCCATGGTGCGACATTCATTGAGTGTATTCTCACGCTGTTGTGGCTCAATTAATAGTTTGAGCTCAATTTCTTGTGACATGTTGGGATACCCAGTGCTAGAAGCTTTGTGCTAAAGGTACTGACTTGTTTCCTAAGGGTCAATAAACATTGTTTTCAAGGCTTTATTGACAGTCGTCGAGAAAATATGCAACGTGACCTTGGAAAGTCTTTACCGGCGCAAAAATAATCGTATACTTGCGCCCGATTCCCATCGTTGGGGAAGCACGCCGAGCTTCGGCCTGGCCAAACAGGAGATGCTATGTTCAAAGCGAGTGAGGTGCTATCCAAAAGCCATCAGGCAGAGGATCTGAAGTCCTTACAGCAAGCAATAACCGACAACTATATCGTCGATGAAGACGCATATATGCGCGAGTTGTTGCCGCTGGTGCCGTCAGATGATGACGCGGTTAGTACAGTAACGGAGCGCGCCGCGAAGTTAGTCGAGCAAGTGCGAGAGCAGGCCGACAACGGAATGGTTGATTCATTTTTGCAAGAGTACAGCTTAGACACGAAAGAGGGGATTATTCTCATGTGTCTTGCCGAGGCTCTGTTACGTATTCCCGATGCAGCCACTGCAGACGCCTTAATCCAAGATAAGCTATCAGGCGGTGATTGGCAGAAGCATATGGGTCAAAGTGCATCATGGCTCGTTAACTCGGGCACCTGGGGATTAGCGCTGACAAACAGCGTGATTAATCCAACGGGTAAGGCGATGGAAACACCGCGTGGTGCATTTCGTCGGATGATTCGCAAACTGGGTAAACCGGTGGTTCGTAAAGCGACATATGCCGCTATGCAAATCATGGGCAAACAGTTTGTTCTGGGTCGAACCATTGATGAAGCATTGAAGGAAAGTCGCGAGAACCGCGATAAAGGCTACACACACGCCTATGACATGCTAGGTGAAGCCGCCCTGACGATGAGCGATGCTGAATACTATAAGCAGCAGTACGTTAACTCGATAAAAACCATTACCAACGAAGATTTCAACAACCCAGATGCACCACGTCCGACTATCTCTATCAAGCTGTCGGCGTTACATCCGCGTTACGAAGCGGCGAATCATGAGCGCGTTTTAACCGAGCTTGCGACGACGCTGACAGACTTAGTAAAACTCGCCAAAGAAGCCGATGTCGGTGTGACTATTGATGCCGAAGAGGCAGATAGACACGAGTTATCGCTTGAGTTATTCGAAAAAGTTTACCGCAGTGGTGTGTGTAAAGGCTGGCCTCGCTTTGGTCTGGTTGTGCAAGCGTACTCAAAACGTGCACTGCCAACCCTATGCTGGATTACCGCGCTTGCCCGTGAATGTGGTGACGAGATCCCAGTTCGCCTAGTAAAAGGTGCGTATTGGGATAATGAGATCAAGTGGAGCCAAGAAAATGGTGTCACCGGCTACCCGGTGTTTACCCGCAAAGCGCACAGTGACCTTTCATATATCGCCTGCGCTCGCTACTTGTTGAGCGATGATACCGATGGTGCCATTTACCCTCAATTCGCAACTCATAATGCTCAAACCATTATGGCGATTGAGCACATGAACGAAACACATAAGCGTCGTATCGAGTATCAACGCCTGCACGGTATGGGCGACAACCTTTACGATACATTGATGAAGCAAAAGCCAGGTATGGTTGTGCGTATCTATGCACCGGTAGGACCGCACCGCGACCTACTGCCTTACTTAGTGCGCCGCTTGCTCGAAAACGGTGCCAACTCTTCATTCGTTCATAAACTCCTTGATGCGGATACACCAGTCAACGAACTGGTTGTACACCCACTGAAAACAGCAATGCGTCACGAAGTTTATGCAAACGACAAGATTCCACTTCCTCCTGCGATGTATGGGGAACGCAAAAATTCATTAGGATTGAATATGAATATTCACTCACAAGCAGATGATTTCATTGCCGCAGTACAACAGTATCGCGACAAACAATGGCAAGGTGGCCCAATTGTTGACGGCAAGACCGTTGAAACTGACCACCAAGTTAGTATCACCAGCCCGCAGGAAACGGCGAAACAAGTCGGTCGTATTTACTGGGGTGATAAAAAGCTTGCGGAACAAGCCTTGCAGAGCGCTAACAAAGCTTATCGTGCATGGCGCGAAGTACCTGTCGACGAGCGTGCAACTTGCCTAGAGAAATTTGCCGACTTAATGGAAGCCAACCGCAACGAGTTGATTGCATTATGTTCAGTTGAAGCGGGTAAAGGCTTGCAAGACGGTATTGACGAAGTTCGCGAAGCCGTTGACTTCTGTCGCTACTATGCAAAAGAAGCACGTAAGTTAATGGACGGCGAAATCCAATTGCCGGGACCTACTGGCGAAGATAACAAGCTGAAGCTCGAGGGTCGTGGTACCTTCATCTGTATCAGCCCATGGAACTTCCCACTGGCTATTTTCGTTGGGCAAGTTGTAGCAGCACTGGTCACAGGTAACTCAGTTATTGCTAAACCAGCTGAGCAAACAGGTCTCATTGCTTACCGCGCGGTGCAGCTAGCACTCGAAGCGGGCATCCCAGGCAATGTCTTGCATTTTATGCCGGGTAGCGGTGCAGAAGTCGGTAGCTTCTTGACGTCTCAAGAGGACATCGGTGGTGTTTGTTTCACTGGTTCAACTTACACAGCGCAAGCGATCAACCGTGCGTTGGCGGCTCGTACTGGACCTATCGTGCCTTTGATCGCCGAAACAGGTGGTCAAAACGCAATGTTAATTGACTCGACTTCTCTGCCTGAGCAGGTTGTCACCGACGTCGTTGCCAGTGCGTTCCAAAGTGCAGGTCAGCGCTGTTCAGCACTGCGTGTATTGTTTGTCCAAGATGACATTGCAGACCGTATCTTCGACTTACTGCGTGGCGCAATGGAAGAGCTTGAAGTCGGTGATCCGCTGTTGCATGAAACAGATGTTGGTCCGGTCATTGATGGTATTGCTAAAACCAACTTGGAACAGCATATCTCAGACATCCAACAAGCAGGTCGTCTGATTGCTCGTGCGCCAATGCCTGATTACACCCAAGGCGGAACGTTCGTGTCACCGACTGCAATCGAAATCGATAGCATCAGCCAGTTAGTGAAAGAAAACTTTGGCCCTATCTTGCATGTTATTCGCTACAAGACAGAAGAATTGGACGACGTTATTGATAGCATTAACGGTACCGGATATGGTCTTACTTTCGGTATCCATAGCCGTAACGAGACGTTTGCTTACGATATCGCGAGCCGTGTTGACGTCGGTAACGTTTACATCAACCGTAACCAAATCGGTGCGATTGTTGGCGTTCAACCGTTCGGTGGGCGTGGAATGTCAGGTACTGGACCTAAAGCAGGTGGACCACACTACCTCACTCGCTTCATTACCGAAAAGACACGTTCGGATAACATTACAGCGGTCGGCGGAAACGCCACATTGCTCTCGCTCGACGACTAAAAGACCTCGAGCCTATCGACAAACAAAAAGCGGCGCATCAAGCGCCGCTTTTTTTATTTCCTAACGATTATCTAAGATACTTACGTCTGTTCCTGCGAGCTGCTGCTCCAGCGCCTCATCGTAAATAATATAAACTTCATGTTTGTGCCCTGCCGCACTAAACTCAAGTGCCGCAATATCCACTTCATGACGCACAACACGTGGTGACTCACTCAGTTGATAATGCTTAGGTGGCAAAATAAAACGTTGTTCGATGAGCTCTCGCCCATCCCAACAGGCGGCTTCTTGTTTTGGTCGAAACTTCACCACGATAATAATAAATACCATCATGGTTGCGAGTGCGCCAAGCGCTATTAACCAGAGCGGAGCCTTTCCGCCAATGTATATTGCCATCCACAGGGCTAAAAAAAAGCCGCCCCAACCTTGGGGGCGGCGACTATCTCGATAAAACCTAATAGTTTGATTAGAAGTCTTCGTCGTCATGTAAGTATAAGCTCTCACTACCGTCTTCGATAGCACTGATAAGCGAAGCAATACGTGGCAGCATTCGGGCAAAATAAAACCGCGCTGTTTTGATTTTGCTGGCTAAATAAGGCCGCTCATCTTGTTTTGTCTCGGCTACCAGTGCCATGCGTAACCATAAATATGCATAAGCAATATAACCGACTAAATGTAAATACTCCACCGCAACCGAGTTGACTTGGTTCTCGTCACTCTGAGCGCGTTCAATGATCTGGCTGGTAACTCGCTCAAGGTCAGAAATTGCATTTGCCAACTGATTAAATTGAGTTGACCATACATCGCTGCTTGCTTGCTCAATAAACTCACGGATTTCAGCAACAAACGGATGTAGCAGTTGGCCGTTGGAGCCCACTACTTTTCGACCCAATAAGTCCAAGGCTTGAATACCGTTAGTACCTTCATAAATCTGGGCGATTCGAGTATCACGAATTAACTGTTCTTGACCCCATTCACGGACATACCCATGCCCGCCAAAAATTTGTTGGCCATGAATAGTTGATTCTAACCCAGTATCAGTTAAAAACGCTTTTGCCACGGGGGTGAGCAATGCCACCATCGCATCAGCACGCTGTTTCACTTCTTCCGACTCACCGTACTTAGCGCGGTCCAACTGTTGACCGACCCAAGTTGAAAACGCACGACCACCCTCGGTCAGTGATTTCATGGTTAACAGCATGCGGCGGATATCGCCATGTACCAACAAAGGATCGGCGGCCGCATTCATATCACGTGTTGCTTTTGCTCCACGTCCTTGGATCCGGTCCTTCGCATATTCAAGCGCGTTTTGATAAGACCGCTCGGCAGTACCCAAACCTTGAATACCAACACCCAGACGCTCGTAATTCATCATCGTGAACATCGCGGCCAAACCACGATTCGGCTCACCTACCATCCAGCCACGTGCCGCATCAAAGTTCATCACACAAGTTGCAGAGCCATGAATACCCATCTTGTGCTCAATGGAACCACAGCTAACCGCATTGCGTTCACCCACTGAACCATCTTCATTCACGAGGTATTTAGGAACGACAAACAGCGAAATACCTTTAGTGCCGGCAGGCGCATCTGGCAGCTTTGCTAAAACTAAGTGAACAATATTATCCACCAGGTCATGCTCACCACCGGTGATAAAGATTTTCGTGCCTGAGATTAAATAGCTGTCGTCACCTTGCGGCTCAGCTTTGGTTTTAATAATACCCAAATCGGTACCAGCATGTGGCTCGGTAAGACACATGGTCCCCGTCCATTCACCTTGCACCATTTTCTCTAGATAGGTTTGTTTGATGTCTTCGCTGGCATGCAAGTCAAGCGTCATAATCGCGCCCGAGGTAAGCCCCGGATACAACGAAAAGGCGACATCTGCTGAGCACAGCATTTCTTCGTACTGTGCGGAGAGCGATTTTGGTAAGCCCATTCCGCCAAAGTCAGGGTTTGCGGTAACCCCGACCCAACCACCTTCAGCTAGCTGGCGAAAATTTTCTTTGTAAGCGGCTGGCGTTGTCACTTCACCGCCATTAAAGGTGACACCTTCTTCATCCGCTTGGCGGGAAACGGGGGCAATGAGCTGTTCCGCAACTTTCGCTGCCTCATCTAGGATCGCAGACGCAGTATCCTGATCCATCATATCCGCAAGCATATCGCTTTTTTGCCAATCGGCGGTGACATTGAATACATCATGAAGGACAAAGTCCATGTCATCTCTTGGCGCACGATAATCGGCCATGACCTACCTCTCTTTAACAATGTGAAGCCCGTTCAACGCAATTTTCAAACGGGTGTTTAATTCAGTTGTTTAAAGAGTAAAAAGGTCAGGGTCAATTGTCAATCATTGAACACCTTTCCAATCAACCAAGGCTTCTACCGCGAAAAGCTTGCCCTGTCTGCGTAAAACCACTCGTTGTGGTTCAATCTTTACAACTTCCATATCACGAAATTGATCGCCGACTGCCAATTTTTGCTGATCGAGTTCAATCCAGCGCCGACTTTCATCCGAAACATACATATGGGCATCATAGCTGAACGGTCGCACCTGACGCTGCATGGCCGGATTCAATTTCGGTAACGTGGGAATAACACTGTCCACCGGATCTTGATTGGCATCCGCAGTTGCTTTAACGGCTTGCTCAAAACGACTCAACAAGTCGTCAGAAATCCCCTCGGTCGCCAACGCCTCCTGCTGACTTTCTTGCCGCGCTGACACCTGACCTTGTGGATTCACCACGATGGGCTCTGGCTCAGGCGGCTGAGGTTCCGGCGCGGCGTCCCAGTTCACCGCAGGGAGGTCGTTAACAGACCCCCAGTCATATTGAGGCGCTTGCTCGACATTCGCTGTGGCAACCGAGCCCTGCTGTTCAAACGGCACAAACCAAATGAACAACACCCCCACGACAGCGGCTACACAGGCAGCAACAATCCATTTAACGGCACCTGTACCTGCTGTTTTTTGCGCAGCAAAGAGTTCGTTATGCAAATGACTTTGCGTGCGCACAATGGGGGACTGCTGTTGTTTAAGGGCTTTGAGGATAGAAGACATCAGTTTACCTCCTGCAAGCGCGGTCCTGATTCATAATAACGCGCACTCAACCATGCCAACGTGAGCGGATTGAGCTCACCTGTTACCGGCAGGCCTGCTTGTCGCTGCAGCGCTTGTAATTGCGTCCGCGCGTCCAAACGCTGCTGGCTATCACTTAAATAGCGCGCCAGTTGTTGCTTAACCCATTCAGTCAATTCACCCACGTCAGCACTCCCACGCTGATAACGAATGTCAGGCCGTTGATACAGGCCTATCACTTCACCTGACCATGCCTGTGTATCAACGGGTTCCATTGAGGCGAGCACCGTGCCTGCTTGACCATCACTTAACAGTAACGCTGGATAATTAATATTTTGTAGCTGAGCCACACTGACCGAATGTGTTCTTAAGCACGCCAATTGATAGTTCGTCACCCAATCACAAAATGCTTTATCGCGGGGCGGCTTGGGTAGCTGCCAGGCCGAGGCCAGTAGCTGCGCATTGTGGTAATCATAAGTACGCTCAGAAGCGCTGACTTCAGCTTCTGTTGCTGGCCACCAACGAATCACAGCCGCAATCGCCATCGCAGCGAGCGGCAGTAACAACCAGGGCCAACGAGGGCGTTGATTCGCTTTTTGATGGGGTTCGTCAAACTGCCCGAGCTCATGGGCGGCACGTTTTACATGAGCCTTGTCCACTTGCATCTGGCCGTCTGCGTATGCCACCAGTAGCGCCCGATCACACAGCAAGTTGAGTAATCTCGGCACCCCACCCGTTAACTTATGCGCGTTCATTGCGGCGGGTTGGGTAAATAAGGGTCGATTCGCGCCAGCCATCTGACAGCGATACGCAATATAACGTTCCGTATCATAGTTGGTTAACGGTAGCAGGTGATAACGCGCCGTAATGCGCTGGGCAAGCTGCCTCAACTCTTGTCGTTTAAGCAAGGTTTGTAGCTCAGGTTGACCAATCAAAATCACTCTCAACAACTTACTCTTCGTCGTCTCGAGGTTGGTCAATAATCGCAGTTGTTCCAATACCTGTGGCTTGAGGTGTTGTGCTTCATCAATCAGCACGACACACTGCCTATCCTGCTGATGGGCATCCAACAAAAACTGACTTATTTTGTCGGTGAGCACTTTTCGCGTGGCACGTCCTTTTTGATAACGAATGCCCCATTCATCACACAAAGTCGCTAAGAGTTCATCCTCATTAAGCATCGGATTTAATATAAAAGCGATCTCGGTCGAGTCGGGCAGCTGTTCCAATAGCGCACGCGAAACCGTGGTCTTGCCTGTACCGACCTCACCGGTCAGCAGTATAAAGCCGCCACTCCCCTGTAAACCTTGTACCAAATGCGCTAGAGCCTCTTGATGGCGCTCGCTATGATAAAGAAAGTGGGGATCCGGCGCGATCGAAAATGGTTCTGCGGATAGTCCAAAATGCTGTTGATACATAGTCATGCCAAAACTTTTTTACCCTCAGTGTAACGACTTACTTGCGCTTAAACTAGTGATTCGCGATCATCACCTTAAAGCAAGGAGGTGCACTTGGATATATATTTAGTAGGTGGAGCCGTTCGAGATCAGTTATTAGGCTGTCCCGTTGGTGACAAAGATTACGTTGTCGTTGGTGCTACGCCAGAGCAAATGCTGCAGCTTGGCTACCAACAAGTCGGTAAAGATTTTCCAGTATTCCTCCATCCACAGACGCGAGAGGAGTATGCGCTTGCACGCACTGAACGTAAGCAGGGACAGGGCTATACAGGCTTTCAGGTCAACACGGATACATCGATCACCTTACCCGAAGATCTTGAGCGTCGCGACTTAACCATCAACGCCATTGCGCAAGATGAGCATGGTCAATTGATTGACCCCTTTGGTGGTCAGCAAGATATTCAAAAAAGGGTGCTACGCCATGTCTCATCGGCTTTTATCGAGGACCCCTTACGGGTTCTACGCGTTGCGCGCTTTTATGCACGATTTAAAACGTTTGGTTTTATCGTCGCAGACCAGACCAAAGATCTCATGCGCACAATGGCACAATCGGGCGAGCTTACGACACTTGTCGCTGAGCGAGTTTGGCGAGAATGGGAAAAGGCCTTAAGTACCGACGCACCCTCTGCATTTATTGAGTTACTCATTGAAGTGGATGCCTGGCAACCGATCGTACCTGAACTCAGCGTGAGCACCGAGCTGCTCAGTGACCTCCAACAAATTACACAGGTGACTCCGTGCACCCATACACGTTTTGCTACGCTGATGTTGCGCCAGCAGGATAACTTTGATCTGAAACAACTCAGTCAGCGCTTACGCCTCCCTAATCAATACAAGCGCTTGGCGCAGGCTGTTTATGCCAGCCGCGCCCAGTTACTGCAACCTTCGCCCTTGAGTCCCTCTGACCTGCTCACGCTTGCGGATAACACCGATATGTGGCGACAACCAGATCGTATTGAGCAGCTCGCCCATATCCGCAATATCGCACGTCCTAATATCAGTGATGGCGGTATCGTCGAGGCACTCACGCAAGCTCGGGCGATCAACGCGGGTGCGCTCGTAGCAAGGGGATTAAAGGGTCCCGAAGTCGGCAGAGCGCTTAGCGAGGAACGTTTACTAGCAATAAAGCGAGGGTTGGCTTAAAAAGGCAGCCAACGCTCATCTGCAAGGGGAGCCAACTGTTGCGAGCGGTTATAGCGCTGCCATAAGGTATGATAGGTATAACCTGTGACAGGATGCTTTCGTGTTGGCGCGATATCGGCCAGTGGCTGTAATACAAACGCATTCTCGAGAATTTCGGCGCGTGGAAGCTGAGGGTCTGCGTCTCTTATCAGGTCATCATACAGCAACACATCGATATCCAGCGTGCGAGGGCTGAACTTTGGCCCGCCATGGGTGCGTCCATGTGCCTGTTCAATCGCTTTACACTGCTGCAAGACAGCCTCAACATCCAGTTCTGTCGTCACTTCAACGACAAGGTTATAGAACGCGTGACCAGCAAAGCCGATGGCTTCACTTTCATAAACCGGCGAACGTCTTACCCAGTTAAAGTGCTCACTTATATCGATCAGCCCGTTAAGAATATGGCGTTCACGATCTAAATTCGAACCGATCCCTAAAAATACACACGCCATCTTGCTTATCCAAACGGTCCATCAACACGAGTACGTCGTATTTTCACAGCAACGTTAGCCGCGTTTGGCACCGCACCTGGTTTGCTCACCTTAACTTGCGCCTCAGTCACGCCAAAGTCCTTAAACAGTAATTCAGCAATACCTTCGGCCACCGTTTCGATCAACGCTCTGGGTTGCGCCTTAACCCATTTTTCAACAGCTTGGCTCACCGCAGCGTAATCGAGCGCATCATCAATGTTGTCGGATTCGCCTGCCCGTTGACAGTCCCACGCAAGCACAAGATCGATCAGCAGTTTTTGTTGAATATCCTGTTCCCAGTCATAAACACCAATCGTTGCATCGATTTCGAGCCCCTCAATGAGCACCTCATCTAAACCTTGTTGGGACATATATTTCCTCATTGGTAATTCAACTAAAAACCGCTTATTCTAGACCTATAAAGCTTAACCTAATACTGGAAAGAAACGAACCCTATGAGCGCACTGACTTTACTGATGATACTCGCTGCCTACTTACTGGGCTCGATCAGTAGTGCGGTGCTGATCTGCAAAATCTGGCGGTTACCCGATCCCCGCCTCTCTGGCTCAGGTAATCCTGGTGCAACCAATGTGTACCGCGTAGGCGGTAAACTGCCCGCCCTATTGACGCTATTGTTCGACGTACTCAAAGGAATGATTCCAGTATGGGGATCCTACTTTTTAGGTATCGAACCGTTTTTCTTAGGCTTGATCGCTGTAGCCGCTTGTCTAGGTCACATCTTTCCGTTGTATTTTAATTTTCGTGGCGGCAAAGCAGTGGCAACGGCATTGGGTTCGATGTTCCCTGTAGCATGGGAAATGGCGCTACTGCTGATTGCCACGTGGTTGATCGTGTTTAAACTGAGTCGGATTTCTTCCTTAGCGGCATTGGTAACGGTCTGTTTGGCGCCCTTTTATGCGTTTTGGATTAAACCGCAATATACTGTGCCGGTTATTATGATCTCCGCGCTCATTTTGTGGCGCCACCAAGCAAATATTGCGCGGCTCACATCAGGTAAAGAAACCTCGTTTCGCCGCGATCAATAACCGTTACTCTGCGTGCGGTGCCAACTCGGTAAGTGGCCAACGTGGAAAGGTTTTGATTGCTAATCCTGTCTGTTGACCTGCTTGCAGACGAAAAGCTCCTGCAAGCGCGATCATCGCACCATTATCGGTACAAAATTCAGTGCGTGGATAAAACACATGTCCACCCAACTTGCTAAGTAATTGCTCAAGCTGCTGTCTCAGGTGCTTGTTAGCACTCACACCACCTGCGACGACTAAGCGCTTGCGTCCAGTTTGTTCTAATGCGCGCTTGCACTTAATCGCCAAGGTGTCGACTACTGCATCTTCAAACGCACGGGCGATGTCAGCACGGGTTTGATCGTCATCAGGACTTGCCGCCAACGTATTCGCAGTAAAAGTTTTAAGACCGCTAAACGAAAAATCAAGACCAGGACGATCTGTCATGGGACGTGGAAACTTGAACATATCAGAACGCCCGCCTTCAGCTAATTTGGCAAGCCGAGGCCCCCCTGGATAATCTAACCCCATGAGTTTAGCCGTCTTATCAAACGCTTCGCCCGCAGCATCATCCACCGACTCACCGAGTAACTCGTACTCGCCGATACCTTTCACATCAACCAATTGCGTGTGCCCGCCTGACACCAATAACGCAACAAATGGAAATTCCGGCTGATTAACCTCCAGCATTGGTGCAAGTAAATGACCTTCCATGTGATGCACGCCGATAGCAGGCACGTCCCAAGCAAAGGCCAAACTACGACCTATACAACTACCAACCAATAAGGCACCAACAAGACCGGGACCGCACGTATACGCAATGGCATCGATGTCCTTTTGTGTTAGCTCCGCCTCGGCGAGTGCCGCTTTAATCAGCGGCAGCACTTTTCGAACGTGATCGCGCGAAGCGAGCTCTGGCACCACACCACCGTAATCCGCATGCAATTTAACTTGCGAATAAAGTTGGTGGGCTAACAAGCCGTTTTCTGTATCATAAATGGCGATCCCCGTTTCATCACACGAGGTTTCGATACCCAGAACTTTCATACCTATACAACCTGCTGTAAATCTCAATATTCCGCTATTCTACCTTATTTTTTCTCGCCATACCTAAGAAGGTATGCGATTTTAGGGCTACATAAAAATAACAAGGATGAAGATACCTATGAGTCTTAATACGCTCACTAAAACGAGTTTATCACTCGCCCTCGCGTTGGCGCTCTCGGCCTGTCAGACGGCACCCACGCAAACAACCCAAGCACCCACAACGAATCAAAACGAAGCGGCGTTTCAATTTGCTAATGCAGACTACACCACTATCAGTCAAGCGCTTGAGCAAGGACAGCTGACTTCCGAACAATTAGTATCCTATTACCTAGACCGTATTGCCGCACATAATCAACAAGGCGCCGAGTTAAGAGCCGTTATTAGTTTGAACCCTGATGCACTAGCCGATGCGAAAGCACTCGATGAGGCACGCAAGCAAGGCGATGTGCGCGGCTCGCTGCATGGCATACCAGTGCTCCTCAAGGACAACATTGACACAGCAGACGGTTTAGCCAATACCGCAGGCTCTTTGCTGTTTGCAGAGAATTACCCCGAGGACGATGCAGCGCTTGTAAAAAACTTGCGTGCGCAAGGTGCGATTATTCTCGGTAAAGCGAATTTAAGTGAATGGGCCAACTTTCGCTCAACACGCTCAAGTTCTGGTTGGAGTGGTGTTGGCGGACTAGCTCGCAACCCTTATGACACAACACGCTCAACATGCGGATCGAGTGCAGGCTCGGGCGCAGCTGTGGCGGCTGATTTTACCACCTTCGCAGTAGGCACCGAGACCGACGGTTCATTGGTATGCCCTGGCGCTGTCAACGGCATTGTAAGTATCAAGCCGACGTTAGGTTTGATTAGCCGTGACGGCATCATTCCTATCTCACACAGCCAAGATACCGCCGGCCCTATGACACGCAGTGTCGCAGGTGCAGTGACGCTAATGCAGGCGATGGCGTCATATGATGGTAGCGATGCGGCAAGCTTTCGCACCGACACCGTGTTTACCGAGTACCTGAATGAGGACGGCTTAGAAGGTAAGCGGATCGGTGTGGTGCGCAACTTGATGGGCTACAATGAACTGCTCGATAACCAGTTTGAACAGCAACTGGAGATTTTAGAAGCACAGGGAGCGACCTTAGTTGATGTCGAAATGCCGACCTATGGGCAGTTTGGCGATGCCGAATTTACCGTTTTACTCTACGAGTTTAAGCAGGATATGGCCAACTACCTTGCCACCACCAAGCTGCCTTATCGCAGCATGGCAGATTTGATCGAAGCGAATAATAAAATGGCGCAACAAGAGCTGCCTTATTTTGGGCAAGAGCTTTTTATTATGGCTAACAACATGACCGAAGCCGATGCGCCGCGCTATCAAGAAGCACTGGAAAAAAGTAAGCGTTTAGCAGGCGCAGAGGGTATCGATGCCATGTTAGCGGAGCACGATCTTGACCTATTAGTTGCCCCCACCACGGGACCGAGCTGGAAAATCGATTTAGTCAACGGCGATCATTATGCGGGTTCAGCCAGTTCACCAGCCGCAGTTGCAGGGTATCCGCACATCACCGTTCCAATGGGCTACATCGAACTGCCGCAACAGCCGAAGCTACCTGTAGGTATGAGCTTTTTCTCAACCGCACACGCTGAACCTGTGTTGATTGAAGCCGCTTACAGTTATGAGCAAGCGACTCAACATCGCCAACCGCCACAACTCAGCACTACTGCAACTCACTCAAATTAATCGTTGTAGAAGACAACGACCGACCGTTGACGTCACGAAGTGACAGTGTCACGGTCGGTTGTTCTAACCACGTAATCTCGATCATACCAAACCGCGTGCTTGGCTCACCCGAACCTTGTCGCTGATTAAACTGATACGGCGTTTCATCGCTTCGGTTAATTGTGCCCGAGCTGACTTGCCAAACCGGATAATCTAGCAACTGAGGCGCCTTCACAATTTGCCCAAAATGAACACCGCCGTGCCCAAACAACACATGTTTTACTTCAAGGTTATCAATCAGCGCAAATAGGCGTTGTTGTTCTTGGGTAAACAATGCCCAACTCGGGAAGCCATTCTGCGGCGCAACAAAAGGCATTTCTGAGAGTATCACACGGACTTCTGCGTCTTTCTTAAGCTGCTCTTCGAGCCACTGCCACTGACCCTCGCCTAGCAATCGGTGAGTAGGACCCACTTGGTAAGGACCGGTATTGTCGTCAAAATAATGACCGATCCGAGCGAACACACCTTTAGTTTTGAGAGGCTCGCGCGCCCAACGCGTGTCTAATAAAATAATCTGAACGCGCTGTGGTGCCTCGCCAACGATAAAGCTCTTAGCAATACCGTGCTCTTGAAACATGCGCGGCGATGTTAAAGGTTCGCGCCAAAACGTTAAGAAATGATTGCGGACCGCATAACGCCTCGGATTATCCGCACCTTCATGACCGTCGATACTGTAATCATCAGCACCCCAGGTCGAGACAAAAGCACTGTTACGCCTCAACAAGCGAGGCCCACGATAACGGTTAAATACTTCATAAGCAGCTAACAACTCATCCATGTCATCAGCATCTGCCGAGACACCGTTGCCCAATAAGGCAAAGACCTCAGGTTCCGCGAGATTCAGCGCATCCCACACGGCTTGCCGTTCGCTTTGATCGACACAACATCCCAACGCAATACGCGTTGACTGTTGTGCCTGCGCAGCCAATGCAAAGGTGACAGTGAATACTATCGCTAACCCAAGACGTACCACTAAAAATCCTCTCTATTTGCGGCGCACCGACGCGCCTCCTCTCTATCTATATCGCCCCGTGAGAGTAATTTCTTTAACGATTGATCGAGGGTTTGCATGCCCTTTTCCTGACCCGTCTGTATGACTGAGTACATTTGCGCTACTTTATCCTCTCGAATCAGGTTTTTTATCGCCGGCGTGGTAAGCATGATCTCGTGTGCAGCCACACGGCCTCCGCCCACACGTTTTAATAAGCTTTGCGAAATCACGGCCCGTAATGACTCAGAAAGCATCGAGCGCACCATCGGCTTATCATCCCCTGGGAACACATCGATAATGCGGTCCACGGTCTTTGGCGCCGACGTTGTGTGCAATGTACCTAACACCAAGTGACCTGTTTCGGCCGCTGTCATGGCAAGCCGAATGGTTTCCAAGTCGCGCATCTCACCCACTAAAATAACATCAGGATCTTCTCGCAATGCCGAGCGCAACGCCGCCTCGAAGCTACGTGTGTCACGATGTACTTCGCGTTGACTGATTAAGCTCTGTTTATTGTCATGCACAAATTCGATCGGATCTTCGATGGTCAAAATATGCTGAGCGCGCGAACGGTTAATGTAATCCACCATAGCTGCGAGCGTAGTCGACTTACCCGAGCCAGTAGGCCCGGTAACCAGCACTAAGCCACGCGGAGCATCGGCGATCTCTTTAAATATATCAGGCGCATCGAGCTCTTCGAGTGTCGTCACTTCGCTCGGGATCACACGGAAAGCAGCAGCGATGCCATGACGTTGAGTAAACACGTTGACACGGAATCGCGCAACAGACTCAATCGCAAACGAGAAATCGCATTCAAAACGTTCATTGAACTCTTGTTGCTGGCTATCAGACATGACTTCAAACAACATGGCTTGCAGCTCATCGTGGGAGTGCGGATCCATTTTCAGTGGTCGAATATCGCCGTCCACCCGTATCATAGGCACACTGCCCGCAGAAAGATGCAAATCTGAAGCAGATTGCTTCATACTAAAGGAAAGCAGTTCGCTTACATTCATTGTTGATTTCTCTATTTGTTAAGCAAGGAATAATAGTGACAAAGGTAGCAGAAAATATTGTGAAAAGTCTTGGTCAAATTCGCCAAGAAATCGATGAGATAACCGCGCAGAGTCGTTTTAACGAGACGGTGCGATTGCTGGCGGTCAGCAAAAAGCATCCGGTTGAGGCGATTCGTGCCGCCTATGAGGCAGGTCAACGTGAATTTGCCGAAAATTATGTTCAAGAAGGGGTCGATAAAGTTGAACAGCTTAACGACCTCGATCTGGTTTGGCATTTTATCGGTCCTCTTCAGTCGAACAAAACGAAACTGGTGGCTGAACATTTTGACTGGGTGCAAAGCATTGAGCGCGAAAAAATCGCGCGTCGCTTGAATGAGCAACGTCCCGAAAACTTAGCGCCGCTTAACGTGCTCCTACAGGTCAATATCGACAACGACCCGAATAAATCGGGCGTGCAGAAACATGATGTGAATGCACTCGCCGAGTTCGTGAGTCAATGCTCGCACTTGAAACTGCGAGGCATCATGACCATCTTAGAAGCAGATACCAACGAAAACCAACAACTCAACAGCTTCGCGGCCATGCGCTCGCTGTACGAACAATTACAGCAAATGCACCCATCGGTTGACACCCTCTCCATGGGGATGAGCGGTGATATGCGACAAGCCATACTCGCAGGTGCTAACATGGTACGTATTGGAAGCGCAATTTTTGGACAACGGGAGTGATAATGAACGATATTCGTAAAATCGCATTTATTGGCGCAGGTAATATGACGCAAAGCATTGTCGGCGGCATGTGCAAAAGTGGCTACCCTGCTGACCACATTTTTGTCAGCAACCCAAGCCCCGAAAAACTTGAAAAAATGAAGAGTAGCTTGGGTGTTAACACCAGCCAAGACAATATTGAAGTCATTAAACAAGCTGACGTTATCGTACTTTCAGTCAAGCCACAGTTAATGGAACAAGTGTGCGCAGATATTAAAAGCAAAGTTGATAACTTGGCAGACAAGCTCATCATTACAATCGCCGCAGGTATTCGCATGCCGAAATACCGCACTTACCTGGGTGATGACATCACTATCATTCGCGTGATGCCAAACACACCTTCACTGGTTGGTCAGGGGATGTCTGGCTTGGTGACCGACAGTGCCGATGATAAAGACAAAGCCTATGTGACCGAGGTTTTTGATGGCGTAGGTGATACGTTATGGGTCGCCGATGAAGACCAGCTCGACATCTTAGGTGCGGTCGCAGGCAGTGGTCCAGCATACTTCTTCGAGTTTATGGATAGCTTAGCTAAGGGCGCGATGGAACTGGGCTTTGATCCCGAAAAGGCGCGCGCGATGGTGCAGCAAACCTGCTTAGGTGCTGCGCAAATGGCAAAAGAAAGCGACCTAACGTTAGAAGATCTGCGCAAACAAGTAACCAGTAAAGGCGGTTCAACCGCAAAAGGTGTTGAAGTTTATCAGCAACGTGATCTGCACACTATTTCCGCTGATGCTGTTAAAGCCGCAGTAAAACGTAATCAGGAAATGGCGGATCTGTTTTAGGAGCGACCATGAATAACGCGATGCAGTTTCTATTAACCACACTGGTCGAACTTTATTTGATCGTGGTTGTTTTGCGCCTTTGGATGCAAGCGGTTCGAGCGGATTACTACAATCCGCTCAGCCAGTTTGTCGTCAAAGCCACTGAGCCCGTTGTTGGCCCCTTGCGCAAAGTCATCCCATCACGCGGACGAATTGATTTAGCCTGTCTACTATTGGCGGTTGCACTTGGCATGCTCAAAATCGGCGCGCTCGTGTGGTTAAACGATATCCCCGTTAATCCTTTAGTAATTGTGGTACAGGGCTTACTGTCGACCGTCAGTGCGTTTCTAACCACATTATTCTGGATCCTGATTATCCGCGCATTACTGAGTTGGTTCTCGCAGGGCTACAATCCAATGGAAGCCATGCTGTATCAATTAACCGAACCCTTCCTTGCCCCTGTGCGTCGTATCATACCGCCGCTGGGTGGATTGGATTTGTCGGTGTTGATTGTGATTATTGTAATTCAGTTCTTACGCATCTTGATCGGCGTTTAGGAGCCAGCAATGCAACAACTAAGTCGCTATTTAACCTTTACCCTATTACTCGCAGCGAGCACCTTCTCCGGTGCTTCGCTTGCCGAGCAAAAGCAGCAATTGGGTGGATGGGATGTCCATTACAATGCGTTCAACTCAACCTTTTTGACCGCTGAAATTGCCTCAACCTATGACATTCAACGCAGTGAAAAAACCGGTTTAATCAATATCGCCGTGCTCAACAGCGCAGATCAACAAGCCGTTGCAGCCAATTTGAAGGGGCACGTAATCAACCCGCGCGGTGGTGTACAAACACTCGACTTTCAAAAAATCGATGAAGGCAAGAGCATTTATTACATCGCCGACTTTTTGTTCGGTGATGAAGAGCTCATGCGTTTTAAAATCGATATTAGCGATGGTGCCGGGAAAAGCCACCGTCTTGAATTCGAGCAGCAGCTTTATCAAGAGTGAGCCGAGGCTCACTCTGTTGCTTTCACACCCACCGCTTCAATATCACCCGATTTACGCAAACTCCGCACCGTTACTGTCAGTGAGCCAATAACTAAGCTATCGCCAATCACCACACGGCGATGGAATTTATCCTTAAAGTGGTCATTCAGCGTCATACTGAGTATCGACTCATCCACATCACCGGTTGGATAAACACTGGCAAGCTCGGCAATCGTCAGATCACCACGCAGAGTAAAGTCACCGAAGAAGCCTTTGTCACTCATTTGCATGCCTTTGCCACCGGATGCCAGAATACGACTGACTTCGTCAATATCCTTAACCGTTGCGGTTACCAACAATACATCGCCTTCACGCACAATGGGTTGTGTTTCGGGTTGCAGCCAGTCGCCGTCACGAATGACACCCACGAAGGTCGCAGGCGCGGTCAGTTTGAGCTCTTTCCATGCGTGATCGCAGGCGGGCGAGTCTTTATCTATCGGATAAGACCATACCTCAAGCGCCTCACGACTTGAAACAGATGCGAGCGGCATTCGCTGAGCTGGTTCGGGACGTTTCGGGACCTCTAATTGAAGCCAGCGCGCAACGGGCGCGATGGTCCAGCCTTGAATAATCAACGAAATGAGCACTACGACAAAGGCTACATCAAAGTACAGCTCTTGCTGCTCAACACCACTTAACCATGGGAATAGTGCCAAAATAATCGGCACAGCGCCGCGCAAACCCACCCAACTAATGAAGACCTGTTCACGCCAAGGGAAGCTGAACGGCAATAAGCTTACTAACACCGCTATCGGGCGGGCGACAAAGATCAGCGTAAACGCAACACCGATGGCAACAGGTAAATACTGCACCACGTGCGATGGGGTTACCAATAAGCCAAGTATGAGGAACATACTAATCTGACTCAACCACGCTAGACCGTCCTGCACATGAAGAATATGCACCAATTGCGGTAACCGCGAATTACCGATCACGAATCCCATTAGATATACCGCTAAGAACCCACTGGCATCCAAAAAAGCAGTCAGCGCGTAAACCATGACGGCACTGGCTATCGCCAATAGTGGTAAAAACGAGAAGCTGAGGGGCAATTTACGCGCCGCTATAATAAATGCGCGCCCCGCGAGCCATCCCATAATCAGGCCCCCCGCGAGCTGCCAAGCGACGTTACCGACCATCTGATACCATGCTGAGAACTCACCCGATGCCGCAGCACTGGTCATGGTTAACGTGAGAATAACCGCCATCGGGTCGTTACTGCCTGACTCAATTTCAAGCGTCGCACCAACACGCTCTTTAATCTGCAAGCCCTGCGATTGGAAAATACCAAATACCGCCGCCGCATCAGTTGAGCTTAAGATCGCACCGATGAGTAGTGCCGCTGTCCACGGCAAATCAAATAGATATACAGCGGTCGTTGCGACCAAGGTACAGGTCAATGCGACGCCAATAGTCGCTAGACTTATCGCAGGCCAGAGCGCGACACGGAAGCGCTCTGGATTAGTCCGCATACCGCCATCAAATAGAATAATTACCAGCGCAATCGAACCAATAAAAAACGCAATATTAGGATTATCAAAGCTCAGGCCTAACACACCATCGGTGCCTGCCAGCATCCCGACGATGAGGAAAACGAGTAGAATCGGTGCGCCCAGGCGATTAGAGATAATACCTGCAAGGATACTCACCACTAACAAAAAACCACACACTAAAATCAGTGTATTTGCAGCATCCAAATGCATTCTCCTTTTCTTCTTATAATTTATCCATGCCCTTTATTATGAATCATTGATTTTAAAAGGCACGCTCAAACGGTATCATGATGTCACTAATTTGACTTGAGATTTTTCTATGACAACACACGATTTCACCTTGGTGCTAGCAACAGGAAACCAAGGAAAAGTAAGTGAATTGCAATCGATGTTGGCAAACCAAGCTGCAACCCAGACTTGGCAAGTACGTCCGCAGAGTGAGTGGGACGTGCCAGAAGCCGAAGAAACCGGCACAACGTTCGTAGAAAACGCCATTATTAAGGCGCGCAATGCATGTACATATACGGGATTACCCGCCATTGCGGATGACTCGGGGCTGGAAATATTAGCGCTTGACGGTGCCCCTGGGGTTTACTCTGCTCGCTATGCGGGCGCACAAGCAACCGATGCCGATAATATTCAGCGCGTACTTGCCGAGATGTCTGGGATTGAGCAACGTGAAGCACGCTTTCACTGTGTACTCGTGTTTATGCAACATGCAGCCGATCCGACGCCGTTGATTTGCCACGGCGAATGGCGCGGTACGTTGCTCAAGCAGCCCAGCGGCACGGGCGGCTTCGGTTATGATCCTATTTTTTATGTGCCTGAGCATGACTGCTCAGCCGCCGAACTTGAGAAAGCCGTCAAACAACAAATCAGTCATCGTGGAAAGGCACTTTCCCAGTTAATTCAGCAATTTGCAGAACAGGCTTAATATGTCATTAACGCGTCCACCGCTATCGCTTTACATTCATATCCCATGGTGTGTGGAGAAATGTCCTTACTGCGACTTTAACTCACATAAAATCCAAGGAAGTATTCCCGAGCACGCATACATTGGTCGCTTATTAGATGATCTATCAGCCGATCTCGAAGGCGTGCAAGATCGACCCATTAAGTCAATTTTTATTGGCGGTGGAACACCGAGTGTAATTACCGCTGAAGGTATTCAGCGATTGCTCGATGGCGTGCGAAAGCGTGTGACGCTGACCGCAGATTGCGAAATAACCTTGGAGGCTAACCCAGGCACTTTTGAAGTCGAGCGTTTTGGGGGATTCATTAAAGCCGGCGTAAACCGTCTTTCGATTGGTATCCAGAGCCTAAATGCTGAGCACCTGCGTACACTGGGTCGAATCCATGACCCACAACAAGCACGCACCGCAGCTGCGCATGCGAGCGAGCTGTCATTAAAAAGCTTTAATCTAGACTTAATGCATGGGCTGCCAGGACAGTCGGCAGCTGATGCACTGAGTGACCTAGAGGGCGTTATCGCACTCAATCCACCTCATATTTCATGGTATCAATTAACAATAGAACCCAATACATTGTTTGCCAGTCGACCACCGACATTACCCGATGACGATACCTTATGGGCGATATATCAACGCGGGCATGAAGCGCTTATCAAAGCGGGATACCAACAATACGAAGTCAGTGCCTACTGCAAACCGAGTCACCAAAGTGTGCATAACACGAATTATTGGCAGTTTGGCGATTACTTGGGTATTGGCTGTGGTGCGCACAGTAAGATCACGATACCGGAGCAAGACACGATTCTCCGTTGTGAAAAAATAAAACACCCACAAGGCTATCTCGACCTCACCCGAGCGTTACGATACCGCGAGTGGCATGTTGAACCCGAGGAGCGTAGTTTCGAGTTCTTCATGAACCAGTTTCGTCTGTTCCAGCCTGTTTCAAAACAACAATTTGAGCGCTTTACAGGTCTCAGCGTAGAACAAGGCGATAGCGCCCTCGAAGAAGCCATAGCCAAGGGCTGGGTCGAGTCAACCAGTGACCACTGGCAACTCACGCCCCTAGGTCACCGGTTCTTAAATGATGTGCTGACTACGTTGCTTTCTGAAACTTAAGGTCCCAAACACCGTGGCCTTTCGTTTCGCCACGTTGCTCAAACTTAGTTTTAGGTCGCTCGTCTGGACGAGGAATAAAGTCCCCCATTTTTGCGAGGTTTGTTAACTGTGGTTCGCCGGACAACACTTCTAGCATATGTTCGGCGTAGTTTTCCCAGTCGGTCGCTAAGTGAATCACGCCGTTCGGCTTTAGCTTTTTACACAGGTGGGCGACAAACTCAGGTTGGATCAAACGGCGTTTATGATGGCGCTTTTTATGCCACGGATCGGGAAAGAAAATTTGTACCTGTTGTAAGCTCTCATCAGCGATACACTGCTCAAGCACTTCAACTGCATCGTCATTGAACAAGCGTAAATTAGTAACGCCGGCGTCCTCTGCAGCCATCAAGCAGGCTCCTACCCCAGGTTCATGCACTTCGATACCAATAAAGTTCGTTTCAGGCGCATTCTTTGCCATTTCGACCAATGAATGCCCCATACCAAAGCCAATTTCTAGAGTCACTGGGTTGGTATTGTTAAATACCGTCTCAAAATTGAGCTGCCCTTGCTCAAGTGCCAGCCCAAGCTGCGGCCATTGACGTTCGATAGCGGCGGCTTGGCCTTTTGTTAACCGCCCTTCACGCTTCACAAAACTGCGGATCCGACGTACATATTTTCCAGCTGCTGCGGCTTCTTCAGCACTTTTAAACTGACTCATCTATTTTCACTCAACTGTTGCGCTCACTAAAATAAAAAAGCAGGCTCATTTTCATGAGCCTGCTCTCTATTATCACCTATTAAAGGCGGTTAACGCAATTTAGTTCTTTTCAACCGGTACGCGTGTAACAACCTTCAGTTCAGCTTCAATGCGACGGTTTTCTTGACGATCGGCCGCACTGTTTTCTTGCACTTTAAGTTGGCTTTCACCATGACCTACCGATTTCACTCGGCTTGCAGAAATACCATAGCTGTCCACTAATACGTCAGCCACTGACTTGGCGCGGCGCTCAGACAACCACTGGTTATACTTAGCTTCGCCAGTAGAGTCCGTGTGTCCATGAATTGTAATATCCAACTGTGGATGCTCTTTCATGAACTCAGCCATTTCAGCAATGGGTTCCATCGCGTCTTTGCGGACTTTAGAAGAGTTCAGGTCGAACTCAACAAGTAGCTCTTCGCGAATCGTTTCATTGGTGTACAGTACACAACCATTCTCATCAACTGAGTATGTCGCCGGCGTGTTTGCACAGCGGTCACGACTATCAACTACGCCATCACCATCGCTATCTACAGCCTGTTGTGGTTCAGGCTGCGGTGCTGGTTCAGCAGGTTTTGCCGGAGCTGGACGAGGTTTCGCTTCTGTTACCGCGTCGCGTCCACCGAAGAACCATTGTAAACCGACGTTAGCAAAACCCTCGGTATAATCTTCATCAAAGCCTCGTTGAACACCACCTTCAACGCGCCACGCTAAATTATTATTAATAAATGAGCGATGACCTACAGTTGCGCGTGCTGCTTTATCAGCGACTCCACCAATATCGGTACTGACAACACCTAAACCACCGTAAACCAAATCATTAAAATGATACAGGATGTCAGAACCGTAGCTTTCGCCATAGGCGTTTCCAGTCGGATCCAAATCTGATTCCATGTAATCATAGTAAACACGTGCTTCCCATGCTTTGGTCAGCATTACACCGACTTCAAGACCTGTCGCAAGTGTGTCGAAACCAGAATCGACAGGTACGAGTGCGTTATTATCGATTGCAACGCGTTCAGAGTCCGGAGCAAATGCACCAAGGCGTGCGCCTACATAAATGTCGTTTTGTTCAACTTGAGTTTGTTGCGCCATCGCCGTTCCTGTCACGCCAGCGCTCACTAAAGCCAATAATATTGCGTTCAATTTGTTCATTGCAATCTCCTTCTTCATGCAATTAAGAATCTCGTACTTCGTCTATTACCTAGTACGATAAATAACATATGCGGATCATAATGTTCGTTCATAATAATTAGAATTATAAAGCTAAATTTTTATTTGTCAGACAGGTTTGCGGTTTATTTACAAAGCGTTAAACAATAGACTGAGTGATATAAAAATACATTGATGTTAATCAGAGGCCTTAATGAACGAGCTGTTTTCAGACCATGTTCTGCAGTGGTTTGATAAATTCGGGCGAAAGACCCTTCCCTGGCAAATCGATAAGACGCCGTATAAGGTGTGGCTATCAGAAATTATGCTACAACAAACACAAGTCAATACGGTTATTCCCTATTTTAGACGATTCATAGAGCGCTTTCCATCATTATCGGCACTCGCGCAAGCCGACCAAGATGTCGTACTCAGTTTATGGACAGGTTTGGGTTATTACGCTCGCGCGCGAAATCTACACAAGGCAGCGCAATGTGCCGTTGAGCGACATGGTGGCCAGTTACCCGATACGCAAGAGGAGCTCGAGGCGCTGCCGGGGATTGGACGTTCGACCGCAGGTGCAGTGCTATCTCTTGGCTTTGGCAAGCCCGCCGCGATACTCGACGGCAACGTTAAACGCGTACTTGCGCGTTATTACGGTATTCGTGAGTGGCCCGGAAAAGCATCAGTACAGCGCTCTCTTTGGCAGCATTCAGAGGCACTCACGCCGAGCAAACGTCACGATGACTACAACCAGGCGATGATGGATTTAGGCGCGTTGGTGTGTACTCGAGGCAAACCTGACTGTGCTCACTGCCCTTTAGCAGAACAATGTATCGCACTCAAAGAGGATGCAGTAAACACCATACCAGCACCCAAACCGAAAAAACAAAACCCTGTGCGCACGCGATACCTTCTTATCCAACGCAACCCAAAAACTCACTCGGTAATGCTTGAGCAACGTCCTGCGACAGGTATTTGGGGAGGTCTATGGAGCTTTCCGGAATATGAGAGTAAGAACGAACTATTACGTGAATTGCCAGCCGGCCCCGAGCAAGTGATCGAATTATCACCGTTTAAGCATGTCTTCAGTCATTTCACCTTAGATTGTCACCCAATCGTAGTTGACAGCGACGCTTCAAATGCCATTAATGAAAGACAGCAACGCTGGGTATCATTCAATAAGGAAGAAGAACTAGGATACTCCGCTGTCACAGTCAAACTATTTAAAAAACTAAGGACGTTAAAATGAGTAGAACCGTTTATTGCGAATATTTACAAAAAGAAGCCGAGGGGCTGGACTTCCAGCTTTACCCGGGCGAACTAGGCGAACGTATTTTTAATCACATATCCAAAGAGGCATGGGCTGAATGGCAAAAAAAGCAGACCATGCTGATTAACGAAAATCGTCTAAATATGATGGCCGAGGACGATCGAAAATTCTTAGAAGAACGTATGAAAGAGTTCCTATTCGAAAGAAAGGACGTCACGGTGGAAGGCTATACACCACCGAGTGAATCATAAATCTGAAATAGAGCTAACACAGTAATTTATTTTTGACTAATATATTGACAATAGCTTTGGCTTATGAAGCTTTAAGGCTCTGTGAGTAGAGATAAAAAAGCCAATCTGTTAGACTACTAACGAATTCATGAAAAGGGAGTCTATATGAAAGCGCCATCCTGGCGAAGAGCCGTCCTAAAAGTAGGCAGTGCGCTCATTGCGCCAGATGAAACCGGAGTGAGTACCAAGTACCTACTGCCCATCGCCCGTTTTATTAACGAGTGTCGAGAACGCGGCCAAGAAGTCGTACTCGTTTCTTCAGGCAGTGTTGCCGCTGGAAGAAAGCACATTCCATTTGAGCATCAGAAGCTACCCGTTACTGTCCGAAAAGCCATGTCAGCTGTTGGTCAGAACGAAATGATGGCATATTGGTCGCGCTTTTTTGACTTTCCATGCGCCCAACTATTGATGACACATAGTGACTTACGTGACCGTGCTCGTTACGTAAGTATCAAGAACACACTCAACAGATTGTTAGAACACAATGTTTTACCTGTTGTAAACGAAAACGATGCACTCGCGACAGACGAGATGAAAGTCGGTGATAACGACAACCTAGCGGCGATGGTCGCAACCCTCGTTGACGCCGATGCGTTGTTCATTTGCTCAGACATTGATGGTCTGTATGACGCTGACCCTAATGTAAACCCTGACGCGAAAAAGATTCCTGTCGTTGAGCAAATCGACGAGAGCATATACTCATTAGCCGGTGGCTCAGTCAGTGCTGTAGGCACAGGCGGCATGAGAACCAAAGTAGAAGCTGCTGAAAAAGCGACTTCACACGGTATCGATACCTACATCGTCAATGGCCGCAAAGGTGAAACCTTTGAGTCGTTGTTGCAAGGTGAAATTCCGGGCACGTTATTTAGACGTCAATCAGACCCAATTAGCAATAAGAAGCACTGGTTACGTCACACGCTCGTCGCGCAAGGCGAAGTCTTAATCGATGAGGGCGCAGAGAAAGCTTTATTAGAGAACGGTGCGTCACTGCTCAGTTCGGGCATTGTCGACGTTCAAGGCGACTTTGACCGAGGCGACGCGGTACTTGTCCGCAGCGCCAATGATACCGACGCTATCGCCAAGGGCATTTGCCAATATAGCTCACACGAATTAATGCACATCAAGGGTCAACAAACGGAAGATATCGCTGAACAGTTCGGCTATAGCCCAATTACTGAAGTGATTCACCGTGACGATTTGATGATTTTGGAGGACTCATGAGTCAAGATTTAGCACAACAAATTGCCAAGCGCGCAGCCGATGCAGCGCATGCTGTGGCCACTTTATCAGAAAAAGAGAAAAACGCCGTTCTGCAGAAAATGGCTGATACTATTCGTGCACACAAGGACGAAATCCTTAAAGTAAACGAAACCGATATGCAGTCAGGTAAAGAGAAAGGTTTAAGTGACGCCATGATGGATCGCTTACACCTGACCGCAGAACGTGTCGAGGGGATGGCAACCGCGATTGAAGAAATCATCGATTTACAAGATCCAGTGGGCGACAGCTACTTGCTAGAAGAACGTCCAAATGGATTGAAAATTGAAAAAATGCGCATCCCACTGGGCGTCATCTGCATGATTTATGAAGCACGTCCTAACGTTACAGCGGACGCAGGTGCATTGTGCTTTAAGTCAGGCAATGCGGTGATCCTACGCTGCGGACGCGAAGCAATCGAGAGTAGTAAAGCCATTGCTGCGGCACTGCATGAAGCACTTGAGCAAAGTGGTTTGCCAAAAGATGTCATCACAGTGGTTCCTACACCAGACCGTGAAGTTATGACTGAGTTGCTGCAACAGAAAGACTATATTGACTTAGTGATCCCACGCGGCGGTGAGGGACTGATTCACTTTGTCAGTGATACCAGCAAGATCCCTGTCATTCAGCACTATAAAGGCGTTTGTCACCTCTATGTTGATAAAGATGCTGATTTAGACAAAGCACTCGCGATTTTGCTTAACGGTAAGACGCAGCGTACAGGCGTATGTAACGCGCTTGAAGGCTTGTTAGTGCATCAAGACATCGCAGATAAGTTCTTGCCGATGGCTGCCAAGGCTTTAGCAGAAAAAGACGTCACAGTGCACGCCTGCAACAAATCAGTCAGCTATTTTGATGGTGCTGATGAAATCGCAGTCGATGATTTCGGTCAAGAATACCTTGCCCTTGAAATTGCTATCCGCACTGTTGATGACTTTGATGGCGCGCTTGAACACATCAAACGTTTTGGTAGCGGACACACTGAAGTTATCATTACAGAGAACGACCAAACAGCAAAACGCTTTATCCGCGAAGTCGATTCAGCGGTTACCATGGCGAACGCCTCTTCGCGTTTCTCTGATGGCGGTCAATTGGGTCTCGGTGCAGAGATCGGTATCTCTACGAGTAAGCTACACGCTTATGGTCCGATGGGCTTGCAAGCGCTCACTACCGAGAAATTTGTGGTCACAGGTAACGGTCAGATTCGTGACTAACCGAAACCTCTGAGAGCATACAAAAAGGCCCGCCAATTGAAATTGACGGGCCTTTTTATACTGACCTGTCTGAATATGTGATTAGCCTTTTTCGTAGCCCGTTAAAAGCTCTGGCCAATCTCGGCTCTCTTTCCAATAAAACGTCTCATGCTTCGCTTTTTCTTTTTTCAGTGAGCGTAGCAACCGTTCTAAATTTTCTTTCTTCCAATCACCCGGTTCTCTAAAGCCACATTTATCAAAATCCACGATCCAAGGCTTATCATTGTCATCGAGCATAATGTTGTGACAATTTAAATCCGAGTGGTAGACGTTCTTATCATGTAACTGACGAATGGCTGCGCCCAAAGATTGCCATTGTTCTTCATTCAGTTGCCGCTCGCTTAACAAGCGACATACGTCCACAGCGCCAGGAATGACTTCCACCAAGATATCAGCGGTATAGCTCATTACACCCACTTTACGCATGCGTGCAGCAATTGGTCTGGGCACGGGCAGGTTTTGGTTTCGAAGTTTCACCAATAAATCAAATTCAGCAATCGCACGGCTGCGTTCAACAGGTTCTCGCATGAACTTATCTTTGTTCACCTTACCCACTAAACCGCCCCGATAATAATGCCGTAGCACCATACCGTGATCACCCTGCTGAATAAACCAAACGGTTGCTCGACCCGCCGCGTTACCAGCAATCGCCTTTTTCTGCTGCCAATATTTAGCAGAAAAGAAGTTATCCTCAAATTCTGGCAACACGTCCTTATCAAACTTAATCACATCACGTTTTGTCGTAAATGTCGCTATCATTTGCTGTCCTATATCGCTAAACCTTTGCGCATGGGCTAACATGCGTCGACTGGCGCCCTGATGCGTGCTAAGCACGTGTTCAGCGGCACTTACGCTCGCTTTTCTTACTGAATCATTATCAAACAAATGTTGCAGCGGTGTGGCAAGATCAAAATCCTTTGCCCAGTGCACACTCCCCTGCTTATCCAATAGCCGATACACCTCGGCAAAATTAAATATGTTGTCCCCGCTAATAACAGCCGAGCCCGCCGCCACTGCTTCCAACGGATTATGTCCACCGCGCTCAATTAAGCTACCGCCGACAAATGTAACATGTGCAACACTGCACCACTTCAACATTTCACCGATTGTATCTGCCAATAAAACCTGACAATCGCTTGTCACGCCGGTTGTTCGAAGCGTGCTTCGGCGGCTCCATTTAATCTCAGCCTCTTGCAACAGCTCTGCAACCCCGTCAAATCGCTCAGGGTGTCGCGGAGCCCAAATTAGCAGTGCTTCTGGATACTTTTTCAATAGCTGCTGATGCGCGCGTAGCACCGCATTTTCCTCACCTGGGTGCGTGCTCGCAGCAAGCCACACTGGTCGTTGCTCGGACAAACAAAGCAACTGTTCAGCAGCCAATTGTTCTGATGTGGGCACCGAAACATCATATTTCAAGTTCCCGTCAACATAGAGCCGCTCATTTCGCATACCGAGGCATCGCATACGTCGAGCAGAGGCACGTGACTGAGCGCCAGCATAGGCAAGGCTTTTCCAACTGTCACGTACTAATCGATCTACTCGCGCATACCCTCGAGCTGACCGCTTTGATAGCCGCGCGTTTAAAAGACTCACAGGAATGTAGCGCCGGCTCGCATGATGCATCAAGTTTGGCCAAAGTTCTGTTTCCATCACCCATATCGCACGCGGTCTCAGTTGCGACAAAAACCGGCGTACGGAACATGGGTTATCGATAGGTAAATAGCACACGCTGACACTATCGCCAAAGCTTTGTTTGATGAGGCGACGCGCTGTCGGTGTCATGCAACTAATCGTGATGGGACAATTGGGAAACTGTTCGATGGCCTGTCGGATAAGACTCCGAGCAGCAATAGTTTCGCCTACCGATACCGTATGAATAAGAAGCCCGTTCTGCTTATCGGTTGAAGCGTTCATAATACCAAGGCGCTCACGCAGGTATTTGCGATACCCAGCATCCCTGCGTCCTCGATAAAAAAACCAAGCAAGCGCCAGCGGCGTGATAGCCGTCATCACACCGCCGTAGAGCCAACGTAACATCGTTATTGCCAGTATTCGGCTATCCAACGGGTCGGCAGCACTTTACGGTACCATTTACCGCTACGACCAGCCAACGCATCATCTGGGTGTGGCTTGCCATGGAAAATGATCACACGCGCGTCATTAGGGATCCGAGGCTGTTGGAAAAAGCTCAATGGAAACGGACGAATACAGTGGCGCTTAAAGCTTCGGCACCATTGCTCCGGCCAATATTTAAGGCGGTTTTGGCGATCGACAAACTGAGTAATATACTCTTGCTCATTGCGCACAGGATCAGTGGCCTTTTCGGGATCCGCCTTTAAGTAATCAAGCGCATCCTCATGCGCGCCTGCTTCAAAGCGGAACACCGAGGTATTACCGGTCGCGTCTGATTTATCCCACTCTTTGATCACCATGAAGTCGCCTTCAGGAGTAAAGAAATCATCGAGCGAGCCAACAATAACAATATCCAAATCAAGGAACAAAGTCGGTCCCGTCAGATCCGACAAAGGATTTGCAAAGCACGTGAGTTTTAACCATCCGTGCGCTTTTGCCCACGGCTTTTTCTCGTCAAAGTCCTCAAACCCAATCTTCGGAATTGGCTTCACTTCGACCTCACTGCGAATCCCCTCAGCTTCGTCAGTAAAGCATACAAATCGGTGTGGCAGACTTAAATTACGGCTGACCATGGAATATAGCGTATTCACATAATCGCTACCGTATTTGTCACCCCATTTTATGCAGATTACATTCACTTTTTGTTGTGCGTCGCTCATAACGGCTCCCTAATCATCTAATCTGCCCATAATGCCACAAATTAAAGCAGTTCGGTATTAGATCCTATCCCAAGATTAGCACGTAACTGAAGGCAAAGAGGAGTATTCACTATATGACCAAACACATCGCTCAAGCCGATTTAGCAAATATGGATAACCGCCACCGCGTTAACTTCATTAACTCACTATCGGGTTATAAAAGCGCGAATTTAATTGGCACAAGCAGCCGTAAAAATGAAGACAATTTAGCCATTGTTAGCTCAGTGGTTCATTTGGGCGCTAATCCACCACTGATTGGTTTTATTATGCGTCCCAACTCAGTCGAGCGACATACACTTGAAAACATCGAGGAAACAGGTGTTTACACGATAAACCATGTATCGCAGTCGATAGTCAAAGCCGCTCATCAAACGGCGGCGCGTTATGACCGTACGACGTCCGAGTTTGAGGCGACTGGTTTAACACCGGAACGTTGTAATGGTTTTCATGCGCCTCTCGTTAAAGAAAGTCCATTGACGATGGGTGTTAAATTGGTCGAGATCACCAATATTACGCACAACGGAACCGATTTCGTTATCGGTGAAATTCAATGGATCCAAACTCGAGAAGAAGCAATACAGGAAGACGGTTATATTGACTTGACCCAGTTAGAAACTGTCGCTGTGTCGGGACTCGATTGCTATCACAGCACTTCGAGACTGTTTCGTCTGAGCTATGCTAAACCGGATAAATCGGTCAAAGAAATTCCGTTAAAGGGTATCTCAGCAAGCAATGACTAAAATAACCGAAATTCGTTTAGTACTTGGCGATCAGCTGAATGCTAAACATAGTTGGTGGCGAGAGAAGCAGGACCACGTGTTATATGTGATGATGGAGATGCGTCAGGAAACGGATTACGTCAAACACCATATACAAAAAATCACTGCGTTTTTTCTTGCCATGCGCAACTTTGCTCAAGCGCTCGAGCACGCGGGTCATCGCGTTCATTACATCAGGTTAGATGACGCGGATAACACGCAATCACTGACGAATAATTTAGAAAACCTCCTCCAACAACACACCAAAGCCAACCTGAGCTGTATGTTGCCGGATGAGTATCGCGTCGACCATCAATTGCGTAGCTGGGCAGGTAAACTCGACCTCGATATTAATTGGGTTGATAGTGAGCACTTTCTGACGCCTAGAGCCATTTTATCCGAGTGGTTCCCAGGCAAAGATAACTTCCTCATGGAAAGTTTTTATCGTCGCGTACGAAAGCAGTTTAATATAATGATGGAAGGCGACAAACCCGAAGGGGGTCAATGGAACTACGACCATCAAAACCGCAATAAACTACCCAAAAATGAAACCGTGGTGGCCCCTTATTGTCCCGAAAACGACGTCACTGAAATTCATCAAATGCTTCAAGACCAAGATGTACAGTCGTTCGGTGAAATCGATCCGAAGCAATTCATTTGGCCGACAACACGCCAACAAGCACGTGATATTTTAGCGTTCTTTTGCCAACACCAATTGGCGCATTTTGGTACTTACCAAGATGCCATGACCGATACAGAAGTACATGATCACGCGTGGAGCTTGTATCACTCACGACTATCCTTTGCGATGAACAGTAAGATGCTTCACCCCATGGAAGTGGTTAACGCGGTCATTGCTCACTGGCGTGAAAACCAAGACAGCATTACGATTAATCAAGTCGAAGGGTTTGTGAGACAAATTATTGGTTGGCGTGAATTCATACGTGCGATTTATTGGCATCACATGCCGGCTTATAAAAACCTGAATGCCCTTAACCATCAACGCGATCTACCTCAGTTCTTTTGGAACGGCGAGACCCAGATGCGCTGTCTCTCGCAAGCCATCAAGCAATCATTAAAGTACGCATACGCGCACCATATCCAGCGACTCATGCTCACCGGGAACTTTGCACTGCTTGCAGGTTGCGATCCCGATCAAGTTGACGCTTGGTATTTGGGTATTTACATTGACGCACTTGAATGGGTTGAACTCCCCAACACGCGAGGCATGAGCCAGTTCGCCGATAACGGTGTGCTCGCCACCAAACCGTACATATCGAGTGCTAACTATATCAAGAAGATGAGTAATCACTGCGCACAGTGCCGCTACAGTCCCGATAAAAAGACGGGCACGAACGCCTGCCCATTTAACTCGCTATACTGGCAATTCTTGTCTCGACACGAGTCCCATTTTAGCAATAATCAACGTATGGCAATGATGTATTCGCTTTGGAACAAGAAGCCTCAAGAAGAACAACGCGCTTTATTGGACCAAGCGGAACATTACCTCAACAACATGGATGAGTTATAACATGAATTATCTCAGTAAAGTCATTTTCGGTCTGGTCACATTGTCCGTGGTCGCTGGCGTATCGGGTTGCAAGTCTGATCCAACACCGGTTGCGCCTCCCGTAAAGAACTTCTCTGCACAAAAGTATTTAGGCAAATGGTATGAGATTGTTCGCATGCCCCACAGCTTCGAAGAGAACTTACAAGGGGTAACGGCTGAGTATCGCTTAAATGCAGATGGCACCATTGAGGTCACTAATCGCGGCTACAACGTGGTCGATAAAGAATGGCAAACAGCGATTGGCAAAGCAGAGCCTGTGCAAGGTATGACGGCAGCTTATAAAGTCACGTTTTTTTGGCCTTTCTATGGTGGTTACTACGTGAGTTGGTTATCGCCCGATTACAGCATGGCAATTGTCACGAGTGATTCGCATGATTATTTTTGGTTGCTATCACGCTCACCCAAGGTCGATCAGAGTGATATTGACTTTGCCCTAGCTAAAGCAAATGAATGGGGATATGACATCGACCAGATGATTGTCACGCAATCACTGGCCGATATCGGAGTGGCTAACGCCGATTAATTAAATCGACGCGCAGCCGGTTGGCCTTTACGCGGGGCGCGGCGACGGTTGTCGCTGTTGCCTTTGCTCGCGCGAGGCGGCATTTTCTTAAGTGGACTATCCGATAACTCAAGTGCCATCGGTTGTTGACGTACTCGAGTACGCTGCAACGCTTTCTTCAGTTCTGCTGGCATACCTTTTGGCAATTGAACCAGTGAATGTTGAGCAAATAACTGAATCTGACCGATAAATTGGCTATCGATATCTGCTTCGTTAGCAATTGCGCCAACGATATCACCAGGGCGTGCACCGTGATCGCGACCCACTTGGATCTTGTAGGTATCAAATTCACTATCTGGCACACGTTTAGTGTTTGCACGTACACGCTTCTCGCCACGCTGTGGGCGTGCATTATCACGCTCACCACGTTCTGCACGTTCAGTACGTTCCGGACGCGGACGTCGCTCTTCTTTTAAGAATAACGGCTGTTGCTCGTTACGTTGCGCAAGCAAGCTCAAAGCAACTTGCTCCGCAGTCATCGAGCCATCTTCCAACCAGCGAGCAAGAAGCTGCTGGATATTTGTATCAACGTCCGCCTCGAGCTGCTTCAACAGGCTCTGCTGCAACTGCTCTTGACGGAAGCGACTCAATTCATCAGCTGACGGTACGTCAAAGTATTCGATTGAGCCGTTAGTCAGTTTCTCGTAATGACGCAACAAGTGACGTTCTTTTCCACGATAGAACAAGATCGCCTCACCACTACGGCCAGCACGACCGGTACGACCGATACGGTGAACGTAAGACTCAGTATCACTTGGCAAGTCATAGTTAATTACGTGAGTGATTTCAGGTACGTCAAGACCACGTGCAACAACGTCAGTTGCGACCAAAACTTTAATATGGCCGCTGCGCAATTGCGTCACTGTCTGCTCGCGTTGTGCCTGGTTCAAATCACCACTCAATGGTGCTGCACGGAAACCCTGGCGTTGCAATAATTCAGCGACGTCCATCGTGTCTTGGCGTGTACGCACGAACACCAACGCACGCTGGTATTCCGTCACTTCTAAAAGACGAGTCAATGCGGTCATTTTCGTCATACCCATGACTTTCCATGCGCGCTGACGAATGTTTGCTTTGGCTTGTTCTACCGGAGCAATGCGGATATTGACAGGCTCAGTTAAGTAAGTCTTTGCCAACTTACGAATCGCCGTAGGCATCGTCGCCGAGAATAACGCACGTTGTGCAGTATCTGGCACCGACTGTAAAATCGTTTCGATGTCTTCAATGAAGCCCATGTTTAACATTTCATCGGCTTCATCCAACACAGCAAAGCGCAAGCCATCGAGCTTTAACACTTTCTTGTTGAGCAAGTCGATTAAACGTCCAGGCGTACCAACAACCACAGAAGCACCACGCTTGAGGGCTTGGATTTGCGGACCAAATGCGCTGCCACCGTATACCGTTGCAACTTCCATCCCTTTCATCAGCTTAGAAAAGCTTTCGATGGCATCAGCGACCTGAATCGCGAGCTCTCGGGTAGGTGTAACAACAAGCATTTGAGTTTGGCGTTGGTTTACATCGATAGACGCTAACGCAGGCAAAGAAAACGCGGCGGTTTTACCTGTACCTGTTTGCGCTTCACCCAGCACATCGTTGCCTTCTAATAAGCTAGGAATGGCTTGTTGCTGGATAGGGGTAGGTTGTGTGAAACCTAAAGCTTCAAGTTGATTTAAGACAACAGAAGGCAATGCCATGTCTTGGAAAGACACAGCTGTAGTATCATTTTTCATAAAATTCTCAAAATCATAAGGTGGTATCAAACCACGATGTGTGTTCGAGGGTTTCGCCCGGCCACCATTATGCTTTTGAGCATCTCTAGAAATTAGGCTTACCCTTACTCGGTCGCAGATTATTTATCACGGATAACTGCGAGGCGCGAATTGTACCGAGTTATAAGAAAATTACAACTCATTTGTATACGTTTTATGCATTTACGCATAGATAAACATTTATTTTTCTAAAAAACTGAACCATTCTGCTGCTTTTTGCCTACATTGATATACTAACCCGAATAACAGGAGGCGTTATGTCATCTCACTCAATGTCGTCACTCACGAAGCAGGATTGTTTTATTGAGGGACACTGGGTACCGACGGAAAAACGATTTGCCGTCACCAACCCTGCCAATGGCGAGGTAATCACTGAAGTGGCCGACGCTGATGGAGACCTTACCCAGCGGGCTATCAACGCGGCTGAAACAGCTTTAGCCAAATGGCGCACCACATCAACTCAAGAGCGTGCTGCGTTATTGCGTAAATGGCATCAGGCGATTATCGACAACAAACAGGCGTTAGGTGAACTGATGAGCGCCGAGCAAGGCAAGCCTGTCGCCGAAGCGGTGGGCGAAGTAGAGTACGGCGCCAGCTTTGTTGATTGGTTTGCGGGTGAAGCGGAACGTATCAATGGAGACATCTTACCGATCACTGACAACAGTAAGCGTGTAATGGTGATTAAGCAGCCGGTTGGTGTATGCGCCGCAATCACTCCTTGGAACTTTCCAAATGCAATGATCACACGCAAGGTCGCACCCGCATTAGCAGCTGGCTGCACCATTGTTGTTAAGCCGCCCCAACTGACACCGTTATCAAGCTTGGCATTGGCTCAGCTCGCTAGCGAAGTGGGTATCCCTGACGGAGTGATTAATATTTTACCAACGACCGACTCAAAAACGGTCGGCGAGATTCTTGCCACATCTAAGCAAGTCAGAAAGCTGTCATTCACCGGTTCAACAGGTGTCGGCAAAATTTTGATGAAACAATGTGCCGAGAACATTAAGAAGATCTCTTTAGAACTTGGCGGCAATGCGCCATTCATCGTGTTTGATGATGCCGATTTAGATGAAGCGGCCGAGCAACTCATGGCCTGTAAATTCCGCAACGGCGGCCAAACCTGTATTTCAGCTAACCGCGTGCTTGTACAAGACAGCGTTAAAGATGAATTCGTTAAGAAAATCGTCGCCAAAGTTAAAGCACTGAATGTAGGACCTGGAGACAAAGAAAATGTTGACCTCGGTCCACTTATTGATCAAGACGCCGTCGATAAAGTTCAGCGCCTTGTTATCAGTGCTAAATCTGACGGTGCAACGATCGAAGCCGGTGGTTCGGTGATGACCGAACTCGGTGACTTGTTCTACGCGCCCACAGTCGTATCAGGCGTCACCCAAGAGATGGATATCACGCAAGAAGAAATTTTTGGTCCAGTGATTGCGATTTCTACCTTTGAAACCGAGGAAGAAGCCGTACAACAGGCAAATGATACGCCTTTTGGATTGGCTTCATATTTTGCGGCGAAAGACACAGCGCGCATATTCCGCGTCAGTGAAGGGTTGGAATATGGCATGGTCGGCGTTAATACCGGCGGTATTTCTCATGCCTATAACCCGTTTGGTGGTATCAAAGAGTCGGGCATTGGACGCGAAGGGTCAAAATACGGTATAGATGAATATCTAGAGATTAAGACCATTACGTTAGGCGGACTTGAATGAGCACCACCCCATCCGTAACTGAGTTATTCACATCACTCAGTAACACCTATAAAACCGGGCTATCACGCCCGGTTTTTTGGCGTAAACAGCAGCTCGAAGGTATAAAGCGTTTTTTAACCCATGAACAACACGCCATAGAGCAGGCGCTAGCCGATGATTTAGGTAAACATCCCAGCGAAAGTCGACTCACGGAACTTAACTATTTGCTGAGTCACATCGACTATACCTTAAAGCATCTCGCCAAATGGATTAAACCGACCCGTGTACGAACCCCCTTACTCGCATGGCCAGGCTCCAGCCAACTGTATCCAGAGCCATTGGGGACGGTGCTCGTTTTAGGGGCTTGGAACTATCCACTGCAATTACTTATTGCACCCGCTATCGCAGCCATTGCCGCCGGTAATTGTGTGGTGCTAAAACCTTCAGAGCACGCGCCTAAAACAGCCGAAGTGATCGCTAACAAGCTGAGTGATTATATTGATAGTCATGCCATCAAAGTCGTCACTGGCGATGTAGCAATCGCTGATCAGTTAACCCAGCTCCCGTTTGACCACATTTTTTACACGGGTGGCAGTAATGGCGCTCGGGCTGTGCTTCGCAATGCCGCCACTCATTTAACACCGACAACTCTCGAACTCGGCGGAAAAAGTCCGGCGATTGTGAGTGAGGACTGCGATCTTGAAGTGACCGCACGGCGGATCGTTTGGGGTAAGTACCTTAATGCGGGTCAGACGTGCATCGCACCTGACTATGTTCTAGTTCAGGATACGGTGCGCGACGCGTTGATTGAGCAAATAAAGCGTCAAATCGAAACTTTCTATGGCGCCGATCCACAACAAAGTGATGATTATGGTCGGATTATCAGTGTCAATCACTGGCAGCGCTTAATCAAATTAATGGAAGGCACTGAAGTGCTCACAGGTGGCGATTATAAGCGTAAGGAAAAATACATCGCACCCACGCTGATTAATCTTGATGGATTAGATGACCAACACCCACTTCATCATGAAGAGATTTTCGGCCCGCTTCTGCCCATCAAGTCAGTGTCGTCTATCCAAACCGCCATCGACTACGTTAACGCGAAACCTAAACCTCTAGCTTGCTACGCCTTCAGTAAAAGTAACCGGACGCTGGCACAGATTAAAACGCATGTTAGTGCTGGTAGCTACTGCGCTAACGATACCTTGATGTTTATGCTCAATGAAGAGCTTCCGTTCGGCGGTGTAGGTCAAAGTGGAATGGGTCGTTATCACGGCAAATTCGGATTCGATACGCTAAGTCACCACAAGTCGGTTATGACCCGTTCATTTAAGTTTGATGTTGCACTGCGATACCCACCCTACACCCAACTTAAGGACAAGGTGCTGGCATGGCTTAAGTAATTTCGCCATTGAATTTCTTATCCATAGCCCCGATGTTGCATGGTATTGATACATTTAAATAAAGGCTGACTCATGGCACAAAGCAATATTGTCGATATTACCTTGCAGAATTTTCAGCAGGTTTTACTAGAAGGTTCAAAAGAGCGTTTAGTCATCATTGATTTTTGGGCGGATTGGTGCGAACCATGCAAACAATTGATGCCTGTGCTCGAGCGTATTGCGAGCCAATACCCCGATGATATTACCTTGGCAAAGATTAATTGTGACGAGCAACAAGAGCTCGCCATGCAGTTTGGCGTGCGTAGTTTACCAACGGTAGCCTTCTTTAAAGACGGGCAGCCCGTTGATAGCTTCGCCGGTGTTAAATCTGAATCCGAAATTATGACCCTGCTTGAACCCCACCTACCAGGTCCAGCAGACACCTTCATCCAGAGAGCCCAGCAAGCACTTGCTGAAGGTAACGCGGCAGAAGCCTACACGCAGGCTAAACAAGCCTATGACATTGATAGTCGCAATATGGTTACGGTTAAACTTCTCGCCGAAGCCGCCGTCGATCATGGTCGTTTAGCGCAAGCAAAAGAGCTTGCTGCGAGTATCCCGATGGTTGAGCAGGATAGCGACTATCAACGCATTATGAGCAAAATCGAGCTTGCCGAAGACAGTGCCGACTCGCCAGAAATACAAGCGCTACAAGCGCAAGTCGAGGAAGCGCCTGACAACACTGAACTAAAAATCAAATTGGCGTTGCAATTGCACCAGTCACACCGAGACGAAGAAGCCATTGCATTGTTATTTGATGTCATGCGCAAAGACCCTGCAAGCACAGAAGCCAGAAAGTACGTTTTGGACGTCATCAATCAGCTACCTGATGGTGATCCGCTCGCATCCAAGGCGCGTAGAACGTTATACAGCATGATGTATTAATGGCTGTTCACTAGCAACGAGTTCGGCCGGTTCCCTCAACCGGCCGCTTTTTTATGATAAAAACTCAATATCAAAGCCTAATCCACTCGGGAAAATTACAAGCAGATACGCTGCAAGCATCAGTGTGCGCACGGCTTGAACACCTTCGCCAGCAACTTGTTCAGTCAATTGAACCAACCTCTGTGTATATTTACGGCCCGGTGGGGCGCGGAAAGTCGATGTTGATGGATTTGTTTTACGGTCAGTTGAACATTTCAGAAAAAGTCAGGTTGCATTATCACCACTTCATGAAGCATATCCACGACCAGCTCAACCAGCGCCAAGGTGAATCCGACCCCTTATTGAGTATCGCAGAAGCATGGGCGCAGGATTATCGCGTGATATGCCTTGATGAATTTATCGTCGAAGATATTGGTGATGCCATGCTATTAGCTAACCTCTGGCAAGCGTTATTTAGCCATGGCGTGACCCTCGTAACCACCTCAAATACGCCGCCGTCTGAACTGTATCGCGGTGGACTGGCGCGTCATCGTTTTGAGCCTTTTATTCGATTACTCGAGCAACAATGCGATATCGTTGACCTTGATTCGGGCATTGATTACCGACGACTGAAACAAGGCGAGGCACCCTACTACTTTATCGACTTGCCAGAGCATCGCTTCAAACAGCATGTCACCAATCAGTTCGGTGATTTAACACCGCGTGACTCCGTTACCATTATGAACCGCGAGTTGCCGTGCCAATGCGGCTCTAACAGCGCCATCTTATTTGACTTTAATCAGCTTTGCTCCGGTCCTCGAAGTCAACGCGACTACATGGAGCTGGCATCCCGCTATAAGCAAATTGCGATTAATCATGTTCCGCGTTTTACCTTTAAGCCCAAACATGCTGCCCAGCAAGGTATTGAGGAAGGTTATCAACGCGCCGCCACACATCAGCACGAGAGCCACTTAGATAACGAAGCGCGTCGTTTTATTGCGTTGGTCGATGAATGCTACGACCGCGGTTGTTTACTGGTGCTAAACGCCGCCGATGAGCCTGATCGCCTGTACCAAGCAGAGCTACTTAAGTTTCCATTTCAACGGTGTGTTTCACGGATTATAGAAATGCAGTCTTGGTAAGAGTTGCTCTGAAACCTGGTAAATAGTAAGTTTGCTTAAAAAACAATTAAGCATCGTTATGGACAACGTATTTTATTTTTCTGATTACGCGTTTTTCCCGCTCGAAAATAAACTAGTGCATCTCACGACAGAGACTATTCTAGAGCAACGCGTCAGTGACCTATTAACAGTATTTTGCCGACACCCTCAGCAACCTCTTGATAAACAGTACTTAATGAGCCAAATTTGGGCGGAACGGATTGTCAACGAAGACAGCTTATCTGTCGCCATTAGCAAACTACGCAAGGTGCTGCAAGATGACCGTCTCAATCCAAAGTTTATAAAAACCCTGTCGGGAAAAGGTTATCAATGGCTCCCCGAAGTAACCGACACTACTGAATTCAGTTCAACGCTGGAAAATCACCAGAGTGAACGCAAACGTTATCCTGTTTACGCTGCTATCACTCTGGTAGTGCTGGTTACATGCGCCAGCTTTTTTATAATGCAGCACGAAAGCGCTCAAACGGCACAGCTTTCGCCAACAACGCTCGAGAAACTTGATCAGCGTCACCAAGACATACGCGCTCACACAGAGTCAAACGACTTAGCTCAGTATCAGTTAGCAGTTTCCAAAGCACGGGAGCTAATCGACCAGTATCCCAACTATTTGCCCGCTTATAACACGATCGCACTCGCAAAAATTAACATTAGCCAGCTTAACGGTTTTCGCGATATCGGTATTTATAAAGAGGAAATACTCAGTCTAACCGACTTCGTGCTCTCGCGTGATAATAGCAATGGTGAGGCGTGGGTATTGAAAGCCTTCATTGAACAAAGTGCTAATTGGGCATTCGAAACCGCTGAATCCTATTATTTGAACGCTTTGAAATACAGTCCCGACAACCCGCTTGTCTATTTAGGTTATTCAGAGTTACTCATCTCTCAAGGTAAGTTTGCAGAGGCTGAGGCGCTCTTTGATGAACTACGGCAAACTAATCCCGACTACTACAAATACCTCAATTTGTCATATGTTTACTTAATGCAAGGCCGGTATCAGCGCGCTAAGGCCGAAATTCAAAGAATCGCCAATTCCGAAGCAGAATCCGTTCTTTCGCCCCGTATGCTCAACCGAATCGCTATCATGACAAACAACGATGAGGAAGCTTTTTCAACACTCATTCAGTTGATGAAGTCGGAAGGCATGCCCGATGAGCAGGTAAATCACTACAAAACGCTCTACCTTAGCTCAGGTTTGCAAAGTGTCTATGCCCGTTTGTTTGAAGAAAAGATACAACTTAACTTAGGTCAGCATGCGCCGCCGCTGGCTTGGGCTCGTTACGCCATCATTGCTGGAAACTATGATAAAGCGATTGAGTGGCTCGGTCGGGCGGTAAACGAAAAGCAACCTGCTGCTACTTTTATTCCTGTTGATCCGTTGTATCAAAGGCTGTCAGGGTATCCAGGGTTCCATGAAATTAAGCAGCAGATTGCTAAAACAACACAGCGCTAAGTGGCCAACGGAAACTCATTTGCTGACAGGATGCGTACCGTCTCACCCTCTCGCATGGTCTCTGCGCCACGCACAATAACGCGTTGGTTTGGCCGCACATTGCCTTTGATTGCAATGCGGTCACCGCTCCCCTGCAAGAGTTCAACATCAACACGATGCGCTACCTGCTCATCATCTAACACAAAGACTGAATAGCGCCCGTCGTCAAGCAATAGAGCATCACGAGGAACGGTGAAGTGATTTTTTACTTGTGAGCTTGGCACACTCACACTGACCACCTGACCAATATTAAATCGCTCGACCAATGGCTCAGGAATCGGTAAGTATGCAGAGAAAGTTTGCGAACGGTCGTCACTTACCGCAACAATGGCACGCAATTCAAGACGAGTGACTTGCTTGGTTGAATAAACATCAGCATAGCCTTTGTGCTTTAAATAGCGCCCCATTTTTAACGGACCGTGTACGCGCACTTCAAGCGCTTCAAGGTTCACCAGCCGCAAAATAGGTGTTGTCGATGTGACTCCTTGCCCCTCTCGAATAAAGCGCTCAACAACAACGCCATCAAAAGGTGCAACAATCGTCGCTTTATTGAGGTTATCCAACGCTTGTTGTTGCTCTAACATTAATAACTCGAGATCAGCCTGCGCAAGTTCCATGTCTGCTAGGGCATTATCAATAGCCTGTTGTGATACCGATTGTGAACGCTTTAATGAAACTAAGCGTTGGTAACTTTGAGTCGCCTGCCTCACTTCAACTTGCTTCCGTCGAATTTGTACGCCTAGGCGTTTATGAGCGAGTTCCAGTTGCCGTTTATCAAGCTGTGCTAACACATCACCTTGTTTAACTTCATCGCCAACTTCTGCAACCCACTCAAGCATTCCCGATACGCCTGAGGATAGTTCGGAGTTAAATCGTGATTGAACCTGTCCTGTTACTTTGATCTCTGCACTGACCTGCTCTGCTTTCACCTTAGCTACTGAAACCACAGGTTTCTCATTCGCCCAAGGCGAAAGTGACACCAATAAACCAAGTAAGAAAATAATTTTTGATGTTTGCTGATACATAATTAGGCACTCCGATTAATTGAAATCATTAGAAACAGGGGCGAGCGATTTTAAACGGCTAAACTTGGCTTTAAGTTGCTCACTCACCATGAGCAAGCTCGACATACACACCATCATAAACAGTGTGCTAAACAACATGCCGCTCATAATGACCGTAGCAAGGCCACGATACAGTTCACTGCCAGCACCCGGAGTAAACGCAAGCGGTAGCATGCCAACCACAGATGTTAGGGAACTCATATAAATCGGACGTACACGTTCTTGAAGCGCTTGCTTAATCGCGGCTGTAATCGTTAAGCCATGCTGTTGCCCTGCCCGTGTCCGTTCAATCAGAAGAATGGCGTTATTTACGACTAAACCAAGCAAGATAACAAAGCCAATCATGGTGAGCAGATCGAGCGGCTGAAACTGTAGTAGGTTAAGAACCCACAAACCTAAGACGCCCCCAGCAACAGCAACAGGTGTGGTCAATAAAACTAATAAACTATCGCCAATTGACCGGAAAATAGCCGCCATAATGAGGAACAAGATCAACACTGCAAATAGAAAGTTCACCATCATCGCGTTAATCGTTTCATTTAAATCATCCGCACCGCCACTCAAATTAATAAACGTGTCTGAACCGAGTTGTTGCTCTGCTTCGGTTTTTGCTTGGTGCATAATTTCAACGACCTCTTCTAACGACATTCCTTCTGGAGGAGAAACGCCAATAGTCAGTACGCGTTGACCCCCGAGACGACGCAACCGCGTAGCACTCACCGTGCGTTCTTGTTCAGTCAGCTGATCAACGGTTTGCACGCCACTGGTCGGTGTATACAAAGGCACGGCTTGCAGCTGTTCGGGCGAAGTCCATTTGTCCGCTTTAACAATCACATCGCGACGAAGAACGCCGTCAAAATGTTCTCCGACGTATTGACCATCGGTAAGGCTGCGGATAATTTGCCCCAATTGATTTCTACTCAGCCCTGCATTCGCAACAGCATAGTTATTGGGCGTGATATTAAGCTGCGCTTGCAATAACTGAGCACCCGGTACTTGTCGCACATAGCCACCGGGCAATTTGTCACGTAATGATGCGATTGTGCGTTCAATCACTAAACGAGTGGTCTCATCTAGACGCCCAGAAAAGTCCATATAAACACTGCGCCCGCCGTTGACTTCCATTGAGTTGAGCAGTGACATGTTAAAGGCAACACCACGCGTATCAGGAAGGTCGGCAAGTATCTCGGTTTGCAGCAAATTCAGAAGTTCCTTTGAGTCTTCTGCCTTTTCGGGATAGATAAACAAGACTCTGCCACCAGCGCTCATAGCTAAGTTAAAGTCCTTTATAGACGGTGTCTTGCTACCGTTTCGGTAAGGCTGTAAACGTTTGATCAGTGTCTGTCCAAGTTCCTTTTCCAACACCTCATAATTCGCACCCGGAGGCGTTTGCAGCACAGCAATGATCCCCTCCCACTTGGCTTCTGGTAGGAAATCGGTTTTGGGTGCTAAAAAGATAATCGTTAAACTAGCCACGACAGCCATGCTCAGTACCCAGAGCCATGCCTGAGAAAAATTACTACATAAGCGATTATAGATGCCCGCTAAACGTTGCCAGATTTGGCTTTCGTTGTTGTGAACATCCTTATCCTTAAATAGCAGTCCAGTCAGCACCGGGATAAGAAATAAAGCGGTCATCATCGAAGCGATAACCGCGATGGTCATGGTTATTGCAAGGTCATAAAACAGTTGACCGGCAACGCCTCCGAGAAAGGCCACTGGAGCAAAAATAGCGACCGTCGTAAGCGTGGCTGCAAAAAGTGCTCTTGCCACTTCCCTAGTGCCCTGCACCAATGCATCCATGAGCGCAAGGCCTTGTTGTCTGAGCCGAACAATATTCTCTTGAACGACGATCGCAGCATCCAGAACAAGCCCTGTTGAAAAGGCAAGCCCAGCAAGTGAGATAATATTAAGAGACCGGTCGAGAAGCCCTAAACCAAGTAATGCCGCACATAGAGAGACTGGGATCGTGACACTAATCAATAGTGTTGAGCGAACGCCCCTGATCATTCCGTATAGCATTAGCATGGCAAGGGCAATACCGAAACCAAGATTGTTTTTTACTAAAGCCACTGCGCGCTTGATATGTGTGGAGGCATCGAAGCTGAGCACCAACTCAAGTCCGCGAGATTTTAACTCTCTCTCATTTAAATCAGCGATCACTGTCTTCAGCTGTTCAAATATTTTCACCGTGTTGGCATTTTTTGCGGCGTCTAAAGTGATATAGAACGCGGGCGCATCGTTACGATAAACAAAATTGCGCTGCTCACTGTGACCTTTACTCACTCGCGCCACCTCATGAAGGTAAACTGGCCGCCCGTTATTATGGGCAATCACCATTTGCGCCATATCTTCTGGAGTGTACTGACCCAAGTAGCGAACAGAGTACTCGCGTCGCCCCACTTGAGAAAACCCGCCGGAAAAGTCCTTTGATTGGCTAACACTATCTAACAACTGAGGAATCGTAATACCTAAAGCAGCGAGTTTGTATGGGTCAAAAACCACTTGAAGTTGGTTGGTCAGGTAACTTTGCAAAGAAACATCGGCTACACCATTAATTTTGCGCAGTTCAGGTTCAACTTTTTGCTTAATCAGTTCCTGAACACCGGTAAAGTCCTTCGAACGATCACCGCCAATCTTCTGTACCATCATTGTCGCGGTGCCACTTTCAAGCTCACCTAGGATGGTCGTTGGTTCTTCCGCATCACGCGGCATGCCTTTGACCTGGTTCAACGCATTAATCACATTCATAAAAGCTTGTTGCATGTCTGCATCGACAGCGAACTCAATCTTAGTAAGTGCAATACCATTCCGCACGGTACTGCTGAGTTCCTCAATGCCAACAATACTTTTAAGCATATGCTCTTGGGGCTCAACGATTTCCGACTCCATATCTTTAGGAGAGGCAGAGCGCCAAGAGTTGAGTATGGTGATAACAGGACGGTCAATATTCGGCATCAACTGAACAGGCAATTTATTCAGCGTGCTTAACCCAAGGATCACAACAATTAAAAAACAAACAATCGTTGCAAATGGGTTGCTATGGCTCTTCTTGATAAAACTCATAGGTGTACCTCGAACAAAATCAGTACGAGAGAGCTTGAATTAAAGGAGATTAAAACTCCTGAAGAGCGCCTTAAAACTTCTTAAATTTTCTTATTAAACTCGGGCTTTACACCTTTAATCGCAGAACAGATGGGCGTACGCTTGCCGAGTGCCTTGCCCCTTGCTAGGATTGCTTAAATTTTTAGCTCGCAAAAATGAGCTCGACAATAACAATTAAAAAGAAGAAGGAAACTAATGAGCGAACAACGCGATCAATTCAGTTCGAAGATCGGGTTCATTCTAGCTGCTGCAGGTTCAGCAGTTGGTATTGGTAACCTGGTCGGATTCCCCGTCGCTGCGACAAAAAATGGCGGCGGCGCATTTTTGCTAATTTACGCTCTATTTGTTGCATTTATATGTCTGCCCGTAATGCTGGCTGAAATGGGTCTCGGTCGTAAGGCACAAAAAAACCCGCTGGGCTCATACTTAGCGCTCGGCAGCGGCAAACCATTTTGGAGTTTTTCTGGCTTTTTGGCCGTCCTAACACCGTTCATGATCGCAATTTTCTATATGGTGATCACCGTATGGATTTTTGGCTATCTATACCACGCCGCAATAGGCGACTTAGATAAACTCGCCGACCCCAGTTACTTTGGCCAATTCGTCAACGACTATAGCTTCGTGGGTTTCTTGGTTGCTGTTACGTTAATCGTAAACGTCATTCTTATGGGCGGCGTACGCCAGGGCATTGAGAAAGCGGCAAAATTCTTGATGCCCGCTTTGTTTGTCATGCTGGTTCTATTGGTTATCTTTGTTCTATCGCTCGACAATGCGGTATTGGGTATCCAGTTCTATTTAGTACCCGACTTCAGCAAAATTGATGGTTCAGTGATTAGCGGTGCGCTGTCGCAAGCATTCTTTAGCTTGTCTTTGGGGATGGGGATCCTAATCACTTACGGCTCTTACTTTAGCCGTAAAGACGACATCGTCACCTCAGGTAAGTTAGTTGCTATTACCGATACCGCGGTTGCCTTCACAGCAGGCTTAATGACCTTGCCTGCTATTTTTGCGATCAACCCAGATACCGATCCAAACTCATTAAGTGACTCGTCGGTGAGCATGATTTTCTCATTCTTCCCGCAGATTTTTATCGCACTTGAAGCTTCGATCGGATATTTAGGAGCAAGCATCGCTGCGACTATTTTCTTCCTGTTGGCTTTTGTTGCCGCAATTACCTCATTAGTTTCTATCATTGAAGTACCAACAGCTGCGATTATCCAGCAACGCGGAACATCACGTAAGAAAGCGCTCTCTGTAATGTGTGCTGCAACCACAATCTTAACCATTATTGCCGCGACATCATTTGGCTTTATCCCCGCGTTCACCGAGTTCGTGAGTTATGGCGGTGCGACAAAGTCGGTATTTGATGTTATTTACGATGTGTTCTACGACACCATTCTGCCGCTTAACGGCCTTCTGATTTGTTTATTTGTATGGTGGCACTGGCGCTATACCAGTCTTGAGCAGGAGCTGGCCGAGGGCAATCCAAATTATCCGAATACATTTTTGGCGAAATATGTGCGCGTGTCGATCACCACGTTCATTCCGGCGATCTTATTCGTCGTGTTCGTTAATACTGTCATGAGTAAGTTTTTTGGTATCACGTGGTTCTAAAAAACACCGACTTTAGACACTTAAGGTTAGTTACAGACGGGGCTCTTTTGAGCCCCTCTTTTGATGGTGTTACGGATAATCAAACACTTTATCTATCGGATAGTGACTCAGCAGCACATGCCCCCACCCACAGGTATCGAGATTACCTCGGTCATGAATTTAGTCGGGTCATTATCGATTGTCGCGATACGGTTAACTTTGATGCAATCGCCACCGTGTGCGGAACCATTATGGCAGGTGGCGAGCTCAGCTTACTCATCCCTTTGCAGCCGACCCCGGCGCTGAAACGCTTGATTGATTGCTGGCAAGCGATCCCCGAGGCGGAGTCAACAGACACCGTCCCTGCTCGCTTACCGACAGTCGCTCAACAACACCTAATTGAGCAACTGCGTGACACTGAAACAGTCCACATTGTTATTGCTCCACGAGGCCGAGGCAAAAGCGCATGCTTAGGAACAGCGCTAGCAACGACTAAAAACGCAGCCCCTTGCATTGTGACTGCTCCGCGAAAGGCAAACGCTCAAGTGCTGTTAAAACATGCGCCCGACGTGCAATTTGTTGCGTGGGACACACTTGTGCGGCAAACAAGTACTAACGAGCGCCTTATCATTGATGAAGCCGCCGGCATTCCATTATGGGCCATTCAGCGGCTCGTAAAAAACTATCCCACATGGATGCTGGCAACAACTGTCGATGGTTACGAGGGCTGTGGACGAGGTTTTGCCGTTCACTTTGTTGAGTGGGCAAAACGAAGCTTTGCAAAAGTTAGCCTGCACACATTAGAGGCGCCATTACGCTGGTTGGCCAACGACCCTCTCGAACATTGGCTAAACCAGTCACTACTGTTGAGCCCAGCACCTGAGCAGTTAACCCATCAGTTAAACAGTGGTGTTTACCACGCCAGTGACTTGCCTGAGTGTGCGCTACATCAAGCGTTTGAGTTGCTACTTGAGGCACATTATCAAAGTAGCCCCAATGATTTAAAGATGCTGCTCGATGAGCCGCAACAGTATCTGTATCTGCACATCGAGAATAAGGTTGTGGCTGCAGTCGCGTGGATCGCGCTAGAGGGGCCTCTTAGCCAAGCACTTGCGACGCAAGTTCAGTTGGGCAAGCGGCGTCCGCCAGGGAACCTTCTTCCGCAAAGTTTAAGTTATTTCTTACAAAGCCCTGACTTAGCGACTCTTCACTGGTGTCGAGTCAGTCGCATTGCAGTACAACAAGGTAAACGCCGGCAACGGATCGCTTCAGATATGTTGAACGCTATCCGCAGTTGGGCTAAGTCAAACCAAATTGATGCACTCGGCACGAGTTTTGGTTACGAGCCCGGTTTAGCTCAATTTTGGAAAAATAACGGTTACCGACTCGTACGCTTAAGCTCAAAACAAGATCGGGTCAGTGCTCGCTACGCTTCTTTATGGGTCTCACCATTAACCCCACAAGTCGAAAGCCAGTGCGTGCCATTGTACGAATGGGGAGACGCACAGTATCAGTGGTGGTTTGATCAGCAATTACCAACAAAAACTTACAGTGCGACAGCGAATAAGCTTTTGCGCGCGTTCAACCAGTATATCCTGCCGCTCGATAGTGCACTCTGCGCCATAGCGACAGTCAGTGACAACGGTGAATTACGCTGTTCACCCGCTGATTTCAGGGTACCCGAACACACCATCGAATCACTTAAACGTACCTACGCTGTCGATACGTTCAAGCAGCTCAGCGCAGTATTAAGGTCAGATATCGCTAAACTTTTGTAAAGCGATTGAGTCACCGAGCGAGGGTTCATAAAATGGTAGAGTCACTCAATTAAAGGATAACCTATGAAAATGATACGGATTGTGAGCCTTCTGATTGTCACTCTAGTATCAGCGTGTTCAAGCCAGAGCGATAAATCTGCAACCCCTGAAAACCCTTACGGTTATCCAGCTATCAACGCGGAACCCGCCAACGATGACTATCACGGTAAGACAGTGACTGACGAGTTCCGTGTTTTAGAACATGAGCAAAAACAGGGCGTTCAACAGTGGCTATCTGCACAACGTGCATTCTCTCAGCAACACTTGGATGAACTGAGTAGCGCAGAATTTATCCGCCAGCGCCTGACCGAACTATCTAATTATGAGCGCACGAGTGCGCCTATTGAGACTGCAGGCCATTGGTTCTACCTTCAGAATGATGGGTTACAGCATCAATCAGTGCTTTATGCACGTCACTCCGATTCGGGGGCGCCACATGTGATTGTTGACCCCAACCTAATCGATGATAAAGGCACCACGTCGATTCATAACTTTAGCGTTTCACCAGATGGTTCACTGATCGCATATGCCCTCAGCCAGCAAGGCAGTGATTGGGTCGACTGGTACGTGACGTCAGTTGCTAAACCCACGTTACCCGAGCAGCCTGTCATCAGTGGGGTCAAATTTACCGACCTTGCATGGACAGCCAACGCCAATGGGTTCTATTACAGCCGTTACCCCAAGGCTGGGAATAATGAATATGACGGACAGGCTCACGTCGAAACATATTTTCATCGCATCGGCACGTCACAAACCGAAGACCAGAAAATTGAAACAGGTATCAGCAATGACAGCTATATCTATACACTCACTCATGGGTCTTCTCTTCTAGTAAAGGCGACCGCGGGGTTCGATCAGAATAATTGGTATTTGTTAGACAACCCGCAACAGCCACATCAACTCACAGCAATAGATTTTCCAGACAACGCATTTGCGACGTTTATTGGTAACACGCAGCAGTCTTTGATTTTTAAACTGCGCGGCGAGCAAGGTCGAGGACGCTTAGTCGCTGTTGATCGTCAACAACCGACAGAACCCTATCGCGTGTTGGTTGATGAGCAAGAACAGACCTTAGCCGACGCCGTGGTCATCAAGGACCAGTTGATGGTTCATTACCTCGACGACGCACAATCAAGACTCGTCATTTTAAATCATCAAGGGCAAATGCTCAGAGAACTGGCGTTACCGGGTCAAGGGCATATCTCAGAACTCACTGCCACAGCAAATGGTGATGAGGCCTTTTTCAAATTTGAACAGTTTACTCAGCCAGGTAGTATCTACCGCTATCAGGCAGCACAGCAACGCACCACCCTGTGGCGTTCATTTCAACAGCCGGCTGGTGTTGATGACTATGAGGCGACTCAGGTAAGTTACCTATCGAGTGATCAGCAACCCATCCCCATGTTTATTATTGGTAAAGATGTTACATCGGCGCCAACTCAACGTCCGACCCTGCTCGTAGCATACGGTGGCTTTGGTGTATCGATGTTGCCTGCATACAACCCCGCTTGGTTAACTTGGTTAGAGCTTGGCGGTCAGATCGCTATCGCCAATGTCCGTGGCGGTGGTGAATTTGGCGAGCAGTGGCATGAGGCAGGTCGGTTAGCCGGCAAACAACAAGTTATTCACGATATCGAGGCCGCTGCACACTACCTCATCAACAACCAATACACCCGCAGTGATCAACTCGGATTCTACGGGCGTAGTAATGGTGCAATGCTGGGCGCTGCTGTCATGGTTGAGTCTCCTGACTTATTTAGTGTGGCACTGCTTGATAATGGCTTGTTCGACATGCTGCGTTATCAAACAGCCAATGCCAACGCCAAAGCGTGGTTTACCGAGTACGGTTTGAGTTCGAACGCTGCGCAATTTGATACGCTATTGAGTTATTCACCGTTACACAACGTGAAACCTAATGTCTGCTACCCAGCCACCATTGTCAGCACGTCACAAAACAATACGCGTGTTGCCGCTTGGCACAGTTATAAACTTGCCGCTGCATTGCAGCGCGCTCAAGGCTGTGAACAATCGATACTATTACTCACACAACCATCGGCTGGTCACTTAAACGATCGACCCACATGGATGACGATTGAGCACGTAAGTCAGCTTTGGACATTTGCAGCCAATAAGCTCAACATGCGCATTACGCAAAGCAAAGATAGCGAATGAAGCACTGATAATTTTATGCTATCTTTCGCAACAATAAACAAGACCGCATTTACGATAGAGGATAGAGCGAATGTCTAAGGTTTTAATCATTGGCGCGGGCGGTGTAGCCGGCGTAGTTGTACAAAAATGTGCCAAGTTGCCAGAGGTTTTTTCAGAAATCCATTTGGCAAGCCGTACCCTTTCTAAGTGTGAAGCATTGCAAGAGCAAGCAGGCGCTGATCGCGTGGTGGGTGTTTACCAAGTCGATGCAGATGACGCTGCTAAAGTCGCCGATCTTATTCGTAAAGTGCAGCCTAAATTGGTTATCAACGTTGCCTTGCCTTACCAAGACTTGCCGATCATGGATGCGTGTTTAGAAACGGGCGTACATTACCTCGATACCGCCAACTACGAGCCAAAAGATGAAGCTAAATTTGAGTACTCGTGGCAGTGGGCTTATCAAGAACGCTTTAAAGAAAAAGGTCTAATGGCCCTGTTAGGCGCAGGCTTTGATCCAGGCGTGACCAATGTGTTCACAGCCTATGCAGCGAAGCACTATTTTGACGAAATTCACTACCTCGACATCGTCGACTGTAATGGTGGTGACCACGGTCAGGCATTTGCGACTAACTTCAACCCAGAAATCAATATCCGCGAAATTACCCAAAAAGGTAAATTCTGGGAGAACGGCGAGTGGCATGAAACTGATCCGATTAGCGTTCGTAAAGATTTAGATTATCCGAATGTGGGTGAGCGCCCATCGTATTTGTTGTATCACGAAGAACTTGAGTCGCTTGTTAAGCACTTCCCAACTATTAAGCGTGCTCGTTTCTGGATGACCTTTGGCGACCAATACCTGACGCACTTACGTGTATTGGAAAACGTAGGCATGACGTCAATCAAGCCAGTTCAGTTCCAAGGTCAAGACATTGTACCTCTAGAGTTTTTGAAAGCGGTATTGCCTAACCCAGGCTCACTCGCTGAGGGTTACACAGGCAAAACCTGTATCGGTACTTACGTAACAGGTCTGAAAGATGGCAAAGAAAAAACCATCTTCATCTACAACAACTGCGACCATGCCGAAACCAACAAAGAAGTCGGTGCTCAAGCTGTCTCTTATACCACTGGTGTACCAGCCATGATCGGTGCAGCAATGATGTTGCAAGGCGAGTGGATGAAACCTGGTGTTTGGAACATGGAGCAGTTTGATCCAGACGAGTTCATGAACCGCCTGAACCAGTATGGCTTGCCTTGGCATGTCACTGAATGCGAGCAGCCTTTTGGTGAGTAACATGAATAAATACCTGCGCGAGGACATCCCCTCGCCGTGTTACGTGCTTGATGAGGCACTCTTGCGTAACAACCTCGAGTTGATGAAGCGTGTGCAAGAGGAAAGCGGCGCCAGTATTATTCTGGCGCTTAAAGGCTATTCGATGTGGTCGGCTTTCCCGCTTATCAAGCAATATTTAAAAGGTTGTACTGCAAGTTCCGTTTGGGAGGCTAAACTCGCTGCCGATAAGTTTGGTAGTGAAGTACATGCCTATGCTCCCGCCTACAAGGCTGAGGACATTGAGCAGTTGTTGCCGATCGTTAATCACATCTCGTTCAATAGCATCACCCAATGGGAAGCTTACAGTGAACAAGCACAAGCAGCCGGCGTTTCTGTCGGGTTACGTGTTAACCCAGAACATCAAGAAGCTGATACTGAGCTGTATGATCCCAGTGCACCGGGTTCGCGTTTAGGCGTACGTGCAAGTGAGCTTGAAAACGTTGCGCTAGACAACGTTGAGGGCTTACATGTTCATAACTTATGTGAATGTGATTCGTTTGCCTTAGAACGAACATTAGCGGCGGTCGAAAGTAAGTTTGGCGACTTATTGCACCAAGTAAAGTGGTTGAACCTCGGTGGCGGTCACTTAATGACCCGCAAAGGTTACGATGTTGACCACTTAATAGGTCAGTTAAAACGTCTCAAGGCAACCTACGATCTAGAAATTATTCTGGAGCCGGGCTCTGCTGTGGCGTGGCAAACCGGTCCTCTCGTTTGTGAGGTGGTCGATATCGTAGAAAACCAAGGTGCGATTGCACTGTTAGATATTTCTGCGACGGCACACATGCCGGATGTATTAGAAATGCCGTATCGTCCACATATTGAAGGAGCTGGACTGCCTGCGGATAAGCCATACCGTTACCGACTCGGCGGTAATAGCTGCCTTGCAGGTGATGTTATTGGCGAGTACAGCTTTGATGAACCGCTGAAACCCGGTGACCGCTTGGTATTTGCCGATATGATGCACTATACCATGGTAAAGACGACGTTCTTTAATGGTGTACAACACCCTGATATCGGTATTTTGCGCGAGGATGGCCGTTTCGAAGTCGTACGTCACTTCACGTACGAGGACTTCAGCGCCCGCTTGTCCTAATCTCGGCTGCTCACCAGTACCTACTAAAAAGCCCCTAGTTTAAGGGGCTTTTTGCTTCTTCAACCACGGAAGGCGGCATTCGCTGAGCAAGTTTATCCATCCGTTGCTCTATCGCCTGATATGTTGTTTCATCAGCAGTAATCGATTGATGTAACCACTGATAGGCATTTTTAAAGTCATACGGACTGCCTTGCCCGGCGATCAGAATATCGGCGAGTCGCAATTGTGCGGGAATGTTGCCGAGCGAAGCAGCCTCGCGAAGATAGAGAATCGCTCTGTCGACATCTTTTTGCACCAGCGTACCTTGATGATAATAGCGCCCCAACTGCTCAAGCGCCGCGATGAGACCTTGCTGAGCCGCCTTTTCCATATAAAGTATGCCTAAGGCTTCGTCTTGTGAGTAGCAAATCCCCCACGCTAACATGTCGCCATATAGAAACTGGTAAGTCGGGCGTAACTCGATATTTGCTTGTGCTTCGATATCCTGTACCAATTGACAGCGATCTTGTTTCTCTACACGTCGTAAATGTGTGTTCTCAGCGAACATATCTACGAGCTCAGCGTCACTATAGAGCTGCACAGCCTCGAGTTCTCCGCCTTGCTCTTGAGCAGACACAGCGTTAAACCCAAGGGCAGTCAATGCGAGTGTAATTAAAACCTGCCTCATCACCTTACCCTAAAACGTAATTTCTATAACTCGCTATCGGCAGCAGCAAGCAAACCCTTGAATACTAAATCGTCTTTTCGAATATAACTAATAGGTTCAATACAACTGAGCGACTGAATTAACCGTTCTCCATCGCCACCCGTTACAACCACATCAAAAGGCTCATCAGCGAACTGCTGACGACTCACATGAAGTCCTTGGCTAATGGCGCCAACAAGCGCGTAGTGCACGCCGTAACTCATCGCCGTCGCGGTATTATTAGCAGGTTCTCGAAAGCAGTCTTCGGCTAACTCACCTTTCACCAATGCCGTTTTTTGATGCATCGATTCATGCATTAAACGACGACCGGGAATAATCCATCCCCCTAAATGACAACCCGATGCGTCCATCCAGTCAATCGTCATCGCAGTGCCGGCATCAATAATCATGCAGTGATTATGTGCTTCTACACGGTATCCTAGTAATGCAAACCAGCGATCAGCGCCCAACTTCTTAGGCTCTGCATACGCATTTTTGACGTCACGCCACGTACCCGCACTGCCTAACCATTCAACTTCAATTGATAAGACATGAAGGCCACGCTCAATCGCTTCGCGCACTTCTTGGTTCGCTACAGAGCATCCGAAAGCAGTCTCGATGGCTATGCTGACGTCTTTCAAATCGTCTAACCAACGTTCATTGCTCAACAGTTCTGCATTCACATACTTATATTCATGGATAAGTTCATTATTCTGGTAAATAGCGAGTTTAGTGCGCGTATTACCGTTATCAATGACCAGTCGCATCAGCGGACCTCACAGATATTTCTCCGCCAAAAAAGCGTTTAACACGACCGTCAACCTCAACGAGCAAGGCTCCTGTATCATCCACACCGCGGCAAATTCCCTCTACTTTGCGCTCACCTAACAACAAACGCACAGGTTTATTATCAAACTTATCGTATTGCTGCCAAAGTGGAGCAAACTGCGTAAAGCCGGAGCGTTCATAATCAGTCAGTGTATCTACAAGATATTGGTGTAGCCGTCCTGCGAACTGATTTCGTTGCAGAGGTGCTGGTAGGTGGCTATTGACATCGGTCCAGGCTTGGTCAATATGCTGGGCAACAGTATCCGGAAGCGTTAAGTTAATCCCTACACCTATGATACAGCGCGCACTGCCATCTTCTAAACTATCAATATCGATGAGAATACCTGCCACCTTTTTGCCCTCGATATATACATCGTTTGGCCATTTGACGGATACCTGATCGATCTCAAGCTGTTCACGGAGCACACGTGCAATCGCTAAGCCGACAGCAAGGCTCAATCCCATCGCTCGACCAAGGCCTTCTTCCAAACGCCAAAACAAACTAATGTAGAGATTAGTCCCAAACGGAGAAATCCACTGCTTCCCCCGGCGACCTCTGCCTTTGGTCTGCGCTTCAGCTAAAATTGCATAACCCTGAGGTAATTGTTGTTGCTCGCTTTCAAGCTTCAAATCATCGTTCGTTGAGCCAACGATGGCGGCTACCTTGAGTAACTCTTTAGGTAGTTTGCTTGTTTTCAATATCGACTCAGCATTCAGTAGGTCGATAGGTGCTGCTAAGCGATAGCCTTTTCCGGATACTGAAAACACGTCGATCCCCAGCTCATTGAGCCTTTCGATATACTGATTAATCGCCGCGCGCGAGACCGACATCGCTTCGCCAAGCGCCTCTCCGGAGTGGAACTCTCCGTCACTGAGCAACGTTATTAACTGTTCAAGACGCTGTTCGATTTTCATACCATTCATCCTGGATAGTGTGAGACATCATGAATCAAGCCACCATGACCGACCATTCGGACTTCTGGCTCAAGCATGACACCAAACGCGTGCTCGACACGCTGTTGAATCAACCGACACAGCGCCAATACATCACCACCTGTTGCATGACCTTGATTCACAAGTACAAGTGCTTGTTTATCATGAACACAACAATCACCACAACAAGCACCCTTTAAGCCTAAGTGTTCTATTAACCAACCTGCGGCTAGCTTATAGCCGGTATTTTGTTTAAAAGCGATAAGATCGGGAAATGAACCAATGAGCTGTTGATAATGCTCAACGCTTACAAGTGGATTCTTAAAAAATGAGCCAGCATTTGGTAACCGAGCAGGATCCGGTAGTTTTGAAGACCGTATCGCTATGACTTTATCAGCGATCGACTGCGCTGTGACGCTTGTCTCGGTGTTTAATTCGGCAAGTGCAGGATAACTGAGATTGGGTTGCCAGGACTTAGGGATAAAGAAGTTGACGTGAGTTATCAGCCAAGCGCCAGGTTGCCGCTTAAAAATGCTATCCCGATAGGAGAAGTCGCATTGATGGTTAGTAAGCGTGTGTTGTTGACCTGTTGCTAGATGAACGGCTTCAACAGTTTTAATATACTGGCTGACTTCTACACCATATGCACCAATGTTCTGAACCGGTGCAGCACCGACCGAGCCAGGGATCAATACAAGGTTTTCTAAGCCTCGTATGTTTTCGTTTAATGTCCAAGTGACAAAGCGGTGCCAGTTTTCTTGCGCGCCCACCCGAATGTACCAGCCCTCATCTTGAGCTTGGCAGTCTACGCCAGAAATACAGCTTTTGACTATTACACCATCGTAATCATCGATGAAGATAGTATTGGTACCATCGCCTAAGATCAGAAACTTATCAAAGCCTGATACTTTTCGTGCATCGTCAATCGTTCGCACTTCGTATAGCTCCGAGGCAGAACGGCTAATTTTAAAGCTGTGATAATTAGCTAAAGGCCACACAAACAACACCCCAAATCAAAATAACCACCACATTATATCATAACGTCGTAGCGTGCGCCTTGGGCGCACGGGGCGGTGTGGATTGTCGCGCAGAATGCGTGACGTAAGCCGTGCGGGCGCAACGGGCGCCCGGCGAGCAGGCATAAAAAAACCCCAGCCGCTTGGCTGGGGTTATTCTATTTGAAGTCTGGCGGTGTCCTACTCTCACATGGGGAGACCCCACACTACCATCGGCGCTGGTATGTTTCACTTCTGGGTTCGGAATGGA
>NZ_QJST01000009.1:0-114798 GCF_003226255.1 Idiomarina fontislapidosi
GCTTTCAGTCATTCGTTTGCTCATCGTAAAACTCCTTTGTTTTAGTTTAAAAGAAATTCTACGAGTGAGCTGTATTATTTTACGGGATAGTTACACCTCCATGTGCGCCGAAAGTAAGGCTCTGAATCGCTTTTTAGGCATTTGGGACAAAATGGTTGGTAGCGGTATGTATTACGGTTTCTCGTGTGTCTTGCGACGACCCACGGCCACATCGACTGCTGTATTAAATTGGTGCGAGAAATCTTTTCTATTGTTGAGCGCAGTGACATTCGTTGCAGCTGACTCACCGATATGCCGGAACATGCACTTAGCTTGTTAAGCCTGGCAACAGAAAGTTCTCTATCTAAATCGAATGTCCAGGCTCGCCAGTTGCCCCAAAGGTATGACGTAAGTATTAATGGGGCAGTGAAATGGTCGAAGCTTACCCTTATCAACCACGACGATAACAGCTCGTCGTCAAAAGGAGCGATATATACCGGCCACCGCCTTAGGTGAGCTTGATTGCTCTTTGCCCTCTCGTTGGAGTAAACCATGAAAAGGACTCCACAATGTCGAGATCGATTTTATCCCTACCATTATGTATAGCTTCAATTGCACAAATTTTCAGCAATTCGTGTACATTACCTAAGTTTCCGCCTGATATCGTGTGAATGCGTTCACCTATTTCTTTACTTGCTAAATTGGATTTATGTTTCAGAGGAAGAGCTTTTTCAAAGCTTGATAATAATCGAGCAAAGTCCGTATTGGGTTTCCAAAGGGGTAATTCCATTACCCAAAAACGACTTTGTAGCTGAGGGTCGTTTCTGATAACTGACAGCGCATCTTTTGTGCCTACACCGACAATAGGAATTTTGAGCTTATTCGATATCATTTTTAACTCAGCTAAGGCGTTAGTTCGCTTTTGGGCCGTCCCGGCCAGGAGCGTGTGAAATTCATCCAAAATAAGCATTTTTACGCCACAAACCCGCATCAGCTCAAAGGACTGCGCCCGTAACTGGCTTTCAGTTTGGGTCGTTTTAAATGGAGCCCAAAACTCTTCCAGAATAGAAATGTAGATATCTTTGACTTTCGGAGCTGATACTTCAGTTACGAGAACCGGCTTGTTAAGTATTTCATCTTCATTAACAACGGGTTGTCCATGCGCTTCACAAAACTTTTCTATGATGGACGATTTGCCGTTGTTGGAGTCACCAATAAGCAATGCTGAGCGCATTCGTTGTTGTGTTGGCTGCTCCATAAGGGCTTTCAATTCTTGAATAGCATTGAGCGCTACTGGGTATCCTATCCATCGTTTTTGTTGTATGAAGGCGATGCGCTCTTCATCCGGTAGAAGTGCTACCTGACGATACTTTTTATCAATATGCTTTAATTCGTCCATGTGGCCTTCACTCTATCTCAAACCCCTCAATATCTGCCCCCCAAATATCATCGTCTGTACCACGGGTTTCATTATTAACCACAGGGTCTGTTGAGCCGTTTTTGTTATTCGTGACTTTATCAGTATATATCTTCGCAGGAGAAGCCTGCTTTTTCCGTCGTGCATGAGCTTCTTTATTGCGACGCGCTTTTTTGGTCTTCGTTCTTGCCTGCTCTTCTATCTCTCGCATATTTTCTATGGCGCGGAAAATGGCGCTTTCGTTAAACGTTTTATCGTCGAGAGACTTCAGGTAGCGCTTGGCCTCATCAAGCTCCCATTTATTGGTGTATGGGTGTGTTGGGTCAGCATAAGGGACTTCGTGATATAACCTCTGGAACGGGTCGTAAACCCATACTTTCCTAATGTCTCTGGGGTCGCGCCGAACGATATACTTGAGACTCTTACCATTACTATCTCTGTGACCAATCAAATGGCGTATGCCATCCGAAAAATAATGAATATTGTCCCAGACTACACCTTGTCCCGATATGCTTCGTAGCGCTTTGGGCAAGAAGTCGAGCTCGAGTGTTAAAGGATCATCAGGGACCTCCGGCAATCCTGCCGCCATAATTCCAGACCCGCCTTCTATACCCATTTTCCATTGAGTTACCGGCGCGACGCCAATTGAGCTGTGCGGTGTATGGTGATATTCAATAATTGCGTTCACCAGCCATTTCTCAATTTCATCTATCGTCATATTAGCGTGTTTTTCAGGATCGTAAGTTTCCCGTTTATTGCTACGGTTAAACGTTTTTCCGTCCAACTCTGCTATTTTTTTGGCGAAAGTGCCCAGGTAACGTTCGACATGCCCACCAAAATTAGGTTTCTTAACTGGTCTAAACTCAATGTCAATCCCGTTGCTGGCACAGGCGTCTGATAGGTTAATAGAGCGAAAGTCTGCGCCGTTGTCGGTGTGTATCTTTTTCGGGTAACCCCAGACATTCCATTCACCTTCAATACCAACATACTTTAGCCATTTATCTTTGGGCAGTATTGAATGAGATATGCACATGGCTACGGATGTTAAGCTCGGCGCGTCCAATGAGAGATATATGCCTGTAATAACTCTGGAGAATACGTCAATCGCTACGGTAATCCAGACTCTTTTAATACTCTGGCGGGTATCCTCGTCGACTACAATTAGATCCACAGACGTATGATCAATTTGCACAACACTCAGGATAGTATTGGCGCCCGGGAACTTGCCTGCTTTTATTGAAAAGCGGTTGTTTGCCTCTTCAATCCGGCCTCTACCGCGTAAGCGTTTTTCTTCTGGGATCCTGTCAATACGCCGGTAAATAGTGGATTGGTGAGGTGGTGTTAGTCCGGCTTTAATGCAGGCACTTTTGATTTCGGAATAAACCTTTTTAGGACTTGGCTGCTTTATCGTCAGGTAAAGGTTCTCAATATAGTGCTCAACTATGGCGTTAACGTCATTGTCGAGCCGCTTACGGTTGTATTTCCACCCCCGCCGTTTTGGAATAAGGCTGGTAAGGGCTTTAGTTGATTGATAAGCCCTGAGCCAGTCGTAGAGTGTCGTATAGTGGCAATCAACCTCAGCGGCACGTAAACGGACATCACTTTTCCTTGGCTGATCGAGTTCTAGTAAAGGTTTGATAGCTTCGAGCCTGTCTTTCGCTATTCGGTAGTCGGCCTTTGAAATGTCATCTAAATCGGACTCAGCAGGTATTAAATCAGATGTAACTGTCGTGGCATGCTCGATGAGTTTACTAATTGCAACGATATCGGCCGTATTTGAGGTAATATTTTTGACGATGCATTCTTTTTCGTTGAGTATTTCTTTTACCAGGTACTCATCACCATCCATGATAACTGAGGCGCCTGGCGTTAATTTAAATCGGCGTCTTTTTAACTGATGTCCATTAGAAGCTGCCATGATTAACTCCGACGATAGCGGTTTCCTCAGATAGCGGCTCAGATAAATCTAGTTCTAGTAAATGGTCCAAGGCTAATCGCCAAATATCGTTCTTCCGGATACCAGGCGCTCCTCGCTCTGAGTTAAACCTCTGAGTAAAATTTTGTACTGAAATCGGAAGAGGCATGCTCTCTAAGTCGTTTCTAACTTCATTTACTATGGCAGTATTTACTTTTCGGCTGGCGAAGCTTCTAAGTAACTGAAGGTTCTCAAGTATGTCGCTTCTGATACGTCGTTCATCATAGATTTTAAAGATCCATCCGTTTTTCTTTGCAAATGCGAATGCTGCAGAGAACTTATAACGCAGCTTATGGAAGTCACTTTCCAGCTCTTGCTTCTCTTTAACTTCTACCAGTAATGGTTTGCGCATAGGGTTAGTGAAGTAAACCAGATAATCTGGCGTATACCGGCGCTCTATGCCATTTGCATCGATATAGAATAAGCGAGCAGGCTGCGAGACAACTCGCTCTACAGAGCGGTCATAATCCATTCGCATAACGAAGTCGCGTTCGAGGGTTGACTCGTATGGGATAGGCTCTTTACCTCGGAATGAAAAGTAGCCAGATACGCTTCTGCGCGTAGGCTTGATTTTTCGTACCGGCGTTTTGAAGTTCATGATAGTAGCGGCTATTGTGCGAATATTGATTTAACATAGCAGGACTTCAGGTAGTTGCCAAGATTGACGTTTTCAGGTAGCACTAGACAGCATGCAACTTACAAACTAAAAGTCCTCAGGGTAGTAATGAACTCCTATCTCTCCTGATTCGATTTTTTTCAGCCAGTCATGACAGACTGTCGGTCTTAAATGTGGTTTTCGAACTTTTTCTTGTTTAAGTCTTTTTGTTAGCTCGCTGGCTTTTTCATCGTCGGAAAAAACGAGTTTTTTGATGTCATAATCAAGCTCATGATTGGCACTTAAGAACTCTCCTGTCGTCAACAAGACGCAAGGTAAGGCTACTTCAGTTGGGTTGAAACTAAGCCAGTCTCTATCCTTATTAGCTAAAGCTGACAAATATGCTAATTCAGCTCCTTTTTCATGTAGTAAGTTCAGGCTGGTCTCGTAACTGATGTCATGAAGAGTTTTGAACGTTTGTTTGCAGCTCTCGACACTTTCTCCCTCTTTCGCAAACAGCTCAAATATCCGGTTCTCGAGCTCTGTCGAAAATTCATAGGAGGAGGTGTTTATCGGTTTAGCCTCCAAGCTGCAATGCAATAAGATCAGTATTATTGCAACAAGCGAGGAACGGTTCATCCCTCTGTTTAGCTCCATCTTGAATGCGCTTATGATTTGTTCATCGGTGTTATTGCTAAAGCATGAATCTATATATGCTTGTGGGAAAGGGAACAGATCGGGTAAGTCAAGCACAAACCTGCAGGCTAACACCACGATAGATAGTCTCTCTTCAAATTTATAAACATCAAAAAGCTGCTCGGTAAATGAGAGAATGCAGGTATATTCTGATAACGCTGTGTCAATTAACGTCTTCTCATACTCTTTTTTCAACAAATGGGTACTGATAGGGTCATCTTTTGATTTAAAAAGGGCTAGTGCGGTTAACAATTCCTGAGCATAGGCATGACCTTCTAATAGAGCAAGCATTGTAAGAGGGGTTGAGAACACTTCCGAGAACCTATTGCCGTCATGACTGTAATACTTGAAATTTATATAAGCTCCGTATCTCGGATTATAAGACAGTATCGAGCGCATCGTACGATATTCTATGAAAGCGGTAGTGGTTGGGATTCTTGAGTGAGCGTGCTGTTCTATTTCAGAGTCATTAACGAGAAAAACTTCGATAGCTTCCTTTGAGTTGTTGCTATTAAAGCAGTTGTACAAGCGACAGGTATACTCCATCCCCCAGAGAGTCGAGGTAGAGTCAATAAAGTGAACTGATTCATGTATATATGTCTTGTAAAACTCGATTTCCTCATCCGTAACTGCTGCCAGGCCTTTACTTGTGACTATTTCTTGGGCTCGTGCATGATTCAAATTTAAAATATCATTACGTATCTCGATAATCTGCTCGAAATAGTGATACAAGCCGTATGCATCTTTCCGGAATAAAGAATTACTCATTTCTCGCCCTGATTTATAGTTGTTATTAGCAGTATGTTGCGCAACTGCCCCCTAAATCCACTTCTATCTTTACCGCGCTGGAGGAAAACCACCATCACTTTGTTGAGCAATTCCTCGGGAATACTAAGATGACTCCTAGGTCTGTGTTGTAGCGACCATGCAAGAGTACTTCGCGCTAATGACGACTCCAATATTCTGCTCTACGCGTCTGCTCGAATAATGGTGGCTACCTGCCAAGCCGCGTTCCGTAATGCTACCGTGTCACATGCACACCACGGACGCTACTTTGATTATTATGTCGATGGGTGGGAACACATAATCGGGTTTGCTCAACGCTAAGTTAGCCCCATAGTGCCTTTTTAACTGCGCGGATACCGGCACCAACCAGTTTAAGAAACCATTTCAGCACTCTGTCTTGCCAACGCACCAGTGGTTTGGCATAAAAGTTATCAATAGCACTCAGATCGGCCAGTAAGCTTGCGCCCTTTTTATTAAAAGCCCTATTAGCACTTAAGAAAACATCGGCTCTGGCTGTCATCTCCAGCAGCTTGACTAAGTGACGCTGCTTGATGTCGGCCGGACAATCCCAACGACGTACTGCATAATACGCTTTTTCTGTCTCGGTCTGTTCAGAGCTTGGTGGAAAAATAATGGCAAATACGTCACCGTGAATGGATTGAGATATCACAAGCGCCGCTGGCGATTCTGGCAAGGCCTTTAATCGACCACTCTCGCCAGCTAAACGCTCAGCAGCAATGCTGCGGCCACCGAAACTAATACTGATGCTGTCGCTCCAGATGTCATCCAAGCTCGGTGAAAATAGCGGGTTGCTTTTCAAATGGTGCGTGTATGGCTTACTCAGACCGTAACTGTCGTATATCCATGTGGCGCCATGGACAACTTCAAGCACACGTTGTACTGCACTGGTCTCGAAATTTGTTCTATTGCAATAGCGTTTTAGAGCGAGCTTGCGTGCCTGCGTCGTTAAGGTTGGGCGGCAGAGTATACTATGTTTGAAAAAGTCGGTTGTATGGCGTAAGACGCCTTTTCTAATCGTTACTTCCATTAGGAAAACCCTCTAGTTATTTGTTAATGGTACCGCGAAATCGGCGGGTACTCTCTTATTTATAAAAAATCCAAAAAGACGCAGAAAAAATCTCTACGCCCTCTTATTTAGTGTTCACCTTTTGAGGATTAGCCCTTTTAAGAAAATAATTTCAAATTATGGCTACATACAGCGAGAACTTACCTAAGAGGCGTTGATATTAATTAGCTCGAGCCTTGGTTGGTCACATTTGTCAACATTTCACGAGTGGCTTCGGTGGCAATAGCAAATATTCTTACAAGCTATTTAAGTAGCTCTTCGAGGTTACCTGATTAGAAGTTCTTATTATGCGAAAAATCAATGTTGGTAGGGTTTATTTTGCGAACGCAACAAATGGGTATTTTGCGAAAACTATTCCTAAGTTATTGATTTATGGTTTTTCCGTAGAATTTAATTTGCGAACTGACATGGTTCACCACCTAAACCCGGTGAAGCCAGCCTCGCTCACCAAGGCGTGTTGTTTCTTGATGAGCTGGCAGAGTTTTCGCGCTATGTCCTTGATTCATTGCGTGAGCCATTACAAGCGGGCGAGGTCACCATAAGCCGAGCGGGATACCAAACGACTTATCCGGCTCAATTTCAGCTGATTGCGGCGCTTAATCCTTCTCCTTGCGGGCAGTTTGACGGGACGCTTGATAGTTGTCGTTCAACGCCCGATCAAATACTAAAATACCTAAACAAATTGTCAGGACCATTGCTTGATAGAATCGATCTGCAAGTTGAAGTGCCAAGAGAAACAGAGTCACTTCGTCAGCTTGATGCTCAGCATAAGCCGGCACCTACGTCACCTCAAATTCGTAATCAAGTTGCGGTGTGTCATGCTAAACAACGAGAGCGACAAGGGTGTTTAAATGGCGAGCTGGCAACACAAGCGGTGTTAGAGCATAGTCAATTAAGCAAAACCGATCATGCTTTCCTGGTAGAAGTGGTCGAAAAGTTGGGATTGTCACATCGTGCATTCTATCGAACGTTACGGCTTGCTCGCACGATAGCCGATCTTGATGAGGCAACCTCGGTGGGTCGGCGTCACCTTGCGGAGGCATTAAGTTATCGCGCACTGGACCGTTTGTTAGAACAATTGAAAAAATTATAAGGGACGGGAGAAATGTACTTTATTGGCTGATGTTGGCATAATCCGCGGCTTATTTTTAACCAGATTTAACCAGAATGGAAATAAGTACTATGCCGCGCAGCCTTATCTCAATCAGTAGCTTGGTGTTGTTGAGTTTGACCTCGGCCAACGCTTCTGCGGAACAATACTGGTCAGACGCCAGTTTGACTTACCTAAATGGCCATCAATACGAAGTTGGTGACCCGGATCGACAGGTTTTGACCTTTGAGTATGTCGCCGGCTATGACTGGGGCAAGCTATTTAGCTTTGCTGATCGGTTAGAATCGAGTGATGGATTTAAGGAAACCTATATTGAGCTATCGCCCGAGTACTACGTTGTCGAGTTTGAGGATACATGGGTTAAGAATATTAGCGCGTCAGGTACGGCGGAAGTCGGCGATGGCTTTACCCACTATTTGTACGGTCTTGGTGTTGCGTTCGATGCACCCGGGTTCGACTTTTTAGAGCTAGATGCCTATAAACGTAACAACGACGGTTTACCTAATAACTATCAGTTAACGGCATCTTGGGGAGCACGCTTTAGCATCGCGAATACGCAATGGTTGTATGATGGCTTTATTGATTATGCATCAGGGATTTCAGGTGTAGGTCCCGCCAACCTTAACTTTACTTCTCAACTCAAACTCGATTTAGCACCCTACTTAAATATCGATTCACCTCTATACGTAGGTGTTGAATATGTGTATTGGCGCAACAAATTCTATATTGATGGCGTCAACGAACATAACCCGAATTTACTGGTTAAGTGGCACTTTTAGTGCCACTTAACTCTAGCGGTTTAGCAACCGTGTTAGCTTTTCAAAAAGTCTTCAAAAAGCGCAACAAAACGTTCTAGATCGTCTCGAGAAATGTCTAAATGCGTGACTAAACGCAATTTCTTCGCTGCGCCAATTTTTATATGATGTGGCTCCATAAAGTGCTTTAGAGATTGAGCGAGTTCAAGCGAAGGTAAAGTTAAATACACCATGTTAGTGCGAGCTTCACTGACCACGATATCGGAGTGCTCGCAGCGTGCTTTGAGGGCGTTGGCAAGCCACTGAGCATTATCGTGATCGTCGCGAATACGTTCAATGTGATGATCTAATGCATAATTAATAGCAGCGGCTAAAATACCCGCTTGACGCATACCGCCACCGACCATCTTACGCCAACGTCGAGCACGGGCAATATAGTCAGCCGAACCAGCAAGTAGTGACCCCACCGGAGCACCTAAACCTTTCGAGCAGCATACAGAAACAGAATCAAATGGTTCAGCGAGCTCTGCGGCCGTCAATTGTGTTGCTGCCATAGCGTTAACTAATCGGGCACCGTCGAGGTGCATGCGTAATCCGTGCTGTTCAGCGAGGGTTCGCGCTCGGATAAAGTAATCTTGAGAGATCACGTGGCCGGCATGGGTGTTTTCAAACGCAAGTAAGCGGGTAATTGGAAAGTGTGGGTCGTTTGGCTTAATGCGTTCGGCAATGGTGTCTAGCGACAGAGTACCATCGGCTTCGACCTCGATGGTTTGCGGTACAATACCACCCAGCACAGCAGCGCCGCCCGCTTCATAGCGGTACGTGTGATACTCCTGACCGACGATATATTCTTCACCATTACGACAATGACTCAATAAACCCAGTAAATTGCTTTGTGTCCCTGAACTACAGAACAGTGCCGCTTCCTTTCCTAACCAACGCGCAACACGCTGTTCTAACGCGTTAATTGTGGCATCTTCACCATACACATCGTCACCCACATCAGCACGTATCATCGCATCACGCATCGCTGATGTTGGCTGGGTCACTGTATCGCTTCTTAAATCCATTTTGGTCTCGCTTAACTAGTTATTGTATTGAACAAAGCGTTCTAAGGCGGTGGTTGTTAAGTGGTCAAAGTATAGGGATAATGAACAACATTGAACAGATGAGAAAAAGCGACGCGATATGAAAGTATATGACAACGTATTGGAAATGATTGGCAACACGCCGTTGGTAAAGGTGAATAACATTGATACAGGTCCCTGTGACTTGTATCTCAAGTTAGAGCTGCAAAACCCGGGTGGGTCTATCAAAGACCGCATCGCCGTTGAGATGATCAATGCTGCCGAGCGGGACGGAAAATTAAAGCCTGGCGATACGATTATTGAGGCGACTGCAGGTAACACAGGTTTAGGTCTGGCGTTAGTTGCGGCGAGCAAGGGCTACCCACTGATGATCGTGATGCCTGATAAAATGAGCCAAGAGAAAGTAAATAATTTGCGTGCAATGGGTGCGACGGTCAAACAGACTCGCTCAGACGTACAAAAAGGTCACCCTGAGTACTACCAAGATATGGCCGCACGGTTAGCAGAAGAGAACGGTTGGTTCTACGTAAACCAATTTGAGAACCCCGCCAACGTCGAAGCGCACTACAAGAGTACGGGTCCTGAAATCTGGCAACAAACAAATGGCGAGATTGACGCTTTTGTGTGCGGTGTTGGCTCAGGCGGTACCTTAACCGGGATTGGTCGATACTTGCGTGAGCAAAAATCGGACGTTGATCTCGTGCTTGCCGATCCGGCGGGCTCTATTCTTGAGCCGCTGGTTAACCGTGGCGAGCATGTCGAAGCCGGTAGTTGGTTGGCTGAGGGGATTGGTGAAGACTTTGTCCCGAAAATTTGTGAGATCGAATTAGCCAACAAAGCCTACGCGATTTCGGATAAAGAAGGTATGCAGATGGCACGTCAGGTGCTTGAGAAAGAGGGTGTGATGGTCGGCTCATCGAGCGGTACCTTGATCGCAGCAGCAGTCCGTTATTGCCAAGATCAAACAGAGAAGAAGCAAGTCGTCACACTTGCATGTGATACGGGTAACCGCTACTTATCGAAATTATTCAACGATGAGTGGATGCGTGAAAATAATTTGCTGTAAGGAGTTGTAATAATGGCATCAAATAAACCAATGAAATTTGCGACACGCACCATTCATGGTGGTCAGTCACCTGAGCCGGTTACTGGGGCTGTTATGCCTCCGATTTTTACCAGTTCAACCTATGCGCAAGAGAGTCCGGGTGAGCACAAAGGCTTTGAGTATTCTCGTTCGCATAATCCAACGCGTTTCGCATGGGAGCGCGCTGTCGCTAATTTGGAAGGTGGCACACAAGGTCTTGCGTTTGCTTCCGGCATGGCGGCGACCTCAACAATCTTAGAGTTGCTTGATAGTGGCGACCACGTTGTCGCTATGGACGACTTATACGGCGGTAGCTTCCGCTTGTTTGATAAGGTACGCGGGCGTTCAGCAGGACTTAAGTTCTCCTACGTTGACCTTGCCGATATTGAGCAAGTCAAGCAAGCGATGACTTCAGAAACACGCATGATCTGGGTTGAAACGCCAAGCAACCCGATGTTGAAACTGGTTGATATTGAAGCCATTGTGAAAACTGCAAAGGCACACAACCCAGACATCATCGTGGTAGTTGATAACACCTTTGCGACGCCTTTCAATCAACGTCCGATTGAGCTCGGCGCTGATATCGTTATGCACTCGGCGACTAAGTATTTAAATGGTCACTCCGATATGGTGGGTGGTATCGCCGTTGTGGGTGATAACCAAGACCTAGTCGAACAGATGCTGTTTTTGCAAAACTCGGTAGGTGCTGTTGCGGGTCCTTTTGACTCGTATCTGGCGCTACGCGGAGTGAAAACCCTCGCGTTGCGTATGCGTCATCACAACGAAGCAGCGCTTGAGTTGGCGCAATGGCTTGAACAACATCCGAAAGTTGAGAAAGTGATCTACCCAGGGCTTGAAAGCCACCCACAACATGAGCTTGCTAAACGGCAGATGTCTGGTTTTGGCGGTATGATCTCAATTCTATTGAAAGGCGATTTAGCGGCTGCTCGTAAATTCCTGGAGTCAGTTGAAATCTTTGCGCTTGCTGAGAGTTTAGGTGGGGTTGAATCATTAATCGAACACCCAGCGATCATGACGCACGCGTCAGTCCCTAAAGAAAATCGCGAGAAGCTTGGCATCTTAGACAACTTTGTTCGCGTGTCGGTGGGTATTGAAGATCTGGATGATCTTAAAGCCGATCTTGATGCGGCTCTAAACGCGTTCTAAACGATCTTATCGATTAAAAACAAAGTTATACAACTTTAAAACCGGTCATCTGACCGGTTTTTTTATATTTAAATCAAAGACTTATACATTATTTTACAGTTTCGTCATAATTGAGTAGGCTTAGGAATAACAAAAAACTGCGATTTGCAGTGATAAAAATGTTCGCTAAAGAAGGAAATAATTATGCTATTGAGCCTACTGTTACTTCAGGGACTCGTAGCCGCGTTATTGTTTTACGGCTTAGTCGGTCAGTATCAATCTAAACCCCTTTGGAGTTTATTAGCGGTTCTGACTGCAGGGTTTATTCCCCCACTCAATTGGGGCCTGTTGCTCGCAGCGATTGGTCACCGCATGTGGAAACGTTCGCCAGCGATGCGTCAATCGATGCACGAACCTCAAGCACGGATGTAAACACCGATGTCAGCAGTACGCCCATTTCATTTAGCCTTACCTGTAAAGTCACTGGATAACGCGCGTCGATTCTACGGTCATATTTTGGGACTCGAACAGGGTCGTAGTAGTGACGAATGGATCGATTGGAACTTTTTTGGTCATCAATTTGTTACGCATGTAGCGCCCGAAATAGCGGGTGTGAAAAATCACAGCGGTGTCGACGGCCACAACGTGCCCGTACCTCATTTTGGGGTCGTGTTGCTACGCGAAGATTGGGATGAAGTTGCGCGTAAGATAGCAGAGTCTGACATTGAGTTTGTTATTGAGCCTTACATCCGCTTTCAGGGTAAACCTGGCGAGCAAGGCACAATGTTCTTTTACGATTACTGCGGCAATGCGCTAGAGTTCAAAACGTTTAAAAACGATGACGACATCTTCGCGACTTAAACCTGCAGCGGCTGACTCGGCTCAGCCGCAATATTGCCGCCACTTAATATAATCCCCACACGTTTACCCGCGAACTTCGTTTGCTCCTGTTTGAGCGCCGCTAGAGCAATTGCTGACGACGGCTCTACAATGATTTTAAGGCGCTGCCAGATAACCTCAAGCGCAGCTTTTGTGTCACGGTCTTCGACGACGAATAATCCGCTGAGATGCCGCTGTAAAATCTCGAAATTGAGTGCCCCCAATTGCGTCAGCAAGCCATCGCAAATACTGCGCGGCGGTTTCGCCGGTTGGCGTATGCCGCTTTGTAGCGATTCAAATCCATCATTAGCCAGTGCGGGTTCAGCACCAAAGACTTTAATATCCTGAGCGGCTAAGCACGCCCCTGCCAACAAACCGCCACCACCTAATGGCGTTATTACTGCATCTAAGTTGTCAACTTGCTTCAGTAATTCTAAGGTTGCTGTACCTTGTCCAGCGATAATATCGGGATGATCGTAAGGGGGAATAAACTGCTCACCGGTTTCGGCTCGTTGCGTGGCGAACTGCTCGCGTGCTTCCATACCTGGCTCAATGGTAACGATTGTGGCTCCGCTGGCTTCAATATTGTTGCGTTTAATGGCTGGCGCATTGCTTGGCACTGCGACGGTGACCGAAACACCTAAGCGTGCCCCAGCGTAACCAAGCGCTGCGCCATGGTTACCTGATGAAACGGTAAAAACACCGGCTTTACGCTCATGCTCAGCAAGTGCTAACAACGCATTGCTGGCGCCCCGATATTTAAATGCCCCTGACTTTTGCAGGTTTTCACACTTAAAGAAGATCTCACAGCCCAGTGCCTCATTAATCTCTGTGTTAGTCAGCACCGGCGTGTGAGTGATAAAACCCTGCAATCGTTCTGCGGCTAATATAATGTCATCGTAGCGAGGCAAGCTTATTTTAGGCATAATACGGGTCCTTCAGCGAAAACGAGGATTGCTTGTGGGTCAACTAAATACGTTCCAACGCATACGCGCGATGGAAACCGAGAAACAATCATTGTTTGCATTGTATCTGTGCGAGCGGATGCTGCCAAATTATGAATTCTTTCATCAACTCACGGGATTCGGTGAACTCAAACCGCTACGCGGAGCCTTGAACGCGTTATGGGATCGTCACGCCAATCCAAAACATAGCAAGTTGAACGCTGAGCGATGGCAAGAAAAAGTCGATGAAGTAACCCCCAGCGAGTATGGTCATGACATGCTAGGTGTCTATCCTGCAATGGATGCATGTACCGCGATAAGCACGTTGCTTCAAGGCATACTGGATAAAGACGCCAAGAATTTTGTTGATGTCGCTAAAGTCTCGCAAGCGTCTGTGGCGAAATTTATTGAGCTTAATATCGTTGATGAAGTGCCGGCTGAACAGTTGCGAGAAGCGGTCAATCAACACGAGCTGTATCAATACGAAGTGGAGATGCAGCAGGCAATGCTGACTTATCTCGAGGCACAACCGACGGTGACCAAAGCATTGGTCAATCAGCTCAAACAAATGGTAGCCGATGAAGGCATCTCCAACATCGGCCTTGAGGTCGATCAGTCGTCAGATTGACGTGCGTAGATCGTTAGCCAGCCAAAAATCCCAAAAATAAGTATTTGCCAGCCATCTCCCTTTTTCCACGGGAGTTGGCTTTTCATGGTGGCGACAAAAATCCCAAGCAGTAACAGGTGCATGATCACTAAAACACCCAGCAGCATCGCAATCAGCCCATAAGCTTGCGTACTCATCTCAACGACCAATCCAGATAGCAATGCGAGTAAAGCGAGCCAAATGATCGCGAAGATAGCCTTACCAAGAAGTAAAATAATAGTCATGAATGTGTTATCTCTTAAGTTGATGGTGTCAGCAGTCTAAAGCTGACTTGACCATGATGTTTTTCTTTGAGGATATTGAATCCTGTCAACACGTCGATTGGCAGGTTGCGCTCACTTTCGACATAAATCAGTGACTCAGCATGTAGCCAACCGTTTTTCTTAAGCGCTTCGAGCGCCGGCGATACCAGCGACTTACTAAAGGGTGGATCGACGAAGACAATATCGATTGCCGGCTGTGGAGCTGTTGTTGCGTTTAACCAATCAAGCGCGCTGTGTTGTACTACCTCAACATTGTTTGCGGACAAGCGGCTGACGTTATCACGTAGTTGCTTAGCGGCCGTTTTATCGAGTTCAATGAGGTTAACATGCGCTGCGCCACGGGAAGCTGCCTCAAAACCGAGCCCGCCGCTGCCCGCAAATAAATCAACAACCCGTGCGCCGTGAATATCAAACTGCAACCAATTAAACAGCGTTTCGCGCACACGGTCGGTGGTGGGGCGAAGCCCTTCAGCACTGAGTATGGGTAACTTGCGTCCGCGCCACTGACCTGCAATCAGTCGCAACTCACCTGTTCTCTTGTTGTTTTGTTTCTTCACAATATAATCGGCCTGCTTAATTATGTCGGTGCGTCGTCAGTTTCGCCACAGCGTGGTAAACTATGGCTAGTTTAACGATTTAATGGTCGCAGTTCCAAGGTATTCAATTATGGCAAAAGGTTTGTTTTCCATGTTTCGGCGGAATAAATCGTCGAAGCAAGATGAGAAAGAAGTAAAACAGGACGAGCAACAGCAGCAGGCGCCTGCGCAACGTGCGGTTGATGCGGCTGAAGACTGTGCGCAGGTGACTGCCGATTCCGCTGCTGGCAAACCCTTACCTGAGATTCAGCCAGAGCCTCCTAAGCAACCTGAAGCTAAGGTCGTAGAAGCGGTTGAGGATGAGCCAAAAGCTGACGAGGAGGCCCCTGAGTCGGCACATGATATACACGCGGCTGAGATAACTGAACGCGAAGACGAGCCGACGCCAGCGGCTGCACCTGTTGCTGAGCAGCCTGCTGAACCGACCAAGAAAAAAGGTCTTTGGGCACGCCTGACCGAAGGGCTGAAACGCACATCGGGCAGTATTGGTTCGGGCTTGTTTGGCGTCTTTAAGGGTAAAAAGATTGATGACGATCTTTTTGAGGAGCTCGAGACGCAGCTACTGATGGCGGACCTTGGTGTTAAAACGACCACTAAAATTATCGATAACCTGACACAGCAAGCGGATCGTAAGCAGCTTAAAGATGCTGAGGCGCTTTATGAATTACTGCAAGAGCAGATGGAAGCCTTACTCGAACCCGTAGACAAGCCGTTGGCTATTGATAGCACTAAGACGCCTTACGTCATTTTAATGACCGGAGTCAATGGCGTGGGTAAAACGACCACCATTGGTAAACTCGCCAAGCAGTTCAAGCGCGAGGGTAAATCGGTCATGTTAGCGGCGGGCGACACGTTCCGTGCTGCTGCCGTAGAACAGTTACAGATCTGGGGCGAACGTAATGAAATCCCAGTCATTGCTCAACAAACAGGTTCGGACAGTGCATCGGTATTATTTGATGCTATGCAGGCGGCTAAAGCACGTGGTATCGACGTGCTCATTGCGGACACTGCGGGACGTTTGCAGAATAAATCCAATCTCATGGAAGAGCTGAAAAAAATTGTCCGGGTGATGAAAAAGCAAGATCCTGAAGCGCCCCATGAAGTGATGCTGACATTAGATGCCGGTACAGGTCAGAATGCCATCTCGCAAGCTAAATTGTTCACCGAGGCAGTGGGTGTGACAGGTATCGTGATGACGAAGTTGGATGGCACCGCAAAAGGGGGCGTCATCTTCGCCGTAGCTGATGAGTTTAAGATCCCAATTCGCTACATTGGTGTGGGTGAGCAACTTGACGATTTACGACCATTTATCGCGCGAGACTTTATTCAAGCGTTATTTGACCGTAAGCTAGAGCAAGAATAGAGCAACGCTAAGACACTATGATCCGCTTCGAGCAAGTCAGTAAAACCTATTCTGGGGGCCACCAAGCCCTCAGTCACGTTGATTTTCACGTAGCACCTGGAGAAATGGCATTTCTTACGGGTCACTCGGGGGCCGGCAAAAGTACCTTGCTCAAATTAATCAGCGTGATGGAGCGACCGACTGCGGGTCGAGTACGCATCAATGGTCATGATCTGAATACAATTAAGCCCAAACAGGTGCCTTTTGTCCGACGTGATATCGGTATGATATTTCAGGACCACCGATTACTGATGGATAAATCGGTATTCGATAACGTCGCGTTGCCGCTTATTATCGAGGGTTATAGCGTACAAGAGGCACGTAAACGGGTCCTAGCAGCGCTAGAAAAAGTAGGGCTAGCCGATAAGTATCGTCATTTTCCGATGATGCTTTCGGGGGGCGAACAGCAGCGTGTGGGTATCGCACGCGCGATTGTAACTAAACCACCACTGCTATTAGCTGATGAACCTACGGGTAATCTGGATCCCAAGTTATCGATGGACATTATCCGGTTGTTTGAAGAATTCAATCAAGTGGGGGTGTCGGTGCTGATAGCGACTCACGATTTGGGTTTAATTGCGCGCTTAAAATACCGCACGCTGACGTTAAAAGAGGGACGTTTAATTAACGATGGCTTAGAGGAGCAACCGGCATGAGCCTATTGTTCCGTAATCGAGTTGTCGAAAAGGGCGCTCAGCAGCAAAAAGGCTTACCGCTATGGCGTCGGCTGTTGATGGTCCCAGTTCATCATCTTCAGCAAGCAGTGAGTAGTTTAGGCGAACTATGGCGCAACCCGATCGCGAGCTTAATGACGGTTGCAGTGCTCGGTCTCAGCTTAACATTACCCAGCGCTTTGTATGTCATGGTGAAAAATACCACACAAATCGCGGATCAGTGGCAACAGGCATCCGAAATTTCTTTGTTTCTTCGTACCGATGCGAGTGAACAATCGGTCGCTACACTCAAGCAGCAGATTAGCATTCGCAACGATGTCGAGGCGGTGCAGTGGATAACCAAGCAACAAGGGTTTGAACAATTTAAAGCGACTTCGGGTTTCGGTGAAACGCTTGATTACTTTGACAGTAATCCATTGCCGGATGTTTTAGTTGTCACTCCGGCCGAGCAAGCACGCACTCCAACACGTGCTCAAGCGTTGCTTGATGAATTATCGCAAGCGCGCGAAGTGCAAATGGGTAAACTTGATGTCGACTGGCTTACGCGACTACAAGCCATCGTTGATCTGATCCAAGATGTATTGGCGGCGCTTGCCTTACTGTTGTGCATCTCTGTCATCCTGATCGTGAGTAATACCATTCGTCTTAATATCTTAAGTAAACGCGATGAGATCGTGATCATGAAACTGGTCGGCGCGACTGATGCCTTTATTCAACGTCCGTTCTTATATACGGGGGTTTGGTACGGCGTTGCGGGCGGTGTGATTGCGTGGCTCGCGACGCAATTGTTGATCTGGTGGATTGGCTCGGCCGTAACAGATGTGACGGAGTTATATCAGTCGCAGTTTGCGCTTGCTGGTTTGACAGTCGGCGAAATGTTAATGGTGTGGCTTGTAGCGGTTGCGCTCGGATTAGTGGGCAGCTTTTTAGCGGTGCGGAAGCACATAAAGAGCATCGAACCCGATGCATGATCGAAAACGATCGCAACACTTGCGTTGACAAACATGCGCGTTATACTGAGATTCTTGGCGATAGTTTTTTCGCTTTCAAAGCTATAGAAAGCGTTGCGTTAAACGGAACTTGCGTGTAAAAAAACGGTCATACGCGTAGGCTATGCTAGTCGATACATGTAGTGAGTAATTAGAGGTTGTTAAATGAGCACTGAATTAAAAACCATGGCTTTATCGGTCCCTCAGGGCGGGGGTCTTGACGGTTACATTCAGTCAGTCAACCGCATTCCAATGCTGAGCGCAGAGAAAGAAAAAGCGCTCGCAAAACGTTTGCAGGAAGATAAAGACTTAGATGCCGCAAAAGAGTTAATCATGTCGCATCTACGTTTTGTCGTGCACATTGCCCGTGGCTACTCTGGTTACGGCCTGCCGCAAGCGGATTTGATTCAAGAAGGTAACATCGGCCTGATGAAAGCCGTTAAACGCTTTAACCCTGAAGTGGGTGTACGCCTTGTTTCATTTGCTGTGCATTGGATTAAGGCAGAGATTCACGAATATGTATTGCGTAATTGGCGTGTTGTCAAAGTCGCAACAACTAAAGCGCAGCGTAAGTTGTTCTTTAACTTACGTAAAATGAAAAAACGTCTCGGTTGGTTCAACCAAGACGAAGTTGAAACCGTTGCAAAAGAGCTCGGTGTTTCAACCAAAGAGGTGATGGAAATGGAAGCGCGCATGAGCGCACATGACCAAGCCTTCGAATTAAGTTCAGATGACGATGACTCGAAAGAGGGCTCGACGTATTCGCCTGCAATGTACCTTGAGGATAAACGCTCAGACCTTGCTGAAGAAATCGAGGCGGAAGACTACGAAGCGCACACTCAGAAAAAGCTATTTTCAGCGATGGGTGAGTTGGATGAGCGTAGTCAGGATATCGTTCAGTCACGCTGGTTGTCAGACAGCAAGTCGACACTGCATGATTTGGCAGCGAAATATGAAGTGTCCGCTGAACGTGTTCGCCAGCTTGAACAGAACGCTATGAAAAAGCTGCGTGCAGCGATGTCGTAATCATCGATTGGTTTTGCAGAAAGGCGCTACTTGAGTAGCGCCTTTTTCGTTTCTATGTGCTGATTACTTTTATCGGAGATGTTTATGGACTGTCGTATGGGGTGTGGCGCCTGCTGTATCGCACCGTCCATTAGCTCGCCTATACCCGGTATGCCGAATGGTAAAAAGGCGGGTGAGCGTTGTGTTCAATTGGATGAAAATAACCTGTGCCGCTTATTTGGCGACCCTCGTAGGCCAAGAGTCTGCTCGAGCTTTGATGCCACTCACGATGTTTGCGGCGATAACCGCGAGCAAGCGCTGATCCTATTGACGCGTCTCGAGCAAGCCACTGGGGATGCTTAGCTCGCTCGTCACTGTCAATTCAGATGCAAACACAAGTTGAATACCCTCTTGTTCAAGCGTGCTGAGGCGCTGCTTTAGAAACGCGATGGTTTCAGGATAAGGATGTCCGATAGCAATCGCAGTGCCCTGTTGGCGCGCGAGTCGAATTAACTCATCGAACTGCTGGCTGAGATACTGTTTATTTGTCTCATTATCGATAAAGACATGTCGCCGTGCGACAGGCACTTGATAACGATGAGCGATTTGCTCGGCGACGGTATACTCGGTTGTGCGGCTATCGATAAAGTATAAATCATGATTTCTTAGTGACTCCATGACCGCCTGCATCGGTTGCGTCAACTGTGTTAGTTGACTCCCCATATGATTATTAATGCCTGCGACATAAGGAATGTCGTCCAACACCTGCCGCAGTTTGAGCTTTATTTCCGCACTCGACATATCTGCGGTTAGCGCGCCTAATCCGAGGGCGTTACCAGCCAACGCCTGCATCGGCACATGAGCCATAATTTGTTTGCCCTGATGATGAGCCTTTAACGCAAACGCTCGACCGTAAGGGGTAAAGGGCAATACGGCAAAAGTCACATCACCAGGGAGTTCTGCTGCGGCCAAGTCCTCGGGGTGATTACCAATATCGTCAATGATAATGGCGATTTTATCAGCAGCCGCTACGTGAGTTACGAGACTGAGGGCAATCACTAATGCGAGCAGAAATCGGTTCATGGTGGCTAGCGGATCCACTGGGTTGGGTTTTCAGGTTGGCCTTTAAAACGAATCTCAAAATACAGAGCAGGTGAGTTTTGCGCACCACTTTGACCCATCAAGGCGATTTCTTCGTTTTGCTGCACTTCTTCGCCAACGTTTTTAAAGATGACTTGATTGTAGCCGTACAGGCTCATATAGCCTTCGCCATGATCAATCACAATGACAAGACCAAAGCCTCTTAACCAATCTGCAAACACCACTCGGCCGTCGGCAATACTGCGAATGCTTTGACCTTGGTCACCATCAATTAGTACACCTTTCCAACGAATCGGGCCCTCACGTCGCTCACCAAACAAACGCTGTACTTTGCCGTTGGTCGGCCATCGCAAACTCGCCTTAATCGGCTTTAACCCAACTAGCTCAATGCGGTCGCTTAACGCCTCTTCGATTGCCGCAATGACTTGTTCTAGCTCGGCTTGGCTGCTGCGCAGTTCAGTAATTTTTTCTTCTTCAGTACGTTGCTCACTACGCAACGTGGCAATGGCTTGTTCTTGCTTTTGTTGCTGTTCTTTAAGTGCGGCCTGCTGCGATGTTTGCTCGGTACGTAATTGAGTTTGCTGTTGGTACTGAGTTTGTAAGGTGCGCTTAACGTGCTCAAGCTCAGCTTGGGTCTGCTTAAGAGTCTCAATCGCTTCAATACGTGCGTCGTTGAGGTATTTATAGTAAGTCAGCTGTCGCTCTAATGACGAAGCTTTTTGTTGGTTTAACAGCAGTTTGAGGTAATCATATTGACCATTTGCGTAGGCAGCTATTACTTGGTCTTTGAGCGCATTGAGCTGACTGCGGATATCCTCTTCTAAACGCGCTTGCTCCACCTCATTGGCTTTAATCTCGTCGGCAAGCTGCTGTAGTCGTTCGCGTGTCTTTTGCAGTGCTTCAGCGAGTTTAGCTGTGCGAAGCTCAAGGGTCTTGAGTGCTTGTTGGCTTGATGTCAGTGCTTGTTTGCGCGACTCAAGCGCTTCAAGCCGAGATTCGATCTCAGCTTGAATCGCTTTTAGTTCCGCCTGCTTTTCTGCCCGTGTTTGTTCGGTCGGTTGCTGACTATAAGCAACCGGCGCAAATTGCAGGGCGACAACAACAGCGGCGCACGCAAGGCGCTTAAACATCGTTTAATTGCCCAACTGCATCAGTGTTTTGCCTGTCATTTCGTCTGGCTGCTCAAGCCCCATCAGATGCAATATGGTCGGTGCCACGTCTGACAGTATCCCATCGCGAGGTGTGGCTTGACGTCCTACGTAAATAAACGGAACTAATTCACTGGTGTGTGCGGTGTGCGCCTGCCCTGTATTGGGGTCACTCATTTGTTCAGCGTTACCGTGGTCAGCAGTAATAAGACACTCACCACCCACTTTCTGTAATGCCTCGACTACGCGTCCCACCGAATGGTCAACCGCCTCACAGGCCTTTACCGCGGCATCAAAGTTACCCGTGTGGCCCACCATGTCACCATTTGGATAGTTACAAATAATGACGTCGTACTGTTGATGCTCGACAGCGTCGACGATTGCATCGGTGAGTTGCTCTGAACTCATTTCAGGTTGCAAGTCATAGGTTTTAACTTTGGGGGATGGGATCAGTGTGCGTTGCTCGCCCTCAAACTCATCTTCGCGTCCGCCACTAAAGAAAAAGGTGACGTGCGCATACTTCTCAGTTTCTGAAATACGTAACTGGGTTTTGTTGTGTTTGGCCAACCATTCACCCAGCACATTATTAAGTTTAACTGGCGGGAACGCACATGGCGTATCAAACTCATCAGCGTACTGGGTCAACATGACAAAGCCACTGAGTTGCTTACGAATCCCACGTTCAAAGGTATCCAGTTCGTTGTCAATAAACGCGCGCGTCATTTCACGTGCGCGGTCGGCGCGGAAGTTCATGAAAAATACTGCGTCACCGTCCTCGATCGCTACCGGCTCACCAATCACTACCGGACTGACAAACTCGTCAGATTCACCCCGCTCATAGGCGTCGGCAAGTGCATTCGGTGCATTGTTGGCTTGGTGTTCAGCACGACCGTGGTATACCGCGTTAAAGGCGCTTTCGATACGCTCCCAACGGTTGTCGCGGTCCATCGCAAAAAAGCGACCTGATAACGAGGCAAAACGACCCACACCCAAACGCTCAAATAACGCTTCAAACTTTTCAATGGACGGACGCGCTGACTTGGGTGGGGTGTCGCGACCATCAAGGAAGCCATGAACATAAATGCGCTGCGCACCTTTTTGCTGAGCCAGCTCGACCATTGCCATTAAATGTTCTTCATGGCTGTGAACACCACCAGCAGAAAGTAATCCCATGATGTGTACGGCAGCGTTCTTTTCGACCGCCTTTTCAACTTGCTCTGTTAGCACAGGATTGCTAAAGAATTCGCCTGTTTTGATACTTTGCGAAATTCGAGTAAAGTCTTGATAAACCACGCGACCAGCGCCTAAGTTGACATGACCCACTTCAGAGTTGCCCATTTGCCCATCGGGTAGACCGACGGCGCCACCAGAACCATCGACCAAACAGTGCGGATATTCTTCCCACAACCGATCCATAACCGGCGTGTTCGCTGCGGTGATTGCGTTGTCAGGAGCTGAGTCGCGATATCCCCAGCCATCTAAGATCATCAAAACCAACGGTTTTTTATCATGTGCCATATCGACTACCTATGCGCTTGAAAGCAAAAATATATTTTGCCCAGTTTACTGGATTTCTGTCTATTTCGCATCCACTCGATTTGCTATTGGTAGTTGCGCGTTCAGAGGGTATACTTTGACCCTCGAAAAGGACATGCCCTCGACGTGCGAGGGACTACCATCAACCGAATAACTAAACGAGTTAGCATGCAACAACTAATGACATTTGTAGCAAATAATCCATTCATGAGCGGACTGTGGATTGTTCTATTGCTCGCGCTAATCATTGTAACTATTCGCTCGACCATGCAAGGTATCAAGCAGTTACAAGCGCAACAAGCGATTATATGGACTAACCGTGAAGACGGTATTTTTGTTGATATTCGCTCTGCAGATGAATACCGTAAGGGTCACGTGAGCGGCGCAAAATCGTTGCCACAACAGCAGATTAAAGACAAAAAAGTGCATGCTATTGAAAAGTTTAAGGATGCCCCCATAGTATTGGTATGCAACACTGGACATACTGCGATCTCGGTCGCTAAAAGCTTACAAGAACAAGGCTTTAATCAAGTCGCGGTCCTGGCGGGTGGCATGAATGCTTGGCGTAATGATAAGTTACCCATTGCAACAGGAAAGTAGTTTTTAATTAAAAATTTAGCTAAAGTCGTCAATCGACAACTTAGTTTAGTGAACAACCAACGTTTTAATAGGAAGTATCATCATGGCTGACGAACAGCAAGCAAATGGCGCAACTGCAGAAAACCAACAACAACAACCGCAGTTTGCTATCCAACGTGTTTACACTAAAGACGTTTCTTTTGAAGCGCCTAACTCACCTTCAGTATTCCGTAAAGAGTGGAAGCCTGACCTAAAACTAGACATGAACGTTAAGCATGAAAAGCTTGAAGACAATGTTTATGAAGTTGTATTGACGCTAACTGCAACAAACAAAGTAGGCGAAGAAGTCGCTTTCCTTTGTGAAGTTCATCAAGCAGGTATCTTTACTATCGGTGACGAAGTACAAGAAGGCCAGTTGGCTCATACACTGGGTTCTTTCTGCCCGAACATCTTGTTCCCATATGCACGTGAGTGTGTTGCAAGTTTGGTTAACCGTGCAACGTTCCCACAGCTAAACTTAGCGCCAGTTAACTTTGACGCTATTTTCGCGCAACACATCCAGCAGCAGCAAGCGCAACAACAGCAAGCTGACGCGTAAGGACTGGTTGCTTAACATGAAGCAAGCAGAAGTTGCGATTTTAGGGGCGGGGTCTTATGGCACCGCCCTTGCTATTTGTTTTGCCCGAAAAGGGGTAAACACGTTACTTTGGGGACGCGACGAAATCCAAGTTGCGGCGATGCGAGAGCACCGCGAAAACGCCCATTACCTCCCAGGCTGTAAGTTTCCCGAGAGTTTAGCGGTCACTGCCGACCTCAACGAAGCTGTTCGCGGCGTAAAAAATGTCGTTGTGGTGGTACCGAGCCATGCCTTTGCCGATATTTTAAAAACCATCAAGCCGATGGTCGAGCCGCAAGCACGTGTGGCGTGGGCGACAAAAGGGCTTGAGCCTGAGACCGGGCGCTTGTTATATGAAGTCGCCGAAGATGTGCTGGGTAATACCCATGCGCTCGCTGTTCTGTCTGGACCCACCTTTGCAATCGAAATGGCGAAGGGGCTACCTACGGCCATTTCGATGTCGTCAACGGATCAAGCGTTTGTCGACGAGCTCTCTGAGATGCTCCATTGTGAGCGGTCATTCCGAGTGTACACGAACGATGACTTCATTGGTGTTCAACTTGGCGGTGCTGTGAAAAATGTTATCGCGATTGGTGCAGGCATGGCTGACGGTATTGGCTTTGGTGCGAATGCAAGAACTGCATTGATCACACGAGGCTTAGCTGAATTAACACGGTTAGGTCTTAAATTGGGCGCCAAAAGCGAGACGTTCACTGGCATGGCCGGATTAGGTGACTTGATCCTCACGTGTACGGATAACCAGTCTCGCAACCGTCGTTTTGGACTTGCACTTGGCGAAGGTAAATCAGTCGATGAAGCGTTGGCATCGATTGGGCAAGCCGTTGAGGGTTACCGTAATACGCGAGAGGTTGTTTCGTTAGCCCACCGAGAAGCCTGCGAAATGCCCATTTGTGAGCAGATTTACAAAGTGCTGTATGAAGGTAAGGCACCTGAAGAAGCCGCCATCGCTTTACTAAGCCGTGCTAAGAAAAATGAGTGATTGACGAACTGGCTGCTATGAAGCAGCCAGTAGTTGTTGTTCAATAAGTTGCCACTGTTGCTCGAAATGTTCTGTTGGTAGACGTTTAAAGTCTGAACGAACAAATTGGCTTATCTTGCCATCGGCAAAAGATAACAACAGATTGGCTAAAACACCTTCTTCGACCGCAAAACGTTTTTGCTCACGCAATGCTTTCTCGCGCAATACTTGTTTTAGTTGCGATTCAATACGGTTAAATAAATCTTCGATCCGATGGCGTAATCTATCGTGTTCACCCATCAACGCATCACCTGAAATCACACGGGTTATTCCCGGGTTTCTCTCGGCGAAAGTAAGCACTAACTTTAGTATCGTTTGACAGCGCGTTAACGTGTCTTTTTCTTCGTTCATAATGAGATTGATGCGGCTGAGCAATGTATCCTCAACAAACTCAATGAGCCCCTCAAACATCCTCGCCTTTGATGGGAAATGACGATAAAGGGCGGCTTCCGATACGCCGAGATTCGCTGCTAATTTGGCTGTCGTAATTCGTTGCCCTGGGCTGGTTTCCAACATTGCGGCAAGGGCTTGTAGAATCTCTTCACGACGGTTTCTTTTTTGTTGTGTCATCGCGTTATCCAATTAGTTATTGCTTACCAGAATGGCCAAATCCGCCTTCGCCACGGTCACTTGCGGCAAACTCATCAACGATCGCCAGTTGTGCCTGAATCACGGGTACGATAACCAGCTGTGCGATACGATCGCCTGGCTCGATAACGTAATCCTGATGGCTCCGGTTCCATACAGATACCTTGAGTTCACCTTGGTAATCAGAGTCAATCAGTCCGACTAAATTGCCTAGCACGATTCCATGTTTGTGACCTAGACCAGAGCGAGGCAATAATGTTGCTGCGTAACCAGGATCGCCAATATGCATGGCTATACCCGTACCGATTAATTGCGTTTCCCCTGCACCTATCGTCAGTGGTGCGTCAAGGCAGGCACGTAAATCCATACCCGCTGAACCCTGTGTGGCATATGTAGGAAGCGGAATATCGTTACCAATCTTTGGGTTAAGTATTTTGACTTCTACCGAGGTCATAGTGATTCGGTTCCTTAATCATTTTCGAAAGTGCTTGTGGTAATGGGTGGCAATATGGTGAATAAGCTGTTGGGCGAGCATTTGCTTGCTTTGCTGCTCAAATACGACACGATCATCTTCGCTTAATACGACAACGGCATTGTCGTCGCTGTTAAAGCCGATGGCTGTGTTGCTGACGTCGTTGGCGACAATAAGCGCAAGTTTTTTACGCTTGAGTTTGTCAAGCGCGTAAGCTTCTACATCACGTGTTTCGGCCGCAAAGCCTACACACATGGGTGGTTTTGTCTGTGCGGCAATGGTTTTTAAAATATCGGGGTTTTCAATCAGCTTAAGCGTAGGTGCACCGGTGTTTGCCGTTTTTTTCATTTTATGGTCAGCGACGTCAGCTACACGATAGTCTGCTACAGCAGCGCAGCCAATAAAAATGTCGGCAGCCTGAGCCAGCGCAGTATCTAACATATCTTGCGCTGACTCGACATCGATGCGCTGCACACCGGGTGGGGTGGCAAGATCGACCGGACCGGCGATTAACGTTACGTTAGCGCCTTGTTGCGCAGCGGCGTGTGCTAATGCAAAACCCATTTTTCCTGAACTGTGATTGCTAATATAACGCACGGGATCGATGGGCTCGCGGGTGGGTCCCGCAGTAATCGTAACGTGAACACCGTCGAGTAGCTGAGTGCTCGGCCCCTGTAATTGCTCGATAATAAATGCTTTAAGTTGGTACGGTTCGCTCATGCGACCGGCTCCCACGTCACCGCAGGCTTGTGAACCAGATTCCGGTCCAACGACATGCACGCCGCGAGCTGTCAGTAATTGCATGTTGGCTTGCACGGCGGGGTGTTTCCACATTTGTTGGTTCATTGCAGGCGCCAACACGAGGGGAGCCGAGGTGGCCAAACACACGGTACCTAGCAGGTCGTCAGCAAAGCCATGAGCCAGCCGGGCAAGCGTATTGGCACTGGCGGGTGCAATCATGACAAGATCGGCCCATTTAGCCAATTCAATATGCCCCATGCCCGCTTCAGCACGCGTATCGAGTAGCTCTGTGTGAACCTCTTCACCCGAAACGGCTTGCAGTGTCATTGGAGTAACAAAGGCTGAACCACCTTGCGTGAGTATGACACGGACCTGCGCACCTTCATCCTTAAGGCGACGTATCAATTCAGGTATTTTGTAAGCAGCAATGCCGCCCGTAATACCGAGTAAAATATGTTGACCTGCGAGTGCGCTCATGATGATTCACCAACGTGCGTATGTTAAGACACGTAAAGATAACATGAGCTACGCCAAGGCGGTAGTCTGTACAGCTAGACTCTAGCATTTTAGCGGAGCCTAAAAGATGAGTGTAAAGTTGTGGCCAGAGTCTGAACGTCCTCGCGAAAAACTGCAGCAAATGGGGGCGGGCGCGTTATCGGATGCGGAGCTATTGGCCATTTTATTGGGCAGTGGTTGCCGAGGACTCGATGTCGTTAGTTTTGCGCGCCAACTGTTGGTTCAATTTAATGGCATCGGACCGTTGTTAACGTCATCGAACGAACAATTAAAGACCGTCAAAGGACTTGGGCCGGCACGTATTAATCAGCTACAGGTGGTGCTTGAGCTCTCCAAACGCTATTTGGCATGGCAGCTTTCTCGGCGCGATGGGTTCACCGAACCCGCCATGGTTAAGGAGTACTTATCGACTCAGTTGCGTCATCAGCGGCGCGAAGTGTTTGCGCTTTTGTTATTAGACAGCCAACATCGCTTGTTACGTTACGAGGAACTTTTTTATGGCACCATCAATGCGGCGCCTGTTTATCCAAGGGAGGTGCTTAAACTGGTCATGCAGCATAATGCCGCTGCGGTTATCCTTGCACATAATCACCCTTCGGGGGTTGCCGAGCCAAGCCAAGCGGATAAACGTGTGACCGAACGACTGCAAAAAGCGCTCTCATTAATCGATGTTGCATTGCTTGATCATTTTGTGATCGGGAGCGGCGATCCGGTGTCATTTGCCGAACGAGGGCTTATTTAATAATCACTGGAGATCTGTTGCAAGATAGCGTAAAATTGCGCCCGAATGATCACAGAGATCAAAAAACCGCCGTTTTAGCTTGATTAGCGGGCCTGTTTGCTGTATAAAATGCGCCCTCGGATTTCTAGGCAAGGTCAAATTGGGCGACAGGCGAGCTTGCAGCAATTTTGGAGTAAAGACATGTCACAAGTATGCCAAGTTACAGGTAAGCGTCCGGTAGTCGGTAACAACCGCTCGCACGCACGCAATGCGACTAAGCGTCGCTTTTTACCAAACTTACAAACTCACCGCTTCTGGGTTGAAAGCGAGAAGCGTTGGGTCAAATTACGCATTTCTACCAAAGGTATGCGTATCATCGATAAAAATGGTATCGACTCGGTATTAGCGGATCTCCGCGGCCGTGGTATCAAGGTGTAAGGAAAAGATATTATGCGCGATAAGATTCGTTTGGTGTCGTCTGCGGGTACTGGTTACTTCTACACCACAGACAAAAATAAACGCACCATGCCAGAAAAAATGGAAATCAAAAAGTTCGATCCAGTGGTTCGTAAACACGTGATTTTCAAAGAAGCTAAAATCAAGTAATTTGATTTTGTTTCACAAAAAACCGGCTTTATCGCCGGTTTTTTTATGCCTGCAATATGCCTGCAAAAAGGTGTTAGCGAGGCGGATCAATGATCCCCGATATGCTCGAGTTGAGTCGGAACCACCCGGTTAAGCTGAAGCGATCTCGTTGGCTCGGCAGCACTTCATGCACAAATTGGTCACTAAGAAACACCACCAGGGTGCCTCTTTTTGGCAAGACAGTTTCTAGCACTTCTCCCCGTTTGCCATACATGACGAGCTGACCCCCATCTGTGTCGCTCCATTCAGGATTTAGATAAAGCACGGTCGTAAGTTTACGGTTGCTTTTACCTTTGAAAGCGTCGAGGTGCTTTTTATAAAAAGCGCCTTTAGGGTAGTGTGCCAGGTGACATTCGTAATCGAACAAGCCCATGAAGAGAGAACGGTTTACTGCTTGGCGCAGCTGTTCCATGATATTTAAAAAGGGCTCGCCATAGGCACTGGTATCATCTAACCAAATAATCTTATCGTTTCGTACCATCGTATTAATGGCATGGCTTTGTGCGCGACCAATGGCTGCCGTTTGCCAATGCGGTGATGCAATCTGACTCGCCTCTTGATACAAAGGTTCAGCTATCGTTTGCGGTAGAAAACCGGGAACGATTGCGTAGCCGCGCTCAACAAGCGCGTCGAGGATTGATTCGATATGATGGGGTATTTTTTCCATAGCCATGTTTAAATGATATGAGCGGCGAGAATATAAAGTATTATTGTAAAATCAACAATTGTTTTAGCTAAGATGGCTTATGGATATTAATGAGAAACGACGCTTTTTCGGGCTGACCTTAAAAAAAAGCACATGGAACAACATTATTGTTTATATCGTGCTTCTCATCGTTGCCGTTTTTTGGTTTGTTTTTCCTAATCCAAATACCGCGATAAATTCAGGCCCCACCGAGCGCTTAATGAGTGACACCGACCAGCTGACTGGGATCGAGTTTGCCAATGTTACTTATCAGTTTGATGGGCAACAATGGCAGTGCCAAGGTCCTTGTAACGAATCCACGCAACACATTGAGGCGCTCGTTGACCGATGGCAAAACTTAGCAATCTCATCGACCAGCCAGCGCCCACAGGGCGAGGCAACATCGGTGATTTTGTTTTTTGCCAATCAAAATTATGCACAAGTCGAGCTTTATAGCGAGCCGACCGTTATTCTTAGATTACCGCAGCAGGATCAGTTATTTTTAATTGAGAATGCGACCCACGCATCATTAACCCCAACGAATTAGATGGAGCCATGTTGTGCCAGAGTTACCAGAAGTTGAAGTGAGCCGAATGGGCATCGCCCCGCACATCGAGGGGCATAGGGTAAACAAGGTTAATGTTCATGATGCCCGATTGCGATGGCCCGTACCTGAGCAAGTTCATCAGGTTGAAGGGTGCCGTTTGCTTCGCGTGACCCGTCGTGCGAAATATCTACTATTAGAGACTGAGCAGGGGGTGTTAATTTTACACCTTGGGATGTCTGGGAAGTTACGCGTTGTGCCTATCGAAACACCGCGCGTAAAACACGACCATATCGAAATAGAGTTCGATACGGGGCACTGTTTGCGACTCAACGATCCACGCCGTTTCGGCGCATTGCTGTTTACTGAGGATAACGTCGAGGAGCACAAGTTGTTGGCGATGTTGGGTCCAGAGCCACTGACTGAATCGTTTACGGCCGACTACCTATTTCAGCGTTCGCGGGATAAAAAGCAGCCTATTAAAACCTTTATTATGGATAACCATCAAGTGGTCGGAGTCGGTAATATCTACGCCAACGAAGCGTTATTTAAGGCTGGCATTCATCCAAAGCGGGCAGCGGGCGCTATCAGTAAAGCGCGTTACCAACGTTTAGTGAAGCACATTAAAGAAACCTTAGCCGAAGCGATACAACAGGGAGGCACGACATTGCGTGATTTTACCCGTGCCGATGGTTCCCCCGGCTATTTTGCCCAAAAGCTGCAAGTGTATGGGCGCGGTGGCAAGATGTGTATGCGTTGCAAAAAGCCCTTAAAGGAGATCCGCCTGGGTCAACGCAGCACCGTTTATTGCACTCAATGTCAACGCTAATTGGATGTTAAGAATCCCGTCACTTGCTCGACGAATAACTCAGGCTCCGTGATAAATGGAGCATGCGCACTTTCGCTAAACACATAACTCGACGTATGTGGTGCTAGCTTATCGGTTGCCTGAGCGGCGTTTAGCGGGACTAAACCGTCGAGACGCCCATAGAGACGCAGCATCGGCACTTGAATGGATTGTAGCGTCTCTCTGAGGTCTGTTTGCTCCAATAGCGTCAGTCCTCTTGATAGTGTTTCTGCCGACGCTAGTGGTGATTCAAATAACCATTGTTTGAGCTGCTTCACCTGTTGCTTTGCGTCCTTACTCCCCATTGCTTGTAATGCTAGGAACCGCTCAACCGTTTTACGAAAGTCGTGTTGTAAGTCTTTCTCGAGCTGTGCCATTAAGCGCGGCTTAATACCAGGCCAGTTTGCCTGTTCCAAAAAGTAGGGTGATGAGGCGACAGTAATCAATGTCTTCACGCGTTCAGGATACTCGGCTGTTATCGCTGTAGCGACCAAGCCGCCCATTGACCAACCTAAAACATGAAACTGCTCTGGCAGGTGCGGTAACAGTTGCTCGGCGACTGCATTAACCGAAGTCGCTAAAGGTGTCTCGTAGCTATCACCAAATCCAGGTAAGTCAACGAGCCAAAGTCTAAAATGTTGACTGAGTTGTGTTTGTACCGTACTCCAAACATGGCGGTTCAACCCCCAGCCATGGAGTACAACTAAATCCTCACCTTGTCCTAATTGGGTAATCGCAATACTCACTATAATTCTCTTTTTAACCGACTTAATGACACGCATGCTGAATTGGCTTACTCACCTGGCTATCATACTGCAATCGAATGATTGTGTCTTTTGCCAACAAGCAACGCGCTCGTTAACGGGCATATGTGACGTGTGCAGCGAACAGCTGCCTCGTATGTTTCCTCGGTCGTATCAACATGTGTTGCTCAGTCATGCGCCACAGTTTGCCGCGCACATGCTAAAGCGACAGCGGCTGTGCATCAGTGTGTGGCGGTATCGGCAATCGATTCGTTGGTTATTAAACCGGTACAAAGAGGGAGGAAACAGCCACTGGTCACGGTTATTGGCATTGCAGCTGAGCGCCCAGATCATTTTTGCATACCGGTATCACGGGCTTGCCTTACCCGACTGCCTCGTCGCGATGCCCTGCACCGAGTCCGATTGGCTACAGCGTGGTTTTCATCCTGCTGGGCTGATTACCTATGAATGCGGTCGGTTGCTTAATATCGAAGTGGTTAAGCGTGGACTCTATTGGATAAAGCGCGTTGAGAAACAAAAGCGTGTGGGGCGTCAGCAACGGTGGCTTAATCGGTTAGATGCCATTCGTGCAACACGAGCATTATCGGATCGCTCGATTGCCGTGATTGACGACATATGTACGACAGGCGCGAGTTTATGTGCAGCAAGCGAGGCTGTATATAGGGTAGGCGCGTGCACGGTGGATGTGTGGAGCTTAGCATACAACCCTCGACAGTCCCGTTCGGACACTAGTCTTTTAGACCTGTCTGCGTTAGAATAAAACCTAGTAAATTACTCAAGTATAGGGACGGTGAAATTATGATCCGCATTTCGGAATCTGCACAAAAGCACTTCTGTAAGTTGTTAGCTGATCAGCCCGAAGGCACTAACATTCGCGTGTTTGTTGTTAATCCAGGTATGCCGAATGCTGAGTGCGGTGTATCTTACTGCCCACCCGATTCAGTTGAACCGGATGATGAGCGTCTACCGTTTAATGGTTTTGACGCCGTCGTTGATTCAGGAAGTGCGCCGTTTTTAGAAGACGCTGTTATTGATTTTGAAGAGCAAGAGCTTGGCTCGCAACTGACACTCAAAGCGCCCAACGCAAAAGCACGTAAAGTGGCCGACGACGCGCCTTTAATCGATCGCGTCGAGTACGTTATCCAAGCCGAAATTAACCCGCAGCTTGCTAACCACGGCGGTCATGTATTGGTCACTGAAATCACTGAAGACGGCAAAGCCGTACTGCAATTTGGTGGTGGCTGTAATGGCTGTAGTATGATCGATGTCACTGTTAAAAACGGTATCGAGAAAGAGTTGATTGAGCGCTTCCCAAATGAGATTACCGGCGTCAGAGATGTGACTGAACATGAACGGGGCGAGCACTCTTACTACTAAGCGTATCTAGTTATACAAGCTTACAGAATCTTTACAAAATTTGTTAAGCAAATGTGATCCCTCGCATTTAAGTGCATCGTAGTGATATTTGCCCTAATCATTACGAGGAAATTACAATGCGAGGAATCACAAAGTTTAGTCTACTACTTTTGCCGACGCTTGTCTTGTCAGGTTGTTGGCTAGATGACGACGACAACGACGATGATGTTGTTGTTGAGCCTACCCCAGAAAGCAGTTTTATCCGCGTTCACCACACCGCATCTGACGCACCAAACGTCAATGTACTCGCGGGCGATACCGCGTTATTAGAAGATGTACCTTACCAAGCCAGCTCTGATGTGCTTGAAGTTGAAGCCGGTGACTACTCAATTACGGTCGAAGGCATCCTACCTGATGAGTCGACCGCTGCTGTCATCGGTCCTGCCGATCTGACCTTCAACGCTGATACCCGTTATGAAGTATTTGCTGTTGGTAATGTCGGTGATGAGAGTATCGAGCCATTAGTCATCAGTAATCCAGTATCTGGCGTTGAAAGTGGCAATAGCCGTATTCAAGTTGTACATGCCGCCTATAATGCTCCTGGTGTTGATGTCTACCTGACCGCACCTGATGCTGCGCTGGCAGATGCCTCACCTGCCGCCACGCTTGAGTTTAGTGATGACTCTGGTCAAGTGTCTGTCGAAGCGGGTGATTATCGCGTACGGTTAACACCAGTCGGTGAGACGACCGTTGTGTATGATTCAGGAACGCTGTCACTTCCAGACGGCAGTGATTATATCGTCGCCGCCACTGACAACACAGCAACCGGCGATTCGCCCGTTACCCTGCAAATTGCAACAGGCGACGGTACGGTATTGGTGCCTGATGCCAATGCCGGTGCCGATGTTCGTGTGATCCATGCCGCGGCCGATGCGCCGAACGTTGATGTCACGCTTAATAATGCCGCTGACCCACAGATCAGTGATCTTGCCTTTAAGTCTGCAACTGATTACATCAATGTGGCCGAAGGCGATTACTTAGTTGATGTGGCAGCAACGGGTGGTACGCCACAAGTGTTAGATGATATCGAGTTCTCATTAGCAGCAACAACGAGCTACAGCATTTATGCCGTGGGCGCCTTAGGTGATGAGTCGTTAGCCTTGCAAGCAGTGACCGAGCAACGTCGCAGTATCGCTACGGCTGCTCAACTTCAGGTGGTTCATGCATCGCCTTCAGCTGGCAATGTCGATATCTATTTAACTGCCGGTGAAGACATCAGTGATGCCGACCCAGCTGTAGCTGATGTGCCTTTTGATATCGACGGTTTGGTATCAACAGGTAGCTTACAAGTTGCACCAGGCGAGTATTACGTCACCGTGACAGCTGCTGGCACCAAGACCGCGGCAATTGGCCCTGCGTTATTTAACTTAGAAGGCGGTGGCATCTATACCGTCGTCGCGGTAGACGCAGATGGTGGTGGTACACCGCCTCAAGTGGTTCTGCTAGACGATTTGGCGACCCCTGCGCAGTAACCAAAGCGTTTGATAAACTGCACGCATGATTAGAAAGCCACTCAGAGCCAGCCATAAACCATGGTTCTCGAGTGGCTTACTTAACCACCAGAGCGGAATAAACCCCGTAATCGCAGCCAGTAGCATGGTATCTCGCATGCCTTTTGACCACGATAAGCCAATGAATACGCCGTCCAGCCAATAGCTCCAATGAGCTAGCAAGGGAAGCGCGACCACCCAAGGCAAGAACGTCATGGCGGTATTTACGACAGCACTTAGATCAGTAATTAAGCCAATAATGTGTTGCCCAAAGAGCCAGAATAGTAGCGAATAGCCAATAGCAAACAAGGCCGACCATAACAGGGTAATGCGGCACCAATAACGAACCTGCTCAGGTCGTTTTTTACCTTTTGCTTCACCCGCCAGCGCTTCGACTGCATAGGCAATACCGTCAAGACCCAGTGATATGAGCATTAAAAACTGCATCAATACCGCATTGGCAGCGACAATCGTCGTACCATAGCGTGCGGCATATCCAGTCATCATTGCCATGCAAAGTTGTAGTGTCAGACTACGGACAAAAATATTACCGTTCGCCTGTAAAAATAACCGTAACTTGCTGATAACGATACGTGCTTTACTGAATTCCCAGCCGATGGTTTTACGGCACCAATAAAAACCCACGATGGCCGTTGCCCACTCGGCACATAATGAGGCGTAGGCAGCTCCTCTAACATTCATGTCTAGGCCGACAATGAGTATGAGATCCAGTATGACATTGACTAAGTTGGTGATAATCACCAGCCACATCGCTGTTCGACTGTCTTGGCGTCCTAATAACACGCCAAGACAGATAAGCGTGGTCAGCGCGGCAGGTGCTGACCATAGTCGAATTTGAATATAGTCACTTGCGTACCCAAGTAATTGTGGATCAGGGGCAACCAACCACAATGAAAACGACGTAATAAAAGGGCTTAGTGCAATAATGATCGCGCCGAGCAATAACGCGGTAAACAAACCGTGCGTGAATAGTTGGTGTTGCTCGGCATGATCGCGTGCGCCAAAGGCTTGTGCGACAGCACCTGTGGTTGCCATACGCAGGAATACTGCCAGTAAGTATAAAAAGCTGACGACCATGGCACCAATGGCGACAGATGACAGATAAACACTATTGGGCAGATGTCCAATGATGGCGGTGTCCACCAACCCCAGTAGGGGCGCCGCGATATTTGAGATGATCATGGGGAGTGCTATCGCAAATACGCGTCGATGGTCAGCACGTGCAAAGCCGAAAACCGTTTGCATTAAGTGAATTCCAGTTAAATCATGTACACTGGTATCAATGTAACATTCACCAGCCACTTTCTGGATAGTTTGATGAAATTATTAATATACTCGCTCACCTTAGCTGTATTGTTAAGCCAATCAACTCACGCTGCGACGATCGAGAACACCTACCCTGGCGTGCAAGTACTGCAGTATCACCATGTGTCTGAGACAACCCCAGCGGTAACATCAATTTCGCCGGAGCGATTTGAAGAGCACTTGCGCTTTTTGAAAGAGAATGACTTTAATGTGGTGTCGATTGAACAAGCCGCTCAGTGGATTGATGAGGGTGCAAACATCCCTCGGAAAACCGTTGTAATTACCTTTGATGATGGGTACGCCAACGTGCTTGAAAATGCTCACGCTAAGTTAAAGGAGTACAAATTTCCCTACGCGGTATTTGTGAATCCCGACTTACTTGAAGCGCACCCTTCTGCATATATGAGTTGGGAGCAACTCAAGACCATTGATGCTGAGGGAGCGACGATCGTAAACCATGGTCAGACCCACGATCATTTAATCAGACGTCAGGAAAATGAATCAGAAGCGCAGTGGCAAGCTCGCATGAAGTACGATGTTGTCTCGGCGCAACAGGCGATTGATGAGCAATTAGGTGAGCAACCCAAATATTTTGCATATCCCTATGGAGAGTATGGTCCAGAGCTCGAAGCGCTGCTCAGCGAGTGGGGCTTTAAAGGGTTTGCCCAACATTCAGGTGCATGGAGTCAGTGGAGCCCAGATACGGCTATTCCTCGTTTCCCAGCATCAGGGCGCTATGCCAACTTAGAGACGTTATCCGTGAAGCTGAATAGTTTACCGATGGCTGTATCGAGTTATTCCCCTGCTAACCCGCTGCTGTCAAATAGTGACAAGCGCCCGAAGGTGACTGTCGAGCTCGATAAAACCGACGGAATGAATACCGATGCCTTGCGCTGTTTCGCGGGTAGTGACGTGTTGGAGCCAACGTGGGACACAGCGCACCGGTTCAGCGTTACTCCAGTCAATGACATTCCTGTGGGACGGTCGCGTATCAACTGTACGGCGCCTAGTGCCAGAGGTGGCTATCATTGGTTTTCTGTAGCATTTATCCGGCCAGATAGCGAGGGTCGCTGGCCTGATTAGCCAGCGAGTAGGGCGAAGTCTCGGACAAGCTGCTCCATATCGACCGTCGGAATAGCGCCTGGCTCGTGCGTCGCATTAAAGATCGCGAGCCGTTTGCCATCGGGGTTAACTAAGATAATTGCGGCACTGTGGTTAACGAGATAGTTTTCCTCGCCCTCTTCAGGGACGGAATACATCAATCCTAAATCACGCACAAATGGGAATAGCTGAGGATGCTCAGCGCGTACACCGACAAAATTATCGCCAAAGTAACCCGTGTATTCGCGAAGTCTCTCAAGTGAATCGCGTTGAGGGTCTACCGAGATCATCCACACTTTTACGGGCGCGTCTGCGTATGACTGTAACTGAGGTAAAATCGATTTAAGCGAAGACAGTGTAGTGGGGCAAATATCGGGACAATAGGTATAACCTGTAAATAGCAGCGTCCATTGTCCATCCAGTGCTTTACTATCAATGGTACCCTCGGCTGCTGTCGATTCAATCTCAAATGGCGCTAATGCCCGTGGCGGCTGATACACCAATGCTTCAGGCTGCTCCTTGGGCATGTTAATAAATACCAGCGCACCTGCGACTGCTGCAAGTAATCCGCCGATAACAATGAGCCAACGTGAGTTCATCGTGCTTCCTTACAAATAATGGTCAACGAGTAGGATGACAAACATCAGCATCAAGTGCCAAATAGAAAATGTGAACATACTATACGCTGTGTTTTTCTCGGGCGCGTACTTTAACTTCCATGCGTAGCCGAGGAACACCAAGTTAAGCGCCGTCGACCCGATGAGGTAAAGTACGCCTGACATGCCAACCAAATACGGCAACAGGCACACGACCGTTAATAAAACGGTGTACAGGAAAATACAGGTCTTCGTGAACTCACTGCCGTGTGTGACGGGTAACATCGGTACTTTGGCACGTGCATAATCTTTTTCACGGTGCACTGCTAACGCCCAGAAATGCGGTGGCGTCCAAGTAAATACAATCATGACTAAGAGAATCGCGAAACCATGAATTTCGTTAGTGATGGCTGTCCAACCCAAAAGTGGTGGGGCCGCGCCCGCTAACCCGCCAATCACGATATTTTGTGGCGTAGCACGTTTTAGAAACATGGTATAAACCACGGCGTATCCCACCATGCTAGCGAAGGTCAACCACGCGGTGAGCGGATTAACCCATGCATACAACATCACAAACCCAAGCAATCCTAATGCCGTGGCGAATGTAAGTACGCGCTTTGGCGATAAGCTTCCTTGTGGCAAGGGGCGACGTAAAGTCCGCGCCATTTTCGCGTCAATATGGCGATCGACCAAATGATTAATCGCTGCTGCCGCGCCGGACATCAAACCAATACCTGCGAGTGCGGGTACCAGTGTCCAAACGGGTAATGCGCCTTGGGTTGATAAACACATGCCGACCACGGCTGTGAGCAATAACATGGCAACCACACGGGGTTTAGTAAGCTCTAAATATTCGCGCCATTTAATGCTGTGGTGTTCGAGCTTTTTATTGCTTGTTATAGTTTGCATAAACACCTCTTACGCTTTGCGTGAAAGATTATAATTAAGTGCGACAAGTGAGAGCAGCAATAGCGCACCCACTGCGTTATGTGCGACTGCTACACCTAATGGCAGGCTGTAGATAACGTTGCTTAAGCCTAAACATAGCTGTACGACCAGTAATAAGGCAACCCAACTTAATGAGCGACGGAAAAAGCCCGATTGCGCTTTTCGCCAACATTTAAAAAGCAGCCACGCTAAAACCAGTGTAGTAAATATCGCGCCAAAACGATGCATGATGTGCATGGTCATACGATCATCGTAGTCGTGCGCACCGAATTGGTAAGTTGTTGCTTCTGGTACACTGAAGGCACCTGTGAAATCGAGTTGAGCCGTCCAATCGCCCTCACAGAAAGGCAGTTCAGTGCAGGCAACCGCTGCGTAGTTAGCCGCGACCCATCCACCGAGTGCAATCTGACCAATAACAACAATCAGCGCAAACAGCGCGAGCCCACGGTAATTTCTCAACGCAGGATCGCCACCTCCCAAACGATACGGCTCCAAACGTAAAGAGAGTAGGAACAAAAGTGACAGTACACTAAAGCCCCCGAGCAGGTGACCCATCACAATCAATGGCTGCAGGTTCATGGTGACAGTTAGCATGCCAAGGGTCGCTTGAAATACTACCAATAGCAGAATAAACAATGGCAGCTTTTTGGGGACAGGCTTTGCCTCAAAAGCAGAGCGTTTTTTAATTAATGAAGCTACGGCAATGACTAAAATGAGCACACCTAATGCTCCGGCAAAATAGCGATGGATCATTTCGTTCCATGCTTTGTCGTGTTCGAGTGGTGCATCCGGAAACCGCATCTCGGCTTCTGCGACATGGTGTTCTTGCGTAGGCACACTCATGAACCCGTAGCAGCCTGGCCAGTCGGGGCAGCCTAAGCCTGCTTCGGTGAGTCGTGTAAACGCGCCTAAAACGATGACAAAAAATGCTAAAACTAAACTAATCTTAACAAGCATTCGCATGAGTGAGTCCTACCCAATCCGAGAGAGTTTTAACATTTTGCGAAGGTCAGCCAAGATATTCTTGCCTTCCATCACCATGGCTTCATGATCGGCATGCGTTGGATAATGCAGCATCACATGACCTTGCGGATCGATAATGAACACGTGGTCACTTGGAATCGATGTGACCTCGCCGATAATCTGTTGTGACTGTACCGCGACGATATCGTCCCAATGGGGCAGTTCCTGATGTTCAGGTAGCAGGCTCTGCGAGAGAATAATCGGTGTAACGCGATCACTGTCTTTACCCAGAGCAACATCGAGTTGCCCAAGCACGTAGAGCGTATTTTTACACTGCTGATGACATGTCTCAGGCATTCGATAGGCAACACGCCAACCCTCAGGTAGCGCGTCTAATTGCGATAATGACAGAGGTTGATCAAGTAAAACCCCTTTATTGGTAGCGGGTTGATACCAATGGGTTTTAAGCGTGAGCCAAGCGCCAATAACGGGCAAGGCAAACACCGCAATGACTATGAGCAAGGTGCGTTGTGAGCGTGTGAGGGAGCTCATGGTGTCTCCTCTTGTTTTGTTTTATTTAATTTGTATAGCACTACAAGGTATACCACTAAGCAAGCAATAGCGAGTGAAAACCATTGAACCGCGTACGCTTGATGTTTCGTGGGCTCCATCACTTGTGGCTCCCATTGCTGAAGAAAACCGTCGAGCTGTGGCTGTACCAGCAGGATCGCGTAAGGCGTAAGCCTGATGCCCGTGTGTTCAGCGATGGTTTTCGGAATAAACTCCTGCACGCGTTTGGGCCAGATACCGTCTTGTTCTTCAAATACGTGCGAAATAAACTGATTGGCTTGTGGCTTCCGCACTAAGCCTTCAACCGTCATCATTTGCGCGGGTAAAGCGACGGTGGGTATCTCAGTTCGTGATCGCGGTGCTGCTATCCAACCGAGGTTAACCGGAAGGTAGCCGCTTAACTGCTGACTTTTCAGTAACCCTATCACGTGGTAACCGGGTCGTCCGTCGACGAGTTGATTATCAATCAGAAAATAGCGTTCTGTATCGAACCGGCCTTTGATGCTTACTAATTCAAAACGAGCGAGCTCAGTATCGCTTGCTAGCCGTTGTGTAATAGGGCGTGCTTGCTGTGTTTGAGCATCGGCGAAATCGGCGAACAGCTGGTGTTTTAATTGAGCGCGCTCGAGCTGCCAGAATCCCAACTTGACCAAAATGGCAATAGCAATCAGAGTAACTAATGACGCTACCAAGGGGATTTTTATGTTACTTCTTTTCAAACTCATTATTGTCGCGCTTCTTCTTTATATGGTTTTTAATTTGTTTCGCGCTCTATTTGTGATGTTAAGCAATGATCCTGAGAAGCCGCCGATGTCACGTTATTTAGGACGTCGAGTCGGCATTGCCGCGATCGTATTACTACTGATGGTGATCGCGGCGTATGCAGGTTTTTTACCCTTTCATCCTCGGCCGTATTAACGGCTACAACACGTAGACGATAACGAACAAGCAGATCCACACCACGTCAACGAAGTGCCAGTACCAGCTGGTTGCTTGGAAGGCAAAATGTTTTTCGGGTGTAAAATGTCCCTTGAGTACGCGCAGTAGCATGATGATGAGCATCAGCGTACCAAGGGTTACGTGCATGCCGTGAAATCCAGTCAGCAAGTAAAAGGTATTACCGTAGACACCTGATTGCAGCGTTAGCCCCAGTTCCTCATAAGCGTGAACATATTCAGCACCCTGTAAATAGAGGAATATTAAACCCAGGATAATGGTCAGACTGAGCATGCCTGTTAGCTGGCCCCGTTTGTTTTTCTCTAAACCAACGTGCGCGAAGTGACAGGTGACTGAACTGACAATCAAGATAGCAGTGTTGATCAGCGGAAGACCGTACCAACCCATGGCTTGAGTTGTTGTGCCTCCTGGCGTCTCCACCAACGGCCACTGTGCGACAAATTCTGGCCATAATACTTCGCCTGTCATCACATTATTGCTGGCGCCATCGAGCCAAGGCACTGCAATCATCCGTGCGTAAAACAAAGCGCCAAAGAATGCCGCGAAGAACATGACTTCGGAGAAAATAAACCAACTCATACCTTGCTTGTAGGAGGTTTCGAGCTGATCGCTGTGTAACCCATTCATGGTTTCGTTAATTTGGTCGCGAAACCAACCAAACAACATCACAACAATCACGCCAATACCGGCAAATAGTACATGCGAACCCCATCCTTGCGTGTCACTGGTGGACTCAATCACAGTATGTGCTGCGCCCCACGCGATCAAACCTAAGCCGAGGGCACCGACAATCGGCCAAATACTTGAGGGCGGTACGTAATAACTTTGTTGTTCTGCCATAACGACGTATTCCTTATTCTGTTGACTCGAGCAAAGCCAGAGATTCTGGCGTCGCCTTGGCTGTCATATCATACAGCGTGTATGACAGGGTAAAGGTGGTGATATGGTCCGGAATTTCAGGATCAATATAGAACTGCATAGGCATTTCGGCATCATTGCCCGCCGCTAGCGGCTGCTGATTAAAGCAAAAACATTCGACCTTGTTCAGGTACAGTGAAGCCTCGGCGGGGGCAATCGATGGAATCGCTTGTGCCACCATGTCGTCGCGCGTCGGATTCGATGCCAGGAAGTTCACCACACGAACCTCACCCGGATGAACACGGACTTCATTAATTTCCGGCTCAAACTTCCAAGGGATGCCTTGCGCATTACGCGTGATAAATTGCACGCGTACTGTGCGGCTTTTATCGACTTCGTGTTGGCTCACCGCTGCCGGCTCATTGTTTGTGCGACCGTTAAAGCCGGTCACTTCGCAAAAGACGTCGTACAGCGGCACTAATGCAAAACCAAAGGCAAACATACCTGCTACCGTGAGTAGCAGGCGTTTGACGATTTTACTGTTATTCGGACCTTGGTCAGACATAACCATTACTCCACTTTTGGTGGCGTCTCAAAGGTGTGGTAAGGCGCTGGAGAGGGGACTGTCCACTCAAGTCCTTCAGCGCCTTCCCATGGCTTAGCTGCCGCTTTTTCGCCACCACGTGCACACTTAATGACGACCCAGAGGAATAGGAGCTGCGATAAACCAAAGGCGAAGCCGCCAATACTGGTGATTTGGTTGATATCGGCAAACTGTACGGCATAGTCTGGAATACGACGCGGCATACCCGCTAAGCCGGCAAAGTGCATCGGGAAGAACAGCAAGTTGACGGATATCAACGAGGTCCAGAAATGCAGCCGTGCCAGCGTCGTGTCGTACATATGCCCGGTCCACTTAGGCAGCCAGTAGTAACTCGCAGCCATAATCGAGAAGATGGCGCCAGTCACTAACACGTAATGGAAATGTGCAACGACAAAGTAAGTGTCATGATATTGGAAGTCCACCGGTGTCATCGCCAGCATGACGCCAGAGAAACCACCAATAGTGAATAAAATGACGAAGGCGAGTGCAAATAGCATGGGCACTTCAAACGTAATGGCACCGCGCCACATGGTCGCGACCCAGTTGAATACTTTCACACCCGTTGGTACCGCGATGAGCATTGTAAAGTACATGAAGAACAGCTCTGCGAATACCGGCATCCCGGTGGTAAACATGTGATGCGCCCAGACCAAAAACGATAGAATCGCGATGGACCCGGTTGCATATACCATGGATGAGTAGCCGAACAGTTTCTTCCTTGAGAAGGTCGGAATAATCGCCGAGATGATACCGAACGAAGGTAAGATCATGATGTACACTTCGGGATGCCCAAAGAACCAGAAAATATGCTGGAACATCACTGGATCGCCACCGCCGGCCGCGTCAAAGAAGCTTGTGCCAAAGTACTTATCCGTCAGTACCATGGTGACAGCCCCTGCAAGTACCGGCATTACTGCAATTAACAAGAATGCAGTAATGAGCCAAGTCCACACGAACAGCGGCATTTTCATGTAAGTCATGCCAGGCGCACGCATGTTGATAATGGTTACGATGACGTTAATCGCACCCATAATGGATGAGATACCCATGATGTGAACCGCGAATACGAATAAAGCGGTAGAATCATTACTGTAGGTGGTGGACAGTGGCGCATAGAACGTCCAGCCGAAATCAGGACCACCCCCTTCCATAAACAATGATGACAACAGAATGACAAAAGCAAACGGAAGGATCCAAAAGCTCCAGTTATTCATTCGCGGTAGCGCCATATCTGGCGCGCCAATCATCATTGGTACCATCCAGTTTGCTAAGCCTGTAAAGGCGGGCATTACGGCACCAAAGATCATGACGAGTCCGTGAACTGTCGTCATTTGGTTAAAGAACTGCGGCTCGACTAGTTGTAAGCCGGGTTGAAATAATTCGGCGCGAATGACCATCGCCATGGCACCGCCGACAAAAAACATAATTAAACTAAACCACAAGTACATCGATCCGATGTCTTTATGGTTTGTGGTAAACAACCAACGAGTAATGCCAGACGGCTTATGATCGTGGTGTGCTTCGTGATTGTGATCGTCCACTACTGTGCTCATCACCGTCTCCTTATTCATTCATTGCTGCGTTAATGTCAGCGGCTTGAACCATTTCACCGGTATCATTACCCCAGGCATTACGCTCGTAGGTCACCACTGCGGCGAGTTCTTGCATGGTTAACTGCTGCGCAAAGGCTTGCATCGCAGTGCCTTGAACGCCATTAACGACAACATCAATATGCTGATCGAGCTTGTCCGACTCGGTCGCCACGGCGCTTCCTGCAAGTGCTGGGAAGGTCCCTGGTATACCTTGACCATTCGGTTGGTGGCAGGCTGCGCAGGTGCTGTTGTAGATTTTCTCACCCATTGCCATCAATTCATCCATCGACATTTCCATGTCGAGCAATTCTTGCTGGCGCTCACGTTCAGCGATTTGTTCAGCCTCGGTTTCATCGATCCACTTAGCGTAGTCCTCAGGTGTCTTAGCAATGACCACGATGGGCATAAAGCCGTGGTCTTTACCACACAACTCAGCACACTGACCGCGATAAATACCGGGTTCATCGATACGCGTCCAAGCCTCGTTAATAAAGCCGGGATTCGCGTCCTTCTTCACCGCAAATGCGGGTACCCACCAACTGTGAATAACGTCATCTGAGGTAACTAAGAACCGCACCTTCTGACCTGTTGGTAATACCAGCGGGTTATCGACCTCACGCAGATAGTTCTCGCTTTTATCAAACTTATTACTTATTTGTTCTTGTTGAGTGGCGAGACGACTAAAAAAGGACACTTCTCGGTCGAAGTATTTGTAGTGCCATTTCCATTGAGAACCCGTGACTTGGATAGTGACATCCGCATCCGAGGTATCTTCCATATCAATGAGGGTGATCGTTGCAGGTATCGCCATACCGACCAAAATAAGGAAGGGTATGAGCGTCCAAAGGATTTCTACCTTGACGTTCTCATGGAACTTAGCCGGTTCGCGACCGCTCGACTTACGGTGTCGGATCATGGAATAAAACATGAGCCCAAACACCACCACACCAATGACACAACAGATATAAAATATCGTCATGTGCAAGTCGTACACGTCACGACTGATTTCGGTGACACCTTGCGTGAGGTTGAGGCTGCGCTCTTGGGACAGCGCAGATGCACTATACAACAGGGGTAGTGCCCATAACGGCTTCATTTTCACGTGACTTCTCCTCTCATTCTTCGTTGCTTTAGCAAATTGCTAGCTAAGAAGAACAAAGAGGTAAGCAGAAAAAGGAACAGCTTCTCCCCAGAAATCACTTTCTCTACCAACTCTTTGTTGTAGTTTATAAGTTATACTAATTTATATAGTTGGGTAGTATCATTTATTAACTAAATTCTACACAAAGATCTAGATCAAAAACGCTGAACGGTTAAAAAGTAGCCATTAATGTTAAAAAAAAGGCTGCCGAAGCAGCCAGAAACGTATTAACCCATTAGGGGATTAGTGCAGGTGGGGGGTTAATACATCCTCTTCAAACATAAAACTTTGTGTTTGGCTCAAACGTGAAGACAAACGAATACGTTGCACAGCACGTTTATCAAAACCGCTAACCCAAGCGACTACAACATCGCTAGTACCTGATAAAACGGCTTGCTCAAGTGCCCAAGCGCGGTCATGAGTTTTACCTGGTCGTAGCCAACGGATGCGTTGACGAGGAATTCCAGCATCAACCAGTTGTTGTACGAAATGACTGTGACCACCAATCACTGTAATCCAACGCTGTCCAATGCTATGAACCGCAGCTTCTAGCGCCGCTGATAAACTTGATGGAGCGATAGCATTCGTTGCTGTTTCTGGATGTTGACCGTTGTAGGTCCACATGCCAGGATGGTTATTGATGTCTGATTGTAGTCTTTTCATAAAGAAGCTCCATTACGAATAATGCCGACAGCAAGCCCTTCAATTGCAAACACTTGTTGTGCGAGATCGACAACAATCGTGGAGAACTCGTCGTTCTCAGGATGCAACAAGACTTGACGGCCTTTCTGTTCAAATCGTTTAACTGTGACTTCGTCTTCGACGCGGGCGACTACAATCTGCCCATTTCGTGCCTGTTCAGTTTTGTGGACAGCGAGTAAATCACCATCCAAAATACCAATGTTTCTCATGCTCATCCCGTTTACCCGAAGCAAGAATTGAGCGCTGGGATAAAACATGGATTCATCGAGCTGATAATGTCGTTCGATATGCTCTTGCGCTAAGATGGGTTCGCCGGCAGCGACTTGACCAATTAATGGCAAGCCAAGCTCTTCCTCAATATCCTCGCCAATTAATCGAATGCCGCGCGACATACCCGGCATGATTTCAATCACACCTTTTTTGGCTAACGCTTTTAAATGCTCTTCAGCAGCGTTAGCTGAGCGAAAGCCCAACCGACTCGCGATTTCGGCGCGCGTAGGCGGCATACCGGTTGCTTGTAAGTTATCTTTAATTAACTCAAGAATTTCGGCTTGTCTGGGAGTCAGTGGACGCATATCAATTACCTGTTTATCTGTACAGTATACTGTGAGTATATACAGGTATTTTTGATATGCAAGTCATTTTATTCGACGACTTTTTAGAACGGAATTGTTATGATTATTGTCTTACTGTTTTAAACGCAAGGGTAGCCAAGGAATATCATGACAGCGGTGAGTTGGAGTTACGCGCTCTTAAAGCATCCTATCCGTTGGATGACGCGAGCAATGACGATTATTGATAAACCCGAAGCCGATCAGGCGGATATCACTGAAGCCCCAGTGGTATACGTGATGCGCTCAAATGCCAAGTCGGACTTTGCTATTTTACAGCGCTCTGCGCGCGAAAATCAGCTACCAGACCCGCAGAAGCCTTTGTACATCAACGGTAAGTCATTTGATCGTGTGTTGTTACTACCTGAGCGTGATGAAGCCGCTTCCGCGCGAGCATTGTCGCAATTCCAGGCGCTACTAGAAGCGCATCAAGCCGATTCTGAACTGGATGTGCAATTACTCCCAGTCGGCATATTCTGGGGACGCAAACCGGGGCAAGAAGCGCACGCAGGGAACACCATGACGGGTGACTTAGATAACCCGGGTCACTTGCGGAAGTTTTGGCTCATTATGTTTTCTGGACGCCAAGTGCTTTGCCGTATGTCGCGTCCAGTCAGTTTAGGTCAAATGAGCCGACAAAGTGGTGCGGATTACCGTATCGCTCATAAACTCGCTCGGGTTGCACGCGTGCACTTTGTACGCATGCGCTATGCGGTTGCGGGTCCTAAATTGAGTGATCGAAATGAGTTGATGAATCAACTGTTGAAAACGCCCGCTCTGAAAAAGGCGATTAAAGACGAGCAACGCTCCAACAAGTCAGACGAAGAGCAGGCAGTAAAAAAAGCCAAAAGTTATTTAAACGAGATCGCAGCCAATTACAGCGAAACCCTGGTGCGTATTCTCGACCGCTTTATGACGTGGATGTGGAGCCGGATTTATAACGGTATTGATGTTCGCGGTGCCGATGAAGTACGAAAGCTCGCACAACAGGGCCATGAAATCATATATGTGCCTTGCCACCGCAGTCACATGGACTATTTGTTGCTAAGTTATGTGATTTATAAGCAAGGTTTGGTGCCTCCCCACATTGCGGCAGGGGTTAACTTAAACTTTTTCCCTGTGGGCTCGATTTTTCGCCGTGGTGGCGCGTTCTTTATCCGTCGTTCGTTTCGCGGCAACAAGCTGTATTCGTCGGTATTTCGGGAATACCTCTGTTGGTTATTTCAAAAAGGTTATCCTGTTGAGTACTTTACTGAAGGCGGGCGTTCGCGCACAGGTCGTTTATTACCGCCTAAGACTGGGATGTTTGCGATGACGGTGCAGGGTATGCTGCGCGGTCAGCAACGACCTATCTCAATTGTACCCGTGTATTTGGGGTACGAGCATGTGATGGAAGTTGCGACTTACCTTAAAGAGCTTAAGGGTAAAAACAAAGAGAAGGAATCGCTCTTCCAAGTGCTTAAATCGGTCACTAAGTTAAAAAACTTTGGGCAGGGTTTTGTTACCTTCGGCTCGCCTATCGACTTGAAGAGCCATCTGGATACTCACGTGGATGACTGGCAACGTTCTGTTACTCGCGGTGCTGAAGAGCCGGAACGTCCCAGCTGGTTAACCCCAACGGTTAATGGCTTAGCTGAGCAAGTTATGCGTGGCATCAATGACTGTGCGGCCGCCAATAGCGTTAATTTAACTGCGTTGGCCTTATTAAGCTCTGAGCACAATGCGTTGACGCGTGAAGAGCTGATCGCACAAATTAATGTGTACCTTAACTTACTTCGCGAAGTGCCATACACACACCATGTTAATGTGCCTGAACAATCGGCTGATGAGTTGTTGGCGTTAGCATTGCGTACCGATAAGTTCGAAGTGCAAGACGACTCGATGGGGCAAGTGGTGTCGCTTCATGCTGCGAATGCGATTGCGATGACTTATTACCGCAATAACGTCTTGCATCTCATGATTGTCCCGGGCGTCGTTGCGTCGTTGATTCACGCCAAACAAAACGTCTCTATTACAACTATTGTCGAACGGTGTCGCGCGGTTTATCCAATGTTGCAGGCGGAGTTGTTCTTGTCCCACGAGCAAGACGAGTTAAACACATGGGTGGCGGCTATCGTCGAGGAATTAGAACGTCAGCAATTAGTGACTTGCGATGGTGAGACGGTGAGTGCTGCAAGCCGCGAGACAGCCGCTTGGTTACAACTTAAATTATTAGCCGGAAGCGCGAGTGAGACGCTGCAGCGTTATGCCATCGTATTGGAGCTGTTACAGCAGGCGCAACCGATTAAACGAGCAGAGCTGGAGCGACAGTCAATTACACTCGCCGAGCGTTTAAGCTCGATCCACGGCATCGACGCACCTGAGTTTTATGACAAAAAGGTCATGACGAGCTTCATCGCAAGCCTAAAAGCACAGTCGTTGTTGCAAGTGAACGACGACGGCGATCAGGTGGCCGCACCAGAAATTAGTGCGCTGAGCGATGGCATTGATGAATTGTTAGATCCGACTATCCTGCAGACAATCCGCCAGTCAGTTCAGCAATTAATTGTCAGCGCAGAATAATCGCGCTGACAACCCCTGAGCTAAGCTAGTACCAGTAATGCAGTGCCAGGCCGACACCGATCGCCATACCTACATAATGGTTGTGGAGAAAGGCCTGGAAGCACGCCTTGGGGGCACGTTCGCGTATCATCCAATGTTGATAGCCAAATAGCGCGACTGCTGCAATAAGACCAGCCCACGCATACCACTGCACATCTAAGTGCCACCATACAGCGGCAAGAATCAGTAGCGTGATCAGTTGCAATCCTGCAATGATGATCTTGTCGTACTGACCAAACAAAATGGCGGTACTTTTAATACCGACTTTTAAGTCATCGGGTCGATCAGCCATTGCGTACTCGGTGTCGTAAGCGACGGTCCACACGATATTCGCTAAAAACAGCCCGCTAGCGAGCCACCACTGGTCATTATTTAACGCACTAAACGCCATCAATATACCAAAACTGAAAGCCACCCCGAGCACCACTTGGGGTAGCTGTGTCCAACGTTTGCAAAATGGGTACAATGCCGCAACACCCGCTGCCGCAAAGGCGAGCATAATGGTGTGTATGTTAAATTGTATAACTAAGAGAAAAGCCAGCAATAGTAGCCCAAAAAACAACATGATGGCTTCGGTGCTGGTGACCTCCCCAGCCGCGAGTGGGCGTAATTTGGTGCGTTCCACATGACCATCTAAATTACGATCGGCGAAGTCATTAATAACGCAACCTGCAGAACGCATCAGAAATGTACCTAACATAAACACCACCACGACTTTCAGTGGTGGGTTGCCTGCGCCCGCAATGAGTAATGCCCAAAGCGTGGGCCATGCCAGTAAATAGGTGCCTATTGGACGATCAGCGCGCATTAAGCGCCAGTAGCTGTTTAGTTTAGTCATTGGATACCTCAGTATATCGGCACAGGCGTTAAAAAGAACTCGCTGACTAATACGCTTTGACCCCGAGTCTCAAACAAACTACGTCGGCCCCATATCAGCTCATCGCAATCATGAAACAAACGATTAAGTTGGCTGATGCCATGAGTTAATGGTAGTTGAGTCACCTCAAAAGTCGAACGTGTCAGATCGGGTTGGTTAAACAATGACTGCCCGAGTGACTGCGTCCCAAGTTCGGCAAGATTAAGGTTTTTGTGCTCCGCCGCCGATATAGGAAAAACACTGCGGGCAAATATGAATGGCTGCTCGTCGAGTGTGAGTAGCACCTCTCGAATAACAAAGTGTGTTTGTTGAGGAAACTCCGAACGTTCGTTTGCAAAAGGGGTTGCCACTGCCTGACCAATGAGGTGCACCGCAAAGTCTCCAGGAAGCGCGCGGAGTTTTGCTGTCAATGAGCCTTCGTCAAGCAACCACTCTCGTGTTAGCGGTGGAAGTTGGGCATGGGTCGCAAGTTGCCAGTCACAGGGCTCAGTACTTAAGAATTCAACGGACATAGGTATTGGTACTCAAGATATTCTTTAGCTATCATACCAAAGCCATTGCCGTTAAACATTATCAAGGCTACAGAATTATGACCGTACAACGTTGGTTAGCCAATATATTATTGCTTTTGAGTTTAACCGTCTTATCGACGATGACAGTGCGGGCGCAAGACATCGCTTACTACGGATTTGAACCCGATATTATTACCAACTTCGTCAAAGACCAGGAGGAGTACCGACTCGGTTTTATTCGTGTTGCAGTCGAGGTAATGATTGATAACCCGCAGAATGTAAGTGTCGTCGAACACCATGCACCGCTGCTACGCGATGCATTTATTCAAATTTTAAGTACCGCCAGTGAACATCAAATTAAGACGATGACAGGTCGTGACCAGCTACGCCTAAAGTGCTTTGAACGTGCACAAGAGCTAATGACACAAGAAACAGGCAACCCGATCATTAAACAAGTGATATTTACGAAGTACCTGTATCAATAACGAGGTTGGGGTTTTAACTGGCGCACAGTAATGCCCGCAATACAACCCGCAATAAGTCCGGCTAAGTGCGCTTCATTTGCCACGTTAACCCACAGCACGTCGGTGTAGCCAAGTATCAACCAGCCCAACATGAAGATGATCAAGGCAGGGGGCAGCTTCAACGGTGTATTGCGCTGACCGCTGTATAACCAGCAAAAGCCGAGAAGACCATAGACCACCCCTGACATACCACCAAAGTTAGGTCCACTGACATAAAACTGAATAACGTTCGCGCTAATAGCCGTGAGTACAAATAAGGCAAGTAGCCAGCGAGTCCCTAAATAGACCTCTATGCGACCACCGAGGTACCACCACCAGAACAGATTAAAAACAATGTGCGTTGCTGAAAAGTGCAAAAATGCAGGGGTTAGCAGTCGCCACGGTGTGTTTAATGGTAACTCAGTAAAACTATCGCTGATAATAAAATAACGCACAAAGGTGTCGCCACCGAGCATAACGCCGACGAACACCAGCGCACAAATGGCCGCAATAACCCGCGTTAGCCAGCCGGTGTTTTTCATTAGATCGGCAAACAGCTGTCGACTCTTGCCTTCTTCGCGCACTGCGACAATATCTGGGTTTGCTTTAAATTCATCGATAAGTTGGCGCGCTCGTGCTTCATAACTACTTTGATGCAGCAACAGATCGAGTTTGCCATTGCGCTCACTGACACTGACGGGAATACCTTGGCTACGGAGCCATGCATATAACTGTTGTAGATAGGGTCCGTCCTGTGTCGTCAGTAAGCGTTTCATCGAATTATCCTTGCTCCACCGCATCAGGGTAGGCTGTTTGCCACGCCGTAAACCCACCGTCCATGCTACTTACGTGCGTTAAGCCCTGTGCCTCTAACACCAACGCGGCTTGTTGACTGCTAATACCGTGATAGCAAACGACAATAACCTGAGCATCTTTATCGGTGTTGGCAAGAAACTCACTGATATTATCATTATTAAGCGGTTGGGCTGTTGGGATATGTCCTGCGTGGAAAGACTGCGGGTCTCTAATATCTACAAACAGGGGTGGCTTGTCTGAAGCCCATGCTTGATGGGCTTCAGAGAGTGCTATATGACGTACAGACTGTGTCATGATTAATCCCAGTTTAAGATGACTTTACCCGATTGACCTGAAACCATGGTTTCAAAGCCTTCCTCATAATCATCAACTGACATTTGATGCGTCAGAATAGGCGAAATATCTAAGCCTGATTGCAGTAAACTCGCCATCTTGTACCAGGTTTCAAACATCTCACGACCATAGATGCCCTTGATAACAAGTCCTTTGAAAATAACTTCGTTCCAATCAATCGCAACGTTTTCAGGCGGAATGCCCAACATCGCGATCTTGCCACCGTGATTCATGGTTGCCAGCATTTGAGAGAATGCAGATGGAACGCCAGACATTTCCAAGCCGACGTCAAAGCCTTCTTTCATGCCCAACTCTGACATGACGTCTTTGAGGCTCTCCTTCGCTACGTTAACTGCGCGCGTCACACCCATTTTCTTGGCGAGTTCAAGTCGGTATTCGTTAACGTCAGTAATCACAACGTGGCGCGCACCCACGTGACGAGCAACGGCAGCCGCCATGATGCCAATCGGACCCGCACCTGTAATGAGTACGTCTTCGCCGACTAAATCAAATGCCAATGCGGTATGTACGGCATTGCCCAACGGATCCATGATGGCGGCCATATCATCCGTAACGTCGTCAGGTAATTTAAACGCGTTATCGGCAGGGATCACTAAGTACTCTGCAAATGCACCAGGACGGTTGACGCCCACGCCATAGGTATTGCGGCATAAATGACGACGACCCGCGCGACAGTTGCGGCAGTGACCACAGGTAATGTGACCTTCGCCTGATACACGGTCGCCAATCTCAAAACCGCGCACACCGTCGCCCATCGCAGCGATCTCACCGACGTATTCGTGACCCACGACCATCGGTACAGGAATGGTTTTTTGTGACCAATCGTCCCATTTATAGATATGCACATCGGTGCCGCAGATAGCGGTTTTTTTGATCTTGATGAGCACGTCGTTGTAACCATATTCTGGTTTTTCAACGTCGGTCATCCAGATGCCCGGTTTAGAATGTAATTTAGCTAATGCTTTCATAATCAGTCCTTAGACCGGGTGTTAAATAACACCCAGCTCTTTACCAATACGTGTGAATGCTTCGATAGTGCGATCGAGTTGTTCGCGGGTGTGCGCCGCAGACATCTGTGTACGGATACGCGCTTTACCCTTCGGTACGACAGGGAAAGAGAAGCCAATGACATAAATGCCCTCTTCCAATAGGCGATCAGCCATTTCAGAAGCTAAACGTGCGTCACCGATCATGACCGGAATAATCGCATGGTCAGCACCACTCAAGGTGAAACCAGCGGCTTCCATTTGTGTTCTGAAATAACTCGCGTTATCCCATAGTTGCTCGCGTAATTGATTACCTTGCTCAAGCATTTCAATCACTTTAATCGACGCCTGAACAATCGCAGGCGCTACTGAGTTAGAGAACAAGTACGGGCGTGAACGCTGACGTAACCAGTCGATGACTTCTTTTTTACCCGATGTGTATCCGCCTGAAGCACCACCAAGTGCTTTACCGAGCGTACCGGTAATGATGTCGACGCGACCGAGTACGTCGCAATATTCATGAGTGCCTTTACCATTAGCGCCTAAAAAGCCTGTTGCGTGACAGTCATCCATCATCACTAACGCATTGTACTTGTCAGCTAAATCGCAAATACCTTTCAGATCGGCAATTACGCCGTCCATTGAGAAGACACCGTCGGTGGCAATCAACTTAAAGCGTGCGCCATCAGCATCCGCTTGTTTTAATTGTTGCTCAAGATCGTTGAGGTTATTGTTTTTGTAGCGATAGCGTTTAGCTTTGCTAAGGCGAATACCGTCAATGATACTCGCATGATTCAACTCATCGCTGATGATGGCATCTTCAGGGCCCATCAAGGTTTCGAATAAGCCGCCGTTCGCATCAAAGCACGATGAATAAAGAATAGTATCTTCAGTGCCCAAGAAGTCACTTAACTTAGTTTCAAGTGTCTTGTGAATATCCTGCGTCCCGCAAATGAAGCGCACCGATGCGGTGCCAAAGCCGTGCTCATCGAGCCCTTGTTTTGCAGCTTTGATGAGCTCAGGGTGGTTAGCGAGGCCTAAGTAGTTATTGGCACAAAAGTTCAATACTTGCTGACCATTGACGGTGATTTCTGAGCTTTGATCAGAGGTGATGACACGTTCTTTTTTATACAGACCGTCTGCTTTTGTCTGTTCGAGTTGTTCGTTCAGGTGTTGATAAAAATTTGTGTTCATTACGAAATCCTGTTCAGTGATTTGGCTTTCTTAACATTACCCTGTATTTTACGCATGTTCATTGAAAGCCGCATCCCTAATTTGCAAAAGGCATGATGATGAGCCAGTTTTTAAGATGTACTGTAAAGTTTGCACAACGTTAAGACGAGGAACCTATGCACCGTAGAGCGATTTACCCTGGCACTTTTGACCCCATCACGAATGGTCATGCCGACCTTATCGAACGTGCGGCAAGCTTATTTAGTGAGATCATTGTGGGTGTTGCAGAGAGCCCAAGCAAAAAGCCGCTATTTAGTTTACAAGAGCGTGTGCTGTTGGCTCAGCAAGTAACCGAAAAGCTTGATAATGTACGTGTGGTTGGTTTTTCTGGATTACTGGTAAACTTCGCTAAGAGCCATGAGGCATCGGTATTGATTCGTGGTTTGCGTGCGGTCTCTGACTTTGAGTATGAGTTTCAACTTGCGAACATGAATCGCCGTTTATTCCCCGACCTTGAAAGTGTTTTTTTGACCCCTGCTGAAGAAAACTCGTTTATTTCATCAACCTTGGTCAAGGAAGTGGCTTTGCACGGTGGCGATGTTACCGAATTTGTTGATGCGCGAGTTGCTGAGGCGCTGCAACAGAAATTTGCTGGCAAGCGCCCCTAATTAAATAGGCGAGTGAGTTAGGCGATGGCGCTTTGGTAAAAAACCAGTCCCATTAAAACGGGACAAATATAGCGCAAGTGCCAACGCAATAATCGGTAGCGCAAGCCCTGCGCTGCCAATGCTGCGACATGATTACTGCGCTTCCACAGCCAACCCACCACGAGTAGATAGAATAACCCAGATAACGGCAGTTGGAACTGTGTCACAGCAGTGACGACCCAGCCGAACAATGGCTCAAACCAAAGTACAAGCGACAGTGCAAGCAGGGCAATCACCAGCATTGCAATCGCGACGGCGACCGGACGTGGAAGGTCGTGCTCTTCCAATAAATAGGAAACCGGTACTTCGGCTTGTGCCATTGTCGATGTTAAAGCAGCGATACTTAACAAGATGAAAAAGCCAAACCCGACCCAAAAGCCAGCAAAACCCATGCTTCCGAACAGTTCAGGCAATACCGCAAATATCAATTGGCCTTCGCCAATAAATTGATCGCCTTGCTCGACGGAAACGCCGAGTTTGATTGCGACAAATAGCGCCGGAATAATGAGCAAACCGGCAAGAAATGCAACCAACGTATCTAACGCTGCGACAGAGAGGCTTAAACGGCCTAACTGTGCCCCTGGGCGCAGATAAGAGCCATAAATCATCATCCCGCCAAGCCCAATCGATAGCGAGAAAAATGCCTGCCCCATCGCGGCAATATAAATATCGGGATCGGTAAACTGCTCGACTTGTGGCACCAGATAAGTTTTGAAGCCTTCCGCCGCTCCGGGCAGGCTCGCGATATATAAGATCAGGCCTACAAGCAGAATAACCAGCAGCGGCATCAAACGCTTCGACCATAACTCAATGCCTTGCTCGACTCCTTTGAGTACGACTGACGCAGTCAGTATCAAAAACACTGAGGTGAATACTAAGTCCCGCACCATGCTGCCTGTTAACAGAAACTCGGCGACACCCGATAGTCCAATGGCGGTCGCCAAATAGCCGAGTGCGTGAACCAGCATCCATCCAGCGACAATGTGGTAAAAGCTCAGCATTAAACAAGAGCCAATGACATTGAGTAAGCCCATGGTGGCCCCAACAGGGCGCATGCGACCTTCGCTAAGTTGTTTTAATGAGCGGACAGGGTTTGCTTGAGCATGATGACCAATCAACATTTCGCTATAAAGCGCCGGTATTGCCAGCACAAAAATAACGCACAAGTAAACGAGCAAAAAGGCACCGCCACCATGGTTTGCTACTTGGGTAGGGAACCCCCAAATATTACCTAAACCAACGGCTGAACCCGCGGCCGCGAGGACGAAACCAATTCTTGACTTAAATGAGTCACGCATAAGGACAAAACAACTTTAGTTAAAGATTAAGTAAAAGAGGTGGCATTCTAACGGACTGAGAAAATTTTGCCCTATCTTTTTTTGTCAATAAAAGGTAACATTCGCGACCAAATTTTATCCTTGTGATTTAGACATAAATGGATTTTAGTTAACGTCGCAAGAAATAACGTTCGTTTAATGCAAGACCGTATCTCAGGAGCCCTTGTCATGCCAAATTTGGATCTGAGCCGCTACGGCATCAATGATGTCCAAGAAGTTGTTCATAACCCCTCTTATGATGTGTTGTTTGAGGAAGAAACTCGTAACGACCTGCATGGTTTTGAAAAAGGAACCGTGACCAAGCTCGGTGCTGTTGCGGTAGATACTGGTATTTTTACCGGTCGTTCACCTAAAGATAAATACATCGTAAAAGATGACACAACGCGCGACACCGTCTGGTGGGCCGACCAAGGTAAAAATGACAACAAAGCGATGTCACAAGAAACTTGGACAGAGCTTAAAGGCTTCGTGACCCAGCAACTGTCCAACAAGCGTTTGTTTGTTGTTGATACTTATTGCGGCGCAAACGAAGATACTCGCTTAGCTGTGCGCTTTATTACTGAGGTTGCTTGGCAAGCACATTTTGTTAAGAACATGTTCATCCGTCCATCAGGCGAAGAACTAGAAACCTTTGAACCTGATTTTGTCGTGATGAACGGTGCAAAGTGCATCAACCCAAATTGGCAAGAACAAGGCTTAAACTCAGAAAACTTCGTTGCGTTTAACCTGACCGAAAAAATTCAGTTAATCGGCGGTACTTGGTACGGCGGTGAAATGAAGAAAGGTATGTTCTCAATGATGAACTACTTTTTACCGCTCAAAGGCATGGCATCAATGCACTGCTCGGCTAACGTAGGTAAAGAGGGTGATGTTGCGGTATTCTTCGGTTTGTCTGGAACTGGCAAAACAACATTGTCGACCGATCCTAAACGTGCGCTCATCGGTGATGACGAGCATGGCTGGGATGACGATGGCGTGTTTAACTTTGAAGGCGGTTGCTACGCTAAAACAATTAACCTGTCCAAAGAAGCCGAACCTGATATTTACAACGCTATCCGTCGTGATGCGCTATTAGAAAACGTCACCGTGCGCGAAGATGGCAGCGTTGATTTTGATGACAATAGCAAAACAGAAAATACGCGCGTTTCTTATCCGATTTACCATATTGATAATATCGTTAAGCCGGTATCAAAAGCAGGTCACGCTAAAAAGGTAATTTTCTTAACGGCTGACGCATTTGGTGTTCTACCCCCGGTATCCAAGCTGACGAAAGAACAAGCCCAGTACCACTTCTTGTCAGGTTTCACTGCCAAGCTCGCTGGTACAGAGCGTGGTGTGACTGAGCCTACACCGACCTTCTCAAGTTGTTTTGGTGCGGCGTTCTTAACCTTGCACCCAACTCAATACGCTGAAGTATTAGTGAAGCGTATGGAAGCCGCAGGTGCTGAAGCCTACTTGGTTAACACCGGCTGGAACGGCTCAGGTAAGCGAATCTCGATCAAAGCAACGCGCGCCATTATCGATGCCATTCTTGATGGTTCGATTGAAGATGCGGAATTCCATCAGTTGCCATACTTCAATTTGGCAATGCCTACTGCATTGCCTGGTGTAGAGGACAGTGAAATTCTTGATCCACGCAACACCTATGACGATGTTGAAGACTGGACGTTGAAGGCGAAAGATCTTGCACAACGCTTTGTCGCGAACTTTGAGAAGTTCACCGATACTGAAAACGGTAAAGCATTAGTTGCGGCGGGTCCGAGCGTCTAAACTGTTAGCTTACAAATTGAAACAAAATAAAAACCCGCAACGCCTGTTGCGGGTTTTTTTTGCTCTGTAAGATACACTCAAGTTAACTACGTATTTTTTACATCTATCTAAACGCTGCGAGAATCATGAATATACAAATAACAAACTTAACCAAGCGTTATAAGACTGTCACCGCGGTTGATAATATATCGCTTACGGTCAATTCTGGCGAAATCTACGCATTACTCGGTCCTAATGGCGCGGGGAAATCCTCTTTGGTACGTATGCTCGTCGGTCTCACGCAGGCGGACGAGGGCAGTATCGAAATCTCCAATAGTAACGGACCGCGACCGCAGCTCAGTCCCGAAGACTTTGCTTACTTACCTGAAGACCGTGGCTTATATCAGGATCGTACCATTTTAGATAACTTGGGCTTTATTGCTGAGCTGCGTGGTTTAGATAAGTCGCTAGCGCAGCAGCGTATTGAGCAGTGGCTCGAGTACTTTGATTTATCAGAGCGAAAAAAAGAGCCCATGCGACAGTTATCTAAAGGTAACCAGCAGAAAGTGCAACTGATAGCCACGTTATTGCATGATCCTGACCTTGTCATTCTCGATGAGCCCTTTTCCGGTCTGGATCCGGTTAACCAAGAACATGTCATGAATGTGTTAACCGAGCTCAAGCAGCGTGGTAAAACCGTATTGTTAAGCGCACACCAAATGGCACTGGTGGAGCGTCTTGCGGATAAAATGTTGTTGATGTCTCACGGACGGGCGCTAGCGCAAGGGACGTTGGCTGAAATACGCGCTACTTTGCAGCCACAGCGCGTTTATCGAATTGAGTGTAATGCTCAGATGGCGCAAGCACATTGGCATCAACATGATGGCATTGTCGATGTGACAGAGATAGATAACGATGTCGTCCATGTCATCGTCGACCCTTATGTCGATGTTGAACAGTTGTGGCCACAACTCAATCAGCAAGTACCGATGCGCAGTTTCTCCCCATTGCAACTTGGGTTACATGAGATGTATCTCAACACGATTGAGCAAAATAACAACAAATCAAAGGATATTCAGCATGAGCTTGCTTAATAGCAAAGTATCAAAAATTGCTTGGTGGGAATTCCGCCGCTTTTTTAAATGGAAGCAAGAACTGATCTCTATTGGTCTACTTGTTGTGATTATGGCTGTCAGTACAGGGTGGGGCGCTATAAGTGCTGTATTCGAAGAGCAATACACGGGCGCGATATATTTTGAGCAGCGTGCTAACCCTGGAGAGTACGAAGCGCCAAAAGACATTACCTTACGCGATGCTGGCTCGATGGAGATTGAAAAGTGGAAGACAAAGCTGCCGGAAGACCTCGATGTAGTCGTCATGGTGCATCCAGATAACACTGCGACACTTCGTGTTCACAAGCGGGATGACTGGCAAGACGAGCTCACCGATTCGCTACAAAGCTATCTACAACAGTTACGTGTTGCGGCGTTAGACCTCACCGATGAGCAACGCACTACACTCGACTCTAAGCCGGACGTTGCACTTGATATCGCTCAAGTGAACACCGATGAGACGGCAGCAGAAGATGAGGGGAGTAGTGAGCTCGGCATGTTTTTGGGCATTGGAATCTCCGTTGGCGTGTTCACAGGCTTTGGTCTAATGATGATGTCGATAACCGCGGAAAAACAGCAGCGAGTCACCGAGCAGCTATTAACGATTATTTCACCACGGGAGTGGATGGATGGAAAGATCGTCGGTATCACCTTACACAGCCTAAAGGCAATGCTTTTCATCGGGCTGTTCTTTGGTGCTATTGCATTACTGGCCGCAAGCTTTAGTGATGAAGGTTCCGTGAGTTTTACAATCGATCTGTTTGTTCTTGTTGCATCGTTCGTGTTCGTGATGCTTGGTTTGTTGATGATTAACGCGATGCTCGCTGGCTTTTCGGCGACTATCGATGACCCAAACCATTCATCACGTAGCTCATTTATGTTTATTCCTTTATTACCGATATTCTTGTGCTTTAGCGTCGTTGATAGCCCCGATGGTACGCTGGCGCAAATCATGAGTATCCTGCCGGTCTCATCCTTTATGATGATGCCTGCACGGTTAGCCCAAACCGATGTTGCATGGTGGCAAATTGGCCTGAGTTTGGCGCTGTTAGTGGTGAGTTTAGTTTGGATGAGAAACGTGGCTGCGCGTTTGTTCGCAATGGGTATCCAATTCTACGGTAAGGAGCCAAGTTGGAAAGATATTTGGCATGCCATTCGAGGTTAATACGATAAATAAAAAACGCCGCAAAACTGCGGCGTTTTTTTATTTACTTCCAATCATTATTTGATTTGGTCAGCGTGATCGATAGCAAACGATGGTTTTTCTTTTGCTTGTTCAACTAAGAAGGTATCCATCCAGCGCATTAAGCGGATGCCATAGTCGAGTTGAGCCGCCATGTGGCGATTACCATGTCCTTCACCCGGATAAAATACGAGACGAACAGGAACGTTGCCGTGGGTTTTCAAGTAACGGTAGAGTTCCATCGATTGAGACGGGTGTACGCGCGTATCTTCCTTACCGTGCATAATTAAGATAGGCGTGCGTGCCTTTTCTGCATGATAGATTGGCGAACGCTCTAAGTACCACTGCCACTTATCCCAAGGGTAACTGCGTGCGTGTACTGCATTCATCTCTTTTGCAATGTCAGTTGTGCCAAACTTAGATAAGTTGTTGCTGATACCGACAAACATGACGCTGGCTGCGAAATGTTCTGTTTGCGCGGTTGCGCCCCATGCGGAGGCATAGCCACCGTAAGAACCGCCGGTGATGCCGACACGCGATTCATCAACCAAGCCCATATCGACAAGGTGCTGTTTGCCATCAACGATATCGTCGAACTCTTTGCCGGCGTAGTCATTTTGGCTCAGTTTAGAAAACGCTACGCCACGACCGGTACTACCGCGATAATTCGGGAAAAACAGCGCGTAACCTTTTGCTGCTGCGTGTTTAACGGGTGATGAATAACCGTCTAACCAGCCATTTGAGTAATGTGATTCTGGGCCGCCGTGAATGACCATGATTAATGGGTACTGCTCACCTTCTTGGTAATCCGTTGGGTAAACCAAGACACCCTCAAGCTCCAAACCATCACGGGCTTTATAGGTGATCGTTTCCTGTTTCGGTAACGTTACTTCATCTAACCAAGGGTTCGACACCGTTAAACGATTCAAACCGCTAGAAGTGAACTCAAAAGCTTCATTAGGGTGAGCAGGGCGGTTACCGCGTAAAACAATTTTATCAACCCCTGCTGCGCCATCTAAACCTGTGAAGATAGCTTCGCCTGCATCGATCAAGTCGCGGTTCTCTAAAAACTGTAACGTCAATGCTTTAACTTCTGACTCAGTACCCCGATGACCTAACCAAACTAACTCCTGTTCAGTACGCCAGGTAAAGTCGCGGATGGCACCCTGATAGTCTGGTAACACACGACGAATAGTAGCGTCCTGAGTATTAAACACATTTAAGACACTGGCTGATGGGTCGTTATAGTCAGCCGCGCTGATTACTGCAACGTATTGACCATTGGGGGAAAAAGCCGCTTTACCGAGTTTACCCTCGGTAGGGATGCTTGCGACTGTACTGCCGTCTAACGCCATAATGTGATACTGGCTACTCATATAGTAGTCATCAATCAATGGCGTCGGGGCGGTGCGAACGAGGAGTTGCTCGTCACTCGGGCTCCACTGTGCTGAGATCACTTGAACGTCGTCGGCTGTTACCTGCTTTGCTTCCGCCTCGGCTTGGCTCAGGTCAACGTGATATAAATGACGGTAGGTCAGATCTTCTTCATAGACTTCGGCTTTGAAACCATATTCCGCGACTTTTTTAGCCTCTTTATCGCGGCTACCCGTCGATAAAAAGACCAGCGACTGACCGTCTGAGCTTAAGTCGTACGAGGTGATAGAACCATCAAACTCGTATACCGATTGAATACCGCCGCCCGCAAGAGGAATGCGATATAGCTCACTATACTCATCGCCATCGCGCTTTGCAGTAAAGTAAACGTATTCGCTGTTAGGACCAAACTCAACGTCAGAAAACGACTCGTCTTTGCTTAAGTAAACGGTTTCTTTACCCTGAGCGTTGCGAATCACCAACTCGGTTTTACCGCGATCATCTTTGTCTGCGTAAGGACGCGCAGGATAGTATTTGGTAATTGCAGTGAATTGGCCATTAGGTGACAGATTAACGTCAGCTACGGATTGTGTAGTAACGGTTTCCATGAGTGTCATTTCGCGTGCTTGGCCGGTTACGGCTAAGCCCAACAAACTGACAGCTCCGAGCGTTCTCGCTATCATGGTATACTCCATTTGAGGTTGTTTTAATTTATTCTACTTTAGCACGTCGAGTTGCTTCTGCACCGCGTGCAACGAGACGAACCTGTTGTATCGTTTGTTCAGCAATCTGTGCTCGTTGCGTGTCGTCGACATCAAAGCAATCGGCACCGGCACTGAATACAATTTTGACGATGGCATCTGACTGCAAATCGGCAAGCGGTGCACTAAAACCTTGTTCATCACGCAAATACTCAATGAGTTCAGCTTTAAAATGCTCAAGCTCCCTTTCAACCGCCTTACGGAACTCACGCGAACGTCCAGTGCGCTCTTGCAGCAGCAGTCGGAATATAGCCGTGTTGTCGGCGACGAACTGCATGAAGGTTTCGATAGACACACGAATGATTGAACCGCCTTTGTCGATGCGTTGGCGAGCTTGTCGAAGCAGTTGTCGCAGTGTTAAACCACATTCATCGACGAGGGTGAGCCCGAGTTCATCCATGTTACGAAAGTGACGATAGAACGAGGTCGGCGCAATACCTGCTTCGCGAGCGACTTCGCGAAGACTCAAGCTGGAGAAACCTATTTCTGCACTGAGCTGATTCATTGCAGCATTAATTAGAGCGCGTCTGGTTTTTTCTTTTTGTTGCGCTCTTACGCCGAGCGATGAGGATTTTGCCAAAATAGTATCCAAAACTGTGCTTCATATCTTATAAAGAATAATAACATAGCTTAAAAGACAATCATTGCTTGAGTTTTTTTATTAAAGAAGTAGAATTCAGCGTACAGGTGTTAGCTGATCTGCGATGATGATCGGCAACCACTTGGCGTGGTAAGAATTAACTAAATGTGAGTTACGAATGAATTCGATTAATGCAAAACCCCCAATCATCTGGTTAAACGTTTGGGTGTTCGCAATCACCTTCGCTATCGCAGCGATCGGTGTACCCGTTTATGCCTATGTATATGGTATTGATTCCAGTCTTTGGTGGGCAATGATAGGAACCGCCTGTTTTGCGGGTATTTCTATTACCGCCGGTTACCACCGTTTATGGTCCCACAAAGCGTATAAAGCACATCCAATTGTGCGTTTCCTATTTGCAATCGGCGGAGCCGTTGCACTGCAAAACAGCGTGCTGCACTGGGCGAGTGATCACCGTGTGCACCATACCCATGTCGATGATAACGACAAAGACCCGTATTCAGCGAAACGTGGTTTTTGGTACTCGCACATTGGTTGGATGCTCCGTGAGTATCAGGCGAGTCGTTACAGCGACTATAACAATGTCAAAGATCTGCAAGACGATCCCATTGTTATGTGGCAGCATAAGCACTACTTGTTGCTTACGTTACTTACCAACTTCGGATGGCCATTGCTGTTTGGTTGGTTAGTCGGTGATATTTTAGGTGGTCTATTGGTGGTCGGCGTGTTGCGCTTAGTGCTGAACCACCACACAACGTTTTTTATCAACTCGCTCGCCCACATCTGGGGTTCGCAGCCTTATACCGATAAAAACACAGCGCGCGACAATGGTGTGTTAGCTTTTTTAACCTTTGGCGAAGGCTATCATAATTATCACCATATTTTTTCAGCCGATTACCGAAATGGCATCCGTTGGTATCAATTTGATCCAACCAAGTGGCTAATTCGTGGTCTGTCGTACATTGGATTAACGCGTGACTTAAAACGCACGTCGGGCTACCAAATCGAGCGCGCTAAGCTGACGATGCAGTTAACTCGTGTGTCGAGAAAGGCTAAGTCGGCGCCGCAAGTGCTGATTGATAGTGCTCATGAACACTATCAACAAATGGCGACATGCTTACGTGAGTACTATCAGACCCGGAAAAAGCTGTTAGATGCCAAAGCAAAACAGTTGAAAGAGCAAGTGCATTTTGAAGGTTTGCAGGAACGTATCGACGAGCTCAAAGAAAACCTTGAGGAACAACAGCGGCATTGGCAGTCGTTGCTGTCGGAGATTAAACGTTACGCTTGAATCTGCGTAAAAAATCAACAATAATGAGCACAGACTTGAATAAATCGAGGAGTGCTCATGGATATCAGTAATGCACTGGCAGCGGGTGTGCAGGGCATGCAACGGGCAAGCCAGCAAGTAACCGAGGCAAGCGCAGAGCTCGCCAACCCGCAACAAAGCAATGCGCGTTGGCAGCAAGCACAGACCGAGTCAGTCAATGGCTCGGAAACCGCAAGCGAAACCTTGAATAGTGTACCCGCCAACACGGCCACCGATTCATTAGTTTCTTTGGCGCAGGGTGAGCAAACGTTTGAAGCGAATACTCGTAGCGTCGAAACGGCTGATGAGGTGTTGGGTACGCTGATCGACACAAAGGTGTGATTATCTTTGAACATCACGCCTGCACTGCCTCCTTACCCCACGATTACACCACCTGCTAGTGAACAATTAGCAGGTGATAATCGTCTGCGACCTGCGGTCAGACAACCAAGCTCGGCAGAAGGCGAGCAGACTCCTCAATCTAAACAGTCAAATAGCGACGATAAAGCACCGAAATCCGAAGATCGGGAAGCGAAGCAGCCTAATTCTGAAGAAGCTAAAGAGCTGCAGAGGCTAAAACAACGTGATAGAGAAGTGCGGTTGCATGAACAAGCGCATGCGGCAGTGGGTGGTCGCTACGCGAGTGCGCCAAGTTATGAATATGAGCGTGGCAGTGATGGCAAGTCATATGCTGTTGGCGGTGAAGTCCAGATTGATGTGAGTGAAGTGGAGGGCGACCCTCAGGCTACCATCGAGAAGATGACCATCGTGAAACGAGCTGCTTTAGCGCCTGCCGAACCCTCGGGTGCCGATCGAGCCATCGCTTCAGAGGCTAATCAAAAAGCATCCGCCGCCCGAGCTGAGCTCGCTCAACAGAACATGAATCCCTCACGAGTTGAACAAACACAGGGCGACCCTGCTCGAAGCGAAGGGTCAAATCAGGCGAGTCGGAGCCCTGAAACGTCGAGCGCGAATGTTGTAGGTCAACGTTATAGTAAAGCGGTAAGCCCGAGTGCTGACCCGGGCTTTAGGGCGTTTGCTTAATCCTTTTTCGCTTTGGCAAACGCATCAGCGAATGCACTACCCATTGCCGAAGATGCATTATCGACAGGTTTTTTCTTAGCTTTAGCGGGCGCTGGTTTACTGTTACCGCTTGGCTTTTTGGCCGGTGCCGCGTCATCGTTCTTACGCATGCTGAGGCCGATACGTTTTCTATCAATATCAACTTCAACAACACGCACCTTAACGATATCGCCCGCCTTGACCACTTCGCGCGGATCGCTAACGAAGGTGTCTGCCAGAGCGGATATATGCACGAGACCGTCTTGATGCACACCAATATCAACAAAGGCGCCAAAGTTAGCGACGTTGGTTACAACGCCTTCAAGCATCATACCGGGCTCCAAATCCGCAACCTTTTCTACGCCTTCTTTAAACTGTGCAGTTTTAAACTCGGGGCGCGGGTCACGACCAGGCTTTTCAAGTTCACGTGCGATATCACGGAGCGTTGGTAAACCGACGGTTTCAGTTACGAAAGCGTTTAAATCCAACTTATCGATAGCAGATTTATTGCCTATTAACTCATTCAAGGCAATTCCCGCCTTATCGGCCATTGCCTCGACAATATGATATGACTCAGGGTGAACGGCAGACGCATCAAGTGGATGTTGACCTTCGTTGATACGCAAGAAGCCGGCACTCTGCTCATAAGCTTTAGGACCCATACGCGGTACATCCATTAACGTTTTACGTGCTGAAAATGCGCCATGCGTATCGCGATAATCGACAATATTTTTTGCAAGCGTTTTAGATAAGCCCGCGACGCGTTGAAGTAACGCGGCTGAAGCGCGGTTCACATCAACACCAACGGCGTTAACGCAGTCTTCCACCACGGCATCAAGGCTTTGTGCCAGTTGCGCCTGACTTACGTCGTGTTGATACTGACCCACACCAATTGACTTAGGTTCAATTTTGACAAGCTCAGCCAATGGATCTTGTAGACGACGCGCGATTGAAACAGCACCGCGCAACGCAACATCCATTTGAGGAAATTCTTGTGCGGCTAACTCTGATGCCGAGTAAACCGAAGCGCCGGCTTCGTTAACCATCACTTTGGTCGCCTTAACGTCCGCATTTGCTTTGAGCATTTCGGCAACGAGGCTGTCGGTTTCACGCGAGTGGGTGCCGTTACCGATACTGATTAATTCAACCTTGTGTTGTTTGCACAGGCCCGCCAAGGTTCGCATCGCCTTATCTTTTTGGTTTTGCGGCTGGAACGGGAACACCGTGTTGGTGCCGAGTACCTTACCTGTTTCGTCAATGACCGCAACTTTGACACCTGTACGTACGCCTGGGTCGAGACCCATTGTGCGTTTGGCGCCGGCGGGCGCCGCCATTAATAGGTCCGCCAAGTTATTTGCGAACACTTGTATCGCTGCGGTTTCAGCTTGTTCACGTACACGCGCCATGAGTTCTGTTTCTAAGTGGAGCGATAGTTTAACTTTCCAAGTCCACTGCACAACCTGAGAGCGCCAGGCGTCGGCGGGACGTCGTTGATCGGTAAAGCCAACAAAGTCAGCAATCATTTGCTCGACTTCGGCGTCCTTTTGCGCTTCGAGTGCTGGCGCCGGATCCAGTGAGAGTTGCAGAACGCCCTCATTACGTCCTCGAAAGAGGGCAAGCGCGCGATGTGATGGAATGCGGTTGAAGGCTTCAGCGAATTCAAAATAGTCACGGAATTTGCTGCCCTCGGTCTCCTTGCCTTTAACGACTTGCGCACGTAAATGAGCATGTGTCCACAAGTGGTTTCTTAATTGTTTGAGTAACTCCGCTTGTTCCGCGAAGCGCTCCATTAAAATAGCGCGTGCGCCGTCAAGAGCATCTTTCGGCTCGGTCACTTTATGTTCGGTATTGAGGTAGTCGGCTGCGACATCCTCAGGCGTTAAGTCTGGATTTTGCCATAGCGCATCAGCTAGCGGCTCGAGACCCGCCTCAATAGCGATCTGGCCTTTTGTACGACGTTTGGGTTTGTAAGGTAAGTAAAGATCTTCGAGTTCAGTTTTCGTATCGGCTTTATTAATCTTGGCCGCGAGTTCATCACTCAGTTTTCCTTGCTCCTCGATAGACCGTAAAATAACACCGCGGCGTTCTTCAAGCTCTGTAAGGTAGTTCAGTCGTTGATGCGCTTGCCGCAATTGGGTGTCATCAAGACCGCCCGTTAGTTCTTTACGGTAACGGGCAATAAACGGAATGGTTGCACCTTCACCCAGTAGTTTAATAACGGCTGTTATTTGCTTCTCTTGTACACTGAGTTCTTGCGCGATTTGCTGACTAATTCGTTCCATAGGGTGCTCTACTTCTAAATCCAACGCGCCTTTATTGTTCGGTCTCTGCGTCACCGCGATCCGTTTCGCTAAAGGCGTGGTACTGTATTTTATTAATGAACCAACATTGCTCTCCTTTCGGAGTCACAACGCTAACTTCATCATCGACATGTTTCTTTAAAAGTGCTCTTGCCATCGGCGCATCGATAGAGACGACGTCTTTAGAGTCGTAAATCTCATCGGGTCCAACAATCTGAAAACGACGAATTGTACCGTGCTCGTCCTCTATCTCAACAAATGCGCCAAAAAATACTTGGCCATCTTGTTGAGGAGAATAATCAACCACCTTGAGCTGGTCGAGTCGCTTACTCAAATAGCGAATGCGACTGTCGATTCGACGTAATTTTTGCTTATTGTATTTATAATCAGCATTCTCACTACGGTCGCCGAGGCTGGCTGCCCAAGATACTTTATCTACGGTTTCGCGCCGTTCAACGCGCCATAGATGATTCAGTTCTTGCTGCAACTTCTCAAAGCCACTGCGAGTGATAAGATTCGTTTTCATAATGCTTTAATGAATGTTATATATAGATTAATAAGTATGCACGATTGCAACATAAGCGTGATTTTTCTCCATCAATAGTGATGCTAAGCAAAGGTATCTGTCACTTGCGCATAATACTTACGTTTTTAATTGGCCTCAGTTTATACGTTCCCGCCAGCGATGTCTTTGCTGATTCCGTAAAGCATCTGAAAGTTGGGGTGTATAGCAACCCGCCTAAGTTGATGTTGTCGGACCAAGGTGAACTATCAGGTATTTTGGGGGACCTATTAGTTCAAATTAGTGAACAGGAGGGATGGCAATTACAGCCCGTGCCTTGTGAGTTCGCTGAGTGCTTAGATTTATTGCGACAAGGTGAAATTGATATTTTGCCCGATGTGGCGATGACACAGGTACGAGCGGAGTTTTTATCCGTTCACACAGAACCCGCATTACTGAGCTGGTCAAAAATCTATGCCCGTAGAGACAGTAAAATTCGCGATATTTTTGATTTAGAGAATAAGCGCATCGCAGTGGTTGATGGCTCTGTTCAACAAAGTTACTTAATCGATATTGCGACCGGTTTTGACACACCGCTGTTGTTAGTACCTGTACCGAGCTTCGAAGACGGCTTTAAACGGCTATTAGATGAAAAAGTCGATGCGGTCGCGAGCAATCAGTTTTTCGGTGATAACTTCTTGGTTGGAAAGCCACTCGAAAGTACGCCGATTGTATTCATGCCGACCGAGCTTTACTACGGGGTGGCAAAGGGTACCCATAAGGACGTATTAAAAGCCATTGATGTTGCACTAAAGTCATTAAAAGCGAATAGCAACTCGGTCTATTTCGAGGTTCTAGAGCGCTACATGCCGGTGAATAACACCATTAGATTACCGAAATGGATATGGTACGTGATGAGTGCGTTGGTGCTATTGACCATCGGATTTGTCGTATTTAATCGCATGTTGACTCGCCGTGTCGCCGAAAAAACACATCAATTAGAAGTGAGCGAAAAGCGTCTAGAAGTCATCCTCAACAGCGTTGATGCGTGCATTTTTATAAAGGATTGCGACCTGAACTATCAATACGCAAATCAACGTTGTGCTGACTTATTACGTTTACCCGTAGAGCAAATCACGGGTTATAACGATCAGGAACTTTTTTCACAGCCTATGGCTGCCTTCCTTAACGAAAAAGATCGCTATGTGCTGAGCACGGGTAAACGTCTTGCCTATCAAGAACAGCACACTGATGCTGAAACAGGTGAGGAGAGACTCTTTTGGTCAGTCAAGGTGCCTCTTACCGCGCCGGACGGAAGATTAATTGGTATTTGTGGTATTGCTACGGATGTTTCTGAATACGAAGCACTCAAGTCAGAAGTTCAGAAATTAGCGAACTTTGACCCACTGACTAACCTTGGGAATCGGCGCACACTGATTGATAGATTGGCAGAACGATACGGTGAAAAAGCCTTTGGCTCATCCGATTGGCTGATGTTCATCGATATTGACCAGTTCAAAACCTTGAATGATCGATACGGTCACGACGTGGGTGATCAGCTTCTCTCACAGGTGGGCGAGCGCATAAAATCGCACTGTAAAGATGATGAGTTTGTAGGTCGCCTCGGTGCAGATGAATTTTATTGTTTAAGCCAAGTAAGCTTTCAAACGGCAAGCTCTAGTGATTTAAAAGAGTGGTTAAACCAACTGATGGTCAAGCTTGAAAAGCCGTTTTTGATTGCAGGTGAACAGCTGTCAGTCTCCTTTAGTGTAGGGGTGGTGAGTTTGTTTGATTGTAAAGATTACATTGAAGCGATGAAAGCAGCCGATCTTTCAGTTCAACAAGCAAAAGTGGCGGGTGGTCGTTGTATCCGCTTTTTTAATGAACAGATGCAAGAAGAGTTTAACCACCGGCAAGTACTGCTCGACGCGCTTAAGTCTGCTATTTCAATGAATCAGTTGAGTCTCGCTTATCAGCCACAATTTTGCACAGACGCGACTAGTGAGACAAAACGTATTGGCTTTGAAGCTCTGTTGCGCTGGGTTGATGAAGAAAAGGGTTACATATCGCCTGGTGATTTCATTCCACTTGCGGAGTCTAATGGTTTAATGCCCAAGTTGAATCGGTTCGTGATGGAACAAGTTATGAACGATATTGATGCATTGTCTGAGTGTTTTTCAGATGATAATTGGGTGGTAGCGATTAACGTCAGTGCGAGTCAAATCAAAGCGGATGACTTTTTGCGTGATCTTAAACAACGCGTGGAAGCAGAACCTCGTCTGGCTCAGCACCTTGAGTTGGAGATTACCGAAAGCGTGCTGATCGATGATATCGATGCGGTTGCAAAGCTGATGAGAGAAGTGTCATCGATGGGGATTCAGTTTGCCCTGGACGATTTTGGTACTGGCTATTCGTCGCTGATTTATCTTAAGTTGCTGCCGTTCCGACGATTAAAAATCGATCAAGGGTTTGTAAGGGATTTACTGAACGACCGCAGTGATGAAGCGATTGTAAAAACCGTCATTGCCTTAGCGAATGGTTTAGGTCTTGAAACGATCGCAGAGGGTGTAGAAACAGAAGAACAGCAGCACCGTTTAGTTAAATTAGGCTGTTATCAATTACAGGGGTTTTATTTAGGTCGTCCTGAACCGCTGGCGCACTGGCAAAAACACTGATATTATCATTATATATAAAAACATATTGTAAGAGGTTAGAATGAAAACCCTAGGTTTCCTCTTTGTTGTATTGGTACTGTCGTTAAGTGTAAGCAGCTACGCTCAGGACGTTGTTAAAGTCACCGTAGAGCAACAGCCCGAGTGGTTAACCTTAAATGGCGTGGTGGAAGCCACTCAACGCTCAACGGTGTCTGCTCAAACGACAGGCACGGTGGTCGAACTTCCTTTTGATGTAGATGACACGGTACCGCAAGGGGCGTTGATAGTCGGTTTGGATAACTCTGAGCAAGCGTCGCGTGTTGAACAACGCCAGGCTGAAGTGGCGAGTGCCGAGGCATCTCTAGTGCAAACCCAGAAGCAGTATCAGCGTGTTCAACAACTGTTTGAACAAAATGCAGCATCAAGCTCTGAACGGGATCAAGCAGAAGCTGCGTATAATCGCGCACGTTCGGCCGTCAAACAAGCCCGCGCAGCGTTAGAAGAAGCGCAGAAACAATTATCGTATACCCGTGTAACAGCGCCTTACGCAGGTATTGTCACTGACCGCTGGGTTGAACTTGGCGAGTCGGTTCAACCCGGACAGCGTCTCATCACGGGCCTGTCACTCGAGCAATTGCGGGTGGTTGCCGACGTTCCACAGCAATTTAACGCGCGCGCACGTGATTTTGCCACGGCGAACATTCAACTGGATAGCGGAACGTCGCTACCGGCAACGGAGCTTACCTTCTTTCCTTATGCCCAGCAGCCGAGTCATAGCTTCAAGTTACGCATGACAGTGCCGTCAGACGGCTTACGTTTATTACCAGGTTCGGCGGTTGATGTTCAGCTCAAAATAGGTGATGTGTCGGTTATCCAGATACCCCGTTCCGCACTGCGGATCGATGGCGAATTGCGAGCCGTTTATGTTGTTGATGACAATGACACACCGCAACTGAGACAGGTGTATACAGGTCGCGTAACGCCCGATCAGGTTGAGATATTAGCGGGTCTCAAGCCCGGGGAGATTGTGCTTAAAGACTGGAGTCATAAAGACGATGAGTAAGCCGGAATCATTGGGTCCGTCTGGTCATATTGCGCGGATTTTTCAGCATTCTCAATTAACGCCGTTGATTGTTTTGTTGGCGCTCGTCTTAGGTGTGATTGCAGTGTGGGTGACGCCCAAAGAAGAAGAGCCTCAAATTGATGTCACCATGGCGGATGTAATGGTGGCGTTTCCAGGGGCGAGTCGACAACAAGTCGAGAGTCTGATAACGGTGCCGGGCGAGCAAGTACTCAGCGAAATGTCTGATGTTGAGCATGTCTATTCGGTCGCCCAACCTGGTTTAGGTATTATAACGGTGCAATTTGAAGTGGGGCTGGCGCGGCAACAGGCGCTTGTCCGACTTTATAACAAAGTGCAGTCCAACGCGGACTGGTTTCCTGCGCAATTGGGTATCGCTTCGCCCATTGTTAAGCCGAAAGGCATCGATGATGTGCCGATTATGACGTTGACCTTGCGCGGTAAGGACTCGGTTAATAACGCACAATCACTCACGTCAGTAGCCCATCGTTTGGAAACTGCGCTCAAGCAAATCCCAGGCACACGAGATATTCGCACGCTAGGTAGTGTGCCGCGGTCCATTAATCTCACGATTAAACCCAGCGCCTTGGCGCGTTACGGCTTATCCGTAGCTGCACTTCAACAGGCACTAACGCAGAGTAATTGGGTGAGCACGGAGCAACGCGTTGTGAGCGACGGGCAGTCTATTCCTTTGCAAGTGGGTACGCCGCTGAGCTCGATAGACGATTTACGTCGTGTCGTTGTGGCGGTCTACGACAATGCGCCGGTGTATTTACAGGATGTCGTCGAGCTGAGTTATGCCGACGTGCAAGTGAACCATTCGGTGCTTAGTTCAGGTGACCAGTCTGATGCACCCGCGGTGACCATCAGCATTGCGAAAAAGCCAGGCGAGAATGCCATTGATGTGGCGGAGTCGGTGAAGCGAAAACTAGAAACCTGGCAGAACCAGTTGATACCTGCTGATGTTGAGGTGCAAGTCACGCGTAACTACGGTCAAACCGCCGCCGAAAAATCCACTAAATTAATCACCGATCTTATTTCGGCGACAGTCTCGGTTATCATTTTGGTACTACTGACCATGGGCTGGCGACAATCACTGATCGTGGGTGTCGTCGTGTTGGTCACTTTACTGTTTACATTGGTATTTAGTTGGGCTTGGGGATTTACACTGAACCGTGTCTCGCTGTTCGCACTTATTTTCTCTATCGGCATTTTAGTCGATGACGGAATTGTGATTACCGAAAATATTCATCGCCGCTTATCGTTATCAAACCGACCCGCTAAATCGCTGATTCCACAAGCCGTAGACGAAGTGGGATCGCCAACCATTATGGCGACACTGACCATTATTGCGGCATTACTACCGATGGCGTTTGTCACGGGGCTTATGGGTCCTTATATGAGTCCGATTCCAATTAATGCGTCTGCGGGCATGGTTTTCTCTCAGCTGATGGCATTTATTGTCGCGCCATGGTTAGCGTTACGACTGCTTAAGCGAGAGCCACATGCGTCGCCCACTTCTGAGCAAGAAGATGGTGCTCCAGCGCGTGTGATGGCTGTATTTAATCGAGTATTAGGTGCCTTTATTGGTGCCCAATACCGCACGCGCCGGATGCTACTCGGACTTGGCATAGTTGCCGTATTGTTGGGCAGCTTATGGTTACCCGCTAATCAGGCGGTGATTCTAAAAATGTTGCCGTTCGATAATAAGTCGGAATTGCAGATCGTCTTGGATATGCCTGAGTCGACGTCGGTACTCGAAACCCAGCGAGTCCTCGGCGAGATGACCGATTATTTAAACCGTGTTGATGAGGTTGAGGGGTGGCAGCGGTATGCAGGCACCGCCAGTCCGATCAATTTTAATGGCTTGGTAAGGCAATACTATTTACGAAGCGCGCCTTACCAAGGCGACATTCAAGTTCAACTGAAACATAAGTCAGCGCGTGAGCGTGATTCGCATACCATCGCTCGAGCGATTCGGGCGCCATTAACTGACATCGCAGCACGCAACGGGGGTCGAGTCAAAGTGGTTGAGGTACCACCTGGACCGCCCGTGTTTGCGCCTATCGTCGCCGAGATTTATGGCGGCACGCTTGCGGCGCAGGCCGCTTTGGCGCAAAAGCTCAAACAACTTATGAGTGAAGAGCCAGGTCTTGTTGATGTCGACAGCTCGGTTGTCGCCGCCACACCCAAGTGGCAGCTCAATATCGATCGGGTTGCGGCGGCGAAGGCGGGTGTTACCCAGGCGGATGCTGTCCAAGCCATTAATACGCTCAGTGGGGGATCGCCTTTCGGTTATTTAAACGACCCCCATGCCAAGTACGCTGTGCCAATTTGGTTGCAACTACCGGCAGAAATGAAGGCAAGCCAAAATGATTGGCTGAGCCTCCCGATATTAAGTAATAACGGCACTTCGATACCCTTGAGTCATTTCGCGCAGTTTGAACAACACCAGTGGCAGGGGAGTGTTTATCACAAAGATCTGCGCCCGGTGACTTATGTACAGGCGAATATGGCAGGCGACATGGATTCGCCCATTTACGGTATGCTTGCGCTGGTGGACAAGATTGCAGCGATGCCAGATGCGCCACAGCAATACTTCATTAACGAGCCAAGTGCTGAGGACCCGGTCGCGATTAAGTGGGAGGGAGAGTGGCAAATCACCTACGAGACCTTCCGCGATATGGGTATTGCCTACAGTGTCGGCATTTTTATGATTTTTGTTTTGCTTGTAGCTCAATTTCGTTCGTATCTCATGCCGCTCATCATTATGTCGCCTATCCCGCTTACGTTAGTGGGTATTTTGCCGGGTCATTGGTTGTTAGATAAGGAATTCACCGCAACCTCGATGATTGGCATGATCGCGCTAGCTGGCATTATCGTGCGTAACTCGATACTGATTGTGGTGTTCATTCGTCAACGTATTGCTCGTGGCATGGCGCTCGAGCAGGCGGTGATATTAGCCGGTGCGGTGCGCTTAAAGCCGATAGCGTTAACAGCCGTATCAGCCATGGTCGGCGCTTACTTTATTCTAAGCGACCCTATCTTTAATGGGCTCGCCATCTCATTGATTTTTGGATTGGCGGTATCGACGCTACTGACGCTACTGGTGGTTCCATTACTTTATTATGCGTTATTTCCATGGCTTGCAGATAGTCGCTCGTTAGCTCAAGATTGACACATTTGTTAACACACGCGGGCTTCATATGTTTTGGATCTCGCGCTATCTTAACAGCATAGGAAAAAGCTAAGTCAGGGAACATCATGGGTCAGGAAACGTTTAAAATACTTGTCGTCGATGACGACGCGCGTTTGCGTAGTCTTTTAGAGCGCTATTTACACGAGCAAGGTTTTCAAGTGCGGGTGGCATCGGATGGCGAACAGATGGATCGACTGTTAACGCGAGAAAACTATCATTTGCTGGTACTCGACTTAATGTTACCTGGTGAAGACGGATTATCAATTTGTAAGCGGTTACGACAGTCTAACAACACCATCCCTGTCATTATGTTGACTGCCAAAGGCGATGAAGTCGACCGAATCATTGGCCTTGAACTGGGTGCCGATGACTATCTGGCAAAGCCGTTCAACCCACGCGAACTGTTGGCGCGTATTCGAGCGGTGCTGCGTCGTCGTGGCGTCGAAGCACCGGGTGCGCCATCGCAGGATGACCAAGAAATAACCTTTGGTACGTACCGACTGAACCTCGGAACCCGCGAAATGTTTGACGGTGATACACCCATGCCGCTAACCAGCGGTGAGTTTGCTGTACTCAAGGCTTTGGTGAGCCACCCTCGCGAACCTTTATCACGTGACAAGTTGATGAACTTGGCGCGGGGGCGAGACTACAGCGCGCTTGAACGTTCAATTGATGTGCAAGTATCACGTTTGCGCCGTATGCTTGAAACCGATCCAGCAAAACCGCGCTATATTCAAACGGTCTGGGGGTTAGGCTACGTATTTGTCCCGGACGGAAAACTTAAAAATTAATGAAACTGTTTCCCAAATCGGCGTTTGCTCGCACGGTAGGTTTGCTGGCGCTCGTTTTATTACTTAACCAAATGGTGTCTTATCTGATGGTGAGCAACTATGTTGTGAAGCCATCCATCGAGCAGATGTCACAATTGGTTGCTAAGCAAATCCGCACCATGTTCATTAGTGATCGTGTGCTGTCCAACCAGAACGAGTCACTTGCAGTGGCGTTTTATAATGCTACCGGCATTCGTGTTTTCTCCGATGAGCAAGCGCAGGATGAGGGGCTCGAGAAAACAACTTACTACGGTTATCTGTCGAGTTTAATGTCCAAGCACCTTGATGGTGTTGCCGAAGTGCGCGTCTCGCAAGGACAGGCATTCTATATTTGGGTGAAACCTCCACAAGCTCCTCGTTATTGGGTGCGAGTTCCCTTAGAAAGTATTCATTCTGGCGAGTTTTCGCCGCTTATCGTTTACCTTATTGTCATCGGTGTATTAAGTGTCCTGGGTGGGATTATGTTTGCAAACTGGCTTAATCGTCCGCTCAAAGCGTTGGAAACGGCTGCCCAACAAGTCGGTCGAGGCGAGTTTCCTGAGCAGTTGAGCGAACGAGGCGCCAGTGAGATTATGTCTGTAACCAAGGCTTTTAATCAGATGTCGCGTGGTATCAAGGAACTTGAGAACGACCGCAATCTGTTAATGGCCGGCGTATCTCACGACCTAAGAACACCACTGACGCGGATTCGTTTGGCCGCCGAGATGATGCCAACATCAGAAGATTATTTAGCGCAAGGCATTATCGAGGATGTTGATGATATGAACGATATTATCGATCAGTTTATTGACTACGTGCGTCTCGATCAGCAAGAGAAAGCCTCACGCGAGTCGCTTAACGAACTACTCGAACAAACCCTCGCTAACTTACCGGATAGTTGGGAAAAAACCTTTAGCGCGGATCTGGGTGATTGCCCGTTAGTTTGGGTCCGTCCGTTATCGATTAAACGTGTGGTGATTAATCTGTTAGAAAATGCAGAGCGTTACGGACACAGTAAGGCGTGTGTGCGTTCAGGATACGATAAGCAGCGGAAAACAGTCTGGTTCTCGGTCTCCGATGATGGCCCAGGCATCCCTGAAGAGCAGCAGCAGAACCTGTTTCAACCGTTCACTCAGGGTGATAAAGCACGAGGAGGCGTTGGTTCAGGTTTAGGTTTGGCGATCATCAAACGGATTGTGGATCGTCATAACGGCCGTATTACATTGCGAAATCAAGCCGAAGGCGGGCTTTGCGTGCGTATTGATTTGCCGCTTCGCAAAGCCCTCGCGAGTTAATTACCGAGCCGATTAATGCCGTTTAACGCGGCAACGCGGTAAGCCTCAGCCATGGTCGGGTAGTTGAAGGTGGTATTGACGAAGTAATCTACGGTATTACCGCCGTTCTTCTGTTCCATGATGGCTTGTCCAATGTGAATAATCTCTGAAGCGCGTTCGCCAAAGCAATGTAACCCCAGAATTTCACGTGACTCACGATGAAAGAGGATCTTTAAACAGCCCACATCGTTGCCAGATATCTGCGCCCGAGCAAGGTGTTTGAATTGCGCACGACCGACTTCATAAGGCACTTTGGCTTCAGTCAGTTCCTCTTCAGATTTGCCGACTGAGCTGATCTCCGGAATCGTATAAATGCCCGTTGGAATATTCGAAATCAAGGCTTTATCGCAGTTTCCGTGCAGCAACGCTGTGGCACAAATTCGACCTTGATCGTAGGCCGCGCTCGCGAGGCTTGGGTACCCGATGATATCGCCCACTGCGTAGATATTATCCACTTGTGTGCGATAGTTTTCATCGACTTCAAGCTGACCGCGATAATTCGGTTTTAAGCCGACGGCTTCGCAGTTAAGTGACTCAATGTTGCCCGAGCGACCATTAGCAAAAAGTAAGCAGTCAGCCTGCATCACTTTGCCCGATTTGGTTTTTAATACGACTTTGTCATCGTAACCACGGATACTCTCATATTCTTCATTATGGCGAATCACAACACCGTTGTTGCGTAAGTGATAACTCAAAGCATCAGATATTTCCGCGTCAAGAAACGAAAGTAAGCGCTCACGTTGGTTAATTAGATCAACCTTAACGCCCATACCACGGAAAATACTCGCATATTCACTACCAATTACACCTGCACCGTAAATCAGAATGTTTTTAGGGTCATGGTTAAGACTCAACACGGTGTCAGAGTCATAAATGCGCGGATGATCAAAATCAACATCGTCAGGGTGATACGGTCGAGAGCCGGTAGCAATCACAATCTGATCGACATTTAGAAAATCAAACGAGCCGTCACTTTTAGTGACTTTTAAACGATTTTGATCGATAAACGAAGCGTTTCCATGAATCACGGTCACGTGATTGCGGTCATAAAAAGATGAACGCAACTTCACCTGTTTACGGATGACACCCGATGCATAATGCAGGATTTGCGAGAATGTCATACCGCTTTGCCAGCCCACACCGGTAAACAGAGGACTGTTATTGTATTCAATCAGACGACTCACCGAATGGCGTAAAGCTTTTGACGGAATCGTGCCCCAATGCGTACAACCACCGCCGATGGAATCATGTCGCTCAATGACCGCGACTTTTTTGCCGTTTTTGGCAAGTTGCATAGCGGCGCCTTCACCGCCGGGCCCCGTCCCTATGACGGCAACATCAAAATTTGCTTCGGTTGCTTTATGCTTAGTCACCTTTCACCTCACTCCTGACCCTGCTTTAAATGCTCGTAGTATCATAACATTAGCGGCAGTTATGCGCCTAATGCGAATATTTTTGTCATGTTTAGCACTGGCTTTAGCGCTTTGACGCGTTATAGTAGGGTGAGAATAGGAGGAGCAGTACATGGCATCACGACAAGTTCCTAAAGTACTTAAACGCGAAGTAGTGGCGCAAAGTCGCTTGTTGCGTATTGAGGCGGTTGACCTCAAGTTCAGTAATGGCGAACAACGTCAGTTTGAACGCATGCAAGGCAGTGGCCGCGGTGCTGTTATGGTTGTCCCCTTTGTTGACGACAAACATATTATGCTAATACGTGAATACGCCGCAGGGTTACATGATTACCAACTGGGCTTCCCAAAAGGATTGATTGATCCCGGAGAGACGCCTGAGCAGGCAGCTCAGCGTGAGCTGAAGGAAGAAATTGGATTTGGTTGTGAGCAGCTAAATCGGCTATCAGAAGTGACAATGGCGCCGCAGTTTTTTTCCGCAAAAATGACGTTATTTACCGCGCGATCGCTCTTTCCTGAAAAGCTTGTAGGCGATGAGCCCGAACCTCTTGAACAAGTTGTTTGGCCCTTGGATAAGGTCGATGAACTTTTGGCACAGCCCGATTTTACAGAAGCACGCAGTGTCGCAGCGTTACTAATGACCTTACGTCAACTCGAAAAATAGAAGGTGTAAGCTGTGCAGTTTAGTTTAAATGAGATCGCCGACAAACTGGCTGAGGTGGCACGCGAGGCAGGTAACCTCATCATGGCGCTTTATGACAGTGGAGCCTTTGCCACCACCGAAAAGGCAGATGACTCACCCGTGACTACCGCCGATATTAAGGCGAGTGAATTCATTATTAACGAATTACAAAACGCCTTTCCCGATATTCCGGTATTGTCGGAGGAGAGCAGCCACGAAGCGTTGAGTACCCGTGCTCAATGGTCATCATATTTTTTGATCGATCCTATCGACGGTACTCAGGAGTTCATTGCGCGTTCGGGTGATTTTGCCGTAAACATTGCTTATGTGGAGCAGCGACAGCCTGCAATTGGTGTGATTTATTGGCCTCCTGGCGAGACACTGTATTCGGCGATCCGTGAGCAGGGCGCATTTAAATACGCTTTAGGCGAGAAAACGCCGATTTCAGTTCGTAAGCTTGAAGATCCTCGACATGACCCGTTGATTCTCGCCATTAGTCGTCGCCAACCGCGGCAAAAGGTGATGGCACGCATTCAAACTGAACGCGACATTCATCCGTTGCCAACGGGGAGTTGTTCACTCAAAGCGTGTTTCATCGCGGAAGGGAAAGCCGATTGCTTTCTGCGTTTAGGACCCACGGGTGAGTGGGATACCGCCGCATCACAAGTGATCGTGACCGAGGCGGGGGGCAGTTTATTAAATGAGAATTTTGAGCCGATCACCTACAACGAAACCGAAAGTTTGTTGAATCCGAATTTTTTCGTATTAGGTGACCCGCAAGTTGATTGGCAACAGGTATTTGTGGCACACCCACCTAACTTTCGCTGATATCACCCGTAACCGAGTCTTTGTCAACGATATCAACAGTCTCGTGTAACTCGGAGTATACCAACACCGCCTGACCGTCCTTTAGTCGCGCGCGCAATTGCTCAGCTTTTGTTTCTAAGCTGAGTTCGCGTTCACCATAATCGGTTCCTTCCCGCAATATGACAGCTTCAATAATATTATTCAGCGTCTCTGCATCGAGTTCTTGCCAAGGTATGATCATGCCTGTGCTGTCTCCTGTTCAGTGACCCAGTTTACTAAGCGTTGTGGTAGCCAGCTGTGAAAACCGCGTCGATAGTCGATAAAGCCCATATGACCGCCATGGGGATGCTGTTCATAACGCACATAGCTATTCATCTCATCGGTTTGAGGCACGACATCAGGACCTAAGAATGGGTCATCGGCGGCATGCACAATCAGTGTAGGTTGTTTGATACGGTTAAGAAACTGCTTGCCGCTGGCACGTTGGTAGTAGTCATGGACGTCTTTAAAACCATGGAGGGGGGCTGTTACCTTATCATCGAACTGCAAAAAGCTTTCCATCGAGGCCACATTAATATCTGCAAGCACATCACTGTCACTGAAGAGACCGCGTTTTTGTTTAGTGGTGAACTTTTGTTTAAGCGGTGTGAGTAGATACCGCCGATATAACTTCGAAAACCCATGGTCAATGCGCTGTGAACAGCTCATCAAGTCAAGCGGCGCACAACATATCGCTGCGCTGCTTATCGACTGAGCAATGTCGTGACTCATCAATTGTGCGAGCATATTGCCGCCTAAACTAAACCCAATTGCGTGAAGCTTACGATTGGGGTAGCGTTGGTTCAGTGCATTGATAACGGCAGTTGGGTCGCCGATGTCGCCTGAGTGATACGCGCGAGCTAATCGATTAATGGGTGTTTTACCGCAGCCTCGAAAGTGCATGACCACGGAGTCGATACCCTGATTCGCCAAAGCGTCCATCGTTTGCCATATATAAGGTGAATCGACCGAGCCTTCGAGGCCGTGAAACAACACGACTAATGGGCGATGACTATCCGGCGATGGTGTTCGATACCAACACAACTCGATAAAGTCGCCGTCGTCTAAAGCAAACACCTCCCACTCGCCATACCACTGTCGTTTACGATACACCATCCGTGGCAACAAGGTTTGCAGGTGCGCCGCACGTAACCAAGGTTGTGGGATAAATACATCGTTGTCATTCATGCAGATGTATCCTGTTCGAACGTTTCGGTCATCTCGGCCAATGCTTCTTCGGCCTCCATCCATTGGGTTTCTTGCTCTTCTTGGTCGGCTTGAAGACGCCGTTGGTCTGCCAGTAACTGATTCAGTTTTTCTTTGTTCTCGGCATCATAAATACTGCTATCGGCAAGTCCTTGGTGCACAACTTCGAGCGCTTTGGCAATTTTTTCCAATTGTTTTTCGCAATGCGCAATTGTGTCACGCAGCGGTTTAGTCGCCTTCCGGAACTCGGCTTCACGGCGTTTCTGCTCTTTTCGGTCAACCTTGGTGTCTTTTCCCTGCGCGGGGCTGCTGCCCGATTTTTCACGACGTTGTTTAGCTTGTTGCTCGAGCCAATCGTGATATTGGTCTAAATCGCCGGGGAATGGCTCAACACGTCCCTCATGGACACGATAAAACTCGTCGACCGTTGTGCGCAAAAGGTGGCGATCGTGCGAGACAACGATGAGTGCGCCTTCAAACGCTTGCAAGGCATTCACAAGCGCATCACGTAAGCCAATGTCGAGATGGTTAGTTGGCTCATCCAGTAATAACAGGTTGGGCTTTTGGTAAATAATGAGTGCTAACGCCAAGCGGGCTTTTTCACCGCCTGACATAGGCGCTACTGGTGCCAAGGCTTGATCGCCCGAAAAGCCAAATCCACCAATAAAATCACGTAATTGCTGTTCCGAAGCACGACCGTCCAAACGTTGTAAATGCAGTAAGGGTGATGCCTCGGGATCAAGTGCTTCTAACTGATGCTGAGCGAAGTAACCCACAGAAACGCCTTGACTCACAGTACGTTCGCCAGCGAGGAGATCGAGCGATCCTGACAAGGTCTTAATCAATGTTGACTTACCGGCGCCGTTACGTCCCAATAACCCCATGCGCGTGCCGGGCACCAAATTGAGCTTAATATCCTCAAGGATTACCGTATCGCCATAACCTGCCTTGACCTCGCGCATGTTGATCAAAGGGTTAGGTAATTTGGCGGGAGGTAAGAACTCAAAGTCGATACCCCGTTCGGCTTGCAAAGGGGCTTGCACTGATAGTTTTTCAATAGCTTTTAAACGGCTTTGTGCCTGTTTGGCTTTACTGGCTTTGTAACGAAACCGGTCAACATATGCCTGCATGTGCTTTTTAATGGCTTGTGCTTTTTCGTACTCACTTTGCTGTTGCATCAGGTGCTCGGCACGCTGGTGTTCAAATTGTGAATAGTTGCCGGTGTAGCTTGAAATTACCTGATTCTCGACATGTAAAATATCGGTTGCCACATTATCGAGGAAGTCACGGTCGTGGGAAATAATGACCAGTGTGCCTGAGTAACTTTTTAGCCAAGACTCGAGCCAAAAGATAGCATCAACGTCTAAGTGGTTAGTCGGCTCATCGAGTAACATGAGATCGGAGGGCGCAATCAACGCCTGGGCTAAGTTTAGACGCATCCGCCAGCCACCTGAGAATGCGCTGACAGGCTGTTCAATTTGCTCAGGTAAAAACCCTAACCCATCAAGTAACATGGCCGCGCGAGAGCGAATGTCGTACGCGCCTAACTGAGCAAGTTGCTCGTGACTGTGGGCGATGGCGTGACCATCTCCCGACGCCTCGGCTTCATTCAGTGCGCTCTCAGCTTTGCGAAAACCTTGGTCGCCGTCCATTACATAATCAATTGCCGAACGCGACAATGCGGGCGTTTCCTGTGCAACGCTTGCGATGCGCCACTCACTTGGCAGCTGCAATTCGCCTTGCTCAAGTTGGAGTTCGCCACGAAACAGGGCAAAAAGCGATGATTTGCCACAGCCATTTTTACCAATCAAACCGATCCGGTGTTGAGGGAAAATCGTAAAACTGGTATCCGAAAGCAGCGTCTTGCCGCCGCGCATCAATGAAATTTGATTGGCTTTTATCATGATTAATGCTTATTTAATCCTCGACTGCGAGCGTGTATGGGCGTCTGCCAATTACATGGGCTGACGGATACATCTATGGTAACATTGACGGAGTAGTTTATGACATAGGAGCTGTCGTGGCACGTCAAAAGAAACGATTTATTGCCGGTGCGACCTGTCCCAAGTGCGACAGTATGGACACCTTAATGCTGTTCATCGAAAACGATGTAGAGCAAGTCGAGTGCGTGAAATGCAAACACCGCTTTAGCGAACCCAAACAGCAAGGCACTGGCAGCGAGCGGGAGTTCGACCAAGTCATCGGGGTGTTTAAACCTGAGTGATTTATGCGTCGCGGGGGAGTCCTTTGCTGACTGCTCGCACGAGGCGTTTTAACTGTTGTGTAACCTGAGCGGCACCGCTGCGTTGCCGTTCTAACGCCCAGTCTATGTGTTCTTGCACCATTGCAGAGACCTCACCGCTCCGCCATTCAAGAGCCTCAATAACCGTTGCGTCTGCCTGCGCGTTACCCAGTGCGACTGCAATGTTGCGCAACCAACATTCGTGACCGATGCGACGAATCGGTGAACCTTGCAAGCGTTCGTTAAAGGTGTCCTCATCCCATTGCCATAACGAGAGTAACTCGGGCGTATGCAAATAATGGCGGGGATTAAAGTCCGCCTCGTCGGTGAGTTGTGCGTAGCGGTTCCACGGGCAAATCAGTTGGCAATCATCACATCCGTAGATTCGATTGCCCATCAAGGGGCGAAGATCTTCCGGAATGCTGCCTTTTAATTCTATCGTTAAATACGAAATACAGCGTCGCGCATCAAGTTCATAGGGCGCCACAATAGCTTGCGTTGGGCAAATTGTCATACATGCTGAGCAGCTACCGCAGGCTTCTTGTACGGGTTTGTCTGTGGGTAACGGTAAATTGATAAGCAGCTCACCCAGGAAAAACCAAGAACCGCTGTCTTTATCTAAGATCAGGGTGTGTTTGCCGGTCCATCCTAAACCCGCTTTCTCGGCAAGCGGTCGCTCTAAAATTGGGGCAGAGTCAACAAATGGACGAAAGTCAGCATCATCAAATTCGGCTTTGATTCTATCGCCCAATTGTTTAAGACGCTTACGTAGCAGTTTGTGATAATCACGACCTAAGGCGTAACGTGATATATACCCGAGTCGGTCGTTATTGAGTGTCTTGGCAAAACCGGCTTCAGCAGGTAAATAGTTCATCCTAACCGAAATGGCACGCACAGACCCTGGATGCAATTCGGCGGGCCGTGCACGTAGCATTCCATGGCGTTCCATAAAGCCCATTTCACCGTGATAGCCTTTATCTAACCATTTCTGTAAAGTAGCTTCATGCTTTTGTAAATCTAAGTCAGTGATGCCGACTTTTTGGAAGCCCAGTTCTTGGCCCCATTGCTTGATTTTTTGGGCTAATTGTTCAAGTTCTGACTGGGACAATTTAGAATGCATTGAAGAATTCGACATGGTGTTGGGAGCTTAAACATGGAAACGTCACAGACCACTAGTCTAGCACAGAGTTTATACTGTGCCGAACAGCTCCAGCGCAGTGAAGCCCGTGCTGGGGAGGCGGCAGGATATAGCTTAGCACAATTGATGTCGTTGGCCGGACGCGCGGTGTTTGAGCAATTACAACATCGCGTTGGTGCGGGCGCTCGTATTGCAATTTGCTGCGGCGAGGGTAATAACGGGGGAGATGGTTATATTGTCGCTCGCTTGGCCCATCAAGCAGGCTACAAAGTCGATGTCTATGCACTTAAGGCCAATACGAAACTCGATCACACGGGTAATGAACCTGCTTTACAAGCTCGTCAGGCATGTCGTGAGCTCGGTCTTACCGAGCAGCCCTTGCTCGACTGTTTGTCGTGTTCCCCCGACCTTGTCATCGATGCGGTATTTGGTATTGGCCTGAGCCGTCCGCTTGAGGGTGAACTGGCCGAGTGGGTCAGAAAACTGAAGCAATCGCGAGTGCCCGTACTGGCAGTGGATATTCCTTCGGGGATTGACGCGGATACTGGGACTGTCATGGGTGAAGCGGTTATCGCTGAAACCACGGTGACAATGATTGCGTACAAGCGCGGGCTGTTTACCGGGGCAAGTCGGAACCACGTAGGGCACTTAGTGTTAGCGGACTTAGGTGTGGGTCAGCACTTTGTGCAATTAGAAAAGTCTGACTGGCGCAGGGTCACAGATAATCCATATCCGTGGTTAGGTGAGCGCCCTATTGGTGCCCATAAAGGTGATAACGGTCATGTCTTGATTGTTGGCGCGGGGCCTGGAATGCCAGGCGCGTCGGTGCTTGCGATGTTAGCGGCGTTGCGTGCAGGTGCGGGAAAAGTATCGGTCGCCTGCCATCCAAGCAATGTGAGTATTATTGCAAGCCAACAGCCTGAGGCGATGGTTCATGGGATTGAACAACCGGAGCAGTTGACGAGTTTACTTGATGCGGCATCAGCAATCGTAGTGGGGCCGGGGCTTGGGCGTGATGAATGGGCGTTTAATATCTATCGGGCGTGTATGGCGGTTAACACCTGCAAAGTGATTGACGCGGATGCGTTGTATTGGCTGGCGCACGACCCTGTGCAAAGCTCACAATTGATTTTAACACCGCACCCTGGTGAGGCCGCGCGTTTATTAAAGTGTCGAACGCAAGATATTGAAAAAGATCGTTTTGCACATGCGTTATCATTGCACAATCAGTATCATGCACAGGTTGTGTTAAAGGGCGCTGGCAGCTTGATTAGCTCCTCGCGAGGCAACTGGCTTGTCGATAGGGGCTCACCGGCGATGGCTTCCGGAGGCATGGGCGACTGTCTGGCCGGGCTGATCGGTGCTCTGGTGGCGCAGGGGCTAGCACCTGCACAAGCACTGACTGCAGGTGTGTATTGGCATGCAGTCGCAGGCGAGGAAGCGGGCGCAGAGGGCGTACGGGGAACACTCGCGAGTGATTTAATGCCAATTATTCGTAAATTAGTGAACGGTTGGATGCCGGAGTAGTCGTAGCAAATGAACAAACGAGTAAAACACTTTTTAGCTGATGAAACAGCCACCCAAGCTTGGGCAACGCAGTTAGCCCAGCACGCTAAGGCACCATTAGTGATATTTTTAAACGGGCCGTTAGGTGCTGGAAAGACGGCAATCAGTCGTGGCTTTATTCAAGCATTGGGTCATGCGGGGGCAGTGAAAAGCCCGACCTATACCTTAGTTGAGCCTTATGAATTGGGCGCTGTTGCGGTATACCATTTTGATCTATACCGTTTGGCTGATCCCGAAGAGCTCGAATTTATGGGTATTCGTGATTATTTCTCGGAGCGCAGTATAAGCCTTGTAGAATGGCCCGAACGAGGTGATGGATGGTTGCCGCCGGCGGATATTGTGATTAACCTAGAGTATAAAGACCAAGGGCGTGCGCTTGAGTGTATTGCCCAGACACCTGTGGGTGAACAAATCGTTGCACAACTAATATAATGATGAAAACGTTATACCGTTCGATAACTGCTCTCTTTTTCGTATTCTTGGTAAGCCCTGTGTGGGCGATCCAGAATGCCATCGAAAGTGTGCGCGTTTGGCCATCGCCCGACAAAACGCGAATCGTTTTCGACTTAAGCCAAGCACCTGATTACAGTTACTTTAAGCTTTACCAAAGCGCTCCTTATCGTATTGTGATTGATTTTAGCGGCACGGGATTAAACGCTGACTTAAAAAACTTGGCAAACGAGTCGTTGTTGGTCAATAAAGTGCGCACCAGCACACCGAAGAATGCCCAATCAACCCGTATCGTTATCGAACTGAACAAAACCGCAGAATTTGAAGTGTTCCCGCTACCCGCCAATGAACGTTATAACGACCGTCTTGTGGTGGATATCAAAGGTAAATCAATTGAGCGCAGCGGTCCGGCGAAATCGATTGATGAACTGAAAGACCGAAAAATCACCATTGCAGTCGATGCGGGGCACGGCGGTGATGATCCAGGCTCAATAGGTCCGAGCGGAACTTATGAAAAAACAGTCGTACTGAATATTGCGCGAGCGCTAGCCAAGATGATCAATGATGACCCTAGCATGCAAGCCTACTTGGTCCGTACGGGCGACTATTACTTGGGTCTTAATGACCGACCACAAAAGGCATGGGATGCTAAGGCTGACTTTTTTGTTTCGGTTCATGCTGATGCATTTCGCACGCCACAGCCGCGCGGGGGCTCGGTGTGGGTGTTATCAAAACGCCGTGCGGATTCCGAAATTGGTCGTTGGTTAGAAACCCGTGAACGCCAATCAGAATTGCTCGGCGGCGCCGAAGCAATTATCCAGAGTAATAGCCATGAACCGTTTTTGGCGCAAACCTTGTTGGATATGTCGATGGACCGTTCAATTGCGGGAGCGTATAGCGCGGCTCGGCATATTATCGATGAGATGAGTAGTGTCACTAAAATGCACAAAACAGCCCCGCAAGCGGCGAGTTTGGCGGTATTAAAATCGCCAGATAAACCCTCTATTTTGGTTGAGACGGGCTTCATTTCGAATCCGCATGAAGAACGATTATTGTTAAGTAACAGCCATCAACAAAAGCTGGCGCGCGCGATTTATAACGGAATTAGACGGTATTTTATTAACAACCCCATTGAAAACACGCTGCTCGCACAGCAGGCATCGATGGAGTATACGGTCAAATCGGGCGACTCTTTATCGGAAATTGCTGAACGCTACGGCACGACCGTTAAAGCAATTAAACGCGAAAATCAATTACGCAGCGATGTCGTTCGCATTGGTCAAAAGCTTACAATTCCGAGAAACTGATGCCGATTAAACAGCTACCGGTCGAGCTAGCCAACCAGATCGCAGCGGGTGAAGTGGTCGAGCGACCGGCTTCAATTGTCAAAGAGCTCGTCGAGAACGCTCTGGATGCCAATGCCACTCAACTGACCATCGATATCGATGCAGGTGGCGCGAAGCGCATTCGTATCCGTGATAACGGCTCAGGTATTGCACACGACGAGCTTGCGCTGGCGCTGAGTCGACATGCGACCAGCAAGATAGCCGATATTGATGATTTAGAGGCGATTACCAGCCTAGGATTTCGCGGCGAGGCACTTGCTAGTATTAGCTCGGTATCACGGCTTCGTTTAGTCTCTAAGCCCGCGACACAACCCGAAGCATGGCAGGCTTGGGCAGAGGGTAAGGATATGCAGGTCCGCATCGAACCTGCGTCGCACCCTGACGGTACCACCGTCGATATCCAAGATGTTTTTTATAACACCCCCGCCAGACGTAAATTCTTGCGCACGGATAAAACCGAGTTTAGTCACATCGACGAGGTCATTAAGCGGATTGCGTTGAGCCGTTGGGATGTGGATATCACCGTTAACCATAACGGTAAGCGTGTGCGCCACTATCCAGCCGTTCGCGAACAACAGCAAGCACACTTAAGACGTCGGTTAGCGAAGGTCTGCGGTTCGTCGTTTGCGCAAGATGCGCTTTATTTTCAACAGCAGACACATGATATGCAGATTGAAGGTTGGCTCGCCGCGCCAGAGCAATGTCGTTACCAGGGGGATGTGCAGTACAGCTTTGTTAATGGCCGGATGATGAAAGATAAGCTAATTAATCATGCGATTAGACAAGCTTACGAATCATTTTTAACCGCCGAGCGTGTCCCCACATTTGCGATTTATCTGAAGTTGCCTGCGGACCAGGTTGATGTAAATGTGCACCCAGCTAAACACGAAGTGCGCTTTCATCAGCAACGCCAAGTGCATGATTTTATATTACAGACAGTCAAGCAGTTGTTATTTGCACATAACCAGTCGCAAATTGATCACGACGCCGCTGAGCCGAGTGGCGAGCCGACATCAAGCCGCGCTCAATACCCCAACGATACGCGCGCATCAGGCCATCAGTATCAGCAGGATCGTGCCTCAACAGTGCAAACGCCCGTATCGAGACTTGCTACAGGTGAACCAAAAGCGCATGCAAATCAGGCTAACAGGGTTGGTTTGGGTGCCTCGATTCTACCGAACGCCGTCCAACTCGATGGTGACGCGAGACAATGGCGTGTCGTGGATGTGTTTCAGGGCCGCTTTGCGATTATTCGCCGCGATGAACAACCTGCCTGGCTCGATCTGGTAGGCGTCCAGAAGCAACTATTGAGACCACAAATCAAACAGCAGTTACAGCACGGTATGGCAGGTCAGCCGTTATTGGTTGAGCAAAAGATTAATCTCACGGATACCGATTGGAATAAACAGCGCGTATCCGCGTTGGCTGAGCAACTGGCGCATTGTGGCGTGAAATTTTATTGGCAAGGACAGGCACTCATTGTCGAGCAAATGCCCTCGATGTTGCGGCGTAAAAATATTCCGCACAGTGTACTGCAGCTGTTAGCCGCATGTGAGCAAGGCGAGGAGGCGGTTGTCGTGTTGCTGGCGGATGCGGCTGCTGAATCAACCTTATCTAAAGCACAAGCTGAGCACTGGTGTCAGCAATGGCAAAAGCAACTTAACAGCACGCCCGATCTGCTATCCACGCTTAAGGTTCCGCACATCAATGAAACTTAATACCCATCCAGCGGTTATCTGCATCTACGGCCCCACAGCGGCTGGCAAAACAGCGCTTTCAATAGCGCTTGCGCAGCAGGTGAACGGTGAAGTCGTGTCAGTGGATTCGGCATTAATTTATCGCGGTATGGACATTGGTACCGCTAAACCGAGTCAAACAGAACGGCAAGGCGTTCCGCACCACCTAATCGATATTTGTGATCCTGCAGAGTCTTACTCGGCATCAGAGTTTCAGCGCGATGCGACCGCGCTTATCGAGGACATTTTAGCGCGCGGACGCACGCCGATCCTGATTGGCGGTACGATGCTCTATTTTAAAGCGCTACTTGAGGGAATGTCGGCATTGCCCGAATCAGATGAGCATACGCGCCGGCAATTACAAGCTGAGTTGGACAACGAGGGATTAGCCGCACTTCATCAGCGCCTCGCTCAAGTCGATCCCGAAGCGGCTGCACGCATTCATCCAAATGATCCGCAACGCACACTCCGCGCGCTGGAGATTTATCACTTGTCTGGAAAACCCATGACTGAGTTAGTGCAACAGCGGCAAGGTGCATTGAAATATCCCGTTTACCAATTTGCGGTAGCGCCTGAGCAACGGGCGGTATTGCATGAGCGTATCGCACAGCGTTATGAGCAGATGTTAGCAGCGGGCTTTCAGCAGGAAGTTGAGAAACTCTTTGAACGCTCCGATTTGCACCCCGACCTGCCATCAATACGTAGCGTAGGTTATCGGCAAATGTGGCAATACCTTGCTGGCGAATTGAGTTATGATGAGATGAAAGAACGTGGCATTATCGCAACGCGACAGCTCGCTAAGCGGCAATTGACGTGGTTACGCGGCTGGCCAGGCGTGCATTGGTTGGACACCTTTGCGCATGATAAACTCGAACAAGTCTGCGCGCGACTGCTGCAGCCCACTGAAAAGTTTTCGATAAAAGATTGAAAAATAAAGAATCGCCCTAAGATCAAAGTTTGTGTATGCAGCGTATGTTATGGCATGTTTAAGTTGCAAAATTTTACCGTTGGTCTAGGGTGAGTAGTAGGTTCTACCAGTTAACTGACCACTCATTTGACTTGGATATTAATAACAAAAAAAGGAATCCGCCATGGCGAAAGGGCAAACGCTTCAAGACCCGTTTTTAAATGCGCTACGTCGCGAGAAAGTACCTGTTTCAATTTATCTTGTAAATGGCATTAAGCTACAAGGTCAAATTGAATCGTTTGATCAGTTTGTTGTGTTATTGAAGAATACCGTAAGCCAAATGGTTTACAAGCACGCCATTTCGACTGTTGTGCCAGCACGTATTCCGCAAAACTATCTGCCCCAGCAAGGCGTACACAACCAAGGTGACATTGAAGAATAAATCAGAGTGAGGAGGTCTACACACGTTGTTCGACAGATATGAAGGTGGCGATTATGCCGTATTGGTTCACATGGACCTGCCCGCCGAAGTCGATAGAGAAGACCTCTCCGAACTTCATTTATTAGCAAGCTCAGCAGGCGTTGAAGCGCTGGGCGTTGTGACGGCTTCGCGCAGTGCGCCTAACCCAAAATACTTTGTTGGGAGTGGCAAAGCAGAAGAAATCGCCGAGCAAGTGCAGGCGTTAGAAGCCAATATTGTCATTTTTAACCACGCCTTATCGCCCACTCAAGAGCGTAACCTCGAGAAAATCTGCAAATGTCGCGTATTAGATCGTACGGGTCTGATACTGGATATCTTTGCGCAGCGTGCTCGCACGCACGAGGGTAAACTGCAGGTTGAGCTTGCTCAGTTGCGTCATATTTCGACGCGCTTGGTGCGCGGTTGGACGCACTTAGAGCGACAAAAGGGTGGTATCGGCTTGCGCGGTCCCGGTGAAACACAGCTCGAGACCGACCGACGTCTTATTCGCGGCCGAATAAAAAACATTTTACGCCGGCTTGAGAAAGTCCAGAAACAACGCGAGCAGGGTCGACGCGCACGCCAACGTGCTGAAATTCCAACAGTGAGTTTAGTCGGCTATACTAACGCGGGTAAGTCAACGTTATTTAATACCATGACTGAGTCAGGGGTTTATGCTGCTGACCAACTGTTTGCGACACTTGATCCAACATTACGGAAGCTAGAAATCGAAGACGTAGGTCGAATTATTCTAGCTGACACGGTCGGGTTTATTCGCCATTTACCCCACGATCTCGTCGCTGCATTTAAAGCGACGCTGCAAGAAACACAGGAAGCTGACTTGCTGTTGCATGTGGTAGATGTCGCAGACGAGCATCAGCAAAGTAATATTGAGCAAGTTACTGAGGTATTGACAGAGATCGATGCGGGCGAAGTGCCCCAGTTAATGATTTGCAACAAAATTGATAAACTGGAGGATTCCTTACCACGTATTGATAGAGATGATGATGGCAAGCCCATTCGTGTGTGGGTATCCGCTCAGGCAAACGTGGGCATTGAACTGATTTTTGAGGCACTGAAGGAGCGGCTGGGTCCTCAAATGGTCAATTTAAGCTTAAAATTGCCACCATCTATGGGTAAACTGCGTGGTACGCTGTATCAACTTAATAGTGTTTCGGCAGAACGTATTGATGAGCAAGGTGCATTAGAGCTTGATGTAAAAATGTCGGTAGTGGACTGGAACAAGCTACAGAAAGAATACGACAACCGACTCGACAACTATATTCAGTAATCGATTTTTTTAACTTTAACGGAGTCATCCATGGCATGGAACCAACCGGGGAACGGCGGCAACAAAGACCGCGACCCATGGAAAAACCAAGGGGGCAATGACCAAGGTCCCCCCGATCTCGATGAGGCATTACGCAAGTTCTTCGCCAAGTTGGGTTTAGGTGGAAACAAAGGCAGTGGCGGTAGCGGTAAGTCAGGCATCCCCGCAAAGGGTGTCGGCATTATTGCTGTACTCGCTGTTATTATCTGGTTTATTGCTGGTTTTTATACAGTCAAAGAAGCTGACCGAGGTGTTGTATTGCGTTTCGGCAACTTCCACACGCTGGTGGAGTCAGGCTTGCACTGGCGTCCAGTGTTTATCGATACAGTCGAGCACGTGGACGTTAACAACATTCGTTCGGATAGTACCGAAGGGTTCATGTTAACGCAGGACGAGAACGTGGTCGTGGTACAACTGGATGTTCAGTATCGTATCGTTGACCCACGCAACTACTTGTTCAACGTCGATAACGCGGACCAAGTCTTGTCTCGTGCAACCGACAGTGCGTTGCGTTATGTCGTAGGTCACACAACGATGGACGAGGTTCTCACACGAGGACGTGAAGACGTTCGCGCACGCACGCTTGATTTACTTGAGCGTACTATCGACCCATATTCGATGGGTCTGCAAATCGTGGATATCAACCTACTTCCTGCGCGTCCACCAGAAGAGGTAAAAGAAGCCTTTGATGATGCGATTGCCGCGCAAGAGGATGAAGAACGCTTTATTCGTGAAGCTGAGGCGTATGCACGCGAAGTTGAGCCGCTAGCACGTGGTCAAGTGCGTCGTATGTTGCAAGAAGCGCAAGCCTATAAAGAGCAGATTACGCTAGAGGCACAGGGTGAGGTTGCACGCTTTAACGAACTGTTACCGCAGTACAAAAACGCGCCGCAGGTTACTCGTGAGCGTATCTACTTAGATACCTTACAAGACCTCTACGCTAAAACACCGAAAGTGTTGGTCGATGTTGAAGGCAGCAATAACATGATGTACCTGCCCCTCGACAAGATTCTTGAAAAGCAAGGAAGAAGGGTCAATGACCTATCGCCTTTGCGTGTACCAACCGACTCAAACATGAATCAATCAGGCAACAGCGGTAATAGCTCGAGCAGCGGTACTGATTCTGGTCGTACAAATACGCGTGGCGGGGGTCGATAATTATGAAAAATTTAATCGCAATTATTGTAGTAGTGCTCGTCGCCTTAGGTCTGTCGTCTCTTTATGTTGTTAAAGAGGGTGAGCGCGCCATTCTTATCCAGTTTGGTAAAGTTGAGCGTAACGCCGAGACAGGCGAGGCAATGGTCTTTGAACCGGGTCTGCATTTTAAAATACCGTTTATTGAGCAAGTAAAGCGCTTAGATGCGCGCTTACAAACCTTAGACGGTGACCCTGATCGCTTTGTTACCAGTGAGAAGAAAGACTTGATCGTTGATACCTACGTGATGTGGCGTATCAATGACTTCTCGACCTTCTACCTGAGTACTAATGGCGGTAACAAGATGCAGGCAGAAGCGTTGCTGACACGCCGTATTAACAGCGGTTTACGTAGCGAGTTTGGTAGTCGTACGATCTCGGACATCGTCTCAGGTGAACGTGATGAGTTGATGCGTGAAGCGTTAATCAAAGGTGCAGAAAGCGCATCAGATTTGGGCGTTGAAGTCGTTGACGTGCGTGTGATGCAGATTAACTTACCTGATGAGGTAAGTCAGTCAATCTACCAACGCATGCGTGCTGAGCGTCAAGCTGTGGCAACTGAGCATCGCTCAGAGGGTCGTGAGCAAGCTGAAATCATCCGTGCAGATGTCGACGCACGTGTCACGGTTATGTTGGCCGATGCTAAACGTCAGTCACGCCAATTACGTGGTGAGGGTGATGCGCAAGCTGCGAAGATTTACGCAGATTCGTATCAGCAAGACCCAGAGTTCTTTGCATTTATTCGCAGCATGCAAGCATACAGCGAATCATTCAGCTCGGGATCAGATGTCCTCGTACTTGATGCGGAAAGCGATTTCTTCCGCTATCTACAGGATATTCAAGGCGAACCTAAAGAGTAAGCCGACCTTAAGAAAAGCCCGCGTTATCGCGGGCTTTTTTATGTCCATATACAAACCGAGCGCAACAGGGTAAAATTACGTCGATTTTTTTTAAGCGGGGCAAACATGAGTCAAAACGTCGTGATTCTAGGCACCCAATGGGGTGACGAGGGTAAAGGTAAGATTGTCGATCTACTGACAGATAAGGCAGCATTGGTGGTGCGTTATCAAGGGGGTCACAATGCCGGTCATACATTGGTTATCGATGGTGAAAAAACCGTACTTCATTTAATTCCATCAGGCATTTTACGCGCAAACGTACAATGCGTGATCGGTAATGGTGTAGTGCTGTCACCTGAAGCCTTAATGGAAGAAATGGACATGTTAGAGGCGCGTAACGTGCCTGTAAAAGAACGTCTTCGCATTAGTGAGGCTTGCCCACTTATCCTGCCTTTCCATATTGCACTCGACCAAGCACGTGAACGTGCTCGCGGCAAAGAGGCAATTGGTACTACGGGTCGAGGTATCGGACCTGCATATGAGGATAAAGTCGCACGTCGTGGTTTGCGCGTGGGTGATTTATTCAATGCAGCACGCTTGGAAGATAAGTTAAAAGAGTTGACCGATTTCCATAACTTTGCGTTGACCAAGCTCTATAACGAACCCGCGATTGATTTTGACGTTGTGTTAAAGCAGTGCAAAGAGTTCGCTGAACTATTAAAGCCGATGGTCGCTGACGTACCGGCGTTGCTTGATAAAGCACGTAAAAACGGTGAAGAGATCATGTTTGAAGGCGCGCAAGGTACCTTGCTTGATATCGACCATGGTACCTACCCTTACGTGACTTCATCTAACACTACCGCAGGTGGCGTGGCTACCGGCGCTGGCTTCGGTCCGCGTTACATCGATTACGTATTGGGTATTGTGAAAGCCTATACGACTCGTGTCGGTAGTGGACCTTTCCCAACAGAACTGGATTGTGAAGTGGGTCAGCACCTCGGCGTTAAAGGCCATGAATTTGGTGCGACCACGGGGCGTAAACGTCGTACAGGTTGGTTAGATGCTGTGGCGATGCGTCGCGCAGTGCAAATTAACTCTGTCAGTGGCTTCTGTTTAACCAAACTCGATGTCCTCGATGGTTTAGATGAATTGAAGATTTGTACTAGCTACAAACTGCCTGACGGCACCATCAGTGAATATCCACCGATGGCTGCTGAAGATTACGAGGCAGTAGAGCCTGTGTATGAGACGCTGCCAGGTTGGCAACAGAGCACCGTAGGTGTGACTGAGCACAATCAATTACCGCCGCAGGCACTGGCTTACATTGCTCGTATAGAAGCGCTGACTGGCGTACCAGTCGACATTATCTCGACCGGTCCTGATCGTAAAGAAACGATTGTTTTGCGTCACCCGTTCGCAAAATAAAATAGGCGTTGCCTTGTTGCAGAAAAGCCTGCAATAAGGCAAACTTATCCAAATATTGGTTACAAAACAGTCGAATTAGGCAAAAACTAACCAATCACATCAAAAACTTAAAAAAAATCGCGCAAAGCTATTGCACTATCAAATTTAGTACCATAGAATGCGCTCCACCTAACCGGGGTGCCGGCATAGCTCAGCTGGTAGAGCAACTGACTTGTAATCAGTAGGTCGGGAGTTCGACTCTCTCTGCCGGCACCAATTCAAATTGCACTTTTTGGGAGGGGTTCCCGAGCGGTCAAAGGGATCAGACTGTAAATCTGACGGCTCAGCCTTCGCAGGTTCGAATCCTGCCCCCTCCACCACGCAATTCTTGGTTTTGAGGTGGCCCAATGTTTCAGCGGGTGTCGTATAGTGGCTATTACCTCAGCCTTCCAAGCTGATGACGCGGGTTCGATTCCCGCCACCCGCTCCAAACAATCCAGTGCTGATATAGCTCAGTTGGTAGAGCGCACCCTTGGTAAGGGTGAGGTCGGCGGTTCGAATCCGCCTATCAGCACCACGTCATCAATGGCTACTCTCTAACCGTTTCCGGTATGCAACATCGTTGCTAGGTACACCCAACAGAATTTTGTTAGAGAGGCTGCAATGTCTAAAGAAAAATTTGAACGTTCTAAGCCGCACGTAAACGTCGGCACCATTGGTCACGTTGACCACGGTAAAACTACCTTAACCGCTGCTATTACGACAGTTCTGGCTAAAGTCTATGGTGGTGCGGCGAAAGACTTCGCAGCCATCGATAACGCGCCAGAAGAGAAAGAGCGTGGTATCACCATCTCAACTTCACACGTTGAGTATGACACCCCAACTCGTCACTACGCGCACGTCGACTGTCCTGGACACGCTGACTACGTTAAAAACATGATCACTGGTGCTGCTCAGATGGACGGCGCGATCTTGGTAGTAGCGGCAACAGACGGCCCAATGCCACAAACGCGTGAGCACATCTTGTTGTCACGTCAGGTAGGCGTACCTTTCATCGTAGTATTCATGAACAAATGTGACATGGTAGACGATGAAGAGTTGTTGGAATTGGTAGAAATGGAAGTTCGTGAACTGTTATCAGAATACGAATTCCCAGGCGACGACTTGCCAGTTATCCAAGGTTCAGCACTTAAAGCGCTAGAAGGCGACGAAGAGTGGTCGAAGAAGATTGTAGAACTAGCTGACGCGCTAGACAACTACATCCCAGAGCCAGAGCGTGATATCGATAAGCCGTTCATCATGCCAATCGAAGACGTATTCTCGATTTCAGGTCGTGGTACAGTAGTAACTGGTCGTGTCGAGCGTGGTATCGTTCGCACAGGTGACGAGTGTGAAATCGTAGGTATGAAAGATACCATGAAGACCACAGTGACCGGTGTAGAGATGTTCCGTAAGTTGCTAGACGAAGGTCGTGCAGGTGAGAACATCGGTGCCTTGTTGCGTGGTACTAAGCGTGACGAAGTAGAGCGTGGTCAAGTATTGGCGAAGCCAGGTACAATCACTCCGCACACTAAGTTCGAAGCAGAAGTCTACGTACTGAGCAAAGACGAAGGTGGCCGTCACACGCCATTCTTTAAAGGCTATCGTCCACAGTTCTACTTCCGTACAACGGACGTAACAGGTGCTGTAGAATTGCCAGAAGGCGTAGAAATGGTCATGCCAGGCGACAACTTGAAGTTCGTTGTAGAGCTAATCGCTCCAATCGCAATGGACGAAGGCTTGCGTTTCGCAATCCGTGAAGGTGGTCGTACTGTAGGTGCAGGCGTTGTATCTAAGATCATCGACTAATTAAACGTTTAGACGTTTAACAAAACCCGGCTTCGGCCGGGTTTTTTGTTGTCAATCCACACCAAAACCATAAACGCTGAGCTTGCGCCGAGCGCAGTCTTAGGTATAATACCGCGTCCAATCCTGTGTCGAGTTCGTCTCACCAGGACAAAAGGGGTGTAGTTCCAATTGGTAGAACAGCGGTCTCCAAAACCGACGGTTGGGGGTTCGAATCCCTCCACCCCTGCCAAACGAATTCAAATGGTTTCGTAAGAGCGAAATGGCCAATCGCAAATTGGGAATAAATAATGAGCGCAAACAAAGATACGCAAAGCAGTTCATTCGATAGTGTAAAATGGATTGTCACGGTTCTGTTACTTGCAGCAGCAGTGATCGGTAACCACTATTACACTGAAGAAGTATCCGTACTGTATCGCGCGATTGCCGTGGTAGTACTGGTTGCTTTAGCTGGCTTTACTGCTGCAGCGACCGCTAAAGGTAAACGATTTTTATCATTCGCCAAAGAAAGCCGTACCGAAGTGCGCAAAGTGGTTTGGCCATCGCGTCAGGAAGCCACTCAAACTACACTTATCGTTGTAGTAGCAACCGTCATCGTTGCTTTAGTTCTTTGGGGTCTAGATGGAATTCTTGTTAGACTAGTCAGCTTCATCACCGGTTTGGAGATTTAACGCATGAGCGATAATAAACGTTGGTACGTTGTACAAGCATTTTCCGGTTTTGAGGCGCGCGTAGCTGAATCTCTTAAAGAACATGTCAAGATGCATGGCATGGAAGACAAATTCGGCGAGATCTTAGTACCTAAAGAAGAAGTCGTTGAAATGCGTGGCGGAAAGCGTCGCAAGAGTGAACGTAAATTCTTCCCAGGTTATGTGCTCGTTGAGATGGTTATGGATGACGAAACGTGGCACTTGATTAAGAGTGTTCCGCGTGTACTAGGCTTTATTGGTGGTAGCAGCGATCGTCCTACGCCGATTTCTAAGAAAGAAGCCGATGCTATTCTTGATAGACTTCAAGATTCGCAAGACAAGCCGAAACCAAAAACATTGTTCGAGCCAGGCGAAGTGGTACGTGTCAACGACGGTCCATTTGCCGACTTCAATGGTACTGTCGAAGAAGTGGATTACGAGAAAAGCCGCTTAACCGTATCGGTCTCGATTTTTGGTCGTGCGACCCCTGTCGAGCTTGAGTTTAGCCAGATCGAAAAATCCTGATCAAAAAATCAGCAATATTGATTGATCGAGTACGCGAATTATCGTATAATTCGCGTCCTTTTTTAACGGGAAGCCGATTGAGTAACGTGACTCTGAAACGTTACGAGGCGTTAAACCCACAACAGAGGTAAATATCATGGCGAAAAAAGTATCAGCCATTATTAAATTGCAGGTAGCTGCTGGTTCAGCTAACCCGTCACCGCCAGTTGGTCCTGCGTTGGGTCAACATGGTGTGAACATCATGGAATTCTGTAAGGCGTTCAACGCACAGACTGACAACTTGGAAAAAGGCGCGCCTGTTCCAGTTGAAATCACTGTGTTTGAAGACCGTTCTTTCACGTTCATCACTAAAACTCCACCAGCATCTTTCTTATTGAAGAAAGCAGCTGGCATCAAGAGTGGTTCTGGCCGTCCTAACACTGAAAAAGTGGGCACGGTAACTCGCGCGCAATTAGAAGAAATCGCGAAAACTAAAGAACCCGATCTAACTGCTGCTGACTTAGACGCAGCTGTACGCACTATCGCCGGCTCTGCTCGCGCGATGGGCTTGAACGTGGAGGGCTAAGACATGGCTAAATTAACTAAGCGCGCTCGCATTATCCGTGAGAAAGTAGAAGCCCGCGATTACGAAGTAAACGAAGCGATCACGCTATTGAAAGAATTGGCGACTGCTAAATTTACTGAAAGTGTTGATGTTTCTGTTAACCTTGGCATTGATGCTCGTAAATCGGACCAAAACGTTCGTGGCGCAACTGTATTGCCTAACGGTACAGGTCGTGACGTTCGCGTTGCTGTCTTCACCTCTGGCGCTAACGCTGATAAAGCGAAAGAAGCAGGTGCCGACATCGTTGGTATGGAAGACTTAGCTGCACAAGTTAAGAAAGGCGAAATGAACTTCGACGTAGTTGTTGCTTCTCCTGATGCAATGCGCGTTGTTGGTCAGTTAGGCCAAATCTTGGGCCCACGTGGTCTGATGCCTAACCCTAAAACGGGTACTGTAACACCAGACGTTGCCACTGCAGTTAAGAATGCAAAAGCAGGTCAGGTTCGCTACCGTAACGATAAAAACGGCATCATCCACGCGACTATCGGTCGTGTAGATTTTGACAACGACAAGTTGAAAGAAAACTTAGAAGCGTTGTTAGCTGCGTTGAAGAAAGCGAAGCCTTCTTCAGCTAAAGGCGTATATATCAAGCGCATTAGCCTCTCAACTACGATGGGTGCTGGTGTAGCGATTGACCAGGGTTCTGTCAGCGCTGGTTAATAAAGGTTTGTGGGTTGGAGCTGCGGCCGATTGCTCAAAAGGCATGAAGCATGGCTCCCATCCAAGACCGTAGGTGTACCGCAGGAAATTTGCGGCACTTAATGTCCTACGCAGATGGTGATATCCGACTCAGGCTCTCTGGGTAGAGAATCACCGTGACAACGTGGTGAGTCTAGGCTCACCTAATTGTAACGAGGGGCTTAGGCCCCAAAAGAAAACGAGGTGATATCAGTGGCAATTGGTTTAGCCGGAAAGAAAGCAATCGTTAAAGAAGTTAACGACGTCGCTTCAAATGCGCTAGCCGTCACCGTTGCTGAATATCGAGGCATCGAAGTAGCCGATATGACCGCGTTGCGCAAAAAAGCACGTGAGCAAGGTGTGTTTGTTAAAGTAGTACGTAACACACTTGCAAAACGCGCTTTCGAGGGCACGCAGTTTGAGGATATGAGCGAAGCACTTAAAGGACCTCTTGTTTATGGATTCTCTTTGGACGCACCGGGCGCATCTGCTCGCTTGTTCAAAGATTTTGCAAAAGAAAACAAGAACTTGCAAGTAACTGCTCTATCTATCGGTAATGGCATCATGGGTCCTGAAAAATTGGACGCAGTTGCATCACTTCCGACTCGTGATGAAGCATTGGCTAAATTGCTCGCCACCTTCAAAGCACCGGTTAGCAAATTCGTTAGAACTGTTAACGAAGTACCTGCTAAGTTCGTGCGTACGTTGGCAGCAATTAAAGACGCTAAATAATTCGTTGGTTTTTAAACCGTTTTTTGTAATTATCAACCCAGGAGTTTAGAGTAATGGCTCTGACTAAAGAAGATATCTTAAACGCGATCGCTGAAATGCCAGTAATGGAACTGGTTGAATTGATCGAAGCAGCTGAAGAAAAATTCGGCGTTGACGCATCTGCAGCAGTAGCAGTAGCAGCTGGCCCAGCGGCTGGTGGCGAAGCAGCAGCTGAAGAGCAAACTGAATTCGACGTTATCTTGAAAGGCGCTGGTAGCAACAAAGTTGCAGCTATCAAAGCTGTTCGCGGCGCAACTGGCCTTGGCTTGAAAGAAGCTAAAGCTATGGTTGAGTCTGCACCTGTTGCTGTTAAAGAAGGCATCAGCAAAGACGACGCTGAAGAGTTGAAGAAGCAGCTTGAAGAAGCTGGTGCGGAAGTTGAAGTTAAGTAATTCAACTGTTGCACGAAATCTGGCCTAACGGCCGCAGGCTGGTGGTTAAATAACCACCAGCCTTTTCGCGCTTTAACGCTTGTACGATTTTTGCCCGTATTTCGTTGCAGTCGCGTGAATAAAATAAAACGGGAACGACAGATTTTTGTTTATCTGTTTTTAACCATCGAACCACTCGTTGGTTAGGGTCATCAATCAGCTAGCTGAGGAACCCCATGGCGTACTCCTACTCAGAGAAAAAACGTATTCGTAAGGACTTTGGTAAAAGACCTCAGGTTTTAGAAGTGCCTTACTTGCTGTCAATGCAGCTTGATTCATTCAAAAAATTTATTGAAGTCGATCCAGAGGCTAATAATGGTCTGGAAGCGGCTTTCCGTTCGGTCTTTCCGATTGCCAGCTATTCCGGTAATGCGGAACTGCAGTACGTCAGTTACCACTTAGGTGAGCCGGCTTTCGATGTTGAAGAATGTCAAATCCGTGGCATCACTTATTCGGCACCGCTGCGCGTTAAACTTCGCTTAGTGTTGTTTGATAAGGAAGCGGCCGCTGGCACAGTCAAGGACATTAAAGAACAAGAAGTCTATATGGGCGAGATCCCATTGATGACAGAAAACGGTACTTTTGTCATCAATGGTACCGAGCGTGTAATTGTTTCTCAGTTGCACCGTTCGCCAGGCGTGTTCTTTGACCACGATAAAGGTAAATCGCACTCGTCAGGTAAAGTTTTATATAACGCGCGTGTTATTCCTTACCGTGGTTCTTGGCTCGATTTTGAGTTCGATCCTAAAGACAACGTGTTCGTACGTATTGACCGTCGCCGTAAACTACCTGCGTCGATCATTCTGCGTGCATTAGAGTACACCACCGAAGAAATCCTTGAGATGTTCTTCGAAACGACGTATTTCGAAATTCTGAAGACCAAAGTTAAAATGCAATTGGTACCAGAACGTCTACGTGGTGAGACTGCTAAGTTCGATATTAAAGACAGCAGCGGCGAAGTTGTTGTTGAAAAAGGCCGTCGCGTAACCGCTCGTCATATCCGTCAATTAGAAAAGTCGGAGATGAAAGAGCTCGAAGTACCTGTTGAATACATGGTCGGTAAAGTCCTTGCTAAAGATTATATCAGCAAGGAAACCGGTGAGGTTGTAGCGAACGCTAACGACGAACTCACACTTGAACTGATCGCTAAGTTAAGCGAAGCCGGCGTGAAGAAGATCGAAACCTTGTTCGTTAACGATCTTGACCACGGTCCGTATATGAGCGAAACCTTGCGTGTAGACTCGACAACGAATCGCCTTGAGGCACTTGTTGAAATCTACCGCATGATGCGTCCAGGTGAGCCACCAACACGCGAAGCAGCAGAAGCACTATTCGACAACTTGTTCTTCAGCGAAGAACGTTATGATTTGTCGACTGTGGGCCGTATGAAATTCAATCGTCGCTTGGGTCGTGATGATTTGTCGGGTGCTAACACGCTGACAAATGAAGACATTATCGAAGTGATGAAGAAGCTTATCGAGATTCGTAACGGTCTTGATGAAGTCGATGATATCGACCACTTGGGTAACCGTCGTATTCGTTCAGTCGGTGAAATGGCCGAGAACCAGTTCCGTGTTGGTTTGGTACGTGTCGAGCGTGCAGTCAAAGAACGCCTATCACTGGGTGATCTTGATAACACCATGCCACAGGACCTGATTAACGCTAAGCCAATCAGTGCAGCGGTTAAAGAGTTCTTTGGTTCAAGCCAATTGTCACAGTTCATGGACCAAAACAACCCATTGTCAGAGGTTACGCACAAGCGTCGTATCTCTGCATTGGGTCCAGGTGGTTTGACACGTGAGCGTGCGGGCTTCGAAGTACGTGACGTACATCCGACCCACTATGGTCGTTTATGTCCAATCGAAACGCCTGAAGGTCCAAACATCGGTTTGATTAACTCGTTGTCGACCTTTGCGCGCACCAATGAGTATGGTTTCCTTGAGACGCCTTACCGTCGTATCGAAAATGGCGTTGTGACTGATGATGTTGAATACCTTTCTGCAATTGAAGAAGGTAACTACGTTATCGCTCAGGCAAACGTTGCATTGAACGACCAAGGTGAGCTCGTTGACGATCTCGTACCGTGCCGTCATAAAAACGAATTCACCTTGATGAACCGTGAACAAGTTCAGTTCATGGACGTTGCACCGCAACAGATCGTTTCGATTGCTGCGAGTATGATTCCGTTCTTAGAACACGATGATGCTAACCGTGCCTTGATGGGTTCGAACATGCAACGTCAGGCAGTACCTACTTTACGCGCTGATAAGCCGTTAGTCGGTACGGGCATCGAACGCACTATCGCTGTTGACTCTGGCGTAACGATCGTCGCTAAACGCGGCGGTGTTGTAGATTACGTTGATGCAGCACGTATCGTTGTTAAGGTAAATGAAGAAGAAATGGTCCCAGGTGAAGCGGGCATCGACATTTACAACTTAACGAAGTACAAGCGTTCGAACCAGAATACTTGTATCAACCAGAAGCCGACCGTTCGCTTAGGCGAGCCGGTGATGCGCGGTGATGTATTAGCAGATGGTCCATCGACTGATTTAGGTGAGTTGGCCTTGGGTCAAAACCTTCGCGTGGCGTTCATGCCATGGAATGGTTACAACTTTGAGGATTCGATTCTTCTTTCTGAGCGCGTTGCGCAAGAAGATCGTTTAACCACGATTCACATTCAAGAGTTGAACTGTGTTGCTCGTGATACCAAGCTCGGTGCTGAAGAGATTACCAGCGATATTCCTAACGTTGGTGAATCGGCATTAGGCAAATTGGATGAAGCCGGTGTAGTTTACGTAGGTGCCGAAGTAAAAGGCGGCGATATCCTCGTAGGTAAAGTTACACCGAAAGGCGAAACCCAGTTAACACCAGAAGAGAAGCTCTTGCGTGCGATCTTCGGTGAAAAAGCGTCAGACGTAAAAGACAGCTCGTTGCGCGTACCTAACGGTGTAAACGGTACTGTAATTGATGTTCAAGTCTTCACACGTGATGGCGTTGAGAAAGATAAACGCGCAGTTGCCATTGAAGAAATGCAATTAGCTAAGGTTAAGAAAGATTTAACCGAAGAATTTAAGATTCTTGAAGATGGCATCTTCGGACGTGCGCGTAGCTTGCTGTTAAACAACGGTTTTGACGAAGCCAAGCTTGCGAGCATGGATCGTTCTAACTGGTTGACTCAGGGCTTAACTGACGAGAGTGCTCAAGAGCAGCTCGAGCAGATCGCTGAGCAATACCAGCAGACACGCGAAGACTTCGATCAGAAGTTTGAGATGAAGCGCCGTAAGATCACCCAAGGTGATGACTTGGCACCAGGTGTCCTTAAGATTGTTAAGGTTTACCTCGCCGTGCGTCGTCGTATCCAACCGGGTGATAAATTGGCAGGTCGTCACGGTAACAAAGGTGTTATCTCGACTATCATCCCAAATGAAGATATGCCACATGACCAAGAGGGTAATCCGGTCGATATCGTACTTAACCCATTGGGTGTACCATCGCGGATGAACATTGGTCAGATTCTCGAGACCCACTTAGGTATGGCGGCTCGTGGAATTGGTACTAAGATCGACAAGATGCTTAAAGCACAACGTGCAATGGCGGAGTTGCGTGACTTTATCCAGCAGGTTTACGACTTGGGTGAAGGTCGCCAGAAAGTTGACTTGACCGAGTTCAGCGATGACGAAGTGCTTCGTCTAGCAGGTAACTTGCGCGCAGGTCTACCGACAGCAACACCGGCATTTGACGGTGCGATTGAAGAAGAAATTAAAGCGCTTCTTAAGTTAGCGGATATCCCTGAATCAGGTCAGATTCCGTTGATTGATGGTCGTACAGGTGAACGTTTTGAGCGTGATGTAACTGTTGGTTACATGTACATGCTGAAATTGAACCACTTGGTCGACGATAAGATGCACGCACGTTCAACCGGTTCTTATAGCTTGGTTACGCAACAGCCGCTGGGTGGTAAAGCTCAGTTCGGTGGTCAGCGCTTCGGTGAGATGGAAGTGTGGGCACTCGAAGCATATGGCGCAGCTTACACCTTGCAAGAGATGTTGACCGTTAAGTCGGACGACGTAAACGGTCGTACGAAGATGTACAAGAACATCGTGGATAACAACTTGCAGATGGAAGCGGGTATGCCTGAATCCTTCAACGTATTGCTGAAGGAAATCCGTTCGCTCGGTATTAATATCGAGTTGGAAGAAGGCTAATCGAGCTTTTTGTTATTGAATTTGGGGAGTGCTCGCACTCCCCGTGGTTGAACTCCGACAGGAGATAAATCGTGAAAGACTTGCTTAAGTTTTTAAAGCCGGCTAACCAAACCGAAGAATTTGATGGAATTCGTATTGCGTTAGCATCACCTGACATGATCCGTAGTTGGTCATATGGTGAAGTGAAAAAGCCGGAAACCATTAACTATCGTACGTTCAAACCTGAACGTGATGGTCTTTTCTGTGCGCGTATCTTTGGTCCAGTGAAGGACTACGAGTGTCTTTGCGGCAAGTACAAGCGCTTGAAGCACCGTGGTGTTATCTGTGAGAAGTGTGGCGTAGAAGTTACGTTAACCAAAGTACGTCGTGAGCGTATGGGCCACATCGAACTGGCAAGCCCAGTGGCGCACATTTGGTTCTTGAAATCATTGCCGTCACGCATTGGTTTGATGCTTGATATGACATTGCGTGATATCGAACGCGTGTTGTACTTCGAATCATATGTCGTGACAGAACCAGGTCTGACTACGCTTGAACGTAGCCAGATCCTGACAGAAGAAGAGTACCTTGATGCACTTGAAGAGCACGGCGATGAGTTCGATGCGAAGATGGGTGCTGAAGGTGTACTTGATCTGCTGCGCACTATCGATATCGATGGTGACATTCAGCAGTTACGCGAAGAGTTGCCAGAAACAAATTCTGAAACCAAGCGTAAGAAGATTAGCAAACGTTTGAAATTGCTCGAGTCGTTCCAAATGTCAGGTAACAAACCTGAGTGGATGATCTTGCGCGTGTTGCCTGTGCTACCACCTGATTTGCGTCCGTTGGTACCACTTGATGGCGGTCGCTTTGCAACCTCAGACTTGAACGACCTATACCGTCGTGTCATCAACCGTAACAACCGTCTTAAGCGTCTACTTGACCTAGCCGCACCTGACATCATCGTGCGCAACGAAAAACGTATGTTGCAAGAAGCCGTTGATGCGCTGTTGGATAACGGTCGTCGCGGTCGTGCGATCACGGGTTCTAATAAACGTCCACTTAAATCACTTGCCGACATGATCAAAGGTAAGCAAGGTCGTTTCCGTCAGAACCTATTGGGTAAACGTGTTGACTACTCAGGTCGTTCGGTTATCACCGTTGGTCCTAAGTTACGTTTGCACCAGTGTGGTCTGCCTAAGAAAATGGCACTCGAACTGTTCAAACCATTTATCTACGGTAAGCTTGAGCGTCGTGGTTTAGCGACCACCATTAAAGCGGCTAAGAAGATGGTTGAGCGTGAGACCTCAGAAGTTTGGGATATCTTGGATGAAGTAATCAAAGAGCACCCGGTACTATTGAACCGTGCGCCAACACTTCACCGATTGGGTATTCAAGCATTCGAACCGGTACTGATCGAAGGTAAAGCGATTCAGTTGCACCCATTGGTGTGTGCGGCTTATAACGCTGACTTTGACGGTGACCAAATGGCGGTTCACTTACCATTGACGCTCGAAGCACAGCTTGAAGCGCGTGCGTTGATGATGTCAACGAATAACGTACTATCGCCTGCGAGCGGTGACCCGATCATCGTTCCATCGCAAGACGTTGTCTTAGGTCTGTACTACATGACCAAAGAGAAGATTAACGGCAAAGGCGAAGGTATGGCGTTCAAAAACCCTAAAGAGGTTGAGAAAGCCTACCGCAATGGTGCAGTTGAATTGCACACACGCATTAAAGTACGTATTGCAGACACTATTATTCATGAAGACGGCACACGCGAGAAGCGTTTGATGTTGCGTGATACGACTGTAGGTCGCGCTATCTTGTCGTTAATCATGCCTGAAGGCTTGCCGTTCGAACTGATCGATCAAGCGATGGGTAAGAAGCCTATCGCACGTATGCTTAACCAAGCATATCGCGATATCGGCCTTAAAGAGACGGTTATCTTTGCTGACCAAGTCATGTATACCGGTTTCCATTACGCAATGATCTCAGGTGCATCTGTCGGTATTAACGACATGGTTATTCCTGATGCGAAGAAAGAAATCGTAGCCGCTGCGGAAGAAGAAGTCGCCGAGATTCAAGAACAGTTTGAATCAGGCCTCGTCACCGCTGGTGAAAAATACAACAAAGTCATCGATATCTGGTCAACCGCTAACGAGAAAGTCTCGAAAGCGATGATGGAAAACTTATCGAAAGAGATCGTTAAAAATAAAGACGGTGAAGACGAAGAACAAGCGTCGTTCAACTCAATCTTTATGATGGCGGACTCAGGCGCTCGTGGTAGCCCCGCACAGATTCGTCAGTTGGCGGGTATGCGTGGCTTGATGGCTAAGCCGGATGGTTCAATCATCGAAACCCCAATCGTTGCGAACTTCCGTGAAGGCTTGAACGTACTTCAGTACTTCATTTCGACTCACGGTGCGCGTAAAGGTTTGGCGGATACCGCATTGAAGACAGCGAACTCAGGTTACCTGACACGCCGTCTCGTCGACGTTTCGCAAGACGTTGTCATCATGGAAGAAGACTGTGGTACACACGAAGGCTTGTACATGAAGCCGTTGATCGAAGGTGGTGATGTTGTAGAACCACTTCGCGAGCGTGTATTAGGTCGTGTTCTGTGTGAAGACGTCATGCAGCCAGGCAGCGATAAAGACGTGCTATTGCCACGTAACACGTTGCTTGACGAAAAGAACTGTGACGTTCTTGAAGAAAACTCAATCGACGAAGTTAAAGTGCGCTCGGTGATTACCTGTGATACCGACTTTGGTGTCTGTGCACACTGTTATGGTCGTGACCTAGCACGCGGTCATATGGTTAACCAAGGTGAAGCGGTTGGTGTCATCGCGGCACAGTCAATCGGTGAGCCGGGTACACAGCTGACCATGCGTACCTTCCACATCGGTGGTGCGGCATCACGTGCGACAGCAGAAAACAATATTCAGGTGAAGAACCCGGGTACATTGAAGCTGCACAACGCTAAATGGGTTGTAAACAGCGACAATCGTCCAGTAATTACTTCACGTTCAACCGAGTTAACGCTAATCGACGAGTTTGGTCGTGAGCGTGAGCGTTATAAAGTACCTTACGGTGCGGTGTTGAAGAAAGGCGAAGGCGACAGTGTTGACGGCGGCGAAACCGTTGCAAACTGGGACCCGCATACGCACCCAATTATCACCGAGGTAGAAGGTCGCTTGAAGTTCGTTGACCTGATTGATGGCGTAACGATGACCCGTCAAACCGACGAACTTACCGGTCTATCAAGCATCGTTGTTCTCGAAACAGGTCAACGTACGAGTGCCGGTAAAGACATGCGTCCAATGGTTAAATTGGTCGATGAGCAGGGCAACGATGTCAACATCGTAGGCACTGACATCCCTGCGCAATACTTCTTGCCAGGTAACGCGATCATTAACCTTGAAGATAACGCTGAAGTTAGAGTAGGTGATACGGTTGCTCGTATCCCACAAGAAGGTTCAAAAACGCGCGACATCACGGGTGGTCTTCCACGCGTTGCAGACTTGTTCGAAGCTCGTCGCCCGAAAGAACCTGCAATTTTGGCAGAGAAGACAGGTACCGTATCCTTTGGTAAAGAAACTAAAGGTAAACGTCGCCTGATTATCACGCCAAACGACGGTACTGATCAGCACGAAGAGATGATTCCGAAATGGCGTCAGTTGAACGTGTTTGAAGGTGAACAGGTCCAAAAAGGTGAAGTTATCGCCGATGGTCCAGAAGCACCGCATGACATCTTGCGTCTACGTGGCGTTAGCGCAGTCGCTAACTACATCGTTAACGAAGTACAAGAAGTTTACCGTCTACAAGGTGTTAAGATTAACGATAAGCACATTGAAACTATCGTTCGTCAAATGCTACGTAAAGCGCTTATCTTGCGCGCTAACGATACCAACTTGCTTGAAGGCGAAATGGTAGAAATGGCCGAGGTGTTGGCAGCCAATGCGAAAGCAGAAGCTGAAGGCAAACAGCCAGCTACGTTTGAGCGTCAGCTATTGGGTATTACCAAGGCATCGTTGTCGACTGAATCATTCATTTCAGCGGCATCGTTCCAGGAAACAACACGCGTGCTTACAGAAGCGGCCGTTGCTGGACGTAAAGATACCTTACGTGGTCTGAAAGAAAACGTTATCGTAGGTCGTCTGATCCCTGCCGGTACAGGTTACTCGTACCATAAAGAACGCATGGAGCGTCGCCAAGCTGAGCTTGAAGGCGTTGAAGACACAACACCTAAGATGACAGCTGAAGAAGCCGAACAGCAATTAGCCGATGCGCTAAATGCGGGTGGTGATAGTGGGTCGACATCTGAGTAATTTACTCGATTGAGCCACAATTCAGTGATTAAGCCGGTGCTCATTGAGTGCCGGCTTTCTTATATAACCTTGACAGGTGAAAATATGACCATTAAAATTCCCGCTCCCGAATTTCGGGATCTGGTCCATTTACTGGTCAGAAACCAAGTGATTTTTCACTGGTGTAAGCGACATCAACAAAACTAGGAGTATTTAATGGCAACAGTTAACCAGCTGGTGCGTAAAGGCCGTCAAAAGCCCGTTGTGAAAAGCAACGTTCCGGCTCTTGAAGCGTGCCCACAAAAACGCGGTGTTTGTACCCGTGTTTACACAACAACCCCAAAGAAGCCGAACTCGGCGATGCGTAAAGTGTGTCGTGTGCGTCTTACTAACGGTTACGAAGTATCTTCGTACATCGGCGGTGAAGGCCACAACTTGCAAGAGCACTCGGTCGTATTGATCCGTGGCGGTCGTGTAAAAGACTTGCCAGGTGTTCGTTATCACACCGTTCGTGGCGCACTTGACTGTTCAGGTGTAAACGATCGTAAACAAGGCCGTTCTAAATACGGCGCGAAGCGGCCTAAATCTTAACGGTTCTCCGTTAGTAAGGCCAAACTGTTTGTACGTTTTGGGTAATACCCTGAATTAATCGGAGAATATTGAGATGCCAAGAAGACGCGTCATAGGTCAACGTAAAATCCTTCCAGATCCTAAGTTCGGATCAGAGTTGTTGGCCAAATTTATTAATGTCGTCATGGTTGACGGCAAAAAAGCAGTCGCTGAAAAGATTATCTACGGTGCACTAGACATTCTTGCTGAGAAATCTGGTAAAGAACACTTAGACATCTTCGAAAATGCGCTTGATAACGTTCGCCCAACGGTCGAGGTTAAATCTCGTCGCGTAGGTGGTTCTACCTATCAGGTTCCAGTCGAAGTTCGTCCTGTGCGTCGTAATGCACTGGCAATGCGCTGGTTGGTTGATGCAGCGCGCACCCGTGGTGAAAAATCAATGTCGCAGCGTTTGGCAGCAGAAATGCTAGACGCATCTGAAAACAAAGGGTCTGCTGTGAAGAAACGTGAAGACGTTCACCGCATGGCTGAAGCAAACAAAGCGTTTGCTCACTATCGCTGGTAATTTCACAGTTAACCGACTAAGGAGTTTATTGTGGCTCGTAAAACTTCCATTGAGCGCTATCGTAATATCGGTATCTGCGCTCACGTAGACGCTGGTAAAACAACCACTACTGAACGTGTGTTGTTCTACACTGGTCTGTCTCACAAGATTGGTGAGGTGCACGATGGTGCAGCTACCATGGACTGGATGGAACAGGAGCAGGAGCGTGGTATCACCATCACCTCTGCCGCAACGACATGTTTCTGGCAAGGTATGGACAAGCAGTTCCCTGAGCACCGTGTCAACATCATCGACACCCCAGGACACGTTGACTTTACCATTGAGGTAGAGCGTTCATTGCGTGTTCTTGACGGCGCAGTCGTTGTATTGTGTGCTTCGTCAGGTGTTCAGCCTCAGACTGAAACCGTATGGCGTCAGGCGAACAAATACGAAGTACCACGTATGGTATTCGTGAACAAGATGGACCGTGCAGGCGCGGACTTCTTGTCAGTTGTTCATCAAATGAAAACCCGCTTGGCAGCAGAAGCAGTGCCTATGCAACTGCCTGTTGGCGCAGAAGACAACTTCCGCGGCGTGGTTGATTTGATCAAAATGAAATTCATCAACTGGAACGATGAAGACATGGGTACTTCATTCACTTATGAAGATATCCCTGCTGACATGGTTGACGAGTGTGAGGAATATCACAACAACTTGGTAGAAGCTGCGGCTGAAGCCAACGAAGAGTTGATGAACAAATACCTTGAAGAAGGTGAGTTGACTGAAGCAGAAATCAAACAAGGTCTTCGTGCGCGTACATTGGCGAACGAAATCTGCTTGGTTGCAGCTGGTTCAGCGTTCAAAAACAAAGGCGTTCAAGCGGTACTTGACGCAGTTATCGAATATCTTCCGTCGCCGACTGAAGTTAAAGCGATTACTGGTATCCTTGATGATGAGTCTGAAGGTGTTCGTAAGTCATCTGACGAAGAACCATTCTCTGCGCTTGCGTTTAAAATCGCAACTGACCCGTTCGTGGGTACACTGACGTTCGTTCGTGTTTACTCGGGTGTCCTTAACCAGGGTGACGGTGTTGTTAACCCAGTTAAGAACAAGAAAGAGCGCGTGGGCCGTATGGTTCAAATGCACTCAAACAGCCGTGAAGAGATCAAAGAAGTGCGCGCGGGTGATATCGCGGCATTGATTGGTCTTAAAGACGTGACGACCGGTGACACGCTGTGTGATCCTAACAACAAGATCATTCTTGAGCGTATGGAATTCCCAGAGCCAGTTATTTCAGTAGCAGTAGAGCCAAAAACTAAAGCTGACCAAGAGAAAATGGGTATCGCTTTAGGTAAGTTGGCAGCTGAAGATCCTTCATTCCGCGTTAAGACGGATGAAGAGTCTGGTCAAACTATCATCTCTGGTATGGGTGAGCTTCACCTTGATATCATCGTTGACCGTATGAAGCGTGAATTCAAAGTTGAATGTAACGTAGGTCAACCTCAGGTTGCTTATCGTGAAGCGATCCGTAAGTCTGTTGAAGTCGAAGGTAAATTCGTACGTCAATCAGGTGGTCGTGGTCAGTTCGGTCACGTTTGGGTTCGCCTTGAGCCGATGACAATCGAAGAAGACGAGAACGGCGATGACATCACTTACCAATTCGTGAACGAAATCGTTGGTGGTGTGGTACCTAAAGAATACATCCCAGCCGTTGATCGTGGTATCAAAGAGCAGATGGAACAAGGTGTTCTTGCTGGCTACCCAGTATTGGGTGTTAAGGCAACCTTGTACGACGGTTCTTACCACGATGTTGACTCATCAGAGATGGCGTTTAAAATCGCCGGTAGCATGGCTTTCAAAAAAGGTGCATTGCAAGCACAACCTGTATTGCTTGAGCCAATGATGAAAGTTGAAGTTATCACTCCAGAAGAGTCAATGGGTGATGTCGTTGGTGACCTTAACCGCCGTCGTGGTCTTATCGAAGGTATGGAAGAGGCACCAGGTGGCTTGAAAGCAGTTAATGCTCAAGTTCCATTGTCAGAAATGTTCGGTTACGCGACTGACTTGCGTTCACAAACACAAGGTCGTGCATCGTACTCAATGGAATTCTTGAAGTATGCTGAAGCGCCAAACAACATCGCTGAGAAAGTGATGGCTGAGCGTAACGCTAAATAAGTAAGGTCTGGTCCGGTTTTTTACGAGACCGGGCTTTTAACTTAAGTTTGAGGAACTATCATGTCTAAAGAAAAATTTGAACGTTCGAAGCCGCACGTAAACGTCGGCACAATCGGTCACGTTGACCACGGTAAAACGACTTTGACTGCTGCTATTACTACTGTATTAGCAAAAGTTTATGGTGGTGCGGCGAAAGACTTCGCAGCCATCGATAACGCGCCAGAAGAGAAAGAGCGTGGTATCACCATCTCAACTTCACACGTTGAGTATGACACCCCAACTCGTCACTACGCGCACGTCGACTGTCCTGGACACGCTGACTACGTTAAAAACATGATCACTGGTGCTGCTCAGATGGACGGCGCGATCTTGGTAGTAGCGGCAACAGACGGCCCAATGCCACAAACGCGTGAGCACATCTTGTTGTCACGTCAGGTAGGCGTACCTTTCATCGTAGTATTCATGAACAAATGTGACATGGTAGACGATGAAGAGTTGTTGGAATTGGTAGAAATGGAAGTTCGTGAACTGTTATCAGAATACGAATTCCCAGGCGACGACTTGCCAGTTATCCCAGGTTCAGCACTTAAAGCGCTAGAAGGCGACGAAGAGTGGTCGAAGAAGATTGTAGAACTAGCTGACGCGCTAGACAACTACATCCCAGAGCCAGAGCGTGATATCGATAAGCCGTTCATCATGCCAATCGAAGACGTATTCTCGATTTCAGGTCGTGGTACAGTAGTAACTGGTCGTGTCGAGCGTGGTATCGTTCGCACAGGTGACGAGTGTGAAATCGTAGGTATGAAAGATACCATGAAGACCACAGTGACCGGTGTAGAGATGTTCCGTAAGTTGCTAGACGAAGGTCGTGCAGGTGAGAACATCGGTGCCTTGTTGCGTGGTACTAAGCGTGACGAAGTAGAGCGTGGTCAAGTATTGGCGAAGCCAGGTACAATCACTCCGCACACTAAGTTCGAAGCAGAAGTCTACGTACTGAGCAAAGACGAAGGTGGCCGTCACACGCCATTCTTTAAAGGCTACCGTCCACAGTTCTACTTCCGTACAACGGACGTAACAGGCGCAGTAGAATTGCCAGAAGGCGTAGAAATGGTCATGCCAGGCGACAACTTGAAGTTCGTTGTAGAGCTAATCGCTCCAATCGCAATGGACGAAGGCTTGCGTTTCGCAATCCGTGAAGGTGGTCGTACTGTAGGTGCAGGCGTTGTATCTAAGATCATCGACTAATTAAACGTTTAGACGTTTAGT
>NZ_QJST01000009.1:114893-123681 GCF_003226255.1 Idiomarina fontislapidosi
GGACGAAGGCTTGCGTTTCGCAATCCGTGAAGGTGGTCGTACTGTAGGTGCAGGCGTTGTATCTAAGATCATCGACTAATTAAACGTTTAGACGTTTAGTAAAAACCCGGCTTCGGCCGGGTTTTTTTATGGCGCCGTAGATTGACATGGACTGTGGTTAACAAAGCTTGCCATTTGCTGTCAATTATTGACATTTATCAGCTTTAACCCCACTATATCCATCCAGTTTCAACGTAAATAAGTGCAGTGCGAAGAAGTCTCCTTTGGTTGATAACATGCCTTGTGATAAGCGTTTCATTCATAAAGAATGCAAGCGCCCAGACACCTGTGTATGTGGCAGCATACGATTACCCGCCTTATTTCTCGATGGGTCTTGAAACGGATGTGACCCGCGAACTCATCCAGATACTTAACGATTATCAAGACACCTACGATTTCCAATTACAGGTGATCCCGCCTAACGGTCGATATCAAGCACTATCCGAAACGGGCTGCTGCGATGTGATCTTCTTTGAGTCAGAAGAATGGGGCTGGGAAGGACGAGCTGTCGAGTCGACTATTCCGCTTATCCGTGGTCGGGAACGCTTTGTCGCGAAACGCATCCCTGGGCGTACACAAGCGTTTTTTGAAACCCTAGAGAATAAGACTGTTGGCGCGGTGAAAGGCTATCACTATAACTTTAATGGCACTGAACAAACCGCAGACCAGCTCAATCAATCGTACCGTGCGTACCTTTCACATTCGGCATTAACGAACTTACGTATGCTGATGGGCGGGCGGATAGATATTATGCCGATTAATGACGAGCTTTTATCTGCATTACAGAATGCGGGTGAGCAGTATCAAAAGGACTTACTCGTCTCAGATAAGGTGTTCGATGATTACATGTTGAGTATGATCGTTGGACATAATAAACGGCTGACTCAAGAAACGATGCAGCAGTTAGTACGTGAACTCGCGCGACAAGGACATATCGATCAACTGTTACAGCGTTTTAATCTGTCTCGTTTTCAAGTCTACCGGATTGGCCTAAGGCGTTAGTAGACGCTTAAGCCAAGTCGGTTAGCCAGCTCGCGCACCATAAACATACCACGGGCACTGTTACCAAATTCATTGAGCTTAGGGCTCCACGCAGAAATCACGCCAAAATCGGGAACGATCGCGACAATACCGCCGCCCACGCCACTTTTAGCGGGAACGCCAACGGTGAAGGCGAATTCGCCACTTTGATCATACATGCCACTGGTTGAGAGCAGGGCATTAATTCGCTGGGCATCGCGTTTGCTGATGATTTCACGTTGTGAGAACGGACATACGCCGGCATTAGCAAGAAACGTAAAAGAGCGCGCCAGGTTTTCACAGGTCATGCTGATAGCGCATTGCCAAAAGTAATGGTCGAGCACCTCATCCACATCCGCTTCGATATTATTAAAGCTTTTCATTAAATGAGCGGATGCCGCATTGCGATGGCCATGCTCTTTCTCAGAAGCATGCACATCTTCGTCCGCATAGATGCGGTCATTGCCACACAGATTACGTACAAGGCTCATGACAGCGTTTTTACTTGTCGAGTAGTGGCTGACTAGCACATCGCTAATTAAAATCGCTCCAGCGTTTATCATGGGGTTACGCGGAATGCCTTTTTCCCACTCCAACTGCACAATCGAGTTAAACGCTTGCCCTGAAGGCTCCATTTTAACGCGTTGCCATAAATCATCGCCGAGACGGTCCATCGCCATCATCAAACCAAAAATTTTTGAAATCGACTGAATAGAGAACAACGTATCCGTGTTGCCGACATTGAAGACTTCGCCATCTAGCGTCGTTAATGTCAGCGCACACTGTTCAGGTTCTACGGCGGCGAGCGCGGGGATGTAATCAGCAACCTTACCCGAATGTATCTGCATCGCTTGCTGATGAATTTCCTTCAGCAAGCGATTAAGGTCATCGGGGGCATGGATCTTTTGTCCGCCACTTACCAGATCACGCGTCAATGGGATGCTCCGGATGTTGCAGTTCGTTCAAACGTTGGCGAAGCTCATCACTCAAGGTCACCGATCCTTGTTGCTCAAAATCAAAGTAAACAAGGACCGTTTTGCCTTTGGCGCAGAGTTCACCTTTTTGCCAAATTTCGGTACCAATGTCGAACGAGCTGCCACCGAGGCGCTGCACAAACGTTTTAACCGTGACATTCGAACCAAAGTAAATGGGGCGCGCGAAATCAACTTCCAAGCGGGCCACGATCAAGCTTTTTGTTTTGGGTGACATCTCACCGAAAAACTCAAAAATAGGTAATCGGCCTGTCTCGATCCACATGGGTACCACTGTGTTATTCACGTGCCCCAAAGCATCGGTCTCGTAAAAGCGAACTTTAAACTGTTCTTCTAACATCCTGTCTTCCTATGACGATTTAAGCATGGGTTTAAGAAAACGCGCAGTGTGTGACCGCGGCTCATTAACGATTTTTTCGGGCGCGCCCTCAGTCAGGATTTCGCCACCGCCCGATCCGCCCTCCGGACCGAGATCGACAATCCAATCAGCGGTCTTAATTACATCTAAATTATGCTCGATGACAACCACGGTATTGCCATGATCACGCAGACGATGAATCACCGCGAGTAACTGTTTGATATCGTGGAAATGCAGACCTGTCGTCGGCTCGTCGAGAATATACAGCGTGCGTCCGGTATCCCGCTTCGACAACTCGCGTGACAACTTCACACGTTGTGCTTCACCGCCCGATAGCGTCGTTGCCGACTGACCTAAACGCACGTAAGACAGCCCAACATCCATCAGTGTTTGCAGTTTGCGTGCGATCGCAGGGATGGGATCAAAGAATTCGCGCGCTTCTTCAATGGTCATATCCAACACTTCGTGAATATTTTTACCTTTATATTGGATATCCAAGGTTTCTCGATTGTATCGTTTACCCTTACAAATATCGCACGGCACATAAACATCCGGCAAGAAGTGCATTTCTACTTTGATAACACCGTCACCCTGGCAGGCTTCACAGCGTCCGCCTTTCACGTTAAAGCTAAAGCGTCCCGGTTTATAACCGCGCGCACGGGCTTCTGGAACACCGGCAAACAACTCACGAATCGGCGTGAAAATACCTGTGTAGGTTGCCGGGTTAGAACGTGGGGTACGACCAATCGGGCTCTGGTCGATATCCACCACCTTATCTAACAGCTCCATGCCTTCTATGCGTTCATGCGGGGCAGGTTCACCGGTTGTCGCACCATTGAGTTCGCGATGTGCGACTTTAAACAAGGTATCATTCACCAAGGTCGATTTACCGGAACCAGAGACCCCGGTGACACAAGTCATTAAACCCAGCGGGATGTTTAAGTCGACATTTTTTAGGTTATTGCCCGTCGCACCAATAATTTTAAGCCAACGCTCATCAGGGTCGTTACGTTTCGCTGGGACTTCAATGACCTTACGACCCGACAAGTAATCGCCGGTCAGTGAACGCTCGGTACCAACGATATCGTCAACCGAACCTTGTGCCACGATCTCGCCGCCATGCACACCGGCGCCGGGACCAATATCAATCACATGATCGGCCTGCCGAATCGCATCTTCATCATGCTCTACCACTAATACGGTGTTACCCAAATCGCGTAAATGAATCAGCGTGTTTAATAAGCGTTCGTTGTCGCGTTGATGCAAACCAATACTTGGCTCATCCAAAACATACATAACGCCGACGAGACCTGCACCAATTTGACTCGCTAGGCGAATACGTTGCGCCTCACCGCCCGAGAGTGTCTCTGCACTGCGCGAAAGGCTCAGATAGTTCAGACCCACGTTGACCAAAAAGCCGAGGCGGTCGTTGATTTCTTTTAAAATTTTCTCGGCAATTTTGCCACGTTGGCCATCAAGGTCTAAGTTTTGGAAAAAGTCTAACGCATCGCCAATCGAGCGCTCTGACACTTGTGGCAAATTGGTATTCTCGATAAAGACGTGACGAGCCTCGGTACGCAGGCGACTGCCATGGCAACTTTTACAGGGCTGCACAGCAATATATTTGGCTAACTCATCGCGCACCGCTTGTGATTCTGTCTCACGATAGCGACGCTGCATGTTAGGAATAATCCCTTCGAACGGATGCGCTCGAACCACTCTGTCACCACGGTCGTTCATGTAGGTAAATTTAACTTCTTCTTTACCGCTGCCATAAAGTAAAACCGCACGCGTATCTTCGGAGAGCTCATTAAAGGGCACAGACAACTTAAAGTCATAGTGCTTAGCGAGCGACTGCAACATTTGATAATAGTAAAAGTTACGCTTATCCCAGCCACGGATGGCACCCCCTGTCAGGGATAAATCGCCATTCACAATCACTTTACTCGGATCGAAAAACTGCTCAACACCCAAGCCATCGCAGGTTTGGCAGGCGCCCGCTGGGTTGTTAAATGAGAACAAGCGCGGCTCGAGCTCTTGCATGCTATAGCCACAATGCGGACACGCAAAGTTGGCTGAAAAGATCAGCGTTTCGCCTTCTTCCCCGGGCATCGGTGCCACAAAGGCGGTACCACCGGTCATATCAATGGCGGTCTCAAACGACTCGGCTAAGCGTTGCTCAATACCTTCTCGTACCTTAAATCGGTCAACCACCACTTCAATGGTATGTTTTTTCTGCAATTCCAATGTAGGTGGATCGCTCAGGTCGCATATCTCGCCATCAATGCGAGCGCGGATAAAGCCCTGTAGCGCCAAATTCTCCAACACCTTAACGTGCTCACCTTTGCGGTTCTGTACTATGGGAGCGAGCAGCATGCGTTTTGATTCTTCAGGCTCAGTGAGCACTTGATCAACCATCTGTGAGATGGTTTGTGCTGCCAACGGGACATCATGGGTTGGGCAACGTGGTTCACCTACACGGGCAAACAATAGACGTAAATAATCGTATATCTCGGTAATCGTTCCCACGGTTGAACGCGGGTTATGAGAGGTGGACTTCTGCTCAATGGAGATCGCAGGTGATAAACCCTCGATGCCGTCTACATCGGGTTTTTCCATCAAAGACAAAAACTGACGGGCGTAGGCGGAGAGAGATTCAACGTAACGTCGTTGACCTTCCGCGTATAACGTATCAAACGCCAGCGACGATTTGCCTGAACCGGATAAGCCTGTAATGACCACCAGCTTATCGCGCGGGATGGTCAGGTTAAAATTCTTTAGGTTGTGTGTTCGCGCACCACGTACTTCGATTTTGTCCATAGTAAACTTTTTTCTCCGCGCATAGGCGTCAATGATTCAACCGAGTGAGCCGAGTATTATCGCACAGACTTGGGTATCTGGTACAATGCCCGCTCAGTCGTTCATAATAGCGAGCATTATGAGTCAGCAACAGTTAAATAGAACAGAAAAGCGCGCAGCATTTGCGCTGGCTTCCGTCTTTGGCATACGCATGTTAGGCCTGTTTTTGATCATGCCGGTCATGGCGATCTATGCTCATCAGTACCCAGATTACACGCCCGCATTGATGGGTGTGGCTCTAGGGGCTTATGGTTTAACTCAAGCTTTATTCCAAATTCCACTGGGCATGTTGTCCGACCGAATTGGGCGCCGCCCGATTATTGTGGGTGGGTTATTGGTTTTTGCTCTCGGTAGTGTAATTGCTGCGCAAGCTGACAGCTTGATGGGTGTCGTGATTGGTCGTGCTGTGCAAGGTATTGGCGCTATCGCTGCGGCGATCTTGGCGATGGCCGCTGACGTTTCGCGCGATAACCAACGCTCGAAAGTGATGGCAATTATCGGCATGTGTATCGGCTTGGCATTTGCGCTGGCGTTGATCGTTGGCCCACTGTTAGGTGACAGAATTGGCTTACAAGGCCTGTTCTGGTTTACTGCAGCGAGTGCACTGGTGGGGATTGGTGTGCTGCTGGTTGCAGTGCCTAGAACGCTGACTAAGTCGGCGCGCCGCGAGGCTTTGCCTGTTGCGACGGAACTAAAACACTTGCTAGGGCACCGCCAGCTTTGGTTACTCAATGGGGGTGTATTTGTATTACACGCCGTGCTGACCTCATGGTTTATTAGCCTGCCCACCTTATTGGCATCCCACGATGTGCGCACCGAGTACCATGCGTTGTTTTATTTACCCACGCTTGTACTATCGATTGCGCTGATGGTGCCGATGATCATTCATGGCGCGAAAACCAACCAGCATGTCATCTGGTTTAGGTTATCGATATTACTGTTGATGGTCGGTGCAACCCTGATCACGTGGTGGGGGGCGTCACTGACCATTATTGCTATCGCGCTGGTGGTGTTTTTTACCGGCTTTAATTTTTTAGAAGCCACATTACCATCCATGTTAACGCGCATCGCTCCGGCGGGCAGTAAAGGTAGTGCAAGCGGAATTTATTCTACCTGTCAGTTCAGTGGTGCTTTTGTGGGCGGCGCGCTTGGCGGCTGGCTCTTACAGAGTTATCAGCTACAGGGTATTGGTATCGCGAGTTTAGTTATACTAGCGTTATGGTTTGTCTTAAGTCGGTTAATGCAAAACCCGAAGGCGGTGACAAACGTGGTGATTAGTTTGAAAGGGCTTGAGCAACAAACCCTTGACCAGTTTAACGATGCGCTACTTGGTATTTCAGGTGTTGAAGAGGTTCGCTTCGCATCGGACGACCAAGTCACCTATTTAAAAGTTGATAAAAAGCAGTATGATGAACACGCAGTCGAAGCATTGATCGAACGTCACAAATCGGCCCAATAGCGTGTTAAACTATCAGATAGAAAAATCTTAGAACAGGAGAGAAATATGGCCAGTCGCGGTGTGAATAAGGTAATTTTGGTCGGTAACTTGGGCGCCGATCCTGAAGTTCGGTATACCCAGAACAGTACCGCTATTGCTAATCTCTCAATCGCTACCAGCGAAACGTGGAAAGACAAGCAAACAGGTGAGCCGCGCGAACAAACTGAGTGGCACCGTTGTGTTGCTTATCGCCGTTTGGCTGAGATTGCTGGTGAGTACCTTAAAAAAGGTTCAAAGGTATACGTTGAAGGGCGCTTGCAGACGCGTAAGTGGCAGGGCCAAGACGGTCAAGATCGCTACACAACAGAGATCGTCATCAACGAGATGCAAATGCTGGATTCACGAGGTGGACCAGGTATGGGCCAAGGCCAAGGTATGAACCAAGGCATGAATCAAGGTATGAATCAGGGCATGAACCAAAATCAAGGCGGTAATCAACCAGCGCCTAATCAGCAGGGCAATCCGAACCAAGGTTTTGGGCAGCAGCAAGGCTTCCAAGGTGGCCAAGGCGGCCAGTCGAATCAAGGCAATGCGATGCGTTCTAATCAAAATCAGCAGCCTTCACAACCAGAACCGTTCTCGCCAGACAACGATTTCGACGACGATATTCCGTTTTAGACAAAAACAAAATCTAAAATGTAGATAAAAGTGTTTAGAAGCCGCAATTTATGCGGCTTTTTTGTGTTTATAGGTGAAATTTTGTTGATTTTCATTCCAATGATGAACGGATTACTGTTCAACAAATAGTTATGTAGATTTATGCAGCATCGAAATCTGCAATTTCGTTGCCGAAATCCCCCCAAATCTTGACAGGGACGCAGTTCCCGAATTCAGATAATAAGTGCACCGCTCATGGTTAAACGGTGAGGAGAGATCAACTGCCTGTTGGTGGTACTCTGTAATCGCCAAAAAACAAGAGTATTACCATGAGTTACAAGCAGTTGATCGAAGGCCAACGACACCAGATTGAAGCCTACCTACGCGAGGGTTTCAGTTATCGAAAAATTGGGAAGCGGCTTAAAGTCAGTCACAGTATGATTAGTCGTGAAGTACGTCGCAACAGGATTCGGGACAATCATTACGTGCCTGAAGTTGCCCATGCTAGGACAATTAAGCGACGAGGTGAGGCTGTTAAGCACAACATCCCCGCGCTCACAATAACGTTTATTGAGTTCTGGTTAGATCAGAAATGGAGTCCTGAGCATATCGCAGGTGTAGGCAAGGTCATTGGGCACCCGGTGAGTCATGAGTGGATTTACGGCTACGTACAGCGAGACAAACTGCGAGGCGGTAAGTTGTATAAGCAATTGCGACATGGTCGCCGGAAATACCGTAAAGGTAGCAGAGCGAAGCGCATTATTATTCCGAATCTGATTGGTATTGAGCTCCGTCCTGCCATTGTTGATAAAAAGCAACGATTTGGTGATTGGGAAGCCAATACCGTATTAGGGAAGCAAGGAACAGGGGCAATAGTCAGCCTGGTTGAGCGCAAAAGTAAGCTATACCTGATACGCAAAGTACCAGCGAGAAGCGCAGCAGACGTGAGCAAAGCGATGATTGGCATATTGTGGGGTTACCGCCGTCACGTTCGTATTATTACGGCGGACAACGGCAGTGAATTCTGCGATCATGAACTGATTGCATAGAAGTTGAAAACGGATATTTATTTCGCTAATCCATATTCGTCATGGGAGCGGGGGTTGAACGAAAACTTTAATGGGCTACTACGGCAATACATCCGTAAAGGCACAGACTTGCTGACGGTGACAGCCAGGCAAATTACAGACGTTGAGCGTGCCCTGAATGCGAGACCAAGAAAGTGTCTTGGATTCAAACAGCCAGCCGTCGTGTTCGACGAATTAATAAAAGCAGCTTAATTTAGAGAGTGGTGTACTTCGGAGTTGAATTCGCGTCTAGCAAAGTCTCGGGTAGTGTTCATAATTCTGTGTCATTTCGTTAAACTAAGCAAAAAAAGAGATGACATATGACCAAAACCAATTTCGACATGGATGCCGCTTTAAA
>NZ_QJST01000010.1 GCF_003226255.1 Idiomarina fontislapidosi
TGACACTGTCTCAGCTAACCATCCACTTTGAAGGTCGACTGGATGGCCACATAGATTTATGAAAACTTGGCTGACACAGAATATTGAACACTCTCTTTAACATTTTCTTTAACGTGCTAGGTGGTACCTCCGGCTTTATCGCCGCCATAATGCTACTAGCGTCAAAAGACAACCATAATATTACCGATATGAGTTTAATCTTTACATCTCACCTTTAAACTTTATTCTCATAAGTATATTTTATCGAAGGAATATTTTTGAGCAATGACGCGAACTCAGTTTCATCGATATCACATGTGAAAAAATTTCGATAAACATATTCCTGACCGCTAATCAAGACTAGTTCCATCCCTATAAAACCAAACTTTGAGTTCACTAGCCCTATCTCTAGCTCATCAAAACTAATAGTCAAATCCCCACCAAGAAAAATGCGTTCTTTTTCAAAATCGAAAGTTATCTGTGATGGATAAGTTCTCGTAGAAAAAATAATACCAACAGCTAAGGCGATAGCAATTGGACCAAAAACTATCAAGACTAAAGACTTAAATAGCAAGTCTTTAGTCGTTGTCTCTAGCGTTAGGTAGGCAATTAAACTAATTAATGACACCATAACTAGCACAACAGTTTGAGGGTTATACCACTTCTTTATCAATGAAACCTGATTCAATTTTTCTACCACCTTTTAACCTAAAATTATCGTGCTAAACGGCACCTTTGCATTCTCACTACTCGGACTTTACAAAGAAAATCATCATGAACATCGAATCGAGACGAGTCATATACGACTACATCGTAAAAATTGCATGCGGCGTTGAGTGTATAATTCACGCCCCGCTCAACTGCATAAGCGGTCGCAACTGAAGCAACAATACCAACAACTGGACCAAAAACTGTAACAGAAACTCCAAATCCAGCTAATAGACCTGCAATTTCAGCCACCGCCACAGCCTGATCCTCCTCCATGGGTAATACCACGCCCGGGGTCTATATACCCACCTTGATCAATCCACCATCCCCCTAGACGTGGAACTGTCAGAGACGGCGAATGGAAGCCCACGATGAGGCGATGAAGGCTACGCTTCGTTATTTTTAATGGCAGAGGCGGTAGGTCCTGACGTTGAACGGCCTTGTTCAACATAGACAAAGAGCTCATTCATAAGTACGAGTGGCGCTGTCTTTATAGACAACCGGTCTGTCGCTGGATCTCTTTAGAGTTTTCTTCGTTGATGGATTTTTCGAGCTGAGGGCGTATTTCTCGCTCACACTTGCACTTTGTTGAGCATAGGCTTGAGCACCAATTTGGATCATTGTGGACTATTTTGGTGCAAATAATCATAAAATACCGATTATTCATGTCATTCTGATGAAAAATTCAACAGCCCCTTTTTATATGTCTAGCAAACAGGTAGAATACGCGGCTATTTTCATCAACCCCTTGTCGGTTTAGACAACGTTGTTCACTTTCCGACATCAATAGGCTGTTCTTAATGACAACTCAGGCATTTGATATTAATAAACTTCGCAATATCGCGATTATTGCGCACGTTGACCATGGTAAAACCACTTTGGTCGACAAGCTGCTTCAACAATCTGGCACGTTAGCAAGCCGCGGTGAGCTCGAAGAGCGCATCATGGACTCAAACGATCTAGAAAAAGAACGTGGTATTACCATCCTCGCTAAAAACACAGCGATCAACTGGCAAGACTACCGCATCAACATTCTAGATACTCCTGGCCACGCCGACTTTGGTGGTGAGGTTGAGCGTGTTATGTCAATGGCTGACTCAGTATTGCTACTGGTAGATGCTGTTGATGGTCCAATGCCGCAAACTCGCTTTGTAACTCAAAAAGCGTTTGCTCACGGACTTAATCCAATCGTCGTTATTAATAAAATTGACCGTCCAGGCGCACGTCCTGACTGGGTTATGGATCAAGTGTTTGATTTGTTCGACAACCTTGGCGCGACCGATGAGCAGTTGGACTTCCCTGTTATCTATGCATCAGCATTGAACGGTTGGGCAAGTTTGGACGCAGAACAATCGGGCGGCGATATGACGCCATTGTTCGAAACTATCGTTGACCAAGTCAGTCATCCAGATGCGGATCCTGAAGGCGATCTGCAAATGCAGATTTCTCAGTTGGACTACTCAAGCTACTTAGGTGTTATCGGTATCGGCCGTGTTACTCAAGGTAGCGTTAAGGTTAACCAACAAGTGACTATCGTGGGTGCCGACGGCGAAACACGCAATGGTAAAGTTGGCCAGGTATTTAACTACCTTGGTTTAGACCGTATCGATGCGCAAGCTGCGCACGCAGGTGATATCTGTGCGATTACGGGTTTAGGTGAATTAAAAATCTCTGACACAGTATGCGCTGTGGGTAAACCGAACCCGCTTAAGCCATTGACGGTTGACGAGCCAACAGTGACCATGACTTTCCAAGTCAACACGTCACCGTTCGCAGGTAAAGAAGGTAAGTTCGTAACCTCTCGCCAGATCCTTGAGCGTTTACAACAAGAACTGGTTCACAACGTTGCACTACGCGTTGAAGAAACCGATAACCCAGATAAGTTTCGCGTATCAGGCCGTGGTGAATTGCACTTAGGCGTTTTGATCGAGAACATGCGTCGTGAAGGCTTCGAGCTCGCAGTATCGCGTCCAGAAGTTATCATCAAGCATGAAGATGGTCAGAAGATGGAACCGTACGAAACACTGACGGTTGATATCGAAGATCAACACCAAGGCGCTGTCATGGAGAAGCTTGGCTTACGTAAAGCTGAGATGACTGACATGAATCCAGATGGTAAAGGCCGTGTGCGTATCGACTTTGAAGTACCTAGCCGTGGCTTGATTGGTTTCCAAACCGAGTTCATGACCCTGACTTCAGGTACGGGTTTGATGTACCACACATTTGACCACTATGGTCCGCATAAAGGCGGTACTATCGGTCAACGTGTCAATGGCGTATTGATCTCTAACGCACAGGGCAAAGCACTGACCTACGCACTATTTAACTTGCAAGAGCGTGGTAAATTGTTTGCATCGCACGGTGACGAAGTGTACGAAGGTCAAATCATCGGTATTCATAACCGTTCTAACGACCTGACTGTTAACTGTTTGAAAGGTAAGCAGTTAACCAACGTACGTGCTTCAGGTACTGACGATGCACAAACCTTGAGCCCACCGATCCGTTATACACTTGAGCAAGCGCTTGAGTTTATCAACGATGACGAATTGGTTGAGGTAACGCCGGTATCTATCCGTATTCGTAAGCGTGCGCTCACTGAAAACGAGCGTAAACGTGCAAGCCGCGAGCCTAAGAGCTAAGCGTCGCAATAGCACAATAAAAAACCCGCCAATCGGCGGGTTTTTTTATGTTGGGATGTAGTTACTGCGCTGCGACTAACTCGGGTTGCGGCAACACATAATAAAAAATTGAGAAGAAGTGTAGAATACTGCCCGCTAATACAAACAAGTGCCAAATCGCATGGTGATAGGGCATCTGCTTACGCACATAAAACACAACGCCTAAGGTATAGGCTAAACCACCGGCTAGCAGCAATAACAAACCACCCGTATCGACATTATCCAGCATCGGTTTGATGGCAATCAACGCCATCCAGCCCATGCCCAGGTATAAACTCAATGACAGCCATTTAGGTGGCTTTTTCACGCCCAGCTCAAGTACCACGCCAATCAGTGCAATACCCCACGCTACACCGAGCAATGTCCAGCCCCATGGGCCGCGTAAATTAATCAGTGCAAAAGGTGTGTAGGTGCCCGCGATAAGCACAAAAATGGCTGCGTGATCGAGCTGCTGAAAGATTGCTTTTATGCGTGGCCATGGAAATGCGTGATACAGCGTCGATGCGGTGTAAAGCAATATAAGACTCGCACCATAGATACTCGCCGACACAACATGCCACGTATCACCATAAGCGACTGACCACATCAGCATCGCTACCAGGCCCACGATACTTAAAACGGCACCAATGCCATGGGTTAACGCATGCGCAACCTCTTCGAGCACCGTGTAAGACTTATTTGTCATCCTCGTTCTAACCCCGGGGTTTCATAACCCTCGCTGATATTCTTAAGGGCACGAATAAACTGGTCAAACTGCTTACCGTTGTCATAATCCAAACGATACTTATTATGGAACTCCAACGTCAGTTTTACACCATGCCCTTCTAAAAATACGGTATATCCATCGTGATCAGTATAAGCAGTAATACCATCAAGGACGTGCTTACCTTGTTTTGCTTCGCCATGCTCGTGAATTTTCTCGTAAGCATCCAAAATTAGACGAAAATCGACTTCATTTTTCATGCACTGTCTCCTTGCTTGTCCATTAATGTATACATACGTTCATACGTACCATCGCCGTGACTAGACTTGTTCTGCTCCAAATGCCCTTTCAGAGTCTATCGAAATTGGTCAGTTGTCAAATCGATCAGTGTTTATAAAATATACATACAATAATGCATGATAAGAAGAAAATCGCTATAATTAAGCGGTATTTCAATTCTGTGAGGTGTAATTTGGTTAGGCGTACAAAAGAAGACGCGCTTGCGACGCGGTCACAGTTGCTTGATGCAGCTGAGCGCGTATTCAGCGAGCGCGGTGTCACCCATACGTCGATGGCGCAAGTCGCCGAGGCAGCGGGCGTCACACGTGGCGCTATTTACCACCATTTTAGCAATAAAATGGCGTTGATTGAGTCGTTGATGGAGCGTGTGCGTTTGCCCATTGATGAAATGCGCGAGCAGATTGCACAACAACCTGAGTTCGATGCCCTTGTTGAAATCCAAGAGCGTACCAATGAGTTCTTAAACCGTGTGGCCACTGACCCACGCGTGCAAGCACTGGCGAATATCCTCATGCATAAGTGCGAATATATTGATGAGGTTAACCCAATCAAGCTACGTCATTTGAGTGGTCGTAATGACTGTATTTGCGATGTCGAGGCGTTATTTGAAAAAGCCATTCGTGATGGCCAGCTCCCGCCTAAGGTAAGTCCACGGATCGCGGTTATTGGCCTATTTGGACTCGTGGATGGGTTAATTTACAACTGGCTGATGGATGATGGCTACTTCCCGTTAGTAGAGTACGGAGAAGCAGCCATAGATATCTACGTTAAAGGCCTTAGCGCTTAAAACTCAGTCACCTTGACTAAGAAAGTTAGTGAGAAAGTCCTCATCCATTGCAGCAATGGTTTCATCATTGGCATTCGGGCAGCATGCAAACAACGGTGCTGTCCATGCTTGTACATTGCCTAAAATGTCACGCAAATGACTCAATCCACGAATACCACCTAAACCACCCGGCGATGCAGCGGCTAACAACACTTTTTTGCCTTTCCACACTTGCCCATCAACACGCGAGGTCCAGTCGATGGCATTTTTAATCAAGGGTGACACCGATGCATTATATTCGGGGCTTACAAGCACCACTTTATCCGCTGCGGCCACCGCCTTTGCCAATTGTTGCATCGCCTTGGGCACACCCTCAGCCTGCTCATGATCCCCATGGTAGATAGGTGCATCAAGTGCATCTGCATCAAGCAGTTCGAAATCAAACGTGTGTTTTTCTGCGACTTGCACCAAGCGATGCTTTAATTTTGTATTCAGTGACTCTTTACGACGACTACCGCCAATAAACAAAATACTCATGAAAACTCCTGTGATAATGGATTAAGCACCACTGTTCATACTTTCGATAAAGCGGTTAGATTCAGCAATCGCTGATTCCATATCCTTAATTAGATCTGAAATATCCGTCTGCAGGCGATTAAATTCGCCGCGGATGGCATCAATGGCACGCGCATTTAAGTTATGTTTAAGATACAGCACGTTGTCCTGCATTTTCTGCAATACCGGATCCATCTTACCTGCCGCACGTTCCATCACGCGAATCAACTCGCTGTAATGACGCTCAGTCTCACGCAAACGACGCTCGCTTTCTCTGCGCATCGCATCGTTACTATATAACTCGAGCTCTTCGCTCCATTCGTCGAATAAGTCCTGCGCGACGTCATCCACCTCGGCGATACGCTCGTTCACGCGCTCAGCTGCCGATTTACTTGCCTCGTAATCATCACTCAACGCATTGTAGCGCTCTTCAAGCTCACCACCATCAAACTGAAGTAACGCATCGAGGCGCTCCAACGCTGATTTAAACTCTTCTTGAGCATCGCTTTGCGCATCCTTGGCATCGTCGACACGATCAACCAGAATGTCACGCTTCTCGATACCTAACTTCTCCATCGCGCCATAGTAGGCGCTTTGGCAACCTACTAAGAACAGCAATGTCATAATGCTTAATCCAATTTTTCTCATTAGTCTCCCCTTACAGCGCGAACCAATCGTTCATCACGTTTATCTTGATTGTAACTACGTACGACCAAAATCGCGTGAATGATCGCTAGGATATAGACCAAACCCAAGGCGCCGAATGAAAAAACAAACAACACGATACCTAACGCTGTGAGTATCACGTTAAACAACAATTGGAAGATCCGCCCGGTGGTTAATACCGCCAGTGGTGGAATTAAAACAGCTAAAATGTAACGCATAAAAACCCCCTATCGAGATAAATGAAATCCCCCCGTAACATCTTATATTAATGCATTGGTTGCAGGCGAAACACAAGTTTAATAGGGTAATCGTTCTCCATTCCAGTGAAACAAACCTCCGGAATCCTCAGGTTTCAGTCCTTCAATTACCTTTACAATGCGCTCAGCTGATAGCGCTGGTGAATAAAGCTTATCGTCAGGCACTCGCTTCTGAAACGGCTTAGAGAGTTGCGTGTCTGTAGTGCCAGGATGAATCGCTGCCACTACAAAAGACTTGTGCGAGCGCTTCAATTCAATCGCCGCCGTTTTTAACAACATATTTAACGCCGCTTTACTGCCACGATAGCTGTACCAACCGCCTAAGTAGTTATCCTCGATACTGCCGACCTTCGCCGATAACTGCACAAAGAAACGACTCTGCTTCTTATCCAATAACGACTTACACGCTTTGAGAATCATTAAAGGCATGACAGCATTGACGCTAAAGAGCTTACTCAAGTTAGCTTCATTTAAATCGTCGAGCTGCTTTTCTGGAAACGTGTCATCGTCGTGCAGCATACCGATGGTCGACACGACACCTTCAAGCACCTCTCCGCGCTCGCTGAACTCATTCACCCAGGCATGCAAATGAGTTGAGGTATAATCCTCGATGGTGGTGTAATGAACGCCTGCAACACGTTCAGTAATGGGGTGACGCGAGACAGCAATCAATGTGCTGTCATTGAACTTTTGCTTCAGCGCTTTCGTTAATGAAAGTCCGAGACCGCCGCCGGCACCAAAGACTACAATTGCCATCCTGTGCTTTCTCCATCAATATAAGACTAATTCAACTTACGCAGAGACAAGTGATTTTGACCAACATGAACTGGAAACTTTGGCTAAAACATGGCTTTAAATTTTCTCGACACGTCGCGCTTCGCAGTCAGTCCGATGCGATTAACGTGACCGCGGGACACTTAACCTATGTCAGCCTATTGTCTCTGGTGCCACTGTTAGTGGTGACGTTCACCGTGTTTTCTGCATTCCCTGTATTTGATGATTTAAAAAACAATATCGAAAGCGCTTTGTTTGCCAATTTATTACCCACCTCGGGCGAACAACTGAAAGAATACATTGACCAGTTTGTTGGCAATGCATCACAGATGACGGCAGTGGGTATCGCTTTCTTGTTTTTCGTCGCAGTGGCGTTGATTTCGGCGATAGATTCGGCGTTAAATAATATTTGGCGTGACACGAGTAGTCGTCGCTGGACGGTTTCATTTGCCATTTATTGGATGATATTAACACTGGGACCCGTGCTGATTGGCACAGGCCTCGCTGCAACATCTTATTTGGTTTCGTTGTCACAGTTTGCCGAGGATTACGTCTCGGGTATTCGTAGCTTTATGCTCTCAATCGTGCCTATTGTGACCAGTTTCGTCGCATTTGTGTTGTTGTACCAATTGGTGCCCAACCGTCCCGTAAAATTTCGTTATGCGGCTTTTGGCGCGGCGTTTTCGGCCATCTTGTTTGAAGTAAGCAAACAAATATTTTCGCTCTACATTACGCATTTTCCAACGTACCAAGCGATATATGGGGCTCTTGCTACGGTGCCTATTCTAATTGTTTGGATTTACCTGTCATGGCTGATTGTGCTGGCGGGCGCGGAGATGACCGTGAGTTTAGAAGAGTACCGCTTAATCCATAAAAAACGCACACGCTCGGATTGATCTGTGCACCAGAATCGACAACCATATACATTTTTTACGGGTGAGAGTCGCTAGCATGATAGGTTTAATTCAACGCGTAAGCCGTGCTCAAGTGGATGTAGAGCAGACCACTGTCGGTAAAATAGACGCGGGTTTACTCATATTATTGGGTGTAGAGCAGGGTGATAACGAGCAAAAAGCTAAACGTCTCGCAGACCGTATTATTCATTATCGCGTATTCTCCGATGACGAAGGCAAGATGAACCAAAGTCTAATGGATAAAGGCTACGCGACCTTGGTGGTATCACAATTTACGCTGGCAGCGGACACCCGCAAAGGACGCCGGCCAAGCTTTTCGAGCGCCGCCCACCCATCTGATGCACAACACCTGTATCAGGTATTTTGCGATCACATAAAAGCGCAGGGCGTGGCCGTTGAAACAGGCGAGTTTGGTGCTGATATGCAAGTCAGTTTGGTTAATGACGGCCCTGTTACTTTTGAACTTCGAGTAGATTAACATGTATAAAGTCATTACCCCCAGTACAGAAGCCGAGTTCGAAAAGTATTTTCACCTGCGTTGGCGCGTGCTGAGGGAACCCTTTCAGCGCCCGCTGGGTTCAGAACAAGATGAATACGATCAGGTGGGTTTGCATCGTATGGTGGTCAATGAAGCCGGTGAGCCTGTCGCTGTTGGACGTTTGCATTTTAATAGTCCCGAAGAGGCACAAATACGATTTATGGCAACCGCACCAGAGTACCGTGGTGAGGGGCATGGGGTCGCTATCATTTTTGCACTCGAGAGTGCTGCACGTGCTGAGAGCGCGACTCACGTGATTATTAACTCGCGAGATACCACCATCGGCTTTTACAAAAAGTGTGGCTACCAAGTGGTTGAAGAGGCCGATACGGTCAAAAACCCCATGGCCGAGCATCAGCTTAAAAAGTCATTCAGCGAACAAAACCGTATTATCTATCGCCCCGAGTGGTGTGAAGAACTGCAAAATACGTGGGCTAAAGAGATTCCTATCTCTGACGCCATGGGGATCAAGATCCATCAGTACACAGGTCGCATGTTTGAAACCCGCGCCCAATTATCACGCAATATCAACGTGCACGGCACTATGTTTGCGGGCAGTATCTATTCATTAGGAACGCTCACCTGTTGGGGACTCTTGCACCTTCAGCTGCTTGAACGTGAACTTGAGGGCTCTGTTGTACTCGGTGATGGCAATATTCATTACCATAAGCCAGTGACACGAGAGCCGCGTGCAGTCGCCTATTTAAGCGATGTCACAGGTGACTTTTCTGCACTAAAAGAGGGTAAAAACGCGCGTCTCATGATGAAAGCACAGATTATGGATGAAGAACGACCCGTCGCCGAATTCACGGGCCGTTTTGTTGTGCTTGCTAAACGCGACTAGGCGGGAGTGATATCGGCTAAGGTTGTACCTAGACGACCGGCCTTAATGAGATCACTTGCCGCCTTAATGTCTGGGGCAAAATAGCGATCTTCGGCGTAGTAGTCGACGTGTTCACGTAAAATGGCAAACACTTCCTCGAGTTTTGCGCTGGCTTTGAGTGGTCGTCTAAAGTTTAACCCTTGTGCGGCCTCTAACCACTCAATCGCGACAATATCAGCAATGTTATCTGCAATATCGCTGATCTTACGAGCGGCAAAGGTTGCCATGGACACATGATCTTCCTGATTGGCTGATGTTGGCAAACTATCAATTGAAGCAGGATGCGCCAAGGTTTTGTTCTCTGAAGCAAGCGCTGCCGCTGTGACTTGTACCATCATAAAACCCGAGTTAACGCCGCCTTCTTCTACCAAGAACGCAGGCAAGTTACTTAAGTGCTTATCGATCAACAATGCACCTCGGCGCTCTGACATCGCACCTATTTCGCTTGCAGCAATTGAAATGATATCAGCGACCATCGCAACCGGTTCCGCATGGAAGTTTCCACCCGAAATAATATCTTCTTGCTCACTAAATACCAGTGGATTATCGGTCACACCATTCGCTTCGCGCTCGAGTATCGTTGCTGCATGTTTAAGTTGATCGTACACAGCCCCCATGACCTGAGGCTGACAGCGCAACGAATAGGGGTCCTGAACCTTTTCACAATGTTCGTGGTCTTTGGCGATTTCAGAACTCTCCGTCAGAATATCTCGGAAAGCAGCCGCCACTTGTTGCTGACCGATCTGACCTCTCACCTCGTGAATACGGGCATCAAACGGCGCACGCGATCCCATCGCCGCCTCGACCGATAACGCGCCCACAAGAATTGAACTATGAAAAACCCGTTCAACTTTAAACAACCCAGCCAATGCCAATGCCGTTGATGCCTGTGTACCGTTTAATAACGCGAGACCTTCTTTAGGCGCCAGTTCAAACGGCTCCAAACCGGCTTTAGCGAGTCCCTCTTTGGCGGTCATCCGTTCGCCATTCACTCGCACTTCACCTTCGCCCAACAGCGGCAATACCATATGTGCCAACGGCGCGAGATCACCCGAAGCGCCTACCGAGCCTTTGCTTGGGATGCAAGGGTAAACCTCATTGTTAAGCAGTGCAGTTAAAGCATTAATGACTTTTAAACGAATACCTGAAAACCCGCGCGCCAGCGAATTAATCTTCAGTAACAGCATCAAACGGACCACTTCATCGTCCATCAACTCACCCGTTCCGACAGAATGAGAGAGCACAATACGACGCTGTAGGTCGGTCAGTTTCTCCGGTGGGATGCGCGTGTTCGCTAATAAGCCAAAGCCGGTATTGATACCGTAAACAACTCGCCCTTTATCTAATACCTTTTGTACCGTTGCTGCGGAACGTTCAATGTCCTCGATAGCGGATTCCGCTAACTCAAGTTGCTGTGGTTGAAAATACCAAGCACGGAGATCAGCGACTGTAAGCTGACCTGGATTCAGTGGAAACTGGCTCATGATGACTCCCTATTTCTCGAGCATGGGCAAGTCTAGCCCTTGTTCTTGCGCACAACGTTTAGCAATATCGTAGCCTGCGTCTGCATGACGCATCACACCCGTACCGGGGTCGTTCCATAGCACTCGACCTAACCGCTGCTCCGCTTCATCGGTACCATCAGCGACGATCACTACACCCGCATGTTGTGAGTAGCCCATACCCACACCACCTCCGTGATGTAAGCTCACCCATGTTGCACCGCCGGCGGTGTTTAACAGGGCGTTCAGCAGTGGCCAATCAGATACTGCATCAGAGCCATCTGCCATGCTCTCGGTCTCGCGGTTCGGGCTTGCCACCGAGCCGCTATCTAAGTGGTCACGTCCAATCACGATAGGCGCTTTCAGTTCACCATTACGGACCATGTCATTGAACGCCTTAGCGATACGCGCACGATCTTTTAAACCAATCCAGCAAATACGCGAAGGGAGTCCTTGGAAGCTAATCCGTTCTTTCGCCATATCCAACCAATTGTGGAGGTGTGGGTTGTCTGGAATCAGCTCTTTAACTTTGGCGTCGGTTTTATAAATATCCTCTGGGTCACCTGACAGCGCGACCCAACGGAATGGGCCAATACCCTCGCAGAACAATGGACGAATATAAGCTGGCACAAAACCTGGAAAATCGAACGCATTGGCAACGCCTTCGTCTTGCGCCATTTGGCGAATATTATTTCCGTAATCAAGCACTGCTGCACCTTGCTGCTGAAAATGCAGCATAGCTTTCACTTGCACCGCCATTGAGCGTTTTGCTGCCAATACCGTTGCTTTTGGGTCCTTGTCCTGTTCTGCTTGATACTGCGCTAATGTCCAGCCCTGTGGCAAATAGCCATGCAATGGATCATGGGCGGAGGTTTGGTCTGTCACCACGTCTGGGGTGACATCACGCTGTTTGAGCTCTTCATAGACATCGGCGGCGTTACCCAACAAGCCCACCGAGATCGCTCGGCCTTCGGCCATGGCATCATTCATCAATGCCAATGCCTCGTCCAAATGTGTTGCTTTATGGTCGACATAACCCGTGCGTAATCTAAAGTCGATACGACTCTCATCACATTCAACAGCCAGCATACAGAAGCCAGCCATCGTTGCCGCTAGCGGCTGAGCTCCACCCATGCCGCCAAGCCCGCCAGTTAAGATCCATTTCCCTGCCGCATTGCCATCAAAGTGCTTACGCGCAACCGCACCAAAGGTTTCATAGGTTCCTTGAACAATCCCTTGCGAACCAATGTAAATCCATGAGCCAGCGGTCATTTGGCCATACATCATCAAGCCCTTTTTATCGAGCTCGTTAAAATGTTCCCAATTCGCCCACTCGGGAACTAAATTAGAATTGGCGATAAGAACACGCGGTGCGTTTTCATGCGTGGGAAATACCCCTACAGGCTTACCCGACTGCACGAGCAGCGATTCATTCGGCTTTAATCGTTCGAGGGTTTCGACAATCTTATCGAAGCATTCCCAACTGCGGGCTGCACGCCCAATGCCACCATAAACGACAAGCGCCTGTGGATGCTCAGCGACCTCTTCATCAAGGTTGTTCATTAACATGCGTTTAGCGGCTTCAATTTGCCAATTTGCGCAAGTAAGTTCTGCGCCACGATCAGCGCGAATCACTCGCGACTTATCCAAACGGGTGAATGACATGGTTAACTCCTTTCTAATCTGATTTAGGCGCTTCAAAGTTCATGTGCCCGCCTAGTTTGAATCGTGAGCCTGGGTGCGTCAGAATCGCATAGCTGACCACTCCCCCCGAACTCCATGTCCGGCGAATGATGCGTAAACAAGGCTCGTCACGACTGATTTGTAGTAATTGGCACACAGAAGAAATCGGATGAATCGCTTCGATTTGATGACTTGCCTCGGTCAGCGGTGTCACCACGCACAAATATTCATGCGGTGTCACTTTGGTGTAGTCCTGTTTTAAGTAATCAGGTACCAACCTGGGGTTCACATAACGCTCTTCGAGTTGGACTGGCAGGTCGTTTTCTAAATGCGTGATGGTTGAGTGTAATACTTCGCTACCTGGTTCAATTTGCAGCGCTTCAGCTACTTGACTCGATGCATCCTGAACACGCAGGTGATGCACCTTGGCACGGTACTCATGACCCCGCTCACGCACTTCATCAGCGATATTTTTTATCGCCATAAAAGATGTTTGCGATTTAATAGGTGCCACAAAAGTGCCCGCACCTTGCGTACGAATAACCAAGCCTTCATCGGCTAATTCCTGCAAAGCGCGACGCGCTGTCATACGACTCACCGAAAACTGTTCAGCAAGAGCATTTTCAGAGCTTACGGGGTGATTTTCCGGCCATTCGCCGGTCTCGATTTTGTCGTAAATGAACTGTTTAATATTCGAAAACTTGGCCATGGGACACCTAGCGCATATGCGTTGAACATGCAAAAAAGTTTAGATCAGATTATTTGTCTATACAACCTGTATTTGCTAATCTATTGACTATCCGCTTGCCGAACACAATCGTAAGAGCCACATATGATGCAACGAATCGAGAATATTCAATTAGTTACGCTAGCAGCCGAACAGTCTGACTATGGACTCATCGAAGATGCCGTGGTGATCATTAATGGCAGACATATTGAGTGGGCAGGGCCTGCGTTTGATGCCCCGACTACCCCGATGGCAGAGGTCATCGACGGTCGAGGTGGTCTGCTGACGCCAGGACTCATTGATTGCCATACCCACCTGGTTTGGGCGGGTTCGCGTGCAAATGAGTTTGCTCAACGGCTCCATGGCGCAACCTACGCAGAAATTGCAGAGGCTGGCGGCGGCATCGCCGCAACGGTTCGAGCGACCCGAGAGGCCAGTTATGACGAGCTACTTACACTTGCACTGAAACGCGCAAAAGCTCTGATTGCGCAAGGTGTAACAACATTAGAAATAAAATCAGGCTACGGGTTAGACTTAACTACCGAACGTAAGCAGTTACAGGTCGCTCGCGCAGTGGGTGAGCAACTCCCCGTTCGGGTTAAAACCACGTTGCTTGCTGCTCACGCCATTCCACCCGAGTACAAAGATAACGCGGATGGCTATATTGATGAGATCGTTGAGAACATCCTGCCCACGCTTGCAAACGAAGGGCTCGTCGATGCTGTTGATGCATTCTGTGAATCCATTGGCTTTTCGCCCGCACAAACACAACGTGTGTTTGAAGCAGCTCAGTCATTGGGCTTACCCGTCAAACTACACGCCGAGCAAATTACCAATCAACAAGGTGCTCGCCTCGCTGCCCAGTTTAAAGCCTTGTCAGCCGATCATTTAGAGCAACTCGACGAAGAGGGCGTTAAAGCGATGGCCGCTTCAGGTACGGTGGCAGTGCTATTACCGGGGGCGTTTTATTTTCTTCGCGATGACCAAGTACCGCCGATTGAGCGCTTACGGGCCCACTGTGTGCCCATGGCCATCGCAACCGATGCCAACCCAGGCTCATCGCCGATTCACAATTTGCAACTGATGCTCCAAATGGCCGCGACTTTGTTTAGATTAACACCCGAGGAGTGCTTACGCGGTGTCACAGTCAATGCAGCTAAAGCTCTCGGAATGAGCAATCAGATAGGCGAACTCAAAGCCGGTATGTATGCTGATCTCGCACTTTGGGACATTCAGGATGCCGCTGAGTTAACGTATCAGTTTGGCGTTAACCCACTGATTAAGCGGTGGTACGACGGCGTCGTTCACGTCCCAGCATATAGGCAATAACGAGCTCAGTTAAAACCTGTCCTGTCTGCTTTAGGCCGTCGTCAAAGCCTGTTGGACACAATGAGGGTGCCGCTTCCGCGAGGTGTAAGTAAGCGGCGTCTTCGAGTTCAGCAAGCCGTTTAACATAGCTGAATCCCTGATCGAGGCTTAACCCACTGTAATTTACAGCACTGGCCGGCACACCTGTTAAGCAATCCACATCGACTTCGATACCCAGTGGTCGTTGCCAACTGACTGACTTCGCCGCGACTTCATCCATAACCTCAGCAAACGGGCGTCCGATAATACTGTGAATAGCATGGTAGCGCATGCCTGCATCGGCCATTTGACGCAAACTTGAACCTGAGTTTTTGGCTTGATGTAAACCCACAACATGATAGTGCGACAACGCGCCATCGACATAGGCATAACTGAACCCGTTGCCACTATGACGGCCTTCGCGCGCTCGAAAATCGGCATGAGGATCTAAGTTAATTGCGCCGCAGGCTTGTCCCGTTGCGTTTGATAAACTCATCAATAACGGATACGCGTTGTTATGCCCGCCCCCGATAAGAATGACCTCAAACCCACGTTGAAAGAGCGGTTCGACCACTTCTCGTACACGCGCATCAACGCGACGAACAAGCTGCCGAATCGTTTGTAAATCGTGTTCATTGGCGACATCAAGCGGCTCGGCTTGACTCATTAGATCATCGCAGTTAACAGCGCCAACCAGCAACAGCTCATGAGTAGAAAGAAGACCAGTATGCTGCAAGTTAGCAAAACTGTTTAAAAATGCCTGCCAACCACCTTCAGCGCCTGGGCGGCCTAAGTTCCCTTTGACACCGATACTCTCGGGAACGCCAACCAGTGCCACGCGTTGACCCTGTTCCCAAGCTTTATTTAATGCTTCTGAATACGACCCAGAGGCGAGTCCACTAATGGCCTGCCCCACTTTGGTCTCATGTGGACGTAACTTAACATAACGACTTAAATCGTCAGTATTCAAAAACTCAGGTGTTTGCATTATTCGATATCAAGTGGCTCTGGCGACAAGATAACACCGGTGCTATCGACATAAATATGGTCCTCCGGCAAGAAGGTCACCCCACCAAAATTGACCGGAATATCGATCTCACCGATACCCTCACTTGGCGCTCCCACCGGAATTGAAGCAACGCCCAAAATACCGATATCGAGTTCTTCAAGGGCATCGACGTCTCGTACAGAACCGTAACAAATAATCCCTTCCCAGTCGTTATCAAGTGCTTGCTCAGCAATTGCTAAGTCAATCAATGCACGGCGAACCGAACCACCGCCATCAATTAGTAAGACTTTTCCACCACCGTCTTGATTCAGCGTTTCCTCAATCAATCCTTTGTCTTCATGACATTTAACGATGACCAACTGACCACCGAACGATGAACGTCCCCCGTACGACTCAAACATAGGTTCGACAACATCGACCATATCTGGGTATAAATCACAAAGTTCTGAGGTATTGTATTCCATGACTGTGTCCTGCGTTAGACAGTGCGAATTCAGTTAGTATAACGGTAATTGACCGTTTTAAAAACGCTCAATAGTGGGTTTGTTAAAATCTTTGAATACTTATACTTGAATTAACATACCAATGACGCGTAATCTAATGCCATTATAACAATAATTATTACTATTTCTGATGCCTGATCTCGATTTGGTCACCTCGCTGGCGATCGAAACATTAACTCATGTTATACAGACGCTGATGTTGTTAGGGTTCGCAGGCTTGTTGCGGTTTTATTTTAAATCGTACCAACAGGGCTACCTCAGCGACTGGTCAATAGCATGCTTAAGCTATGGCGCGAGCGAGTTTATTCGAGCGGTTTTAACATCGAGCGCGCTCATCGGTTTGACACTCCCCGACTGGGCATCGCAATCCCTTTACACAAGCTCTATTTTTTTACATTACACAGCACTCACCTACATAGGGTTAGGCGCATTTAATGCAACAAAAGATCGAGACCCAAGCAAGTTAACTCGCCGGGTATTGCTCACATTAACTGCCATAGCGTCATTACTAACGGTGTTGTGGATGTACACTAACCGAGCAGGTCAGCTGACCGTTTTCGAATCTGAGTTACCCCGTTTTGTCGTGCCTGCGTTGCTGTTCTTAGGTATTAGTCTATTTATGTTCCTGCGTATCCCACCCGGTTTTGGCCCTAAAATCGTGGCATTCGCATTTCTTTTTCTGGCTATCAAGAACCTCATTCTCTCCGCCATTTTGCTGTTCACGACAACTATCTATTTAGACTGGATTATCAGCGCACAAGGTTTATTTACCATCGTGTTTCTAACCATCATTATGGTCGGTATTGTGATCTGGTTACTTGATTCCGAACGTTCGACCTCATTTTATGCCGTGCAGCGAGCAGAATATTTGCACACCCACGACGCCTTAACTGGTGTTGCCAATCGCCAGCAATTGGTGAGTAAAGTTCCAGTTTTAGTCGACTACTGTCGCTCTAACAACCAACATCTCTCGGTTATGCTCTTTGGCGTTTCGCGGTTTAAGTCGATCAATGAGCGACTGGGTATTCGAGGCGGTGACCAAGTATTGAAAGAAATAGCGCGCCGTTTACAACACTTTAGACACAAACCTATCGCGGTGGCACGCATCAGCGGTGATGTATTCGCTGTCCTGTTCGATCACCTGAAAAGCCGTCGCCATATACTCGACCTGGCTAAAGAGCTTCAACAAGAAGTCACCCGGCCAATTGAAGTCAATCAACGTCAAATATCGCTTTCGGTTGGCGTGGGCATCTCTCGATACCCCCAACACGGGGTCAATGCTGAGGTTTTACTCAACAAGGCAACGCTCGCACTGACTGAGGCTAAGCACCAGAATGCGTCAAACATCACTTTCTACGAACGTGGCATGGATGATGCGTTCTCGCAGCTCATTGATATGGAGCCTATTTTACGTAAGGCGTTCAAACACAACGAGTTCGTACTTTACTTGCAACCTCAGTTTGATTTCGACTATCAGCAATTATGTGGCTTTGAGGCATTGATCCGTTGGCAGCATCCCGAACGAGGATTACTCTCTCCAGCCGAGTTTATCCCGCACATTGAGCAACTCGGCCTCACTGAACTATTGGACAATTGGGTACTTGAACGTGCTGCAGAGATCCTCAAAGAATGGCAGACACGTTTCAAGCATGTATGGCCAATCGCAGTAAACCTGTCAGCTCAGCAATTTCAGCAATCAAAACTCGTCGAGCACCTTACCGAGCTCATGACGCGTCATCAATTGGATGCCAGTTTCCTCGAGCTAGAAATTACCGAAACAGTGGCTATGTCAGATTTAAGCAACGGCATGGAAGTCATCCGACAGCTACGCGATATCGGTTTCAAAGTGGCAATTGATGACTTTGGTACAGGTCACAGTTCATTGGCTTACCTGCGCTCGTTGCCTATTAATAAAATTAAAATAGATCGTAGCTTTGTGAGTGAGTTGCAGGTCAACCGAACCGATGCCACGATTTTAAAAGCAATGATTCGCCTCGCACATGGTTTAGGTAAACGTGTCATCGCTGAGGGGATCGAGACTCAAGATCAGCAAGACATATTGCAGCAACTCGGCTGCGATATGATGCAAGGTTATTTCTACTCACCGCCGATAAAACTCGAGCTCGCCGAGCAGCTAATCGAAAACGAATTGAAGTTGGGAAGAGAGCCGTTGCCATCTTCGTTGGCAACGGCGTAAATCCGAGTCGCTTACAGAATGAAGCGGCTGAGATCCTCATCTTGAGAGAGCTCGCCGATATGTTTGTCGACGTATTGCGCATCAATACTGATGCTATCACCGCTGTGGTCGGTAGCGTTAAAAGAGATTTCTTCCATCAAACGCTCAAGTACCGTATGTAAACGACGAGCACCAATGTTTTCGGTCGTTTCATTCACATGGAAAGCAATTTCTGCAATCCGCTGAATGCCATCTTCGGTAAAGCCGATTTCAACACTCTCAGTGTTTAACAGGGCTTTATACTGAGTCGTCAATGACGCATTAGGCTCTGTAAGAATACGCACGAAATCACCACTTGTCAGCGCATCCAATTCCACGCGAATCGGTAAACGGCCTTGCAGTTCTGGAATCAGATCCGAAGGCTTACTCATTTGGAACGCACCCGAAGCGATAAACAGAATATGATCCGTGCGAATCATGCCATGCTTGGTATTCACCGTAGTGCCCTCGACTAACGGCAGCAAGTCACGTTGCACACCTTCGCGTGAAACGTCGGGACCACTGGTATCTCCGCGCTTACAAATCTTGTCGATTTCATCCAAGAAGACGATACCGTTTTGCTCAACCGATTCAATCGCAGCTTCTTTAACCTCATCAGGGTTAAGTAACTTCGCTGCTTCTTCATCGATTAATTGCTTAAACGCATCTTTAATCTTCATTTTGCGTTTTTTGGTCTTGTCGTTGCCCATGTTTTGGAACATGTTCTGTAGCTGCGACGTCATTTCCTCCATGCCCGGAGGTGCCATAATTTCGACGCCCATCTGCGGCATCGCCAAATCAATTTCGATCTCTTTGTCGTCTAAACTGCCTTCACGCAGTTTTTTACGGAAGACTTGGCGCGAGTGACGCTGATCATCATGACCTTTATCCTCTTCAGCGCCCCATCCGCCAGACGTGCGCGCAGGTGGCAGTAGCACATCAAGAATACGATCTTCTGCGGCTTCTTCAGCGCGATAACGCACTTTCTGCATCATATCTTCGCGCTTTTGCTTCACTGCGACATCGGTTAAATCTTTAATGATCGACTCGATTTCCTTACCGACATAACCGACTTCGGTAAACTTCGTCGCTTCCACTTTGATAAAGGGCGCACGCGCAAGTTTAGCCAGGCGGCGCGCGATCTCGGTTTTACCGACACCGGTTGGACCGATCATTAGAATATTCTTAGGCGTAACTTCATTACGCAAATCATCACCAAGCTGCATTCGACGCCAGCGGTTACGAAGTGCAACAGCCACCGCGCGTTTAGCCTTATCTTGACCGATAATATGTCGGTTCAACTCATCAACTATTTCTCTTGGGGTCATATCTGACATCGTTTATCCCCTACTTACTTTTTGAAGCAGCGATGGATTGCTGCTCTTCGATGGTTTGATGGCCATTTGTGTAAACACAAATGTTGCCCGCAATAGTGAGCGCTTTTTCTACAATGTCGCGCGCCGATAACTCGGTATTTTCCAGCATCGCCGTTGCGGCAGCTTGGGCATAAGGTCCGCCCGAGCCTATCGCGATAAGATCATTTTCTGGCTGCACAACATCACCATTACCGGTGATAATTAATGACGTTTCTTTATCCGCCACTGCAAGCAGCGCCTCTAATCGACGAAGTGCACGGTCGGTGCGCCAGTCTTTAGCGAGTTCAACGGCTGCGCGCATCAAATTACCCTGGTGTTGTTCCAGTTTTGATTCGAAACGCTCAAATAATGTAAATGCGTCGGCGGTTCCGCCCGCAAAACCGGCGAGAACTTGGTCATGATACAAGCGGCGTACTTTCTTCGCGTTACCTTTCATGACGGTGTTGCCGAGTGATACTTGGCCATCGCCACCAATCGCGACTTTATCGCCGCGTCTTACGGATACTATCGTGGTCAAAACAAAACCCTCTCTAGCTAATGCGGTGAGTTGCATCGAGTGATGCAACACGATTATTAGCTATTTGAGGGTTTAGTAATGAGATTTCAAGGCATCTGACGATGCCTTTGCAGTTTTATGACGTTTTAATCGAGGTTCCAGTTCCAAATTGCACAACCGTATATCTTCGCTCGTTGCAATTTATGGCGGTCACGTTCGGCGGCACGTTTGGTTTCGTAAGGTCCTAAAATCACACGGTACCACAGGCCGTTCTTGCCCTCGGTACCACGCACTTGGCTCTCTAGACCTGCCATCGCTATTTCGGCGCGCAGGCGTTCGGCATCCGATTGCTTTCTAAACGAACCACACTGCATTAGCTTAGGTGGACCAAGCTCACGTTCGGGTACATCGACCTCAACTTGTTTGCTTTCGAGTTCTTCGATGTATTGCCACTTTTCTTGTGGTTTAACAGGTAGGTCATCAACTGCTTGCGCATTCTCCTGCTCCGCGAGCGCTGAATTATCACCATCACCTTTAATCGTAATTAAGCCGTATACGAACGCAGCGATCAGCGCAATTACAATAACCACAGCCACCCATGGGACCTGTTTAGTCTGCTTAGGCGCCGCGCCACGAGTCGACTTCCCGCGTTGAGACGTCGACTTACCTGACTTCTTTTTAGGTTTTGGTTTACGGTTCGCGTAATCCATAACTTACATCTTTTCTAGCGTTGGAATACCAAGCAAGGATAGACCTTTTTCGAGCGTGTTCGCGGTTAAACGCGCCAGCTTGAGTCGGCTGTTACGTACCGCTTCATCCTCTTGATTAAGGATCGGGCATGCCTCGTAGAAGCTTGAGAAGTAACCTGCAAGCTCAAATAAGTAACCACATAAGAAGTGTGGCATTGCTTTATCAAATACGCGGTTAACCACTTCCTCAAACCGAACCAGTTGATTGGCTAGCGCAAGCTCACGCTCATCTTCTAACAGCCAGTCAGCGTCCATATCAAATGAACGCTCGCCTAACTTGTCAAAAATACTATTCACGCGAGTAAACGCATAAAGTAGATAAGGTGCAGTATTGCCCTCGAATGTGAGCATCAGGTCCCAGTCAAAAATATAGTCTGAGGTTCTGTTTTTTGATAAGTCAGCATATTTAACAGAACTGATACCGACCACTTTAGCGACCGCTTCTTGCTGTTCAGCCGTCAAATCAGAGTTTTTCTGCTGCAATAATTCAAGCGCTCGGCGTTCTGCTTCATCCAACAGATCGGCCAGTTTGGTCACGCCACCATCACGGCTCTTATAAGGGCGTCCATCCTTGCCCATCACAGTGCCGAAGCCGTAGTGTTGTGTTTCTATATCGCCTTCAATGAACTTTGCCTTACGCGCTAAGGTAAAAATTTGCTCAAAGTGCAATGACTGACGTGCATCGACAAAATACATCAGATAGTCGCCACCCAGCTCTTTTTGACGATATTGGATTGCAGCAAGGTCAGTGGTCGCATACAAATAACCACCACCCTTTTTCTGCACAATAATCGGAAGGGGTTCGCCTTCTTTACCTTTAAACTCGTCTAAAAATACGCATTGCGCGCCTTGGTCTTCTACTAACAGCCCTTGCTCTTTAAGATGTTCGATAACACCGGGCAGACGGTCGTTATAAGCACTTTCGGCCATCACATCATCACGGGTTAACTTCACACCCAAACGATCATACACTTCCTGACAGTGCGTCAGCGACACATCAATAAATTGATTCCACAGCTTCAAGCAATAGTCATCACCTGACTGGAGCTTGACGACTAGTTCACGTGCCCGCTCAGCAAAATCTTCGCTCTCGTCGAAGCGCTTTTTGGCAGCTTTATAAAAAGTTTCTAAATTACTAAGCTCATAGTTAGCCGCTTCGCTATCCAGCTCTTCCATGTGCGCAAGCAACATACCGAACTGTGTGCCCCAATCACCCACGTGATTCTGACGAATAACAGTATGACCCAACATTTCGGCAGTACGCGATACGGCATCACCAATAATCGCTGAACGTAAATGGCCGACATGCATTTCTTTAGCTAAGTTAGGTGACGAATAATCAATCACGATCGTCTTAGGATTATCAGCTGCTTGAACACCGAGATCCGCACTGCTGAGCATCGCAGTCAGCTGACCTTTTAGCTGATCTTGAGCAATGGTGAAGTTAATAAATCCAGGCCCTGCGATGTCCGTTTTCGCGATCAACGTATTCGCTGGTATCGCCGCAATCACTTTTTCGGCGAGTTGACGAGGATTCATTTTTGCTGGCTTTGCCAACATTAACGCTAAATTAGAGGCAAAGTCGCCGTGCGACTTATCTCGGGGTCGGTCCAACTGAATCTTCACGGTTTGGTCCGTAGGAAGAATACCGTCAGCTTTTAATTGGCCCACAGCATCAGTAATTAACTGTTCGAGTTGTTCTTTCATCGACACGACTACCTGTATTAACGTTAAAAGGGAAAGAAAAGTGATTCACAATAAGAGGGTTAGTTTACCTGTTTTTGCGCGTTTATGTGAAGTCTTGTGGATCAATGTCTAGCGACCATCGTATGCGATTGAGAATACTCAAGTTTTCCCATTGACTCAGTAAATACTTTGTCACTTGGTAGCGCTGTTTCCGTGAACTGGTTTGCAGTATCCACTGATAACGATAACGACCCGCTCGTTTTTCCATGAGTGCAGGAATAGGACCTACGCCCATCACACCGTCAACTTGGGGCAAACATGCGGCCATTTGCTCTAGCGCTTCAACCACTTGCGCTTTGTCGGTACTTTCGGCTCTTACCAACGCCCAATGTTTAAACGGTGGGAGTGATGTAGCTTGGCGCTCTGCCAATGCCGTTAGCGCAAAGTGTTGATAACCGTTGTTGAGTAAGTCCTGCACCAGATCATGCTCGGGATGATGCGTTTGTAGCACAACACGGCCGCGCTTATGAGCACGTCCGGCACGCCCTGAGACCTGCGTAAATAGCTGGGCTAACCGCTCAGGCGCACGAAAGTCGGCACTGTACAACGCGCCATCGACATCCAACAGAGCAACCAAGGTCACATTCGGAAAATGATGCCCCTTGGCCAGCATCTGGGTGCCAACCAATATATGGTGCTTGTGCTCCGAGGCAGACTTTAAATGCGCATCAAGCTCGCCCTTACGCCGAGTTGAATCTCGGTCGATACGTAACACACTGTGCTCGGGAAACCGTTCATTTAAGAAGTCTTCGAGTTGCTCAGTGCCCACGCCGTGCGAAATAAGATGGGTTGAGCCGCATTGCTCACATTGCTTGGGAACCGGGCGTTGGCTGTCACAGTGGTGACAATGCAGTCGGCGCTGCGCTTGGTGTAACGTATAATAAGCATCACACCGTTTACATTGGGCAATCCAACCACACTCATGGCACATCAGCGCCGGAGCAAAGCCGCGTCGGTTAAGAAACAACAGCACTTGATTATGTTTATTCAGCTCGGCTTCGATTTGTGTCAGCAAAGGCTCTGACAAGCCGGCTTGCATCGGTAAGCCTTTTAAGTCGATTAGCTCATGCTCAACCTGTTCGGCGACACCCGCACGTTGTGTTAACTGCAACCAATGGTATCGATGATTAACAGCGTTACTTAGGGTCTCAAGCGCGGGGGTCGCACTACCTAAAATGATAGGTATATCAAGTAGTTGAGCACGCTTAATGGCAATGTCTCGAGCATGATATCTAAAGCCGTCCTGCTGTTTGTAAGAGAGATCATGCTCCTCATCAACCACTATCATGCCTAAGTTTGCAAAAGGCGTAAAAATCGCAGAGCGAGTGCCAATAACGATCGCAGCGCGATTTGAGCGGCTGTTTAACCAAGCATGCAAACGCTCGGTATCGTTCAAGTTAGAATGCAACACCTCAACAGGCACATCAAAGCGTTGCTTAAATCGCTTAATGGTCTGCATGGTCAAGCCAATCTCAGGCACCAACACCAGTACTTGGCGTCCCGCTGTGAGCACCTCTTCAATTGCTTGCAAGTACACTTCGGTTTTACCGCTGCCCGTGACTCCTTCCAATAAACAGCATGCATGGCCATCAATTTGCTTTATCGCGCTCAGCGCTACCGCTTGCTCTTGATTGACAGCTAAGGGGTCCTCACTGAGCGCCATGGTCCAATGTTGTTGCGCATCAAGCATCGGCGTTTCTTCAACGCTGACCACCCAACCCTTGTCGCAGGCGGCCGTCACAACGGTCGTGCTGATTTGTGCTTGCTTGACCTGAGTTGCACTTAACCGTCCTTGTTGCAATAGCTCAATTAATTGCTTTTGCTTAGGCGCCCGCTTAAGCGCATGCTCGTCGACATCAGGCGCATTTGACGTCAGCTCAAAATACGTAATAGGTGCGTAACCGATGGGCTTACCTTGACGTAATAACACAGGTAAGGCATTCGCAAACACATCACCTTGACTGTGCTGATAATAGTCTGCCGACCAGCTCAATAGTTGCCACAGCTCCGGCTGCCACACCGCATCATCATCGAGTTGAGCCACAATGGGTTTAGCCTCAAAGCCCTGAGGGTCTGTTGCACGGGTCTCTGTAATGATGCCTATCAGCTGACGCTGACCAAACGGCACTCGCACGCGAGCCCCAAGCACAGCTGGCTTGGCCAAGGTATACTGATAGGTAAAGACGCGCCGCAATGGCAGCGGTAAAGCGACTTCAATATAGTGCGGACTCTGTGTCATGCCGCTATTCTGAAACGCAATGAACGATAAAACAAGCGCAATAAGCCTCTTGAATGATCAGTGAAGATCGCATAAAATGCCGCGCTCTTAAACATTGTTGTTTTTTTACACATGGTGTCCTGCGCAAAAGAGGCGACTGGATAGCGATGTGGCCCAACTTGAGGTATTCCCATGAAACAAGGTATTCACCCTAAGTACGAAGCAATCAAAGTAACTTGCTCGTGCGGTAACGAATTTGAAACTCGTTCTACTCGCGTAGAAGATCTACACATCGACGTATGTTCTGAGTGCCACCCATTCTACACTGGTAAGCAGCGTGTTATGGACACTGGTGGTCGTGTCGACAAATTCAAGAAACGTTTTGGTACATTGGGCAAAAAATAATTGCTCGTACACAAAACGTATTAAAACGAGCAGTTCAGCACGTTTTAATGAAAAAGGCGCCAAATGGCGCCTTTTTTCGTTTCTCTCTCGCCTACACCATGCATTGTTAAAGAAAAGTTAACTGGTGCGATTTTAAACACATCAAAAGTTAGACCGACATAATGAGGCCTGATAAGCAGGTAAGATTTGTTATTTTCTTATTTGCCTTTATCCTTATGCTTCATCCTTTATTCATTTTGTCAGGTTGCCTAAATGTCAGATTTCCGCCAGAAAGCTTTGGATTACCATCAGTATCCCACTCCCGGTAAAATCTCGGTTGAGCTCACCAAACCGGCGGACTCCGCCAAAGACTTAGCGCTTGCGTATAGTCCTGGGGTCGCCGAACCTGTAAGAGCGATTGCTGAAGATCCAGACAATGCGTATAAATACACTGCAAAAGGCAACATGGTCGCGGTGATCTCTAATGGCACGGCGATTCTTGGGTTAGGTAATTTAGGCCCACTCGCCTCTAAGCCGGTGATGGAGGGCAAGGCACTCTTGTTTAAACGCTTTGCCGGTCTCGATTCAATTGATATTGAAGTGTCACACCGCACCACTCAAGACTTCATTAACACGGTAGCTAACATCGCTGACACCTTTGGCGGTATTAACCTCGAGGATATAAAAGCCCCCGAGTGTTTTGAGATTGAACAAGCCCTTATCGAAAAATGTAACGTCCCAGTGTTTCACGACGACCAGCATGGTACTGCCATCGTAACAGCCGCTGGCATGCTAAATGCGCTTGAAATTCAGGGTAAGTCACTCAAGGACGCGCGCATTGTGTGCATGGGCGCAGGTGCCGCTGCTATCGCATGTATGGAGTTGCTCATTAAGTGTGGCGCACAGCGTGAACATATTTATATGCTGGATTCTAAGGGCGTCATCCACACACGCCGTGAAGATCTCAACGAATACAAAGCCTTATTTGCCAATAACACCGATAAACGGACACTGGAAGAAGTGATTGAAGGCGCGGATCTCTTCTTAGGCGTATCGGGTCCTGATTTACTCGCACCCGAGGCTCTTAAACTGATGGCCGAGAAGCCTATTGTGTTTGCCTGCTCTAACCCAGACCCAGAAATTAAACCTGAATTAGCACAAGCAACGCGTGACGACATTATTCTCGGTACAGGTCGTTCCGACTATCCAAATCAGGTGAATAACGTGCTGTGTTTTCCTTTCATGTTTAGGGGCGCGCTCGATGTCCGCGCCACCGCGATTAACGATGAAATGAAAATAGCGGCAGTCGAGGCAATCCGCCAGCTGGCAAAAGAAGAGGTGCCGGACGCGGTTAAAAAGGCGGCAGGTATTGATGAACTGACCTTCGGTCCGGATTACATTATCCCTAAACCGATGGATCCACGTTTATGTCAGCGTGTCGCTAGAGCAGTAGCCGAGGCAGCGGTCGCATCGGGTGTTGCAAAAATTCCGCTGCCTGATAACTACATGAAAGATTAAGGGGTATCGAGCTCGTCATCCGCAGGAATTGGAAGTCCGCGGGCTTCTAATTCCTCTCTTACCGCTTTAGGGATTTTATTTGGGTTCGTTTTTTCCAAGTCAGCGTCGGTTGGCAGCGGTTGACCCGTAAAAGCATGTAAAAACGCTTCGCAGAGTAATTCGCTGTTCGTAGCATGACGCAAGTTCTTAACTTGGCGGCGGGTTCGCTCATCGGTGAGCACTTTAAGCACGCGAGTCGGTATTGATACTGTTACTTTTTTTACCTGCTCGCTCTTTCGCCCATGCTCAGCGTAGGGATAGATATAGTCACCATTCCACTTCATCGTGAGAGTCCTGCCTTAGTCAAAAACCATATAAGTTATATTGAATTTTACTCAATCCCAGATGAAGGTCAAATTTTATCCGTCTAGATGGCTAAAATTTGCTGACATTTGTTGTTTGATGTTTTAGCCTTAGTGAATACATCAGTTAATTCATATATTTGAGGGGTATCGCCAATGAGCGTAGAGCCGAGCTTAGACCAGATTCGAACGGTTGCAGATAACGTTCAAGTGCATAAGTTTGGCGGCAGTAGTTTGGCTGACGCTTTTTGTTATCGTCGAGTAGCACGCATTGTAACCGAATATGCAGGCGCAAGCGATGTCGTTGTTGTTTCAGCGGCAGGCGACACTACAAACCGCATTCTTGCAATCATCAAAGCACAACGAGAGTCGGGCGATACAGCAGATATACTGCTGGACCAACTTGAGCGCTTCCAGCAAGGCTTAATCACCGAGCTACTGGGTACTGAATTCGCATCCCCTCTACTCGAGCAATCAACAATCGATTTTCAACGCTTTCGCGATTTTGTATCGGGTGAAGAGCATATTGAACACGAAGCTGAACTGCTGTCATACGGCGAACTTTGGTCCGCTCGATTGCTCGCAGCACTCCTTAGAAAGCAAGGCACAAAAGCAGAACACATTGACGCGCGTGACTTCCTGAAAGCGGAAGATGCACCCGAACCGATTATTCAGGAGCTCGAATCACGTCATAACTTGCTCAATCGTGTCGCTCCTTTCCCAGGCACACGTTTTATTGTGACGGGTTTTATTGCACGTGGCTTGCAAGGCGAGAGCCTCACGCTTGGACGGAACGGCAGTGACTATTCGGCAACCTTGGTCGGCAGCTTACTGAATTCGAAGCAAGTCACTATCTGGAAAGATGTTGCCGGCGTTTATTCAGCCGATCCTCGCAAAATTGAACGCGTTGTAAGCTTACCGACATTAGATTGGAGTGAAGCAGAAGAGCTGGCTCGCTTGGGCAGCCCCGTCTTACACCCACGCACCTTTCAACCCGTTGATCGGGACCGCATGGTGATTTCTGTTCGCTCAAGTTTAAAGGTCGAAAACCAACAAACGCGGATTGGCAACTTTGAACACACCGAACCTAAAGGTAAAGTCTTTACGTCGTTATCTGAAGTCGTGTTGTTCAAAGTAGAGCTCAATGATCGCGAGTTAGTAAAACAGCTCGAAGCATTAGATTTAACACCACTCGTGAGTTGGACCGAGCCAGAAAAACACCAACAGTATTTAGTGTTTCACCAGAACCACTTGAACTATATAAGCCAGTGGCTTGAACGTATTAAAGCGGGCAATGCGGTCACACAAATCCACGGTTACTCAATGGTCGCGCTAGTGGGTAACCGAATTCAAGAAACAGACCAGTACAACACCTTTAAACTGCAACTCGATGATCAGCAAGTACGTCGTTTTGCCGTCAGCGAGGATGGTTGTTCAGCCGTTGCAATTCTAGAGCAAAAGCTCGATAACCGTTTGCTGAACCGTCTGCATAGCCAGCTGTTTAATTACCGCCGGAGCCTCGGGGTACTGGTTATTGGTCGCGGTAATATTGGTACCGCATGGCTCGACCTATTCCGCCAACAACGTGACCGCATTAACCAAGTGATGGATGTGCGCGTCATTGGCATCGCCAACTCTAAAAAGCTGTGGCTTGATTACAGTGGAGTAGAGCTGAATGATTGGCAGGCAGGTTTTGACCGTTTATCACGCCCTTATGTTCTAACTGAATTACTGCGTGAATTGCCTAATGCACCTTACGACGAGCTGGTCATGATTGATTTAACGGACGCTAAGCCCGTTGCACAGCTGTATCCGAGTTTATTCGCCAACGGTCTGCATATTATCAGTGCCAACAAACGTGCGGGCTCTGCAGAGGAGTCTCTGTATCGTGAGATTCGTACAATTCAGCATGAATACAAGCGTGAGTGGCTATACAACACTACGGTAGGCGCAGGTTTACCACTCAACTACGCCATCAATGATTTACGCGGGTCAGGCGACGAAATTCGCAGTATTTCAGGGATCTTCTCTGGCACCATGTCATGGCTGTTTGAGAACTTCACCGATGGCGTTAAGTTCAGTGATTTAGTGTTAGAGGCTAAAAAGCGCGGTTACTCTGAACCCGATCCGCGCGAAGATCTGTCATGTCAGGATCTGGTGCGTAAACTGCTAATTCTAGCGCGTGAAATCGGTCTCAACCTCGATTGGGAAGATATCAGTGTCAGCAGCTTAGTCCCAGAGAGCTTACGCGATATCTCAGCAAGTGAGTTCTTAGAGCGAGCTGAAGAACTCGATGAGCCAATGGACCACATGCTCAAAGAAGCCGCAAAAGAGGGCAATGTACCGCGTCTACTAGCAAGCTTCTCAGTCTCTGAAGAGGGCCGTGTCAGCGCAAAAATTGGAGTAGAGTATATTCCAGCTGGCGATATGCTTGCCAACCTCATTCCTGGTGAAAATATCTTTGTGATATATACCGACTGGTATTCAGAGATGCCGCTAGTGATCAGCGGACCAGGCGCCGGCAAGCATGTTACCGCGGGCGGTGTGCAATCTGACCTTAACCAATTACTAGCGAAACTAACGGTGACGGGTTAAAACAACCCGTCTTCGTTATTAAATATGTCTTTATTATCGCGCTCATCTTGAGCATATTCATTAGGCTCAGTGCCACTGATGAAATATTCGAAACGACTGGTATAGTCGTTTCGATGCGATAACTTCCCAGTTTCCATATCGATACGCACACTCACCACATTCGGTGGGATAGTAAAGTCTTCTGCGGGGAACTGACCGACCGCTTTTTCCATATAGAGAATCCAACCGGGTAATGCCGTTTTTGCACCGGCTTCGCCGCCCGATATGGGTTGCTCTTTACTGCTCAAAAGTGGGTTCATTGTTGTGCTACCCAAAGCCCTTGAGACATCATCAAAGCCTACCCAAGTCGTCGTCACGAGCCCAGTCGTAAAACCCGAGAACCACGTATCTTTTACATCATTAGTGGTACCGGTTTTACCGGTAATCGCGCGGCCAGTGACATTAACGATAGGTTTAGCCCGCTGAATACGCCAAGAAGTACCATTCCACCCGGTTTTGTGCGCCCAGCTACCACCGCCCCAGACGGCTGAGTTCATTGCTTGAGTCACTAAAAACGCATTCTGCTCAGAGATTATTCGAGGCGCTGGATTGTCACAGGTCTCACAAGCGACTTGCGGCTCGGCTTCATATACCACCTCACCGTCACCATTCTCTATTCTCTCGATAACATATGGCTCAATCAGATAGCCGCCGTTCGCAAAGGTCGCGTAGGCACGTGCCACTTCCATCGGCGTCATCGATAACGAACCTAACGAAATCGACTCATTTTCGGGAATTGAATCACGCGGAATACCAAATTTGGCAATATGATCTGCTGTAGTTTTAACACCCACTTCTCGTATTAAACGGACAGACACTACGTTTTTAGACTTCGCCAATGCTTTCCGTAAACGAATAGGTCCCTCATACACATCAGGCGAGTTTTTGGGCCGCCAAGCAATGCCGGCGCCAGGATTCCACTGATTGATGGGCGCATCATTCACTAAGGTCGCCAGGGTAAATCCTTGTTCAAAGGCAGCCGAATAAATTAATGGCTTGATGTTAGAGCCTACTTGTCGCGCTGCCTGTAACGCACGGTTGTATTGGCTCAGGTTGAAGCTATAGCCACCGACGACTGCGGCAACCGCACCATCTTGTGGCTGGAGAGACACAATTGCAGAGCTCGGTTCAGGAATCTGCGCTAATCGAAGCCGGTTATCCTCTCCTACTGTACGCACATAAATCACATGACCGGGTTGCATAATATCCGACGCCAGCTCGGGAGGTTCTCCCTGACGCTCTTCATTTAGGTATGGACGCGCCCACTTCATTGCATCCCAACCTAAGGTGGTGAGTTGCTCATCACCCTTGATCATAATTTGCGCCGATTGCTCCTCGACCTTAACCACAACAGCAGGTGTGACCGCACCAAAACGCTCAACACGGTCTAAGTATTTAATAATTTCGCTCTGATTTAGTGCTGGCTTACCTTCTTCGGTACTCCATAACACACTCACCGGACCTCGATAGCCATGACGCTCGTCATATCCATGCAGGTTGTCCCAAATCGCTTGCTGCGCGGCTAACTGCACATCACTACGTACACTGGTGTACACGTTATAACCGCCGTTGTAGGCTTCCTCCTCGCCAAACCGATCGACCATATCCTGGCGCACGACTTCAGCCAGATACGGTGCATTTACGGTCACTTCAGCGCCGTGGCGTCGCGCAGTGACAGGGGCGTCAACCGCCTCATCAAACTGAGCGCGAGTAATTTTTTTCTCGTCGAGCATACGCAGTAAAACGACACGACGACGTGCCTTCGACGCTTCGGGGTTGCTGATTGGATTTAGGTTCGAAGGCGCTTTAGGTAACCCTGCGATGGTAGCCATCTGTGCCAGCGTTAACTCACTTAACGACTTGCCGTAGTACACCTGTGCCGCGGCTCCGACACCGTATGCACGATGGCCAAAGGCAATTTTGTTTAAATAGAGCTCGAGAATTTCGTCTTTTGTAAGCAGCTGCTCAATGTGTAACGCGATAAAGGTTTCTTTAATTTTTCGCATCCAGGCGCGATCAAAACTTAAGAAAAAGTTTCTCGCCAACTGCATGGTGATAGTACTCGCACCTTCTTTCACTTCACCGGTGGTGACTAACACTCCAAATGCACGAGCAACACCGATAGGGTCGACACCAAAGTGCTGATAAAACCGGCTGTCTTCCGTCGCGAGAAATGCATCGACCATCGTTTGAGGCACATCCTCAAGCTTCACGGGGATACGGCGTTTTTCGCCGAACTGCGAAATCATTTGACCATCTTTTGTGAATACCTGCATGGGGGTTTGCAGTTTCACTTCTCTTAATGTTTCGACACTCGGCAGTTCAGGCTTTACATAAAGATAAAGCCCGCCCACAGCCAGTATTCCCAATACGCCCAAGATGGCGGCTATCCATGCGAATCGCTTTAAAAACCTCAAAAAATTACCCCGTTACTGTGACGTTGTTGAATATCTGACACATCTGTTCGACCAACTATTATGGCTGATTTTTAAACTAAACACTACGCTTGCAGCCGTTAACACAATACAAAATTTGACTGCATTAATGGCCCATATTCATGAAAGCTGTACTAACTGCTGCATTAATCGATAACGACCACACCTCGTTACTTTCGCTCAAGCTTAAACGAGGACAATTCGTGCCAAATGAGCGCGCTGATAAACCCATTTCTCAGGTTAACTGGCATCGTTATAGAGCGCGTCTTTGCCTTGTCATACCAAGCCAGTTTGTTCATCTAAACTATTCACCCAATGCGGCTCTTAAACAACAGCAAGTATCTCCGCTGTATCAAGATTCGCTTGCTTTGCCTGGGTCAGGTTCTCTGCGGGTCACAGGTCACGAGGAGGCGATAGAACGGCTCACTCAACAGCTACCTGTCACCGCACAAGTACTCGAACCTGCTGCTCAGGCGTGGGTACGTTACAGTAATTATATACTGCCTTCTTTACTCCCTTACACCGAGTCGAAGCGTGCAATCACGGAGTGGGTGATCCTTTGCAAGGAACAAACCCTTTATATTCTGCTACGAGTAGAGCATGGGGTTCTAGTGTCTTTACACTCGCTTTCACGTATAGATGCCATTCGTTTGGAACCCCTACCCGCGATGATACTTAGCTACTTATCGTCTAGCGAGGATAGCCTGGCTAAGGCATGCCTTGCGCAGTTTAACGGTGTTTGGGTAAACATCAATTCAACGAACCAAAGTGAGCACTCCTCATGTTCGCTTCTGTTCGGCGCTGCTTTACGAGGCTTTTTCCCTTGGCATGGATAAACCTTGCCGACTGGCAACGCGCTCAAAACCAGCTTTGCTGGCGACAGCGACGCAGAACGCTCTATGCGTTAGGCCTGTTAAACTTTGCGTGCACCCTGATAGTGAGTTTACCTTTATTTCTGCAACTGTTTGCTAAGGATCTTGACCAAACTCAATTAAAGGTCAAGCAGTGGTATCAAACCCGGCAAAGTGTGTTATCCCAAGCAACGCAAACTCAAGAAGCTGCGTTGCGCAACCAGCGCCAAGTACAGCACTTGAGTCAGCTCGTTTCTCTCGAAGAAACCAGCTTATCAGGGTTCAGGCTTAAGCAAGCGCGCTGGACCGCAAGTCAGCTTTCATTATTTGGCGACTACACAAACACCGAAATGCTTGCACATTTGGTTGAGTCGTTGCGGATAGAAGGTCAGCAGAGTGTTCAGCTGCAGTTGCAACCGCAGCGCCGTGCGCAATTAGATGTGTTTAAACCATGAAACACACATTCATTAACCCAACCATACTTTACTACGTGTCGTTGTGGCTCATGCTATGCGTGAGTCCTACCATTTTGCTAATAACTTCGTGGCTTTTAGATAATCAACACAGTAAAGCAGGAAAAATAATTCATGAACTGGTTGAAGAGATCACCTCTCTGCAGGACTCTCTGTCTTCTACAACTGAACTCACAAGTAGTGTTATATCGACCTCAGATTGGCTCGCTCACACTCTAAAAATTGCACAACGACACACAGTGAAGCAACAGTTGCCTTTTGTATCGGATTCTCAACTCCGGCTTCAATTGAATGGAACACCTGAGCAATTACATCAATGGATAACTGAATCCTTTCATTACTGGCCATCAAATCAGTTACATCCATTAGTTATTTCTAGCGTTGCCTATCATCGACTCAATAATGACGATGCCGAACTGTCGCTTGATTTTATTGAATCAGGACCCGCATTTGCTGCTCTGGACATTCCCGTCCCCGCGTCAAAGGGTGCGTGTGAGTTAAAGGGCCGAGGACAACCCTTGGGCGCTTGGCACGACCATAAACTCGTGGCGACGTTGGCGACCGATGACACCTTTTTTGCATATTTTCAAAACGCAGATGGTGGCTGGATTGTGGCAACGTCAGGCGACTACTTCCAATCACCAACCACCCTTATTACTGAAATTACTCGTGAGTCCGTCGCGTTTAAACAACTGGAGTACTTTCCGTGTGCAATTACAACATTCCAAAGCACAGTCAAGCGTGCAAACGATCCGACGTTTTAGGCTGGATTTATTTCGTGCTGATTTACACGTTGTGCTTTTTGCTGCCGACAATCGCCACGGCAAGCGATAAGCCTAATATTACATTGACGCTGAAGGATGTCGATTTAGTCACTGCCTTTGAAATAATTGCCGACAAAATCGAGCTTAACCTTATCGCTGATAAAGCCATACAGGAGACGGTCAGTTTGTCTGTCAGTGATGTCGATGCACTTGAGTTACTGCATCAACTTGCCGAAAGCTATGGTTTGACAATACGCATGAATAACAACCTAGTACGCGTCACACGAGCAACATCGACCCAGTCTGAAGTAGAGGCAACACAACAAGCGGCGCTGCCTCACCTAATACCCCTCAATCATGCGAAGGCAGAGGATATCGCCCAGCTTCTTTCAGAAAACGAGCAGCGTTTGCTTTCAAAACAAGGCGCAGTTTCGATTGATGCGCGAACCAATACGCTGATTTTGAAAGAGTCTCCCGCTTACATGGAAGGCATTAAACAATTAATCGCGCAACTTGATGTACCGGTCAAGCAAGTCATGATCGAGGCGCGTATGGTCACTATGAAAAGTAATGCCATTGAGCAATTCGGTGTTCGTTGGGGCGACCTGACGACTCTTCGAGAAGCGGGAAACAGCACACAGATCATTGAGGGCATGCGTGTTGACTTACCCTCCGTTCCTGCCGCGGGACGCTTTAAAGTAAATGTCGGCAAACTCTCCGATGGCTTATTGCTCGATCTCGAACTCTCAGCGATGGAACAAGATAATCAAGCAGACATTATCGCGAAGCCAAAGATTTTCACCTCTAACCAACAACCGGCTTATATCGAGCAAGGCACCGAAATTCCGTATGTCGAGAGCGCTGCCTCGGGCGCTACCGCTGTGAAATTCAAAAAGGCGGTCATGGGATTGAGGGTCACTCCACAAATCACATCGAACGACTATGTAATGCTTGATTTGACCATTACACAAAATACCCGTGGCGATACCGTATCAACGCCAACAGGCCCCGCAGTGGCTATCGATACTCAAGAGATGGCGACTCGTGTGTTAGTAAAAAGTGGCGAAACGATTGTACTGGGTGGAATTTTTCAGCAATATGAGTTGAAGGATGATACAAGTGTCCCCATATTGTCCTCGTTGCCGCTTGTCGGTAATCTTTTTAAAAATCAGCGTGAACAATCAGAAAAACGTGAACTGGTTATTTTCGTTACACCCACGCTGTTAAGTGAATCGGAATAAATTTGCTAAAATGCAATCTAATTGAGATAATCCCGCTTCTTTTCGTTGAGTTGGGGGACGTCTCCAGACACTCCGGATTCGTGATTTACAGCTAATTTAACAGTGATGTAAGCAGGAATATGGCTGAGAAACGTAATATTTTTCTTGTCGGCCCAATGGGCGCCGGCAAAAGTACGATTGGTCGTCAAATTGCCAGACAACTTCATTTAGATTTCTACGATTCAGATACAGAAATTGAACGACGCACCGGCGCTGACATCAGCTGGGTTTTTGAGCTGGAAGGTGAAGAAGGCTTCCGAGTGCGGGAAGAAAAAGTCATTGAAGAACTGACTGAGCATATGGGCATTGTTTTAGCGACAGGTGGTGGTTCGGTCATGAGCAAAGAAAGCCGTAACCGTCTTTCTGCTCGTGGCGTTGTCGTGTATTTAGAAACGACCATCGATAAACAATTGGCTCGTACACAACGCGACAAGCGTCGTCCTCTTATTGCCGAGGCAGACGATCCGCGTAAGGTGCTTGAAGAGTTGGCTGAAGTACGCAACCCGCTGTACGAAGAGATAGCGGATATTGTGGTACGCACTGACGAACAAAGTGCCAAAGTCGTCGTGAACGAGATTATTGAACAACTTGGGGTTAACGGTTTAGGTTAACCTCTTTGGGGAGCTGTGTTATGACCAATGTACATGTTGAGTTGGGCGAACGCAGCTACCACATTCATATTGCCGCCGATAATCTACGCCAACTTAAGACGCTGCTACCTGACTTAAACAAAAATGTGTTCGTGCTAAGCAACCCGACTGTCGCTAAACACTATTTTGCGCAGGTCGAAGAAGCTCTTGTCGAGCACCACCTCGTATTGTTTGAGATGGACGATGGTGAGCAGTACAAAAGTCTGTCTTCGTTTGAAGCAATTACCAATAAACTGATTGCCGAAGGATTTAGCCGAGATTGCGCCATCGTTGCTTTAGGTGGCGGAGTGGTAGGCGACTTAGCGGGCTTTGTTGCTGCAACCTATCATCGTGGCGTGGACTTCTATCAAATCCCCACAACGCTACTTTCTCAAGTTGACTCATCGGTTGGCGGTAAAACAGCGATCAATCATCCACAAGGCAAAAACCTCATTGGTGCGTTTTATCAACCCAAAGCCGTTGTCATCGATCTGAATTGTTTAGCGACCTTGACTGAACGCGACTACCGCAGTGGTCTGGCGGAAATCGTAAAGTACGGCATCATTTATGACGCCGACTTCTTTCAATGGCTCGAACAACACGCCGATGCACTGTCAAAGCGAAGCGAATCAGCGCTGCAATACGCTATTCAGCGCAGCTGCGAAATTAAAGCAGAAATTGTTGCTAAAGACGAACGTGAGTCAGGTATTCGTGCGTGGCTAAATTTAGGGCACACCTTTGGTCACGCAATTGAAGCGGCGACTGAATACGGTGACTGGACACACGGCGAGGCTGTTGCAGCTGGCACTATTATTGCATCTAAGCTATCAGAGAAAACACAGCGGATGTCTTCGTCAGATTTCCGTCGCGTGCTAAACCTGATGTCAACGTTACAGTTGCCAACGCAAGCGCCTAACATGGCTTTTGCAGACTGGCTTAGCTACATGAAGCGCGATAAAAAAGTTAAAGATAATCGAATTAACTTTGTGCTACCGCTCGGCCTTGGTAAGGCGGAAGTCACTAACAACCTAACTGACGAGGAGCTAGCCGCTGTGCTGACTGAATGTTGCTAGAACGCATCACATAGGAAGCATATTATGCCGGCTAACGCCTACTCATCACATATCGTCGCAGCACCTGTTAAATCCAAGCCTTCACAACAGGCGGTGATTGATCGCTTGCATGAACACTGTCAACACAGTGACACCTTGGTGCTACTGCACGGTCCCCAAGGTAGCGGTAAATCAACTATCAGTGAGTTATTTGTTGAGCAAGCCTCTAATTATGCCGAGTGCGCTTGGGTGCAAGTTTCAGAACGTTCATCGGTAGAACGTTTGCGAGCGCAAATTCTTAATCAACTTTTTGGTACCATCAGCTTAAATGATGAAACCCTAAGTCGTGAAATACAGCGCCAGCGCCCGCTGAATCATGCGGTGATTGTGATCGATAACGGTGAACTGATGCCGGACACCTTTTTGGCTGAGTGTGTCAACACGGTCAACCAACTCTGTGCACTAGGACAGCGCGTAAGCATCGTCATTTCTGCCGAGTCGCGTTGGGTTTTTCAGCAAACACCACCACCGCAATTACGTGTAAAGCGACCCGAATTAGTTGAGATTCCTCCATTAGGTAAAGAAGAGCAGATGCGCTTTATTCAGGCACTCTTACCCGAACGCCAACGCGCACTTTGGAACCTCGATAAAATTCAGCAATTTTTAGCCACTATCAATGGCTACCCCGGCGAAATTCAGCAGCGTTTGCAGTTGAAGCTGATGACCCAGTCACAGCGTTACGCTGAGCCTGAAGAGGTCGATCACGACAGTTTTTCGAGTCAATTAGCCCATGAAGAGGATAATCTTGAATCGGCGTCGCCGAAAGGCAATGTGCCTATCGTTAAAATTCTCGCAGCGAGTATCACGTTAGCCTTAGCGGGCTTAGCGGCATTAAACTACCAAGCGATTCTCGACTATTTTAGTCCTCAGGAGGATGCAACTTCAACGGTGGTAACGGCGCCTGAAAAAGACACTAGCCCGGCAGAGGACACAGCAAGCAAGACCGTACAGCAGGAGCTCCCACGCTTTGAGCCAATTCAGTCAAATCAGTTTGAAATGTTACCGGCCGAGCTAGCAACGTCCTATCGCGAGGCGCTGCACTCCCTTAACCGCGTAGCCGCATCAGAGAGCGATCCGCGTGAGGTCGAGCTTCAGCTGATTAACGATAAACGCTCCTTACAAGAAGCGGAGCCGCCCACACACGCTCATTCGTTGACTGACCGTCAATGGGTGGCGCAACAGCCGCCTCAAAATTATGCCGTACAGCTCACAATTGCTAGCGATAAACCAACCTTGATGGAATTCATAACGCGGAACGAGCTCACCCAACAAGCACGTATTTATCAACGTCAAAAAGATAACAGCTTTGTCGTTATCTTAGGGAGCCACAACACGATTGACGCGGCGCGTGCAGAGGCGGCCGCACTACCAGACGCTTTAAGGGCTTTAGGTCCTTGGGCTAAATCTTATGCTGTGATTCAACAGGAACAAGGGCAGGCAAGCGGAGAGTAATTTTCATATGTTTGGCTTTCGGGTACACTAGTCTTTCAATCCACCAAAGGCCGGCTAATGAAACGAAATCGGGCATTTTTAAAATGGGCAGGAGGCAAGTACGGCCTGGTTGAGCCCATCAAGGCGTGTTTGCCCGAGGGGCGTAAGTTAATTGAGCCTTTTGTTGGTGCAGGTTCAGTATTTCTGAACACTGATTATGACCGTTATTTACTTAACGACATCAACCCCGATCTCATCACACTGTACCAGTTTGTGAAGCGCCGCCCGAAAACATTTATAACCGATGCGCAGCGATTTTTTACACCGCGTAATAATCAGCAAGACGCCTATTACGCGCTCAGAAAGTCATTTAATGAGAGTAATGACCCGTATTACCGTTCGCTACTGTTCTTATACTTGAACCGACACGGCTATAACGGCCTATGTCGCTATAATAGCCGCGGTATATTTAACGTCCCATTTGGCGACTATCGTAAGCCTTACTTTCCAGAGGCAGAAATAGAAGTTTTTGCAGAAAAAGCAAAGCGTGCTAAGTTCGTCTGCAGCTCTTTTGAACAAGTGTTCAGGAGAGCGAGGAAAGGCGATGTTATATACTGTGACCCGCCCTATGCACCACTTGTACAAGCGAGCAACTTTACCAGTTATGCGACAGGTGGATTCAGTTTAGATGAGCAAAGTGAATTAGCTCGACACGCATTACGGGCAGCTTGTAAACGGCAGATTCCTGTACTAATAAGTAATCACGATACGCCGTTAACACGCGCATTGTACGAGCAGGCAAAAATCAGTAGTCTGAAGGTTGCTCGTAATATTAGCCAAAAAGGTGACGCACGCAAACCCGTCGCAGAACTTTTGGCACTGTTCTCCCACGAACATCAACGTAATGTGATTCCAATTAAACGTGACATTAAAAAAGTAGGGACATGAACTGGTTTTTAAGAACTTTTGACGAATTAAACACCCATCAGCTCTATGAAATTCTAAATATCCGCCAAGACGTTTTTGTTGTAGAACAAAACTGTCCATATTTAGACGCTGATGGTACTGACTTCGACGCTGAGCACCTTTTTGCACGCAATGAAAGTGGTAAGATGGTCGCTTATGCACGTATATTCAAAGCATCACAAGGTTGCTCGCCCTCAAAAATTGGTCGGGTACTGACCACCGCCGACGCCCGACGTTTAGGTTTGGGGCGAGAGCTCATGCAACGCGCCATCGACTACCTTGACTCACGTGCCCCTGATAACCCGATTCAAGTGCAAGCGCAGACTTACTTGAGAGATTTTTACCAATCGTTCGGATTTGAAGCCATTAGTGAAGACTATCTTGAAGATGATATTCCACACGTTGATATGCAACGAGCTGCGAAGCATTCATGAGCGCCGACTTTCAGCTAAAGCAAACTAATAACGGCCTGGAGCTTGTCTGGTTAACAGGTCCAAAAGCAATTAAACCGCTAAGTTTAGACTTTAGAGTGGGAAAAGCCGGTTATCGCGCGGTTCACTCAAGTTTAAAGTCAGAGTCGCTGATAAAGGCGCTCGGCATTACTGGTAAGCGTAAACCTAGGGTGTTAGATGCGACAGCAGGATTAGCTCGCGACGCGCTAATGGTCGCTGCTTTTGGTTCATCAGTTGATTTAATTGAGCGCCACCCGTTAGTACGTGCTTTACTGAGAGATGCCATTAATCGTGGGCGGGCTGGCACAGACAAAATTGCTGATTGTTGCGAGCGTATGCAACTGCTCGACTTTCAGCATGTAAATCAAGTGCCAGCTCAGCAATATGATGTGGTATACCTAGACCCGATGTATCCGAAGTCGGGCAAGCAGCGCGCCCAAGTGAAAAAAGACATGCAAATGTTTCAACAATTAGTTGGTGCTGATGAAGATGCCGACGAGTTATTAGATCCTGCTTTGCAAGCTGCTAAATATCGCGTCGTGGTTAAACGTCCCGATCATGCCGACTTTCTAGGGCAAAGAGAACCGAATACGCAAATTATCAGTAAAAAGCATCGATTTGATGTTTATATAAAGCAAGGATTCGAACAATTATGATTAAAGAAAATGGTCTATTACCGTCTGGCTCACTCACCTCAAAAGGTGAATTAGGTATCCAACATTACGACCCGCAAGAGCTTTTCGCAAAAGGTACTCATGTCCTTTTTGCAGTGCCAGGCGCCTTTACTCCGACCTGTTCGGAGAAACACTTACCAGGGTATGTATCGCTTGCCCAAGAGTTTGCTGAACAAGGGGTTCAAAGCATCAACTGCCTTTCAGTTAATGACGCCTTTGTAATGAAAGCATGGGGTGATCAGCTGGGGATCGGAGATGAAGTTCGGTTATTGTCTGATGGTAATGGTGAGTATAGCCAAACACTCGGGTTAGCGAATGATACGGGTGCGTTTGGTGGTATCCGTTCAAAACGTTACGCCATGGTTATCGTCGACGGTATCGTGGAACACCTGTTCGTCGAAGACGAAAAACAATTTGAAGTCAGTGCCGCAAGATATGTGCTCGATGTATTGAAGTCAGAGCAGTAATGGCGTTATTTGATGTAGTGATTATTGGTGCGGGGGCTGCCGGTTTACACTGTGCAGCTCATGCCGCACGCAATGGTCTCAAAGCTATTGTCGTAGACCACGCTAAACAGGCGGGCAAGAAGATTCTGATTTCTGGTGGTGGGCGTTGTAACTTCACCAACATGTACGCGAGCCCAGAAAACTATCTCTCAAGTAACCCGCACTTCTGCAAATCTGCCTTGAGCCGTTACACCCAATGGGATTTTATTGGATTAGTCGCGGAATACCAGATCCCCTATGACGAGAAGACGCTCGGTCAGCTGTTCTGTGACGAGTCAGCTAAAGACATTGTGCGTATGTTGCTCGATGAGTGCGAACGTTACGGCGCCAAAGTACAGCTGAGAACCGAAGTGTTGGATGTTGACTACGAACAAGACACGTACCGTATTAATACCTCGCAGGGCCAATTGAGCGCCAGCAAGTTAGTCGTTGCCTGTGGCGGACTCTCTATGCCTAAGCTCGGTGCTACGCCGCTGGGGTACCAAATTGCGGAACAGTTCGGTCACTCGATTGTCCCTGTACGCGCTGGCTTAGTGCCGTTTACCCTGCATCCGCCCGAAAAGGAAGCGTTTGCCGAGCTCGCCGGTGTATCAATGGATGTTGCAGCGAACGCCAACGATGGTCACTTTAGCGAAGCAATGCTATTTACCCACCGCGGCCTTTCAGGTCCTGCGATGCTGCAAGTTTCTTCGTATTGGCAACCCGGCGAGGCGATTACCGTTGATTGTTTGCCTGGTACCGATGCGCTTGAATGGTTACAAGAAAACCAAGCTAAGCAACCGAAAGCACAGCTCAATACCGTATTACAGCAGCTGTTCGCAAAGCGCGTCGTCACTCAACTGGGTGCCTATCATCAATGGCCCTTGACTCACCGACTCGCAAATATCAGCAAAAAAACCTTTCAAACCATCGCTGAACAGCTTAACCAATGGCAAATTAAGCCTAATGGCACTGAGGGTTACCGGACCGCAGAAGTCACGCTAGGCGGTGTTAATGTGGATGAAGTCAGTTCTAAAACAATGCAAAGTAAGTTGCAGCCTGGATTGTTTTTCATTGGCGAAGTACTCGATGTGACCGGCTGGCTCGGCGGCTATAACTTCCAGTGGGCATGGTCCAGCGCCTATGCGTGCGCGGAAGGGTTGGCTAATGTCAACTAAAAGTGAACTCTTTAAACGCCTTTTTATAGAAAATTAGGAGACCCTTTCAGTTGTCTCAAGGGTAAAACCTATGTCTAGTAATGAGAAAACGTTTTCATTTAATGTAGCAAATATAATTTGAATTTTGTTTTTTGTTGGTGTCCTAGTACTTTTTACAAATGCCAGTGTTTACAACGATATTACATACAAAAGCATTTTATCTATGTTATGTATTCCGACGTACATATACTTTATTTTTCACTCAATTAGAAAAATTAAAAAAAATAAGAACGACTACATTAAGATAGATGACAACCAGCTAATCTACAGAACTTCTAAGTGTAAAACGCGTGTTGCGATGAAAGAAATAACGAAGTCACATCTGATTCACAACCTCATGAATAAAGAAATATTTATTGAAACTAATGACTCAAATTTTTTGATAGACGCGTTTGGATTCCCAAGAGAGGTACTCAAGTTACCTGGAATGATCGAACAAAATAAAAACTCGAGAGTGGACGTTGATAAAGCCTGATGCTATCAGGCCATAGCGCTTTATCATTTTCATGTAAAGAACGCACTAAAAGCCGATAAATTGCGTATACTCAATCAATAGGGACTTGTTTGGAGTGTATTATGCGCAACGCCTTTTCTCGACGTTCGGCCTGGCTCACGACGGCTGTTATGCTTTTGGGGCTAACGGCTTGTTCCTCGAAACCCTCGACCGTTATGATCGGCGAGGCACGTCCTGCAATCAACGTCGACGCTGTCAAGCTCTATCTAAAAGAACCCGCGCAATACGATACGATCGCACTTGTATCGGTATCCAGCGATGGTAGTTGGAGTTTTGGTGATCAAGCGCAAATGGATGCGGTTGTACAACGACTGAAGGAACAGGCGGCTAAACTGGGCGCCAATGGCATATTGTTACAGACCACGGGCGAAAAACGTGATAATTCTGTTTACGTAGGAACAGGGATTGGCAGTTATTCAGGCAATGTAGGGCTTAGCGTTCAATTAGGACGGCTTTTTGGGCTCACCGATAAAACCGCTGAAGGCGTCGCCATTTATGTCCCCAATAGCGCATCAGAGAAAGAGCACCAAGAAAAACAGGATTAGCGTGCGCCACAACTGGGCACACGCCACGCGCCGTTAAATACGTTTAACAGCCGCCTCGACACCATGCTCGCCCGTGAGCGCATCAAAGTGCTTACCAATCGTGTTGTCTGCATCCAAGCAACGAATGAGAATTCTCGCCACATCCTCTCTGGCGATCGTGCCGCGACCTAAGTTCTCAGCCAGCTCGATTTTTTCTTCCCCTGGCTCATCTGTTAAACCGCCAGGACGAACAATAGTCCAATCAAGTTCGCTACGCATCAGCTCTTTGTCGGCGTAGTGTTTGGCGACATAGTATGGCAGCAAATCCTCATTCCAATTTTCGCGATTGTGCGCCTGTAACGCACTCACGAGAATAAACCGATCGGCAGCAACTGCGTGCGCGGCTTCCATTGTTTTAACCGCGCCATCCAAATCAACCATCAGTGTTTTATCATCACCTGTGGCGCCACCTGAGCCGGCTGTAAAAATCACAGCATCAATATCTTCAAAGGCTTTTTCGATGGCACTCACAGGACCTTCTAAATCCAACAGGCGCGCATCAACGCCTTGGTCTTTCCAACCATCCACTTGCGCTTGTTTGCGCACCATCGCGACAACTGGATGAGTTTTAGCTTGTTGCAACTGCTCGACCACGTGTGTACCAATTTTTCCGTTCGCACCTACTACTGCAACTTTCATAACGTCTCCAGATTAAATAAAAATACGAATTTATAAAAGGGTTACGAAAAAGTCGTGTTAAGAGTTCATGATACGGAGGGATCTGAGTGGACATTTAGATGCGTATTAGTCATGATTTATTACATTCAATTATATAGGATTTGCTGTCATGCCTCGTCGTATCTTTATACCGCTTACCTTTTCGGCGGCGTGCCTTGCGTCCACCGCTCAAGCACAAGATCTCTCTGCCATGCAGCAGTGTCTCCTCGACGCGATGAATAAAGAAAACGCCTCTGTGACCATTGCCGAAGTACGTCAGCAATGTACCGAGAAGTTGCGAGAAGAGGATGATCAAGACGTCGTAAAAATTGACGAAGTGAAAGAGCCTGGGGCGCTCACTAAGCGCATGCAAAGTGAAAAAGTCACAGAGTTCGACCCCTACGTGTTAACCCCTCACCGCCGTAACTATATTTTACCCGTTTGGGGAACAACAGATATCAATACGGCTCCGTATCAAACGTTTGAAGGTTATGAAGATAACTTAGAGGAATACGAAGCCAAACTTCAGCTCAGCTTTAAAGTACCTGTCAATAAAGAGAGCTTGTTAATTGAGGGCGATAAGCTATTTTTTGGCTTTACCATGCAGTCTTGGTGGCAGGTCTACGCCAGCAATATCTCTAAACCGTTTCGCGAGACCAACTACCAACCCGAAGTGTTCTACACCACACCGACAGGTTGGCACCCATTCGGTACTAATACCGGGTTAGCAATCGGTATCGAGCATTTATCAAATGGTCGCAGCCAAGCTCTCTCGCGCAGTTGGAATCGTGCCTACGTGCAGTTTGTCGCTGAAAAGGGCCCTTTTGTTTTCAGTCTTAAACCATGGATTCGCTTTCAAGAGGATGCGAAGACCGATCCAATGCAATCGTCGGGAGATGACAACCCCAATATCACCGATTATATCGGCGATTATGAGTTCTCGGTTGCTGCCAATATTGATGACTTCGAGTATACGTTAAACCTACGTCACGCCATCGAAACAGGTCGTGGTTCAGCTGAGTTTAATTTTACCTTTCCGCTATGGGGTAAATTTATTGGCTACACCAGCCTCTTTACGGGCTACGGCGAGAGTTTAATTGATTACAACCATAAACAAACCCGTCTGGGTGTGGGTATTGCACTCAATAACGTGCTCTAACCTTTTCCAGCAGTGATTGTCGCCAGTTGCTGAGCAAAGTACTCGGCACCTCGGCGACGACAGTACTCAATATTACGCTCGGGAATTTTTTCAGGGTGTTCAAATTGCTCCAACGCCTCTTCCATCATATGTTCACGTAGAAGGTGCAAAACCGGGTAAGGCGAGCGGTTGGTATAGTTTTCTGGGTCACTTTGTTTAGCATCAGCAAAGCAATAATCAGGATGAAAGTGGGCTAATTGAAACTCACCGGCGAAGCCTTGCAATTCAAGCAGTTCATTCGCCTGGTCAAGCAAATCTAAAAAGTCGTAAAACCCTTCGACGCCGTTAGGTACAATCAATAATGTGGTCGCTATTGCGCTCTGCTCCTGTAACGTCAATAACTCATGATTGAGAGCCTCAAGCTGACTAAGGCGGTCCTGCTCTGGCACAACACAATAACGAACCCGTTGCGCCTCGACTTCTGGACGCGCGAAAGGACAAAAATTGAACTTAACCACAACCTCTTGTACCCAACGTCGGGTTTGGTCAATAATGACGTGCTGTTCCATCGTTGATCATCCTAAATTATGAAAGCACTTGAGCTCAAAGTACCCCCACTATTACTGGTCATTTTGATCGCCGCGCTAATGTATGTATGCGCTTTGCTATTTCCCTCGGTCCAATTTGGCTGGGTGCCGACTTGGGTCCGTATCACATTATTGGCCATCGGCTTTTTGCTGCCGTTACTCGGCTGGTTGGCTTTTAGTAAAGCAAAAACCACCGTGGATCCCCGCGTACCTCATCAATCGAGCGCTTTAGTGACGTCAGGGATCTATCGCTGGACTCGCAACCCGATGTACCTTGGCTTCCTGATTATTCTATTTACTTGGGGCCTATCCCTGCAGAATATGGCAGCACTGCTAGGCTTACCGGTATATATGTTCTATATGAACCTATTTCAAATTCGCCCCGAAGAGCGCCAACTCGAGAACCGCTTTGGCGACACCTATGTCGACTATAAAAAGCGCGTCGGCCGTTGGTGGTAACTAAGCGACTAGATCAATTAATTCACTCAAATGCCGAATAGTATGGTTGGGGCTGACTTCATCGGGACAGGGTGCCTCATGCTCATTGAGCCAACACGTGTGCCAACCAGCGCGTTGCCCGCCGAGTATATCCGAATGCGGATTATCTCCAACCATTAAGATCCGATGGGCAGGAACGTCCTCAGAGATGTATTCACGATGGGTATGATGGAAAATCTCTGGGTGCGGCTTCGCCACGCCAAGTGCCTCAGAAACAACGACAAAGTCAAAGTACTGCTCAAGTTGGTGCGCTACTAGGCGTTCTTGTTGAAGCTCAACAAAACCATTCGTGATGATGCCCATCCCCACCTTTTTATCGAGCGAGTTCAACATTGCCTCGGTACCGTCTAGAGTCGAGGAGATACTGCCCATCTGCGCCATAAACTGACGATTAAGCTCCATTGATGACACACCTAAACGCGCTTCCCAATCGACAAAACGGCGCGCCTTGATGTCTGCTGCGGAGATTTCACCTCGTTGAAAGGCGTCCCATAACGGTGCATTAACCTCTTTAAAACGCTGAAAGTGCGCTTCGGTAAAGTCGACCTCGTAAGACTGTAACAGCTGAGTCAGACCGCGCTTAGCATCAAATCTAAATAACGTTTCATCAGCATCAAACACCACCCAATCATACGACATTACTTCCTCCTAGTGCGCCACCGTCCGACGTTTTCTGAGCGGCCATAATAACAAGCTCAACAACAAATCGGCTAGCAAACTAACGATTAATCCGACCGCGACCGCCATTACAAGTGCTTCAGGCGTCAGCCGAACGGCATAATCATAACGCGCCCAAGCCTCACTGCGTATGTCGACTACAGGTGATAAGAACGTTGTTTGATAGCGCTGCCAATGGCCTTGCTGGTATTGATTCCAAGCCGATTGTAATGTCTGATAGCGCTGATAAATGCTTTCGATACTCTCGCCACCATCAATAAACACGGGGTCATCTGAGGCTCGATAGTAATCAATAAGACGTTCAATAGAGCCGTCGAAATAGCGATCAGCTTCCTGTTGAAACTCGGCCACGCTGGCTTTTGCTTCGTTCAGGTGGGCATATACGGCGTCGCCATACTGGTCAACAAACTGGGGGACTTGGATGCCTATCATGGCTGCGACGAAAAAGCATATCAAGCGTCCATAAGCTGCTAATCTTTTCATTATTGAGCGCCTCGGTATTGCGCAATTTGCGCCTTCAACTCGGGTAGCACCTCATCTTCAAACCAGCGGTTTTTGGCAAGCCAGCGGTTATTGCGTGGACTCGGATGAGGTAAGGGCAGTATGCCGTGTTCGAGCCAAGCTCGCCAATTTTTTACACGTTCAGTGAGTGTCCGCTCGGGTTTAATAGCGGGTAACCGTTGACCATGCCACTGCTGAGCATATTGCCCTATCGCCAAGGTCAGCCGTAAATGGGGAAGTTGAGCGAGTAATTGTTCGCGCCACGCATCGGCACATTCCGCTCGGGGCGGCGCATCGCCCGATGCTGTCGTACCTGGGTAGCAAAAGCCCATGGGTAAAATAGCAAACTGACAGGCATCGTAAAAATCGGGTTTATCAACACCTAGCCAAGACCGTAATCGTTCGCCACTGGGGTCATCGAAAGGTTTCCCGGATCGGTGTACACGAATACCGGGCGCTTGGCCCGCGATAAGAATACGTGCGCTGGGATGAAACTGAATGACAGGTCGCGCTCCTAAGGGTAATTCAGGCTCGCATAACGTGCAGTGACGCACTTCGTCTACGGTGGTTTGCCACGCCTTCATAACAGACTCCTTAACTCCAGCCGTTCTGTTAGCGTGGCAAACTTGGTGCCTTGATGCAATGCGTTTACTTTTCGATAAACGCTTGCTCAATCACATAACTGCCTTGTCTACGTGATGTCGCTTTACTAAAGCCTCGCTCGTTCAAGATAGCCATTAAGTCCTGCAGCATGGCGTCATTTCCGCACAACATAAAACGGTCATGCTCCGGATCAATATCAGGTAAACTTAACTTGCGCGTAAGTGTATTCGACTCAAGTAACTCGGTGATGCGTTTTTGATGGTCTTCATCGCGAAATGGTTCACGTGTGACCGTAGGGTAGTAGCGTAGCTTTTCCTTAACCCAATCACCAAAGAACTCATTATTAGGCAAGTCTTCGCCAATTTCTTTTTGGTAAGCAAGCTCCGATACGTAACGCACACCGTGCACCAACACCACCTGCTCGTACTGTTCGTAAATATCAGGGTCTTTAATTACGCTCATAAAAGGCGCTAAACCGGTCCCAGTAGACAGCAAGTACAAACGTTTGCCGGGTAGTAAATGACCCGGCACAAGCGTGCCTGTCGGACGCGTCGACATAATAACTTCGTCACCAACTTCAATATGTTGCAAACGTGAAGTGAGTGCACCATCGGGTACTTTGATACTGAAAAACTCCAGTTCATCTTCATAGTTTGCACTGGCAATACTGTAAGCACGTAACAAAGGCTTATCGTCGACCTCTAAGCCAATCATCACAAACTGCCCATTTTCAAAGGTGAATGAGCGCTGTCGAGTGGTTTTGAAGCTAAAGAGTGTATCGTTCCAATGACGTACTTGAGTGACTTTTTCTGCAATGGTACTGCGCATGGCGACTCCTAAATCACTGTTTAAATCATGAACAGGTTAACATAGGATAATCTAAATGAGAATTTTTTTCATTTAGTATTGCAAATGAGAATAGATTGCATATAATTAAATTGCACTTCACGTTAGTTAGCTGTGTGAGCAGTTGTCGTACGGTGTTTCGAATTACAGGCGCGAAACACCGTACGGCTCACTTTTCTAATTCAACATGACACACTCGGTTTTTACCAAGCGACTTCGCGCGATAGAGCGCACGGTCGGCACGGTTCAAAATCGATTCAAATTGAGTATCTTTCGGCTCAAACTGCGAAATTCCCATACTGACCGTGTAATCGACTTCTTCACCACTGTGTTTGATCGAATCAAGTTCAATAGCTTTGCGTAGGCGTTCAGCAATGGCTAAGACCTGTGAAAAGTCTGCCTCACGGATAAGTAATGCAAACTCCTCACCGCCAATCCTTGCTGCGACGTCGTTGATACGTATTGCATGATTAAACTGCTCAGCCATCGCCTTGAGCACCTCATCGCCAGCACTATGACCGTAATGGTCGTTAATAACTTTAAACGAATCAATATCCATCATAACAACCGCTGCTTGATGACCTTGGCGCTTGTACACATCAAAACTTTGCCGTAATTCGTTCATAAAGAAACGGCGATTCGGCAATTGAGTCAGCGCGTCGGTATTGGCAAGGTGCTGCAACTGCTGTCTTACTTTGTCATGAGATGCCATCTCGGCATCAGCAAAGCGCATACGCATCTCGGCCTCAGCGCGCGCTTCGCCCTCGCGAGCCAATGCTCGCATTAAATCAAGATTGCGAATCGAAATCGCAGCTTGCGCCGCGATAAACTCCACAATCGGCATCTGCCGCTCATTGAATGCGTAACGGTTGCGGCTATGTTCTAGGTACAGTACGCCAATCAAATCCCCCAAGTAGACCAAAGGCACGCTAACTGCTGAGCCAGAAAAGTCATTGATATGATTATTCTTGATATCCTCAGCGCGGTTATGCCAACTCCGGTTTATTAGCGTGTGTTCGTTGATGTGCTGAAGCTTTTTCACTTTTGCCACATGTCTGATCATTGCGGTCGGTAGGTTATTGACCTGATCCAACGCGACGCTGGGTTCAAAGTATTTCTCAAGATTATGTTCGACATCCATGACGAGTTTAAGCTCATCATCCTCGCATAACATGAGGGCAAGTCGCTGTGCGCCGGTTTGCCTCACTAGAATACGGGATACCTCAGATACAAGGCGATCGTGCTCGGTAAATGCTGAAAGCGCTTGAGCGATCTCGATCACCGCATCCATGCTCATTGAGTAACCCGTTGAATGGGGTTTACGCTCGCTATCATTCATTACCTCGATCGCGTCCCAACGCTCCATCACGTGATGCCGCTGTGATGAATACACCGCTGCGAACCCAGGATGACCTTTACTTTGCCAATAATGTTCAGCGCGCGTCGCAATTATCGCAGCGGTTTGCCACTGACCTTGCTTCTGAGCAAGCCGCAATGCTCTGTCATAGTGACCGAGTGTTTGCTCCATCTCATCCTTACAGCGAGCTTGCTCCGCGCGCATTAGCGCCAACCAATGCTGAAAATTATCAGACTGCCATACCGTCCAAGTGCTGTAACGCTCAATGGCAATATTAAGAGGTCCGTCATCAAGTTGCTCAAGCTGGCTCAATGCTAATATGCGTAACCCAGGCCAATGCGCCATGGGAAGTAAACCTTGTACTGACGTATGCTCAATGTAGCGTTCACCGAGCTCAAGTGCTTTTTGTACCACCATTCGCTCGTTGCCAACTAAACCTTCGATCAGTCGCATGCAACCCAAAATGGCAAGTACTTGATGGTTATTATTTACGGTTGCTTGGGCAACATGCTGCTCAAAGTTACCGCGGAAGTGACCGATACCACTCAATCGATACATCACCCCGAGCGCACCTGTCATCAGGTCAATACCCCAGGTATTGCCACGCTGCTTGGCGTACTCAAGATAATGTTCAACGCGCGGTACTAGCTCAGAAAGCGGTTCACCAGATAAAAATCGGCAATAGGTATCATGACCAAAGCCATAAACAGCATATTGCAAGTTGCCCGACTGTTGACCACACCGGTAGGCAGCCATGTAATCATCGCTCGCAATTCTCTGCGCCTTAAACCAATGGCTGAGTGAGCTTCCCATCATAAGAAAGCCCATACTTTGAGCACTCATATCACCACGTTTTCGTGTTAATGACTCAGTGACCCGATACAGTGATTTAATCGGCGCGCTATCGGCAAGCCCATGATTTACAAGTAACCCACCGAGTGCTGGAAAGGTGTACCCTGCGGCACCATTTGCACCGTAAGTGACCATCAACTTGAACTGAGCGATAACGACACTCGACCACAGCCGAGGAAAAGCACGATAGCAAGGGGGTCCAACGGCTATCAGTAACGCTAAGATCGCGCGTTGGGTGTCATCTTCAAGCACTGGTAAGTGCTCTAAGTCGTCATATGAACGTTCCGACACGGCGTCCGCGACCATCTCTTTTAAAGAGGATGTGTTGAGCTCAGCTTCCTCTGGAAGACCTAAATCAAAAAGTGCCAGTCCCTCGCGAGCAAGCTTAACCGCCTTTTCATAATCTGCACTTAATGTCGCTTGCTGCACCCATTTTGTATACAAACTGGCTTTGTTAAGTAACGAATCGGTATTGCCAATCGCTTGCTGAACAAAGTATTCCGCTCGTTCAAAATTCGAGTTGAGATATTCAAGCTCACCTCGTTCAGAATATAACGCATAGGCCAAATCGGGATCGGCCTGCCACAGTGTCTCGAGACATGGATTATCGTGCATGCCTTGCCGTAAGATAGTTAAGGCTTCAGCAAAGGCACCTGCCGATGATGCTTTCTTGGCGGCATGCACCACCAAGAGTAAAAAGGCGCGCTGCTCAGCAGCACTTTTTATAAAGTGTTTGCCGCGATATAGATGATTAACGATGCGGATGGAGCGCGCTTCCGCTTGCGCCTGAGCTTGCTGAATGAGTTGCATGCCAAGCTGATAATGGACCTTGGCTCGGCTCATACTATCAAGGATGCGATGAGCAACTTCTTGTACGCGATCATGAATAAATCTAAACGTCATGCTCGACTCGTCGAGCGTCAGCGACCTTATTCCAGCCTCAACAACGACAAACTCCTCATTAATAGCTGGCAACAGCTGTTCCAACACTGTATCGGTCGATTGATCCGTGAGGTTCGCCAACGACTTAACATCAAAACGTACCCCGATACAGGCAGCCTGTGCCAGTAGATTCTGGACATCGCTTGGCAGTAACCGAAAACGGAGCTCGATAACTGAGAAAATGTCATCAATTTCATCCAAATCGTTAATCGCATCCATTTGCCAATGCCAGCCCGTCTCGGCTCGATACGACAACAGTCCTTTTTGCCCAAGTGTTTTTAACAGCTGCCACACCATGAAGGGATTGCCACGGCTGTGTTTATGTAACCAATAGGCCAACTGTTGAAACTGTTTGTTCTCATGCTGAACTTTTTCAGCAAGTAACAGCGAAATATCATCAACGGATAGCTCATCTAGCTTAATATGCTTAATTGGTACAAAGTTCGCGCGTTCGATCTCCTGCATCGCAATACTCAGTGGATGACCGCTATCCACCTCATTTTCGCGTAATGACCCAATGAACAATACAGGTGCCTTACTCGGCTGGGTCAAAATCCATTCGAGCAACTCGACGGATGCTTGGTCTGCCCATTGTAAGTCATCCAAAAAGATAACCAGTAAACGATTGGCGCGTTCAAACACCGATAGAAAGCGGCGGATAGTTTCGCCAACACGTTGTTTTAGCTCTGATGCCGGCAGATTTACCTGCTGAGCTGAGCTATCAAGATCAGCAAAACCAAGGCTGTCTTTTATGTCGGGCGCCCAATTTAAAAATGTCGATAAGTAGTCAGACAGCACTTCAGATAGCCAAGTCCGCCATTGTTCTCGTTGGACTGTCGGCATTTGTTCGAAATAGCCAGCTAAAGATTCAATCGCCGAAAGCCACCCCATGTATGGAACACCACTCGTCGAGTGCTCATATTTACCAGAGATAAAAAAAGCATCATCCGCTGTCATTTGTGGGTAAAGACTGCGCACTAAAGATGTTTTACCAGCACCCGAGCGACCGTAAATAAATACACCCTGAATCCCGCCATCGCGACTCATGCTGTACTTTTTATCAAGTTGCCTAAGTGGGTTGTCTCGACCATACAACGATCCAATCCGCTCGATCTCACTCGCGAAGCCCAATCGAGAAATGCTGTTGATATCATCCTTGCGCTGACCTAACACGACCTGACGCACAGTGCCGAGATCACTGAGTAATTCATCAACGTTGCGATAACGTTGATACGGCTGCTTCGCTAAGAGTCGAGACACGACCTCGGACAACACCTTGGGTAACTCAACGTTAATTTGATCTAACCGTGCGGGCGTCGCCACTAAATGTTGATGCACCAAGCCGCCGCTTGTGTCTGCATCAAACGGGTACTTTCTAGCAAACCAATAAAATAACACCACGCCTAAGCTGTAAAAGTCACAACGAAAGTCGCCCACCGCTTGTGAACGTCCAGTTAACTCTGGAGCAATCGACTTTAGCGAAGTTGGGTTATGTGGCAGAGGAAACCAAGGGGTATGAATGAACCTAATCTTTGTCGCTGCCGACAAGTCGGTCACGATGACATGCTCATCAGTGACATATAACGCACTCGGATTCATCGTCCGCTGAATGAGCCCGTGCTGGTGTGTATGCTTCAGCGCATTGACGATACGCTCGGCAACAGAAATCGCATCGATCAAATTATCCCAGTTAAGCTCATCCAACCAAACGCCTTTAGGCAAAGCAAGTCCATATTGCTCGCCCGCATCATGGAACAATTTAGGATTCACGACCTTTTGCCAGCGTCGATCGTTGATTAAACGCCCTTGCGCGAGAGCATCGGAATCCGGTTCAACACGTTTTAACCATAGTGAGTAATGACTCGTTTGTTCGACGCAATCAAAAAAAATGTGCTCGTCGAGCTTTCGTGTTGAGTGTGGCATTCGTGACGGAGGTCCTTTTGTCTAGGTTCCCTAAATATAGGTAAAGAAACGTATCTTTACATTAGAATCTTTACAAATACGATAAGAATCGACTCAACGATTAATTTTTTTTGATACAGCGTCCAACAAAACGGATTTACGACTGACTACCAAGGTCAATTGCTTTTTCGCACGCGTAACACCGGTATACAAAAGTTCTTTGGTGAGCACAGGCGAATCATGCTGTGGACTGACAAGTACAGCATGCGCAAACTCAGATCCCTGAGACTTGTGGACCGTCATTACATACACCGTCTCGACATGGTTCAGCCGACTCGGCAACACCCATTTTACTTTTCCGTTCACATCAAAAAAGGCGACGCGTAATTGACCGGTTTCTGGCATCCTAAAGGTCACGCCAATGTCCCCATTATTTAGCCGTAAACCATAATCGTTCTTGGTGACCATCACCGGCCGTCCTTCATACCAGCGCTCTGAATCGACCCCTAGCACATCAGCAACATAACGATTCAACGCATGGGCACCCCAAGGTCCGTTACGCAAGCCCGTCAGCAGTTGAAATGCCCCATAAGCATGCAATACCGCGGCGGCATCTCGTTGTTCCGGAGGCGCATTACGCCAAGTTTTAAGAGCGCTCAAATACTGTGAAAAACCATTTTTTATTAACGCGTCAAACCGGCTTTCAGTATCATTCTCCAACATCAGCCAATTCACAGTGCCATGTCCACTACCTTCGGCTTGTGTCGACATCAGACGCGCAAGTGTCTGTGTATCTTGCCGATTGATGGCGTTAGCGACTTCCGCTATTGCCTGCTCAAAACGTCGGGTTTGGCGCAACATGACCACATGTTGCAAGCGCTTGGGACCTTGCTCATCATAATATTCCGTCAGCAACGCTCGTTGCTCAGGGGTATGAGTTAGACTATCGATTGTAGAGGACCAATAACGTCCATTTTCTGCGCCCTCGCACAAATTACCTAACACAGCGCCAGCCTCAACCGAAGCAAGTTGATCTTTGTCACCCAACAATACCAACTGCGCATCAGCCGGCGTTGCCTGCAGTAACGCTGTCATCATCTCGATGTCCAGCATCGAAGCTTCATCAATCACGATCAAATCGGCGCGAATTGGGTTTTTATCATGATGTCTATAACGTCTCGAATGAGCGATGACACCGAGCAATTTATGAACAGTCGATGCCTCAACCTGAATGTTTGCCAACAACGCCTTTAACTCAGCAGGCAGCTTGTCGTTAAGCTCAGATAGCGCTTGGTTAATCGACTCACTGAGTCGCGCAGCCGCTTTACCGGTTGGGGCTGCCAACTTAATGCGCAACGCACGCCCGTGTGTCTGCTGAAACTGCTGCTGTAGCACAACAAGCAACCGAACAACGGTATAGGTTTTTCCTGTACCGGGTCCGCCTGTGATAACACTAAAACCACTTCTTGCAGCGTTCGCGCATGCCATACGCTGCCAGTTCAGTGGCGCGTCGTCTGCGTCGAACAGTGCATCCAAGGTTTTATTGAGTGCGTTATCATCAACCTTGAAACTGGTTTCCATGCGTCTTTCAAGGTTTGCACTATTGTACTGTTCACAATACCAATACCGGCGCAGATACAAACGCTCACCCTCATGCTGGCTCACTAACACGAGTGGACTACTTTGCGAATCCTTGCCCTGCAGAGTCACTGATGATTGCCAACTTGTATCAAACACGTTGAGCTGATTGAGCAGTTCGGTAGGCGATGTAACAGTGTAAGGACGACCCGACGGCGGCAATGCTAAACACCGCTCAGGTGAATTTTTCAGCTCATCTAGCTTGAGTGACGTCAAGCCGCGCCCAGCTTGATGAGACGTTAACATCGCCAGCGCCAGCATGGCAGGGTGAGTCTCGCCGCTACGCAATAAGAAATCGATCATGGCGCGATCCACAGCACGTATCCACTGATGCTCGAACCACTCATCGGCAACAGTGCGAAGATAACTGAGTGCTTCATGCGACATCATGGCTCTCCTTTCCATCAAACATGGCATCCAGTTCAGCAATCAAAGCGTATGGAGGACGCGCCCGGTAGACGCCTCCGGTCTCTGCGTGATTACCTCGTAAGAATAAATAAGCAATACCCCCCATGTGCGTATCGTAATCATAATCGGTGCCTAGTCGCTGCCTAAGCTGACGATGCAGCGCTAACGTATAGAGCACATATTGCACATCATAGCGACTTGCCAAGATTTTCTCGGTCATCGCGACCGCGCTGTAATCGTCATCAGACACTCCGAGCCAGTTGGACTTGTAGTCGACAACAAAGTACTGCCCTTGATGCTCGAACACCAAGTCGATGAATCCTTTTAGCATGCCATTAAGTTGAGCGCCTTCAAGGTTGGGTCGCGTATGCCCCGAATGAATATGCCGTTGTATTAGTTGATCGAGCTTCACTGCTTGCAGTTCAGATACAGGCAGCCAAAACTCAGGTTCAGCTTTGTAAACTTCTAGTTCAGTCAACGCGATGGCCGGCAGACTGTCGCTAAATCTCATTGGTAGCGCAAGATAATGCATCAGCCAATGCTTGAGCATGTCTCGATATTCGTCCCAGGCTTCGCCGCGAAGCGCTTGTTGAATAATTTCATCCACCTGTTGTGGTTCCGCCACAACGTTAGAGAAGCCTGTAATAGCGCACTGTTCAAGCACATTATGCAGTAATGTGCCCGGCGTAGCTCCCTTGGGGAAACGATGTAAGTGACTTGGCAAATAGCTCAATGGGTCAGCATCCAGCGTCTCCTCACCCCTACGAGAACCCGCTTCTTCTAAAAGATTCATTTCTACTGCCGTTTGGGGACCAGAATGCAAATAATCATTACTCGCCTGATAACGTAAAGCGCTGTAACTCGATACCCACCAGCGGTCGAGCAACTGGGTTCTTGGCATTTCCCGTGCGACCAATGTGGTGTGCTGACGCGCTTGCTCACGCAGCGCTTCAAAAGTCTCGTCCTGCTCTAAACGCGAAACCACACTCACACCCGGTTTGTCCCATGCTTCACTCGTGGCTTGATACAACGTATCAGACAACGCGCCTTCACCTAACAAGTAGGCCAATGGGTTATGCTCAAATTGGCCAACATTTTCTAGCGTGATAAAGGTCGCGTGTTGAGCGCGTGTGACTGCAACATAGAGCTTGCGCAGATCCTCTGCTAGAAGCTCATCGATCACACGTGCTTTAGCCGGATCATCCTTTGACCATAAAACTTGAACATCGCCCTGCTCGTCGTGATATGTCATGGGTGGCTTTACGCGATGCTGCTCTTGCGGGGTATAGGTTACGAACGGTAAAAAAACCAAGGGGTACTGCAAGCCCTTCGATTTATGAATAGTGATGACTTTAACGAGATCGTCGTCACTCTCAAGCCTGAGTTGTTGCTCGTCCCGCTGAGTTCGCCTGTTCGCACCAAAGCTTTGTCGCTCGTAGACCTTTTCAGCAAAGTCATTCACGAGTGCGGCCATGCCTTCAAGCGCCATGCTGGTTTGCTGAAGCAGCTCAGCAATATGCAGCGCATCAGCAAGCTTGCGTTCGCCATTAATCTTATCTTGTAGCAGCGTCGCTGGCACTTGGAAGTGGTGCATCAGCCTGTGTAACATCGCAAGTACGCCCTGACTTCGCCATACCTCATGAAACGCAATGAAGGTATCAACGATTTTCTCCCAGGTGTTTTCATCATCATGTAAGCGAATTAACTCCGCCAACGATAAATTGAGTAACGGTGCCGCCACCGCCGTTTTGAGTGCGCTGGCATTTCGTGGCGCAGCACAGGCTTTAAGAATATAGAGTAAATCACGTGCAACTGGCTGAGCATAAACAGACTCGCGCTCGGATAGATAAACACTTTTCACGCCGCGCGCGGCCAAAGCAGTTCGAATCGCATCGGCTTCGGCAAAGTTGTTCACCAAAATAGCCATATCCTTTGCGCTAACGCGCTCATCAAGCGCATCCTGTTCATTGTAATATCCGGCTTCTGGGTCATTGAGTAAGTCGACGATCAATTGCGCATGGTGGGCTGCAAGGTGATTAAAAGCATCGCTCTTTTTACGCTTTTGTTGCTCACTAACACTGCAGTAAAGCGCAGGCGCCGGGGCCAATTGCTGACTTCGCAAACGATGCTTGAAGGTTGTCTTTACACCATTCGCCGAGACAGGTTCAAACGGTAGCTCATTTTTATCCGACTGTTTAAATAAGAACGCACCGCGTTCGAACTGCTCTGCGCGCTCAAACAGATGATTGACAGCATCAACCATTTGCGTCGATGAACGAAAATTTGTGGCTAAGCTATAATGACGCCCTTCGGTATCTCGGCGCGCTTTTAAATAGGTAAAAATGTCAGCGTTTCGGAAGCTATAAATAGCTTGCTTGGGGTCACCGATTAAGAAAATACCAGTATCTGGTAGCGGGTCTTTAAGTCGATATATGCGATTAAAAATTTCGTACTGAACAGGGTCGGTATCTTGAAACTCATCCACAAGCGCGATGGGATATTGTTGCCTAATGGTTGCAGCAAGTTGTTCGCCATCAGGACCGCGCAACGCATCCCTCAGTCGTGTCAGCATATCGTCATGGTTCATCTCAGCGCGCTGATTTTGTAACGCTGTGAAACGTGCTTTCACCCACTGTGTGGCATGATCGTTAATCAGTTCGTCAAACCCGCGTTTAACTTGGTGAATGCGCTCAAACTGCGCGGTGAATTGAACAACCGCCTGCCAGTGTGCGGGAAGCTCCGCGCCCCCGAGCTTTTTTTCGTAAAGCGTATGCAGGTCCTTTTCACCGATCGTACGCCAGTTGGCGTCGGTAAATTTCACATCGGTTTCTGCATCACTGTTACACCAATCAGCAAACTTCTGAATCTGCTTAGTTTTTTGCGCAACCCCAGCCACACCATCGAGATCGGCAAGAACATTCTCAAACTCGGGACCGGCATCTTGCTTCAATACCTTCAACTCGTTTTGGTAGCGCTCCGCTTCCATTTGCAGACGCGCTGCAATGTCGTCACCGTCACCCGTATGTTGACGTTCACCAACACGCGAAAGCTGCGCCATAATTTTTTCTGGCGTATCGAATACCGCAAGTAAAGCCGCCTGAGTGGCACTATCACTTTGGTAAATAAACCGACGGAAATAATCTTCAGCCGCTTGACGACGTAACTCTTCATCGTCGGTCTCAACGTTTTGCGTAAACAAACTCCCGCTGGCAAACGCATGTTCTTTTAACATTGACTGACACCAACCATGAATCGTCTTAACCGCGGCTTCATCCATCGATTCCGATGCCAGCTCAAGCAACCGAGCCAAATAATTAAGTGATTCTCCTTGCGATTCGCACGCGTGCCTTAGCTGCGTGAGAAACGGATCCGCAGATTGACTTTCAACGTTACGAAAATAACGTGCTGCCTCAGCAAGACGCGCACGAATACGATCACTGAGTTCTTCCGTTGCTGCCTTGGTAAACGTCATAACCAGAATATTGCGCGGCAATAACGGGGATTCCAACGGTGTGCCTGCGTCGCTTTCAGCACGCATGCCGATCACCAGGCGCACATAGAGCGCCGCAATCGTATAGGTCTTACCGGTACCCGCACTTGCTTCGATGAGCCGGCTGCCGAATAGCGGAAAATCTAACGGATTTTGTAATACCTGACTCATTATTTCTTACCCCCCTGTTGAGCCACAAATTCAAACATCGGGCGGTAAAGGTTATCGATGAATGCCATAAAATGGGGGTTCTCTCGAATTTCATCAAATGAGGTCGCTGCGCGTGCACAATATTCGGCTGTCTCTAGTAGCGGCCTACGTTGCGAAGAACCTACCTCATAGTATTCGCGTGCTGCGGCATCCGCCGCGGCTGCGTTGTCTTCTTTACTAATAGCCTTCAAGTAGATGCGCGCCAAATCGAGGTGCATTGCAATCGGCTCGCGATACGCCTGAGCGATTAACTGTGTCAGCGCATCAAGCTGAAAATTCACCACATTAGGTTCAATAGGCGGCAGCTTAAAGTGACAACCACCCCGTGAAACGATATGCGTCACTGTGGGTTGCCGTCGGTTTAGCAACAAATGACCGACATAATAAGGTGCAAAATGTTTCCATCCACTGTCCGTAATATCTTCCGCCTTTTTCGCCGCAACTTGACTCGCCGTCGTGATAATCCAAGCACACTGTCCCGTGTCATCCCAGTGCAAACCTTCAAGACCTTCTTCGACTGTAATCTGGTTGAAGGTCGCATCAAGCCAGTAAGGTATCGTGTCCTGCCGGGTATAGCCATCTGCAACGATACGGTATGTTGCGAGAATATCCTCAACCTGCTGTTCAATATGACGTTGATGACGCTCGGCAATCGCCGAGGTACCCAGCGCCCCCTCACGACGGATACGAGCAAGCTCATCGTCGATCGCCTGTTCTGGCTCATGACTCTGGCGCACAGCCTCCCGCGCCTTATCGACGACACGCTGTATCAGCTTCCACTCGGTTAACGCATCCAACTGAAACGCCTCTCGATCGGCCGTTTCATCTGCATCAACCGAGAAATACGTTTCTAACCGAGTGTTAAAAAATAGCCGTGCCGGCTCCTGCACAAAGCGCTTAACATCGTTAAGGTTGACCGTCCGCTCAGCGCTTTCGTCTGCCTGCACTATCCCTTGCGCTAATGAAGAGGGGAGCGAAGTGGCATCGTGAGCTTGTGCCCACTCGCTTGCATAAGAAAAAACACGCGTGTCGTTATCAAAATAGGCCCGATTAAATGGCTGTAGTTTATGAGCCCACGTATGCTCGGCGAAATCCGTGCGCCAGCCTTGTTGTATGTGTTCACGCAATTGAGCCACCAATACTGACGGTGTGCGCTCACTATTATCGCGTGCACTGAAGCCAACCCAACTCACATAAAACACATCACGCGCAGATAGCAGTGCTTCAAGAAACAAGTAGCGATCGTCATCTCGACGCGAACGGTCACCCGGTCGGTAACGCGATGCCATCAAATCAAAGTCAATCTGGCTCGTATTACGGGGGTAATCGCTTTCGTTCATGCCCAGTACAGCCACAAATTTAAATGGAATCGCCCGCATCGGCATCAGTGTTGCAAAGTTCACAGCCCCCGCTAAAAAACGTTGATTTAAACTGTGCTCATCGACACGTGCTAGCCAAGATTCGCGGAACAGTGCAATCGTGAGTTCGGTTGCGTTATCCGCCTCATCAACATGTTCTGCGACCTGATAAAGCTGCTCCACCACCTGATTCTTAAGCAGCGCATCACCCGGTTCTTCTGTTTCGAAGAACGTCTCAACCAGCCATTCTGCAACAGGTACCCAATCGTTATAACTACGCGGTTCTCTAGCGCGCTCCCACCAAAGGTCCAATTGCTCGACAAAATAGCTAAAGCGACCCACTAAATCCGCGCCTAAGCCGCCGATATCGGCATAAGGAGCAATGTTTTGCCAGTCACTATCAAGCTCGGCATACCCCACACTGTAGCCGGCCATCATACGTTTTATCGCAAACCACCAGCTATTCGTTTCATCATCCTCAGGCATAAAAAACTGGCTACGATGCTCGGCACTTAAGCCCCAGCGTCCACCCGATTCATTCATCCAAACCCGCAGTTGCTCGATATCGTCATCATCGATATCAAATCGTCGTTGTATTGCGGGGGTGCTCAGTAACGTCAGCATATCCGTTTGGGTGAACCTTAACTGATCGCTTGAGAGCAACAGCTCGAGGGCAATAAGCAAAGGCGCCCTATGTCGCGACGTTTGGTCAGCAATTGTGTAAGGAATCGCACGCGTGTCTTGGCTATCTCCGCTGCGTGCATAGCGACCAAACACCGCATCAATATAAGGTGCATAGGTATCAACATCGGGGAGCATCACCATCACGTCTCTGGGTTTCAACTCCGGATCAGCGGCAAACGCAGCGAGTAACCGGTCGTGTAGTACTTCAACCTCGCGCTGAGGACTATGGCATATATGAAACTGAACCGAGTGGTCGTGTTCAGAGAGTGGCGCCCATGCTTGTTGAGTTTCATGCAAAGGACGTAAGTTAAGTATGTCGTCTTGTAACTGTCCCAATGCGTGTTCGGTTGCATGCGGCTCGAATAACTCCAACATCATGTTGCCCAACGCCGACTTTTTTTGTACCGATTCGTCGTACAAATCGAGTAGACGAATGTAATCTCGCCCCTGTTTCCCCCACGATGCGAGCAACGGATGTGCTAGCTGGTGCAGCTCTTCGTCGCTCCAGTCGAGCGGCATACCAGGCTTGTGCGCTAAACGCGACTTTGCTTTTACAACTTGTTTTAACTGCTCTTTGCCATCAACGATATCCGCCCAGTAAAATTTCGACGGGTTATGTACACACAACACAACTTGACTGACATGTTTAAGCGCATCCAGTACTTCTAGCATCTGTTGTGGCAAAGACGATATGCCGAATACCATGATACGAGGGGGAATACCGACCGGACGTTGATTCAATGCACGGGCTGACTTGATAAATTGCTGATGCAAGGTTGCTCGGTTGTTCCAAAGGTGCTCCACACCAATATCGTGAGCGACACGGCGCCACAGCTCTGGCTGCCACGCCTGCTCCTGGGCGATCGGCTCGTCACGGTCCAATACATCCTGTCCGTTTAACCAACTATCAAGCCAGTCGGCGCGATAAATTGCGTATTGATCAAATAGGTCAGCGAGCCGCTCACTTAATTGATACAGCTTGCGGTTATCGAGGTCATCGGAGATGTAGTTCTTTAACGGTGTAAAACGCGTGTCTTGCTCAATAATATCAGGTAACAAGCGCAACAAACGCCAGCTCAAGCGTGCTTTATCAAAGGGCGAAGTTCGCGGAATGTCGTCTCCGAGCACAGCGCGATAAGCTTGCCACTGGAATCGCGCCGGAAGCGTCACATCAATCATCGAGGCAATGCCTGCATGTTGCGCAAGGTTGATTTTTAACCATTGTGCGATGCCGTTACTTTGCACCAAAATGGATTCTTGTTCGAGTGGAGCAAGCGGAAACCGCTCAATGAAACTCACCGCAATATCGGTCAAGTCCTCTAATCGGTGACTATGTGCAACGATGAAACCAGGCGCTTGCTCAGCCAAACTAAACTCCTTTTACCCAATACTGTTAGACGAGACTCTGCTGTGCCTATCCTAGGTCACTTGACGGTTAATCGACAGTGCTTTTATCAGGCCTCTCGTAGATTCGACGGAAAAATGATGATTTTTAGTGCAACTTTAGTAATCTTAGGGCAGTGTTAAGTAAATACAAAGACTCAATAACTCATGTCAGCATTTGATCAGTTGCTCTCGAGGCTTTCGACCCGCTTGATTAATAGCCAAGGTTCAGAAACATCCGAATGTGTTTCTGAGGTCATTGCTGCCTATGGTGAATACTGCCACGCCGATAGATGCTATATCTTTGAGTTTAATGAAGATATCTCGACAATGTCGAATACTTTCGAATGGGTGCGTGAAGGGTTCTCCCGTCATATCGATGATTTACAAAATATCCAAGAGCAGGACTTACCTTATTTCTTCAAAACAATGCAGATCGACTTTCGGTTTGTCTGTCCAGATGTGTCTCAGCTGCCGGACGACGCCAGCGCCGAACGTGAAGAATTCGAGCGCGAACACATTAAGTCGGTTTTATGCATTGGTTTGGTTGCCAAGGGACGCATTCTGGGCTTTGTCGGCTGTGATAAAGTACGTCAGCAGCATGACTGGACCGAGGAGGACGTTCAACACCTCAGCCTTATCGCTAACATGATCGCCAATACTATTGAGCGCGAACGCACCCATTCAGCACTTCTTGAAACCAAGCGTGCGCTTGAGTTAGCGAATCAACAATTGACTCAGCAAGCCAACATCGATGGTTTAACGGGCGTCGCTAACCGCCGTGCTCTTGATGAACGAATGGCTTTAGAGATAAGGCGAGCGAAGCGACAAAAGACTGGCATCGCGATGCTCTTGCTCGATATTGATGACTTCAAGGCTTACAACGATCACTTCGGGCATTTAGCAGGCGATGACGCGCTCAAGGCAGTGAGTGAATGTTTAGCGCAACGCGTAAAGCGTAGTACTGACTTCGTTGCGCGATATGGGGGTGAAGAGTTCGCCATCCTCTTGTCTGTCGCTCATGCCAGTGATGCATTAAAAATGGCCAATGAGATCAATGACAACATTCATCAAATGGCAATCCATCACCCAAAATCTCAATGCTCAAATGTACTCACGGTCAGTATTGGCGGTTACTATGAGCCACCGAGCTTTGATATCGAGGTCGTTGAGGCAAGCAATCGTCTAATAAAACATGCGGATACCGCGCTATATCGTGCCAAACTTGCGGGTCGCAATTGTATCCGTTTCTTTTAATCTCGGTCGAGAAGTGCTTGCCACATCTCAGCTAAGGCCTGTTCTTCATGGTCTTCACGCGCCTCGGCTAACAACTGGAATTCGTCTACAGCCCCCTGTTTTAAATATAATTGTGCGAGTCGAACACGCGCCCAAGCAGCACTGGGTAGTGAGCTGTCGCTGTTATCAATCATCGCAAGATAGGTATTCATCGCACTGATCCCTTCAGGCACGCGCAAACCCGAGAAAACACTCGTGCGAGCGAACTGGTAATGTCCCATTAACCGTTCTGACACATCGTTGCCTGACCTCATATCTTGGAACAGTTCGAAAGCTTGTTCCCACTTTTGCTCCTCGAATAGCACCAGGCCGTGTTGAAGCTGAAATTGATAGTTTGTTGGAGAGCGAAGGTAACTCTGTTTGATTAACTCACGCGCATGCTCTTCGCCCCCTCCAACAATGGCGGGCGCATTGCGATAATACGTTACCAGCCCCATGACAAAAGTCGCATTATTGGGTTCTAGTTCAACCGCTTTTTTAAACGCCTCCAGCGACTCGGTTGCGTAACTAAACGCACTGAAGAAGCTATTGCTTGCTTGAGTTGCCATCACGCGACCATGCCAAAACCATGCCGTGGCGTCTGTTGGGTTATCTATAATTTGCTGTCTTGAAATCACCTCTGCTTGGTCAAACTGTTCGAGCGTTAAAAGTTTCTCAATCTCGGTAGTCTGCGCAATCGCCAAGTGACTGAATAACAGTGTGAAGAGTAGTATTATGACCTTCATCTCATGCGCCTCGGCGTGTCTTAAGGTGTTGATACTTTTTGCTGTAGAAATAAATTGCTACGCCACCTAACACACCCGGCATCATCCAAAAGAGTAGCTGCCATTGCCCAATATGCGTCAGTGCATGCCGAGCACCAAAGGCAAAGAACGCCGTATAAACAGCAATGCCCGAGCCGCACATCGAACTTAAATGCTCGATTATCCAGCGGTTACCGACCACGCGTTTAGCAAATATGTACGAGAGCATTTGATAACCATTCACTATGCCCAGTGCCGCAAAGATAAAATGAAGGTAAGGACTCACCAACGCATGCTGGGACATCATTACGCCCTGTACCAATAACACCAATGCCACAGCAATCAGCAGTAACGGCATCGCTACATAATGCCACTGCCGCAACGGTGCTCTGTCGGCTTTTGTTTGCAATACGCGGTTAGCATGATGAATTGAGGTAAAGGTCAACAACGATAAAAACAACAGTAGCGTCCAGAACATTCTTACCGTTGCAAGCGTGTTCTCTGGCGATGCAGACTGCGCAATTAACTGCCCTTTGAAGTAAGTCGGTGCGACAAGCACCATTGTCGACATCACCAACGCAGAAACGGCTAGGATGTACATCGTGTAAGTGTAGAAACGCCCATACTTGCGATGATTAAGGCTCCCTTTACGAGCCACCATCGGAATCACAAACAGGACCATCGCCAGCGCGCCAGCAATAATATGTATATATAAAAGAAAAGTGTGTAAGTGCAACATGCGTGTTCTCCGTCAGTTCACTAACCGTAAGCGTATGTAATTTCAATCCGGCTTGTGAGTGACAAAGGTCATGACTTAAAAGGTGACTTTTGGCCTATTCCTAAATAAAAGCATTCGCGGCATACTTCAACGATGAAACTAAAAAACTATATTTCATCTATCACTCGGCTTGGTGCAGACCGTTGGGCAGCGTTGCTGACCTGGCTCATTGTTGCTACCACCTCGCTGTACTTTACACACAGACAAGGCTTATTGCTGTGGAGTGATGTTGCGACCTATTTAGCCTATCTTGCGTTCGCTGGCTTTATTATCAGTTTTCACCTCGCGACACGTTCGAAGCCATTTAAACGCGAACCTTACACGCGCTATTGGCTAATCGTCATTCAACTTCTGTGTATCTATTTTCTTTTCTTTGTCATTCCCCATAACTATGTCGCTATTTTGCTCGTAATATGGGCAGCGCAACTACCTTACTTTATGACTCTGCCGCGAGCGATCATGGTGATGGCCGTTTTATCAGCTGCCTTCGGTGTGATTTACCACACTCACTGGCAGCAATCGGGGGCTTGGGTAAGCGCTCTGTTATTTTGGACGTTTGAAATATTTTCGATCGTCATGATGGTGACACAATTAAAAGAGCAACAAGCTCGACAGCGTGAAGAGGCAATTAATCGAGAGCTGCGCGCAACGCAAACACTGTTGGCCGAAGCCAGTAAACAATCTGAGCGTACGCGTATAGCCAGAAACATCCATGACTTGGTCGGTCATCACTTAACCGCTTTAACCATTCAGTTGCAAGTCGCCGAGCGTAAATCGGAGGGCGAGGTTAAAGCGCTTATCGAGCGCAGCCAACACGTGGCCAAGCTGTTACTCGCCGACGTGCGTGAAGCTATCAGTGATATACGCGATTCCGCTGCTATCGATATCAAAAAAGCGTTATTCGCTTTGCAATTAAAGACTCAAGACAAGCACGTTATTATCAATGTCGCTGATGACGTAGCGATTACCGATGTAGCAACGGCGGAGGCGCTCTTACTCATCGCGAAAGAAGCAATCACTAACTTTTTTCGTCACTCCAATGGTCGAACGCTAAATATTGACCTATCCAATAACCAACGCATCGAGATGCTGATCGTTGACTCAGGCACAATCCAAGCCCCCCTTACGCTGGGCAACGGCTTGCGTGGTATGCAGGAACGGGTTATCGAGTTAAAAGGTAGCCTGACCATCAATGAGCAGCCCAACCTAACGATTACAGCAACGCTGCCCAAGGAGCAAAACTAATGATCAAGGTGTTGCTTGCGGATGACCAAACCCTCATCCGACAAGGTCTAGAGAGCCTGCTGTCGATGAGTGAGCTAATCACTATCTGTGGTCAAGCCAGCGATGGCGAGGAAGCGATCCGTCGAGTCGAGTCTGACCAGCCTGATATCGTCTTAATGGACATCCGTATGCCCATTATGGACGGCATTCAAGCCACTCAGCGTTTACGCGAAACACACCCCAACCTACCGATTTTAATTTTAACCACCTTTGATGACCACGAACTGATCATCAAGGCGATAGCGGCCGGCGCAAAAGGATATTTACTTAAAGATGTCTCGTTAGAGACGCTCGTTGAAGCCATCCAGGCACTTGTCGATGGCGGTACGTGGCTACAGCCGGCAATTACTGAGCGTATCGTCACGCATCTCACGCAAAAGCCAACTCAAACGGCACCGTCTCTTATTGAACCGTTATCCGATAAAGAGCTCGCTGTCCTTCGACTCATGGCGGCAGGGCTGAGTAATCAGGAAATTGCCGCCGGCTTGTTTAAGTCAACAGGCACAATCAAAAACCAAGTTTCTTCGATTATGGCTAAATTATCTGTTCACGATCGCACGCGTGCGGTCCTTAAAGCGATCGATTTAGGACTTTTATAGTCGAGCGTTAGCCAAACGACCGTCGCAATTGCTAGTATGAGCATATACCTCAGCAACCGATTGGGAGATATGGCTAAGCCAAACAAAAAAGGTCCTGTGCGCACAGTTCAAATTTCATGTTTGCAATGTAAAGCGACGTTATTTAAATATCGCAAAGGCGGTAAAGGCGCACTGGTAAAATGTTTTATTGAACGGATAGTCGAGGATCATACGCACACTCCATGCCACTGCCCTGGTTGTGGTCAAGAGTTTGCGCGAGAAACCATGATTCGCGGCACACCGGCCTATAAAATGATTGGCGGCAAAGTCCATATGAAATAAAAAATGCAGATATCTGATGCATTAAAATCTGAGTTTTCGAAACTGCAAATGACTGCTTCTAGCGTTATTCACCGCCATCAACAACCCTCACTCGGTGAGGAGCTGGAGCAGCTAAGCCAATACGCTGATGAGGCTGACACACGGGACAGCTACGGACGGGGTGGAGTCATCCGTGAGTTTGAACAACAAATCTGTGAGCTTTTTGATAAATCTGCTGCACTTTTTCTACCCACAGGTACCCTCGCTCAATGCGCGGCGATGAAGTGCTACAGCGAAATCAGCGGTCGTAATACGATAGGACTGCACCCGACCTCTCATTTAGAGCTGCATGAACACGATGCGATACGTACGCTATGGGGGCTCTCTGTCACACCTATTGGCGAAGCAACACGCGTACTGACTGCCGTCGATGTCATCGCGCTCGATCCGAATAAAACAGCTGCTATTATCGTCGAGACACCGATGCGTGAAATCGGCGGTGAAATGCCTTCGTGGGATGATCTGCTCGCTATGCGCGCCTGGTGCAGTCAACACAATGTGCGGATGCATTTAGACGGTGCACGAATTTGGCAGGCAACCGAGTACTATCAACGTTCGTTGGCTGATATTGCGGCATTATTCGACAGTCTTTATGTCAGCTTTTATAAAGATCTCGGTGGTATTTATGGCGCGGCTTTAATCGGCTCTGAAGATCTCATAACGGCTAGCCGAGTTTGGGCGCGACGAGCGGGCGGAAACCCCATCACCCTATATCCTTCAGCGCTTGCAGCTCGCTTAGGTGTGCAAACATACCTGCCTAAAATGCCTGAGTTCGTTGAATACACACAGCGTTTAACCGACTTACTCAGTGACGCTGGGTTTGAACTCATTCCCAAACAACCCAAAGCGGCTATGTTTCACATTCGGCTAAAAAGTAACCCCGCAGCGGTGACCGAAAAAATTATTCACTATGGTCAACAAACGGGCGTAATTGTCTTGCCACTTCCACGCTCAGGAGATGCAGAGTCGGCGATTTGCGAGGTGTCTATAGGCACTCAGGCGCTTAAACAAGCACCTGAGTTTTGGGTTAAGCATTTAACAGCCAGTGGCTTATAAAGTGTTTACTCGTCGTGCTGCGACGTTGTGATGGTCTCGAGCGTGCGAAGGTAGTCTTTTGCGAATCCTTTTACGCGCGCTTCGTTCATCGCCTCTGAGCCTAAGTGAACTTGCTCGAGCGAATTGGCTGCGACGTCGAGTTCTTTACTCAATCGAGCGAGGGCGACTTCGAGGGTGTAAGTAATTTCATGAACTTTAGCAAGGTCTTCTGGCGTCATCTCACCTTCGGCTAACGACTTTAACTTTGCGTTATATTCATGAATATTCGCAAGTGCTTGTTCTAAGTTCTCGGCGGGTTTAGGTTCAAAATGCTGATAACTTTGCTGTTGTGCTAACGCAGTTCCAGTCATTAACAAGCTGCAAGCGGTCAACGTGTAAAATAATTTTCGCATGGCGCGTTTCCTTTACTATTTTTCTAAAGTATTCAAATAAACAATCGATGTGACATCATTTTATGTAATCATACCCGTTAATCGCTAAATTGTGTCACTAAACATAGGTACGTTCACATGCGTCATTTTGTTTTCGCGTTTATCGCCGTGCTCATATCCTCATCCGCATTCGCACAGCAGGAAACCAATTTAGAGTCCGAACAACCACTCAAAGTCGCTGTGCGCGTCAATGCGCCTTTTGTCATCGAGCATGGTAACCAGCAATATAAAGGGCTGGCGGTCCAGCTATGGCAGGACATCGCAGATCGGTTAAACGTCACCTATGAGCTGCACCCATTACCATTAGAAGAGGTTATTACCGGTGTCGAGCGCGGAGACTATGATTTAGGTCTGGGTGCATTAACCATTACATCTGCTCGCGAGTCACGCTTAGACTTCAGCCAGCCATTTATCAACGGTGGGTTAGCCATTGCTGTCCCCGTCAATAACGAATCCACCTGGTGGGCGATGACCAAACGCTTTGTCTCGTTTGATTTTCTCTACATCATAATGATTCTGTCGTTGGTATTATTTATAGCGGGCGCGCTGGTTTGGTACTTCGAACGCAAAGAAAACCCCGATGAGTTCTCCGAGCAGCCACTCAAAGGACTGGGCGCTGGCTTTTGGTGGGCCGCTGTCACGATGACGACCGTTGGTTACGGTGATAAGTCACCCCGCAGTCTTGGTGGTCGCGCCGTCAGCCTGATTTGGATGTTTACCTGTGTCATTATTATTTCAAGCTTCACGGCAAGCATTGCCTCGTCACTGACAGTCTCCAAGTTTCAATCTAAAGTATCGAGCGTTGAGGATCTTGGCAACGCACGCGTTGCAACCATTGGTGTGTCAGCAACCGCACGGTGGTTAGACGATAAAAACATCGGCTATGAGTCGGTAACTGACTTAAATACCGCACTTGCGAAGTTAAACCGCGGTCAACTCGATGCCGTGGTTTATGATGAACCCATTATTCGGTATCAAATTCGCACACAGTCATATAATAACGTACGTGTATTACCCGACCGCGTGCTTTCTCAAGATTATGGGTTCGTTTTGCCGCAAGGCAGTGCATTGCGCGAATCCATCAACCGCGAGCTGTTAGCTATTATTCAGACAGAGACGTGGCGACAAGAGCTAAACCGGTACCTCGGTCAATAATCACCCTGGAGTTCAATCGATGTTGTTTAAATGGTTTGAAAGTCGTATCAACCCGTTTCCCGAGGAAGAGCCCACTCAGCCGCCTAAGGGGTTCTTTGCATTTTGCTGGCATTTTACCAAGGGTTCGAGCCCTTACTTAATAATGACTGCATTGTTTATGGCGGGCATCGCGGTTGCGGAAGTCTGGCTGTTTGGCTTTTTAGGACAAATAGTCGATTGGTTGTCACAGCAAAACCGCGAGACCATTTTTCAAGATCAATTTGTCCCTCTGGTGTGGATGAGTGCTCTGGTGCTGATCGGCCTACCGCTGCTGGTTTGGGTACACTCGATGCTAACTCACCAAACGCTGCTGGGTAACTTTCCCATGCGAATCCGTTGGCAAGGGCATCGCTATCTGATGAAGCAGTCGATGAGCTATTACCAAGACGAGTTCGCTGGTCGGGTAGCCACTAAACTCATGCAAACATCGCTTGCGGTAAGGCAGTGCATCATGTCGTTTATTGAGATCATCAACTACGTCGTGGTGTACTTTATTGGCATGTTCGTCATTATTGGTTCCGCTGATTGGCGTCTGATGCTGCCGTTAGCTATTTGGCTCGTACTGTACGCGATTCTTTTGCGCTACTACGTACCTAAACTAGGCCAAGTCTCTGCCTTGCAGGCCGACGCACGGTCTGTCATGACAGGACGCATTGTTGATTCCTACACCAATATTCAAACAGTAAAGTTATTTTCCCATGCTCAGCGTGAAGCCAGTTTCGCCAAAGAGGGTATGAGTGAATTTCTTACAACCGTGCATGCGCAAATGCGCCTCGTCACTCAGCTCTATGGCTTTTTATACTTCATTAACTGTGGCCTGCTTTTTGGTTCTGCCGCCACCGCAATTGTACTTTGGCAGGGCGATTGGGTTTCTCTAGGCGCAGTCGCTGTAGTGATCGGCTTAGTGTTACGTCTGTTTGGTATGTCGCAAATGGTGATGTGGCAGCTTTCTACATTGTTCGAGAGTATTGGTACCGTACAAGATGGTATAGGCTCACTCGCAGTACCACAGCGCATCGTCGATACCCCTGATGCGCAGCCGCTTAAGGTGCCTCACGGAAACATTCGGTTTAATCACGTCAGTTTTCATTACGGCAAGGGCTCAGGCGTGATGGAAGATTTTAACTTAACTATCCAGCCGGGCGAAAAAATCGGTGTTGTGGGCCGTTCAGGTGCGGGCAAATCAACTCTCGTAAATTTACTGCTTCGTTTCTACGATGTTGAAAAAGGTGCCATTACCATTGATGGTCAAAATATCAGCCAAGTGCAACAAGATACATTGCGTGCCAATATCGGCATGGTGACTCAGGACACTTCGTTACTGCATCGCTCGGTGCGCGACAACATCCTGTATGGTCGCCCCGATGCAACAGAGGAAGAATTGTTGCTCGCGGTTAAACGCGCCCATTGCCATGAGTTTATCGAGCAACTCGAGGATTCTAAAGGACGGCGCGGCTTAGATGCACATGTCGGTGAACGCGGCGTTAAGCTGTCAGGTGGTCAACGCCAACGCATCGCTATCGCGCGAGTGATGCTGAAAGATGCACCACTGCTTATCCTTGATGAGGCGACCTCCGCTTTAGATTCTGAGGTCGAGAATGCCATCCAGGACAACTTGTATCAGTTGATGCAAGGTAAGACAGTGATAGCCATTGCTCACCGCTTATCCACTATCGCTGCCATGGATAAGCTGATCGTAATGGATAAAGGGCGCATCATTGAGCAAGGAAGTCACGACGAACTGCTTGAGCAAGAGGGTCTCTACGCTAAACTCTGGCGTCATCAGTCGGGTGGGTTTCTACCGGAGACGTTGGAGGAAGAGGCCAGTCAATATTAAAAGCGCGCTCAATGGGTTGCGGCTTAGCAAAGCGAAAGCCTTGCATTATGCCGCAGCCCATATCATCGACTAGCTGCTGTTCTGCTTCGGTTTCTACACCCTCAGCAACAACCTGCATATTAAGCTCATTAGCGAGCTGCATCGACGATCGAATGACCGCTTTGGCAGAGTTGTCATTAACCGCATCTTGAACAAACGAACGGTCTAATTTGAGCTCTTCGAACGGTGTATGTTTTAGCCGATAAAGCGACGAATACCCCGTACCAAAGTCATCAATTGATAACCTAAAACCTGCTAGGTGCAGACGCGCTAACGCTTCTAAAACATTAATGCGATCATTGGCGAGCCGCGATTCGGTAACCTCAATCACGATGCGAGACGGAGAGACATTGTACTCACGTAGCAAATCGATAAGCATATCGGGCAGATGACGGTCACTCAGGGTATCGATACTAAAGTTCACGGCAACCGTGACTTTTTCATCAAACGCTTGAAACTGGTTAAAGTCGCTCAACACCGCTTTGAGAAAGGCTAAACTCAACTCACTGATAATGCCAAATCGCTCAGCGACCGGAATAAAGGTTGCAGGAGATAAGATTTTATCGGTTTTCTTATCATGCCAACGCGCGAGTGATTCGAATCCAATCACTCGGCTATCTTTGATATCCACTTTCGGTTGATAGTAAGGCACCAACGCACCCGTTCGAATACCCTTAATAATTTGATTCGCGGATAACGAGTAAATCGAATGCGGTTGTTGCTTGGCTTCATTGATAGGACGCGCCATTAACATGCGTACGACTTGATTCGGTGTGACGGGCTTTGTCATTCCGCCTAACACTGAATAACCCAGCGAACGAGCAAGCTGCTGAACCACATCCAACACACGGCTGTCGTTGCCGCTGATGAATCCAATATCACCCTCATAATGGGTTTCGGTTAAGAAGCGAACAAACTGCAAGCCATCCATATCAGACAGACGCAAGTCACATAGAATTAAGTCAGGATGTTGTTTATGCTCAACCTCATGTAACACATCAAAGCCGCTTTCAAAGCGTGTGACTTGAGTTATACCTTGCTTCACTAAGATTTTAGAAAGGTGTTCCGCGGTAACCGCATCATCCTCAAGAATTAATACATGCTCATAGTTTGAGTTCATTTTTGCAGGTCTCGCGGCTCTGTAAATTGACGTTACTGATTAATATCGTCTTTAGTTTTACAGTGATCGTTCAAAAACGGATTAACAAACCTGTCATTTAATGTGATTTAGCCGTCTCGACCTTAGCAAATTGTACCTCGAGATCGAGTAAACGCTGCTTGCTACGTAAACTCAGATCCGTAATAAATTTAAACTGTTGGCGCGGATCAACAGGGTACGCTTTTAACCGATAACGCGTTCCCCACGTCTCTTCGTTTACCGTAACCACAACAGGCTTATGAATTTGCAGGTAGGGGCTGGTAAATGCTACTTGCTCAAGCGCCTCCTTCACCAACAAACCATTCGATTCTGGCGTTAAGAAAAACTCAGCAACACACATCAGTGAAGGTCCACCGTTATTAGCGTTGAGCACCGCATTTTGCCAAATTTTCTCGTGCGGCATTGCCACCACAGTATCGTCAGGGGTAACCAGTTCAACCGTTCGTAAGCCAATATGCGCGACCTCACCGTAAATACCATCAATAGTGACCCAGTCGCCCGGGCGGTAGGGCATTTCGTGAATTGCCACGATCCCTGCTATCAAGCTCGAAACATAATCTTTAATAGCAAAGCCGATGGCTAAGCCCAATGCCCCTAGTGCTGCGACCATATTTTGTAATGTAGGCTCGATAAAAATAGGCACTATCATTACTAGCGCGATGACGACAACGATGAGTCGAATTAACGGAATGAGTGCCAGCGTATATAGACGCTTCTTACTGTGGAATAGGTTCGCCAAGCGCGGCAATAATCGTTGGCTTAAAAACACAATTAACCATGCGACCAACACGATAGCCACAACCTCAACGATCGCACTTGAGTCAACCGTCTTAAACAAATCCCTGATTTTTTCTGTGTCCATAAAATCCTGCCCTTAACACGGCGTCCAATTAAAATCGCGTTGTGCCAAAAACTGTTTAGCCGCTGGGTAGCCCAGCTCAGTCACCTTCCAACAGTCATCCTGATAACTCACGATTCCGTGACTCCGCAGCAAGTTTAAGCAATGCTCGATGAGGTTGGGCGCCACGCTCTTGAGTACTTCAGTCAATAAAAACGTGCTAAGTCCGCCGTGTAGCAATAACGCATACAACACAAAAGTCGAAATCTCACCATGAACAGTGGGGACTCGCGGTATTTCTAAAACAATTTCTGTCTCGTCAGCAGAGACTGGAAACGCATTTCGGTACGCTGCGGCAACGCCCGGATTACCCTCGCTAACGGCGAGTAATCGCTTAGCATGTGCACGACTGACCGCAAGCTGACTGGTCACCAAGTGGTCTGTATCAAAGGGCCGCAATGTAAATGCTTGCCTATTCAGACCGCCATGTGTCTTCTCTAGGTAGTAGTAAAGCCAGCTTCCACACACGACTAGGCCCGGAGCATCCGCTGCATGTAAGGTGGTTTTTAAAAATGACTGCAACCAACGCATGCCCAACGGATGGCGAATAAACCCACGTGATAAATCCGTCATTATCCAAGGTTCTGATGGTAGGTGTACCTCGTCTACGGGCTGTGAAGTCAACAGCTGATCACGCTGCGGCACTGTCAATTGTTGCCATGAATTACGCTTTGTCCATTCATCCACCGCGTTCCAAGCCGGCGAGTTGGGTGGTAATACTAGCCACGTGATGCGCACGTCGTTCTGACGCTGGGTGTCGAGTAACGTGTCGAGCGCACCGAGTAAAGGATCGTACGCAAACTCAAACTCCGCTTGCACGGGCTCACTCTCTGTTGAACTGGAGGATGAAACATCGACTCGGTTGGGCTTCAGTGTCTGTAGCGTTTTCTGCCACCACCGCTGCGCCAACATGGTGGTTGGCACACTGGGTGTTTCGTAATCCGTCAATTCAATCCATTGCCAAAGCGTGTCGTCCACAGCAGTACCCATTGATTCATCCTATGTTCATTTAAAAGGGTTGCTTACTAAGATGCAATTTTTTTCTTTGAACACTTGAATTGAATATTGTCAGTCCCTATTAAAGAGTTAAGGGTGAGGTCTCAGCGAGAGTCACCCTAAGTAAAGGCGACAATGATTTGTGCCTTTTTAATCGAAAATTAAACAGTTATTGCTTCTAAGGAGAATGACTATGGCTACTATAGATTTAAGTCCTCTGTATCGCAGCAGTGTAGGTTTTGATCGCATGGCATCATTACTTGACGCAGCACTTCGTTCAGACACCAGCGCAAGCGGCTACCCTCCCTACAACATTGAGCGTGTAGCGGATAACCAATACGCGATTACTATCGCTGTCGCAGGCTTTGAAGACGATGACCTAGAAATCGAAGTCGAAAACGGTGTATTACGTGTCACAGGCAAGAAAGCAGAAGAAAACGAGCAACGTGAGTATCTGCATCGCGGCATTGCCAACCGAGCATTCGAACGCAAATTTAGTCTGGCTGAACACGTAGAGGTAACAGGTGCAGCGCTTAAAAATGGTTTACTCACCATTGGCTTGGTAAAACGTATTCCAGAAGCGATGAAACCTAAACGCATCGATATTGGTAGTTCGCCAAAAGAACTACTTGAGAATCGAGTCAAAAGCGAAAGCTAATCTATTTTGTTTTCCCTGGGCAAAATAACATTAGTTGAGCAGAGGGCAGCATATCGCTGCCCTTCTTTATATCACCAGCGCGTGGGTTTCCCACAGGCAAAACCTTGTAAGTAATCCACATTCCCATTAGTCAGTAACGAACGTGTTTCGTCATTCTCAACGCCGACAGCCGTCACTTCGACCTGGTTAATTTTAGCGATACGAATACAGCTTTCTACCAACGCAGCATCGGTTGGATCGAGCAACATATTCTGCACCCAAAACCGATTAATTTTAACTTGCGTGAGTGGCAAGTGTTTGAGCAAGCGGAAGCTATTAAAGCCTGTGCCAAATTGATCGATCGCCGTACCAAACCCTAACCTTTTTAACTCTTTAAACAATCGGTACGTTTCCTCAAAGCGCTCGTTCGCAATCGGCTCAGCTACCTCAAACATCAGCTGCTTAGGTTGAATGTTAGAATGCTCAACCATCGACTCAATAAAGTTGATAAAGTCCGCATCTTCTAGACTTTGCTGCGATAGATTGACATGACACCGCCAAGTGCGAGTTGCCTCGAAAGGCTGTTCTTCAAATCGCTCAATTAATTCTCGGAATAACCATCTATCCGCTTTGCCCATAATGCCAGCTTGCACGGCCGCTTTTAAGAACTGTTGCGGTGCAATCGCCTCATCCGGCTCGAGGGTGTCGTCATTAGGTAACCGCAACAAAATTTCGTAGCAGTGCTTGTCCTGCTCAATCGAGGCACTCAGTATGGGCTGCCGGAATACCTGCCAATCTTGATTCATCAACGCACTGCGTAAGCGATCTTCCCAATGTCGCTCTTCCCGGGTCTGTAATCGACGGTGATCATCCGCGGTCGCGCTGTAGACTTTAAAGTCACCCAACTGCTGAGCTATCTTCTCGGCGTCCTCTGCCTGCCTGATAAGGCGCTCTGCAATCCGTAGCTGCGCATCTTTGGCAACGGCCATACCTGCATGTGCGGTAAATTGGAACACTCGCCCTTCAGTACCGTACCTAAACTCACGTACAATTTGTACCAACTGATAACACAGCGCGAATACCGCTTGCTCATCCTCCGGTCCCAGTAACGCCACACCATTCATTGGGTAACGAGCCAACCGAACATTTTGCGGTGCTTTCTGTTTCATCTGCAAAATCAGTTGCAGTAACGCTTGGTCGCGGTGATGTCCGCCCACCTGATCACAGAGTACATCAAACCCTTTGATATCAATTAACATGATCGTGCAGGGCTTTTGCTTATCGAGCTGTGCCTGAAAAACACGCTTAAACTCGTCAAAGTTTAATAAACCGGTGAGTGAATCATGTTTAGCAAGGTAATTAAGCTGCATTTCTGCATCCACTTGCTTCGATACATCCATCGCATGACCCAAGCCATCGGGATAAATAGCCACAGAGAACCACCGCCGTTGACCGTTTATCAGCGTGATATTGACCAGTTGTTGCCACGGTTCAGAACGTCCAGGCTCGCGCCAGCTTAGTGCGGCATCGCCGAATAACTCATCTGCAGTGGGCCAGTGTTGGACGAGCATCTGCTTGTTCGTGCAACCGAGCATACTTAAAAATGGCCTATTTGCGCGTGACCACTGCATTTTTCGATCGAGCTCAAACCATCCCTCTGAGCTACGTTGTTGAAAAAGCCGCATACGGCGACGAATCGATATGTTAGCAGTTTTCAAGCGATGTACTTTTTGTCCAAGCTGTTCAGATATCCGCTCAAAGTTGGCAATCAACAAGGCGAGTAAGACCGCTGTAATGGCGCAATACACCACGATAGTATTTTGCCCAACCCAAGTCGCCGCCATCGTCGGCCATATAATCAACCATGTCAGCACGGTTAGGGTCGTGAGTAATGAAGCTTCCCAGAATGCTCGGTTGCGTGCGCGACTTGATGTGACAAAAAATACCGCCAGTAGATCCATAATAACTAGCAGACTACTTTGAAAGGCAAGCCACCAAGGACTTCGTAGACCTGACCACCAAGGTTGCAATACCGCACTTATGGTAAAGACGATCGTCAGTATCACCAACGAACGAACAAGGTTTGACTGCCGTGCTGGTCGACTGAACAATTCCACACTTGCCCAGCTCAGCATAACGAGAAGCCATTGTTGCGAATAAGGCACAAGTAATTGGGCAATACTGGGTTTTAACGGTGAGAAGTAAGTGATCCACAGCCCACTATGCAATAACACGACAAGAATTAAACTGACGCACACAAACGCAATACTCAATTGTAATCGGCGCCGATTACCGCGTGTCATGCTAAATGCGGCTACCGCTATCAACACCATTAAACCAACATTAATACCCAACGCCGTCTGTTTCTGTTGCAAGTGCAACTGTAACGAACCTGGGTTCCATAGTTTTATCGGGTTGACGTACTCAGGCGGTGTTTCAACTGAGACCAATAAACGAACAGTGGCTCGCGCGGGCACCTCAATAGGTATCATCATTTGTTGTGCAAGATACGGACGCTGAATTAAGCCATCGTTGAAGCGCACATCAGCAGAGTCAATCACCTCGCTGTCGCGGTCGATGACAAATACTTGTGCATATTTTATGTACGAGCCACCCAGATCAATGACAAACGATTGATTAATCGCACTGCGATTATAAAGCATCGTCAGTCCCCACACTGTGGTATCAGCGTTGGCTTGGGCGCTCTTTTTTAAGTCACTAAAGGACTGCCAGTAACGAGCTCGGTCAATATCTAACTGCTGCAACGAAGTGTTTGCTGGCAGCACTCGGTAGGTCATGTGTTGAGACAGATTCAGACGATCGGTTTGCGCGGAAACTGTCACGATATCGTTGGCTGTGGCCGTTTGTAGCCACAACATCAAAGTGACAACGATCAAGAAAAACCCGCTTGGTTTAGCGAATTTCATGATCCTATAAATCCTTGATCCTTGCTTCGACCCATTGCTCTGTTCCCTCAAGTGGTACTAACCACGCCGCCTCGCATAAAGAAGAATAATGCAATAACCAATGCTTATTTGCTATTGCAAGGCGCCAGCTCCATAAATCCGCACTACATTCATGCTCTTTAACCGTTGCTTCGGCTATACGGCACACATCGGCTAGCCAAGCATCTATTGCTGCGTCAGTGTCGCTGTTTGGCAGTTTAGTTAATGTAATGACCTCATCCATCCAGAACGTCCTTCTCTGAGCTTAGCGTGAGAAATGCCTCGATTTCATCAATAAACGCTTCACCATAACGCTCTAACTTCACTTGACCAACACCGCTAATCATCAACATTTCGGGCGCTGATGTTGGATACTTCTGACACATTTCTACCAAACTATTGTCATTAAATACAACAAAAGGCGGCACACTTTCTTTGTCGGCAATATCTTTTCGTAACTTACGCAAGCGTCTAAATAGCACTTTATTGTAGTCGCCGCGATCAGTGATTTTGCTCTGACTTGACGTCAAGTTAAGCCGCGGCTTTGCAAGCTCTAACGTATTTTCGCCGCGCAGAATAGGACGTGCCTCTTCGGTTAATTGTAAGGCGGCATGGCGGCGAATATCTTGCACCAAAAAGCCACGGTGAATTAACTGGCGTAGAATCGAGTACCAGTATTCATGCGTTTGATCACGACCGAGCCCATAAGTGGTTAACTCATGATGGTGGTGCTCGAGCACTTTTTGGTTCTTTGAGCCACGTAACACTTCGACCACGTGGGAGATACCAAACTGCTGACCCACGCGATAAACGCAGCTCAAGGCTTTTTGTGCGTCCTCAAGGGCATCAAAGCGGGTCGGCGGATCGAGACATAAGTCGCAGTTTCCACACTCTTTTTCAGAGAACTCATTAAAGTAATTAAGTAATACTAAACGCCTGCAGGTTTGTGCCTCTGCCATCGCTTGCATCGCAGAAAATTTCTGACGTTCGACGATGCCTCGGTGCTCGTTATCATGTTCATCGAGAATACGGCGTATCCATTGTGCATCACTTGGGTCGTACAACAGTAACGCCTCTGCCGGTAAACCATCGCGTCCAGCACGCCCTGTTTCTTGATAATAGGATTCGATGCTACGGGGAATATCAAAGTGAATCACGTAACGGATGTTGGGTTTATTAATACCCATACCAAACGCCACCGTCGCGACGACCACATCCAAATCATCGCGCAGGAACTGTCGTAGCGTTGTCTCTTTAAGTTCACTCGCAAGACCTGCGTGATAAGGCGCAGCTCTAACGCCAGCATCCTGTAAACTTTCGGCAATATCCTCGGTCTTTTTGCGGCTACCGCAATAAATAATACCGGCAGCGCCCTTCTGTTTGCGCACGTAGTCTTTGACTTGCTTAAAAGGCTTATACTTGTCTTGCACTACATAGCGAATGTTAGGGCGATCAAACGAACTACGATGACAGTAAGGCTGACGTAGACCTAATCGTTCAATGATGTCTTGCTGTGTGGCTGCATCGGCGGTCGCAGTAAGCGCCATGAACGGCACGTTGGGTAACACCTGACGCAACTGCCCCAACTGACCATATTCTGGTCGAAAGTCATGCCCCCACTGGCTGATGCAATGTGCCTCATCAATCGCAATAAAGCGTGGCTGATAGGATTGTAGACGTTCGATGAACGCATGTTGGAGTGCTCGTTCGGGGCTGACATATAGAAGTGAAACTTCGCTATTTTGTAACCGCCGCAATACATTAAGCGACTGTTCGGAGGTTAACCCAGAGTGCAACGCTTCGGCTGCAACGCCCATCGCTTGTAGCGCTTCCACTTGATCTTGCATCAAGGATAACAACGGAGATATGACCACAGTAAGCCCAGGTTGATGCACCGCAGGCAACTGATAACAAAGTGATTTACCGCCACCTGTCGGCATCAGCACGAGCGTATCACGCCCCTCAAGCAAATGCTCGATAACGGCTTCCTGACCCGCTCGGAACTCGGTATACCCGAACACTTTAGCAAGCGTTTGTTGCAGGCTCGATGTTGTCGGCTGAGCTTCACTTAACGTCATAATAAAATCGGCTAGCTGTTGTTGACTTAATGATTCGCATCGCTCTATTGTAAGCGTCCTAGTCTCTTAGCACCATGATAAATAATGAATACCCAAGAAATTCTCACACGCGTATCTGCTTTTATGAACGAGCAAGTGCCTTTTCAAAAGTTACTTGGCTTCGAAATTACTGAGTTTACCCCTGAGCGCGGCCAAGTGAAGTTTCGTTGGCAAGAGCCATTAATGGGTAACGTACCGCAACGAATGTTACACGGCGGTGTAACCGCGACCGCACTCGACACAGCCGGCGGACTGGTCGCGATTGCGGGTATGATCGAACGTTTAGAAGAGCCTTCCGAGCATTATCTTATGGAACGTTTGAGTCGTTGTGGCACCATTGATCTTCGGGTCGATTACCTGCGACCAGGCCGTGGTAAAGAATTTATTGCAAATGCCTCAATTATCCGTTCGGGTAACAAGGTTGCCGTGGCCCGCATGGAACTTCATAATGAAGACGGTACGCATATCGCCTTTGGTACAGGCACTTATCTCGTCGGGTAATCACTAGGTAACATCATGACCGAAGATGCAGTTCGAGCACGGCAGGGCGTTTTCTTCGCGCTTGCCGCTTATTCATTTTGGGGTTTCGCACCCATTTACTTTAAATCAGTACAGCAAGTGCCTGCGTTCGAGATCTTAGCGCACCGAATTATTTGGGCATTTCTGTTGGTATTTATTTTGATTGTTGGCCTTAAGCGTTTGCATCGCCTAAAACCGATTATTCGATCGCCTAAAATGATGCTACGGCTGACGATAGCGACTTGCTTATTGGGTGGTAACTGGTTTCTGTTCATATGGGCGGTGAACGCCAATCATATGTTAGACGCGAGTCTAGGGTACTATATTAATCCGTTACTAAACGTGGCGATTGGTATGGCATTTTTTCAAGAAAAGATGCGTCGGTTACAGTTATTTGCCATTGGTTTAGCGATTGTCGGTGTAGGTATCCAAGTTGTGACTTTCGGCTCAGTGCCTTGGGTAGCACTTGCGTTGGCGAGTAGCTTCGCGATTTATGGTGCAATAAGAAAACGCTTACCCGTCGATTCAATTTCTGGACTGTGGCTGGAAACCACCCTGCTGGTGCCTGTGATGCTGGGTTATTTACTGTTCTTCGCAGATTCGCCGAGTGCAGATATGACGGCAAACTCGTGGCAACTTAACCTGCTGCTCATGGCAGCTGGCTTAGTGACTACGATTCCTTTGTTGTGTTTTACCGCGGCCGCTCAACGTATCCGTTATGCAACACTGGGGTTCTTCCAGTATATCGCGCCGAGCCTGATGTTTATTTTGGCGGTCAATTTGTATGACGAACCATTGGCTGAAAGCAAACTCGTTACATTTGTGATTATTTGGAGTGCGTTGGCGCTATACACCTTTGATTCGGTGTTACAGCGCCAGCGTAATCGCCGCCTTAAAAAGTCAGCGGTGCAGGAGCCAATTAGTTAAGCGTGGCTTCCATGGTAATTTCTGCATTGAGAAGCTTGCTGATAGGGCAGCCTTTTTTGGCATCTTCAGCGAGCTTCTCGAACTCGTCCTGTTCAATACCATCAATGTCAGCTTGAACCGTTAAATGAATCTTATCGACCTTAAAGCCACCGTCCGCTTCTACTAGACTGACTTCAGCCTTTGCATCAATCGCGTTCGGCTCGTAGCCAGCTTCACCCAGCATCAACGAGAACGCCATCGCGTAACAGCCCGCGTGAGCAGCACCAATCAGCTCTTCTGGATTAGTACCCTTACCCGATTCAAAACGGCTTTTGAATGAGTATTGTGTTTCATCTAAGACACCGCTCTGGGTCGATACAACACCCGAGCCCTCTTTAATACTGCCTTTCCAAACTGCATTTGCACTGCGTTTCATAATATTCTCCTCATTAAGAGTGTATTATGACTTACGGCTAGATGACTCATGTCGATCAACTAATTTGTCGAAGCTTCCAGCTTGGCGTAGGCAACCACCAGCCATTTGGTGCCAACTTGGTCAAAATTAATTTGGATACGACTTTGTGGACCGGTGCCCTCATAGTTCAGCACCGTACCGTCACCAAACTTCGCATGGCGAACACGCTGACCCAATGAAAACCCGGTTTGCTCAAACGCTTCATGACTGGCACCCGTGTTAAAACGACCATAACTTGTCGGCTTTTGCACCTGAGTTTGCAGACGCACCTCATGCAATGCGTCCGCTGGCATTTCACTAATAAAGCGACTTACTTTGTGGAAGAAATCTTGCCCATAGATGCGACGTTGTTCGGCGTATGTGATAACCAGTTTTTGCATCGCCCGTGTCATTCCGACATAACACAGCCGACGCTCTTCCTCTAAGCGACCCGGTTCGTCCATTGACTGCTGAGAGGGAAATACACCTTCTTCGACCCCAGTCATAAAGACCATCGGAAACTCAAGACCTTTTGCGCTATGCAGCGTCATCAACTGCACCGCATCTTGGTATTCATCGGCTTGTTCTTCGCCTGCTTCTAGCGCCGCGTGCGCTAAAAATGCGTTTAATGGCGTGAGATCTTCCTCACTCTCATCTTGCGTAAAGTTTTCGCAGGCACTGACTAATTCTTTTAAGTTCTCAACCCGTGTTTCTGCTTTTTCACCCTTTTCCGCCTCGTACATGGCAAGTAATCCTGAACGCGAGATCACTTCATTACTCAAGCGGCCCAAGGTGAAGTCCTCAGTCTCATCATCAATCGTGTTGATAAGCTCAATAAAACTGGCAACAGCGTTACGCGCTCGACCCGCGAGTTGCTTTTCATCGACTAGTTGTGCAGCGGCTTGCCAAAGCGACTTTTTCTGCTCACGTGCCGTCTGGCGAATAATATCAAGTGTGCGATTACCGATTCCGCGCGTGGGTGTATTAATGACGCGTTCTATCGCTGCATCATCGTCGCGATTACTGACTAAGCGTAAGTACGCAAGCGCATCCTTAATTTCTTGTCGCTCGAAGAACCGTAATCCACCATAAATTCGGTAGGGTAAACGCGCATGCAAAAGTGCTTCCTCAAGCACCCGCGACTGGGCGTTACTGCGATACAATAAGGCAACATCTTGTAGGGCATTGCCTTGGTCACGCCATTCTTCAATACGGCCGACAATGTAGCGCGCCTCGTCCATTTCATTAAATGCAGCATACAAACTGATAGGTTCACCTTCGTTACCATCGGTCCAAAGGTCCTTACCAAGCCGCTCGGCGTTGTTGGCAATAACTGAGTTTGCTGCACGTAAAATGTTGCCTGTAGAGCGATAGTTTTGCTCAAGGCGAATCGTTATTGCGGCAGGATAATCATCTAAAAACTGCTGGATATTTTCCACGCGAGCACCGCGCCAGCCATATATTGACTGATCATCGTCGCCAACAATTGTGACGATATTGTCTTGACCTGACAACAAACGAATCCAGGCATATTGAATCGAGTTGGTATCTTGAAACTCGTCCACTAAAATGTGGCGAAACCGTTTCTGGTAGTGCTCGCGCACGGTTTTGTTATCACGTAATAGCTCATGTGCCCGCAGGAGCAGTTCAGCAAAATCCACTAAACCAGCACGGTCGCAACTTTCTTGGTAGGCTTCATAAATCTGCTTTAAGGTCTGCTCAGTAGGATCAAAGGTTTCAATATGTTGTGCTCTTAAGCCTTCATCCTTTTTGCCATTGATATACCATTGAGCTTGCTTCGCTGGCCAACGCTTCTCGTCTAAATTCATTGATTTAATCAAGCGTTTTACTAGGCGCTGCTGATCATCACTATCTAAAATCTGAAAGTTCTGCGGCAACCCCACATCCATGTAGTGAGCACGCAATAAACGGTGAGCCAAGCCATGGAAGGTACCAATCCACATATTTCTGACGGACGACCCTAGCAGTTGCTCAACACGTCCGCGCATCTCTGATGCCGCTTTATTGGTGAAGGTCACAGCAAGAATACTATAAGGCGAGTAGCGACGCTCTTGGATTAGCCAAGCGATCCGGTGCACGAGCACTCGCGTTTTTCCGCTACCGGCACCCGCCAACACCAACATAGGCCGATCATCTGCGCTTACGGCATTGGCTTGTTTCTCATTTAATCCGGAAATTAACGGGTGCGTGCTCATGCATGACTCCTTGGCAAACTGAATGAGGCTCAGTGTAATGATCCAATACTGTATAAGCAACCAGTTATCTTATAGGAGTAAGGCTCTCAGCTCCTGTAAATTATCGATGGTTACTGTCGGTAGCACACGCAACTGTTGTGGCTCACCCAAACCGCTGGTTAACCAAACACTTTGCATACCCGCACGGTGAGCGCCAAACACGTCTGATTGAGGTGAGTCACCGACATGCAGAATCGCATCAGCATGACAGTCCATTGCTCGCTGTACATGGTCAAACATATCTGTATTCGGTTTTCCCCGAAAATCTTCGGTCGGTTGTAGAGCTAACTTAAAATACTGACCAATACCAATGCGCTTTACATCGGCATTACCATTACTTACAGCTACAAGGCTATAACGCGCGGACAATTGCGCGAGCAAGTCGTGCACTTCTTCGCTAACACTAAAGTCGCTACGAAAGGCGAGGAACGCATCCATAATCTCATCGGTTACCGTTTCCGCATCATCGATCTCAAGCTCCCGAAACCCTTGTAGCAACGTGGCACGCCGCAGTGCCGTCATGTTGTCAGCTAAGGCATTATCACGCTGCATTAAGTCCAAGCGGCGCTGCCGCCAGTGCTCAATGTCCCACTCACGCGTCGCAGGTACACGTTCAGTGATGAGTGAGTGAGTTCGTTCTTCGGTGCGTCTAATAATCGGAACGTTGTCGTACAAAGTGTCATCTAAATCAAAACTAATGACTTTTGGCAGATGAAAGCGTCGATGGAAACGAATCATGAGGACTTCTTACCCTTGGTTGCGCGTGGATGAGCCGAATCGTAAACTTCCGCCAATCGTTTAAAGTCTAAGTGTGTATAGACTTGCGTAGTCGACAAGTTCGCGTGGCCGAGTAACTCTTGTACGGCTCTGAGGTCACCACTGGATTCCAACATATGCGAAGCAAACGAATGCCGTAGTTTATGCGGGTGTAAATTTCCCACAACGCCTTGTTGCTTGCCCCAGTAGTTTAAACGCTGCTGAACTGTCCGTTGGCTGATGCGTTGATTTCTTTGGCTAATAAACAATGCCACTTCAGGGCGAGCGCCAAGCCAGTTTGCACGTATCTTTAACCAGCGCTGAATGGCTTTGATGGCGACTTTTCCAACTGGGACTATTCGCGTTTTGCTGCCTTTACCCAGTACGCGAAGCTGGCCGTATCTAAGGTCGATACTATCCATATCCAAACTAACGAGTTCTGCGAGGCGCAAGCCACTGGAGTAGAGCAACTCCATCATCGCTGAATCGCGAATAGCAAGTTCGTCGTCCAGAGGAAGTTCTAATAAATGGGAGATGCTGTCAACATCGAGGTTTTTAGGTAACCTTTTAGGTATTTTAGGAGCTTTTAATCCACTCAATGGATCGTCGCTCAGGTGCTGGTAATCCAGCATGTAGTGAACGAATGTTCGCCACGCCGACAGCTTCAGGGCAATCGAACGTTCGCCTAACCCTTCGCGTCGCCAACCGACCAATAACCGCTCAAATAACGGACGAGTCAACTGGCTTGCTTGTTCAACGCCTTGCCGTTCAAGCTGTGCAAGATCAGCGCCCGTTAGACGCTGATAGTTCTTAATGGTTAACTCAGCTAATCCGCGCTCCCCTTCAAGCTGCTGTAACCACGTACTTTGAATCTCATGCAGCTTCATTATCAACTAACAGACGCGGTAACAGTGCGCTTAACAAGGCCTGTAATTGGTTAATTAACAGCGGGTCCATTGCTGGTTCAAAATGATCCGGTTGACCACTGCCGACCGCAAACATTCCCACTTCACCTTGATCCCCCAGCGACATCAGCGCCACAGAGTGTACGGTCTCATCTTGGAATAACAGTTTACGCTCTTGCTCGGTTAAGCGCCCGAGGTAGATCGGACTATCATCAAAGCGTTTACTTAATAATTGGCGGTGAGTGTCGGCAGCAAAAACCAATTGATCACTGATTTCAATGGGACTATCAAAAAGCTTAAGTGTAAGGGCAGATAATCCCAAATCTTCCTCAAATGTGACGCGCAAAGCATCAATGGCTTGCTGCAATGTCTGACTTTTTAAAAGCTGAACATAAAGTTCGCTATACGCTTTAAAGATCGCCTCATTACGACGGGCATTGATCATTAACTCGGTTATTTCTTCCTCGAGCTGATTGACACGTTCGCGCAGTTTTTGCTGCTGCCTTTCTACTAACGAAATGCTGCCTTTGCGCGCATGCGAGACCGTCAAACTGTTTAACAGGTCATCATGACGCTCAAAAAAGTCGGGGTTTTGTTCCAAATAGGCGCGGATGAGCGTGTCATCAATGACAGGCGCATCAAGCGCTTGATTGTTATCGTTCATATCACCATTTGTCCATCAAAAATAAGGGTTGCGGGGCCGGTCATTTTAACGGCCTGACCCTCTTGCCAACGGATCATCAAATCCCCGCCCGGCAAAGAAACTTTTACTTGGCGATCGAGCTTGTCCTGCTGCATACCAATAACCGCTGCCGCACAAGCACCACTGCCACACGCTTGCGTTTCACCAACACCGCGTTCAAACACTCTAAGCTTTACATGCTGACGCGAAACGATTTGCATAAACCCGACATTTACACTCTCGGGAAATCGTTCGTGCTTAGCGATCTTTTGCCCTAAGGACGCCACAGGCGCCGTATCCACATCGGCGGTTTCAATGACACAGTGCGGATTGCCAAGCCCCATCACGCCACATAGTACAGTCTCTTCTGCGACGCGTAATACATAGGTATGCTCAGGTTTTTGCGCTTTAAACGGAACACTTGCTGGCTCGAACATAGGCTCGCCCATCTCGACCGTCACTTGTCCATCTTTCTCAATATGTAACACCATAGTGCCGGCTTTGGTGCTGACCTTCAGGTGATTCTTATTGGATAACCCTTTGGCTTTAACAAACTTAGCAAAACAACGTGCACCATTACCACATTGCGCAACTTCACTGCCATCTGCGTTAAATATCCGATAATGAAAATCAAGGTCAGGATCATAAGGCGGTTCAACTAATAATAGTTGATCAAAGCCAATACCACGATGGCGATCAGCCCATTGCTTTATCTGTTCAGGGTTCACATAAAAGTTTTGTGTGACATTATCGATTACGACAAAGTCATTACCTAATCCGTGCATTTTTGAGAACTGCAGTAACATCGTTCTACTCCTCAGCGATAAGCCGCTCACCGCGGATCAGATCATCAAACGTTTCGCGTTCACGAATCAACCACACTTGGTCATCCTCGACCAATACTTCAGCTGGACGTACGCGTGTATTGTAGTTTGATGCCATGGTAAACCCATAGGCTCCCGCATGCTTAACTGCAATTAAGTCATCCGCTTGCACATTCAGGTGCCTTGCGTGCCCTAAGAAGCAACCTGTTTCGCAGACAGGACCAACAACATCCACTATCGCATCAGCAACGCCCGGACGTTCATGTACCGGCAAAATATCGTGCCATGCTTGATAGAGCGAGGGCCGCATTAGGTCGTTCATACCTGCATCAACAAGTACAAATTGCTTATCGTCGGATTGCTTCACGTACTCGACTTTACTGACTAGAATACCCGCATCACCAACAATCGCCCGCCCAGGCTCTAACATCAATGTGAGCTGCGGATAGTCACGCGCCAATTCAAGAACTCCCTCGAGGTAGCTCTGCACATCCAGCGTTTGTTCACCCTGATAATCAACACCAAATCCACCGCCTAAATCGAGATGTGATAGTTCAATCGCCTCATCTCGCAAGCGCTCTAACAAACTAAACATGCGCTGTGCTGCATCTAAAAACGGTGCATCGGTCATTATTTGCGAGCCAATATGGCAGTCGGCACCAAGTAACTCAATATGGTTAAGTGTGTGCGCACGGCGAAAAACGGCCATCGCATCGTCCATTGCGATGCCAAATTTATTTGCTTTTAGACCCGTCGAAATATAAGGGTGAGTTTTGGCATCGACATCAGGGTTAACTCGAAGCGATACCGGTGCTCGGGTTTTTAATGCCCGCGCCACTTGTTCAATGCGCTCGAGCTCAGCTGCTGACTCAACATTAAAACATCCAATACCTTGCTCTATCGCAAACCGAATTTCTGCTTCTGATTTTGCCACACCCGAGAAAACGACGTGTCCAGCTTTGCCGCCTGCAGCAAGCACTCGTTTCAGTTCGCCGGCAGACACAATATCAAACCACGCGCCTTGTTTTGCCAACAGCTGTAAAATCGCCAAATTGCTGTTGGCTTTGACTGCGTAGCACAACTTATGTTGGCTCGGCCAAAAAGCACGAAATTTCTCCCAGTTGGCAAGGATCTGACTCTTCGAATAAACATAAAGTGGCGTACCAAATCGCTCTGCTAACTCCGGCAGAGCGACGGATTCGATATGAAGTTGTGCTGCTTTATAACTTAACTGGCTCATTGGCATTACTTGGTTGTTGTGGTTGCTGGGGTTGTTGTTCGTTTTGCTCTGGCATTGGCACGGGTTCCAAAGGTCCTTTTTGACCACAGGCCGCTAGCGCACTTACACTAGACAAAATGACGCAGAGTTGAATCAATGGCTTGGTTACATTTCGCTTAAACATCGCTAAACTATATCTTTGTATTGAATATGCTCGTGGCGCCTATCATCGCACCACCAAAGCGAAATGTCATTAAGTAGTAAGGGGTAGACATGTCAAAGACGGTCAGAATTGCCACGCGGAAAAGTAAACTCGCGATGTGGCAAGCGGAACATATACAAGCTCGCTTAGCAGCCCTCTATCCGGAGCTCACTATCGAGCTTGTTCCGATGTCCACACGGGGCGATATTATCCTCGATACCCCCTTAGCAAAAATCGGTGGTAAAGGTCTCTTTGTTAAAGAGCTTGAGGCAGCCATGTTAGAAGGGCGAGCTGATCTTGCCGTGCATTCAATGAAAGACTTGCCCGTTGAGTTTCCACCAGGGTTAGAACTTCATACCATCTGCGAAAGTGAAGATCCGCGCGATGCGTTTGTCTCAAACCATTACAGCTCGTTGAATGAATTACCCAAGGGAGCCGTCGTCGGAACCTGCAGTTTACGACGTCGTTGCCAAGTAAAAGAGCGGTTTCCGCACCTTGAGATTAAAGACCTACGCGGTAACGTGCAAACGCGTTTGCGCAAGCTCGACGACGGTGAGTTTGATGCGATTATTCTCGCGGCTTCTGGGCTTATCCGACTCGAGCTCGGAGAGCGTATTACTTCGTTTATTCCGGTTGAAGATTCTCTACCCGCAAACGGTCAGGGCGTATTAGGTATTGAAGTACGCAGTGATGATGAACATATCAAAGCGCTACTTGAGCCGCTTCAATGTTCCACCACACGCTACCGCGTTTTAGCTGAACGAGCGATGAATAGACGTTTACAGGGTGGTTGTCAGGTGCCAATTGGTGCCTTTGCGATCGTCGAGGGTGAACATCTTTACTTACGCGGGTTAGTCGGCGATCCGGATGGTGTCGAGGTTATTCGCGAGCAAATAGAAGGGCCTGTGGAGCAAGCCGAAGCATTGGGTATCGAGTTGGCGGAAAAACTACTCGCTCGGGGTGCCGGCGAAATTTTGAAGGCGGTGTATGACCAGCACGACTAAGGCGCTGATTCTGCAACCCGATGACTCGAAACAGCGTATTACCGATGCGCTGTCACAATCCTCGATTGAGTTTATTCAACATAGCTTTATCGATATTGAACCCATTGCTGTTGAGCCCAAAACCTATGCTGATTATCACGGCGTTATTTGGATTAGCAAAAATGCGGTGAAATTTGCAAATCACTCTGGCTTATCGTTCTCACCTAACACGCCAATGTTTGCCGTCGGTCCATCAACCGCTCGTTTAGCAGCAAATACGTTCGGAGCATCAACCTGTTGCCCCACTTTTAAACACGACAGTGAGTCATTACTTTCGCTCGCTGAACTCAAAAGCGTTGATAAGCAGCAATGGTTAATTGTGAAAGGTGAAAAAGGGCGTGACTTAATTTTTGATACTTTGCGTGCTCGGGGTGCTAAAGTCGACAGTATTGACGTCTATCGACGAGTAAAACGCTCATTTAGTGACGAGCAACAAGTGACGCAGTGGATGAATACGGTTAATCTAATCGTAGTGACAAGCGCGGAACAGCTAGGGTACTTTTTATCGAGCTTACCACGCGAGGCTGGGAGCTGGTTATCACGCTGCCACTGGATAGTGCCAAGTGAGCGACTTCGAGACCTAATCCCCTTCGTAGCTGCTAACACCATTTCTGTCACGGGCAGCGCAACCGAGAGTAAGATGATTGAGGCGATAATAGAACATGGATAAAGATAATAAAAAAGATACACCTGAAACGTCAGCTACACTCGCTAACGAGGCTGAACAAAACAGTTCATCAGACGCTCAAGAATCGCCGAAAGCATCAAGTTCGCGCATAAAAGGCGTTTTTTATATCGTTGTTCTGATCGCTATCATTGTATTAGCGGCGTGGATTTATTTAAAACAGCCATACAAACAGTTGCCCTTTTGGCCGGAGCCAGAATCAGCATCGCAAGCCAGTGAGCCGACTATCGAATACGCGCGTCAATCTTCGTTGGCACAAACACAGCAGCGGCTTGAACAGTTACAGGCTGATTTACAGCAGGCTCAACGCCAAATCCAGCAAAATGCAGACGATAGTCAACAGAATCAGCTTCGTCAGCGCCTTCAGCAGCTTGAGGGAGAACTTAACCAACAGCAGCAAACGGTGCAGCAATTAGCCAGTCAGTTACCGCAACAGCAAGCACAGCGGATACGTGAGTGGCGGTTATTTGAAGTGAAGCAAACATTAGCCGCTGCGGCACGTTCAGCCGTATTTAATGCTGACACACAGACGGCGATTAGATTGCTTGATATAGCTAATCAGCAGTTAGCGGGTATCGAGTCATCGGGCGCTTTACAAATCCGTCAGGCGATTGAAGAAGACAAGCAAGCACTGCTCGACTATCAACAAAGCGACGCCACACAATGGGTGGTCGAGCTTGCAACGGCAAAACGTCAAGCTATCGCATTAGCCAATAAAACACCCACACGCAACTTATCGGTTGAACCAACACAAGCGAGCGAGCCTACCACTTGGCGCGAACATCTTGCCTATAATTGGCGCGCGTTTATGGACAACTTCTTCCGCGTGCAACGCTCAACTGAATCTGTCGAGCCCGTCTTAGCAAGAGAGACCCTTGTCTTAAAACAACAACAGTTGGACTTAATCCTAAGTGTTGCCGAAAACGCCGCTTTAAAAGGACAGGTTGAGCTAGCTAAGACCAAGCTGAGCGAAGCAACAGCCTTAATTAAAGAAATTAAGGCGGACGGTTCAAAGCAGCAACGGGTCATCAGAAAGCTTGAGGAATTAAATAGCAATATTAGACAAGCCGCTGAATTACCTGAAGTGTCATCACTGGCAATAGCCGCCAGTCAGCTTGGAGGACGTTTGCAATGAGATGGTGGGTTTACGTCCTTATCGTATTGATCGCTGGAGCCATTCTCGGTCCTATTTCAGCGGGTAATGCAGGCTATATACTCATTAACTTTGCCGGCTACAGCATAGAAAGTACGGTCATTGGGTTAATTGTGTTTTTGGTTTTAGCATTACTTGCATTAAGCATCGTAGTGAGTGCAATTGCCGCTTTACTGGGCAAGACTCGCGCGGGAAGCCAGTGGTTTTCGCGACGTAAAGCGAAGAAATTAAAGCAGCGCGAGAAGCGAGCGATCCTGGCGATGCTGAAACACGATTACACGTCTGCTTTGGTCGATCTCGAACTGTTATATAAACAGCAGCGCTCCGAGAATCTAGCGGCATTATTGGCATTCACGGCAAATAAAGCCGGAGAGCAGGGCAAGGCTAAATATTGGCTTGATACCGCAGGTAAAGAGTTCGAGTCCGCCAATGAGTTTTTGGCGACACAACACGCCATTCAGGGTCATAGTGACACTGAAGGACTGACAATTCAGCAAGTTGAGGCGCAACTGGATAGGGGTGAGTTCCCACCTCACTTATGGACAGAAGCGATAGCCCTTTATAAAAGCGAAAAGCGTTTAGATGAGTTACAGCCCCATTTAAATCAAATTAAAGAGCAATCGCAGTTATCCCAAGAGGCCTTTAATCAACTGGTTTTATCGGTCTATTTACAGCACTTTATTCGTGTTGCGCGTAATGATTCAAAAGCGCTTTTCAAGGATTGGAAGAGCCTTAGCAGAACGCAACGCAGCACACCGGCTATACGCTTAGCTTATGCTAAGGCACTTAATTACTATGGGCAGCATCAAGCGGGCACCAAAGTTGTCAAGAATGGCTTAGAGCGTGGCGAACTTAATCTGAATGACTGTGTTAACGAGCATGTGTTAGTAGGGACAGACCCGCTTATTATTGACTGGGTTCAGTCGCATTTAAAACGCAAACCTAATGACAGCGAATACATTCGTGCACTTGCGGTATTAGCGCTCGGTAATAAAGATTATTCACTTGCCCAGCGAGCGTTAAAAAAGCTCAGCGATCTGAATGCCTGTAATCAAGATGATTATGTTCGTATGGGAGACGCGTACGCCGCGTTGGGGGATAATAGGTTAGCGGCTAATGCTTATAAACAAGCATTAACCGCCAAATCTAACTAGCTTATTGACGCACACCTTCAATAGAAAGGTAGAGTTCAACCTCTTTTGCCTCTGGACCTAAGTTATAATCGATGTTGTAGTCGGCCAACGTAAGGTCGACTTCACCCTCGAATCCACGACGGAAGCCACCCCAAGGATCTTCACCTGCACCAACTTGTTCTACATCAATTGCAATTTCCTTGGTTACACCGTTAAGTGTGAAATTACCGTACAAGGTGCCTTCATTCGCATCGTCACTGTCTGGAACATAGCGCGTGCTTACGAAAGTCGCTTCCGCGTACTCACTGGTATTCAAGAAATCGTCACTGCGAAGGTGCTTATCGCGTTCCGCATGATTGGTATCAATGCTCGCGGTATCAATAGTTACCTCAACTGATGCATTGCTAGGATTGGCTTCGTCATAACTAAACTTACCTTCGAAGTCATTAAAACGTCCAAGTAGCCAGCTATAACCAAGGTGTTTGATTTTAAACTGAATGAACGCGTGTTGCCCTTCAGTATCAATAACATAGTCTTCTGCCACCGCTGGAGCGGCTAATACGCTGCCTACTATCGCCGATAGTGCTAACAGTTGTGTTTTCATAGTTTATATCCCTCTTACGGTTTAATCATTCGAACAAGTGTCGATCGTTTATCAATAAAGTGATGCTTTAGTGCCATAACGCTATGACCCAGCGCTAGGATCACTAAGGCGTAAGCTATGTACTCATGAATAATGCCGGCGAGTGTCGCTTGCTGCTCTAATTGGAACGGCAACGCAGGTACGTCAAACCAGTCAAAAAAGCTAATAGGCTTGCCTTCGCCCGTTGAGATCAGGTAACCGCTAAAAACAACCGCGAGTAAACTGAGATAAATAACGAAATGACCCAACTTGGCTGCTTTACGCTCGAATCGCGAGCCATCAAGTTCAGGTGCGCCTTTGATAAAGCGCCAAAGCACTCTGAAAAGGGTGACAAACAAGACAAACAAACCTAAGGACTTGTGCCACCAAGGTGCTGTTGTGTACCAATTAGAGTAATAGGTGAGGTCGACCATCCACCAACCGAGTGCGAACAGCCCAAATACAAGCAGGGCACTGACCCAGTGGATAATGATCATTAGCACATCATAACCTGCCGACCGTGTTCTGTTCATATGATCCTCACTATCTCGACGCTGTTTTGTTGCAACTCACGACCACATGCGCGACACATAAATTAAAGTTCAATCAATTTATAAATAATAGTATGGATATATAGAAATAAAAGCAGCGAATTTAGGATATAACGTTCGATTTATTCGTAGAGTGCGCCTTTGGCGCACGGGGCGGTGTGGATTGTCGCGCAGAATGCGCGACCTACGTGGCACGGTCGTTACCCCCATCGTAGCGTGCGCATTGTGCGCCCGTACGGCGAGCAGGCATAAAAAAACCCCAGCCAATCGGCTGGGGTTATTCTATTTGAAGTCTGGCGGTGTCCTACTCTCACATGGGGAGACCCCACACTACCATCGGCGCTGGTATGTTTCACTTCTGGGTTCGGAATGGA
>NZ_QJST01000011.1 GCF_003226255.1 Idiomarina fontislapidosi
GGTGGTTTATTTACTCACCTTCGCCACCGGTTAAGACGCTATAGAAAACGCCTGCACAAGCAGCGTGGTCGCATTTTAGGCCGCCGCTCGATACACGATCGGCCTGCAATTATTGATGACCGAGAACGCTACGGCGACTGGGAAATTGATACTGTTATCGGCAAGCGCGGAACCGGAGCTATCGTTACGCTTTTAGAGCGTAAAAGCCGATTTTATCTCGTGAAAAAAGTCACAAGTAAACACGCTGATGCCGTTGCTGACGCGACTATAGAAATGCTGCAGCCCTTTAAAGCTCTGGTTCACAGCATTACGGCCGACAACGGTTTAGAATTCGCGGGTCATGAACGAATTGCAAAAGAGCTCGAGACCGACGTTTATTTTGCTGACCCGTATGCTTCTTATCAGCGCGGCGCGAACGAAAATGCGAACGGCTTATTGCGTCAATACGTGCCAAAAGGTACTGATTTGAGCACTGTAACCAACGAGCTGATGGCTAAATACCAGCAGCGCTTGAATTTACGTCCCAGGAAAACACTGGGCTTTATTCAGCCAGACATAATTTTTAAAGAGCAATTGCAACACGCTAAGAGCGAGTGTTGCAGTTATTAGTTGAATCTAGGTCATATAAGTTACGATTTACGTAATAAAGAAAAAAACTACGAGAACTTGACCAAAGAGTTGACTTCTATTGGTGCAAATTTACATATACTCGACTCAACTTGGCTCGTGGCTACTCCAAAGTCAGCCGCCGCAATTAAGAAGCAGTTATTACGGGTAATCGATCCAGACGATGGCCTAATTATTACATCGGCCTCGCGAGAGATTGAGCATCAAGCGCTTGATTACGATATCTCTTCTTGGGAGCATCAAATAAAATCTAAATATTAGAACAGCAAAGAGCCAGGGACGGCTCTCTTATCACGGACTTCAAAACTTTATGACTCAAACGACACAAACAGCCCTAATTAGCAGCATTGCCGACGTACGAACTGGGTATACGTTTAGAGAACGCATAAGTGAGAACAAACACGGTAATGCTCATGTTCTGCAACTCAAAGATGCTAGGCAGATATGGGAACAAACAAACTCGGCTACGATTAACGTCGACAAGCTACCCAGAATCTTTTGGGATGGAAAAAGTAAAGCGTTCGCCGAGCCTAACAGTATTTTGCTCCCATCTAAGGGGAGCTACTTGAGAGCATCAAAGCTTGTATCAAATCAGGACAGTTTGCCTACTGTAGTTAGTGGGCAATTTCTGACATTGAAAGTTAAAGACAGCGCTAAGCAGCATATTCACTCTGACTATTTATGTTGGGTATTGAATCAGCCTGAAACCCAAAGGCTTCTCGCTGAATCTAGTCAAGGCACCAAGATTATGATGCTCAGTGCTAAAGCAGTGAAAGATGTAACGATTAAAATTCCATCGCTGGAAACCCAGACAAAAGTAATGCATCTTAACGAGATGTGGGAAAAGGAACAAAAGCTGATTAATGAACTCCTGATTAACCGCCAAAAAATGGTTCAAGGGACAGTTCAGCAGTTACTCAAGGAGACGAATTAAAATGACTCACGAAAAAGCAATTAGCCAGGACAGCATCAATAAAGCACTCTGGAACGCTTGTGACACCTTTCGCGGTACAGTCAGTGCCGACACCTATAAAGACTTTATTCTGACCACCCTCTTCCTCAAATATATATCTGATGTATGGCAGGACCATTACGACCAATATGCAGAACAGTATGGTGATGAGCCTGAGCTCATCGAAGAAATGATGAAGAACGAGCGCTTTGTGTTGCCTCGCGACGCCAGCTTTTATGCGCTCTATGACCGTCGCTACGAGCCGGGTAATGGCGAACGTATTGACCAAGCATTGCATGCTATCGAGGAAGCCAACGGCACCAAGCTTAAAGATGCCGGTAAAAGTGTGTTCCAGGACATCAGCTTTAACACCGATAAACTAGGCGAAGAAAAGCAGAAAAACGACATCCTTCGTCATCTTTTGGAAGACTTTGCCAAACCAGAGCTGAATTTAAAACCAAGCCGCGTTGGCTCGCTGGATGTTATCGGTAACGCCTACGAATATCTGATTAAACACTTTGCCGCTAGCGGTGGCCAAAAAGCCGGTGAGTTTTATACCCCACCCGAAATATCCGACTTAATTGCCGAGCTACTCGACCCGCAACCCGGAGACAGCATTTGTGACCCGGCCTGTGGCTCTGGCTCTTTATTGATGAAGTGCGGCCGTAAAGTTGTCTCAAATCACGACAGTAAAGAGTATGCCCTGTTCGGTCAGGAAGCTATCGGCTCCACCTGGTCGTTAGCCAAAATGAACATGTTTCTGCATGGCGAGGACAACCACAAAATTGAATGGGGCGATACCATTCGCAATCCTAAGCTATTGGATAAAAACGGCGACCTCATGCTGTTTGATATCGTGACCGCCAACCCACCCTTCAGCTTGGATAAATGGGGCCATGACGACGCGGAGAATGACAAATTCAGTCGCTTCCGTCGTGGCGTACCACCAAAAACCAAAGGCGACTACGCGTTTATCCTCCACATGATAGAAACGCTGAAGCCCGGCAGTGGGCGTATGGGTGTGGTGGTTCCACATGGCGTATTGTTCCGCGGCTCCAAAGAAGGCAAAATTCGTCAGCAACTGATTGATGAGAACCTGCTAGACGCCGTTATCGGTCTACCGGAGAAGCTTTTCTACGGCACCGGCATCCCAGCCGCTATTTTGGTCTTTAAAAAATCCAAGTCGGACGAGAGTGTATTATTCATCGATGCCTCTCGTGAATTTAAATCAGGTAAAAACCAAAACCAGCTAAACGACGACAACATTAAGAAAATCGTAGATACATACCGCAGCCGTGAAACCATCGACAAATACTCGTACCTGGCAACACTCGAAGAAATTCAGGAAAACGACTACAACCTGAACATCCCCCGCTACGTCGATACTTTCGAAGAGGAAGAAGAAATCGATTTGATGGCAGTGCGAGCTGAACGCCAAAAGCTAAAAGCCGAACTAGATGAGCTCGAAAGCCAGATGGAGAAATATCTCGAAGAACTGGGATATCAAAGCACTTTAACCCAAGGACAGTAGCTATGGAACAGCAACAAGTACAATTACTGACAACCACATTTGAAGGTCACGCACAACAAACGGAAAATGGCGTCGAATATTGGCTAGCCAGGGATCTGCAACACCTGCTTGGCTATGGTAAATGGGATAATTTCCAAAGTGTTATTTCCAAGGCCAAAACTGCCTGTGAGGTGAGCGGTCACGGGATCTCTGATCATTTTGCCGACGTCGGGAAAATGATAGAGCTAGGTAAAGGTGGACAGCGCGAGATTGATGACGTGATGCTCACCCGCTACGCCTGTTACCTCATTGCCCAAAATGGTGACTCGAGAAAGCAAGAAATAGCCTTTGCACAGACATATTTTGCAATGCAAACTCGAAAAGCCGAACTCATTGAGCAACGCCTTTTAGAGGCGGAACGCGTGCAGGCACGACAAAAACTGTCAGCAACCGAAAAAGAGCTTTCAAACCTTATCTACGAACAAACTGGTGGGAACGAAAACTTTGCCTTAATTCGAAGTAAAGGCGATACCGCTTTATATGGGCGCAATACTAAATCGATGAAAGCGCAATGGCAGGTTCCAGATAGTCGCCCATTAGCCGATTTTGCACCCACCATTATTCTTAAAGCGAAAGACTTTGCCACAGAAATAACCATCCACAACGCTCGCACTAAAAACATGCAGCGCGAAACTGAAATATCGAGTGAGCATGTGACTAATAACTCAGCCGTACGTCAGACATTACTCGACCGAGGCATTCGGCCAGAACATCTGCCCGCCGCTGAAGATGTAAAGAAGGTAGAGCGCCGACTTGCGTCAGCGGAGAAAAAGTCGCTAAAAAATCCGGATAGACTGGATATCGAGGAAAACGATGATGAGTAAAGTCATTAAATTAGTGGTGTATTCTACAAATTCTAAGCCGTACTGTTGTTCTCTGAATTGCTATGGAGATTGCTGTTATGGTGCCTGAAGGGTGGAAAAAAGGTGTTGTCGAGGATATTGCCGAAGTAAGCTCTGGTGGCACGCCAAGCAGGAAAAATGACTCATATTGGCTTAATGGGCAAATTCCCTGGGTGACAACAGCTGAGGTCAAGTTTGGTGTTATTACCAGTACAGAACAAAAAATAACAGAAGACGGCCTTAAAAACTCATCAGCAAAGCTCTTCCCTAAAGATACCGTATTAATAGCTATGTATGGGCAAGGTAAAACTCGTGGTCAAGTTGCGAAATTGGGCATTGAAGCTTCCACAAATCAAGCGTGCGCTGCTCTACAGGTAAATGATGGATTTGAAGTTGATTACTATTATCAATATTTAGTTAGTCAATATGAAAATATAAGAGATTTAGCAAACAGTGGTGGGCAGCAGAACTTGAGCGCAGCGATTATTAAAGGCATTCATGTTCCTATTCCTCCACTAAAGGAACAAAAGAAAATAGCCCAAATCCTCTCAACTTGGGATAAGGCCATCACCACCACAGAGCAACTGCTCGCCAACAGCCAGCATCGGAAAAAAGCCCTCATGCAACAACTGCTCACCGGCAAAAAACGTCTGCTGGATGAAAATGGTGTGCGGTTTAGTGGGGAATGGAAGACTGCTCATTTAGGAGATATATGCACCGTAAATCCCAAGAAAGCAACGGAACCTGAAGGTAGCCAAGTTTCCTTTGTCGGTATGGATAGCGTTTCTGAAGAAGCAAGACTCATATATACAACAACCAAACATTATAATGAGGTCTCCAAAGGCTTCACCTCGTTCAAGAACGGCGATGTTTTGGTAGCTAAAATCACTCCCTGCTTCGAAAATGGTAAAGGTGCTTACGTTTACGGCTTAGTCAATGGAATAGGGTTTGGGAGCACTGAATTTCATGTTTTACGTGCCACTGAAAGGTCAAACTCCAAGTATTTGTACTATTTGACAAATACAGCAGAATTTCGCATCCGAGGAGAAGCTAATATGCAAGGTTCTGCAGGTCAAAAACGAGTTTCGACCGACTACCTGAAGACATTCAAAGTAAAAATCCCGCCCTCGGTGAAAGAGCAAGCTAAAGTGGCAGAGTTATTATGGCAAGTAGATAAAGAGCTTTCTATTTTGGAAATAAAACTAGAGAAACTGCAGCAAGAGAAAAAAGCACTCATGCAACAGCTTCTAACTGGAAAGCGTAGGGTCAAAATAGAGAGCTAGGTAGTTGAAGGTAACTTTCGATTCAAACGTTTGGGAAAACATAGTGACGGCAGATAAAGCCGATAAATCAGTCTATGCCAACCTTCTGAAAAAAATTACTGATGGTACAGTCGAGCCTTATATTTGCATGATTGCTCTAACACTAGAGACAGTTGGGAAAAAAGAGCGTCTAGAACATAGAGCAAACTATTCTCTCGATTTACAGTTTTCAGATATATCAACCAATACGTCAAAAGTTGAAATGAGAGTAGCTGTTGGTCCAGAAGAGTCATCTAGGCCAACCATGACAGAACCGTTATCCCGTAAATTTGAGCTAGCGTATAAACTCGGATTCAAGGTCCTAGCTATGACAAACTTTGGTACTCCAAGGGTGAGGGACGTGCCCGAATCTGCCATAGTGATACCTGACGATTATTGGGAATACGCTGAGAGGCTTTCAGAATGCTCCGATTTCATCGAGTCACTGGAATGTGGACGCTATAACTATAATTTATTAGTCAAAAAACTAGGACTTAGAATCCCCGTGTTTAAGCTTGAGAAGTTTATAAGTACTAAAGATAAGAAAGCATTTTCAAATGCTGTTGCCGAATGGGCTGACGGAGATTCTCTTGCTGCACATTATGCTTATAACAACGACTATTTTTGCACTAACGATCAGGGTAAGAGTGCTGGAACTAAATCTGTTTTTCACCGCGATAACATCGGGCTACTCTCAGATAAGTTTGCCATACGCGTTGTGACAGCTAATGAGCTGTCAAGTTTACTGGGTAACTAAGGTCAGCTCGTGAATCTAGATAAGCAACCAAGGAGCGGTTTAATGAGTGAAAACGATTTAATTCTGTATACCACTGAAGATGGAAAATCGCGTCTGATATTAAAAGAGATCGATGGTCAAGTGTGGCTCTCTCAGCTTGAAATGGCTGAGCTTTATCAAACGTCGAAGCAGAATATTAGTAAGCATATTAAAACCATATTGTCAGAAGGAGAGCTGGCTGAAGAGGCAGTTGTCAACTCTAAGTTGACAACTGCCAGCGATGGCAAAGAGTACCTGACACAGCTATACTCGCTACCCATGATCATTGCAGTTGGCTACCGGGTAAGATCCACTCGCGGTACGCAATTTCGCCAATGGGCAACCCAAACCTTAACTGAATACCTTGCAAAAGGTTTCGCGATGGACGATGAGCGCCTCAAAGATCCCAAATGGGATTACTTTGATGAGCTGCTTGAACGTATTCGCGATATACGCTCATCTGAAAAACGTTTTTACCAGCAGGTTCGCGACTTATTTACATTGGCTGAAGATTACCAAGCCAATACCAAAGACACCCAGTTATTATTCGCCGAGGTGCAGAATAAGCTGTTCTTCGCGGTAACCGGAAAAACGGCTGCAGAGCTTATCGTAGCAAGGGCTGACGCCAATCAACCTAACATGAACCTAACAAGCTTTTCTGGCAGCCGTGTACGCAAGGCCGACGTAGTGATTGCCAAGAACTACCTACACCAAAACGAACTCGAACAGCTGAATCGGTTAGTTACCATGTTTTTTGATTTTGCTGAATTCCGAGCCAAAAACAAAGAACACCTGCGATTGGATGACTGGCGAGCTTTCGTCAACAAGTTCTTAGACTTTAATGAACAACCGTTGTTAAGTGGTGCTGGCCAGCTCAGCCGAAGCGATATGGAGCGTATAGTCCACCAACGCTACGATGCGTTTGACAGCAGCCGTAAACAACAGGAAGCACTTGAAGCCGATCATCAAGAGATGGAAGAGTTGAAACAGCTTGAAGCTCGATTGAAAAAGCAGCACTCTGGTAGTGATAAGAAAAAATAATAAAGGAACCGTGTTAAATGGATGTACGCAGCGTCCCAAAATTTCAGGAAGAATACGCCGCTAAAATACCGGCCATGACGCTATTGGCCGGTTTGGGGTGGTCATTTTTGTCGCCACAGGAAGCGCTGGCGTTGCGTGGTGGTAAACAGGACCGTGTGGTGCTGCGAGAAGTCTTACGCGATGTACTGAGCAAGCGTACCTTTCATTATGCCGGTAAACGCTACCCGCTGTCCGAAAACTCCATTGATAACATCGTCTCACACCTTTGCAGCCCGGCCCTTAATGAAGGGCTACGCCACGCCAACGAAGCCATTTATAACCATTTAATGTACGGCATTCCGGTGACAGAGTTTGTCGACGGAAAAAAGGTCACGCCGACGGTCTCCATCATCGACTGGCAGAATCCAGACAACAACCAATTCCATTTCACCGAAGAATACACAGTAGCGCGTGCCGGTGGCTTTGACAGCCGCCGACCGGATCTGGTTTGTTTTGTTAATGGTCTGCCGCTGGTGGTCATTGAAGCCAAACGCCCGGACGGTAACGCGCAAAAAGGCCCAACGATAAACGAAGGCATTTCACAGAGCCTGCGTAACCAGCGCCCTGACGAAGTCCCTCACCTGTTTGCGTATTCGCAACTGTTGTTGTCGGTTAATGGCATTGATGGGCGTTATGGCACCGTAGAGACACCGGAAAAGTTCTGGGCCGCCTGGAAAGAAGAGGACATCAGCGATACTCAAATGTTGGCGCTAAAGAATAAGCCGCTGGACGATGCCACCCTTCAACATCTATTCGACCACCGTGATAAGCGCGACCTCAGTTGGTATCAAAACCTGATTGCCGGTGGTGAGCTCATGGTAACGGGCCAGGATAAACTGCTGATAAGCCTACTGTCGAAAGAGCGCCTGTTCGATATGGTGCGCTACTTCACTATTTTTGATAAAAAAATCGGCAAGATTGTAGGCCGCTACCAGCAAGTGTTTGGCATCAAACGTTTGCTTGAGCGTATTCAAAAACGCAACAGTAAAGGTGGTCGAGAAGGCGGCGTTATTTGGCATACTACCGGCTCGGGCAAGTCCTTCACCATGGTGTTTTTATCCAAAGCGCTGATTCTGCACGACGAGCTAAAACAATGCCGGGTGATTGTTGTGACCGACCGTGTTGATTTAGAAAACCAGCTCTCGAAGACCTTTACTTCCGGTGGCGAGTTGTCGAGTAAAAAAGACAAAGAAGCGGCAATGGCTACTTCCGGTAAGCGCCTAGCTCAGCAGATTGGTAAAGGTAATGAGCGCATTATCTTCACGCTCATTCAGAAGTTTAACTCCGCCACCAAACTGCCCGAGTGCCATAACGACAGCCCGAATATTATCGTGCTGATTGACGAAGGCCACCGCAGTCAGGGCGGCGAGAACAACATTCGCATGAACCAGGCACTGCCAAACGCCTCCTTTGTAGCCTTTACCGGTACACCGCTATTAAAGGACGATAAAACCACGAATAAATTCGGACCTATTGTTCACGCCTACACCATGCAGCGTGCGGTCGAAGATAAAACCGTCACCCCTCTGCTCTACGAAGAGCGTATACCCGACCTGGATGTGAACGAACGCGCTATCGACGCCTGGTTTGAGCGTATGACGGACGGCTTAAGTGACGAGCAAAAAGGTGATTTAAAGAAAAAGTTCAGCCGCCGGGGTCAGGTGTATGGCACCGACGAACGAATTAAGCTGATCGCGTACGATATTGCTCATCACTTTGACAAAAACATCGATGAAGGTTTAAAAGGCCAGCTTTGCTGCGATAGCAAAGCCTCGGCCATTAAGTACAAAAAATACCTGGATGAAGTCGGCCTGTTTGAATCAGCCGTAGTCATGAGTTCACCCGATACCCGTGAAGGCAATACCTCGGTTGACGAGAAAACCATGCCGGAAGTCACTAAGTGGTGGAAGGATCATGTCGGCTCATCAGATGAACAGAATTACACCAAAGAGCTGGTTGAGCGATTTGATAAAGATCCTAAGCTGAAGCTGTTGATTGTGGTTGATAAGCTCTTAACCGGCTTTGATGAGCCTAAAAACGCCGTACTCTATATCGACAAGCCACTAAAGGGACACAACCTCATTCAGGCGATTGCTCGGGTTAACCGCCTGCACCCCGACAAGAAATTTGGTCTGCTGATTGATTATCGCGGCATTCTGTCCGAACTGGATACCACCATAAAGGAATATCAGGATCTTGCTTCACGTACACAGGGCGGTTACGACATCGATGATATTGATGGCCTTTACCAGCAAATGAGTACCGAGTACAAACGCCTACCCCAGCTTTATAAAGAGCTCTGGGCGATATTTGACGGTGTTAAGAATAAATCAGACACCGAAGCGCTGCGTCATGCCCTGTTACCGCGCATGGAAGAAATGAACGGCGAGATGGTCGATAGAAATCAGAAACGCCGCGAAGACTTTTACGAAGCACTCACAGCCTTTGCCACTTGCCTTAAAGTTGCACTGCAGTCGGCTACCTTCTTTGAAGATAAGAGCTTTACCGATAAAGACCGTCGACAATACAAAGAGACAGTGAAACAACTGTCCAGTCTTCGTCAAACCGTGCAACAGGATTCCGGCGAGCGTGTCAGTTACGACGAGTACGCTCACGAGGTGAAAAAATTGCTGAATAAACACGTCGTTGGTGTCGAAGTACGTGATTCTGAGGGCGTGTACGAAGTAGGTAAAATGGGCCAGAAACAAACACCAGAAAACTGGAGCGAAGATAAAACCCGTAACGAAACCGATATCATTAAAACCCGCGTCACTAAAATGATTGAACAAGAGCTCGGTGACGATCCTTACGCTCAGGAAGCCTTTTCTAAACTATTGCGTGAAGCCATCGAAGAAGCGGAAAAGCTGTTTGATCACCCGCTGAAACAATACATGTTGTTCCGCGAGTTTGAGGAGCAGGTTAATGAGCGCCGCCTCGACGGTATCCCAGAACGCTTAAACGGCAATCATCATGCACAGGCCTACTACGGTGTGTTCAAGAAACACCTGCCCGAGGCGTTTACGGTGATGGATGAGCAGGCGCAGGATAAGTGGGTAAAGATTGCGTTCGATGTCGATAATATCGTCAGTCAGTCTGTTGCGGAAAATTCGATTAACCCGAATAACATTGAAGCTGATATTCGTAAAAAACTACTGCCGAAGATTTTCGCGGAATGCAAAGCCGTCGGCGGCGGTATCGAACAGGCGAAAAAGATTGTCGAAGCCATTGTACAGGTGGTTCGTGTTGGACAATTGGGCCATTAAGCCATGAGCGTTGCGATACGTTTTGCTGGGCAGGTTAGCGAAGAGCACAAACGGTATAGTAATAAGCTTGGCTTTTATTACTCTGACGAGTTGATTGAGTTTGAGCGCATTGCCGCCAACAGCCCTGACCGTAAAATCAAAATCAAAGTGTTGCCGGATTGTTCGGTGAAAGTCGCCGCACCGGTTGATAGCTCTGATGACGACGTATTGCGTGCGGCCAAAAAACGTGCGCGCTGGATTTACCAGCAACTGAGAGAGTTTCGTAAACAACTCACGCATATTACCCCACGCCGTTATGTCAGCGGTGAAAGCCATTACTACCTGGGCAAGCAATACGTACTCAAAGTGCTGATAAAACCCGACCAAGCAGCCGGTGTTAAGCTGTTGCGAGGCCAGCTTGAAGTCAACGTGCGTGAGTATACAACTGAGCGTGTAAAGGTAGCATTAGAAAGCTGGTATAAGGTGAAAGCCAAAGACGTCTTCCACAAGCGTTTAGACGCCGTTTTAGAGCAAGCACTGTGGGTTGATAAGCGCCCTCCTCTGCGAATACTCACCATGCAAACCCAATGGGGCAGCTGCTCACCGAACGGGCGAATCACCTTAAACCCTCTGCTGGTTAAAGCACCCCGCGAATGCATTGACTACGTCATACTGCACGAGCTTTGCCATATCGCTGAACACAACCACAGCGAACGGTTTTATCGGCTAATGGGACAGGTTATGCCGAATTGGGAGCGTGTTAAGGCTCGGCTGGACCAGATGGCTGGGCGGATTTTTAATGGGTAGGCTAAAGGTCAATTTATGATACGGGTGCTCGTCGATAATGCCGTTTGGGACTGGGCGAACATACTTGATCCCGTGACTATATCAGTTAGCTCTGAGTTAAAAGACCAACCCACGGAGACAATGTCAGGATACATGAGGAAGCAGCCACTGCTCGGTTCTGAAAAGTGGAAACAAGAAGAAATAGATTGGCTTCCAACGCTAGCAAAACTAAGTCAATCTGATGAAATCGCTTTATATACTTACAAGGAACTTCAATACGAAAGCTTGTTTAGGGGTGGTAGGCCCCGCGTTGGCAATATTTTTTCAGGTTGTTCTGTTTCATTTGTTGAACCAGCGATTGAAAGATCATGTTTTGTTGCCCAAGACTTATTGAAGCATGCTAAAGCAGAAGAAAAAATGAGTTTTTGTCAGAAATTGCTCGATTGGGCAGATACCCGACAAACTATCTTCGAGCAGTCGCGACACACATTTCCCATCCTCACCCAGCAATCCCTAAATGACTTAAAGAGGTTTAAAGAGATATGTGCGGGTCTCTCGCATGAACAGAGGCAAGACGCTTTTCATCTATGGACTGCGGAGGTAAACGGGATGCATTACTTTTTAACAGTCGATAAAAAATTCATGAATGCAATGACGAAATCCAAGCCTAAGCGATTTCAATTAAAATCCCAACCAGTCTTGCCTAGTGGGTTGGTTAGTGCGCTCGGAATAACTGAGCAAAACCCCTATCGATATTTGAGTAATGACTTTATAAGTTACGATGGTAAAGCTATTAGGGTTAGAGACATAAAAACTCCGAAACGAACGCATGCACTATTTAATCTGAGACACAACTTAATGCTTTGGTTAAAAGCTAAACTTACCTCAAATAAGAAGTAGCTCTATATGAAAATCGGTCGCAATGAGCCCTGCCCCTGCGGCAGCGGTAAAAAATATAAGCGTTGTTGCATGAGTGCTGTTGGTAAGCAGCATGCTGACTTTGTTGATAGCATCGAGCAGATGTTAGCAATGAATCCTGATCTTTCAATGGACGAGCTGAATGTTATCGCCGAGCACCAATCCAATAAAATTAATAACACGCCTCACAAAGACTTCTGTGGCCTGACGCCTGGGCAAATCAATAATTGGCTCTATGCGCCTTTTTCCGAGTTAGACGGCGTTAGGGTAAATACGCCCCCTGATTTAAGCACCAGTCCGTTCATGCGTTATTTAGAACTGATGTTGGAGACCGCATTAGCTAACGGTGGGCAGATTAAGGCGACCGCCAAAGGGAACCTCCCGGCGGCGCTAGTGAAAGAAGCCAGCGCATTTTTACCCGAGTTTGCTGTTGCTCCATTCGAGCGGGCCATCAGCATTAGTGAATTCGCAGGTGCCAATGAAGACAAGTTTAACGCACTGCATTACTGCCGTGTTCTTGCAGAAATAGCAGGTATTTTTAAGCTAAAAAGCAATAAATTTCACGTCTCAGCCTGGGCTAAACGGCAATACCAGCAAGCTGGCCTGGAATCGTTTTTCCCCATCATGCTAGAAACAGCCATTTACAAATACAATTGGGGTTATTTTGACCTTTGGGAAGACGAAATTCCGCTACAGCAATTTTGGCTATTCATGGTTTGGCGACTTCAGCATCATGAGTCTCACGAACGGTTGGTGGATGAGATGATTCAGGCATTCCCTGATTTGCTCAATGAACTCAACGAGGAAGAGTACATGTCGGATGGAGACAAGTTCGCAGTTTTGATTGAGTCACGCTTTATTCATCGCTTTCTGCAATTCTTTGGATTTGTCATGGTTGACCCTAGGCGGTTCCTTGATGGTAAAAGGGTCGCTCCCCAAGTCACCTGCCTGCGTTTATTTCATGAAACGTTTGAGTTTGCAGTTAGTTAAATTAAAGAAACCTAACAGGCGAGAATTACCCTTTCCTCGCCTGTTGCCTCTTAAACCTAATTTGAACTGAACCCGTTGCTCACATCTTGCGTGGTCTCGTTGAACTGATAATTCTTAAGAACGCCATCCTCAGTAAACCACATTTGCAGAGTTTGAATATCAGAAGTAGCGCCGCCAACAAAAGCTCCTACAATCGGGATGAAAGACTCGCCTTTCACCTGAGTTCTGCTGAAAACGTACATGAAATACGACTCACCTTCAGATGTTATTCCCGCCGATGTCGGCGAGCCTAATTCACTTCTGACCTGGTTCTTGGTCGTTATTCCTTTCTGCATTTGCTCAACCGCACTCAAATCTATGGGTGTTCCTGACGACGCACAACCACTAATCAGCAAAGCCATAAAAGCCCAAACTAACCATCTCATATTACTCTCCTTGTCATTAGATCCTGAAGGGTTCGAAATCGAGCTTGAATGAATAATGCATAAAAGTCTAGTAAGCAGCAAAGGCTTCAATGAACATTTGTTATTTATTAGCTTCCCCGATAATCTAATCACAAAACTGACATTCGAAACGGTATCTCAATATGACGCAGCTATCGCCATGCACCTTAGCGTTTCTTGAAAGTATTAGACGCTACGAGATTATGGGGCATGAATGCAGCATAGCTGAAGTTACTCGGTTAGCTTGGCTGTTTAATAAACAGCTGCTTCAAGCTGGAATGCAGCGCCCGTTTACAACCTTATTCAGCAACGACCAGAATGATGGGGCGTCTCCTGGTATCCGTTTATTTCTGGAGTCAGTGCTGGGTACTTACCTATCCGAAGTGCGGGCGATTTCTGGCGACCCAGAGCCAAGAGTATTCGGTATTAGCCAGAGACAAGGTGAACTCATAAATTGTCACTTCGAAACAATCAGCCCAGACCTCAAGACAGCTGTATATGACCTAAGCCGAGTTATTGATGGTTATGAGTCACCATATGGCCTAGCCGTCTTAACCGAAACAAAAAATTAATGAAATGGCACAGAGATTCTGCGCCACCCCTATTAACTTACAACTCTAACTCGACAAAGTCGCGATCAACATCTTCTTGGGTTATTCCTATGTAACGCAACGTCACAGCTTCCGAGCTATGACGCAGCATCTTCATTACCCTGGCAATGTCGTTGGTGTTCTTATAAAGGTGATAACCTCGGGTCTTTCGCATTGAATGAGTTCCCAGTTTAATGGTTGCGTGTTTCGACGTCTTCCCTTCAATCAGAGTCAGACGCTCGTCGTGTATGTTTTCAAACTTGATAGATAGTAAATCTGAGATCCTTAACGTTAGGTTCAAGCCGACATCCCAAACGTCGGCGATTTGCTGACCGTATGTTCGTTTGAGAAGGTAGCTAATCAGCCTTACGGTATCCAGATCTTTAACCGCTTGTACCTAGGCCATGATCAATTTCCTTTTTTGTTGTAAAACGTGATTTTGAGTACTTAAGAAGGTATAAAAGGGGAAAATAGCCCGTTTTTAGTAGGGTCGCTTGTTCCCGTTATTATATTTTGGGAACAAGCCTGCACAAATCGCCACCCCTTGCATCAATATTTCATCAGAACTATTTCAGCCAGATGATATATGTCTCAAAAGCCAAACCGACAGTAATGCATTACCAAGCGACAGCAATTGATGGCCCGAGCCTTCTATCAACTGAAATGTTTCCATCACTGCTACTCTAATGATACGATTGTCATATTAAATCGTTATTATTTTCGTAGCAATGGATTCGCAATTTGTTTAACTTTAAAAGGACTTTGTAATGTACAGACTAATATTTGCGGCCTTTACGGCTCTCTTTCTTTATGGGTGTGGCGGGTCGGATGACGGCCCCGACATCGACTCTATTCAACTAGACGTCAGTGAAACTTCAATAGCCGTTGGAGACACTGCCGAAATTCAGACCTCACTTTTATATACTGACAACTCAGGTGAAGTTTTACCGTCGGCTGATATAACTTGGTCTGCTTCCCCTGAAGGGTTAGTAGAAATAAACTCTTCGTCTGGAACATCAGTAAACGCCATCGCTTCCGGCTCAGTGTCAATAACTGCAACTTACGAAAATTATAGCGAGAGCGTAGATCTAGATATAAGACCAGCTGAACCACGAGAAGTCGTTCTTTCTGATAATTCTATTGAACTATCAAACGGTCGCGAATATCAAATTGAAACATCAATTTTGTACAGTGACGGTTCGACGACTTCCCCGGACAATATTTCTTACTCTTCCGCAAATGAATCGGTCGCAAGCGTCTCTGAAAGTGGAGTAGTTATTGCTGAAGCTGAGGGCGAAACCGATATTGAAGTCACGGCCAATTCACTAACTGCCATGTTAAGTATCACAGTGAACGCCGCTGAATTAGATAGCATTGTGTTAGCGGTTGAAGATAGCTCCATCGCTGAAGGTCAACAAACAGAAGTAACTGTCAGTGGCATTTACAGTGACGAGACAACTTCAGACTTGACAAGCCAAGCTGAATTATCGTCGGGTAACGAATCCGTCTTAGCTGTGACAGGTAATTCCGTTCAAGGTATTTCGACCGGTACAGCATCAGTAACTGGAGCTGTTAACGGTCTTGAAGATACTAAAGAAGTTGAAGTGACTCCTGCTGTAGTTACGTCCTTGGAAGTAACAAATGGTGACGTCGACATCCCGCTTGGGTTAACCGAAACATTAAATGTAGAAGCTTATTATTCTGATGGTTCAGTATCAGATGTTACTACACAAGCATCTTATATGATCGTAGATTCAGCCATAGCTACAGTGGATGAATCTGGTGTAATTGAGTCATTAACTCAAGGCTCCACAACAGTTGATGTTAGCTATAACGGTTTTTCAAACTCTGTCACCGTGGTCGTTTCTGATGCGATTTTGGAGTCCATCAGCACTTCTCCATCGGACAGTATTGAAGTTTATAAAGAAGCCCAAACGACAGCAACCGCAACGGGTCATTTCTCAGATGGTTCAACTTCGGACATCTCATCTAGCGTTACTTGGAGCTCAAACGACGAAACTGTATTATCTGTTAGCAATCACTCCTCGTCCCCTGGTCTTATAACAGCGTTGGAGCCTGGTACAGCAACTGTTACAGCAGCTCAAAACGGTCAGGAGAGTAGCTTTTCTGTCACGGTAAATGACGTTGTGTTGACAGATATCAGTATCACAACAACTCAGCCATCAGCCATGTCGTTACAACCAGGGGTTCTATCCAATAACATTGAACCCACAGCTGTTGATCCAACTGTAGATAATTTACCAGCTGGTTATGACTTGCAGCTCTTCGCATTAGGTACATTTGATAACGGTGACACTTCGGATATAACATCCGACGTTAACTGGCAAAGCACTGACTCCTCAGTAGTAGAGTTTAGTAATCCTACCAGTAGTCCTGGAGTTATGTCCGGTATTGCTCCCGGAGCAGCAGATATAAGCGCAACTTTATCTGGTGTAACAGCTTCTCAATCAATAACTGTTACGGATGCTATTTTACAATCTCTTAACATAAGTTTCAGCTCATCTGATTTCTTCGAAGAAGATATGCGGCAAGCAACTGTTAACGGAAGCTATTCCGACGGTTCCGAACAAGATTTGACTAGCCAGGTTAGCTGGCAAATAGCGGACAGTTCTGTTGCAACCGTCAGCAACTCGAATAGCGGCTTAGTAACTGCTGTCAATGCTGGGACAACCACGTTAACCGCATCATTTGATGGAGTGCAGGCTACCGCAAACATTACAGTTACTGCGAACGTCATTGAAGCCATTGATATAGAGGCGTCCGTTAGCTCTGTATACGTAGGTAGAAGCATTCAGTATGCAGCAACAGCGACTATGAGTAATGGCGATACAAGCGATATCACCAACGATGGTAATTGGGCAATTAAATCCGCAAATGTAGGTTCGATTACAAACTCTGGTTTATTTTCTGCGAACAACAGCGGCAACACTCAAGTAACTTTTGATGCATCAACGCTGGGCTTCTCTTCGGTAATTGAAAAGGATGTCGAAGTTAAGTCAATTCAGAGCATGGCGTCTTCAATCAGTAAGAGCATCAGTGCAGCTGTATCAATAATTAACGGTGTTATTCAACCAGGCTCTCAATTCAGTTATTCTGTAACTAACGGGACCGGGGTTAATTTAAATCTTGTCGAGTTTATAGTACAAGACCCTGACTCTACGGTTGAACAAACATCTGACTCTAGTAACTTAAACGGAGGCACACTGGCTAACGGTGAGTCTCACGGGCTCACTGTTACAATACAGAGCTCGGGGGTTACCACCCCATTGGATTTCCGATTTGTCTTTGAAGACCCCGTGACTGGAATTCAATTTAATGCGGACTACACCTACAAATAAACATAAACAAAGCTAGAGATAAGCTGAAATGAGCCCGCTCTTTTTAAGCGGGCTCATTTATTTGAGCAATCTAGCGATCCACATTAAAGTTTCTTACTCAATTTAAATTGTTACCAATTGGAGAATACTCTCTTGTAAGCCTCTTCCAAATCCCCCCACCACTGCATCAACTCACGACGACGTTCTAAATAATCCGCACGGTTATAAGCACTACGTACCTGGTTAGGGTCGCCACACGCCAGCGCTGACTCGATAAGATCGGGGTCTTTGCCCTCTTCATTCATAATGATGCTGGCTAAAGCCCGTAAACCATCGCTAACGAGTTTATCCTGGTAACCCATGCGGTTTTTAACGCCATATTCGCAGTTTGGCTGTTAATGGCGTTTGAGGCTTCCGCAGTGAGATAAATATGTGCTCATACTGCTCGCTGCTCTTCATGTCCTCCAGTACCTTCAATGCCTGTTCACACAGGGGGACGGTATGCTGGCGACGCTTTTTCATCCGTTCATCCGGAATCAGCCAATTAGCTTGGCCGTCATCAAGCCATTGTGCGTAACATTTAGCCCCTTCCTCGCGCCAAAGGCGCGAGCTACCCAAAGGCTCGAGAATCCAAAAACGCGGGAGGCCCAAAGGCGGGAGATTCCGAAAAGCCGGGAGATACCCGAAATCAGAATATGCCCAAAGCACAATTCCAACGAACGGGCATAAAAAAAGCCGCTCAAATGAGCGGCTTTTTATGGAATTGGTGGAGCTGGCGGGAGTTGAACCCGCGTCCGCAATACCTACATCCTCGGTCCTACATGCTTATTCAGTCTTTTTATTAACCAGCATGACGCCGACTGACAGGCTTCAACTACTGGCGAGTCCGATTAAGTTTAACGCTTCAGCTCCGGACAAAGCATCCACGCGAGTCTACCTTAGGTCGAGCCATCCTGATCCAGTCTCGTAGACAAAGCGCTGGGGGACGGGCTTAGCGGGTTATTAAGCCGCTAGAGCGTAGTTGTCGTCGTTTGCAACTATAACGTTGAGGCTTTTTACGAGGCCAGCCTCACCTCGGCATGCACCTTGGGTTTCGTGTATCCCGTCGAATCCAAATCAGCCCCAAAGCAAAGTACATTGTAACTGATTCGCGCGTATTGCGCTATCTCTTAGACAGCGCAAACGCCGAAATATTAAGCACTTAACAAATTTATTTTACAGTGCCGCGTTATGCGGCCATAAACAACACTTTTTCAACCAGCTTTTTGATGCCTTCATCGGCATCGAGCAGGCATTCTGCCAGCATGTAAGCTGGTGTTGTAACCACTCGGTGTGCATCGTCCACTACGATATCACGCACCTGACAGTCAACATGTTCGCCGCCCATCTGGTTGTATGCGTTGGCGGTATCGGCATCAGTGCCGATGGTGCCTTTCACGCCTTTACCGTAAACGTGCGGCAGCAATACCGGTGCAATGCACATGTAGCCTGCGGGTTTCTTAGCGTCTTTAAAGGCTTTACCCACCGCAAGTACTTCGGCGTTAACGGTTGAGTCGGCGCCTTTCTCGGCAAAGTTACATAGGTTCTTCGCAACGCCAAACCCACCTGGCAGAATCAATGCGTCAAAGTTCGCCGCGTCTAGCTCTGAAAGTGGCTTAATGTCACCGCGCGCAATGCGAGCCGACTCGGTCAATACGTTGCGTTGCTCGCCACTGGCTTCGCCTTTTAGGTGGTCGACAACATGCATTTGTTGCACATCGGGTGCGAATATTGAATATTTAGCGCCCTGCTTCTCTAAGTGCAACAATGTCAGTACGGCTTCGTTGACTTCGGCGCCATCAAAGACACCACAACCTGATAAGATAACCGCTACGTGTTTCATCATTTCTCCTTACTTGACGTGCTTATCGTGCTCGTCGCGCCATTTCCATTCGTTTTCGAGTGTTGCAATGGGTTGCAACATGGCAAAGTCGAGATCCTCAATGGTTTCCCCTTTCTTTAACCGATGCGGTAAGTCGGGGTTCGCCAGCGCCTTTTTACCAATAGCGAGCAAACCGTTTTCGTAATGCGCTGCAATATGTTCGTAATTGCTCTCATCAATACCACCATTGACGATAACCGGAATGTCGCTAAAGTCTTGCACCACTTCTGCAAGCGTACTGTTACTGCCGTCTTTGAACGGTTTACGGTCAACGCTGGTATCTGTGGTATGTATATAGTCGACACCGGCTTCTTTCAAGCCCTTCACGATACGGATCATACCGTCTTCGCCCTCTGGCCACTGGTAGTCGGGATCGGTCACAGTAATTTGACCCACACGAATGCCCACGATGAAGTCGTCATCGACGGCTGATTTTGCGGCTTTGACGACCATTTCGACAAACTTCAGCCGTTTTGCCATGCCACCGCCCCACTGATCTTCGCGCTGGTTAAAGTGGTCGCTTAAAAATTCGTTGAGTAGGTAGCCATTAGCCGCATGCAACTCGATACCGTCGAAACCGGCTTCTTTAGCACGGTTAACGGCGCCGATGATACCTTGCATAGCAGCATCAAATTCGGTTTCACCCATCGCTTTTGGCTCTTTCCAACCATCGCTCTCGCCATACAGATCGAGCGGTTCGCCTTTCGGCTTCACTGCGCTCGGTGCGATAGGTTCGTCAGTAAATTCGTTGTGCTGCATTTGTGCACCCGCGTGCATCAATTGAGCAATAAACACGCAGTCGTGTTTATGAACACGTTCGACAATCTCTTTCCATGCATCGGTTTGAGGTGCATCGGTCAGCCCGGGTTGGTTTTCGTAGCCCTGACTCGCTTGCTGGTCGGTGTAGATACCTTCGGTGATGACCACGCCCCAGCCGCCTTTGGCAAAGCGCTCATAATAATCACCCATCAGCTCGGTGGGCTTACCTTTTTTATCCGCACTGGTGCGGGTCATAGGTGCGACAACAAAACGATTTTCGAGTTTGTGTCCTTTCAGTTCAAAATCATCAAATGCAGAGCTCATTAGACCTTCCTTTTCCCAGTGTTTGTTTCTTATATAGTAAAGGGCTACGCATCTATAAAGTAAAACCGATCAGTTTGACCTTCAATTTAACCTTGTCTTAACTGTTCGCTGAACTGTCACCAAAGCGTCGCACAACTGACGTTAACGGGTCACACAACATGCCTAGCGTAAGGGTGCTTTTTAACCCTTGCTAGGAACATCGTATGAAGACAATTAAAACAAAATATACATTACTTGCCAGCTGTTTAATCATTGCGCTTTCAGGCTGCGCGCTTGAGGGTGACGACGGCGACGCCGGTGCGACGGGCGCTCAAGGTCCACAAGGTCCCGCAGGTGAGGATGGTCAAAACGCGGCTAACGGCATTTCACTGAGCTTAGTTGCGCGTACGGTCTTAAATCCAGAGGATCCTGAAGGTGCGGCTGAGATCGTGCAGTACGATACAGCGCGCCAGCAGTTTCTTGCGATTAACAGTGCCGCCGCTACGCCGACGGTTGAAATCATTGATGCCGCAGAGCTTCCGGCGACAGCGAGCGACACCCCACTTACGCTCGATAATCTCACCAGTACAGCATTAACGCTAGAAACCGACGTTAATGGTAAAACGTTACAAGGTGCCAACAGTATTGCGATTCATGGCGATTGGTTAGCCGTCGCGATGGAGGCGGATCATGGCGTGCGTGGCGAAATCTTGTTTTATGAGTTAGCGCAAGGTACGGCAACGTACAGCGGTTCGATCGAGGCGGGCTTTTTACCCGACATGGTCACCTTTACCCCAGATGGCACCCGCGTTCTCGTTGCTAATGAAGGTGAGCCTAATGGCGACTACTCAGTCGACCCGGAGGGTTCTATTACGGTCATTACACTTGCAGACTCAGGGCTCGAGGATGCCACTGTGGCGCAGTTAGATTTTCAGGCTTTTAATGGTCAACAGGCGGATCTAGCAGCGCTGGGTATGCACTTTCCTAACCCGTCGGGTCGCACCATTAATGGCAACCTTATCGAAACCACGGTCGCGCAAGATTTAGAGCCTGAATACATCACTGCGACTAACGACCGCGCCTATGTCACGTTACAAGAAAACAACGGCCTTGCGGTGGTTGATTTATCCGATAATTCAATTGAGATTGTCGGCTTGGGCTTTAAGGATTGGGGCTCGTACCAGATTGACACCATGGAAGATGGTACCGTGAGTTTTGGCCAATATGACAACCTAAAAGGTGTCTATATGCCTGATTCGATCGCTCATTATCAATGGAACAATGCTACGTTCCTGGTCACCGCTAACGAGGGTGATGCGCGTGAGTATTTCTTTGATGTGGCGGACGAAGCAGCCTGTACTGCAGCAGGTGGCGAGGACTATGACAGTGACGATGGCTGTTTAGCCTACACTGATGAAGCGCAGGCGCGTGATTTAGATTACGCAGCCGGCAGCGAGCTCGAAACCCTAGCCGGTGATGATCCTGAAGACGTTAACTTCACGGCTTTCCCTTTAGGTCGTCTTACCGTCACTAAAGCACTTGGCGATACCGATAATAACGGTGAATATGAAACCCTATATGCCTATGGTTCACGCTCATTCACCATTTGGGACCAGAATGGTTTACCGGTCTTTGACAGCGGTGACGATTTTGAACGGATCACGGCTTCAGTGCATGGCGATGCGTTTAACAATAACGACGACGAGAACGAAGGCGACTCGCGCTCTTCAAATAAAGGTCCCGAGCCAGAAGCGTTGACCGTGGGTCAAATTGGTTCTCGTACCTATGCGTTTATTGGCTTGGAGCGTATGGGCGGCATCATGGTTTATGATGTGACCAACCCGTACAACGCCCAGTTCGTTGATTATGTGATCAACCGTGACTTAACGGATGGCTTATCAGTGGATGACGGTATCGGTGATCTCGCGCCTGAAGGTATGGTGTTTGTGCCTGCCGCCGACAGCGCGACAGGCAAACCGCTGTTGGTGGTCGGTAACGAAGTCAGTGGCAGTGTGTCGATTTGGCAAATTAGTAGCGTCGACTAATCGACGCGTCCCACAATCACGGCGGCCTTTTGTTTACGGCCGCCGAATCCAAACGCCTTGTTAAAGGTCGCTATTGGAATCGGCAAATACTGACGTTCAGTCGGTGACTCCCAGGGTAAGGTGTCATAGTCCGGATCATTGATGTAGATAAAGTCATCGTCTGCGGCACAGATCAACACCCAATGCGGGGCTCGCACCCCATCAAAGTGGTAGGTTGAGATAAGCGCCAATATTAACTTACCTGCGCCCAAATCGGCTTTGAGCTCGGCTACACCATAGTCGCACACATCTATGGTGACTCCGTGGCGGTGCAAATAATCAATATCGGCTTGTTGTATCCGCTGCATCACCTCTTTCTTCTGCTCTTGCCGCACCGAATCAATAAACAGTGCATCATCGGTATTCACCGCAACGCGTACTGACAACCCGCGCTTAAATGCCGCTCGCGCAAGTCCGTGCGGTCCGCAGCCACCATGACCCGATGTCATATAAATAGTTGTCGCCTCGCGCCAAATTTCGAGCTCTTCTTGTGAGGCATCCGCAGTCGGACGTCCAAAGTAATCCAGCGCCATCAGTAAGCTTGCTGGTCCACAGGTGAACTCGGTCGACTGTGTCATCATGGGGACGTAACGCTCGGTTGCGCCGACGCTATTGTCCTCACCCAGCTCATAGCGCGGTAATAGTTTTTGCAGTATTAGCGCATCCTGCGATTGACTGGTACTGGGTGGAAAGTACGCTTCGCGTAATTCGACGGCACGAAAACCTGCATTAATAAACAGCTGTTGCGCAATTTGGTTTGACGTTGCAACTTCGGTACGCAAGAACAAACTGTGCCTTAAATCAGCTCTATCTTCGGCGTGCTGCAGTAATTGCTTACCCAAACCCTTGCCACGAAACTGTGGACTGAGCACTAAGGCATACAGCCGCGCCAGATTGGTGTTGTTACGGAACAACACCACGTAATAGCCCACCACGCGTTTATCGTTGAGCATGACAAAAAAGTCCGCCGTGTTCGACTCGATAAACCGGCGAAAACTACGCTTGCTGATGGCATCGTCTGGAAAAGTTGCCTTTTCTAATTGCACAACACTATCAAGATGGGTGACATTTGCAGGGACAAGGTTCATCATACTTGTCTATGGGTATCCTTAACCGGTGTGGGCATCAGCCCAAAAGAATGCAACAGCGCATCGGCTCTTGACTATTATCGTACGATCTTTGCCCGTTTGAAATGATTATTTATGTATTTTTTTGTGTTTCTACAAAGGGTTAACCATTGAATATACATGCAACCTTGCGGCTGTTGGCGTGGCCATTTCTGTGGATAGGCACTATTCAGCTCGTTTTTGCAGTGCTATCGATGCTGGTGTTTAGGGATAAGACCTTTACTCAGTTTTTAGATGGCTCACTTATTTGCTTTTCCCTTTCGTTGTTGGTGTATTTGCGTTATCGCAAGGTCAGTATGGCGCGTTTGTACTACCGCGAAGCGCTCGCCTTTGCCACCATGACATGGTTTTTTATGGGCGTGCTCGGTGCCCTACCTATCATGTTCATCACAGGTGTCAGTTTCACCGATTCAGTGTTTGAATCAGTCAGCGCGATGACCACCACAGGTGCCACGATCTTGACCGGGCTCGATCATATGCCCAAAAGCTTCCTACTGTATCGACAGTTTCTGCAATGGATGGGGGGCTTGGGTATCGTTATTTTCGTGGTCGCTATTTTGCCCATGCTCAACGTCGGTGGTATGCGCTTGCTTAAGGCGGAAACCCCCGGCCCCATTAAAGACGATAAGATTGCTCCTCGTGTCGCCAAAACCAGTCGCTATTTATGGCTGGTTTATTTGTGTTTAACCCTCGCCTGTGCCTTGAGCTATTGGCTTGCCGGTATGAGTGCGTTTGATGCCATTGCTCATTCGTTTTCTACTGTATCTACGGGTGGCTTCTCGCCCTATGACGCCAGTATGGGTCATTTCAATAGTCATACGATTTTGGGCGTTGCCGATGTATTCATGGCGCTCGGTGCCATCAGTTTTGCGTTGCACCACAAAAACTTTACCGTACGCTCACTTAAAGGGTACTGGCAGGACGAGGAAACACGCTACTTTATCTTAGCGATCCTCACAATTTCTGCCATTTTAACGGCGATGGCGGTGGTCAATCATACCCATCCTTCATTCTGGGTGTCGGTCTCGCAGGCGGTGTTTCACGTCATTTCGTTTATGACCAGTACCGGCTTTGGCGCCGATGATCTATCCGCGTGGCCTGCCGCTACCGCGGGCTTTTTGATTATTGCGAGTTATCTCGGTGGCTGTGCCGGCTCAACGGCAGGCGGTAATAAGTTTATCCGCAACATTATTACTTTCCGTGCGATAAAGCATCATATGTTGCAAGCAATCCACCCCAGTGCGGTCATTCATGTTCGTTACCAACATAAGGTGGTGCGCACGCCTGTGCTCGCGGCGGTCACCAGCTTTATACTGCTGGTGGGTATTTGCAGTATGATGCTTACGGTTTTACTGATGATGACGGGGTTAGACTTTTTCAGTGCGTTTAGCGCGGTATCGGCGTGTATTAACGTATTAGGTCCTGGGTTTGGCGAAGTATCGAGTAATTTTATTCCTGTCACCGATAGCGGCACTTGGTTGCTGACCTTTGCCATGATCTTAGGTCGCCTAGAGTACTTTACCGTACTGACCTTATTGTTGCCCAAGTTCTGGCGCGATTAGTTTTCCGCGTAAAACCACCGAATGGGAGTACCTATTCGGTGGTTTTTCATGCTAAACTTGCGCGCAAATTTTTTGCCGCTTAGGAACTGCTCGTGAGTAACAATAAACCCTCGTTAAGCTACAAAGACGCAGGCGTTGATATCGACGCTGGCAACGCGCTTGTTGATCGTATTAAAGGTGTCACCAAACGGACCAGTCGCCCCGAAGTCATGGGCAATATCGGTGGTTTTGGTGCATTATGCGAGATTCCTGAAGGCTACAAAAAGCCGGTGCTGGTCTCGGGCACCGATGGCGTAGGCACTAAGCTGCGTCTGGCGATTGATTTAAAACAACACCGTGGCGTGGGGATTGACCTGGTCGCGATGTGTGTCAACGACCTCATTGTACAGGGTGCTGAGCCGCTGTTCTTCCTCGACTATTATGCAACTGGCAAACTCGACGTTGATGTGGCTGCGGATGTGGTGACCGGTATTGGCGATGGCTGCGAGCAGTCAGGTTGTGCATTGATTGGCGGCGAAACGGCAGAAATGCCTGGCATGTATGAGCACGGTGATTTTGATTTAGCGGGTTTCTGTGTTGGTGTTGTCGAAAAGGATGACATCATCGATGGCACTAAAGTTGCCGAAGGTGACGCGCTGATTGCTCTGGCTTCAAGCGGCCCTCACTCCAATGGCTATTCGTTAATCCGCAAGATTATTGAAGTCAGCGAAGCGGATTTGGAGTCACACCTCGAGAATCGTACGCTCGCTGAACACTTACTTGAGCCGACACGCATTTACGTGAAGTCAGTGTTAGAACTGATTAAGCAAGTGCCTGTACACGCGTTGTCGCATATCACCGGGGGTGGTTTCTGGGAAAACATTCCACGCGTACTGCCAAAAGGCGCTAAAGCCGTTATCGACGGTAATAGCTGGGAATGGCCGGTGATCTTTGACTGGTTAAAAGAAAACGGCAATGTCAGCATGCGCGAAATGTACCGCACCTTTAACTGTGGTGTGGGCATGGTCATCGCAGTACCAAACGCTGAAGCAGAGCGAGCCGTTGAACTACTTAACCAGCAAGGCGAAGACGCTTGGGTCATTGGTCGTATCGCTGACGCGGCTGAAAACGACGAGCAAGTTGAGATTTTAGCTGACGAAACCCGCTAGTGGACGGCTCATGAAACGTATTGTAGTGCTGATTTCGGGCACCGGCTCGAACATGCAAGCGATTGTTGATGCTTGCGAAAAACAACAGATTAACGGCGAAGTTGTCGCCGTTATTGCTAACAAAGAGACCGCCAAAGGGCTTGGCAAAGCAGCGGATCGCGGCATTGCTACGCATGCTTTGTCGCACAAAGCGTTTGATAGCCGAGAAGCGTACGATGCTGAATTACAAGCACTGATTGATACCTATCAGCCTGACTTAGTGATCTTAGCTGGCTTTATGCGCATTCTCACGGCTGACTTTACGCGCCACTTTGCCGGTCGCATGTTAAATATCCACCCGTCGTTATTACCTAAATATAAGGGTGTTAACACGCATCAACGTGCATTAGATGCAGGCGATAAAGAACACGGTGTTAGTGTTCACTTCGTGACCGAAGAGCTTGATGGCGGCCCTGTGGTGTTACAGGCGAAAGTCCCAGTATTTGAGGGTGACACGGGCGATGACTTGCAGGCGCGCGTGCACGAGCAGGAGCATCGTATTTACCCGTTAGTGGTTAAATGGTTTTGTGATGACCGCCTTGCACTCGGTGCACAAGGCGTTGAGCTTGATAACCAGCCGCTCGGGCCGCAAGGCTACGCCAGCGAGGATTAATCCTCGCTTGGCTTGGGGTAGGTCACCTCGGTCAATGACATAGTGGCTTGCTCGTCGCCCTCTTTAAACTGTTGTAGTTGCACCAGCAAGTAATCCATTTCGGGCGCGAACCAATAATAGGTTTCGCGCTTTTTATTATCCCGCACGCGTTCTACTTTAATCGTATCCAGTTTTCCATACGGCGTATTGATACGTTCCTCGCCCAGTCGTTGAAAGCGGTATGTTTTGCTATTGCCCTCTTCATCCATCACCGCGTAGTTTAACGGGTCACGCTCAGCAGCCACATCGAGACGTAACTTTTCGGCAACCGAACCTTCATCATATAACGCGCCCTGCCAAGCGATATCGATAGCCTCGCCAGATGCGACATTGACGGCTTGATGTGTATCGGCATCAAAGCGGGCATGAAACGCACGGTCTGATCCTGTGCCCTCGCGCTTATATTGGAAGTCGACTGGAATAAAACCTTGTTCATCACTCACCCAAAACACCGATTCGGTGGTTCGCTCATCGGATAAAATGAACCAAGAAATATCCGTGTGGCCGTATAACTGCCATGCGCCCGCATCGGTTTGGCTCAGATAACGCTGCCCTGTTCCATAATCACTGCCGCCGCGGGTGATACTGTACTCTGCTTTATAAGGCACCAGCTCAACAGGCTCTGCCGAGACTGCCACACTGGTCAGCGCGGCCGCCGCCCATACCATTGAGGTGATTAAATTTTTCGCCATCGGAGACTCCTTTTTGCGTTAACTCCGTATCTATATAACCGCCCTACTGGCAGCTTGCCTGTACACTCTATGACAAAAGATTCAAACAGGTGTTCAAATTTTTCTTGAAAAACACAGCCGTCTGATCTAATTTGCACATATTACTGGTCAGACCTCTAACTTGGAGTGATTTATATGAGTGTCGCACTTTGGATCATCGCAACCCTTCTGGTTGCCGGTGTATTAACTTACAAACGCGCCAGCCTGGTTGCTTTTAGCGCCGGCCTCGTCGCGATGTTTGCCGTTGGCAGCTTAGCTGGCATCGTTGGCCCTGTTCTATGGGTCATTCTTGCCGTTATTTTGGTGCCATTGAACATTACTTCAATCCGCCAAAGCTTACTCACTAAGCCTATTCTAACGGCATTCCGCAAAGTAATGCCAGAAATGTCAGACACTGAGCGTGACGCGTTAGAAGCGGGTACCGTTTGGTGGGAAGGCGAAGTCTTTGGTGGTGACCCAGACTGGAGTAAATTGCACAACATTCCTAAGTCTGAGCTGACTGCTGAAGAAAAAGCGTTCTTAGAAGGTCCTTGTGAAGAAGTTTGCAAGATGCTTGATGACTGGCAGGTCACGCATGAGCTGACTGACATGCCTGAGCATGTATGGCAATACCTCAAAGACAACAAGTTCTTCGCGATGATCATCAAGAAGGAGTATGGCGGTCTTGAGTTTTCTGCGTATGCGCAGTCACGCGTTTTGCAGAAGCTTGCGGGTGTCAGTACGGTATTGGCATCCACCGTAGGTGTACCTAACTCATTAGGTCCGGGCGAGTTGCTGCAGCACTATGGTACTAAAGAGCAACACGATCATTACTTGCCACGCCTTGCAAAAGGTGACGAGATCCCATGCTTTGGCTTGACCAGTCCAGAGGCGGGTTCTGATGCTGGCGCGATTCCTGATTCGGGTGTGATTTGTAAAGGTGAGTGGAACGGCGAGGAGATCGTCGGTATCAAGCTTAACTTCAACAAACGCTACATCACCCTTGCCCCTGTTGCGACGGTCATTGGTCTTGCATTTAAAATGTACGATCCAGACGGTTTACTGGGCGACAAGAAAGAACTAGGTATTACCTGTGCGTTGATTCCTCGTGATACCGACGGTGTTGAAATCGGTCGTCGTCACTTCCCGCTTAACGTACCGTTCCAAAACGGTCCGATTCGCGGTAAAGATGTGTTCGTACCGCTTGATTACATCATCGGTGGCGCGAAAAACGCAGGTAAAGGCTGGCGTATGCTGGTTGAGTGTTTGTCCGTGGGACGTTGTATTACCCTACCTTCAAACAGTGCCGGTGGTATCAAACAAATGGCATTGGCAACCGGTGCATACTCTCGCATCCGTCGTCAGTTCAAATTACCTATCGGTAAAATGGAAGGTGTTGAAGAGCCGATGGCTCGTATTGGTGGTAACGCCTACTTAATGGATTCGGTAACAACCTTAGCGACTGCGGGTATCGATTTAGGTGAGAAACCATCGGTTATCTCGGCTATCGCTAAATACCACATGACCGAGAAGTTGCGTGCCTGCATGGATGACGCGATGGATATCCACGGTGGTAAAGGTATCTGCTTAGGTCCAAACAACTATTTGGGTCGTGGTTACCAAGGCGTACCGGTGGCGATTACCGTTGAGGGTGCAAACATTCTGACTCGTAGCATGATGATTTACGGTCAGGGCGCTATCCGTTGCCATCCTTATGTACTTGAGGAAATGAACGCTTCTGCTGAAAGCGGTCCAGATGCTTTGAACAAATTCGATAAAGCCTTGTTTGGCCATATCGGCTTTGCCGCCAGCAACTTTGTCCGTTCTTTCTTCTATGGCTTTGGCGGTCACCGTTTAAGTTCTGTACCGGCAACCGACTCGACCAAGCAGTACTACCAGCAAATGAACCGTTTCAGTGCTAACTTAGCCTTGTTATCGGACGTTGCGATGGGTATGTACGGCGGTAACCTAAAACGTAAAGAGCGTATCTCTGCTCGTTTAGGTGACATGCTGAGCTACTTGTTCATTGGTTCGGCGGTACTGAAGCGCTTCCATGATCAAGGTCGCTTAAAAGACGATTTACCGCTCATGCATTGGGCAATGCAAGATACCTTGTACAAGCTACAAGAAGCGCAAATCGAGTTGTTGCGTAACATGGGTGGCGTCGGTACAGCGATGCGTGTGGTAATGTTCCCATTCGGTCGCATTGCACACCGTCCAAGCGATAAGGCGGACCACAAAGTGGCGCGTATTTTGATGGAGCCGAACGAAGCACGCTCACGTTTAGGCGAAGGTCAGTTCTTGAGTGCCGAAGGTCACTTTGGCTTCTTAGAAGAAACCTTGGTCAACATGATTAAGTGTGAGCCGCTGCATGCGAAGATCTGTAAAGCCGCTGGCGAACGCTTCAGCTTTACTCAGCTCGACGCGTTGGCAGAGCGCGGTCTTGAACTGGGCGTTATCAACGAGGAAGAAGCGGAGTTGATGAAACGCACTGAAGAAGGTCGTTTACGCACCATCAACGTTGATGACTTCGACCCAGCCGATTTACTTGCAGGTCAGGCAGCGTTTGATTACGCGCTGAACAACCTGGCTGGTAAGAAGCAAGGTGAAGCCGCTTAATTCAGCCGCTTCGCTCTACACAAAAAAGGCGCTCCTATGAGCGCCTTTTTTATTGCCTGAATGTGCCAATACCTTACACCTCTGACTCGGGCTCTTCATAGCGCATGAGCCGGTATGTGATAACCGCAATAATACCCGTCGTTCCAATTACCCATGCCATTGCATAATCGGTTAAGCCGCTGACAGAGTTAACGCCCATAGAAACTAAGCCAGCAATTAAAAACTGTAAACTTCCAGTCACTGCCGAGGCGGACCCTGCGCGCTCTTGTTGGTTAGCCAGTGCACCTGCCATGGCATTCGGGAACACTAAGCCCAGCGTTGATATGTAGGCGAATAATGGCACTAGAATGCCCCACACCGGCGCTTTTACATATGCGGCGACCGCCATGCCCGCAGAGACCACTGCAAGAATCGGTAACGAAACATTGAGGATTTTTCGCGCTGAGTAGTATTTTAATAGCCAACCATTCAGTTGAGAAAAGCCGATAATTCCGATCGCATTCGCACCAAACAGCCAACTGTAAGCCGATGGCGTGAAGTCAAAGAGCTCGATAAACATCAACGGTGAACCTGTGATGTAAGCAAATAACCCTGCTTGCGCAATACCCCCCGTCAGTGAATAGCGCAGAAAGCTACGATCTTTCAGTACATCCCAATAAGTGCGTCCGCTATTGCGCATCCGCACATCGTAGCGACGCCCACGGGTTTCGGGCAACACCAAGTGAATCACAAAGGCACAGGCGACTCCGAGCACGCTCACAATCCAGAAAATCGCCCGCCAGCCAAACCACTCGGTTACGTAGTTACCAAATAAGGGTGCCAGGATAGGCGCTACACCCATCACTAAAATTAAAAATGAGAACACTCGCGCTGAAGCCTGAGGGGTGTAGAGGTCGCGCACCACCGCACGGGCAATCACAATACCGGCACAAGCGCCAATCGCTTGAAAGAAACGTAGCACGATTAACCATTCGATATCCGGAGCCCACGCACAGGCAATAGAGGTCACAACGTAGATGGCAAGCCCCACATACAGCGGCTTTTTGCGGCCGAATTTATCGGTCGCGGTACCGTATAAGAGTTGCCCTATGAATAATCCAAAAAAGAACGCGCTGAGCGAGAGCTCAACGCGATGGGTGTCGGTTTGGTAATCTGCCGCAATTGCCGTAAATGCTGGCAAATACATGTCGATGGAAAGCGGCGCGAAGGCTGTCAGCAACGCAAGAATAATAACAACGAAATCAAATCGTGCTGAATCAGATACGGTAAAGGAATCGCGCTGCGTTCCACTCATGTGTTAACTCCTATTCTTTTGCGGGTACAAACTCCTGCGTAGCAAACTGTGTTGGACGCTTGAGTTGATTAAATTGACGCACATAGTCTGCAAAGGCTTGTGCGTAGTCGATACCGGTATTATGGGCGCGACCACGGTCTGACAAAGTGAGGAAAGTTTTGTAACCACTTTGCCCGCCAGCAATGTAACTATTGGTCACCACGCGATAGGTATCCCGTGGTCGTACTGCTTTCCAGGTCTGCTGCTCGTCATCCCACACTTTGATATCCGAGATGCGATCACCAAATCCTTGCTGTAAATTAATTGAATACTGAATGTGTGCACCATACGGATAGGCACCCATACTACCGGCATCCGCGACGGCGAAATTCAGTGCTTCTTCTAATACTTGCTTGAGCTCTGAGCCGCTGATCTCAATGCTCATGAGCGTGTTTCCGTACGGCAACAACTTGTATGCATCGCCCACAGTAAACGCGCCAGGCTCGATATCGCCTCGTGAACCGTCGCCATTTTGAATCGCAAAATCAGCTTCCGGCACCGCGGCTAGAAAGGATTCAGCGATTAAGCGCTGTAAACTTGAACTTTGCTGCTGTCCGCACTCGGCTCGACGAGGCGTGCCGATAGGCTGCGTACAAATGCGTTGCGGCACCTTTGCTAAGACTTCATTAGCAAACGCATCAATCTGCTGTTGATAGATATCTAACCACGCCTGTTGCTGTGTATCGGGCGCTATTCGTGTAAACACACCTGACTGGTCCAGTGCATCTAACACCGGCTGTACAGTTGTCACTGCGCCCGCTTTCGGCTGCACATCGGAGCCGATAAGGTAATGCGGACGTCCGCCGCAATCAGCGATACGGTCACCATCAAAGGTAACTTGCAACTCGCCGACCACTTGGCTGTATTTGTACGCATGCGCAATACACACCGGATCGCCCTCTGCGTTTGTCACTTGCGTGGGATAAGCACCGGCCGCGTCGAGACCAAACTCGCTGAAATCCCCGAGTAAGGTGTGCGAGTCACCTCCAATAATAACATCGACGCCCGGCAGTTTTGCCGCAAAGTCGATATCATTTTGGTATTGCACATGCGTTAATAGAATAATCTTCTCGATGCCCTGCGTCTGTAATTCGGCCACCGCTTGCTTCGCCGCTTCTAATTCATCGGTCAAACGCGTGGTCTTATCCGGATTTGAAGTTTGCATCGTGCGCTTTGCAATCGTTAAGCCAACGATTCCTAGCTGTTCACCACCGCGTTGCACAACAGTGTACGGCTGAAACGAGTCCGTTTGAGTTTGTGGTGTTAACGGTGATACTCCCACCTCTGGCGCGATATTGGCAGATAATTTCGCGGTATCACAGCTCGCGGTGCCAAGTTGATCAAGGAAGGTATCTAATCCTGCATCGCCGGTGTCGAACTCATGGTTACCAATGGTAAAGGCATCAAAGCAGGTATCGTTCATAAAACGCGCATCGGCGGCACTTCCCAAGCGTTTAAAGAACACGCTACCGGTCATCGCATCACCTGCATGAAGCGTCAACACGTTATCGTTATTGACTCGGATCTGATCGATCATCGCCGTCATACGAGGAAAGCCACCGGCTTCAACTTGCCATGCTTGCCCTGCCCAATCAAAGCTCAACTCACTCGGCGCGAGATGCGAATGGTGGTCATTGATATGAGCAATGGTCAATTCAAAAGGTTGTGGCGCCGCGGGCTGCGGCGGCGTCGAAGCGCAGGCACTTAGCAATGCCAGTGCCAGCGACGAAATAACGACCTGTTTCATTTTACTAAACCTATTTCGCGTAACCGTTCCATCAGATAGTCATCAGCGGTAATAGGTTCATCTTTTTGTGGATTTTCTTCAGAAATGCACGATGACAACGGTGTGATCAACACATCGGGATTAAAGTGCAGGAAGAATGGGATCGAGTAACGCGACTTAGCACTGTAAGGCATCGGTGGATTCACCACGCGATGGGTCGTTGATGGCAACTTGTGGTTCGTCAAACGTTGCAACATATCCCCTACGTTACAAATAATTGCACCTTCGATAATGGTCACCGGTACCCAGGTACCGTCTTTTGCAAGCACTTCGAGACCAGGCTCACGTGAACCCACTAATAAGGTTAATACGTTAATATCTTCGTGCGCCCCAGCGCGCACCGATGGTGTACCCTCATCGATGATCGGCGGATAATGCAGCGGACGTAAGATTGAGTTACCCAAGTTCACTTTGTCGCGGAAGAAATCGCGCGGTTGCTCTAAAAACACCGCTAACGCGTCTAATACTTTGTTACCCAGTTTATCGAGTTCTTGGTAGACCAAGGTCATATCGCGTTTAAACTCTGGCAGTTCCTCGGGCCACACGTTAGGTAACAACTGTGGATATGGCGGCTCGCCTTCCAGCTCACGCCCCACGTGCCAGAACTCTTTTAAATCGACGTGTTTTGCATCTTTTGCAATCTCGGTACCAAACGGCGTATAGCCACGCGCGCCCCCTTGGCCCGGGCGGTGATATTTCATCTTCACATCTTCTGGAAGCGCAAATAGATCGCGACAAGTATCTAATGCTCGTTCAATCAACTGTGTATCAACACCATGATTTGTCAGCGCTATAAATCCATATTCTTCGTAGCCGTTACCGACATCCTTGGTAAATGCTTGAAAATCTTCGTCGTAACGACGCATATCCACGTGGGGAATCGAGTGATTGGTTGATTGCATGGGTACATCCGTAAATTGTCGAAAAACAGCAAAACAAAAGGCCGTATAGTTTAAAAAGAAACCGCTTTAATCACAAGCGTTGAGGGCTTCGCGTACCGGCCTAAAACTGCGTCGATGAATAACGCTAGGACCGTGTAGTTTCAGGAGTTCAAGGTGACGCGCGGTGCCATAGGCTTTGTGGCGATCAAATTCATACTGTGGATAGGTTTGGTGCCACTCAAGCATTTGCCTATCACGCTCCACTTTGGCGAGAATCGATGCCGCAGCAATGCTTGGCTCACTCGCATCGCCACCCACCACAGCCCGCGCGGGGACCGCAAGATCAGGCACACGGTTGCCATCGACAAGCACTTCGCTCGGTGCTTCAGGCAGCGCTTCAACGGCGCGTTTCATTGCCAGCATCGATGCCCACAAGATATTCAGTTGGTCAATTTCATCCACATCGCTTTGCGCAATACTCCAGTACAGTGCCTTCTCTTTAATTTCAGCACTGAGCCTTTCGCGTTTTTTTGCACTTAATTTCTTAGAATCATTCAGGCCTTCGATAGGCTGATTCGGATCCAAAATTACCGCGGCGGCAACAACAGGGCCTGCAATGGGACCACGGCCCGCTTCATCTACTCCACAAATCATCGGTTAAAGTCTCTACCTTTATCGAATAACACTGTGATAACATTTTGGACAGTGTTTTTAATTTAATTTCACCATTATAACGTTATTAAGAGGATATCATGAGCGATTCTGAAACGCCTACGCCAACGGCAAAACAGTCGCCGAATACATTGCTGAACAGGTTCCTAGATGGCATCGAAAAAGTCGGTAATAAGCTACCGGACCCGGCAGTGATGTTCTTTGGCTTACTGATTATTGTCGCCTTTGTTTCGTGGGGACTTTCGTATGTCGACTTTGCCGAACGCCACCCCGTCACCGGTGATGCCATCTCTATCACCAATTTATTAGCGAGCGATCAACTGACCTCGTTCCTCACGGGTATGGTCAATACCTTTATGACCTTCGCACCACTCGGTGTGGTATTGGTTGCAATGCTGGGTGTCGGCGTAGCAGAACGTTCGGGCTTTATTAACGTGGGTATCAAATTGATGCTGCGTGTTACGCCCAAAATGCTATTAACCCCCATGCTTATTTTGGTCGCCATTGTCAGTCATACTGCGGTAGACGCAGGCTATGTTTTGGTTATCCCGTTAGGCGGCGTTATCTTTTACGCAGCAGGACGTCATCCGCTCGCGGGTATCGCTGCAGCATTTGCCGGCGTCTCGGGCGGCTTTAGTGCGAACTTTGTACCCTCGGCGATTGACCCTTTACTACAAGGCTTTACCGAGAGCGCCGCACATATTATCGATCCTTCAGTACAGCTGAACCCGCTTAACAACTACGCATTCACAGCCGCCTCTTCATTAGTTGTGGTTGCGATTGGTTGGTTTTTAACCGACAAAGTCATTGAGCCACGTCTCAAGAATGTGCCCATTGATGGCGATCAAGAAGATATGCCGCAACTCGATGATGTCACGCCGCAAGATAAAAAAGCGTTTAAGACCGCGGTGATGACCATGGTCGCGGGTGCCGCCCTGCTGACCTATCTTGCAGTCATAGACCAATCACCACTCGCCGACAGCGAAGGCAATCTTGCCAGTGTGACGGCGCCGATATTTGGCATGATTGTGCCGCTGATTTTCCTGTTTTTTGTTATACCTGGCATTGTGCATGGCTTTGTCGCCAAGACCTTTACTAACTCACAGGATGTTATCAAGGCGATGTCGACCGCGATGGAAGGTATGGCGTACTACATTGTCATGGCATTCTTCTGCGCGCTGTTTATTAAAGCATTCGGCGATTCACAGCTAGGTACGTTGCTGTCCGTCAAAGGTGCCACCTTCCTCGCTTCATTGGAGTTGTCTGGTGGGGTGACCATGGTGGGTATTGTTTTTCTAGTGGCGTTTATCAACCTGTTTGTTGGCTCATCATCCGCTAAATGGGCGCTGATTTCGCCGATTTTAGTACCGATGTTGATGCAACTCGGTTACTCGCCTGATTTGACGCAGGCCGCCTATCGAGTCGGGGATTCAAGCAGTAACATTATTACGCCGTTATTGCCCTACTTCCCACTGATCGTGTTGTACTGTCAGCGCTATGTTAAGAGTACGGGCATTGGTACCTTAGTATCCATGATGCTACCGTACTCGATTGCGTTACTGGTTATTTGGTCTATTTTCTTGGTCCTTTACTGGACACTTGGCATTCCGCTGGGCTTTGGCTCAAGCTACGCTTACCCAGCAGCCGGCTAATGACCCACGTTCAAGCGGGCGACAGCGTTCACTACGTTGTTCGCCCCTTGATCAATTTCCTCCATAATGGCACGAATCTCCTGCATCTGTTCTTCGCCGGTTTGCGCGACCTGCTGGATCGCCGCCATATTTTCAGAAATTCGGGCAGAAACGCCCTCACTCATGGTCATCACTTGACTGATCTCAGCGGTTGCCTGCGTTGTCCGGTTTGCCAACTGCCGTACTTCGTCCGCCACCACAGCAAAGCCCCGTCCATGTTCACCCGCCCGTGCCGCTTCGATCGCTGCATTCAGAGCTAACAGGTTGGTCTGATCCGCCAATGCGTTAATGGTTTTGACCGTGTCGCTAATTTTCACCGATTGTGATTTAAGTTCCATTACGACCGAATCCGCTTGTTCGCTGCGTTTTACAATGTCCGATGCGGTCGAAGTATTGCGCTCGATACCGTGCATGGCATCTTTCACAATATGTGCCGTTTGTAATGAGGTACTTTGTGCAATCTCGGCGGCCTCAGCCGCTTGTTGCGAAGCAATCATGCGCTCAGTAATGTCGGTGGCAAACTTAATTATCGAGGTCACCTCGCCATCGTTATCCTTGATGGGGTTATAGGTGGCTTCTAAATAAATCGTCTCACCGTTTTTGCGATGACGCTTAAACTGCCCGGCTTCAATCTGTCCACGACTTAAAGTTTGCCAAAAGTTCGGGTGCTTCTGATAAAAGCTATCATCACAGAATATACGATGATGTTGACCCTTTAGCTCCTTAAGTTGATACCCCATAGCTCGGCAGAAGTTGTCATTAGCCCACAGTACGTAGCCGTTTGTATCAAACTCAATAGCAGCCATTGAGCGGCTAATCGCTTCGGTTATCGAGCGCTGACGGTTCAACTGTTCAACTTCCGCGGTCACGTCCGAAGCAATTTTAATAATCCGCGATACCTTACCTTTTGAATCACGAACAGGAAAAAAAGTGGCCTCTAACCAAATAATCTCACCCGAGGGACGCACACGCTTAAACCGACCTTTTTTCGCCACTCCCTTTGCTAGATCATGCCAAAACGTCTTATATTCATTTGAAGACGCATGCGCATGACTGCAAAATTGGCGATGATGTTTGTCTTTTATCGCCTGTAATTGACACCCCATGGCTTTTTCAAAAACCGTATTGGCAGCCAACACGATGCCATCAGGAGTAAAATCGATACGCGCGACATGACTATCTATCGCATCAAATGTTGCTTGCAACTGCGCAGCGGACTGTTGCGCTTCTACTAACTGTTGTTTCAATTGCCGATTAAACATCTTTCCTCCCGGCGTTTTAGAGCGCATGCTCTAAAAATAACGTACTTTTATCCTCGCAACTCAATGACGCGTTTATCGCTTAGGCTTTGGAAGGATTAAAGGTGATTTCCCATAAATGACCGTCAGGGTCTTTGAAATAAGCACCGTAACAATGCCATGGTTGCCAATGGGGGGGCTTGATGGACTCAGCAAAAGCGTGCATTGCTCGGTCAAACAAGGCTTCTACGGCTGCTTCAGACTCGACATTGAGGCTTTGCATCGTTGTGCCCATACACGGTGAATGCACACTGTTTGTTTCTAACTGACGATTAAAGCTCTCACGCGGCCACAAAGCGATTTTAACGCCACCTAACGGTGAAAAGAATGCAACCTGTGTATCGTCTTCGCGATGCCCTTGTAACCCCTTATTAGGCCAATTAAACACCTGATTGTAAAATTCAAAACTTCGATTGAGGTCATCGACCACTAGCGTTATGACGCTCAAATATCCACTCATACGACCTTTAAAACTCCGCTTAAACTAAACTAGGCACTTATCTCAAAGTGCGCTATTCTCCGCGCCAATTATTTGATTTGCGGTGAGGGGGATCATGGACAACGATAAAAAAGCATTTCTTTTTGCGCTTTCCGCTGTGCTGTTATGGTCTACGGTTGCGACAGCGTTCAAGATCACGCTTAACTACCTATCCCCCTTGCAAATGGTGACCGCTGCAAGTGCCGTTTCGTGTTTAGTTTTAACCCTAGTTGCCTTTATTCAGGGCAAACAAGCGCAACTACTACTTGAGCTTCGGCGGATGCCGCTGTACTACCTACTGATTGGCGTGCTCAACCCCACAGTGTATTACTTGGTGTTGTTCGAAGCCTACTCGTTACTCCCCGCTTCAGAGGCTCAACCGCTTAACTATACGTGGGCGATTGCGCTGACATTTATGGCCGCCGTGCTACTCAAACAAAAAATCCGCAAACGCGATTGGTTTGCCAGCGCTTTGGGTTACTTAGGTGTGCTCGTAATTGCAACGCGAGGAGATATTATAGGACTTTCATTCAGTAATCTAGAGGGTGTTTTATGGGCGTTATTGTCCACCTTCCTTTGGGCGTTATACTGGATTATTAATACGAAGCGTAATGCCGATTCTGTTGTGCAATTGGTGTTGGCGTTCGGCTTATCACTGCCATTTTTATGGCTAGCATCGGTTTGGTATGACGACTGGAGTGGCATTCCTTGGCAGGGGTGGCTCGCTGTCAGCTATGTTGGCTTATTCGAAATGGGGATTACCTTTTTGTTGTGGATGAGCGCTATGAAAACCGCAACCAATACATCACTTATTAGTAATTTGATATTTTTATCGCCGTTTATTTCGCTGATTTTACTCAACCAGATCATTGGCGAAACCATACACATGAGCACGATTGCTGGCTTAGTGCTGATTATCACCGGGTTAGTCTTTCAGCGCATTCGCATTAAAAAGAAACCTCTTGGTTAATGACCATTAAAAAAGGCGCTCTGTGGAGCGCCTTTTTGCTGTCTAGCCTTATTAGACCATATTCACCAGCATGCTGGTCGGATCCTCAAGGAATTCCTGCCAGCGCTTGTTAAAGCGCGCAATCGTGCCACCATCGATAATACGGTGGTCGCCTGACCAGCTCACCGTCATCATCTTACGTGCAACGACTTGACCATTCTCATCAAAACGTGGCAACTCTTGTACTTTACCTAACGCGACAATAGCCGCCTCCGGCTTATTGATAATCGGTGTTGCCACCGTGCCACCAATAACGCCAATATTTGAAATGCTGATGGTTCCGCCTTTCATATCGGCTTGTGGTACTTTGCCCTCGCGCGCCGCTTGGGTCAGACGTGTCACTTCATTTGCCACATCGATAATACTCTTGTTTTGTACCTGTTTTACATTAGGTACCAACAAGCCGATTTTGGTATCGACTGCCATGCCAATGTTGTGATCATCAAAATAGGTGACTTCCGTGCAATCATCGTTCACTTGCGCATTCATAATCGGGAATTCTTTCAACGCCAACGAAAGCGCTTTAATAAAGAATGGCATGACGGTGAGACGCACACCTTTTTCTTTATATTGCTCTTTGAGCTTCTCACGCAATGCGATCAAGTTCGTCAGATCGAATTCATCCGAGTACGTAAAGTGCGGAATCGTGCTGACAGAGTTCATCATCTGCTTCGCCATCGCGGCTTTCACGCCACGAATCGCTTCGGTACGCGTACCACCACTCTGTTGCGCAGGAGCCGCCGTGGTCTGTGTCTGTGAGCTTGATGCCGACGATGGCTTATCGCCTGCAACAAAGTCTTTAATATCTTGTTTTAACACTCGACCTTTTTTACCCGAACCTGGCACGTCCGCGATGTTAATGCTATTTTCACGCGCTAAACGACGCACCGCAGGACTCGCAACGGCCTTACCTTGACGCGCTGGTTGCGCAGGTTCTGCCCCGCCATCAGCCGACTGACTTGGCGTGTTCTTCTGCTGCGCTTGTGCTGAATCTTTTGCCTGCTGGCTTGGCTCAACGCCACCGGCGGGTTGCAGTGCGAATAACGGTTTGTGCACCTCGGCAATATCACCCTTCTTGTGATAAAGCTTAACCACTTTGCCGTCTTCTTTAGCAGGGATTTCAACCGTCGCTTTGTCAGTCATGACTTCGACAACGGGCTGGTCTTCTTTGACCTCATCACCCTCGCTGACAAGCCACTCAACAATCTCGCACTCAACGATACCCTCGCCGATATCCGGCAGAATGAAGTCAGTGGTTTCAGCAGCATCCGAAGAAGCAGGTGCAGCATCGTCAGATGCCGGTGCAGCATCATCAGAAGCATCACCTTCGGCGTTGATGCGGAATAACGGCTCGTGAACTTTTGCGATATCACCTTTCTGGTAATACAGCTTCTCAACAACGCCATCATCCTTCGCAGGAATTTCAACCATCGCCTTGTCGGTCATTACTTCAACAACCGGCTGGTCTTCTTTTACGGTATCGCCTTCGGCTACAAGCCATTCAACAATTTCACACTCGACGATGCCTTCACCAATATCCGGCAGAATAAAATCTTTACTCATGACATTGACCCTTAGTAATTCATCGTGCGTTTAATGGCTTCGTAGATCTTCAGATGATCGGCCATATATTCTTTCTCATGGCACAATGGATAAGGAACATCCAAACCACATACACGCGCAATTGGCGATTCAAGGTACAAGAAGCATTTATCTTGCACTGTCGCTGCGATTTCACTCGCAAAGCCGCTGGTTATCGGCGCTTCTTGGCTGATAACTAAACGTCCCGTTTTCAACACCGACTCAGTGACGGTTTTTACGTCCCACGGCAAAATCGTGCGCAGATCGATTATTTCACATGAAACACCGTCTTTTTCTGCCAACTCTGCAGCTTTCTCGGTCAGTTCCATTTGTGCGCCCCACGCCAATAACGTGATATCAGCGCCTTCTTTAACCACTTCCGCTTGTCCTAACGGAATCGTGTACTCTTCTTCAGGTACCTCACCTGTCGAAGCACGATACAAACGCTTAGGCTCCATAAACAGAACCGGGTTTGGATCAAAAATACTGCTCAGCAATAACCCTTTTGCTTCGTATGGGTTACGTGGCATGACGATTTTTAGGCCCGGCGTATGTGCAAAGTAGGCTTCCGGAGATTGCGAGTGATAGTGACCCCCTGCAATACCACCGCCATACGGCGTGCGAATCGTTAAACCACCGACGTTAAACTCGTTACCTGAGCGATAGCGGAATTTAGCTGATTCGTTAACGATTTGGTCAAACGCTGGGAAGATATAATCGCCGAACTGTATTTCTGCGACGGCGTAGCTGCCTTGTGATGCCAAGCCATTCGCGAAACCAATAATACCCTGCTCAACGAGCGGCGTATTAAAGTTACGGTGTTTACCATATTTCTCGGTTAAGCCTGAGGTCGCGCGGAATACACCACCGAAACCGCCAGTATCTTCGCCGAAGCTGTATACGTTGTCGTGCTTAGCCATCGCCAGGTCTAAGGCGCTGTTGATGGCTTGTAGTAAATTCATTTTAGCCATTAGTCCAGTCTCCCCGACGTTTTCGGATAGGCATCCGGATATTTGCGAATGTGTTCTTTGAGCTCTTCAAGCTGCTCTTTCAACAAGCCATTTGGCGTGTCGTAAACGTCGTTGATCAGTTCATCAATGTGCGGTGCGGGCACTTTCTCGGCTTCTTTAAGCGCGGCAAGTACGCTGGCTTTGACTTTTTCGTGCTGGCTGGTGATGTGTTCTTCGGTCAGCCAACCCTCACTGAGCATCCATTTTTGCAGACGCTCGAGCGGATCTTTCACTTTCCATTCGTTTTCTTCATCACGAGTACGGTAACCTGTTGGGTCATCCGAGGTCGAGTGACCCGACATACGATAGGACATGGCTTCGATAAGCACCGGCTCATTTTCTTCAACAGCCAAGCGACGCGCTTCTTGTGTCGCTTTTAAGACAGCAAACACATCGTTGCCATCAACGCGTATTGTTTTAATGCCGTAACCAATACCACGAGGTGCGATACCATCGCCGCCGTATTGTTCGCCTTGTGAAGGTGTAGAGATCGCATAACCGTTATTACGGCAGAAGAAGATAACTGGCACTTTATAGACCGACGCCATATTCAATGCAGCGTGGAAGTCACCTTCAGATGCAGCACCTTCGCCGAAGTAACAAATGGTGCACTTACCGGTTTTATCCATCTTTTGACCAAACGCGTAGCCCGTTGCTTGAGGGATTTGCGTGCCCAAAGGTGAGCTGATGGTCATAAAGTTGAGTTCACGACAACCGTAGTGAACCGGCATTTGACGCCCTTTACCCAAATCTTGCTCGTTCGAGAACAATTGATTCATGAACTGCTCAACGGTAAAGCCACGGTATGCCAATGCGCCTTGTTCACGGTATTGCCCCATGATCATGTCGCCCTGGTCAAGCGCCGCTGCTGAAGCAACGCTCTCGGCCTCTTCGCCACGCGAAGCAAGGTAGAAGCTAATACGACCTTGGCGTTGTGCGGCAATCATGCGCTCATCCAACGTGCGGATAAACAGCATGGTATCATGAATTTTAACGATGAGATCCTTGTCGTACTCTGGCATCTCAACGCCTTTGTGTAAGCTGCCGTCTTCTTTTAGAAGCTGCAACATGGGAATAGTTACTGAGTCACCGTCAAACCACTGTGACTGTGTCACTATTTCTGTATTGTGTTTTTTATCCTTGGCCATAACCTTCTCTTTCGGTTGTAAGCAGGGTGTAAAGTTGCCGCTACTTTACCTTTACGTAAAGTGTCATGCAAACAGCCCACGGGAGAATATCCAGTGGGCTAAGTGTAAATGGAAACGAACAGTTTTAACAAATATTATGCGGAGATTAGACCAGATCGAGTGAGTTTGTTGGTACTCGGATAACGGTCAACAAAGCGCGCTGCCCTAATGCCACCTGCGCATTAGGGAAAATAATATGTTCGCCATCGTGCTGTGCGTAGCGGTGTTCACCACCGTCAATTGCCAGTAAGTCACCTTTATCGAACGCAGTAAAGTTAGCTACGTCATCGGCGAAATTAAGTTCAAAATCTTCATGTTGACGATTGATCGTTTGTGCTTCGGCAAACATGAAGTGCTGCTCAGGGTCGAACGGTGGAAAGCTCAGTTCAGACTCTCCGACCAAACGACGCAAGGTATCTTCTGCGGCTTGAAAATCTGCACGATTGTTCTCGCCAAACTTTTTCACTTTACCCAACTCAACGGTAAATGCTTGAGCGCCAAAGGTATTGTAGGAAAAGTAAGAGAACGTTGTCGTCGATTGCTGGTTCAATAAAATTGTATCCACACCGCAGGCAAGCAGGAATTGCAGCTGCTCGCGATGGTACGGCTTGCCATCCGTAAACGGGTGGACCGCAAATTTTTCGCGCTGTGAATCACGAATCGCCGTGTGCAAATCATAGTGATAACGGCGACGCTCCCCCTTTGGAGCCGACTCATAAAAACGCTCGCAATAGCCTTCAATTTCTTTCGCACGCTCGCGTTCTTTGTTTTGTTTATCGCCTTGGCTATGCGCGCCGCTAAACAAACGGTTCATATTTTCTTCGACAAATCGCTGTTCAATATTAATTGAAGCTGGATTAGCAATTAAAAAAAGAACACGGTGAGCCACTGTCTGCTCACCCGAAATAATGTCTTGAATGATATCACTGCAAATCTCAATCGGCGCGGTTTCGTTACCGTGCACGGCACATGAAATAATAATATCTTTGTCGCCGGGTTGTTCCGGCTCGACTACCAGCACACCACTGTCCCAAACCGTCAAGCGCGTGCCGTTGTCTAATGTCTTATTAAATTGCTCGGGGTAGCCCCATTCATGTTCTCGAGTCCAGTTAAGAAAATTGCTAAACACTTGGTCCACCATCTTACTCCTTCACTTTTTTCCCGGGGACAAACCCTTTTGTTGCTAGCAAATCACGTAACACCCGTGATTTATATTCGCGGCGGTACAACACCCATACGACGATCGCGCTCGATAACACCAGCATGATGGGATGTAAAAACCACGACATATAAGCAAGCGCGAAATAATAGGTTCTGAGGCCTTTGTTGTATTCATGGCCCGATTGGTCGAGTACCTTCGCCGCATGACGAGCAAACTCTTCGCGCTCTTCTTCCGGGCGTTGATTTTGTTGGTAATTTACGCTTACACCCAGCAACACTGACACAAAGCCAAACTGCCGTATTGACCAGGTAAACTTAAAAAAGGCATAGATAAAAATAAGTGCTAATACCGCCAGTTTAAATTGCACCATATTGACGTGGGTAGCGGGCGTCAAAGGCAATTCGTTCAGCACGTTCACGACCTGATCAGCGTGCGCCAGCACGGTGATCACACCGGCTAAAACTAAAATGGTTGAGGAAGCAAAAAAGGTGACAGTGCGTTCGACATTACCAATCAATGACGCATCGGCAATTTGGTTATCCTTGTGCATCACGTTGCGCATCCAATCGATACGTAGCTCACACAAAATACTCGATAAGCAATGGGTGGTTCGTGCGCGTTTGCGTGCAAATAGAGAGTAGCCGACCCAGCAAGTAAAAAAGAACAGCAAAACAATGATGTCGATCACTGATAACAGCATAGCATCCCCACGCCCGTTGATTGTGCCTACCTTAATGACCTTATGTTAACAGTTTATGACAATATTTATGAGCGCAATTTAAATTTACTCACGTTGATTGGAGTGACTGACATAAAAAAGCCGAGCGCTGAGGCTCGGCTTTCTAACAGGCACTGATTTAGTAATCTTTCAGTGCTTCTTCGGTTGTTTCTTGTTTAGGCTCTGGCGGCTTTGCCAGCCCATACCAAGACAGCATGGTTTGCGTATTACGTTTTGCATCATCCAAGATGAGATACAGACATGGAATCAGCAACAGTGTAATAATCGTTGCGAAAATAATACCGAACGCCAAAGAGATAGCCATTGGGATCACGATCTTCGCCTGCAGTGACTTCTCTAACACGATTGGTAACAAGCCAAAGAACGTGGTGAGTGAAGTCAGTGTAATGGCTCGGAAACGACGACAGCCAGCGTCTAGCACCGCATGACGGAGCTGAGTACCCGCTTCTCGCGCACGGTTTACGTAATCCACCATAACGAGGGAGTCGTTCACCACAACACCCGCTAAGGCGATAATACCGAACAAACTCAAGATACTCACTGGCATACCAAGAATCCAGTGACCCAGTACGGCACCAATCACACCAAATGGAATCACTGACATAATGATCAATGGCTGGCTGTATGACCGCAATGGAACTGCCATCAGAGCATACACGGCGAACATCGCTACAACACCGCCGACCGCCAGTGAACTGGTTGCTTCAGCTTCATCTTGCGTTGCACCTTGCAGGCCAAAGCCAACACTCGGGTGACGCTCTAAGATTTCCGGTAACTTCACATCGCGGATTTCTTGTACGACGCTCGAGGGTTCTACTTCATCTTTGTTAACCCGCGCTCTGACGTTAACTGAACGCTGACGATCGATACGTGTAATGGTGTCATAGCCTTTCGAGTACTCGATTTCGGCAAGTTCGGTAAAGGGTATCTCGCCGCCATCCGCTGTGCGTAACTTCATGTCCTGCAAGTTACCCACCGACTGACGTTGCGATTCCGGATACCGCACCATGACTTTTATTTCTTCGTCACCGCGCTGGATACGCTGCGCTTCGGCGCCATAGAACGCATAACGTACTTGCGTCGCTAGCTCGCCTAAGTCAATACCCATCGCCTCTGCAAGCGGCTTGGTTTTTAGCAAGATCTCGTCTTTGCCATCACCAAAAGTGTCTTCGATATCAAACACACCATCGTAGGTCGACATGACTTGCTTGAGCTCATCTGCTGCAGATTTCAGCTGGTCAAGATTCTGACCTGTTAGCTGAAACTCAATGTCGAAGCCGCTGCCACCACCGATACCACCTTGGAAGTTAACGGTACGAACCCCCGCCAACTCTGGCACGTTCTCGCGCCATTTATTGACAATCGCATAGCCGTCGATTTCACGCTCTTCACCTTTCTTGAGCTCTGCGAAGATAGTACCGCCCGTGTTGCCGTTCATCCAGATATTGGTATGACGAACAACCCCTGAACCTTCTTCATTAGCAATACTTTCATCGACGGTGTTGAGACCGTTCTCGACTGCTTTTAATACTTCAATGGTGCGTTCTTCCGAGGTGCCCGGCTGCATTTCAATATTTGCCTGGATAAAGTCACTCGGAATGTCCGGGAAGAATACCCAACGCACGATACCGCCGTTAATCAGACCAATCATCAAAATCAACATACCGAAAAAGGTCGCTAATGTCGTGTAACGATAGTGCAAGCACTTTTTCAGGAACGGACGGTAATACCCTTGCACAAACCGTTGGATAGACGATGCAAAACGATTACGGAAACGTTGGAATGCATTCGGCTTCTCGGTGCCATCTTTTGAGTACTTCATATTGGCGATGTGCGCAGGCAATATCAGCTTAGACTCAATTAATGAGAACATAAGACACAGAATGACAACCCAGGCAATGGACTCCCAAATAGCGCCCATACCGCCATCAACCATCAGCATCGGTACAAAGGCAACCATGGTGGTCAGTACACCAAAGGTCGCTGGCATCGCAACGCGCTTCGCGCCACGCACGACATTGTCTATCGATTTACCTTTTTCCTCGATCTCGGTATAGGCGCTCTCGCCTATTACGATGGCGTCATCCACGACTATACCGAGCACTAATATGAAGCCGAATAACGAAATCATGTTAATCGATACATCGAACATCGGTAACGGCATCAGCGCGATCGTGCCAAGGAAACACACGGGAATACCGATCATCACCCAAAAGGCTAAGCGCAATTGTAAGAACAGCGATAGCATCAGGAACACCAACAAACCACCCATCCACATGTTATTTAACATGAGGTCAAGACGGCCTTGCAGGTAATATGATGAATCACCCCAATAGGCAACGTTCACTTCATCAGGCAGCGAGGCGTTTTTGCGATCCGCATAGTTTTTTACCACCTCAGCGATTTTAAGGTCGTTCTGATCGCCAACGGAGTTAACACGCACAAAGGTCGCTGGCTTGCCATCAAAACGCGTAAACGCTTCGGTCTCGACAAAACCATCGCTGACCTGAGCAATGTCGCCCAACGTCAATCGAGTGCCATCAGGACGGCTAATCAACACGATTTTTTCGAATTCATCGCCTACGTAGGCTTGGTTATTTGCACGTAGCAAGATATCGCCGTTAGGGGTTTTAATTGAGCCACCCGCCACATCGAGTGAGGTACCACGTACTGCATTAACAATTTGTTGAAAGCTTAAGCCGTAGCGCTCAAGGTCTTCTTGCGATATCTCTACCGCGATTTCATAGCCGCGTGCACCAACCACTTCAACTTTAGTAATACCACCAATTTGCTTGAGGTCGTCACGCACTTCTTTCGCGAGTTCTTTACGCTGACGCTCGGTGACATCACCGTAAACCGTCATCCAAATTACGTCACGATTGGGGCGAACACGATAGATATTCGGCTTTTCAATTTGCTGTGGGAAGTTAGGGATGGCATCAACCAGCATTTTAACTTCATCCATCACGACCTGAACATCGTAATCGGGCTCCACTTCAATCGTTACCGAGCCTAACCCCTCTTGCGAGCGTGATGTCATCTCTTCAACGCCATCGACATCTTCAAGCGCATCTTCGATGAGCATGATAACGCCCTGCTCGACTTCCTGCGGCGCCGCGCCAGGGAAAGGTACCTGAATGCTAATCACATTGAGGGTAATTTCTGGGAACATTTGCTTGCGAACGCTAAATATCGACATTACGCCCGCAACAACAATCAGGAATAACAGCAGGTTAGCGGCAACCGAGTTGCGCGCGAACCATGCGATAATACCTTTATTAGTATCTTCAGTACTCATTGTCATGACCTCTTAGCGGTTCGCATTGCTCGCAGTTTGCTCATCACCAGCTTCGCTGCTTTCTGATTCAGCAGACTGCTTGCTTTCGCCATTTTCTTGTTGTTTTTGTGCGGTCGATTCCATTTGCGACGGCAATGGGTCACCTTCAAGACGCACAGGCGTACCCGGAAGCGGATTGGCTAGCTGCGTCAACACCACTTTGTCGCCTCGCTCGAGACCCGAGCTAATAATGGAATCATTGCTCTGCGTGCGAATCACTTGCACTTTGCGTTGTTTGAGGACACGTTCGTCATCTACAACCCATACCGAGCTATTTTGGTTGATCGCGTAGGTGGGTACGCTCATGACATTCGAGACTGACTGACCTTCAATTTTGGCATCGACAAAGCGACCAAAACGCAACGGCGCGTTGTGGGTGTTGCCTTGAAGGTTATACGGATCGTTAATTTCGACAACGCCATACACTACACGACTGTTCTCATCCAATACGCCTTCGGTGCGAACCAAACGCCCTTGCCAGTCGGTACTGATACCGTTGACCATAGATTGCAAGTAAACCTTTGGCTGCTTGCCTTCACTCGGCATTTCAAGATAGGTGGTATCTAAGTCACTCAACGGCAAACGAACTTCAGCCGTGCCGGTGCTGAACAACATCGCAATTTGGCTACCCGAGCCAACAAACTGACCCAAATCCGCTTGCTTAGAACGTAGGATAGCGTCGAACGGTGCACGGATAGTGGTGCGCTCTAAGTTGCGTTCTGCCATGGCTAAATTCGCTTCTGCAGATTCAACCGCTGATAAGGCGCTGGCTAATTGTGGCTTACGCAAACCTAACGCAGGCGCATCGCCATCTTTAAACATCGCCCATTCTTCTTCGGCGACTCGTGCGCGTGCTTTTTCTTCCTCAAGTGCAGCCTGCGCTTGCAACAGCTGTGCTTGTGCTTGCTGCACCGCGACTTTGTAATCACTCGGGTCGATTTGTAACAACATGTCGCCCTTACTGAAAAAGCCACCCGCATTAAAGTTATCGGCAACTTCAATAATTTGACCATTAACCTCTGACAACAGCTGGGTACTGTGCTTTGGTCGCACGGTGCCCTGCGAGTCGACAATAAACGTCATGTTCTCGGGTTGGACTTGCTTCACCTCCACCATCGGTGCAGGTTTCATATTTTGCTTCTTCTCTGGGGGTTTACCTGACATCCCTGCTAGCACGGCCAGCGCGATAAACACAACGATAATCATCGGTGGGACAAGGGCTCTTTTCTTAATCTTCATAATTGTCGCTCAGTCAATTGGTTAAGAATATTTTGTTATAGCCTTATTATCGCCGTAATAAATGTAAATTGTTAGCACAGATGTGTTGCTATTTATGAGTTTCGGCCCCTAAGTTGTAACGGACTATTACAAACATCGGGGCAGCCCTTGTTACCCCTCGAGTAACCAACGTTCCGCCGCCTCAACGGCAGCCGGTTTCCCACTCAGTAACACCACGTCATCAACAGCCAATTCAATTTGATCGGTTAAATCAGTCACTTCGACATCATCGCGGCGTATTGCCTTAAGCTCGACATTGCGTTGGCTCCAGTCCAAGTCTTCGACCGATTTACCCACTGCCCACGCATGCTGTGGCAGCGGTACTGCATGTAAGAACTGGAGTTTCTCAAGTCGCTCGGGGTCCATATCGGTATGCGAGCCGGGAAAGAAACCGTGCATGTCACCATAATGGTTGCGACGTTCTTGCTCTAAACGAGTCAGAATACGACGGATTGGCACACCTGAGCGATTCAATACATGTGAAATCAACATCAAACTCGCCTCAAGGGTGTCGGGTACGACCTGCGAGGCTCCCGCATCTTGTAATGCGGTTAAGCGACTATCATCGCGACTCCGAACCAAGATAAAGGCATCTTCGTTCATTGCTCGAATTTCTTTTAGAGTTTTTATCGCGTAATTATCATCGGCGTAACTAATAATGATCAGCGGTGCGTGTTGCGCACCCACGGCGCGCAAAATATCGCGTTTCGCACTGTCACCAAAGTACACTTTAGCGCCCCCGGCCACAGCTTCTTGCACGCGCATCGGGTCATTATCGATAGCCACGTGTTTAATACCCTCAGCCTCTAAGAAGCGTGATACGGTTTGACCGACACGCCCGAAGCCACAAATCAGTGCTGGAGGGGCTTGTGGCTCATCCGAGGGATCCGTATGGATTCCCGAAGAGTCAGCCTCATCATGTGCGAGGAAAGCGACTAATGGCTGTAACTTCTGAATCACTAACGGGGTCATCGCCATACTCAACACACCGACACCGATCAAGATCGAGCTAATTCTGGGCTCTAATAGGCCGTATGATGCCGCCAATGACACCAATACAAAGCCAAACTCCCCCATCTGGAAAAGTGATACCGCACTCGCCCAGGCATCGCGGCGATGCTCACCCATTGCACGCGCGACCGCTTGAATTAAGGTGATTTTAACCAGTGCCATGACCACCAAGGTGGCGACTATCCAGTGAAACTCAAACACCACCGCATGCAGTGATAGTTGCATGCCAACAGTTGTAAAGAATAAGCCCATCAGGATGTCACGAAACGGGCGAATATCCGCCTCGAGCTGGTGTTTATATTTACTCTCACCCAGCATCATGCCAGCGAGAAACGCGCCAAGCGCCATTGATAAACCAAACAAATGGGTCAAACCGCCCGCCACGAGCGCAACTAATAAGGTTGCTAAGACAAACAGCTCATCGGTGCGTTGGCGCGCAATTTCGCGGAACAGAAAAGGAAGCACCCACTTGCCTATCAGCATCAACACGGTGATGACCGCGGCGCCTTTGAGAAGCGCAAACAGTAAGCTATACACAATGTTCTCACTGCCTTGACCTGCCAGCAACGGGATCGCAATCAGCAATGGCACCACGGCGATATCTTGAAACAGCAACACCGCCACTGTCATTTGACCGCGTCGGGTTGCTGTTTGTGAACTCTCGCTTAATTGCTTAATCACCACGGCCGTTGACGACAGCGCCAACGCTCCTGCGACCGCAAGCGCCGCTGTTGAGCTGTCCAACAACCAGAGTCCAAGCCCCATGAAGAGTGCAAGTGACACCAACACCTGAGCGGAGCCTAAACCAAATACCCAGCGCCGCATGGCTAACATTTTGGGTAAGGAGAACTCTAACCCCAAAGAGAAGAGCAACAACACAATGCCAAGTTCTGCGATCAGATGATACTCGTTCGGATCAGCGATCCACCCCATCACATCGGGTCCAGCAATCACACCAGCGGTTAAATACGCTAAAATTGCAGGTAATTTGATACGGCGAAACGCCCATACCAAGACAACGGCCACTGCGAGTAACATCAGTAGACTGGCAAAAGTGCCGTACATAGATATCTCCTTATTTGTGTGCGGATCCTGTCAAAATAATAACACTGTTTAGATGACAATCAGTTTACTGATTTAAGTTCTTGTTATCCGTTGATTTTTTATTTTTTGGCACAAGTCTTGCTTAATAAAACATTATTAAAAATAAAGTGTCGACATGTTAAGTAAAACGAATTTCAAAAGCAGTGTTAAATGTAGCATGCCACAAAAGCTATCGAGTCACTTGTCCCGTCGTGAAGACTGGCAAAGATCGCGTTCACTCGCTGAACGTCTACAAACCACATTGGATGTAGGCGAGTTTTTTGCGTTGTACGCCTCACACTTAAATACACGCATACCCATCAAGCAAATTCACTTTGAGAGTGAGTCATTAAACCACCGTGTACTCATCCAAGACGGGCCGACCGCCACTGAACATGCCGTGTTGGTTTATGCGGATGAGCAACTGCTTGGCCAAGTTACCTACACATTTTTACAGCCGTTATCGTTTCTACAAAAACTGCGACTTAAAAAAGTGCACGCGCATCTGGTTTTTCCGTTGCGTAACTTGTTGGCATTTCAACATATGAGCCAACTCGCATCGCGCGATCCACTGACACAGCTATATAACCGAACCATTATAGAACCACGACTGACTAAGCTAATTAAATCGGCACATCAACAGCAGCATACAGTGATGATGGTTGATTTAGACAACTTTAAACACGTCAACGACCGCGAAGGACACGAAGTGGGTGATGAAATTTTACAGGAAATCGCATCGCTTATAAGCGAAGAAGTTGATCCGGATCATTTCGTAATACGGTTTGGCGGCGACGAGTTTTTGCTCATTATGCCGCACACCGAGCTGCGCCTTACGCATGATATTTTTAAGCGCATGCAACAACGCCTCTGTAATCACTCATTGATAAGTAAGTACGGTATTACACTCAGTGCGGGGTCGGTGCGTTTGCAACCTTACTTGAGTGTTGAGCAGGTATTAAATCAGGTCGATGACAATATGTACATTGCCAAACACGCTGGCGGCGCTCGACATATTTTTGACAGTCTAGACGCTCAGGTCAATCTACCTAATGATCAACGGTTATAGTGAGCGGCGGGTTGTCTTTGGTTGCTGAATCCGTTAACCAACCACACATGGGTAGCCAAAGCCACTCGGCACAGATAAGCACGGGAAGCGTATCGCGCAACCACCAAGGCACTCGCGATTGCTTGAGCCAGGCGCGTAACGGTTTTCCACCCTGCCTTTTTGGCTGGTAGAGTTTTGTTGACTTAAGTGAGGTCAGTAATTGGGCAACATCCGTCAATTCAATCGGCTTATCGATTTTGCCATTCTCTCGCGTTTGCCATCTTACACAGCCCCAGGGTTCAGCAAGCGAAGCACCACTGGCTGATAGCACGGAGGCTTGGGCGCTATGCTGAAACCACCATAATGCGTTGTCAAAGGTGTACACACTCGCAGAACCCAAGCATACCTCCACGTTAGCATCGATTGCTGCATAAAGCGCTTGCTGTCGAATCTCTTTGAGTTGAGCCTGCGTGGGCATCCGTGAGCATTCAGTATAGTAACTAAGCCAATACCGTATGGCAGCACGCTGCAACGGCTCCGAACAACCACTCAATTCGGTCAAATCGAGCCCGGTGCCCAACCATGCGTGCCTAACCCAAGCCTGTTTGAGTCGCCCCGCTAACAGCTCATCGAGCAGAGCATCTTGCTCGGCACACAGTGATGCTGAGCGTAAAACGCTATGACCAAATTGTGGCCAACGTTGCTCGAGTTGAGGCACCACCTCGTGACGTAAATAATTGCGCTCAATCTGGGTATCATAATTAGTATCGTCTTCGATCCAAATCAGCTGATTCGCATGAGCATATGCGAGGATCTCATTCTTGCTAACCTCGAGTAGTGGTCGCACTAACTTGCGTTGGCCAACGAAGGGTTGCACTTCTGCCATTGAGGCAAGCCCACGCGGACCACTGCCACGTTTGAGTTGCAGTAGAAACGTTTCGATCTGATCGTTGCGATGCTGGCCCAACAAAATCACCGCATTGTCGTCGGTCAGTTCGGCTAAACGTTGATAGCGGCGTTCACGCCCCATCGCCTCTTTAGATACACGGCTTTGCGGCGCAAAGGTCAGATCTTCAAAGTGCCCAGCAATGCCATAGGCTTCGACACTCTGTTTAATGGTCTTTGCCCACGCCGGTGAATCAGGATGGAAATGGTGATCAAGATGGATCGCAAAGTAGCGGTATTGGGGATTGTTTTGCCGAAAGCGGTTCAAACAATCGAGTACCGTTTGAGAGTCGGCACCGCCGCCCAAGGCAACAACCAGTTGCTGCCCAGGCGTTAGATTAAGTCGCTGTATACTGCGCTGAAATTTAGAATACAGCGTTTCGGTGATCATAGTCAGCGATTAGCAATAACCAAATGACATAAGCTTCTGATAGCGTTGGTCGAGCAGTTGTTCTTTGTTAAGACCGATCAGATCGCTTAAGTCCGAGTTTAATTGCGCTTTTAAGCGCGCAGCCATTTCATCCATATTGCGATGCGCGCCGCCTAACGGCTCTGGAATGATGGTGTCGATCAAACCTAATGCTTTACTCTTATCTGCGGTCACGCCCATCGCCTCTGCAGCCAATGGTGCTTTCGAAGCACTCTTCCACAAAATCGAGGCACAGCCCTCTGGCGAGATTACTGAATAGGTACTGTACTGCAACATGTTTACCCGATCGCCCACGCCAATTGCGAGTGCACCGCCGGAACCGCCCTCACCAATTACCGTACAGACGATAGGTACGCTCAATCGCGCCATCACTTTAAGGTTACGTGCAATCGCTTCACTCTGACCGCGTTCCTCTGCACCGATACCTGGATAAGCCCCGGGTGTATCGATGAAGGTAATAATGGGCATATTAAAACGTTCTGCCGTTTCCATTAAGCGCAAGGCTTTACGGTACCCTTCTGGCTTTGGCATACCAAAGTTGCGGCGGATTTTATCTTTAGTCTCGCGCCCCTTTTGCTGACCAATGACCATCACGGGCTTGCCATCAAGACGCGCGACACCACCAATAATAGCTTCGTCGTTAGCGTAAGCACGATCGCCCGCCATTTCATCGAACTCAGTAAAAATGCGTTTGATGTAATCCAAGGTATAAGGACGCAGCGGATGACGCGCTAATTGCGCGACTTGCCAAGCGCCAAGCTCCGAAAATATCTTTTCGGTCAGCTCTTTGCTTTTCTGCTTAAGCCTTTTGAGCTCTTCTTCGATATTTATATCGAGCTCACCACGTTCGCCAACATTTTTTAGTTCTTCAATTTGGGCTTCGAGTTCGGCTATCGGTTGTTCAAAATCCAAAAAGTTTAGGCTCATTATTTAATGTTTCCTCTAAAACTCGAGCGTGACCCACTGTTCACCCAGTAGATCCTGTAAATGATGTATCAGTTCATCGGTTGGCTCAACATACCATTGAGCCCCAACGTTCATCGATGCGAACGCATGTTCACCTCGGTAATGAATTTTTACTGGGCAAGTGCCTTGTGCAGAGGGACGCATCACTTCGCTGAGACGCTTGATCATTCCCTTTTCAATCTGCTCACCGGTCACGGTGATCGCCAGATATTTTACGAAACTGGCACGTGCCTGCTCAATTGTCATTACTTCTCTAGCGACCATTCTATTACTGCCAGAGAAGTTATCAAATCGTACCTCACCTTTTGCCCACAAAATTCTGTCTTTTTCGAGCAAATGTTGATGACTTTCGTATTCGTTACTATACAGCATCACGTCCATACGTGCGCTTTTATCGTCTAAGGTAACAATCGCAAACCGCTGACCACGCTTATTAGTGATCACACGCACATCGATCACCAACCCAGCGACCCCCACGTATTCATTCTTGCGGGTTTCATTAACGTTTGCCAGCGTTCCCACCACATAATGCTGCAACTCTTTTCTAAAACGATTAATTGGGTGACCGGTCAGGTATAATCCCAACGTCTCACGTTCACCTTCTAACCACACGGCTTCTGGCCATGGTCGAACTCTCTCAAATTCGTGTTCAACCGCATCAGGTTCAGTGGTTAACACACCGAACATATCAGCTTGTCCGATACTCTCGGCTTGACGGTGCTGAACCGCTTGACGCATCGCTTTGTCGAGCGATGCCATTAAACTCGCACGGTGCGGACCTAAATTATCGAGTGCGCCAGCACGAATTAAACGTTCAAGCACGCGTTTATTAAGCTTCTTTAAATCGACACGGCAGCAGAAATCAAACAGGTCGGTAAATGGCCCACCTTCGTTACGCGCTTCTAGAATGGCTTCAATTGGCGCCTCACCGACCCCTTTAATGGCACCAATACCATAGACTACGCGCTGCTCATCATCGACTGTAAACTTGTACACCCCTTTATTCACGTCCGGCGGCAGTAACACTAAGCCCATGCGTTCACATTCATCGGCTAAGGTAACAATTTTGTCCGTGTTATCCATATCCGCCGACATCACGGCAGCCATAAACTCGGCAGGATAGTGCGTTTTCATCCACAACGTTTGGTATGACACCAAAGCGTATGCGGCTGAATGCGATTTGTTAAAACCGTACCCCGCAAACTTCTCTACCAAGTCGAAGATCTTCATCGCCAACTCGGGATCAATATTGTTCTTGTGCGCGCCCTCACGGAACACTTCACGCTGCTTCGCCATTTCTTCTGGCTTCTTCTTACCCATGGCACGGCGTAACAAGTCGGCGCCACCTAATGAGTAGCCAGCCATCACCTGTGCCACCTGCATTACCTGCTCTTGGTAGAGGATGACACCATAAGTCGGTTCAAGAATAGGCTCAAGACACTCGTGTTGGTACGTTGCATCGGGATAGGATACTTCTTCGCGTCCGTGCTTACGGTCGATAAAGTTATCAACCATGCCCGATTCAAGTGGACCGGGACGGAACAAAGCAACCAAAGCGATAATATCTTCGAAGCTATCCGGTAACAGCCGCAAAATCAGCTTTTTCATACCTGCCGATTCAAGCTGGAAAACCGCCGTTGTCTCGGCGCGTTTCAGCACATCAAAACATTTTTTGTCGGTCAGACTGATCGCATTAATATCGATTAGCGGCTCACCGGCCTCTTTTTTGCGAGCGTTGACCATATCCAGTGCCCACTGAATAATGGTCAAGGTGCGCAAACCGAGGAAGTCGAACTTTACTAGACCGGCCGACTCGACGTCGTTTTTATCAAACTGGGTAACCGGGTTTTTACCCTCATCATCACAGTACAATGCGGCAAAATCAGTGATGGTGGTTGGCGAAATCACTACGCCGCCGGCGTGTTTACCTGCGTTACGTGTCACGCCCTCGAGAATACGGGCGAAATCGATTAATTCTTTGACTTCTTCATCGGCATCATAACGTTCGCCGAGTTCAGGCACCTGTTCAAAGGCTTTTGCCAAGGTCATACCTGGATCGCCAGGCACCAACTTCGAGATCCCATCAACAAACCCATAAGGATGACCCAGCACACGACCAACATCTCGAATCGATGCTTTAGCCGCCATAGTACCAAAGGTAATAATCTGTGATACCGCATCGCGACCATAGAGTTCGGCAACGTGATCAATCACCTCGTCTCGACGATCCATACAAAAGTCGACATCAAAGTCGGGCATGGATACCCGCTCAGGGTTCAAGAAACGTTCAAAGAGTAAGTCGAATTCGAGTGGGTCCAGATCGGTGATTTTGAGTGCGTAAGCAACCAGTGAGCCGGCACCCGAACCTCGTCCCGGACCTACTGGAATGTTGTTATCCTTACTCCATTGAATAAATTCCATGACGATAAGAAAGTAGCCAGGGAATCCCATTTGATTGATAACATCGAGCTCGGTTTGTAGACGTTCATCATAGGGTGGGCGTTTTGCTTGGCGCTCTGCTTCGTCTGGAAATAAAAACTCAAGCCGTTCTTCTAAGCCTTCACGGGAAACCTTAACGAGGTAGTCTCCCTCGGTTAAGTCACCGGTTGGAAACTCGGGCAGGAAATATTCGCCCAAGCGAATAGTCACGTTACAGCGCTTAGCAATTTCAACAGTATTTTCTAGCGCCTCGGGTAAGTCGGCAAACAGCTCGTGCATTTCTTCGGCGCTGCGCAAGTACTGCTGCGGCGAATACTTTTTCGGACGTCGTTTGTCACCCAGCTGATAACCATCATGAATTGCAACGCGGATTTCATGGGCTTCGAAATTTTCTTCTTCTAGAAATACGACTTCGTTAGTCGCTACTACCGGTAACTCATGCTCGGCAGCCAACACCACGGCACTGTGAAGGTAGGCTTCCTCTTCGGCTCGTCCAGTGCGAATCAACTCGAGGTAAAAACGATCGGGAAAATACCGCTTATAAAACGCGAGGCTTTCTTCTAAAGGCCCTTGATGCCCTTTTAATAAAGCGCGACCAATATCGCCCTCGCGCGCGCCAGAAAGCAGAATAATGCCTTCGTTATGTTCTGCTAACCAGGCTTTATCAATGACGGGTTTGCCCTGTACATGACCCCGTAAGTAAGCTTTCGAGATCAATTGAATGATCTGCTGATAACCCTCATTATTCATTGCGAGCGCGGTCAGGCGAAAGATTTCACCCTCGGGATACTCACCCCACACCCACAAGTCCGCGCCAATCAGCGGTTTCAGTCCTTGGCTATGAGCGGCTCCGTAATATTGTACCAACCCACAAAAGTTCATTTGGTCGGTGAGCGCCATCGCGGGCATATTCATATCAGCCACACGCTGACAAATGGGCTTCACTTTAGTAAGCCCATCCACCATCGAGAAATCACTGTGAATTCTTAAATGAACAAAAGGGGTATCTGCTGCCATTAAACGCCTAATTGATAAACTGCATGCTAAACATTAAGCCAATATTCTGCCTTATCGTGCTAGCCAAGTACATGCTTAGTGCAGTTTTAAACGCGGTTTCACTGCATGATTCAGCTTATCTACCGCGATAATCAACAGCATCTTCCACCAACCGTGTAAAGCGCGCTGATGCATGCGATATAAACTTGCGTAAGCATAGCGCGCTAGGGTTCCCTCAATTGACATCGATAAGCTCTTACTTTGCATTAAGTTACCTACTGCCGAGAAGCGACTTAATGACACCAGCGAGCCTCGATCTTTATACTTGAAAGGCTTAGGGGCTTTGCCTTTTTGCATTCGGCGAATGTTCGTATTTAAGCATTCTGCCATTTGGTGTGCAGACTGCGCACGCGGCGGTACAAAACGCTCGTCATCCAACGCACAGGCGGCACAATCACCAATCGCGTAGATTGAGTCTGCACCTTTTGCTTGTAGGAATTTATCGACTTCGACCTGATTATTCTTGCGCGTTGGTAGCCCGAGTTTCGATAAAAAGTCCGGTGCACGAACCCCCGCAGCCCAAACCATCAAATCGCCTTTAATCGTTTCGCCATCATTAAGGAGCAGTTGCCCTTTCTGCGCCTCTTTTGCAGGATTACCCAATACGACCTTAATCCCGAGCTTGTTCAGTTTCTTATGTACCGACTGCGATAAACGCTCCGGTAACGCCGGCAACAACCGCTTGCCTGCTTCGACTAAGGTAATATTAAGCCGTTCACGGGTTAAGTGCCCTAACCCATAAATGGATAGCAGTGAGACTGAGTGCACAAGTTCCGCTGCGAGCTCGACACCCGTGGCTCCGCCGCCGACAATAGCGACATCAAGCGTAACGTCATGGCCGTCTTCAAGCGCTTGGTTCACGCGTAAGAATTCATTGAGTAGGTGATGATGGAAGGCATCGGCTTGCGCCGTTGAATCAAGGAAATAACAATGTTCGGACACACCCGGCGTGCCGAAATCAGCGGTGACACTACCGACCGATAAAATGAGTTTGTCGTATTTTAAGGTGCGCGGGGCAAGTACTTCTTCGCCCTCTTCTTCTATCGCGGCGAGCGTGATGGTTTTGCTCTCTTTATCCACCGACGCTATGGTTCCGACGATAAAACGAAAACCTGAGCGCGCGCCTTGTCCGCGGTAATCCAATTCTGCTAACCGAGAATCCAGTGCGCCCGAAGCCACTTCGTGTAACAACGGCTTCCATACATGAGTGCTGTTCCTATCGACCAGCAAAACTTCTGCCTTTCCCGAGCGCCCCAACTGCTTGCCTAATTGGGTTGCCAACTCTAAACCACCTGCACCGCCTCCGACTACGACAATTTTCTCTGCCATCGCGTGTAATGTCCTTGCCAATAAATGAAAAAGCCACCAGCGATGATAACGCTAGTGGCTTTTATTTACAGCAATCGATTAAAGATTTACTAAATGTTTTTAGTCAACTTTTGGTTCCGTCAAACCACGACGCTCAAGCAATGCTTCAACGGTTGGTTTTTGACCGCGCCAATCGATGTACTGCTGCATCGGATCTTTGCTGCTACCTTGTGACAAAATCTCACGACGGAAGGCTTGACCATTTTCGAGTGACAAACCGCCGTTGTCATTCATGTATTTGAATGCATCAGCCGCCAACACTTCACTCCACATGTACGCGTAGTAACCCGCAGAGTAGCCGCCTGCAAAAACGTGCGCGAAATAGGTTGAACGGTAACGTGGTGGCACCGCTTCAACTGCAACACCGTTTTCTTCCAACGCAGTTTGCTCAAACTCAACGACATCACCAATATCATCACCTGCTGATACCGTGTGGTACTCAAGGTCAAGCAACGCAGCCGCGACGTATTCTAACGTATCAAAACCTTGGTTGAAGTTACGTGCTGCCAATACTTTGTCGAGCAGTTCCTGAGGGATTTGCTCACCCGTCTCGTAGTGTTTTGCGTAGTTAGCAATCACTTTCGGGTTCAATGTCCAGTCTTCTTGGAACGTTGATGGGAACTCAACATAATCGCGTGGCACACTGGTACCAGCTTGTGATGGGTATTTCACATCAGAGAACATGCCGTGCAGCGCGTGACCCATTTCGTGGAACATGGTCGAAACTTCATCAAAGCTCAATAAGGTCGGTTCACCTTCAGGTGCCTTGGTGATGTTCATGTTGTTCAAAATAACAGGCTTTTGATTAAGCAACTCAGATTGGCTACGGAACGAGCTCATCCAAGCACCGCCACGTTTGCTGTCACGTGCATAGTAATCAGCGTAGAACAAGCCAATGCTTGAACCATCAACGTCGAACACTTCATAAACTTCAACGTCTGGGTGATATACAGGGATATCATTACGCTCTTCGAATGAGATGCCGAACAATTGATTCATTGCATAGAACACACCGTCTTTTAATACACGGTTGAACTCGAAGTATTGTTTTACTTCGTCGCCATCAATTGCGTATTTTGCTTCACGTACTTTCTCAGCGTAGTAGAACCAATCCCACGGCTTCAATTCAAAGTCTTTGCCATCGGCATCAATCGCTGCTTGTATTTCTTCAGCTTCACGTTCAACGTTAGACACAACCGCTGGCACTAGGTCGCGTAGCATGTCTTGTGCAGCTTCAGGGTTACCTGCCATGTTTGTTTCTAAGGTGTAGTCACCCCAGCTGTCATAACCCAGTAAATCGGCTTTTTGCGCGCGTAAGTCAACAAGCTTTTTAACCAGTGGACGTTGGTCCGTCTCAGTGTTGCCGGTACCACGGTTTGCTGACGCTTCCCAAACACGCTGACGTAACTCGCGATTCTCTAACTCGGCAAGGATCGACTGGCGAGTCGTATTGGTTAATACGATAGCGTATTCACCTTTATGGTCACGGCTCTCAGCAGCGTTTGCCAGTGAACGAATGCGACTGTCGCTCAGACCCGCTAATTCGGCTTCGTCTTGAACGTAAATCACGTTCTCTTGCGTTAAGTTCATCAAGTTATTACGGAACTCAGTGGTCAAGCTCGATAACTGTTCGTTGATGTCACGGATTTTCTGTTTGTCCGCATCACTTAACTGCGCACCAGAACGTACGAAGCTTTTATATGTGTCTTCTAATAGGCGCAAAGAAGCGGTATCTAAATCAAGTGAGTCGCGCTTGTCATAAAGCGTCTTGATGCGAGCGAACAAATCAGCGTTTAATGAAATGTTGTCGCTATGCGCTGACATTTTCGGCGCAAGCTCTACTTGCAGATCACGGATTTGATCGTCGCTGTTCGATGATGACAAGTTGAAGAACACCGCGCTCACGCGATTAAGGATAGCGCCCGACTTCTCCATCGCTACGATCGTGTTTTCAAACGTCGGCTCTTCGCTGTTAGAAGCAATCGCTTGGATTTCTTCCATGTGCTCTTTCATGCCACGCTCAAACGCAGGCTCGAAATGTTCGAACTTAATTGCGTCAAAGTCAGGTGCTTGATATTGCAGCGGGCTTGCCTCAAAAAATGGGTTTTGTTGGCTGACATCTTTACCCGCTTGTTCCGCTTGTGCGGTTTCGGCTTGTTGAGTGTTTTGCTGATTCTGTTGTTCAGCATCGCTGCATGCAGCAAGCGATAGCGCTGTACCGATAGCAACGGCTACGAGCGTTTTACGCATAGTTATCTCCTAACTTGTTATTGTGTCGTCTTATTGCGTTTACTTTATGGTTATATTGTAACAGGAGCAAGTATCTAACGCTCAAAAGGCGTTTTTTTTCGATTAGCGCAGGGGAAGGCAAATTTTAGGCAAAAAAAAAGCCCCTGATGGGACTTTAATTTTTGAGAAGTGGCGGAGCGGACGGGACTCGAACCCGCGACCTCCGGCGTGACAGGCCGGCATTCTAACCAACTGAACTACCGCTCCACATTCTCAGAGTGTGCGTGACTTAATGGCGGAGCGGACGGGACTCGAACCCGCGACCTCCGGCGTGACAGGCCGGCATTCTAACCAACTGAACTACCGCTCCACTAAGTCACTGTGTTGGGGGCTGCCCCCTCAACGCGGCGTGAATATTACGAGTGACCACCGATTCAGTCAACCCTTTTTTTAAAGATTTTTGTATTTTTCCGTTCGTTTGACTGTTAAATGTTCAAATCAGACGCTTTTTAATCATTTTTGCCTTTGCTTGGGGTCTTTGGAACCCGTGAACGCTTTCTGAGGTACCAAATAATCCCCACCCCAAATATCACTAAAACAAGGTTTATCGACACGATCGCGATAATATTGGCTATGAGCTGTGAGTCTTGTTCATCACGCTGACGTTGTTTCTCAAGTCGCTCTTGCTCAAGTGCTGATCTTTTCGCGGCTAACTGTTCAGCTTGCGAGAGCGGTTGAGGTGATGGTCGGTTGGCAATGAAACTGTAATCGTCTATCACCAATTCAAATTCGCGACCCTGCTGGTTAGTCGCAAAGACAGACATGTCGATTAAGTGCTTGCCGTAATCTAAGTTTGCTATCGGCACACTGACTTTACTCTTGTTCACCTCCGATAACGAAAATGTTCTCTCTTCGCCGTTGGGGAAGTCGACCTTACCATTTAGAGCGAAGCTTTTAAGTGCGACTCGCTGATCATCGATGTCGATGATTAACTTATGATCTTGCTCGGCTTGCTTGGCCAGCTTCATTTCGAATTTAACCGGACTTGCCTCTATGACGACAGGTTCAGTTTCATAAGAGCGGTCATAGAGCGGCGTCGTGAGCTCATATGTCGGCAGGTACTCACCTGGTGTGATATTTAGCTTAAAGCGACTGGTGAAAGTACCATCCCCTGAATACTCATCATAGCCTCGGCCATTGTCAGAGAACTCACCAATCCGCTTTGGATCAACACCGAAGTTATCAAAATCTGCATTATTCGTGCTTATAAATAAGACTTCGAGAATAACAGTCTCATGAAACCGCGCTGTCTTTACAGGAGAGTCACCATTATAAAGCGTGCCCTCGACCTTAATATGTTCGTTTTCATATAGTGGAGACGGCAATGGTTCAGCTTTAAATTTAACATCCGACACAATAACCGCATCATTTTCTTCATCTACTCGTCCAGCGACCTGCCAAGGACCTGGCATCGGTTCTTTGATGCGAATCATGTCGAAGTTTTCATTGGTGTACCAGGTCACTTGTTCGATTGGATGACGTGCCTCGTACCATTTACTGCCATCAGGTTTTATTAGGATGAGAGGAGAACTGCCGCGCTCGCGAAAAAATAACAAGGTGATTTCGTCAATATTCTCATCGATACGAAACCGTTGGCCCTCGATAGGAAGACGATTCGCCATAGGGTCATTTATCAGATTTAGCTGCGACGTTTGTTCAGCCGTTTGACCCTTTGCATTCGATGATTGTGCTAACGAACAATCACTAAATACTGATAAGAATCCGAGAAATGCAATTATTACGAATCGAGCCACAAGCAAGCGCCACCTTCAGATTTTACAATCGCCAAACGTTGTTGATGTTGTTCCTCTTCATCGGCTGAAGCGCGCAAAACCTTTAGCTCGGGGCGATTTTTTATCGCTTGATGATCAATTTGGCCGGGCTCTTTATTTTCGTTCTCTTGGTTCTGATTATGCAGTTTCAACGCCGTTTGCCCACCGGTCATGGCTAAGTAGACATCGGCTAAGATCTCAGCATCAAGTAATGCGCCGTGTAGCTCACGTGCTGAGTTGTCAACATAAAACGCTTTGCACAAAGCGTCTAGACTGTTGCGCTGGCCAGGACGCATCTCGCGTGCTAATTGTAGTGAGTCCAGCACATCGCAGTAATCATAGGTTTTACCATACATCTTACCAAGGCGTCTAAATTCCGCGTCCATATGGCCTACGTCAAACGGCGCGTTATGAATAACTAGCTGTGCTCCTTTGATAAAATCAATAAAGGCATCGGCGACTTGCGCAAAAACGGGTTTATCAGCCAAATATTCATTCGTAATACCGTGTACCGCAATAGCTTCGTCCTCGACCACACGCTCGGGATTAATATAAACATGAAAATGATTTCCCGTTGGCTTTCGGTCAATCAGCTCAACGCAGCCAATCTCAATGATGCGGTGTCCTTCGTCCGGGTTAATACCTGTGGTTTCCGTATCTAAAACGATCTGACGCATAGTGTTCGATTCCTGATATAATCGCGGTTTAGGTTCAATATACAGTGAGCGGCATGGCTAAAGTACATATTTTCACAGATGGCTCATGTTTGGGTAATCCAGGTCCAGGTGGTTATGGTGTGGTACTCGAATATGGGAAACACCATAAAGAACTGAGCGGTGGTTTCCAATGTACAACCAACAACCGCATGGAGCTACTCGCATGCATAAAAGGCTTGCAAACGTTGACCCGAGCCTGCGACATTATTCTGACGACCGACAGTCAATATGTAAAGCAAGGTATTGAACAGTGGATCCACAAATGGAAGCGCAATGGTTGGCGTACATCGAATAAAAAAGCTGTGAAAAACGTGGACCTTTGGCAGCAGCTGGATCAGGCAATTGCGCGCCACAATGTCACTTGGGAATGGGTGAAAGGTCACGCGGGGCACCCACAAAATGAACGCTGCGACGAGCTTGCACGCGCCGCAGCAGAACAAAACCCGACCTCAGTGGATGCAGGTTTTAGCGCCGAATAAACTCGGTGCTTATTCTTCTCCGGCCACGACTGGACGTTTTTCCTCTTGCCAGGCATTCATGCCACCGTCAACGCTGTAGACTTGGGTAAAGCCCATACGTTGCAGACTCTCGGCCGCAAGCGCTGAACGTCCACCGGTGCGACAAATTAAGTACAGTGGTTTTTCTGCAATACGCTCTAATGCATCATCGTAGCCAGCGACATCAGGATGCTGATTGAGCTGCATCTCTAATACACCACGTGGCATATTAACCGCCTCACGAATATGGCCTTGTGTATATTCAGCGGGTTCACGCACATCAATGATGCGAGCACCGTCCCGTAATGCATGTTGCAGTTGTTCGGTTGTGACTTCATTTACATTGTTTTTTGCTGTCTGACAAAGCTTTTTAGCATCGATTACCATAGTTACCTCTCTTCAAAATGCCAATTTGCAGATTGTTTTACTCTCGCCGCAGGCAGCGCCTGTGTCAAGTTTAGTCGTTCTTTCTTTAATTTGTGGGTCTGTGGCTTTATATAGCATGACTTCTTAGCAACCAGCCAGTACCCAGCGCTTAACCAAGGGCAACGTTGGCAGAGCCACTCACTTTGACCGCCCGTCTCTGTCGTCTGCTGCGTTAAAAAATGCTCAATAAAATAGCGTTGTCGTTCAACCCTAAAGCCCAGCAACGATAACCAATCTTTGACCCGAGCATTGCTAAAATAACGCCCTTGCCACGGAAACGGGTGACTTTTACTACGCCATAACCCACTTAATATAGCCGGGCTTAATGGATTAAAGCCCGCCAAAATTAAGGTTCCATCATCAGCCAACACACGTAATAGTTCACGTAGGATTTGATGTGGGTCGGAGGCAAAATCTAAAACAAACGGGCAAACGAGCGTATCGATAGCCTCATTTTTTATCGGCAAGTGCGTGTAATGCGCCCTCACCTTGCGCCCCTCTATCGCGGGTCGGGGGGCTTGGCAAATATGAAGAGGCTTACCTAGAGTAAAACGGCTCACATTTAATTGTTGCGCTAAGTTGCCTAAAGTAAGGGTAACGCCGTTAAGACAATGGCTACGCGAGTCATCCAACTGCTGTTGCACACAGGCTTTTATTAAGTGTCCATTTGCGAGTTGTTGCCAACTTTCGGGCTCTTGCATCGCCGTACGACGATACGCGGGTTGAATAAACAAGGGTCGACCTTTGTGTTAGGCTAGCGTCTACGCATAATCATAGCGAGGAAACCAAGAGTATGCGAGTACATCCAGTTAAAGCGTTTAACGATAATTATATTTGGCTTATTGAATCCAGCGACGATCGTGTCATTGTCGTCGACCCGGGCGATGAAAAACCGGTCCTCGAGTGGCTTGAGTCGAATAATAAACATATTGCTGGCTACCTCATTACGCATCACCATCATGATCATACCGGTGGCCTTGACGCCTTGAAGGCGCGTTATCCGGCTACATGCTACGGTCCAGATAACCCGGCTATCGGCGGTATCGACTATGCGGTATCAGAAGGTGACCGCGTTAACTTGGCGGGCTTGACCTTTGATGTGTTCGCAACACCGGGACATACTCTTGACCATATTAGCTTTTATGCCAATACGGCGTTATTTTGCGGCGACACGCTGTTTTCTGGCGGCTGTGGGCGGATGTTTGAGGGAACGCCCGACATGTTCGTGGCTTCGCTTGATAAATTACGTCGCCTACCGGGTGAGACGCGCGTTTTTTGCGCGCACGAGTACACTCAAGCGAACTTAACCTTTGCCACGCTTGTCGAACCCGATAATGCAGTTTTAAGAAGCTATTTAGAAAAAGTGAAACTCATGCGTCAGGACGACCAAATTACAGTGCCTTCGACGCTGCAACTCGAGTTAGCAATTAACCCGTTTTTACGGTTTGACCAAACACCGGTCCGTCGCGCCGCCAGTGAGTATGCTGAGCAAGATATCGAGGGATCAGAGAATGTCTTCGCCGTGATCAGAGAGTGGAAAGATAACGCGTAGTCACGTAGTATATCCACGTTATATTATAACATTATTAAAGAAACTGACCATGAATGTACGTTATAAACTTTTAACGAGTTCAGTGCTGAGCGCTTCTCTGCTAACGCTCTCGGGCTGCCAAATGACCTCGCTATTCAATCCTGACGAGCCTGTGAATGTTAATAATCAACAGGCCGAAGTCGTTGCCTCGGCACCGCTTAACATCGACGAGTTACAACCCGTTCCTGTCGAAGTAACGCCTGATGAGCCCAAAAAGGAAGCAAAGAAGCCAGTTCCAATCGACGACCTGTGGCAACGCATTCGTTTACAACTGGCGTTTGAAGTCCCAGATAATGCGCGTGTAAACTCACAACGCAACTGGTTTCTCAGCCACCCCGAGTATCTTGAGCGAGTTGGTAAACGCGCTGAACCCTTTTTGCACTTAATTGTGGAAGAAATTGATCGCCGCGGAATGCCAATGGAATTTGCTTTACTGCCGATTGTCGAAAGTGCCTTTGACCCTTTCGCATACAGCCACGGCAGTGCATCCGGTGTGTGGCAGTTTATTCCTTCCACTGCGCGCCACTATGGTCTTAAGATTGATTGGTGGTATGACGGTCGCAGAGACGTCTATGCTGCCACTCAAGCGGCGCTCGATTATTTAGAAGCCCTGCACGATTACTTTGATGGTAATTGGTTACACGCCATCGCTGCGTATAATTCGGGCGAAGGGCGCGTTGCGGCGGCAATTCGTCGAAATAAACGTAAAGGCGAACCAACGGATTTCTGGAACTTAGATTTACCCCGCGAAACGCGCGCCTATGTACCGAAGTTACTCGCGTTAGCAGATATTCTGGCAAACACCGATGAATATGGCATCGTTTGGTACCCGATCGAGAATCAACCGCAACTGAACGTAATCGAGGTACCTGGTCAAATTGATCTGGCACTCGCAGCGGACATGGCTGAACTCCCGTTGGAAACCCTACATCGCTATAACTCAGCTTATAATCGTTGGGCGACGGCACCGGATGGTCCTCACCGTTTGCTACTTCCGCAACCCAACGCCAGCATCTTTGAAAGTGCTATCCAAAAGACCGATCCAAGTGATTGGCTAAGTTGGAAACGACACAAAATCCGCTCGGGTGAGAGTCTGTTAACGATTGCGAAAAAGTACAATACCTCGGTGGATGTCATTCAAAGTGTGAATGAGCTTAATGGTGCGCTGATCCGCAGCGGTGATTACTTGCTGATCCCTGTTGCGACAAAGGATTTAGAGCAGTACACCTTATCATCTAACCAGCGCCGTATCGCCAAACAAAGCAAGCAATACGGCAAATCAAAGGTGAACTATCAAGTCCAGTCAGGCGATACCCTTTGGGATATTTCGCGTGCCTTTGATGTCGGTGTTAGAGAGCTTGCAAGTTGGAATTCAATGGCGCCAGGCGATTATTTACGTCCGGGTCAAAAACTGGTTATTTGGCAGGAAGGTAATAGCGCACAAAAATCAACAGGCATACTTCGCACGATTGTTTATCAAGTACGCAGTGGCGATTCTTTAGCACGCATTGCTAACCGCTTTAATGTGAGTATTGCTCAGATCGAGCAGTGGAATAACATCAGCCGCAGCAGTTATTTACAACCGGGGCAACGGCTTACACTGAAAGTTGACGTGGTTAACGTAAATTCTTGAATGTTTACATAGTCATAGGCGCATTCAAAGTGCGCCTATTTTATATATATTGAGGTATTGATTCACTGTGCAATTAATTCGATACTAACAACTTATTCTTTTCGATAGGTCGATTTAATGATGCGTTTTGTGTTTTCTTTATTGTTCGTTGTAACCCTGTCGTTTGCCGCCGTTCCGAGCTCAGCTAATGCTGCTGACTGGCGAGCAGAAGGAAAAGGCGAATTGACATATCCGTCGGGTCGCAAAGAGTCGATCGACTTTGGTTTTGCCTATGTAAAACATTTCGATACACATATCTTTAAAGCGGGTGAAGCACAGCTGCGAACCAATGAAGTGCCCCCCAATTACATTCTCAACGTAATCGTCAATGATGAGGGGCTGATATACGTCGCAGAGTTCGCAAACGGCTTTTTTAAATCGTTTGATCTTACGATAGGTACTCACACATTGAGTGTTTACCCGCGCGGAAGTTTCGATGCCGACAAGCCCTATAAACATTTAGTATTTGAACTAGATGACCGTTCTTATATTGTTGATACCACACATCCTACGCTTAAGTTCGAGTTCGACGAGAATGGTATTAATGAGATAAAGGGAAGCGGTTTAATTAAAGATTTGAGCATACGGCGGAGCCAATAGTCCGCCGCACCTCGCGTGGGGCTATTGATTAACCTGCTTGGATAAGCGCGATCAACTCTTGTTCTGTTTTCACTGGGACGCCTAAACTTTCTGCTTTCGCCAGTTTAGAGCCGGCATTATCCCCGGCGAACACTGCCGATGTTTTTTTCGACACCGAACCGCTGACTTTTGCCCCTAGCGCTTCTAATGCCTTTTTCGCCTCATCTCGCGTCATTTCGGTCAATGTACCCGTTAACACAAATGTCTGTCCCGCTAATCGATCGCTCTTAGGCCCAACCGCTTCGCCCTCTGGAAAACTAATCCACCGACGTAATTGCTCAACAACCTCTTGGTTATGGGCTTCACGGAAGAATGCGACAATATGCTCGGCAACAACTTTACCGACATCATCAACGGCTTGTAATGCCTCAACATTTGCCTGTTGCAGCGCGTCAAAAGTACCAAAGTGATGCGCTAAATTATTAGCAGTCGCTTCCCCGACTTCACGAATCCCTAACGCATAGATGAAACGCGGTAAGCTCGTTTCACGCGTTTTCGCGATAGCATTCACCAAGTTTTGCGCCGATTTCATCCCCATGCGAGGCAGCGATGCTATCACCGGCGTTTTTAATTCATACAAGTCAGCCGGTGACTTCACCCACTCTTTATCGACTAATTGCTCCACCAGCTTGTCGCCTAGACCATCGACATCCATCGCTTTACGCGATGCAAAATGTTTAATCGCTTCTTTACGCTGCGCAGCACAAATCAATCCTCCGCTGCACCGCGCCACCGCCTCACCCTCAATACGTTCGACCTCGGAGTCACATACCGGGCAACGCGCCGGGAATTGAATGATTTGGGCGTCAGCGGGGCGCTCGCTTTCAATCACGTTGACGACCTGAGGAATCACGTCCCCTGCACGTCGAATACTGACCGTGTCGCCAATCATGACGCCCAAACGCGCGATTTCATCGGCGTTGTGTAGCGTTGCGTTGGATACCGTGACCCCGCCCACCGAGACGGGCTCAAGACGAGCAACCGGTGTGATAGCCCCCGTACGACCCACTTGGAAATCGACACCTGTAATACGCGTCAGTTGTTCTTGCGCAGGAAACTTCCGTGCAATCGCCCAGCGCGGCGCACGCGCAACAAAGCCCAGCTCAGTCTGCATACGAATCGAATCAACTTTGTAAACAATGCCATCGATCTCATAACGTAAACGATCGCGTTTCTCGAGCATGGCTTGATAATAAGCTTCACACGCCTCAACCGACTCGACTCGTTTCACTTCGTCATTGATCGGCAAGCCCCACTCGCTGAGCTGCTGCAAACGGTCATAATGTGAGTCAGCGAGACGATCGTGGTCGTGCTCACTCACCACCCCTAGACTGTAAGCATAAAAATGCAGTGGACGTTTTGCCGTAATACGGGAGTCGAGCTGACGTAGGCTGCCTGCGGCGGCATTGCGAGGGTTCGCAAATACTTTTTCATCACGCTTACGTGCTGTCTCATTAAAGCGCTCGAATGCGTCCGTCATCATGAATACTTCACCACGCACTTCAACGCGATCAGGCGCTTCTGCGCTCAACTGCAGCGGTACGTTCTTGATGGTTTTTACGTTTGCGGTGATGTCTTCACCTGAGTAGCCGTCACCACGGGTCGCCGCTCTCACTAGCTTACCGTTTTGGTATAAAATACTGACAGCCAAACCATCTAGTTTAGGCTCGCAACAAAACGCCCATGCCACCGAGCTATCAACGCGTTGCTGAATACGCTCAGCAAAGGCAGCAAACTCTTCGCTGTTAAACGCGTTATCCAACGACAGCATCGGTAGTTCATGAGTCACCGAAGTGAACGCATCGAGAGGCTTGCTGCCGACTTTTTCAGTCGGTGAGTGTTCGCTTTTTAACTCAGGGTTATTCGCTTCAAGTGTCTGCAGTTCGCGAAATAATTTATCGTATTCGCTATCAGGAATACTTGGTTCATCCAATTCGTAATATTCTTTGTTATATTGCGTAAGCTGTTGCTCTAGCTCACGCATGCGCTGCGCTACGTTCGATGGATGGCTCATATCTTTTTGTTTGTCTCTTTAATGCTTAGTTTCGTATTGACGTACTTTTTGGTGTGCTTGCTGGATCGACTGGCGTGTCAATAATTGACGCGAACCATCGAGCACCTGCCCTTGTGGGATTTCTGTCGCGAGCTTTTTGGCGGCGTTGAGCATCATATTAAACGCCTGTTGGCCGTCATAATTAATCGGCAAGGTCATGAACAATGCCACACCGTCGGTCTCAAATTGTTCGATGTTATCAAGGTCAAAGGTGCCTGGATTAAACATGTTGGCGACTGAGAAAATTAACGTACCTGTGCCATTAGTGTGTTCGTAACGGTGGAAGATCCCCATCTCGCCAAACTTACACCCAAGTTCGGTCATCATTTGCAATAGCAGCGCGCCTTGCACATTGCCTTTCACGAACAACGAGATAACGTCTTGCGGAGGCTGTGGTTTTGTTTCGTCTTCTTCCGCTGCGGCTTCGGCGTTTACTGGCTCAGAAGTCGGCGCTTCCACTGATTCGGGCGCTTCCTCATCGAGTTCTTGTGCACTGTCTTCAGTGACCGGCGACGCGGCTGCGGGCGCCGGTTCATCATGCGTGTCAACGCGCATTGAAGGCAGTGGCGTCTGCTCATCATCACTCTCTAAATCAAGGTCCATTGACATTTGCGCAGCTTGTGTCGGTGTCGTTTTAGGCTCATCGCGGGTCGCTTTTATGGTTTTGACCGCGCCAATACCATCCGCATCAAAGTCATCACTCGACTGTTGCTGGTGCCGTTTTTCTGCAACCTCGCTTTGCGCTTGTTTGTAGATGCTGTTATTCCGCCGCATCGTCCATAAGCCGTGGGCAATAATGCCAGCAATCAGCAATACTCCAATAATACTGAGTGTTATCTGTAAATTGCTCATGTCATACTTCCTTTATTATTATGCTTCGGTCATCGCCACAGCTTGTTCGATATCGACAGCGACGAGTCGCGATACGCCGGCTTCTTGCATGGTTACACCCGCCAAATGCGTTGCCATTTCCATCGCAACTTTATTATGGCTTATATAAATAAATTGAACTGTTTCTGACATTTCCCTAACTAGGCGACAGAATCGCCCCACGTTAGCATCATCCAATGGCGCATCCACTTCATCAAGCAAGCAGAACGGAGCTGGATTGAGCCTAAAAATGGCAAATACTAATGATAAAGCGGTCAACGCTTTTTCTCCACCGCTGAGTAGATGGATCGTGCTATTCTTTTTACCGGGTGGCTGCGCCATAATTGTCACCCCGGTCTCTAACAAGTCACTATCTGTTAACTCTAACGATGCTGAGCCGCCACCAAACACCTTCGGGAACAACTTTTGTAAATCACTGTTCACTGCATCGAATGTCGTTTTAAACCGTTGCCGCGTCTCGCGGTCAATTTTCTGTATCGCCGCTTCTAGCGTTTCTAACGCTGACGATAAATCATCATATTGCTCGTCGAGATAGTCTTTACGTTGTTTTTGCGTTTCCGCTTCTTCAATTGCGGCTAAATTAATAGCGCCCAAACGACTGACTTGTTGTGTCGTGCGCTCAAGCTGCTGCGCGTAGTCCTGTTCGAGCTGACTCATCGAAGTGCCCGCATCAACCGCCTCATGAAGTTTAGGCAAACTTTCTTTCAAGGTCTTTTGTGTTTGCGACAGTTGTTCGAGCACGCTTTGCGTGCGTTCCTCAAGCTTCGCTTGTTCGATGTCGATCCCTTGTAATGCTTGTTGTGTGCGATCGATTTTAAGCTGTAATTGCGAACGCCCTTGGCTTAATTCGTGGATATCTTGCTCAACTTGGGCGAGCGCATCGCGGGTACCTTGCAGAACCTCGCTGCGCTCCTCACGCTGCGCCAACAAATCTTCTAATTGTGCTTGCTGCGGCTCGTCGCTATCGGCGTTTTGTTCAGCCAGCGTCTTCAACTCGTCTGCAATAACCTCGAGTCTCTGACTTTGCCGCTGTGCCATTCGTTGCAGCTGAGTTTGTTGCTCTTGTGCGTTGGTTAACTGCAGTCGTTGCTGTTCCAGTTGCGTGCGCACACTCTGTTCTTGCTGCTCACATTCGCGCTGTTGCCGCTCTACCGCGCTCCGTTGTGATTGGTTAAGTTCAGACGCTAATTGTTCGAGTTGCAGTTCGAGCTCATCGGCTGTCGACTCACATATCATCGCTTGTTGCTCGGCAGTCTCGAGCTTCGCGTTAACCTGCGACGACTTATCAGCAAGCTGCTGCAAGGTTTTATCAAGGCGTGCTTGTTGCTGTTGCGCGTTATCCAACTGTTGTTGCGCTCGCACCCATGTCTCGCGCTGCTCATTATAGGTTTGCTCAGCGATCTGTTTGGCTTGTTTAGCGGCTTCCACTTGTTGCACCAATTGAGCGTGCTCGTCGGCCACTTCTTTAACCTGCGCAACCAGCCTGTGATGATCCTGTTCTAATTGCGCTAATTCAGCCTGTCGATGCAGCAGACCCGATTGACTCTGCTCGCCCGCACGCTGAACGAAGCCATGCATCACAATGTCACCCGCTTGTGTCAGGGCCGCGATTGCCTGTGGGTGTTGGCGTAACAGCTGCTGACAGTGAGCAATCGAGTCGCCGACAAGGCAGCGTTGAACCAGTGGCCAATCGCGCACAGTACCCGACACGAAGGTCGCTAACCCGGTGACGTCTGAAGGCAGGCGTACAGAACCATCGGGGAGCGCTAACATTGCTCCATTGGGCAAGTCATCAACCTCGGCATTATGCTCCGCCCAGTAGCTATTAAGCCATGGCGCTAACCAGGCTTCGGCGGCATCACGCCAGGCGGGGTCGACTTTGAGTAATTCGGCGACAGTGCGTAATTGCCGCTCAGCCGCCCACTGCCGCACCGGCTCGTTGATGGTGCCATCTTCACCCGCTAACCACTCGCGCAATACGTCCGCACGGGTTTGTAGACTCTGCTGCTCGCTTTGCAAGCGTTGCATCTGTGTTTGGCAGTTATGCAAGCTTTGCTGTGCCGCTTCGTAGGCGTGTGCCGCACGCTTTAGTTCGGCTTCACTTTGCGTCATCTGTTGCTGAATATCGCCCAGCTCATCCTGTTGTTGCTGAATACCGACCTCGCGCGCTTGTTCGCGCACTTGTTCGCTTTGTTCAGCAATTTCCGCAAGGGTCTCGCGACTATGGTCAATCGTCTGTTGCGCTTGTTGTTGTGCTAATTCATTGCGTTGTTTTTGCTGTTCGACCTCACGCAATTGTCGCTGAGTGTGTTGCTCATGCAGCTCAACCTGTTGCAATTGTTCACGGGCTTCTTCGTGACGCGTTGTGGCGATCTCGAGCTGCGCTTCGAGTCGTTCCAACTCTGGCGCCAGCTCAGCAATTCTGTGTGCCAGTTCTTCCTTACGTTGGCTATCCTCGGCATCATGTTCAGTAAGCTGTTCACGCTCCTGTGTTAACTGGGCAACACGCGCTTCACGCTGTTGCTCAAGTTGCCGTTGATGTTGCATCGCCTGCTCTATTCGCATGATCTGGTGATTGCACTCATAGACCGATTGCTGTGCGTGCTCGACCCTCTGCTTTAACTCCTCAGCCTGCTCTCGGAGCGTGATAACGCCTTTTTCTTCGCCGGTCTGTTCAGTTTGCCAACGATCCAGCTCTAGCCGGTACTGATTTCGTTTTTCGCGCAATTGGTTTTGCTTTTCGTTTAACTGCCACCACCGGCTACTCAACAACAACGCTTTAAATTCACGCTCTTGTGATTTCAGTTCTTTATAGCGCTGCGCTGCAGCGGCTTGCCGCTGTAGCTTTTGTAATTGCTGCCCCAGTTCTTCGCGCACATCGCTGATTCGTTCGAGGTTTTCACGCGTGTGCAACATGCGGCTCTCGGTCTCTTTACGACGCTCTTTATACTTAGAAATACCCGCGGCTTCCTCAATAAACACACGCAACTCTTGCGGTTTTGACTCAATTAAGCGAGAGATCATGCCCTGCTCTATGATGGCGTAGCTGCGCGGGCCCAGCCCGGTACCGAGAAATAAATCAGTAATATCGCGTCGCCGACATTTACTGTTATTGAGGAAGTAGTTTGATTGACCGTCTCGATTGACTTGTCGTTTGACCGAGATTTCTTTGTAGGATGCGAACTCACCTTGAATACGTCCACTGGTATTATCAAATACCAATTCGACACTGGCTTGGGATACAGGTTTACGGGCATTTGAACCATTAAAAATGACATCGGTCATCGCGTCGCCGCGTAAGTTTTTTGCCGAACTCTCACCGAGCACCCAACGCACTGCATCAATGACGTTCGACTTGCCGCATCCATTAGGACCGACAACACACGTCATTTGATCGGGAAAAGGTACTTTGGTGGCATCGACAAACGATTTGAAACCAGCCAGTTTTATATGTTTCAGGCGCATTTTATTGTCGTTGTATCCATCGCGCGAGTGCGTTTAAGCATGAGTGAGAAACTCTAGCAGATTCATTTGAGTTTTGTAACAATTTAGCCACTGCAAAACAGGCGTTTTAGCATTATCCTAGTACTATACATCAACTCTACAAAGGTTACTCAATGCAAAAAGCAGTCTTTAGCGATTCAGGTTTCGCCTATTTGCTTCGCGGGTTTCAGTTAATGACCACCAAAGGCCTTAAACGGTTTGTGGTCGGTCCGATTTTAATTAACTTTGTTCTATTTGCCGCTGCCTTTAGCTGGCTAATGAGCCGTACTAGCGGTTGGATTGATCAGCTTATGGGGCTATTGCCGAGTTACTTTCAGTGGCTTGAATACCTCATCTGGCCACTCACGGTATTGTTTATACTCGGACTATTCGCATTTATTTTTACGGCGATAACCAATATCATTGCAGCGCCTTTTAATGGCTTGCTTGCCGAGAAAGTCGAGCAGTATGAATCGGGTCAGCCATTAGGCGATGAGGGTGTCATGGGGTTGGTAAAAGATATTCCACGCACCGTCGGTCGAGAGTTCCAAAAACTTGCTTACTATCTACCCCGCGCGATTGGCTTCTTTTTATTATCGCTCGTTGTTCCAGTGATAGGTCAAATCATCTGGTTCTTGTGGGTGTGCTGGATGCTTGCGATTCAATACATGGATTACGCGTTCGATAATCACAAACTCGATTTTGGTCGCATGCGATTTGAATTGCGGGCGCAAAAGTTCCGCTCATTAAGTTTCGGAATGGCGATTACCATCATCACCATGCTACCGTTTATCAATCTCGTTATCATGCCTGTTGCTATCGCTGGGGCGACCGCTATGTGGGTTGATCACTACCGAGCTAAAGCGTTGAATTCGGACGTTTTATAACACTTTTCGCGTCTGTTTAAGGCGGTGCGGCTTCGTCACAATAACGAGACGTTATTTCGGAGCCGCAACAGATGAATAGCAACGCACTTTATACTTATCTCTATTTGCCAACCAGCAATATCATTCTGATTAGCAGCCCTGCTGAGGGCTCATCGAAACGCCGCAATCGCGCTAAATTGGCTGATGCAGCGCAGTGGCTAAAGCAATTTTCGCCTATCGATCAGCAACGCTTTGCGTCAGCGATCAAACTATTACAACATAGCCAGAGCCACGATATGCTGTGCGTACGCTTACAATTGAACAGCCTACAACATGTGCTGATGCCAGTGCGTCTTCAGCGGCAGCAATGGATATGTGGTCAAGTGACCATTAATCATCCGCTGCCTCCTCACTTTCCGCGTCTTTGTGAAGCGTCGTTGCACTGAGTTGTTTGCTGGTTTGCACACCCATTGCACGAAACTTCTCAACGCGTGTGAGTAGATTGCCACGCCCTTGGCTCAGCTTTTTGGTTGCATCTTGATAACGCTGTTCAAGGGTTTGGATACTTGTGCCGATTTTATCGAGGTCCTCGACAAAGCCTACAAACTTATCGTACAGCTTACCGGCCTCTGCGGCGATAAACTGCGCATTTTGGTTTTGGTGCTCATACTGCCAAATATTATGAATCGTGCGTAAGGCAACGAGTAAGTTGGTCGGGCTTACCAACATGATTTGCTCATCCAGCGCCAGCTTTATTAGCTCAGGGTCTTTATCGACAGCCAACAAAAATGCCGGCTCAATAGGTACAAAAAGTAGGACATAATCCAGCGTCTTGATGCCCTGTAATTGCTGATAGTTCTTTTTGCCTAATTGCTTGATGTGTTGCCGAAGCGACTGCACATGTTCGCTCAGCGCTTGCTTGCGGACCGCTTCATCATCGCTATTAAAGTAGCGTTCATAAGCCGATAAACTGACTTTTGAATCAATCACGACATCGCGTTCGTTAGGTAGATGCACAATGACATCGGGACGCAGCCGCTTGCCATCATCATCCGCAAACGACGATTGGGTATCGTACTCATGTCCCTCCCGCAAACCAGACTGTTGCAAGATGCGCTCAAGCACTACCTCACCCCAGTTGCCTTGGTGTTTGTTATCACCTTTTAACGCTCGCGTCAGTGCATCCGCCTCTTGCGCCATCTGTTGGTTCAGTGTCTTTAATGACAACAGTTCACTGCGCAATGCCGCGCGTTCTTTGGTCTCATCGCTATGTTGTTGCTGTACTTGCTGCTTAAAGCTTTCGAGTTGTTGTTTGAAAGGCGCGAGCGTTGCTTGCAGGCTCTGTTGGTGCTGTTGCTGCATTTGATTCGAACGCTGTTCAAAAATCCGGTTGGCTAAATTCTCAAACTGCTGCGACATGCGTTGTTCTGCCGCCTCCAAGGTACGCAGTTTATCCTCACTCGCCCGCCGTTCCTGTGCCGCCGTTGCACGAAGGGTTTGCCACTGCGACTCGGTGTAGTGTAAGCGCTCGCGCAACTGATCAAGTTGCTCTGTTTGCGTTTCTAGGGTGTCCGCTAACGTATTGGCACGCGTTACGCTAGCACGCCACAATACTGCGAAAACCACACCGATTACCGTCACTACAAACAAAAGCACCACCCAAATGGTGGTGCTCATCGTCATCATGTCGTGCAACACGATTACGCTCCTAGCTTCTCATCAAGCTCTGCAATTTTCACTTTCCAAATCGCAGGACCTTGCTCGTGAGCATTGTGTCCATCACTGTCGACGGCCACGGTGACTGGCATATCCTCGACTTCAAACTCGTAGATAGCTTCCATTCCCAAGTCTTCGAAGCCGACCACACGCGCTTTCTTGATCGCTTTTGCGACCAAGTATGCCGCCCCGCCCACAGCCATCAAATAAACGGCCTTGTGCTTGCGAATGCTTTCAACCGCTTCCGGACCACGTTCAGCTTTACCGATCATGCCGATAATACCGGCCTCTTCAAGCATCATGTCGGTGAATTTATCCATCCGCGTTGATGTAGTCGGACCGGCAGGACCCACCACCTCATCACCTACGGGGTCAACCGGACCGACGTAATAGATAAAGCGGTTATTAAAATCAACCGGTAGCTCTTCACCGTTTGCTAGCATTTCTTTAATACGTTTATGGGCTGCATCACGTCCTGTTAATAATTTACCCGACAACAGAACCGTCTCGCCCATCTTCCATTCTTGAATATCTTCTTTGGTGACTTCGTCTAAGTTGACGCGGCGTGCATCGTCGCCCAATTCAAAGGTCACTTGTGGCCAATCTTCTAATTTTGGTGGCGTTAAGTCCGCAGGACCGGTGCCATCCAATGTAAAGTGCGCGTGACGCGTTGCGGCACAGTTTGGAATTAACGTCACGGGTTTTGAAGCGGCGTGCGTCGGTAGTGATTTAATTTTCACATCTAACACCGTAGTAACACCACCCAAACCTTGCGCGCCGATACCCAACGCATTCACTCGGTTAAAGATCTCTAATCGCAGTTCTTCTTCCGCGTTCTGTGGGCCGCGCTCAATGAGTTCGTGGATATCAACAGGGTCCATCAGTGACTCTTTAGCCAGCACTGCCGATTTTTCTGCGGTACCGCCCACACCAATACCCAGCATACCCGGCGGACACCAACCCGCACCGAGTTTCGGTAACGTTTCAACAACCCAGTCAGCAATAGAATCACTTGGGTTAAGCATCGCCATTTTTGATTTGTTTTCTGAACCGCCACCTTTCGCCGCGATCATTACTTCTACTTTATCGCCTGGCACCATATCTAAATGCACCACAGCAGGGGTGTTATCGCCGGTGTTTTTACGTGCGCCAGCTGGATCGGCAACGATTGATGCTCGCAACGGGTTTTCAGGATTGGTGTACGCGCGGCGAGTACCTTCGTCGACCATTTGCTGCACCGTCATATCCGTTTTATCCCATTGCACGCCCATACCAACCTTAACAAAACAGGTTACGATACCGGTGTCTTGGCAAATCGGACGGTGCCCTTGCGCCGACATACGCGAGTTCGTCAATACTTGTGCAATCGCGTTCTTCGCGGCTTCGCTTTTTTCGCGCTGATAAGCTTCATCGAGCGCTTGAATAAAGTCGATAGGATGGTAGTAAGAAATGTACTGCAACGAGTCTGCAATACTGTCGATAAAATCACTTTGACGAATGATGGCCATTCACTGCACCTCAGCTTAGCTATGATGTTAATATCGCCGCAAACAGGCATTTAACGCGGCAGAATAGTGCCGCTCATAATAGCGTTTTCGAATCGTCATGACTAGAGACGATTGGTCTAATGGCTATGGTATACTGCGATTAGAGTAAGCTAGAGCCGTAAATTTTTGGGGTAGACGACACCGTGCAACTGACACTTCGTGAATTAACCGATCAACGTATTCCAAAACAGTCTGCAAGCGCTGAAGAGTGGGATCATTGGGTAACACAACGTTTTGCTACGATAGAGCAGACCGATTATAGCCTGTGGTTAGACTCAGCAGCGTTTGAACACCCCAACAGTCGTTATCACCTATTGCTGAAACATCCCGAGTATATTTTATCCGCTCGCGAGCACACGACAACGCTGAGTAAAGTGGCGAAGAACACACGCCTTGAGCTTGCCTGCACGGATAACTCATTCATCGGTGCTGCCAGTCAGATTCATCAACAACTGCAACAACAAGTTGAGGTGAACGGCGATAGCTCAGAACTGCCCTTTTGCGGCGGACTCGCAGGATTAATGGGATACGACCTTGGCCGTCAACTGGAGCGCCTGCCCACACTCAATGCGGCCGAATATGCAACCGATGACGCGGTATTTGGGGTCTACCTAAATTCACTCATTATTGATAAACACGAGAAACGCGTCTTTTTACTCGCACCCGCCGAGGAGTTTGCTGAGCAACAGCACGCTTGGCTCACGCCGGTGAGTCATCAATCCGAGTCATTTAAACTCATGAGCTCATGGCAAAGCAACATGTCGGCTCAGGAGTATTTAGCACGCTTTGATGCGGTTAAAGCGTACCTTGCGGCGGGCGACTGTTACCAAATCAATCTTGCGCAACGTTTTACTGCTCAGTACTCTGGCTCAGAGTGGCTCGCCTACCTGCGACTCAGAGACAGTAACCGAGCTCCATTCAGCGCATTTATGCGTTTACCAACAAGCTGTTTGTTGAGTGTATCGCCAGAGCGGTTTATTTCGGTTTCAGCTACCGGCTACGTGGAGACTAAACCGATTAAGGGTACCCGCCCACGGAGCACCTCCGCAGAACAAGATGACGCTAACCGCCAAGCACTTGCGCATGCCGAAAAGGATCGCGCGGAAAACCTAATGATCGTTGATTTATTGCGTAACGACCTCAGTAAACACTGCCAAGCAGGCTCAGTAAAAGTACCCAAACTCTTTGCGATTGAAAGTTTCCCTGCGGTGCATCATTTGGTTTCGACCATTGAGGGTCAGTTGAAGCAACAAAGCGATACCTTCCTATTATGGGGCGGCGCGTTTCCCGGCGGTTCCATTACCGGTGCACCTAAGGTCCGTGCCATGGAGATCATCGAAGAACTCGAACCTCATCGTCGTAATGCCTACTGCGGCTCTATCGGCTATGTATCGATTACCGGCGCCAGCGATAGCAGCATTACCATTCGCACCTTGGTCGCTGAACGCAATACTTTACATTGTTGGGCGGGTGGCGGCTTAGTCTACGACTCGAATGGGCAAGAAGAGTACCAAGAGACCTTTGACAAGGTTGCGCGTATTCTACCAACGTTGGAGTCTCCGCATGATTAAAACTCGCAGTGAATTCTTGCGTCGCTTTAACTTGCAGCCTTCGCCCAAAATCGAGCGCCGAGTCGATAATGTTCTGAAACAAAAGCTACGACCTGCAGCCGTCATGATTTTACTGGTTGAACGTCCGCATGGCTTATCATTATTGCTCACTCAGCGCGCAAAAACACTGCGTAAGCATGCAGGACAAATAAGCTTTCCTGGGGGGCGTTTTGATCAATCGGACCGACATTTACTTGAAACGGCGTTACGTGAAACTGAAGAAGAGATCGGCTTAAGTAGAAACGATATTGAGGTGGTTGGGCGCCTACAAGACTACCCCGTTCTGAGCTACTACAATATTCGCCCTTTCATCGGCTTTGCAAAAGTCGAGTATGCGTTACGCCGCCAACCCAGTGAAGTCGCCGAAATCTTTGAAGTTCCGCTTGCCGATGTGCTCGATCCTTACAACCATTATGCCTATCGTATTCGCAAGTTTATCTATGACCGCGTTTACTTCATTCCTTGGCAACACCGCAATATTTGGGGCGCGACAGCCGGTATTCTGCGTGAACTTGCCGAGCATCTCCAGCCAGAACTCAAGCAACAGGTAAGTCCACTCAATTAACGATAAACAGTGGCAGCTAAGCTATACTTCTCATTTCTAACTTATTCCGCGATTTTACTTGCCAGAGTGGGTGGCAAGCATGCGACAATGAGTGGAATCTCGAATTAACCAATGGGTCAGATGTATGATCAGTGTTTTTGATATCTATAAAATAGGAATCGGTCCATCGAGCTCGCATACGGTCGGCCCGATGAAAGCTGCCTATTATTTTTTAGAAGCAGCCAAGGAAAAAGGCGTTCTTAATGACGCTGATGGCATTGAAGTTGAGCTTTTTGGCTCGTTAGGACAAACCGGTAAAGGTCATGGTACTGGTAAAGCGGTTATCTTAGGACTTGCTGGCGAACTACCTGAAACCGTTGATACCGATAACGTAGAAAACTTTCTTGAGCAAACACGCAAGTCGGAAAAGCTCGTTCTATTGAAAGAAAAAGAAGTGTACTTTCCGAACGAGGGTGCGATTACATTTCACCGTCGCAAGACCATGCCCAAGCATGCCAACGCGATGGAACTAAGGTTAATGAAGCAGGGTGAGGTCATTTATAAAGACCTCTACTACTCAATTGGTGGCGGCTTTATCGTCCGTGATGCTGATTTTGATGAAACCCTAGAAGAAGCGATTGAACAATCGGACAAGCCCATCCCCTACCCGTTTGATACGGCTGCTGAGTTACTTCAGCACACCAAGGATACTGGGATGCGCATCAGCTCGCTGATGATGGCAAACGAGAAAGTATTTAGAAGCGAAGATGAAATTCGTTCAGGCTTGATGAAAATCTGGCGTACGATGCAACAAAGCATCGAGAATGGCATTAATACCGAAGGTATCTTGCCAGGCGGTCTTAAAGTAAGACGCCGCGCTTCGTGTTTGTATCAGCGCCTGAAGAAAGAGAAATCAACAGAGCCGATGCAGTTTATGGATTGGGTGGATTTATTTGCCCTTGCTGTAAACGAAGAAAACGCCGCGGGCGGCCGTATTGTCACCGCACCAACTAACGGTGCAGCAGGTATCGTTCCTGCGGTCATGAGCTACGCTGATAAATTCATCGAAACCTTAGATGAAGACTCCGTTGTGCGCTTCTTATTGACCTCTGCCGCGATTGGTATTTTGTATAAGAAAAATGCCTCGATTTCTGGTGCCGAAGTGGGCTGTCAAGGTGAAGTCGGCGTTGCATGTTCAATGGCTGCGGCGGGTCTTGCCGAGTACATGGGCGGCTCAGCACTTAATGTCGAAAACGCAGCAGAAATTGGCATGGAGCACAACTTAGGCCTGACCTGCGACCCAGTAGGCGGCTTGGTGCAAGTGCCTTGTATTGAACGTAATGCAATGGGTGCAATTAAGGCGATTAATGCCGCACGCTTAGCAATGCGTGGCACCGGTGATCACAAGGTCTCTCTTGATAAAGTGATCAAGACGATGTGGGAAACCGGTAATGATATGAAAACTAAGTATAAAGAAACCGCTCGTGGTGGTTTAGCGGTTAACATTATCGAGTGCTAACCGCACTGGCTATTGGGCTACCGACTTATAACGTCGGTAGCTCGATATCAGAAAACAACTTCTCAATTTCTTCATGACTGCGCAACTGCATCGCTTCTTCGACTCTTGATTTAGTCAGGTGCGGAGCGAAGTTCTCGATAAAATCAAACATATACGTGCGCAAGAACGAACCTCGGCGAAAACCGATTTTTGTCGTACTTGGATCAAACAAGTGTGCCGCAGGTAAGGCGATTAAATCAGTGTCTTCTTCTGCGTCATAGGCCATGGTTGCCACCACGCCAATACCAATTCCCATTCGGACATACGTCTTAATCACGTCTGCGTCTGTCGCAGTGAAGACGATTTGCGGTTCTTCACCTGCTGTATTAAACGCTTTGTCGAGTTCTGAGCGACCCGTAAACCCGTGTACATAGGTCACGATAGGATGCTGTGCGATATCGTGAATCGACAGTTTATCGATTTGTGCCAGCGGATGGTCTTTAGGCACTATGATAGAGCGGTTCCAGTGATAACACGGCAACATGATCAAATCTTGATAAAGGTGTAGCGCTTCAGTTGCTATGGCAAAATCGGCCTTACCTTTTGCTGCCGCCTCACTGATTTGTGATGGAGATCCTTGGTGCATATGCAGCGACACCTTAGGATACTGCTCAATAAAGCGTTTAATCACACGGGGTAAGGCATAACGCGCCTGCGTATGCGTTGTTGCAATATTGAGTTTGCCACAGTCGGGTTGAGTGTGCTCAGCAGCAACCGCTTTGATCGCTTGAACTTGTTCTAACACTTGTTGCGCAATATTGATAACTTCTTGACCTGCAGGCGTGACATGTGTGAGATGCTTACCCGTACGACCAAAGATCTGTACACCCAGTTCGTCTTCGAGCATCCTAACTTGCTTACTTATTCCCGGTTGCGAGGTGAACAAGCTTTCCGCAGTGGAGGACACGTTCAAATTGTGATTCAGTACTTCGACAATGTAACGCAATTGCTGTAGCTTCATAGTAAGCAGACCTTATTTGCTGCCGTTTAATATAAAAAAATAATATATTAAATTTAAATCCTATGCCAAACGCATTCTTAAATAATCGATAGAGGCAATCATGTCCAAACCGTCCATTGATTTTTCCACTTTACTTGCAGTGTCTGTTCACGACATGAAAAATTCTTTGGGGTTACTTGTACAACAGCTTGAGGACGTCTCTCATAAAGTAGTAGATACTGACACTCAGCAAGAACTGGCGCATATGCATTATGAAGCACAGCGCATTAATACCAACCTTGTACAATTGCTAGCTTTATATCGCCAACAAGACCTGCTTGAAATTGAGAGCGAGCAGAACTTCCTGGATGAAGTGGTTGAAGAACTCGTAATGAACAACCGCTTTTACAGCAAAAGTCGTGGTATCGACGTTACGGTTAACCTTCCAGATGACTTATTTTTCTTTGGCGATAGAAGCCTAATCACACAAGTTTTAAACGATGTGTTCATTAATGCTATGCGCTACACCGCCGATAAGCTTATGATAGAGGCTAAACGAGTTGAAGATCGTGGGTGTTCCATTACGATAGAGGATAATGGCCCGGGTTACCCCGATTCATTGCTTATGTTGAACGAGCAACAACCGCGCTACTCTGATATGAAAGGTAGCCGTACAGGGCTTGGGCTCTTTTTTGCCAAGTTAATAGCCGAGGCACACGAGTACAAAGGACAGCAAGGCTTTATTAAACTGGAGAACTCTAGTTCGTTAGGCGGTAGTCGTTTTACCCTATACCTACCCTAATGGCATAAGATAGTAGCGACAGACTCAAACTATGGTTTATACAATAATAATATCGCTGATAATATTGCTTGTACTGATGACCGTCATGATCAGTGCAGTACAGCAGTATCGCCAGAAACAAAATTTAGAGCGCAGACAGCGCTTTGCTAAAATTCGCGCAGTGCTTGATCAGGTCGAGGACCTCATCAACATTACTGGGTATTTTCCGATCGGAAAATCTGTCTACGCGTTGTTGAATACGCGTGCTAAAGAACTACTGGTAAGCATGAATGAAGTCATGCCATCGGATGCACTTAAAGATCGTATCAGTGAATATGAAACACGCCTGAAGGGACTCGATTTAAACGATACATCGCTTATATCTGAAGACTTTGAACTCCCGCAAAACGATAAACAAATTATTGCCATGATTAATGCGCTGAAGCGCTTGCGCAGTGCATTGCGGAGCGAACACGCGAAAGGCCGAGTTGACACTCAAGTATATAACTTAGAGGATCAGCGCTTACAAAAATTACAGCTTAAGATAAGCGTAGAAACCTTAATTAAACGGGGTGAAAACGCATACAATAGTAATATGTTAGGCTCGGCGCGTCAGTATTATGAAAAAGCCTTGCGCACTATTGATGAGCATACCTACAGTGATGACTATACCCAGCAAAGACATGAAAAAATCAAAGCTTCGCTAGAGCAAATTACTAGTGAGTTGCGCGACGCTAACAGTAATGACGCGCGTAAGCGAAAAAGCGACGAACTTGAAGAATTATTCCAACCGAAGAAAAAGTGGTAGATCGGCATGGCAGATTGGAAAGACAAACTCTCACAAATGGTTTATAGCACCGACCAAGGACGTATTGATGCTGAGCCAGAGCCTGAACAGGTACCTGAAGGTGATGGTATCGTGCGGTTACAACGCGAAACTAAAGGACGTAAGGGTAAAGGTGTGACTTTGGTTAAAGGACTTGCCCTTCCGCACGATGAGCTAAAGCAGATAGCTAAAAAGCTCAAACAGCAATGTGGCGTTGGCGGTTCCGTGAAAGATTATGTCATTGAGCTCCAAGGCGACCAACGTGACATCATCGAAACATGGCTCATTGACCAAGGTTACCGAGTTAAGCGAGCGGGCGGCTGAGCGTATAACTTACGAACAGCAACGAGCCATTGTCGCGCCATTCGACTTTATCAGCCACTTGAGTAATAAGGTTAAGCCCCCGTCCAAAGGTCTCCTCTGATACTTCGGATGCTTTGGCATTGTGACGTCCGTCAAAACGATGTTCAGTGTTTGACGATAAAGTAAACGACAGTTTTTGCACGTCGGGTTGATAATTGATATCGAAGTAAATTTCGAGCCCTTGCAGGCGCTCAATGCGTGATTGCCGCTCCTCGTAATACCGTTCAAAACTCTCTTGCTGTTTTAGTTTTGATTGCATACCCAACACTGAATGCTCGAGCAAATTATTAAAACTCTCAGCAAAAAGCAGGTATAACGACGTTTTGTGCGGCTGCAAAGCATCCAATTTAGTCAGCGAATCCACCATCCGTTGCATCGGATCGCGATTCTGAATGTCATCTTCTGTCAGAACCACTCGTAACTGAAAAGGCAGGTGGTAGTCATTTAAAGGTTTAGCTATTGGCTCGAGTCGCGTGGGTTGGCACTTTAAACACACCAGTGATAAATCATCGTTTAACGGTACCTCTCCGGTGAAGTCGACAATCCGCTCTACGATTGCTTTAAATTGCGCCTCAGAGCAACCTGTATCCAGCATTTCGGTTACCCAGTCAGCAAAGCGCGCTTCACCGATCATTTCATCTTGATTGTTGCATGCCTCAACGACACCGTCAGTAAACATCACCAGCCGTTGACCCGGACTGACAAAATAGTGCTCGAGTTGGCTATTAAACTGCGAGCGCGGCAAAATGCCAAGCGCCATATGTTGGGGCTTAATAGGGTGCTGCAGTTGCCCTTGTCCATCGAGTAATAATGCATCCGGCATACCACCGCTCCAACAGCTAATTCTGTCGCCGTTTGCAGACATTTCGACGACCAGTGCTGCACAAAACATATCGTCCGGCAGGACTTTATACAACCGACTATTAAACTCAGTCACCATATCGCCGACCGATAAACCACGTTCAGCCATACTAAAAAATGCTTGGGCAACGGGAAGCGCCCCCGTTGCTGGCGCAAGGCCATGTCCGGTAAAATCACCCAAGAACAAGTAGTAGTTGCCAAATGGACCTACCCGCCCCAGGCAGACATCGCCATTAAAATTACTGGTTGGCCGCAGATAACTGCGGATAAAAGGGAAGTCCAGTTGGTTTTCAGCCAACGCATTTTCTAGCATATGCTGGACCACGTTTTGCTCGCGCTCCATCCGCGCAGAGTGCCAAGCTAAAGCACGATTTTTTTGAACCAATGAATAACTGAGCTCCCGCACACGCGCATGGGCGTTAACTTTTGCTTGCAACACCACGGGTTCAAACGGAATACTCAAAAAATCATCGCCACCCACCTTCAAACACTGTAACAGCGTATCTTGCGAATCCAACGCAGTTAAAAAGATAATAGGCAGGTGAATATTGCCAGACATAGCTTTGAGTCGTGGGGTAGTGTTCATAATTCTGTGTCATTTCGTTAAACTAAGCAAAAAAAGAGATGACATATGACCAAAACCAATTTCGACATGGATGCCGCTTTAAA
>NZ_QJST01000012.1 GCF_003226255.1 Idiomarina fontislapidosi
CGATCACTTAGCGTAAAAAGAGGGTTATGAAAAAGAACGGCTAACAGGTGATCGGATAACTCCGGAATCGCTGTTCGGAATCACCGAAATACGCAAGTGGCGAGCGTTACAGCCATTTTGACGATACCGCGGCGCATAAAACCTTGCCGTTCGGCACCTTGGTGCGTGTGACCAATCTCGCCAATGGTGAGTCAGTGGTGGTGAAGATCAATGACCGGGGCCCCTTTATCAAAGGACGTATTATTGATCTTTCACGTTCCGCTTTTGGCGAAATCGCTGACCTCGATGTCGGTATCATTGATGTAAAAATGCAAGTGATTACTGACTAACTAAAGCACATGCCATGGCTCTGCGCGCAAAACGTCGCGGAGCTCTTCCTCGTAGCTCGGTTTAAGATGTGTTATCCAGACGCTATGTGGCGGCTTTTCGAGTTGCTCTAATAGGCGGCTGACTAATGACGGCGTCATGTGCTGGGTTTTGATTGCCACTTCTTCGAGCCTGTCAGGGAACGAACATTCCACCATCAGTGTGCTAATGGGGGGTAATTCGTTGAGCTTTGAGACAAGGGCGTCGGTCACGATGCAGTCGGCACAAAACACAAAATGTGAGTGAGCACTGACTTTGGGTTGTTGCACTGCGTACCCAATGGTGGGTATGGCGTGTGGCACTTCGAACGCGGTGAGCGTCATGCCTTGATGCTCAATGACCTGGCCTGGCTTAATCTCCACTAACTCGAGCATGGACGTGCCATTATCTTGCACCTGAGTAAAGTCGGGCCAAATATCATTATTAAAAATATGCTGTTTAAGGCGCTCTAAGCTGTGGGCGAGACCATACACTTTAAGCGGTAAACGACTTTGGTCAAACAGGTTACTGACGAAGGTGGGTAGCGCCGCTATATGATCCATGTGGGCATGGGTCAAAAAGATATGGCGGATGGCTTTCATTTCGCTGAGTTGTAGCGACGATAAGCCGGTTCCGGCATCAATGAGCGTTTCACCGTTTAATTGAATGCAGGTCGACCCTTTTTGCGGGTTACCACTGAGTCCACCACTACTTCCGAGCACTCGAAACATTGCACACCTGTTATAAAAAGAGGACACTTATCGTTACAACTATAGTATCGATTTAATTGTCAGTTCGAAATAGGATTCGCTAGGATTATTCCAGACAACTCGAAGGAGAATGAGATGATAAAAACAACAACCGCAACCATCCAAGGTCATGAAGTTGAAAAGTATCTCGATATTGTGGTGGGTGAGGCGATCTTAGGCGCCAACGTATTCAAAGATATCTTTGGTGCGGTGCGCGATATTGTGGGTGGCCGTGCGGGAGCCTACGAGCGTGAGATGACTCGGGCGCGCGAAATTGCGTTTGCAGAGGTCGAAGAAAAAGCCAAGTTATTAGGTGCTGATGCGGTGATTGGCATTGATATCGACTATGAAGTGGTTGGTCAAAAAGGTGCTATGATGATGGTCAGCGTCAGCGGTACCGCCGTTAAACTTAAAAAATAAGGAGCAACAGTGCAGACATCAACACCCGATCACACTTCCGCAAAACAAGCGATGATGCCACAACTTGTGGTGGTATCGATTTTTTGGCTGGGTTTACTGTTGGTGGCAAGCTGGGTTAAGCCCGATTACAGCCATATGAGCCAGTACATCAGCGAAATTAATGCCACCGGCACAACGGCAGCCGGTGTTCTAGGCTGGGTGGGCTTTGTACCCTTTGCGATTGTGGTGTTAAGTTTCTTGGTGTCTGCGCGTAGCCGAGTACGTGTTGAGGGTATCAGTGCACTCGGCTACGCATTACTGTTCTTTTACCCCTTTGCTTATTTGGGCGCAGCGCTTGCGCCTTGCGATGCGGGTTGTCCGATTGACGGTTCGGCATCGCAGACGATTCACAATTGGATCGGTATTCTAAGTTACTTGGGCTTTGCCGCCGGTACGTTGTTGCTCGCCTTTACTCCTCGCGCGCATTGGGTGTTGCGAATTGTCTTTGTGTTATTGGCGATCATTATCGGGTTAGGCTTTTTCATCATGCCAACCGAAAACCTCGAACCCGTTCGCGGCGCAATTCAACGGTACCTCGAAATTGCCCAGTTAGCTGTATTCTGGCTCCTACTTGGAATCACCCGTAAACACTCCTCAAACGAATAGAGGGCAGTATGGCACGCACACAAATACGTTTATCGGTCGAAGGAATGAACTGCGGCTCCTGTGCGAGTCGCGTTGATAAAGCGTTAAATAGTGTCAAAGGTATTGAGGATGTCAGTGTTAACTTAGCGTCTGATGCCGCAGAAATGACGTTGGTTTCGGCCTCGCAAGAGGATGCGATTCAGGCAATTCGAGATGCGGGTTATGATGCTCATGCGATTGTCGATCGTGAAGCCGAAATGGCGCGACAAGAGCAGCAGAAGGCGAGTGAGTTCAAGGAATTAAAGCGCGATCTGATTATCGCCGTGCTACTGACCCTGCCTGTGTTTGTCCTCGCGATGGGCAGTCATTTGATTCCAGTATTTGGCGAGTGGATTGATTCCACGCTTGGCCAATCGACTCATTTCTGGATACAAATGGTGTTGACTACCCTAGTGTTGGCATGGCCGGGGCGTCGCTTTTATCAATTAGGTATACCCGCGCTATGGCGACGTGCCCCTGATATGAACTCATTGGTTGTGTTGGGCGCGACAGCCGCTTGGGGGTATTCAGTGGTTGCTACGCTAGCGCCACAATGGCTGCCAGCACACGCGGTCAACGTTTACTTTGAAGCCTCCGCGGTCATCGTCACACTGATTTTAGCCGGGCGATTTTTAGAGGCTCGGGCGAAAAGCCACACCTCCGACGCGATCAAGCGTTTATTGAACTTACAAAGCAAAACCGCACGTCGTGTGCGTGACGACGACAGTAGCGAGACTGTCGATATCAAATCACTGAGCAAAGGCGATATGATCGAAGTGCGTCCAGGCGAACAGGTACCTGTCGACGGCACAGTCGTCAACGGCGCCAGCTATGTTAATGAATCGATGATTACCGGTGAGGCCGATCCGGTCGCGAAAGAAACGGGCGATAAGGTCGTTGGCGGCACCATTAATCAACAGGGTAGTTTCCGCTTTAAAGCTACCGCGATAGGTGAAACCACGGTGCTGGCGCAAATTATCCGCATGGTTGAACAAGCGCAAGGCGCCAAGTTACCTATCCAAGATACCGTTAACCGAATTACGCTGTGGTTTGTTCCTGCGGTTATGGCGGCAGCGGCACTCACTTTTTTGGTGTGGTTTTTTGCTAAAGGCGACAATGCGCTCACGTTTGCCTTAATTAACGCAGTAGCGGTACTCATTATTGCATGCCCTTGTGCCATGGGGCTTGCGACGCCCACTTCTATTATGGTGGGCACGGGACGCGGCGCCGATGAGGGGGTATTATTTAGGCAAGGCAGCGCATTACAGCAAATCGAAAACGCGCGTATTGTGGTGTTTGATAAAACCGGTACCTTGACTTCAGGTCACCCAGAGGTAGTGAGTTGGGAGACAACGCAAGCAGATCATGATGCGTTAACGCTCGCGGCGAGTCTTGAGCAACGTTCAGAGCATCCAACCGCTCAGGCGCTGGTTAATTATGCTGAAGCTAAAAGCAAGCAGCTGACCCAACCCGATAATTTTAATGCCTTAGCGGGGCTTGGTGTTGAGGGCAAGGTTGATGGCCGTACGTTATTGGTTGGCTCGCGTACCTTAATGGATGAGCAGTCTATTGCGGTCGACAGCGCTCAGCAGCATACTCAAACTATCGAGCGCAACGGGCAAACCCCACTCTATGTGGCGATTGATGGTCAGCTAGCTGCTGTGTTTTCGGTTGCGGATCCGATTCGACCGTCAGCAAAGGCATTAATTAACTATTTGGGTGAGCACAACATACACACCGCTATGGTGACTGGTGATGCCGAAGCGACCGCACAAAAAGTTGCAAAAGAGCTCGGTATCCGTGAAGTGGTGGCTGGGGTTAAACCCGATGGTAAAGTGGACGCGGTTAAAAAACTGCAAGCACAGTATGGTACGTTAATTTTTGTCGGCGATGGTATTAATGATGCGCCCGCTTTGGCTGCTGCCGATATCGGGATCGCTGTCGGCACGGGCACCGATGTGGCGATTGAAAGTGCCGATGTGGTGATGATGTCAGATGATTTGAATGGCGTGCGTAATGCGTTTGGGTTGTCACGTCAGACAATGCGGAATATTCGCCAGAACCTATTTTGGGCATTTGCTTATAACACCGCACTGATTCCGGTGGCGGCGGGTTTACTCTACCCATTTTGGGGCATTACCTTGTCACCTATGTTAGCTGCTGGCGCGATGGCGCTTTCAAGTGTGTTTGTCATTTCTAATGCGTTACGTCTTAAACGTATTTCTTTGTAAGGAACCTCAGTGAAGTTAGGAGTTTTTGATAGCGGCGTAGGGGGGCTCACCGTTGCCCGCTCATTGCAGCGCAGTCGTTACTTTTCCGAGTTGTTATATTTCGGGGATACGGCACGCGTGCCGTATGGTAGCAAAGACAGTAACACAGTGACTCGATACGCACTTGAGGCGGTTGAGTTTTTCAATGGTACTGATGTGGACGCTTTGGTTGTTGCGTGTAACACCGTGAGTGTGGTGGCGCTGGAAACCATGCAGAAGTTTTCTAATAAGCCGGTCTATGGCGTGTTAGAGCCTGGTGTAATGGCACTTGAGCAAGCGACTGAAGTTAACCACGACAGCCATGTACTGGTGATAGCAACACGCTCGACGATTCAATCGGGTGAATACCAGCGGCGTATAAAGCAGCTTGGTTTTGAGCATGCCACGGCGATGGCGACGCCTTTGTTTGTGCCGATTGTCGAGGAGGAACTTTACGACGGCGCGATTTTACATGCCACCTTTGAGCATTACTTTAGCGCGCTAGAGCGGCCAGACGTTGTGCTGTTAGGATGTACTCACTTTCCACTGATTAGCGATGCGATCAGTGAATATTTTAGTGGCGCAAAAACGATCCATTCGGGCGAAGCAATGGTACAGTGGTTAAGTCAGCATTTAGATCTAAAGCGTCAGTTTGAGCAAACACCGATAACCATTCACGCCTCTGAAAATGTCGATGCGGTAAGACGCGTCGCGAAACGGTGGCAATTGAGTTTATAAGGACACGTCATGTTTGAAGCATATGGTGTAACATTTTTTGCAATCGCGGTTATTTTAGCAACGGTACTGGTTCAGTGGTTGATAGCCAGCGGTCAAAAAGCAAAAGAGCAAGGGGCAATACCCGGCACGCCACCGCAGCAGCAGGGACACGAAAGTTTTATCTTTAGAGCATGGCGCACACACCAAAATAGTGTAGAGAACCTGAGTGTCATGCTGGGAACGGTGTTTCTAGCCGTTATAAGCGGTGTAAGCCCGTTTTGGACTGCGCTTTTGACGGGATTATTTGCCCTAGCGCGTATTCTGCACATGATTCTCTATTACGTGATCGCCACGAACAAGAACCCAAGCCCACGTAGCTATTTTTTTATGCTAGGTTGGCTTGCCAACGTCGCTTTATTGTTATTGACTGTGGGTCACTTAATCGGAAGCTATCTTTAAAGGGGCTTTCTATCAGGGCTGACAAACGTACGTCGGGCGGTCGCAGAGTTGAGCGTTTCGAGATTATAGTGCTGGCTTAAAATTCCGGCTAAATCATCAACTAAATCGCTATTGTGCTGTTTGAACTCGGCAAAGTCAGTGATCGGCTGTTCATTTAGACGTTGGCTCATAATACGCAGCGTTGCCACCGTTACGGTATGGTGGTAACGCTCGTTGAGTGCCATGATGTGTTGATTAGCGCGTAGCGTGGTGACCACTTCGGCGAGAGCAATAGGCCACGGTGCTCGCTTGAGGTGTATCCAAGCAAGTCTCAAATGCCAATTGTGATCAGTATCGCCTCTGCTAAACAGGCCCTGCTCGATGGACTCTAAAAAGCCATCGTCTGATAGTGAGCGGTTATCCATAACTCTTGCTTTCTAAAAAATTTAATCTATTGTGCCTCAATTACTCGTATACTGTCGATTTAGTTCACCCTTTTTGCAAGTCCATTAACCGCATCTGGTCAGTCCTGTTTTTAGAGTGTGTGCTTCGTTCAACCTAACCTGTTGATTTTCTGCTATCATCTCGGCAGTCAATTTATCTTGGTTTAGGAGTCCGAGCGCATGTCTGACGAACAAAAACGTCCTTTGTATATTCCCTATGCGGGACCATCGTTGTTAGAAACACCGTTGCTGAATAAAGGCAGCGCGTTTAGTAAAGAAGAGCGAGCGGCATTTAACTTAACGGGCTTGTTACCGCCCCGTTATGAATCAATCGAAGAACAGGCCGAACGTGCCTATATGCAATATAAGAGCTTCGAGACTCCACTTAACAAGCACATCTATTTGCGCGCTATTCAAGATAATAATGAAACCTTGTTTTATCGTTTGCTAACGGATCATTTAGAAGAAATGATGCCGATTATTTATACCCCTACAGTGGGCGATGCGTGCGAAAAATTCTCTGACATTTACCGCAGTTCACGTGGCTTGTTTATCTCCTATTCTGAACGCGATCAGCTCGATGATATTTTGCGCAACGCGACTAAGCAGAAAGTCAAAGTGATCGTCGTCACCGACGGTGAGCGCATTCTCGGTTTAGGTGACCAAGGTATCGGTGGTATGGGCATTCCCATTGGTAAGTTGTCGCTGTACACCGCTTGTGGTGGTATCAGTCCCGCGTACACCCTGCCAGTGATGCTGGATGTCGGTACTAACAACGAAAAATTGCTGAATGACCCGATGTACATGGGGGCTCGCCACAAGCGGATTAATCAAGAGCAATATGATGAGTTTTTGGAGAAGTTTATTAAGGCAGTGACCCGCCGTTGGCCCGGCGTGATGCTGCAGTTTGAAGATTTCGCGCAGCCCAATGCGATGCCGTTATTACGTCGCTACCGTGATGAAGTGTGCTGTTTCAATGATGATATTCAGGGCACCGCATCTGTCACCGTGGGCACATTGCTGGCGGCTTGTCGTCAAAAAGGCAAACAACTCAGTGAACAGAAAGTCGTCTTCGTTGGGGCAGGCTCTGCCGGCTGCGGCATCGCTGAGCAGGTGATGATTCAAATGATGGCCGAAGGACTCAGCGAAGAACAAGCGAAGAAGCAAATCTTTATGGTTGATCGCTATGGTCTTGTGGTAGATAGCATGAGCGATTTGCGTGACTTCCAACAGGCGCTAGCGCAACCTGTGGATAGTCTGGGGGATTGGCAATACAGTGGCGACTATCCATCGCTGTTAGATGTCATTCATTGTGCTGAACCCGATGTATTAATTGGGGTTTCAGGTCAGGCAGGCTTGTTTACCGAACAAGTCATTACCACCATGGCACGGTACGTGGATCAACCGATTATTTTCCCGCTATCGAACCCGTCGAAGCATGTCGAGGCGCACCCCCATGATGTGATTAAATGGACACAAGGTAAGGCGATTGTCGCCACCGGTAGCCCATTTGGTGAAGTCGAGTGGGAAGGCACCACGTATCCGATAGCGCAATGTAATAACAGCTATATCTTTCCGGGCATCGGTTTAGGTGTTATCGCGGTGAAGGCGACACGTGTCAGTGATGAGATGTTCCGAGTGGCCAGTAAGACGCTGGCGAAAGCCTCGCCGAGCGCCAACGGTAAGAATAAGAACTTATTACCCGGTTTTACCGAGCTGGCTCAATTGAGTAAAGACATTGCCTTTGCGGTTGCGAAAGTGGCACAAGAAGAGGGCGTTGCGCTTGAAATCGACGATGAGGTACTCAAGCAACGTATTGAGAAAAACTTCTGGTCACCTGAGTACCGTCGTTACAAGCGCGTCAGCATTTAAGCTGACGCCTCGATGGCATGAACTAAATCGGCGAGTAAATCTTCTTTCCGCTCAATGCCGACAGACAATCTTAGTAAGTCGTTGGGTACAGGCGTGCCCGACCCTTCAATACTGGCACGATGCTCAATGAGGCTCTCGACGCCGCCAAGCGAGGTGGCGCGGTGCCATAACCGTGTTTTGGCAGCAGTGCCGACCGCTTGGTGCTCGCCTCCGACTAATCGAATCGATAGCATGCCACCAAAGCCGCCTTGCATTTGCTTACGGGCGACTGCATAACCAGTAAAAGACGGCAACCCTGGGTAGAGCACTTCGCAAACCATGGGGTGTTGCTCCAATTGCTCAGCAAGAAACATTGCCGAGTCACAGCTTTCGCGCACACGCAGATATAAAGTACGCATCCCTCGTAATAGCTGAGCTGCATCCATCGGTGACGGTACTGCGCCGCCTTGTGCACGTATTGCCAAAATACGCTGCCAGAAATCATCTTTTTCTCGCGTGGCGAGTGCGCCGGCGATAACATCAGAGTGGCCGTTCAGATACTTAGTCGCAGAATGCATAACGATATCAGCGCCCAATTCGAGTGGACGTGTTAGTATCGGTGTGGCTACGGTTGAATCGACAGCTACTCGCGCGCCATGTTGCGTAGCAATATCGGCAATGGCGCGAATGTCACTCACGGTCCACATCGGGTTGCCGGGCGTTTCGAGCCAAATCAGTTTGGGTTGGAGCTGCATGACTTTATTTTCGACTTTATCGAGTTGCGTCATATCGACAAAGTGAACGTTAAGCCCGGCATCGGTTGCCAAACCCTTTAACCAATTACGTAATGCCCAGTACATGATGTCTGGCGCCAATACCGTGTCGCCGGGCTTCAGTGCTTGAAATACAGCGGTCGCGGCCGCCATGCCGGAGGCAAATAATTTTGCATCCGCGGCATGTTCGAGTTGAGCAATGAGTTTTTCCGGTGCGTCGTAGGTTGGATTATCGGCGCGAGAATAGACTCTTCCGCTACGATATTGATTATCCTCATCTCTTTGGTAAGTGGTTGATGTAAAAATACCGGGGATGATCGGCTTGAATGGCGTTGTTAAGTTATCCCCGCCTTGAGCGAGGGATGTTTGGAAGCTGTCGTTGATCTTTTTTGTCATAAATTTGTTTACTCAGTAATCTAATTTAGCTCTATTGCGTATGATCTGAGTGTATTTTGGTCTCAAAATGAGAGGTAATGCAATGCGTTTGTTAAAAGCTTTATTCGCGGGTTCGGTGTTGTTGGTCGCAAACTCGGCACTTGCTAACGAATGTGAACTGACAATTACTAGTACAGATAACATGCGTTATGATAAAAGTGAACTTTCTGTTCCAGCCAGTTGTTCTGAAGTAACCCTTACTTTAGAACACTCAGGCAAAATGGGTAAGAAAGTAATGGGTCACAACTGGGTGCTGAGTAAATCTAGCGATATGCAATCAGTTGTGCAACAGGGTATGTCGGCAGGCCTCGATAACAACTACGTGCCTGACTCGGATACAGTGATTGCTGCAACTGACGTGATCGGTGGTGGTGAATCAACGAGTGTGACATTTTCTACTGAAGGAATGAGCGCAGATGGAGACTACATGTTCTACTGCACATTCCCAGGTCACTCGGCAATTATGAAAGGTCAGTTCAAGCTGACTCAATAATCTGAATCTAAGCGAGTTAAAAAACCCGCGGCTGCTCGGCACCCGCGGGTTTTTATAGGGAATTATGAGACGTTTTACATCGTGTTTGCAGGTTACATTTCTAGCTACATTATTCACCTTATCAACGGGTCTTCATGCGCAGAGCTTTGGTGCAAGAGAAGCACTTGTTAATGTTGCACCGGTTCAATTCGAAAATGAGAAAAATCGAGTTGAAGCTGTAGGTACAGCTGAAGCACAGCGAGCCGTGACGTTATTCTCTCCGGTCAGTGAACGTGTAACTCAGGTTAACTTTGAACCCGGCGACCGTGTGCAAGCGGGCCAAGTATTAGTGCAACTCGATGATCGCCGCGAACAGGTGGCATTGCGGCAAGCACAAATCAGCTTAAAAGATGCTGAACGCACCGTGAAACGTTTAAGACAAAGTTTTGAGCAGGGCGCCGTCCCGCAATCGGAACTCGATAATGCGATTTTACTGCGCGACCTTGCTGAGGTTGAGGTCGATCGTGTTAAAACAGAAATTGCTGACCGCACCATCATTGCGCCCTTCAATGGCATCGTGGGTATTACCGATATTGAAGAAGGCGACCGCATTAATGAACAAACACAGATAGCAACGATTGACGATCGCGACACATTGTTAATTAATTTTCAGATCCCCGAGGCAGCGGTCTATTTGCTTAAGCCGGGGGTTACTCTCGAAGTCGAACCGTGGCGCTATTCGGGGCAGCCGGTGAATGCCGAGATCGTTGAACTCGACTCACGCATTAACCCAACCACCCGGATGTTTAGAGCACGTGCAAAAGTCGATAATAAAAACGATGATTTCTTACCTGGCACAAGCTTCCGTACTGCGATAGAAGTCGCAGGTGAGGAGTTTGCCTCGATCCCCGAAGTGGCGCTTTCTTGGGGCGCTAACAACCCTTATATTTGGCTTGCCGAAGATAACAAAGCAAAGCGGGTTGAGGTTCAAATTGAACAACGGCTTGAGGGGCGTGTACTGGTATCCGGCGAGATTAACCGTGATGACACCTTGATTGTTGAAGGTGTGCAAAGTCTTCGTGATGGTCAACCCATTAAGTACGAGTTAAGTGAGTTAGATGCAGGCGCTGAAGAGGTGGTTGAGTAATGTCTGACAAACAACAGCTGCCTGCACACGAGGGTAATGACCTACCATCCGTGTCAATTCGCCGGCCGGTACTTATTGTTGTACTCAATATTCTCATTGCACTGGCGGGCGTGGCTGCGCTCATGGGTGTAGAAGTACGTGAACTACCCGATGTCGACCAGCCGGTAGTTACGGTGCGTGCCTCATTACCTGGCGGGGCGCCCGAAACAGTTGATGCAGAAGTTACAAGTATCCTAGAAGGTGCCGCTGCACGCGTATCCGGGGTTAAATCGATTCGCTCGCAGTCAGAGGAAAACTCTGCTCGTACTGTGGTCGAATTTCAGCCGAGCGTTGATCTGGATGTTGTGGCGGCAGAAGTACGCGAGGCGGTTAACCAAGTTAGACGCGAATTACCTGAGGACGTTGAGCAAGTCAACGTCGTAAAAGCGGATGACGATGCCCGCGCGGTATTGGATATCGCGGTATCGAGCGAAACGCTTAGTCTAGAAGAGTTAACGCGCCGCTTAGAAACTGACTTTGCGCCAGAGTTTCTGTCGATCGAAGGCGTAGCCGACGTGCGTTTGAATGGAGCGCGTGAGCGCGTCCTCCGAGTCGCTCTTGATCCACTTCGATTAACCAGTTTTGGCCTGTCTGTCACCGATGTCGCTGACGCGTTGCGGCAAGCGCCCTTTGATGTGCCTGCTGGCAGCCTAAGGTCGACTGACCAACGTATTATTATTCGTGCCGATGCGACGTCGGTTAACGCTGAGCAAATCGAAAATATCATCATTTCGGGTGACACCCGTATTGGCGATGTTGCACAAGCTTACTTTGGCCCCGCGGATGCCGATAGCTTTGTACGTCTGAACGGCAAGCCGGTGGTCGGTGTTGGTGTTATCCGTCAAGCGGGTTCAAATACCATTGAAATTTCCGACCAAGCGTTAGCCATGTTGGAGCGCTTGCGTGAGCGGTTTCCTGACATGGAAATGACCGTCACCAATGATGACGCGCTATTTATTCGTAAGTCGGTCGCCGAGGTGGTGACCACGCTAGCCATTACCATTGCCTTAGTGGTTGCCACTTTGTGGGTCTTTATTGGTTCATTCCGTGCGACCATTGTGCCGGCGCTCTCAATCCCCGTGGCGTTATTTGGCGCGATTGCGGCGATTTGGCTGATGGGCTTCTCGATTAATATTCTCACCTTGCTCGCGCTGGTCTTGGCGACGGGGTTGATTGTCGATGATGCCATCGTTGTGGCGGAAAATATTCAGCGGCGTCGTGCCATGGGCTTGGGAAGCCGGGCGGCAGCAGTGCTGGCGACGCGTGAAGTGTTCTTCGCGGTTGTCGCGACAACCGCCGTGCTGGTTGCCGTGTTTGTTCCTATCGCCTTCCTGCCTTCAACCGCCGGACGATTGTTCCGAGAGTTTGGCGGCGTGCTTGCAGCGGCGGTCGTTATCTCCTCCTTTGTCGCGCTATCATTGGTGTCCGCGTTTACTGCGAGATTGCCAAAGAATGCCGGTAAGAAGAATATTTTTGGTCCGATTGGCCATTGGTTTAAGACAGGTTATGAGCGGACGTTGAAGCTCGCGCTCAATGCGTCCTGGGTCATTGTCGCTTTCTCATTGATTGCAGCGACGGGGGCGGTTTTTGTATACGATAATGTCGCCAGTGAGCTGTTACCGAACGAGGATCGAGGCGTCGTACGTATTTTTGCTCGTGGTCCTGATGGTGTTGGTCTCAACTTTATGGACCGGCAAGCCCGTGCACTGGAAGAGGTGCTGATTCCGTATCAGCAAGAAGGTGCGTTCGAAACACTCTACACCGTGGTGGGTCAATGGGACCCTAATATCGCGTTTATTACTGCCAACATGTATCCGTGGGAAGATCGCGATATTACGCAACAAGAAGTGATTAACGAAATTCGTGGCCCACTGGGACAAATCCCGGGTGCTCCGGGGCGTGCTTTTGGTAGTAACTCATTGAATGTTCGCGGTGGACAAGGTGGTGGTGCCGTTGAAATGGCTATAACGGGTGAAAGTTACGCCGAAATTTACCAAGCAGCGCGTCAGTTTACGGCGGCTGTGCAAGCGCGCTCCGAAACTTACAGTAACCCGAATATCTCCTATCAACCGACTCAGCCTCAGTTACGGTTTAAAATTGATCGTCGCCGTGCCGCTGAATTGGGTGTTTCATTAAACGATATTTCTTCAACCTTACGCGCTGCGATCAATGGTGATGATGTCGCCGATCTGAATGTCGGAGACCAACAGATCCCGGTGATCTTACAGACGCGATTAAATGCAATTAAGTCGCCGCAGGATATGCAAAACCTTTACGTATCATCGACCTCAGGTGAGCTCGTACCTATCTCGAGTGTTGCTGAGATTGTCGAAGAAGGCGTGTCAGCCGAACTCGAGCGTCATGCGCAACGACGTGCGATTGAGGTAGAAGTAGAGATACCACCCGAGTATCCGCTGTCTGAAGCTACTGAAGAACTGCGCGCGATTGCACAAGACGTGTTGCCTGACAGCATGGGCCTCATTTTCTTGGGCGAAGCACAAACATTTGAAGACACCAATCGTGAAGTTGCGATGACTTACATCCTGGCATTTTTGATTGTGTTGTTGGTGCTTGCTGCCCAGTTCGAGAGTGTTAACAGTGCCTTTGTCGTCATGCTTACGGTGCCCTTTGGTATTGCCGCGGCCATTTACGCATTGGCGTTAACCGGGATATCACTGAATATTTACTCTCAAATAGGTTTGGTGATGTTAATCGGGTTGTTGGCGAAAAACTCGGTATTGTTGGTCGAGTTCGCGGACCAATTGCGCGACCGTGGACTTTCGGTGCGTGATGCGGTGGAGCAAGCGGCATCTATCCGCTTACGTCCTATTATGATGACCTTGGTCTCAACCATTTTAGGTGGATTGCCACTGATTCTCTCGACAGGCGCGGGTGCAGAGGCACGTAACTCAATTGGTTGGGTTGTATTTGGAGGACTCGGTTTAGCAACTGTCTTTACGCTTTACCTCACGCCTGTGCTGTATTTGTGGTTAGCGCGCTTTACTAAACCACGGGCTGACGAAGCGCAACGTCTGCACGATGAACTCGAAGCGGCTAATCAGCAGGGTCATTAATCGACCATTTAGCCTTGATACGTTGCAAAGTGCCGTTAGCACGCAGGGTATCAAGGCTACGATTAATCCGCTTAACCAGCTCAGGGTTAGTACTGGTCACACCGAAGCCGACGGGCGTTGGCTGCGGTGATTCCCATAACACTTTCAACTTAATATTAAGTTTATCTGCGATATAAAAAGCGACGCGTTTGGGCATAATAACGGCTTTAACCTTGCCTTTAGCCAACGCATTCATCGCCTCTGATTTGGAACTCATCTGCTCGATACGAAACTGACTTTTTAATCCCAATTGGCTCAAATACGACTCTAACGAGGAATGACGATCGCCCGTAATATGCTCACCGACCAAGTCTTTTACGCGCCGAATGTTTTGATTATTCGCCAGTGTGAGTAAGGCGGGCTGACGAGTGTAATACGAGTCGGTAAATAGAAAATAGGGCTTTCTGGCGGCACTGACTTCGGCGCCCACGGCAATATCGATAGCGTGATGGCGGAGTAAACTCATGACGTCATCCCATGTGTGGGCTTCAAAGCGATAGTCCGCTTGCAGTTCATTGAGTATTGCTTTCGCGACATCAACATCGAATCCAGTTGCTTGCCCCTCAGTACTAACAAACTGATAGGGTTCAAAGCCTGTGGCGAGTCCAACGGTGAGTGGGTCCTGCGCACTGACTGAGGTCGATACGAGTGATATGAGTGAGGTCATACCCAGCCAGCAGCGACGGTTCATTGAACGGACTCTTGCGCCGCTAACTTACAACGAATGTAGTCGGCGTGATCAATATAAAGTAAGTCGGCTAATTTGCGCAGCATGCTCTCTTCATGTGGGTCGAGCGCGCCATCGGCATATGCAACTTGCCATAACGACTCGAGTAACATGACCTTATCATCGTAAGCGAGTGCCTTTAAGGGGGCTGTAGCGTCATAGAGAGAGGCCGCATCGCGGACATGCGCTTTGGCATGGGCGATAAGTTCATTGGCCGACTCCGCCGACTGTTTAAAGTCTTGTTGTAACTCGTGTACGAGGTAATCGTGCTCGCTCTGTTCAAATTGGCCATCGGCTAAGGCAACTTCCATCATCAAAATGAGGCTTAATGTCTCATTCGCGTCCAAGTTACCAAAGTGAGGGCGAGTGTCACTTTCGTCCGCAACGCGGGTATTCAACCATGTTTTCAATTTTTGTAGCATGATACTTCGTTCACTCTCGTGTTCAGTCTAAAATATTGGGTAAACGCACAATAAAGGTAGTGCCTTCATTGAGTTGCGATTGCACCTCTATGGTTCCATTCAGTTTGCGTTGAACCAAATTGTAAACAATGGACAAGCCCAAACCTGAGCCACCATCGTCGCGAGCAGTGGTATAAAACGGCTCGAATATCTTATGCTGAATAGCCGGATCGATGCCTGCGCCATTATCGGTAATACGTAGCAACGCATCGTTATCTTGCTTTTCTACGAAAATATCAATCTGATGGTTCTTATCGGGCGCTTTAAAAGCATGCTCGGCACAGTTGCTGATCAGGTTGGTGATAACTTGAGCTAAGGCGCCCCGATAGGTTTTAATGGTGAGCTCTTGTTTGCAGTGCGTATTGATACTGACTTTTTTATTTTTCACCATCGGTCGCAAGCTCATCACGAGCGAACTAATGTAATCGCAAAGAGCGCATTCAACGAGCTCAAAGCTCGATTGGTCAACCGCAGTTTTTTTGAAGTTCTGAATTAAACTTGCCGCTCGCTCTAAATTGCTGTTCATCAGTGTGTAAGCATCGAGCGTGTCGTCGATATACTGGGTGAGTGCATTGCGTGAAATTTTGCCGTCTTCAAAACTCTGCTTGAGCTTTTTTAGTCGATGTTCGCAGTGTGTGGTGGCGGTGACTGCGATACCGAGTGGCGTATTGACCTCATGTGCGACGCCCGCTACCAGCTTGCCTAAGGCGGCCATTTTTTCAGTTTCTACGAGACGATCTTGTGCCTGCTTGAAATTGCTCAGCGCATCTTCTAACGATTGTGTTCGTTCTGCCACCCGTTGCTCGAGTTGCTCGTTGTGGCTAATTAACAGTTGCTCATATTTGACACGCTCGGCAGCACTGACGGCGCGACCATAAATATCGGCAAGGATACCGACAAAGGCGACTTCATCGCTGCTCCACTGGCGATTCTTTTGAATGCTTTCGCAGCACATCACGCCTATCATTTTGCCTTTATGGCGCAGAGGAACATCGAGCATGGCAACAATGCCATAATGCGCTAGGTAATCTTTGAGTTCAGATGTCGCTGGGTGCTCGATTGCGCGATTAGCGATAATAGTGCGCTCTTGTTTGAGTGCGTTGAAATAATTAGGGAAATCGACTGCGCAGACCGTCGCGGATGACTGTTCGCCCTGATTGGCATCAAGTAAGTAATCACTTTTGATGCATGCGCTCTCGTCATCATAGAGCCAAACACCAACGCGACTAATATCGAGCCCTTCAATGACAGACTTTACTATCAGCTGCGTTGCTTGTTCGAGTTTTCCTTCGTCGATAATCGGCGACTTAGAAACCTGCAAGAGGATGTTCTCGAGTTTCTCGACCATGATATTAGGTATCGATTGCTTGTAACCCCACTATACAACAGTGGGGACTATTGTCGAACCCTTCATCAAAAGGCTTCATTTGCCGCTGTGTCAGCGACCAGCTGTCGGAACCAGCGGTGCCCAGCATCATGTTGTAATAACGGGCTCCATATCATGGTCAAAGTGAGTCCAGGAATGCGGAATGGCGGTTCCTTCGTGACAAGATAGTCATCGTCCTTGTAGAGCGCCGCCGCACGGGTTGGTAGGGTTGCAATCAGCCCTTGGCGAGCGAGGTACATCGCTACGTGGTAGTTTCGTGTAAACACTTTAATTTGTCGGCGTTTACCCAGCTCTGCGAGTGCTTCATCGACCCAGCCCAGCTTTTGCACATCTTGTGGATCCATACCTACGCCCACGCCAAATCCGGTTTTTGAGACCCACACGTGTTGTGCTTTTAAATACTCGTCTAGGGTATAGTTGTTAAGTAAAGGGTGCTGGTGATGGATTAAACAGGAGAACTCGTCTTGCCAAAGTACCTTTTGGTGAAAGGATTGTGGCAGCTTTTCAAAGCGGTTAATGGCTAAATCAACTTTACCATTTTCGACGTCGTGAAAGCTGATATCACTGGGAGTCATGATATCAAGCGAAACGTTGGGTGCTTGCTCTTCGAGTTGGCTCAGTAATCGTGGCATCAGTGTCGATGCAGCATAATCCGAAGCCATGATACGGAACACACGCTTGCTAGTCGGCGCATCAAATTCACGTACGGGTTGGATCATCTCCTCTACAGAATACAAAACAGTGCGTAATGACTCTTGCATATCCAAAGCGCGCTGTGTTGGCGTCATGCCGTCAGACGTGCGCACTAAGATAGGGTCATTGAGTAAGTTGCGTAGCCGTTTGAGACCATTGCTCATTGCCGGCTGGGTAATATTTAATTGCGCAGCTGCGCGCGTGACGTTGCGCTCTCTAAGCAATACGTCTAGATAAACCAGAAGGTTAAGGTCGATATCCTTGATGGTATTCATAAAACGCAAAAATCCCGATACAAAGCATGTATCGGGATTATAAATGTTATGAATGTGTAACGCTAGTGTTATACATTACGTGTTGCCGTCGCTGGTGAAATCTGTGCAGCACGCAGCGCAGGACCCCAGACAGCAAGTATACCAATCACCCACATCGTTAGCATTGCGATGGGTAAGTAGATATAGCTTAATCGTGGCAGATTAAAGCTGCTCACTAACCACATATTAAGTGCTATGCTGCCTGCGACGCCCACAAAAATGCCGACACTTGTTACTAGGATGTTTTCTGTTAAAAAGTAACTCATGATGTCACTTTTTTGTGCGCCTAATGCGCGGCGCGTGCCAATTTGACGGCGGCGACGGTTAATTGAGAAGCTCACTAGGCCGACAATACCTAACGCAGTGATGATGCAAAGAATGACAATAATGGTCCATAGAATGGCTTGTAATGCCGAGTCGCCGCGGTAGCTATCCATGCGTACTTGCGTCATGGTTTCGGTTTCTCGCACCATACGACCTACATCCCTTTGTTTCATAAATTGCTCAACTTGTGCAATCGCTTCATCTCGTTGTCCAGGCTTGGCTCTGACCAAATAACGAGAATAGGGCGAATCAAACTTGTTTGGCACCAGCATGGCATGGTTAATGGTTGTCCATCCGGTCCATGGCGCTTGCAAGTGGTCCATGATGCCAATAATCGTTAACGGCTCGTTACTTTGGATATAAACCGTTTGCCCAACGATCTCTGTTGGACTCAGATCAGGAAATAAGCTAGTTGCTAACGCTTCAGTCAATAAGACAGACTGCGGCCAGTCGCGTGTGTTGCGATCGCGATAACTGACTTCTGTTGCTTTGAAATTCTCGCCTGCAATCAGCTCAACATCCAAAGTATTTAAACCGTGCTCATCGGTCATATACAGCGCAGTCGGCACGGAGTTTTCGCCCTCGCCCGCTTTGGTTTGTAAGCCCATCGACCAACCTCCATTACTCATGGGGATAGCGTTAATCTGGACGGCATCAGTCACACTCGGAAGCTTGCGAATAGCGTCTAAATCGGTATCGATGACATAAGGGGCGTCAAAGTCTGTCGCGTAACCCACACTGGTAACGTAAAACTGGTTGTCCTCATCAAGACCCGATGAGCGGCTAATTAAGTCACCACGTGCGTTGATCAGGTGTATGGCGTTGACGATGATGGTCATGGTGACAGCCACTTGCAGGGCAATCAGCAGTGCACCTACCTTGTTGCGCATCAGAGATCTAAAAATCGGTCCTATCTGACTCATGGTTCTCTCCTCAATTACTCTGATTTAAGTTGTGAAGCAGGTGGAATACGGCAGGTTCGCCAGGTCGGGTAGGCACCCGCGAGCACGCTACTGATAATCGCGAGTAAGATACCAATACCGAGTAACGGTAGGTTGAGCGACGCGAGATCGTTGACTTGCTCACCATATAAGTACTCAATACCAAGGAGCCCTAGCGCGGCTAAAATCAGTCCGCCAATACCGCCGGCGATACCAATCAATACCGTCTCAACGAACTGTTGCTGATAAAGCTGCATACGGGTTGCACCGACTGCCCGTCGTAAGGCAATTTCGCCGGTTTTAAAGCTGAATTTAGTGAGTAATAGACCGATGGTGTTAAGTAAGCAGACAGCCAAGAACATCAATGACAAGTACATCATCACTTCTGCATCGTCATCGACGACATTTTCATGTTCCATCCAACCCATGACGTCGGTCAAACGGTTGTTCAGCGGGCGAGGGAAGCGACCAAGCTTCTTCTGCTCCTCAACATAAGCATTCAGAAAACTCATGTATTCTTGTTTTGCTTGTGTACTGTCGAGCTGTGCCCAGAACTGAAAGTTCACACACTCGGAGGTTAAAAAGGATTTAAACCCTTCACCTTCGGGCATTTTCCAACAGTTGGTATTACCGCTATTCGGCAGCTCCATGGTCTCCTTAAGTTTGAACGGGAGATAGGCATCCTCCATCTCATTGAAGGCACCTGTCGTCACGTCGTAAAAGCGCGGCTTCAGCACCCATTCATCGAGCACACCGACGACACGGAACTCTTTACCTTCTAAACGTACGGTACGACCCACTGAGTTTTCACCGGCAAATATCTCTTCATTCGCGGATTTGCTCAGTACGATGCTCCTATCACCGGTTTCGTCGGCACTATCACTCCAGCCTTGCCCATATAAAAAGGGTGAGTTGAACATCGAAAAGAAGTCGTTATGGGTGAGTCGTAAGCGAGCCAAGAAGGGCTCCTTGCCCAAACCTTGCGGCTCGATGACGCCACCTGACTGCGCCATCGCCGTTTGCAGTTGCGCAGGCGCTTGTGCTTTAAGTGCCGTGGCATCGGTATAAGTCAGTTGATCCGGTGGCTCGTTAGGCTCGTCATAGGGTTCATTGGGCGACCAGTTATCTAATTGAACATAAAACAAGCGGTCACTTTTTTCAGGAATAGGGTCGGCCGACATTAAATAATTAATGGTGATGGTTGTCATCGCCGCGCCAATCCCCAGCGCAATAGCGCCACTCATCAGTAAGGAAAGTAATGGATGGCGTTTTAAGCTGAGCCATGCAAGCCGGGTGTAATATAACCACATAAGCGCCTCCTATGCGTTGACGGTGGCAAGCTCAGGCTTGCTTAGTTGTTGTTCAGTTACTTGACCGTCCAGTACCTGAATATGACGGTGGGCACGTTCAGCCTGTGACAAATCGTGCGTCACCATCACGATAGTGGTACCTGTTTGATTAATGTCCTCAAGTAAACTCATGACACTGTCCGCCATTTTGCTATCAAGGTTACCGGTTGGCTCATCGGCGAGAAGAAACAGCGGATTACCTGCAAGCGCGCGAGCAATGGCGACACGCTGCTGTTGCCCACCCGAAAGTTGCGACGGCAGATGACGCATCCGGTTGGCGAGTCCCACCACATCCAAGCTGTGTTCAATGCGCTCTTTGCGTTCAGCTTTGCTAAGTTTGCGATAACGCAAAGGAACGTCCACATTATCGAACAAGTTGAGATCGGGAATTAGGTTAAAGCTCTGGAAGATAAAACCTATTTTCTCGTTTCGCAATTGCGAAAGTTGCTTGTCGTTGAGGTGTTTAACCGAACGTCCGTCGAGGGTGTATTCACCGTCGTCGAACGACTCGAGTAAACCGGCAATATTCAAGAATGTTGTCTTACCCGACCCCGAAGGGCCGGTGACAGCAACAAAGTCGCCTTCATTTACCGTTAAGCTAAATTGCTTAAGGGCATGGGTTTCGACGGTTTCGGTACGAAATACTTTGGTGATGTTGTTCATTACGAGCATGGTGTATTCCTTATTGATTAATGACGACGCTTTCGGCACCGTTAAATGATTGGGTATCGGAGATAATCACGCGATCGCCAGCGGTTAGACCCGAAATGATTTCAACTTTAGAGAGGCTGCTGGCGCCGGTTTGAATCGGTGTTTTTAAGGCAATGCCATCGGTGACTACATAAGCAACGCGGCCGCCTTGGTTTTGCAGAAAAGGACCTCGTTGCAAGGTGAGGACATCATCTTTTTGATCAAGAATAATCCGACTGGTGAGGCGTTGGTTTTGACGCAAACCCGCCGGTGTCTCGTTGCTGAATCGCAGCGTACCGATGACCTCGTTATTGCGAATTTCAGGTGAGACAGCGACTAAGGTGGCGCTATGTAGTTGACCGTTGTAATTGATTTCGGCCGCCATACCAATCGCCAGGTCGTCCGCATAACTTTCTGGGATACCAAGCTCAACTTCAAACTCGGATAAGTCGACGACACCGAGCACCGCTTGGTTTTTCGCCACTTGATTCTTTTGGTCGACTTCGAGGTTACCGACGATCCCGCTGACAGGAGAGACAATCGTTAACCCATTAACTTGACGCTGCAGTTCGTTGACTAACAGCTGTTGGCGATCGACTTTAAGTTGCAGTGATTGAATGTCAAACGCAAGGCTTTCGCTATTGAGCTTGGCATCCTGTACCGCATGTTGATAAACGACTTGTGCGTTGTTTAACTCATCTTGTGCTTGTTCGTAGTCGATTTCGCTGATGGCTTGTTTTTCCCACGCGCGATCGGCGCGGCGCTTCTCGCGATCAGCCGCGGTTAGCGTCACGTGCGCTAAATCAACGAGCTTTTGGTTCTCAAGAGCGGCTTTCTTTGAGTTAATGCGCTGGCGATCAAGTTCCATTTTTAAACTCGCCAAGCTTGCCTGCTCTTGCTCAAGTTTGCTCTTTAGTTCGGGGCTCTCAATGGTGGCAAGCGCTTGCCCCTGCTCGACCGCATCACCCGCACCGACATGATAGGTGATGACACCTTCAGCAGGCGCATACAGGGTTGGGCTTACAGCAGCCACTACTTTGCCCTGTATCGATACATCGCGAGTAAAGTTACCCTGTTCGACGGTAGCAAAGCGAAGCTCACTTGATTCGACCGCGGCTTCGGCGGATGACCAAGTCACGAGCATCGGGATGGCACTTGCAATAAAAGCAGCGACGACGGCGCCGCTGATGCCCCATTTTAGCCAAGGCTTTTTTTTAGGTGCACGAACAACGTCTTGTCCGCTGGTATCTGATATCTTAGTCATAAGGTTCCCTCTGATTTAACTTGATTAGTAAGTCGCTATGGGGGAGAAAAGGGTTGTATTTTGATGTGTGTAAGAATGTAAGCAGATATATCAACGACGAGAAAAAGCCGAATGAGCACTGATTTAAACCGCGCCGATGAACTTGCACGACTTATTTTAGCGGGCTTTCATAGCCACTTTAGCCGTTTTCAATTATTGACTCAGGGTGCGCCTGAACGGTTTCTTGGGCAGCGCTGGCAGGATGTGATTGGCGCAGCGGCGGAGCGAATTAGTTACTACGATAAGCAGGTGGCACTCACAAGTGACGAGCTATTGCAGTATCAAACACAGTTTGATGAGACGCTTTGGTTAAGTGTTCGTCAACGGTATCAATCGCTGTTACAGTTTCACCCTCAGGCGGATTTAGCCGAAACGTTTTATAACTCGGTTTTTTGTCGTGCGTTTGAAAGACAGTATTTTCATAATGCTTTTATCTTCGTCGAATCAACACTGGAAGAACGCACACCTGTCCCAGTTGAACATGTTTATCAATCCTACTTCCCGGTTTATCAAGGTTTTACACAAACGTTAGAGCAGCTATTTTTGGATTTAGGTTTAGGCGATACTTTTGAGAACCTCAAACACGATGTTGAACAACTCAGAGCCACGTTTTTACAGCGTGCGGTCGAGGATGATGTCGAACCTCATGAGGTACGTATTGATGTGCTTAAAACGCCTTTCTATCGAAACAAAGCGGCTTACGTGGTTGGGCGCATCGTCACACAACAGCACAGTTACCCATTTATCGTACCGATTTTAATTAACCCTGAAGGGCGTCTTTACGTTGACGCATTTATTACGCAATCAGACCGAATGGCCGCGATATTTGGTTTTGCGCGTTCATACTTCATGGTAAATACCGAAGCACCCTCGGCACTGGTGCGTTTTTTAAAGCAACTGATGCCGCGCAAAACGTTTTCTGAGCTGTATTCGTCGATTGGGTTCCATAAGCAAGCCAAAACTGAGTTCTATCGTGACTTCCTCAAACAGCTTGCCAGCTCTAATGAACAATTGACTGCGGCACCTGGTGTGAAGGGAATGGTGATGACAGTATTCACGCTGCCCTCATTCCCTTACGTATTTAAAGTTATCAAAGATGAACTGGGAGACACTAAGAGTTTTGGGCGCGATACAGTGGTGAAGCGCTACCGTATGGTTAAGCAGCATGATCGTGTAGGGCGCATGGCAGACACGCTCGAGTTCTCTGATGTCGCGATTCCGAAACACCGCATTGCTGACGACCTAATGGATGAGCTTTTAGCGACCGTGGCGAGCAGTATTCGCTTTGAGGGTGATTTGCTGGTCATTAGCCAGTGTTTTATTGAACGGCGAATGATACCGCTGAATATGTATTTAGAGTACGCCAGTGAAGCGGAGCAGGCGGCAGCGATTGATGACTACGGTCGTGCCATCAAGGATATGATTGCGGCGAATATATTCCCCGGCGACATGCTGTTGAAGAACTTTGGTGTGACACGTCATAAGCGCGTCGTGTTTTATGATTATGACGAAGTTCGCTACCTAACCGATATGAACTTTAAAGCACTGGCTAAAGCCGATCACGAAGTGTCGTTTGCCCCCGACGATGTGTTCCCCGAACAGCTTGCGGTCTTTGCTGTGCCTCAGCCACGTTATCGTGAGCTGTTACTCAGTGCACATCCCGAGTTAATCGATCCAAATTATTGGCGGCAGCGCCAGCAAGATATCAAGGAGGGGGTGATTAAAGATATCTTCCCGTACGCTGCCGACTTACGTTTTACGCGGTCGTTTTAAATTGATCTTCCTCGGTTGAGCCCGTCAAGGCAGTCACTGATGAGGCGCCACCTTGAATCGCATTGGTGAGCGCGTCGAAGTAGCCCGTGCCAACTTCTTGTTGGTGTGCAACAAAGGTGTAGCCCTTGTCAGCGGCATCAAATTCTTGCTGCTGCAAACGGACATAGGCTGACATATCATTACGGGCGTAATCGTGAGCAAGCTCAAACATGTGGTACCACATATTGTGCACACCCGCTAACGTGATGAACTGAAACTTGTATCCCATCGCTGCCAGCTCGCGTTGGAACTTAGCGATTGTTGCGTCGTCGAGGTTACGTTTCCAGTTAAACGAAGGCGAGCAGTTGTAGGCTAATAGCTTGCCTGGATATTTAGCGTGGACAGCCTCGGCGAACTGACGTGCCTCGTCAAGATCCGGTTTCGCCGTTTCACACCAAATGAGGTCAGCATAAGGCGCGTAGGCAAGACCGCGCGAAATGGCTTGCTCAATGCCTGGCTTAACGCGGTAGAAGCCCTCTGCGGTGCGCTCACCGGTGACAAATGGCTTGTCATTGTCGTCAAAATCCGAGGTCAGTAGGTCGGCCGCGTTGGCATCTGTACGCGCGACAATCAGCGTCGGCACGCCCTCGACGTCGGCCGCAAAACGCGCCGCAATTAATTTTTGCACCGCTTCTTGCGTAGGAACGAGTACTTTACCGCCCATATGACCGCATTTTTTGACTGACGCCAGTTGATCTTCAAAGTGCACGCCCGCTGCCCCACATTGAATCATTCGCTTCATTAATTCATAGGCGTTTAAGACGCCGCCAAAGCCTGCTTCAGCATCGGCAACGATAGGCGCAAAGTAATCCACGTAGCGTTCGTCGTCTGGGCTAATACCTTTTGACCACTGGATCTGGTCAGCGCGGGCAAATGAGTTATTGATGCGTTCAACCACCGTAGGCACAGAGTCAACGGGATACAGCGATTGGTCCGGATACATGTTACGTGATGAGTTATTATCCGCGGCGACTTGCCAACCGGAGAGGTAAATCGCCTGTAAACCCGCTTTGACTTGCTGCACCGCTTGGCCGCCGGTGAGCGCGCCGAGCGCGTTCACATAGTCCTTGCCAAACTTTTGTTGTGCTTCGCCATTAATCAATCGCCAAAGTTTTTGTGCGCCCTGTTGCGCATAGGTGTGCTGAACTTGCAACGAACCACGTAGTTTGACCACCTCTTCTGCGCTATAGGGGCGCTGAACCTGTGCCCAACGTGGGTCGTTTTTCCAACTTTGTTCAAGCGCTTTTGCTTGTTCGGCTTGTTGTGTTGATATAGTCATGATGTTGTCCTGTTATTTGAGTAATTAATCGAGTTGTTGGTAGCCGGGAAGTGTGAGGAAATCCACTAACTCATCGGCGGTTGTGATCGCTTCAAGCAGTGCTACTGCTTTATCAAACGGTTGTTGTTGCCAGGTCGACTCGCTTACTTCTTGCTTCACGTTGTTTGCTTCTTCAGCGAGCATTTGCGTGAACAGGGCTTTAGTGACCGGCGTACCGTCACTGAGCTGTTTCTGATGCTTAATCCACTGCCAAATTGATGCACGCGAGATTTCGGCGGTGGCGGCATCTTCCATCAGTCCGTAAATAGGGACACAGCCGCGTCCATCGAGCCACGCGCTGATGTACTGTAATGCCACGCGAATATTGGTACGCATACCTGCCTCGGTGCGCTCGCCCTGACATGGGGTCAGCAATTGAGATGCGGTGATGTGTTGATCAGATTCGCGGAGTACGTGTAGTTGGTTGTCCCCTTTGAGTTGGTCAACAAAAATGGCACGTACCGTATCGGCGAGACCTGGATGCGCAATCCAGGTGCCATCGTGACCATTGTCGAACTCAAGTTGTTTGTCCTTCGCGACTTTGGCGAGAATTTGCTCGTTCTCTGCACTGTCTTTGCTGGGAATAAACGCCGCCATGCCGCCCATCGCGAGTGCGCCACGTTTGTGGCATGTGTGAACCAACAAGCGTGAGTAGGCGTTGAGAAAGGGCTGTGACATAGTGACTTGTTGGCGATCAGGTAGCACGCGATCGGGATGATGTTTGAGGGTCTTGATATAGCTAAAGATGTAATCCCAGCGACCGCAGTTTAAAGCGGCGATATGATCGCGTAGCGCGTGCAGAATTTCATCCATCTGAAATACCGCGGGTAGTGTTTCGATAAGCACCGTCGCACGTATGGTGCCCGGCTTAAGCTGAAAGCGTTGTTCTGAGTAATGGAACACATCGCTCCACCACTGTGCTTCGCTGCTGTGCTCTAACTTCGGCAAGTAAAGGTAAACACCTGTTCCTTCGTCTAATCGAACGCGGTAGTTATGATAAAAATATAAAGCGAAATCGAGCAGTGCTCCAGGCACCGCATGGCCCTCAAAGGTTAAGTGCTTTTCGGGTAAATGAAGTCCGCGCACGCGTGCAATTAACAGCGCAGGGTTCGGTGCAACGTTGTACTCTTTGCCGCTGTTGGGATCGGTGAAGCTGAGCGTATTGCGATTAGCGTCAATTAAATTGATTTGTCCATCCAGCAGACCCTGCCAGGTGGGCGACTGAGAGTCCTCAAAGTCAGCCATATAACAGTCGACGTTGGCGTTGAGTGCATTGATAACCATTTTCCGGTCAACAGGACCTGTAATTTCGATACGTCGACGGGTGAGATCTTTGGGTAATGGCCGAATTTGCCAATCGGCCTCACGTATTGCAGAAGTCGCAGGATCAAAGTCAGGGAGTGTACCTGCGTCAATAGCTTGCTGCCGCTTTGAACGAGCCTCTAGGAGTTGCGCGTGACGAGGCATAAACCGCTCGCATAAGTCGACAAAATAGGACATGAATTGTGGTGTAAATAAACGCGCTTGGTGGGGCACGTGTTCCACAGTAAATGAGAGTCGAGATGTCATAATCTGAACCTAATGTTAGTGATTTGTTAACACAGATTCAGCTTAGAGGGGATTTAGTGTATTCGTCTAATTTATGCCAATGATTATGGCTATTTCTGAGAGTTATTTTACTTCTTTCAATGGTGTGGTTAAAAATTGTGCGGGGACCTTCGTCCCCGCATACTGATCATGAGACTTTAAAGCGCTCAACCAAGTTGTTTAGCTCTACCGCTAAGCGAGAAAGCTCTTGGCTTGAGGCACTTGTTTGTTCGGCGCCTGAAGCTGTAGAGTTGGATAGGTCGCGAATACTCACTAAGTTCTTATCAACATCACGTGCAACATTAGCTTGTTGTTCAGCCGCACTTGCAATCGAAGTATTGTGTGTATTTATTTCACTCACTGCGGTAGCAATTTGCTTGAGTGCCGAACCGGCTTCACGCGCTATATCAAGTGTTTTAGCGGCACGTTCAAGGCTTTGCTTCATGGTTGTCACTGAACGATCACTTGAGGCATTAATGGCAGACACCATTTCCTCAATTTCGACGGTTGACTGCTGAGTTTTGTGAGCCAGTGAGCGCACTTCATCGGCGACCACCGCAAAGCCTCGACCCGATTCGCCCGCTCGTGCAGCTTCTATCGCAGCGTTAAGTGCAAGCAAGTTGGTTTGTTCAGCGATGCCGCGAATAACCTCAAGCACTTTGGTAATGCCAGTGACCTTGTTAGCGAGCTCAGTGACGTTGTTCGATGAGTCGCCGATTTCCTGAGAAAGCTCTTCAATTGCCGTCACTGTTTTAGATACGCGGTCGTTACCGTACTGTGCTTGTTCGTCGGCAGCCTCTGAAGCTTCAGATGCGCTTTGTGCATCTTGTGCCACGTTTTCGACAGCGGCAGTAAGCTCGTTGACTGCGGTGGCTGCTTGCTCTAACTCTTCTGTTTGCTGTTGGATAGTGCGTGTCGAGTCATCCGTGACTGAGCTGAGCTCCTCTGAAGTCGAGGCAAGCTGTTGTGATGATTGCGCAATTTGACCAATGGACTCACGTAACTCACGCTGTGTGTTAATAAGCTGACGAAGTAACTGGGCTGGCTCATCTTTGCCTTGTACATCTATCTGTTGCGTTAAGTCTCGCTGTGCGATGGTCTCAGCAAAGTCCAAAGCGCCGCGCAATGGCGTAACAATGCTCTTCGTTAGTAAGACTGCAAAACATGCTACTAGTATGATCGACACGACTATGGCGATAATCACTGCTGTTTGGGCTGCGCTCGCAATATCACGTGCCTTAGCAGAAACTCGATCGACTTGTGTCATCTCTTCGGACAGGATTTCATCAAGCGTTGCAGAAATTTTGTCGGTCAGCGGAAGAATCGTGTTTTCACGCAACGAGGCAACGGGTTCTTCGAGATTGGCATTAACGAGCTTCATAAATTGTTCGTCATGCTTCCAAAACTCCGTCAGTAAGCTCTTTAGCTTTTTAAACTGACTGGCAATCGCCTCTCTCTGGATAAGTGCTTCATACTCTGAGAGGTTTCTTTCGAGGTTAGTTTTTGCATCGTTGTATTTCTTTAGATAACCCTCTAACCGCGCAGCATCATCCATGTAAGTGGTAATGTTTGCGGCATGGACGCGCACACGCAAAAATTCGCGGTCAAGGTCGTTCACATTATCAATAGCTGGCATCTGTTGTTCGGTAATTGAGTCTAGTTGCGTCACAACATTATCGAGTCGCATCAATGAGAAAACACCGAGCAGCAACACGATTGCTCCAAGCATCCCAAAGGTGACAGCTAATCTCGCTCCAATCGAGAAATTTCTAAACATAAGTCCCTCTAAAAAGTTTAGTCTTTATCTAACAAACAACTTATCGGCCTGTTTCTGCGAAACATAAGTGATTAATTAAAGTGTTAAATCGTTTACTGGCTGTTTCGATATCACTTAACTCTAAAAACTCGTTCGGCTGGTGTGCTTGGTTTATAGAGCCAGGTCCCATGACCAGTGTTTGACAGCCAAGTTGTTGTAAAAATGGCGCTTCAGTACAGTAGTTTACTGCGCATGAGGGACTCGCTGCAATTTTCTCTGCGAGTGAAACGAGTGCAGAGTCGGCTTGTTCCAAAAAGCCCGGAATGGGTTCGTGCATTGGCACTAAATCAATGGCATTGGGATATTCTTTCATGATTGGTTGAAGTAGTTGCAAGAGTTCGGCGTAGAGATGATCAATGTGCATGCCAGGTAAAGGACGAATATCTAACTGCAGTTCGCAACATCCACAAATACGATTGGCGTTATCCCCGCCATGGATAGAGCCTAAATTCATCGTGGGAAAGCTCACATCAAATAGCTTATTTGAATACTTATGCGAAATCCTGTTTTTAAATTCAAGCAGCTGAGTCGTCACCTTATGCATGATTTCTATCGCGTTCAATCCGAGCCGAGGATCGGAGCTATGACCAGTACGGCCGATGACTTTGATTGCTTCTGTCATGTGCCCTTTGTGGGCTCGGATAGGCTGCATTTGGGTGGGTTCGCCAATGATGCAGTAATCGGGTTTTAAATCAGGAAAGTGATGTAATTCCCGTGCGCCCGCCATGGTTGTCTCTTCATCTGCGGTTGCCAATATCATAATAGGTTTTGTCTGATACTGCTCGGGTAGACGCTTTAGCTCCTCAATAATAAATGCAAAAAAGCCTTTCATATCAATGGACCCAAGACCATACCAGCGATTATCCCGTTCAGTTAATTTGAAGGGATCAGAATGCCAACGGTGCTCGTCGAACGGCACGGTATCAGTGTGACCCGAGAGGAGAAGGCCACCCTTGCCGGATCCTCGTCTAGCGAGCAAGTTGTATTTATTAGGGTTGTCATTTAAAGGCTGTATCTCAACCTTAAAATTAAGCGCCTCTAACCACTCTGCAAGTAAGTCGATGACCGCCTTATTGGAATGATCCCAACTGGGATCGAGTGAACTGATCGACGGGCGAGCAATGAGTGCTTGGTACATATTAAAAAAGGAGGGGATCGACATAGATAATTATCCATAAAAGTTGCATAAATATATTTATTCAGTTAGTCTGCATATAAATTTAGCGAGATGCAAATAACTAAGCAGACTTTGAGATGGAAAGAAAGCAGGCAAGCAAAAAATATTCGCTCCAGAATGTCGTGGTGATTGGTGCCAGTGGTTACGCCGGTGTCGAGCTTGTGACGCTGTTGAGTGAACATCCTCTGGTCGGCGAACTGACACTGTACGTTTCGGAGCAAAGCCAAGACCGCAATACATCGATTTCTGATCTCTACCCTCGTCTCAAAGGTCGCGTTGAACAGTCTTTAATGGGGCTGCCTATTGGAAAGGTAACTGATGAACTGGCGAGTGCCGATGCTATTTTTTTGTGTACCTCTCATGAGGTGAGTTGCCAATGGCATGCGCAATTGAGCCAGCTCAAGGCGACTGTATTTGATTTGTCAGGCGGTTTTCGGCTGCCGGATGCGAAGTTATACCCCGATTATTATGGTTTTGAACACCCCGCAGCGGATGCTTTGTCATCGGCAGCATATGGTCTTGCCGAGTGGTTAGATGAGCGTTTTGATAGCGCGCACTGGGTCGCGGTACCCGGTTGTTATCCAACGGCAGCACTGTTGGCACTTAAGCCACTCGCTTTGTTTAATAAAGATGTGAGTCATGTCGTGATAAACGCGGTATCGGGGGTGACCGGAGCAGGGCGTTCGCCGAGTCTTAAAACACAGGGTGCGGAACTCTCGTTGCAAGGCTATGGTGCCGGTGTTCACCGTCATCAACCTGAGATTGATCACTACTGCGGTCTAAACACTCTGTTTTTACCGCACTTAGGCGATTTTAAGCGGGGTATCTTAGCGACGATTACCGTGCATTTCACTGCGCCGCCTACGCAAGCGCAAGTCGAAGATGTTTACCAAGTGTATCAGGCCAGTGAACTTGTTCATGTGACCAAGGCAGGCTATCCGGCGTTGAAGGATGTCGTGAATAGCGGTCAGTGCCACATCGGTTGGCACCTACAGGGACACTCGCTTGTGGTGTATAGCGCGATCGATAATTTATTGAAAGGCGCAGCCAGCCAAGCCCTGCAGTGCTTCAATATTAAGCTAGGTTTGCCGAGCGCTGAGGGAGTACCGCTATGAATGTGATTAAACTCGGCGGAAGGGTGCTTGACGACCCACAAGGTTTGGCTGCCCTGTTTCAACAAATTACGCAGCAGCAAAACTTCCAACCCACGCTCATCGTGCATGGTGGCGGACAACAGGTGGATGACTTGTTTGCCAAACTCAACCTATCAGTCGTTAAGTATCAGGGGCTGCGGGTGAGTGTTGCCGAACAAATGCCGCTGATTGTCGGTGCGCTCGCTGGCACTGTCAATAAACAGTTACTGACTATTGCGATTAAACAAGGATTGCAACCCGTCGGCCTAACACTTTATGAAACAGGGCTTCATGTGCAACAGGGCAAACCTGAGCTAGGTCTAACGGGTCACTGTGTTGCACCCTTTGAAGTGAGCACGTTGTTGCTGACTTTGCTAGAGCAACGCTACCTACCAATTGTTAGTTGTGTCGGCTTTGATGCTGATGGGCAGTGGCTCAATGTAAACGCAGATGAGGCGGCTGCAGGGTTGGCTAAGGCACTGTCGGCGACGTTGACCTTTGTAAGTGATGTGCCCGCCGTGCTGGATGAGCACCAACAGCCTATTGATGAGTTAGACAGTGACACGTTACAGCAACTTATTGACGCTGGGACGCTGAACGGTGGTATGCGAGTCAAAGTGGAGCATGCGTTGACCGTTGCTCGATTTCTACAAAAACAAGTGCGAATCTGCGGGTGTTCGTGCGACACCCGTCATCACTCCGGCACACTGATTAATCCTTAATTTTTAGTATTCGAGATTCGTATGAACAAGCACTTTTTAACGGGTAATGAGCTTACCCAAACTCAACTCACACAGTTAATTGAAACTGCGATACAGCAAAAAGCAGCTCCGCAAAATTATACCCAAAGTTTAGCGGGCAAGAGCATTGTAACCTTGTTTGAAAAACCCAGTCTTCGTACGCGGTTATCATTCGACGTTGGTATTCAACGTTTAGGTGGTCACTGTGTGTACCTCGATGAGCAAAATGGACAGCTCGGTAAGCGCGAAACAATTGCTGACTACGCCAAAAACTTGTCGTGCTGGTGTGATGCCATCGTGGCGCGTGTCAATCAACATGAAACCTTACAAGAACTCGCCAAACATGCCTCGGTCCCGGTGATTAACAGTTTGTGCGATCAGTTTCATCCTTGCCAAGCTCTTGCCGACTGTCTGACGCTGGTAGAGACCTACGGAGAGGTCAGTGGTAAGCAGTTGAGCTACTGGGGGGACGGTAACAATGTGGCGCGTTCGTTAGCGCTTTATGCCGCGTTGCTCGGTATGGATGTGACGTTGGTTACGCCACCTCACCATGGCTTAAGTGATGCAGATATTGAGCTGCTCAATAAAGCGGGGATCGGTTCAGTCAAGCAGATACATGATCCCAATGCGTGTCAACAGAGCGACATTGTCTACACCGATACGTGGGTTTCGATGGGGCAACAGCAAAGTCTTGATGACGTAAAGGCGACCTTTATGCCGTATCAAGTCAACGCATCCTTGATAAAGCGTTTGGGTGCCACCGCCGTGATGCATTGTCAGCCGGCTCACCGCGACTACGAAATAACCTCTGAGGTAATGGATAGCGATTACTCACTGTGTTTGCAGCAAGCAGAAAACCGGCTTTTTGCGCAAAATGCCTTGTTGCATCTTCTATTAAATTCAAGTGCCACACTCACCCTACAACACGCGAGCTAAGGAGCGAGTAATGAACAAAGTAGTATTGGCTTATTCAGGTGGTTTAGATACATCCGTCATCGTACCTTGGTTACGTGAAAATTATGGCTGCGAGGTGGTGGCGTTTGTCGCCGATGTAGGGCAGGGCGCTGAAGAACTCGAAGGGGTCGAGGCGAAAGCAAAAGCATCGGGCGCAAGTGAGTGCCATATTGTCGACCTCAAAGATGAGTTCGCCGCAAACTATATTTACCCGAGCTTAAAAACCGGCGCAGTGTATGAGCAAAGTTATCTGTTAGGTACGGCGATGGCTCGCCCTGTCATTGCTAAGGCTCAAGTTGAACTCGCGCGTAAAGTAAACGCGGATGCGCTGGCACATGGTTGTACCGGTAAAGGTAATGATCAGATTCGGTTTGAATCATGCTATGCGGCGTTGGCGCCGGATCTCACTGTGATAGCGCCTTGGCGTGAGTGGGACTTAAGTAGCCGCGAGAGCCTGTTAGATTATCTCGCTGAACGCAATATCCCATGCTCAGCTTCGCTGAAGAAAATTTACAGCCGAGATGCCAATGCATGGCATATATCGCATGAGGGTGGAGAGCTTGAAGATCCGTGGTGTGAACCCAGTGACGAAGTGTGGACGTTAACCTGTGCACCCGAACAAGCGCCTGACCGACCTGAATATGTGAAAGTAGGTATTGAACAGGGAGCGGTTGTCAGGGTAAACGGCGAGGCGCTTTCGCCGCTGCAGTGTTTAGCACAGTTGAATGCGCTTGGCGCGAAACACGGCATTGGGCGCGTTGATATTGTCGAAAACCGTTTAGTGGGCATGAAAAGTCGCGGGTGTTATGAAACGCCTGGAGGCACCATTATGATGCATGCGCTGCGCGGTATCGATGAATTGGTGCTCGATAAAATGACGCGCTCATGGAAAACCCAGCTCAGCGAGCAATTTGCACAATTGCTATACGATGGGCGCTGGTTTACGCCTAACCAAGCATCCGTGTTGGCCGCAGCAGAGAGCCTGAGTCACGTTGCTACGGGTGAGGTGGTGATTAAGTTATATAAAGGTAACGTAACTGTCACGCAAAAATGTTCTCCTTATTCTCTTTACAGTGAGGCATTTGCCACGTTTGGTGCGGATAATGTTTATGACCAAAAGCATGCCGCTGGGTTTATTCGCCTTTACTCATTGTCGAGCCGGATCCGTGCCTTAAAGCAAACGGATAACGTGTAGGAGGCGATTATGACCAATGGACTTTGGGGAGGCCGGTTTAGCGCGCCTCCTAGCCAAGCCTTTCAGCAGTTTAATGACTCCTTGCCATTTGACTGTGTCCTGCTTGAATTTGATATTCGGGGCAGTATTGCTTGGGCGCAATCATTGCAACACGTGGGTGTGTTAACGGCTGATGAATACAGCCATATTCAACACGCGCTACATGACATCTTGCAGCATTGGAGTGGTTGCTTAGGCGATGTCGCGGTTGCTGGTGATGAGGATATTCATGCGTTTATTGAGCGTCAACTGATTGAGCGTATTGGCGATCTCGGCAAAAAGCTACACACGGGACGAAGCCGTAATGACCAAGTGGCTACCGATATTCGACTGTGGTGTCGTGCGCAAGTTGAAACCCAGTGGCAGCGTCTCCAGCAACTCATTGCAGCGCTTGCCGACTTAGCTGAGCGCGAAGCAACCACGGTCATCCCTGGTTATACTCATTTACAAAGAGCGCAACCGGTGCTGTTTTCGCACTGGTGTTTAGCCTATGTTGAGATGTTTAAGCGCGACCAGGCGCGATTAAAAGATGCATTAACGCGCATTAATGTGTGCCCATTGGGAGCTGGCGCCCTGGCAGGCACGGCTTATCCCGTAGATAGAACCGACTTAGCACATCGCTTAGGTTTCAGTGAACCCGCTACAAACAGTCTTGATGCGGTGTCGGATCGCGACTTTATTGTAGAGCTGTTATCGATCGCCTCGTTGTCAATGATCCACCTATCTCGTATGGCAGAAGACCTTATTTTCTATGCGAGCGGTGAAGCGGGTTTCGTTGAATTAGCCGATGATGTGAGCAGTGGCTCTTCGCTGATGCCACAGAAGAAAAACCCCGACGCATTGGAACTTATTCGTGGTAAGTCGGGACGTGTCGTGGGCGCGCACGTGGGCCTGCTGATGACGCTGAAAGCATTGCCGCTGGCCTATAACAAAGATATGCAAGAAGACAAAGAAGGTCTGTTTACAAGTTTCACACAGTGGGGCGCCTCTATCGATATCGCGCAACAGTGTGTCAATGGACTGACTGTGAATCGACCACGTGCACTGCAGGCGGCACAAGGCGGCTATTCTAATGCCACTGAACTTGCCGACTACCTGGTGAGTAAGGGCGTGCCTTTTCGGCATGCTCATGAGGTGGTGGGCGAGTGTGTACAAATTGGACTGCAACAGCAAACGCCGTTAGAAGCTCTCCCATTGGCGACGTTGCAGAGCGTCCATTCGGCTATTGAAGACGACGTTTACGATTGGCTAAGCATTGATGCATTGCTTTCTAAACGCAACGCCTTGGGTGGCACCAGTGTTGAACAAACGCAATCTGCACTGAAAATGCTGCAACAAGAGCTTCGTATTGTTGTACGTGATGCAACACTTGATGATATCGACGCAATCGTAGGACTCGTTGGACACTGGGCCGGGGCTGGCGAAAACTTGCCGCGAGCGAAAGACGATATCGTGCACTCGATTAACGAGTTCGCTGTTACCGAAGTGGATGGACAAGTCACGGGGTGTGCCTCACTCTACATCTATACAACAGGTTTAGCTGAAATTCGGTCGTTAGGTGTGAACCCTAAAAGCCAAGTGCGTGGGCAAGGGCGCATGCTGGTGAAGCATTTATGTCATAAAGCACGACAGATCCGTTTAAAGCGTGTAATCGTTTTAACACGTGTCCCAGATTTCTTTAAGCAGCAAGGCTTTAGTGTGTGTGAAAAAGCACAATTGCCAGAGAAAGTCATGAAAGACTGTGAGCTGTGTCCTAAAAAGCATTGTTGTGACGAAATCGCCATGGAGTATGGGCTGTAGAGCAGCCCATCGACTTCACCCGCTACGTTTCAGTTGGGTTACTCTATTATGAAGATTTGATGACAGTTCGTGTTTGTCACAAATTTGTCACGCTTGCTCTCTAACATTCTCCTCGACTTTTAACCTATGGATAACATCCAAGTCGGGAGAACCCAATGAATCTGAATTCTTTGTTCAAAGCATCTGCAATCGCAGCAGCCTTAGCGCTTGCTGGTTGTGGCGGCGACATCAACATCAACTCAGGCGCTGACGTAGAGCAGCCAGACAACGGCAACGGCGGCGACAATGGTGGCGATAACGGCGGCGACAACGGCGCTGACTTGCCGGGCACTACAAGCGGCTCACTTTCGTTAGCAGCGTCGGAAGCGCTGGGCGAAGAAGTACAAGTTCAAGTAATCTCTGGTCGTATCACAGCTGACACCACGTTGGTTAACAGCTTAGATGACGGCACTACTGTTATGTACGCTATCGATGGACCTACTTTCGTTGGTGGCGATAACACCGACTCAGCAACACTGACTATCGAGCCAGGTACAGTAGTATTTGGTCGTCAAGGTAACGACTACCTTGTCATCAGCCGTGGCTCACAAATCATGGCAGACGGTACTGCCGAAGCGCCAATCATCATGACTTCATCACAAGACGTTTTGGGTGAAGAGACTGGCGCAGGCCAATGGGGTGGTTTGGTTATCTTAGGTAACGCATCAAGCAACAAGTGCCCTGCAGACGGCTCTGATTGTGCATTGCAAGTTGAGGGTGCTGAAGAAGGCGCAGTATTCGGCGGAACTCAAGACGACGATAACTCTGGTACGCTTCGTTATTTCGTTGTTAAGCACGCTGGTTTCGAAATCGCACCTGATAACGAATTAAACGGTATCACTTTTGGTGGCGTAGGTTCAGGCACGACTGTTGACTACTTACAAGTTCACGGTAACGCGGACGACGGTATCGAAATGTTCGGTGGTACGGTTAACTTCAAGCACGTTGTATTAACCAGCATGCAAGATGACAGCATCGACTGGGATAACGGCTATCGCGGTAAGATGCAATACGTTTACGTTGAGCAAGATCCAAACGGTGGCGACGCTAACCGTGGTATCGAAGCAGATAACGACGGCAGCGATCCGGCTGCAACCCCAATGTCTAACCCAACGATTGCTAACCTGACTATCATCGGTAATAACTTCCAAGGTGAAGATTCATCTGAAGGTATCTACCTACGTGAAGGTACTGGCGCGCAATTGTACAACGTTGTTGTAACCGGTCCATCTGAAATGGGCGAGTGTTTAGAAATCGAAGGCAGCCCGCAATCACAAGCTAATCTCGGCGATGGCACTATCACCATGGAAAACTCTTTCATGGCGTGTAACAACGGCGAAAACTTCAAGTTTGGTGCCAACGACGTAGACCTTGAAGACTGGTTCCTTAACCAGCAAGAAGCTAACGAAGTAAGCACTTCAATTATGCTAGGTGCGAACGGTCAGCCAATGGCTAACTCACCGCTATTAGGTGCAGGTCAAGACGTTGCGAATACCGTTGACGGTAGCTTCTTCGAATCAGTTGATTTTGTGGGTGCAGTACCGGGTGACAGTGATTGGCGTCAAGGTTGGGCATTTGGTTTCGGCGGCGGTGAAGTCACTGCGGGCGGTTCAGAAGCACCTGTAGCAGGTTGCCCAGCGGGTACTGAAGCAATTACTCCAGTTGACGGCTCAACCACAACGTGTGAGTTAGAAGGTGCTTACACTAGCGACTTGACCTTAACAGCTGGCAACATCTACGCGTTAAGCGGTCCAGTATTCATGGGTGGCGACAATGCTGACTCTATGACGCTGACTATCGAGCCAGGTGTGACGCTTTACGGCCGTACTGGTGGTGATTACTTAGTGATTAGCCGTGGTTCTGACATCATGGCAGAAGGTACTGCAGAAGAACCTATCACTTTAACTTCAGCAGCTTATGTTGAAACGGGCGAAGGTCAGCCTGGTCAGTGGGGTGGTTTGGTTATCTTGGGTAACGCACCAAGCAACAAATGTCCATCTGACGGTTCTGACTGCGCATTGCAAGTTGAAGGTGCAGCAGAAGGCGCTGTATTCGGTGGTACAGACTCAGCTGATAACTCAGGTACGTTGCGCTATGTTCGCGTAATGAACGGCGGTTTCGAAATCGCACCTGATAACGAATTGAACGGTATCACCTTTGGTGGTGTTGGTTCTGCAACAACAGTTGAGTACTTGCAAGTTCACAACAACTCAGACGACGGCATCGAAATGTTCGGTGGTGCAGTTAACTTCAAGTATGTTGTGTTAACTAACATGCAAGACGACAGCATTGACTGGGATAACGGTTATCAAGGTAAATTGCAGTATGTATTGGTTCGCCAGAACCCAGACAACTCTGATGCAAACCGTGGTATCGAAGCAGATAACGACGGTAGCAACCCAGCTGCAACGCCAATGTCTAACCCAACGATTGCTAACTTGACTATTATTGGTAACACGTTCGAAGGTGAAGACTCTTCTGAAGGTATCTACCTACGTGAAGGTACTCAGGCTACTTTCTACAACACTATCGTTTCAGGTCCTGCAGGCATGGGCGAGTGTTTGGAAGTTGAGAGCAACCCAGTGAGCCAGCAGCACTTGCAAGACGGTGGCATCGCGATGACTCACTCAGTTATGGCATGTGACAACGGCGAGAACTTCAAGTTCGGTGCGGGTGATGTTGACTTGGAAACTTGGTTCACCGGTCAAGAAGGCAACAGCATTGTTGCAGCAGCTGATGCACTTAACGGTATCTTCAGCATCTCTGACGCAACTGCAGCAGACCTCAGCGGCGATACATTCTTCGATAACGCATCATTCGTAGGTGCAGTTGAAGAAGGTAACGACTGGACTGCAGGTTGGACTGTAGGATTAGAGTAACCCCTTAAACAGCACATCGTGCTCTTTAAAAGCCGTGAGGTGTTCTTCGGGACACCTCCGGCTTCCATAGTAACAAGAGGTAACTAATATCATGCGTGCCAACCGATTCCCTCTGGCAAATATTTCTCTCGCAGTGCTTGCGTGTTTAGCAACACCTGCGGCTCTCGCTTGGCAAGATGCTGAGCAAACTGAAACTGAAACAGAGCAACAAGCCAGCAATCCTGAACAAGTCATCGAGGAAGTGGTCACCACGGGCACTCGTTTGCAAGGTAGCGCGGCCGCCGTTGTTCAAGAACGTAAAGAGCAGGCGTTCGTTGCTGATATCATGGGTGCAGATCAAATCTCGCGTACCGGTGACTCGGACGCTGCAGCTGCATTACGCCGTATCACTGGCTTAACGCTGGTTGATGGCAAGTTTATCTATGTACGTGGTTTGGGTGAGCGTTATTCAAGTACTCAGTTGAACGGTATGTCGGTACCGAGTCCTGACCCAACACGTGCTGTTATTCCACTGGATTTATTCCCTGCTGATATCATTTCAAGCTTGGCAGTTCAGAAGTCTTATTCGGCATCAATGCCTGCCAATTTTGGTGGTGGTAACGTTGATATCCGTTTGAAGTCGGCACCTTCAGAAGAAGTGTTTAACGCCTCGGTTAAAGTGGGTGGCAACTCTGAGAATTTTGATGACGCCTACTGGTATGACGGTGGAAGTAGCTGGAAAGGTAAAGATGACGGCACTCGTGCAGCACCGCAAGTGTTGCAGAACTTGTGGGGACAACGCACGTTTCTTGATGAAATTAGCATCGAGGAAAACCGCGACGTCGCTTTAGCGCTTAACCGTGACTATGACCCAACGTTACAGTCAATCGATCCAGACTATGGCATCGACTTGACCTACGGTAACCGCTACGATTTGACTGACAAATGGGCGGTAGGCTTTTTAGCGACCGCTGCATACGATAATGAATGGGAAGTGTCTGAGCAGTTTTTGGGTGAAAACTTCCGTTTGAACCCCGACGATACATACACTTTGGTTCGTGGCTGGGATGACGTTGAATCAACCGAACACCAAGTGACATGGTCGGGTATGTTTACCTTTGGCTTAAACTACGGCGCTAACCATAAAGTTGATTTCAGTCACGTTATTTTAAACGATACCGAAGATCGCCTGCGTGAGAAGTTGGGTAATAACAACAACATCAACTTTGGTTCAAACCAGCGTATTCGCGAGTTTGATGTGAACTACCAAGAGCGTCGCATGGTGGCAAACCAAATTAAGGGTATGCACACCTTCACCGACTGGAACTTCTTGGGTGTTGATTGGAAATACTCAAAATCTCGTTCTAGCCGTTACGCACCAGGCAACTTAGAAACGCGCTTCATTATCACGGACCGTAATGAAGATGGCGTATTCGATCGTGAAGGCGAGAGTAACTTAACTAACGCGACAACCGCCGCGCGTTACTCATTCCAAGACCTTAATGACGAAGTTGAAAACTGGGGTGGTAATGTGACCCTGCCTATCATGCTTGATGATTGGGATATCACATTGAAAGCGGGCGCAGATTTCGTACAGAAAACGCGTTATGCGACTAACCGTCGTTTTGACATCAATACCCGTGCGTTCTCAGACTCAAGCGTTTTGAATGGCTATCAGTTAGGCGAAATACTTAATGATGACCTCATCGCGAATACGGAGCTGAGTTTCACGCCTATCTTAAACGACACCACTGTTGCGGGCGATGATTACATCTCTGCACAGACGATTGATGCCTACTATTTTGAAGGCGACGTGTTCTTGAAAGATGAGTGGCGTATCACCGCGGGTGTGCGTTGGGAAGATTTCCGTCAAGTAGTCGTACCTTTGGTACCCACTAACGGTCAAATTGATTTACCAACGAATCCAACGACGGATGATTTAGCTGACTTAGCGTTCCAAGAAGATGACTTCTATCCATCACTGGCGCTGACTTACTTCTTAACTGACGAACAGCAGTTGCGTTTTAGTTACGGACAAACGGTCGTACGTCCTGACTTACGTGAAGTTTCAAGCTCGACGTACTTGGATCCGCTGACTCTGTTCCCAGTAGGCGGTACGCCAGGTCTACGTACAACGTCTATTAAGAACTATGATGCACGTTGGGAATGGTACCAAGAAAACGGCGATACCTTGTCACTGGGTATGTTCTACAAAGACATGACCGACCCGATTGAATCGGTTCAGTCACCTGGGCAGGATGGTCCGCCATTGGTGCGTATCGCGAACGCGGAAACGGGTGAAGTCTACGGTGTCGAGATGGAGTGGTTGAAGTCAATCAGCAACAACTTCTTCGCATCAGGTAACGTTACGTTGAGTGATTCAGAAATTCAGCTGAATACTCAGAACATCGTGGAACAAACCGGTGTTTCGACCTCGATTACTAATACTGAGCGTCGTTTGACAGGTCACTCAAAATGGGTCGTGAACAGCCAGCTAGGCTTTGACTCTGACAATGGTAAGCACTCTGCCTCGTTGGTTTACAACGTATTTGGTGAGCGCATTATCATTCCAGGTATCGATGGCCGTGGTGACTCATTCGAGCAACCGTTCCATAGTTTAGATGCGGTTTACAGCTACTACCCAGACTTTAATTCTCAGATCACGGTTAAGGTGCAAAACATCTTAAACCAAGATAAAGAGATTGAGTTTGATGATACCTTGCTTCGTTCAGAAACACGTGGTGTTAGCTTCTCGTTAACCTACAAACGTGAATTCTAAATAAGCCGAGGCTCTTGATAAAAAGCGATGCTAACTAGCATCGCTTTTTTTTGCCCGTTGAATAGATACTTCGAGTGGTTTTAAGGTATCAAGATGGATGTCACGTTGTGGGAAGGCGATAACGATATCGTTTTCAGCAAAAAGTGCATCGATCTTATAGCGTAAGTCTGACTGAACTCTGCGTAAGTCCATCGGGGCGCTGACTGAAGTCCAAAAAAGTAAATTAAAAGTAAGACTGTTGTCCCCAAAGTTTTCGAACAACACCTCTATCGGATACTCCGTATTAATTTTGGTGTGTTCTTTTGCCGCTTCTAACATCAAGTCACGCACTTTCTCCGTGGGTGAACCATATGCCACGCCGACACTGACAATGCTTCGAATATCCTTAGAAACCAGTGTCCAGTTAACGACTCGCTGCTCTAAAAAGTAGCTGTTTGGGACCAGCACATGGATGCCATCGAAACGACGAATACGTACGCAACGATTGCCAATCTCTTCAATACGACCTTGCTCGTTCTCTAACTCAACGATGTCGCCAATCCGAATTGGACTCTCGGTTAATAGGATAAAGCCGGATATTAGATTGTTGAGTAAGTTCTGCGCACCAAAACCCACACCAATGGCAAACGCGCCACCGAGTACCGCAAATATCGTAATGGGGATACCGGCTAGCGGCAAAGCGAGTAAGACCAGTAGCAAATAGGCGACAAACTGGAATAGGCGACGAAAGGTAAACAGGGTGTTTTCTGATGCGCCGTTGCGTACCAGCGCTCTGTTCAGTAAATGTCGTCCGATAATTCTGACAACAATGACACCGATAATAATAATCGATAGTGCGATGACGACCTGACTAAAATGGATTTTAGTATCAGCGGAGGTATACAGTGGCATTTGCCATAGTGTTGAAAAGGCGGAGCTAAAGTCCGCCCATAAACTCGAAGCTTCTTCTTGCATATAAGGCTCGTATTAAACTTTAGCAGAAGCGCGTTGCTTCATCGCTTGATACCAGCGGTATAAATTAGGACGACTATCATCAACGCGAAGGTTAACAACCTTACCAAAGTCGACCGAACAAAAAGCATTGATGTCAGCCACGGTGAGCTGACCGCAGGCAATAAAGTCTTTACCCTCGAGCTGGTCGTTCAGAAAATCAAAAAAGCGCTCGGCTTCCTTGATATTGTGCTGACCCCACTCGCGAATTGGCTGCATGCGGTGCTTGAAATAATCGGTGGTGTGCTGAAAACCCATGCCAATAGGATAGAACAGATAAAAGTCTATCCAGCGCGTCCACTGTTCGATAATCGCTTTATCGTTGGCATTCTCACCGAGTAGTTTGGGCGTATCTGGGAACTGGTTCTCAAAATAATGACAAATTGCCGTGGTTTCGCACACATAGGTCCCGTCATCAAGTTCTAACACGGGTACTTTTTGCATCGGATTTTTTGCCTTGAAGGATTCACTCAGGTTTTCGCCTTTTGCTAAATCAATCTCGACGCGCTCGACTTTATCGAGCAAGCCCTTTTCGGCTAAATACATTCTCACACGGCGTGGGTTAGGGGCTTTCGCCATTTCGTATAACTTCATTGATTAGACTCCATGTTGTTGTTTTTAGGCGGTCCAAGTGCGCTTTAACTTATCAGCAAATGCAATAAAACGCTCGCGCATGGTTTGGCGCACTTTGATATCAATAGAAGAGAGTACGGAATAACCTGAAATATGGATGTGAACCTTAGGTTCTTGCACAGGCGCCTCGAGATGATTATCGAGAGAGCTGATGATGTTGGCGACATTACAGGTCACACGAGCAAACTCAGGTACGAAAATTTTGATGTCGCCCACAAGGTCGAGTAATTGAACATGAATCTCATTGCTCTCAAAGTGCGCATCAGTGAAGTCGATCTTGAGTGAACCAAGTACGCTGTAGGCTTTAATTTTAGCGGGTACTTGCCAAGCACCTTTCATGCTTTGCGATGAGAGTACCGCTACAATCGAGTGCTCGCTGCCGGCGAATATTTTGGTGGAGTGTGCGTCAAAGCGCGCGGCTTTGCTTTGCTCGTATTTCGCATCAACCTGCAGGGGCAAGTCTTCAACCAAGTCGGCGAGCTGCTGATGAGTCGTGGAATCAAATGCGTGATCGAGTCGCGCCTCAAAAGCCTCTTGCGATAACTCACCATGACTGTAATTCATAACCAGTTGGTCTATCACCTCTTCGCGGACTTTATCCAGCGGACGGTCTTCAAATTTTACAGCCATAATGGCTCCAAATGTTAATAAGATGTTTAGTTATAAAAGTATGGATCGCTTCGAGCGCTTTTCAAAGCACATTTTTACACATTTCATACAAATGCTAGTATTAAAGTTAGAATGGAGCGGCAGGCGCCGCTCTATTCATTATTGTAACGACGGAAGCTTGTTCAGTAGCGCTGGAGGTAGTTTTGACACCAAAGCGCTGCGGAGCGGGTGCCAGAACACCGACACAAGCAGTAAGCCGGCACCGACGATTAGCCCCATAACCGCACTGCCTAAGTCCACCAAACCGACACTGGTGAGTACCTGACTGAAGATAAAGATCACGTACGCGAGCGCAGAAACCATTAATGCGCGACGGTCGATAATCAGTGACACAACACTTAAAACCAAGTAAAGCACCAGTGTGGCTGCTGCCTGAGTGACACCAATTTCAAAATCACTGCCAAGGATCACATTGAACAACGGGTGGATCATCAGTGGTGCTGCCAGCAGATGAAGCCAAAATGCGACATCCGAACGGCGACTGGTGCGATCAACGTCTGAGGCATCCCAGTACATGGCAATGCCAAAAGTCACCAGCCCGCCCGTCATGATCACTAAGTCAATTAAGATACTGTCTAACAGCCAGGTGGTGCTTAAGAACGACACAATGATACCAATGACCGTAGCGACCCCAGCCGCGAGTGTGATAGGAACGCGGAACCGGAACCAATGCGCTGTGGCAACCGCACTGCTGGCAATAAACGCAACACCACTGGCGATGTCGGGTCGTACTGCCATGGCAAGCAATTGCATAATCACGCCACCCAAAGTGCCGCCCAACGCGGTAACTAATAGCACGATGGATGGCAGTGCCATATGTCGGCGACGGGTGAAGTATTCCGACAACAGCCAACTTGCAACGGCCACTAGACCACCACCGATCAGCGGCGATACGGTATTACCAATTGTCCAGAGACCGGCTAACGCAATCACTGCGGCGATCACGACAAAAATGTCGTTAAATCCGTGCACTAAAGGAATATATTCTTGATCCTGATTGAGCACGCCACCGCGTTGTTGTTGTATAAAATCACGAAACGCATTCGCCGTTTGTTTAGGCATGACGCCCGCTTCTACAGCCGCGCGAATATCTTTGTCACTGTACATGTCAACGCCCTCATAATGACTTTGATTAAACAATAATCACGCGCGCGTAGAAAAGCGAATCTGCTTTGTTACAAACTGTAAGCGGTGAAACAAATCCGGCGCGGCGACTGTGCCGAGTGCAAAAGAGTGACGCGATCTTGATATAAAGTTGATGTACTCTGGTTAGAATGAATCATTTAAATGAGGAGCATGAACAATGAAAACTGATATACAGGGCACTGAGCAAGACTACGCGGAAGAAACATTAACGTTTGAGCAAGTCAGTGAGCTATCGGGTGATGTTGTGCTTGAGTTCGGTGCGCCATGGTGTGGATATTGTCAGGCTGCACAACCGGCGATAACAGCGGCGGTTAACGAACAGAAGGCGATGCGCCACATAAAAATATATGACGGCAAGGGTAAGCCGTTGGGCAGGGCATTTAAAGTGAAGCTTTGGCCCACATTGATATTTTTGCGTGATGGCCAGGAAGTCGCGCGCATCGCAAGGCCATCGAGCGCGGATGAGATCCGTCAGTTAATTGCAAAAAGCGATTAGCGCGTAACACGGCAAGGATAGACGACGAGGAGGGTAAGCATTTGGATGTTATTAGGAGAGTGGTGTCCAGAGGCGGAATCGAAAAGATCTTTCAACTTTACTCACTCCTAATGAAAAAGACGATACAGCGACAATCGTACAAATAAGAATCGTTTGTAATATAAGGTTTGGGTGTAATCCAGTCTTAATGATCATGTAGCGTTCATATTATGGCGACTTTTTAGTCACATCAGTTTTGCTAGCCTCGCAGCGATCCATAAAAAATGACAGTGGGTGTGAGAGGGTAACAACATGAGTAGACAATTTAGTACGGTATGGTGGCTTGCGCTGTGGGCAGCTTTGGTCAGTTTTCCATTTTTTACCTACGCAGCAGAATCGCCCGGGGCGTTGACTTTTATCATTAAAGATCAGACCACAGACAGGCCGCTGGCGAATGTGGCGATTACGCTGATAGAGCGGGAAACAAGATCTACAAAGTCGATAGAAACTGACGCCGAGGGCCGTGTCATCATTGAACAACTCGATCCGGGCTTATATTCCGTGGCTGTGAATAAAAGCGGGTTTGCATCACTTTATGAGCCGAGTGTGCGCGTGGTGACGCGGAAAAACCTCAAAATTACGTTTGAACTGCTCGAAGTTAGAGCGGAGGCTTTAGAAAGAATCTCGGTCGAAGGTCAGCGAGCTGAGGCTTATGCATCCGCTAGCAGCACCTACTTGGACAGAGAAGCGTTGCGCAGTGCCGTTGGAGGAGGAGCCGATCCGCTGCTCTCCTTGGACGGCTTGCCGGGCTTGGCATCCGCCAGTGAATTTGCCAGTTTTAGTGTTCGCGGCCGCGGACCCAGAGATAATTTGCTGTTCGTTGACGAGTTTCCTTTTGATAAAGCAATTCACTTTGATGCAACGTTAGGTGAAGAGGAAGATGTTGGCGGTGGTGGTCGTTTCTCGATTTTTGCACCCAACGTCATCAGTGGTGCCGAGTTCTCGCCGGGTGGCTGGAGCGCCGCTTATGGCGGCCGGGCTGCGTCGCTACTCAAACTGGAAGTGGCTGACGGAAACCCAAGCCCTTCCGCTAGCTTTCGCTACGATCTGGCAGGCTATGAAGTGGGCTATGACGGCCCTAGCGGTATTACCGAAGATGCCACAATGCTGGTCTCGGCACGGCGACTGGATTTTGGTTCGCTGTTCGAAACTATCGACGAGCTCGACATTGGCGAACCGGTGTTGAGAGATGTCATCATCAAGTCGGTCACCCCCATTAACGATAAACACACGTTAGAGGTGTTGCTTATCGACACTCACGAAGATTATACGCGCGGCGTGACTCACGTAGCCGAATCGCCTAATTTTGAAGATGTTGCGTTGCAAGACTCTGAGCAAGACAGTGACCTGTACGGTCTGACGTTGCGCTCGTGGGTTGGTGACGACTCGGTGTGGAGTAACAAGATCTACTATCGCCAAAGCGATAAACTGAGCTCCGAAGGCGAGGCGTTCCCTGATCTGGTACCCGAGGGCTCACCCGCGTCCAGCTTTCCGGTACGTGAAAACATCATTACCATCGGTGAAGGTGAAACGGAGATTGGCTGGCGCAGCGACTTTGAAACATTGAACCAATGGGGCGTATTAAGTGCCGGTATTCGATTAACCCAGCTTGAGCTGGATTATGATACGGTTTTGGATGGTACCTGGACTCGGTTTGTTTATGACGACGATGACTTCAGAGCCGACCCGGATCAAAAGTATATCGTGTTGACGCCTGAGAACATCAATTCGTCACTGAACCGGAAAGAAACCAATTATGCGGGTTATGTCGAGCAGGTTTTTGAGCGCGGCGATTGGGATTTTAGCACGGGACTGAGGTTAGAGCGGGACGGCTTTGCAGACGAAAGCCTGGTCTCGCCTCGCTTTAGCGTTAACTGGCGGCCGAGTGCAAAAGTACGATACTTTGCGACTGCTGGCCTCTTTCATCAGTCACCTCGGTTTTTAGAGCTGGCCGCAAACGAGTCGAACAACCTTAAGAACGAGGACATCAGGCACAGTAGTGTCGGTTTTCAGTTTTTTCCTAGTGAGCGTTGGTCGGTGTTAACGGAAGCCTATTATCAAAGCCTCGATAATCTGGTGGTGGATCTGGATCGCGCAAACGGAACCTTTGCCAACATTGGCGAGGGCTCGTCCTACGGTGTGGATATTGTCGCAAACGGCATGATCAGAGAGGGTTTATACGCGACCGCAACATACTCCTATAATGATGCGGTCGTCGACCGCAAAGATGGTCGCGGTGATGTAGCGGCTGAGTTTAGTCGTGAGCATGTTGCCACGCTCGGTTTGACCTGGGAAATTAACGACCGCTGGAAAGTGGCGGGTCGCTACAAATACCTGTCCGGTCGGCCTGATGATCAATTTATCATTCATGCTGACGTGTTGGGACCGGGGCAACCGGTGCGCTATTCAAAAGAAATCACCGAGCGTAATATCGGTCGTAAAAGCGGTTCCGGCTTGTTCAATGTCCGCGTTGACTATCGGCGTGCGTTTGGCCCAATCGATGTAACGGCCTTTCTAGACGTTATCAACGTAACGGCAGCGTCCTCGAGCGACGACGCAGAGTTTGACTATCGACGAGGTGTGCAAGTAAAAGACGAAAGCGAAGCAGAGCCTCTGATTGGCCTGCGAGTGGATTATGCCTGGTAAAGGAGAATAACAAATGGCACACGTTCTTGGTGCAGAGCCTAGCAGAGTGTTGATTGTCGAAGACAATCGCGACATCTGCGGCAACATTGCGGCATACCTCGAAAAGCATTGTTACCTACTGGATTTTGCCTACGATGGTATCAGTGCATTGCACCTGGCGTTGACTCACCCATTTGACGTGATTGTTCTCGATCTTATGCTTCCAGGGATGGATGGCTTAAGCTTTTGTCAAAAGTTGCGTGCTGAGGGCAATTTAGATACGCCGGTACTTATGCTGACGGCGAGAGACACATTGGATGATAAAATTAAGGGGTTCGCAGCGGGAGCGGACGACTATTTAGTGAAACCTTTCGCCTTACAGGAACTGCATGCACGACTGCAGGCGCTTCGTAAACGCAACCGCGGAAGAACCGACAACCTGTTAACGGTGGGGGACTTGACCTTGAACCGCTCCACCCGACAAGTTCATCGCGCGGGACAACGAATCGAGCTCAACCCTGCGGGCATGAAACTGCTGCAGCGACTGATGGAGGAGGCACCCTCGGTTGTTACACGTGATGCGCTCGAAACCTTATTGTGGGCTGATGAGCCGCCAGACGGTGACGCACTTCGATCGCATATGTACAAACTGCGGCAGGCGATTGATCGGCCATTTGAGCGAGCCTTAATTCACACCGTACATCGTATTGGGTACCGAATCGCAGAAGGTGCTGAGTAATGTATCGGCACAGTTTGCGTAAGCGTGTCGCGATTGCATTTGCTATTTGTGTGGCGGTGCTTAGCGTGGTCTGGGGGTTTGCCTTTTTCGCCGCGATTAAGTTAAGCGAAGACCGTGTTATGACGCATCAGCTACAGCGTGCCGTTGAGAGCTACCCGTCCATGCCAATAAACCTGCGCGGATACGAATCGATTGAGAGCTTGCCGGCATCCATCAGGCCGTGGGCACGAACAAACCCCGGTGAGGGGATTTACGAGTTTGAGAAAGAAGAGTTACATGTTGCGGTAATACCCGGTGGTGAAGAACAACGACACGCCTTTGTGGTGTTCGATGTTGCCGGTATTGAGGCGGAGTCCTCAGAGGATTGGTGGTGGCTCCTGGTGATCACCGGCGTTGTGGGTACGTTAGGGATTCTTGGTTTTGGGCTGGGGATTGTTGTTATGCGCAGGGCTGTTGCGCCAGTCGCGCACCTGGCCAAAGCTGTTGCCAACATTGATCCTAAGCAGCTGTCGGTTGATGATCATAAACGCATCGCGTCCGGCCGGTTCGGTGACGATGAGGTTGGGCTGCTCGCCAGAACCATTGAGCAAACTCTAAAGCGCATCAGTGCGTTTGTCGAGAGAGAGCGTTACTTTACTAGTTCAGCCAGCCACGAGTTACGCACCCCCATTACAGTGATAACTGGAGCGCTTGAGCTGCTTGAGCAAAGTGATTTACCCGCCGATGACGTAAAAGCTTTAGAGCGCGTGAGAAGAGCCACACTCGACATGAGAACGACCATTGAAATGTTTTTATGCCTATCTCGGGAGATGGACGATGGGCTGTATAACCAACAATTCTTAGTCATGCCGCTGGTAAACCAGGCCGTTGAGCAACAGCACTATCTGTTAAAAGACAAATTCGTCAGCGTGGATATAGAGGAACTCGCAAACCCAACCGTTTGCGGGCATCCACAAGCTTTCTATATCGCCGTGAATAACCTGATACGTAATGCGTTTGAACATACGCTTAGCGGACATGGGCCCATCACGGTTCGCGTTAAGCAGAATGAGCTGTTAGTCACCAATCAGGTGAGTAGTGTCGCTAACGAGCAGACCCCATCAGCCGAGGCATCATCTAACGGGTATGGTCTCGGGTTAGGTATCGTGGAGCGGCTGTGCGAGCGCAACGGGTGGTCCTTTTCGCTGCTCTTTGGTGAGCAGCGTGTGATGGCCCGGCTTTCTTGGTGATAGTCTAGAGAGTCGATCAGACAAAAAAGCCCCGCTATTGCTAGCAGGGCTTTTTCAGAATAGTGGTGCCCGGAGGCGGAATCGAACGCGTCGTGCAACAGCACCGACACGCGTGTCGGTATGCAGATACAAAAAAGCCCCGCTATTGCTAGCAGGGCTTTTTCAGAATAGTGGTGCCCGGAGGCGGAATCGAACCACCGACACGAGGATTTTCAATCCTCTGCTCTACCGACTGAGCTATCCGGGCGACGAGGCGTATTAAACGTTTTTTTCGTCTTCGAGTCAACCGCTTTTCTTAGGTTTTTTACCGTTTGGTCAGTAAATCACCGTTTTGCGGTTAATCTACGCGCAAATAGGTGCTGCCCGCCAAACATTTCTCGTAAAAGTTAGTCCAGCGCACGCCTTCACGCGGTTGCAGGTGACCTTTACGTACCTGACGATCAATATGCTTTTTAACCGTCTTAGCCATATATTCGGTGTTGTATTGCATCGTCGTCAGCACTTTTTCAGCGGATGTACCCGGTACAACTTCCTCAATATAAAAGTCACCTGGTTCGTCGTCATGACAATACACGTGCACTTCGGTTAAACGGCCAAACAAGTTATGCATGTCACCCATGACATCCTGATAGGCGCCCGTTAAGAATAAACCAACATGATAGGCTTCATCCTTCTTCAGTTTATGCATCGGGATGTTTTCACGAATTTCTGTGCCTTCAATGTACTTACTCAGCTTACCGTCACTGTCGCAGGTAATATCAGCAATAGAGCAACGCACTTCGGGCTTCTCGTCAAGGCGCGAGATAGGCACAATCGGCAGTACTTGACCAATTGCCCAGGTGTCCGCAGCTGACTGGAAAATCGAGAAGTTACACAGGTACTGACTCGCCAGCATGTCTTCAAGCTCATCCAGCTCTTGAATAAAAGCACTTTCTTCATCAAGGCCGGTGTGGATATCGGCGAGAATACGCCAATACATGGTATCTAGCTTAGCCATCTCTTTCAGCGAGAGGATACCGAGCTTAAATGCCTCGTATGCGCTTTGCTTGTAGCCTGCCGCGTCGTTATAGCGCTCTTGAGGGTGATATTGTGCGCCATTAATGAATAGGTCGCGCATGTTTTTCACCAAGATGTGCTCATCCTCGGTGGCACTCAAGTCAAAGTCGGTGCCTGATGGGTTTACTTCACCCACAATATTCGAGACCACACAGCTGTGATGCGCGGTCATGGCACGGCCACTTTCGCTAACGATATTAGGATGAGGGACGTTCTCGAGGTCACAGACCTGCTTAATGCCCCATACCACGTCGGCAACATATTCCTCGGTTGAGTAGTTACGCGATGAGTCGGTGGTAGAACTGGTGCCGTCGTAATCGATGCCCAAACCGCCACCGATGTCTAAGTACTCAAGTTCAACGCCTTCTTGTACCAATTTGGCGTACAAACGCGCGCCCTCAGATACCGCTTCTTTAATTTTGCGAATATCCGAGAGCTGACTGCCGATATGAAAGTGTAATAACTTCGCGCAATGCAGCATGTCTTCTTCGCGCAAACGTTCAATGGCATTAAGAATTTCGGCAATACTCAGACCAAACTTAGCGCGATCGCCGCTTGAGCCCGCCCATTTACCGGAGCTACGCACCATCATTTTTGAGCGCAAGCCAATCATTGGCTCAACACCGAGCTGCTTCGCAAGCGGGATCAGCATTTCGAGTTCACTGAACTTCTCGACAACGATGATCATCTTACGCTTCAACTGACGTCCAAGCAGCGCCAATGTCAGGTAGTCTTTATCTTTGTAGCCATTTAAGACTGTGAGCGCCTCGGGATTGTCATTATAGGCCATGACAGCCATGAGCTCTGGCTTAGAACCCGCCTCTAATCCATAGTTGTAGGGTTCGCCTGCGTCCATGATCTCTTCGACCACCTCGCGCATCTGGTTGACCTTAATCGGGAACACACCACAGTACTTGCCCTTGTATTCAGCTTCTTCAATACATTTGCTGAACGTTTCATTTATAATCTCAACCTGAGATCGCAGAATGTCGTGAAAACGAATCACTGCCGGTAACTCAATACCTTCAGCAATAATTTCATCCACGACTTCGCGCATGTCGATGGTGATATCCGGTAAACGATGGTTGGGTGCAATTTTGATGTTACCGTTCTCGCCAATCGAGAAATAACCTGCGCCCCAACGATTCACACCGTAAAGTTCTTCAGCTTGGTCGATAGTCCAATCTGCCATCGGCTTATGCTCCTGCTTGCTCAAGGGTTAACAATACTTCGCGAACAATTTTTGCTGCGAATACATCTGAGTTGCCCGTTGGGTCAATTTTGGGGGATAACTCAACAATATCTGCGCCAATAAAGTTTTTCTCGCGCAGGATCTTCATCAAACTGACGAATGAATGAAAGTCCTCTCCCCCCGGTTCTGGTGTGCCTGTACCGGGCATAAAGGCCGGGTCAAAGTAGTCAAGGTCGAGTGTCAGATAAATAGGGCGGTCGCCGGCTATGTCCTGAACTGACTTAAGAAAGTCCTGACGTGACTTGCGGATCGTGCCTTGTTGGTTCATCCAGGTGTATTCGTCTCGGGTACCTGAGCGGATGCCGTACTGAATGAGTTGGTGTTCGGGACCAAAATGGTCGACCACGCGACGGATAATCGACGCGTGCGAGAAATGATAGCCCAAGAAGCCATCTCGCAAATCCGCGTGTGCATCGAGGTGCAACAATACCATATTGGGGTATTGCTTAAGATGCTTGACGATAGGGGCATACGAAATCGAATGCTCACCCCCTAAGGTGATGAGCTTGGTCTTAGTTGCCGCTAAATCAAGCGGTTCAAAAATCTGATTAAAGTCATTATTGGCGTGGTGCCATTGTGCTTCGACATCGTCGTCAAAACCCAAGCGCAGGTTACCCAAGTCAAAAAACTCGTAATCTTCCAGATCGGCATCCAGATAGGGGGAATAAGACTCTATATCTTCTGAGACCGAGCGAAGTCCATCAGGACCTTCTTTGGTTCCCTTACGAAAACATGCGGTTCCATCAAAGCCAAAGCCAATGATGTGGATACTGCCAGGATGGATCGAAAATGAACGTTCGGCGCCAAAAAATGGGCGAACAGGATCATTGGTAGCCACTGGTAGTGAAATTTCTGACATGGGCACAATACCTTACTTACGCTTTATCGACCGTGGCTTTATGGCGATCTTTTTTGATCGGGTTAAACCATTTGGTCTGTATATCTATTAATTCCTGGCTCAGCACTTTGCGCTTGACCCAAGTGTCTTCGAGCGGGGTGGTGACCAGCTCGTTTCTCTCAATACCGGCCATCACGCCGGTAATTCCTTCTTGCACTAGTTGTACGGCATAAACGCCTAAACGGGTCGCTAAAATACGATCCATTGCGGTAGGACGCCCACCGCGTTGCACGTGGCCGAGTAAACAGGGGCGGCAAGGGAAGTTCAGTCGATCTTCTAATTGCTCCGCCAAACGTACGGCGCCACCGGGCCATTGGTTTTCGCAGAGTACCATCACGTAGCTCGAGTCGCCTCGTACGCGATTAACACCTTCGACGTGTTTAACCAATGCATCGATGGTGAGCGGTTTATCTTTTTGTAACTCAGGCAAAATCATACGTTCGGCACCACTCGCCATGGCGCTACTGATAGCAATATAGCCTGCATTACGGCCCATCACCTCGACAATGAATACGCGGTCCATGGCTTCTGCTGTATCACGAATTTTATCGAGTGCGTCCATCGCGGTTTCTACCGCGGTGTCATAGCCTATCGTGTGGTCAGTTCCGTAGAGATCGTTGTCGATGGTGCCGGGGATGCCAATAATAGGACCTTGCCAAAATTTAGCAAGGTGATTTGCACCTCTAAATGAACCGTCGCCACCAATGACAATAAACGCATCGACATGCTGAGCATCAAGATTGCGAGCCGCCTCGATACCCCCCTCATCGGATTTAAAACGTTCGCTACGCGCACTCTTTATAATAGTGCCCGAATACTGCAGTATATGTTCGACTTCATGACGACCGAGTTTCATATAGTCATTGTTCAGCAAGCCTTCATAACCATGACGAAAACCCACGACGTCGATGCCGTCGTGTTCAGCAGCTAATACCACTGCGCGTAGCGCGGCATTCATACCGGGCGCGTCGCCGCCGCTGGTAATTACGGCAATGCGTTCAATTGATCGACTAGATGACACCTGTTCTACTCCTTGCTATGGTCATTAGTGTAAGCTTACCGTTAGTAGTGTCGCTGACCAAGAGGAAATTTGATGAGCGAGCGTGATTGTCTGTTTGATTACAATGAACTGTTAGATTGGGCATCGGAATGCCTGCAAACGGCGGGTGCGTCTGGCGAAGTAGCGCGTCACGTGGCGTATTACCTTTTAGAAGGGGATTTGTTGGGTTATAGCACCCATGGACTTATCCGTCTCCTTAATAACTGCCAGTGGCTAGACCGTGGTGAGAGCCTGCCTAAAGGGCAACCTCAGGTATTGCAACAGCGGGCGGCAGTGGCCAACTGGGATGCTCAGCGCTTACCAGGGCCTTATGTTGTGCCGATGGCGATAAACGAAGCGATTCTTATGGCGAAGCAAGCGGGTACGGGGACTATCACCGTGCGCCGCAGTCAACATATTGCTTCGCTAGCCGCTTATTTAAGTCTCGCCACTGAGCAAGGGATGATGATAAGCCTTATGTGCTCGACCCCAGGACAGCGTGCGGTTGCGCCGTTTGGTGCTAAACAAGCGGTGTATTCGCCGAATCCGTTTGCAGTGGGTGTGCCGAGCTCAAGCGACCCTATTCTGTTGGATATCAGTTTATCCATGACTGCCGCAGGTAAGGTGCGCCAAGCAAAAGCGAATCAGCAAAAACTACCTTACAAAGCACTGGTGACCGAGCATGGCGAGTGGACGGATGATCCTGAGACCTTTTTCTCGGAGCCCGCAAGCGCCATTGCTCCCTTAGGTGGCGAGCTACTCGGTTATAAAGGGTATGGCTTAACCTTGTTCAGTGAGTTGTGGACGATGGCACTGGCACAGTATGGTCGTAGTCAGGGCAAAGACGAGGGGGATGCCAACACCGTTTGGATCCAAGTGATTGATCCCTCGGCATTTGGTGAGCAGAAAACCTTTATTGCGCAGGTCGATGAATTGATCCGCGATACGCTATCAGCCGAGGCTATTGATGCCAATAACCCCGTGCGTATTCCTGGTCATCAAGCGTTGGCGCGAAAACGACAACAGATGGAGCTGGGAGTACGTTATGCGCCCGCGACGCTCAAGGTGCTCAATAAATGCGCTGAGTTCTGTCAGCAACCGTTACCCAACGCAATCCGTTAAGGTTGTAGTCGCTGCACGACCCAATCGCCGTTACTTTCTAAGCGATACAAGAAACGGTCGTGCAGGCGATGTTCGCCACCTTGCCAAAACTCAACCTCGCTGGGTACGATGCGGTAACCGCCCCAGTGTTTAGGGCGCGGTACTTGCTTACCTTGGTACTGCTCAAGTTGATCCTGATAGTACTTTACGAGCTCATCACGACTGCCAATCGGCTGACTTTGGTTCGAAATCAGTGCAGCGATTTGACTCTCGAATGGGCGCGAATAAAAGTAATCGTCGTTTTGTTGTTCGCTGAGCGGCTCAGCATGACCACGGAAGTGCACCTGGCGCTCGAGTGCAAGCCACGCAAAGTGGCAGGATACCTTGGGGTTAAGTGCAAGGTCTTTGCCTTTATGGCTTTGCTTGTTGGTGAAAAAACGCAGTCCAGACTCGTCGAAACCTTTGAGTAGAACGATACGCTGACTCGGCTGACCTTGACTGTCAACGGTCGCCACGGTCATCGCAGTGGGGTCGCTATTTAAACCACACTCCACGGCATTGCTAAGCCAACTTTCGAATAATGTAAACGGCGTATTGGGTACGTCCGCTTCTGTTAAGTGCCCAATATTATAATCCCGACGAATGGACTGTAGATCCATGATAGCCTCGCAATTAAATGATATCTGAGTAGCGTTGTCTGATTTTTTCCATCGCATCAATGTGGTCAATCATAATCCCCACGAGCTCTGGGTCGAAAAACTCGCCCGAGTGCAGCGTGAGATAGTCAATGGCGGCACCTGTATCTTGCGCTTCGCGATAAGAACGTTGCGTCCGCAGTGCATCGTATTGACTAGTGATTGACAGGATACGCGCATTGATATCAATGGCTTTTCCCTTTTTCCGACTGGGAAAACCGCGTCCATCCCAACGCTCATGAATGTCCTGAGCAATACGGGCGGCAAGTTGAGCGATCTCGGTATCGGTTTGACTCAGGTAGTCATGGCCTTTGATCACATTACTCATAATTTCTTCGTAATCGTGAATCGAAAGGGCGTCGGCACTTTGCGCCAACTCCATTTGCACGGATACTTTGCCGATATCATAGACTGATGCCGCTTGTTTCAGCTTTTCAGCTTCCTCACTGCCGGCGCCTGTGGCAATTAATAATTGCCCCGCCATCTCTGCCGACCGTTTGACATGATGACTGATATTATCCACCGAGCGTTTTTCGATTGCTTCACCCACGGAGTAAAGTAATTCGCGTTGCGCTTCACGTTCTGTTTCGCGCAAATTCAAGTTGTCGATAGCAATAGAGCTATTATTCACAAATAGACCGAGCAAGTTTTGATCGAGCTCAGAAAGTTCGCGAACATCTTTGATGACCAATAGATATTGACGACCACCGGTGGTTTTGTAGAGACCATAGTAATCATTATTATGGATCCTAAAAACAACCGAACGCTCTAAGTTCTGTAATTCGTTAACCAGCGTCCAATCAATGTCTTGCGTGACCGATTGACCAACGGCTCGGGCGTAATCGCCGGTACCACCAATAATTTCAAACTCTTGGTTGTCACGCGTTTTAGCGGTCAAGCCGTGCGTACGACAGTACATGGCATCGTCAGAGTGCGTGATAAGGGCGACCAACTGTTCCAAAATACCTTGGCACAACGAGTGCATAGAGCGGGCGCTGAATACCTCGGCAGATGCGTTAATCACCTTTTCTAAGCCGCGTTTGTTGCGCTCAATAGCATTGAGATCGCGATATGCACGTAAGCATGAGTACATTAGGGTTACCAGCTTACGGTAGGTGAGTTCCGTCTTCTCTTTGTAGTCATCAATATCGTATCGGGCGATGACATCTTCTTCTGGGGCTTGGCCCGGTTGTCCAGTACGCAATACGATACGGATCAGGCGGTTCTGCAATTCTTGGCGGATCCAACGCGCCACATCGAGTCCGGCATGGTCGGTTTCCATCACGACATCAAGCAGTGTCATCGCGATCTGTTTATTATCTGCCAAAAATGCCTTCGCCTGTTCGCCTGAATAGACGGAATGAAACTTAAGTGGGCGGCCATCCAGTTTAAAGTCGGCGAGCGCCATCTTGGTGATGGTATGAATTTCTTCATCATCATCCACGATTAAAATTTCATAAGGAGGGGCTGTCGAGACAACCTCCTCCTCTGGCTCGTCCTCAGAAAATAGGAAATCATCATTCATTTGAAAATACCTGTTCACCAGCGACAAAGGTTTGTTCAACACCCACTTGCCAAATTTCTTTTGCATCAATGGCGAACGGGTCACGGTCTAAGACGATGAAGTCGGCCCATTTACCAGGTTCAATCGAACCGAGGGTGTCCTCTTGCCATCCAGCATACGCCGCATCGATGGTAAACGCACGTAGCGCTTGTTCAAGAGACATTGATTCTTCCGCGTACCAACCGCCGGCTGGCATGTCTTGGCGATCTTGGCGAGTCACGGCTGCATGCAAACCATAAAATGGGTTCGCAAGCTCTACTGGAAAATCAGAACCAGCAGCAATGATAGTCCCCTGCTCAAGTAAGGTATGCCACGCATATGCGCCTTCCATACGTGCCTTACCCAGTCGAGCTTCTGCCATATTTTTGTCACTTGTGGCGTGCGTTGGCTGCATTGAAGCGATGATATTTAAGTCTTTAAACCGGTTGAGGTCGTCAACGTTGACGATCTGCGCGTGTTCAATACGATTACGCAGGTTACGACCGCCTAGGGTTTGATAAAACTCGGCAAAGGCGTCAAGGGCAATACGGTTCGCACGGTCGCCAATGGCGTGAGTATTTATTTGGAAGCCATAAGGGATGATAAGCTCGTACAGTTGACGAATGTTATCAACCGAGGTGACCAACAGACCATGGTTGTCATGGTCGTCACTGTAAGGTTCTAGTAACGCCGCACCGCGACTGCCCAATGCGCCATCGGCATAGATTTTAACGCTACGAATAAACAGTTTGTCGTCATCACTGCGGTAAGGGCCCTCAGCAAGTAACTGGGGTAATTGCGGTTCAGTCGCTGCAATCATCGGATAGACGCGCATTGGCATGGCACCTTGATGTTGCATGCCTTTGTAAATTGACAGGTCGACGGCAGGCACACCCGCATCATGTACCGAGGTAATACCGACTGATAGCAAATGATCGAATGCTAACTGAAACGCTTGTTTCTTCTCACTGGCTGAAGGCTCTGGAATGTGCGCTTCAATTAAGTTCATTGCATTATCGATTAGAATACCGGTGGGATTGCCTTCAGCATCCTTAATAATCTGTCCGCCATCAGGCGCGACTGTCTCACTAGTGATACCTGCGACTTCGAGCGCTTTTGAGTTAAGCCATACCGCGTGAGCATCAACTCGCGTTAAAACGACAGGACGATCAGCTACGAATTCGTCGAGCTGTTTGGCGGTAGGAAAACGTTTACTCGGCCAGTTTTCTTGGTTCCAGCCACGCCCTTTAATCCATTTAAGGTCACCGTGCTGCTGGGCATACGCATTGACGGCGCTGACTGCATCAGAAGCCGATTTGCTCTCACGAAGATCAACTTGCAACAGGCTCAAACCTAATCCAAGCACATGGCCATGGGCATCGATAAGCCCCGGCAGTACGGTCTTACCGTTTAAATCAACCTGTTTGAAATTAGGAAATTGCTGCGTCAGGTTTGCGTCACCCATGGCGGTAAACTTGCCATTGCGGACGGCAAATGCGCTGAATTGCTCAAGTTGCGCATCCTGCCCAGCAGGGCTTGTTAGCGTGTATCCGTTAACATTTGTATAAACTGTCTGTGCTTTAATTGAGGTAGTTGATAGAGCACTGACCGCAATCAATGAGGTCAGAATTAAATGACTGAGTAATCTCATAATAATTCCCTGTAAATGAGCCGTTCGCTTACTATACAAGGTTTTTGCACGAATGCATAAAGTGCAAAGATCACATACCTGTTAATAAACTTAACAAATGGTCTAACAAAGCATATTAAATTGCTTGAAGACTTGCTCTGTTGTCTAATTCGGGTATGCTAAAAGTTAAATAGGCAAGGATTTTAAACGAGAGAAACCAGATGAAGATTTTAATAATTGATCCATCGTTCTTCATGCGTTCAGGGCTCATACAATTACTGACCAACTATGCAACACAGCCAGCAATTTACGAGGCTGATTCGTTTGCAGTCGCCGAGAACTATCTTAAGGCGGATGAGTTCAATATCATCTTCGTAGAGATGGAATTGCCCGATGAAGAAATCCGCCCGGCGTTACAGCGCCTTAAGCGACTCGCACCTTCCGCGCACTTGGTCCTTTTTACCAAGGCGAAGGCGATTGGTGATGTACGTCAAGTAATGGCGGCGGGTGTGCGTAGTTATTTACCCAAAGACGCTACCGCTGAACAGGCAAAGATGGCTATTCGTGGATTGTTAAACGGAGATCGCTATTTGCCAGACGATCCTAATCTTAACGAGCCCCGCAACAAAAGTAGCGGTGCCGAGAGCTTTTTATCGCCACGCCAACTTGAAATTATGCAGCTATTAGCTCAAGGTCTATCTAATAAAGAAATTGCAAACATTTTGGGTATTACAGAGGGTACTATCCGTGTCCATTTGTCTGCGATTTTTAAAGCGATTAAGGTATCGAACCGTACGGAAGCGACGCTTTGGTACTTATTACGTCAGAAAAAACTTGTTGATTAGTTGCCTATGTCACTAAGCGATTTAGCTAAACAGCTTGAGTCGTATCATCATGCTCCCACTGAAAAGTGGGATCCGCCGTACTGTGGCGAAATTCCGATGCACATTAACGCTCAGGGCGAGTGGCTATACCAAGACTCTCCCATAACGCGCTCAGCGCTCGTGAAGCTTTTTGCATCAGTACTGACTTTTGAGGCGGGCGAGTATTTTCTGATAACCCCCGCAGAAAAAGTTAAAATAAGTGTCGAGGACGCTCCATTTCTGATTGTTGACTGGCAATTTTACGATTACGAGGGTGAAACAGTAATTCAAGTTGTCACTAATATTGATGAACGATATATTTTGAATCAGCAACTGTTAAGTTATGTTAAGGATGACATACCTTATTTCGAACTTCCGACAGGCTTGACAGCAAAAGTTCATCGCAATGTTTTTTATCAATGGGTAGAAGTTGCGAAGCAACGAACGCTCGGTGATGTAACAGAATTATTTCTTCATAGCGCTGGATATGACTTTGTGATTGGTCGGCTGAAAAATTAAAGGGTTGATTTGTGGTAAAATCCTCAACTAGAGATGCTCGAGTCATTTACGTACTTGAGTCCAATACAGAGCGTAAGAAGCAACTACAGACAGTGCTCGACTTTATGGGCGAACTCGTTGAATGCCATACCCAGTGGTTAACCGATGAGCAGTTAGACAATGCGCTATGCATTATTGCTGGCGATTGTATTGATGACCTCGAGTCATTGGCTAATGAGTATCCCAACCTGCCCTTTATCCGTGCTAATGAACGCCACGAGAGTGCGTTTCGAAAAGCCAATGTTGTCGGGCAAATCACCGATTCGTTAAGCTACGATGAGCTCTCGCACCTAATTCGATATTGCCAAGCCTATCACCGCCATTTACCTAGCCAACGCGCGCAATCCGGTCAGGTTGCTGATGTGCTTGAAACCAAATTAGTAGGTCAAAGCTACGATATCCGCGAGATTCGTAAACTCATCCAGCAGGTGGCGGGCAGCGAGGCAAACGTACTTGTGTTAGGAGAGTCCGGTACAGGTAAAGAGGTGGTGGCACGCGGCATACACCAGCTGTCATCGCGCTGTCATGGACCCTTCGTACCGGTTAACTGCGGTGCGATCCCCCCAGATTTGCTTGAAAGTGAACTCTTCGGACATGAAAAAGGCGCGTTTACTGGCGCTATTGGCGTGCGCAAGGGCCGTTTCGAGTTAGCCCAGGGTGGCACACTATTTTTGGACGAAATTGGTGATATGCCTTTGCCTATGCAGGTGAAGCTATTACGTGTTTTGCAAGAGCGCATTTTCGAACGCATTGGTGGTAGCAAAAGTATAACTGCTGACGTTCGAGTCGTTGCGGCAACACACCGTCAATTAGAAGACATGATTGCCGATGGAAGATTTCGTGAGGACCTTTATTACCGCCTAAACGTGTTTCCTATCGAGGTGCCTGCGCTCCGTGAACGCTCAGAGGACGTGCCTTTATTACTGCGTGAAATTGCTCGGCGCTTTAAAGAAGAGCGCGGTATTGGGATACGCTTTACCGAGCGTGCGATGCAGTCTCTAGAGGCTCACCCTTGGCCGGGCAACGTTCGGGAGCTATCTAACTTGATTGAGCGACTCTCTATTACTCACCCTAATCAGTTGGTTGATGTAAGTGATTTACCGCACAAATATAGGCACATCGATAGTGAAGAAATCACGCCAGAATACCCAGACGAGTTGCAGGAAAGAGATGCGCTGAACGCCATTTTTTCTGATGACGACGAAGATGATCTCGACGAAGAAGAACTTGTTTCGTTACCGACTTCTGCTGCCGAAATCCCGGAAACGGGACTCAATCTAAAAGATATGCTGGCTGAGATTGAAGTTGAAATGATTAAACAAGCACTTGAACGTGCAGACGGAGTGGTTGCTAAAGCCGCTGAGTTACTGAGTATGAGACGCACAACTTTGGTTGAAAAAATGAAGAAGTACGACATCGCTAAAGTATAGTGATGGAATTTTGACGCGTCTAAGTATCTGAAATAAATAATAAAAATCAGGCATATCTTTTGCATGGTTAGCGTAGAACTTTTTTAGGATGCGCTAACCAATGCAATCTAATCATGCACTTATTGATGCAATGCCGAATGCCGTCATTTTGGTGAATGGGCAGGGCATTGTCGATTACTGTAACCCCAATAGTGTCAAATTGATGGGGGCCAATCTATGTGGTGAATTATGGCGCGACTGTGTCGCCCGTACATTCACACCCAAAGCCGATGACTGGCATGAAGTGTCTTTGCATAACGGACGCCGTGTGCGGGTTGATGTGTCGAGTCTGCCAGATCAGCCTGGTCAGCTTGTTGTGCTGACTGACTTGACTGAAACTCGCGATCTGCAAGCTCAACTTGCCCACTTACAACGCCTTTCGTCAATGGGCAGAATGGTTGCTTCGTTAGCTCACCAAATACGTACTCCGTTAGCTACTGCTTTACTTTACGCAGAACACCTTTCGACAAGTAATCTAGATACAGAAAAACGTGTCAACTTTAGCGGAAAACTCAAAGCGCGGTTACATGACCTTGAGCATCATGTAAATGACATGCTGTTGTTTGCCAAAAGTGGTCAACAAAGTACGCTTTCGAATGTCAGCGCCAACAAGCTAATGACACACATAGAGCAAACGGTTGAAGCATATGCCAAACAGCGAAGCATTGCTATCCAATGGCGCCACGACACTTCAACACCCACCTTAAAAATCAACAAGACAGCGGTCGCTGGCGCAATCCAAAACCTGATTACCAATGCCATTGATGCAAGCAGCCCAGGGCAATCGATAGTTGTTGAGGCTTCTAGTCATGGCGGTCAGTGGCGCTGTCGTGTCAGTGACCAGGGTAAGGGGATTGATGAAGCCATGAAAGCCCGACTATTTACGCCATTTGCGACCAATAAACCTCACGGCACAGGGCTGGGCCTCGCCGTAGTCGATACGGTGGTAAAAGCCCACGGCGGTGAGATCGAATGGCGGTCTGAAAAAGGTCGCGGCAGTGACTTTATTGTCTTGTTTCCCACAATTCAGCAACCTGACTTGGAGGTGCGTTATGGATAGTCCTACTGTATTAGTGGTAGAGGACGACGCGGCTTTAAGAGAGGCCATCACCGATACACTTGAGCTCGCAAATTATCAGTGCTTGCATGCAGATAGCGGTGAGTCGGCATTACTTAAGCTAAAGAAACATAAAGTCGATTTGGTCGTCAGTGACGTGCAAATGCCTGGTATGAATGGCTTGCAGCTACTTCGAAACATAAAGCATCTGCAGATTAATGTACCGATCGTGATGATGACCGCTTACGCTAAAGTCGATGATGCCGTCGTCGCGATGCGCGAAGGCGCAATTGATTACCTAAGTAAACCCTTTTCGATCGACGAATTGACGCATTTGGTACAACGCTACGCCCCGATAGACGAAGCTGCAAGTGACGGGATTGTGGTGCGTGATAAGTCGAGTTTAGCGCTGCTGGAACTGGCCAAAAAAGTGGCACGCACGAACGCAACCGTCCTTATAACGGGCCCCAGTGGTACAGGTAAGGAAGTACTTGCAAGGTACATCCATCAGCAGTCGGGGCGCGGTCAGCGTCCTTTTGTCGCGGTGAATTGTGCAGCGATCCCTGAAACTATGCTGGAATCACTGTTGTTTGGTTATGAAAAAGGAGCTTTCACTGGCGCCACACAATCCTCGCCCGGCAAATTTGAGCTGGCGCAAGGGGGGACGCTCTTGCTGGATGAAGTGACGGAAATGGATATCGCTCTGCAAGCCAAGCTTTTGCGTGTGATTCAAGAGCGTCAAGTCGAGCGTTTGGGCGCTCGCCAAGCAATACGGTTAGACGTGCGCATTATTGCAACCTCAAACCGTGATATAAAAACAGCAGTCGCCGAAGGAACATTTCGTGAAGATCTGATGTACCGCTTGAACGTTTTTCCTCTGCATTGGCTCCCTCTCGCTCAGCGGCGCGACGATATCGAGCCGATTGCTGAATCGCTAATTGCACGACACCGTCAACGACTCGGTATCCGAGAGCCCGTAAAGCTATCGGAATCAGCGAAGCAGCAGTTACGTATTCATAGTTGGCCGGGAAATATCCGTGAGTTAGAAAATGTCATTCAACGTGCTTTAGTGTTACGACAAGAGGGAGAAATTCAAGCCTCAGACCTCATGTTAGATGTTGTACCGGGAACCCAAGTTCTGCCTGAACAAGTTTCGCAAAATGCTCAACTGGTGGATTCCCACCCTAAGCAAGAATCCGCTATGTGGGCAGAGCCAGCGCATAGTGAGGACTTGGGCGAATCCTTATTCATGCAAGAATATCGGATTATTAAACAATCATTGGAACGTCATCAGGGTAAACGTAAGCCTGTTGCCGAAGAGCTTGGAATCTCACCCCGAACCTTGCGTTATAAGCTAGCGAAAATAAGAGATAATGGTTTAAACCTCTAATTAATTGCCCACCTTTTTGGAGTTGGCACTCTACTTGCATCATCTTAACTAACACGTTAAGCCGTAAGTTTTTTGACGGAGAAAAAGATGAAAGTAGATGCCAACGCGGCCTATCAACAATGGCGCGAACTGACAACTCAATCGGCCAATCTTGACCAAGCACAAAATAATAATGCGTTAAAAGTCGAGAATTCGGCAAATGCTGACTTTTCTAACCTTTTGAAAATGGCCGTAGATAATGTCAATGAGCTACAGCAAACCTCTGGCGACTTGAAAACGCGTATGGAGCTCGGCGATCCGAATGTCACGCTTGAACAAACCATGATTGCCAGTCAGAAAGCCAGTATTGCTTTTGAAGCTACGGTGCAGGTGCGCAACAAAATGGTAGAAGCGTACAAAGAAATCATGTCAATGCCGGTATAACCGTCCTAGTTGGAGAATAAGCTGTGGCTGAATCAACAGATTTAATGGTAACAGAAGGCGCGGGTAGTAACTCGGCAGAGACAAACGACCAAGCTGGCGAGAAGCAAAGTATTGTCGATAAATTGGCTAACTTTGATATGTTACGCCAGGTTGTCGTAATTTTGGCGCTTGCCATTTGCGTTGCCATTGCCGTCTTTATCATGCTCTGGGCCCAAGAGTCGACTTTCCGTCCATTGGCTAAGATGGAAACCGAGCAGCTTGTCGGTACGCTTGACTACCTTGATGCGAATAACATCGAATATAAAGTAGAGGGTAACGTTGTATCGGTACCCGAAGAAAACTATGACGCAGTGAAATTACAACTCACTCGAGCGGGCGTAGACTACGGTCAGTCGGAGAGCTCGGGCTCAGATATTTTGATGAGCGAGCCGGGTTTTGGGGTGAGCCAACGTTTAGAACGTGAGCGCCTCATCCACTCGCGTGAAATACAGTTAGCACGCGCCATTGAAGAAATGCGCGCTGTGTCGGCGGCACGTGTACTTCTCGCTGTTCCCAAAGAGAACGTGTTTGCACGCCGAGAGAAGCAGCCCAAAGCTTCTGTTATGCTCAATGTAAGAGGCAATCAATCACTCAGCGAGGAAGAAATTGCTTCTATCGTTGATATGGTGGCTTCATCTGTCACTAGTTTAGAAACCTCGCAAGTTACCGTAACGGATCAAAATGGTCGGTTGCTAAATTCAGGGTCCCAAAGTGCATTGGCGGCAACGAATAGTCGCGAATACCAGCTTGAGCGCAAACGCGAAGAAGAGTATCTCAACAAGATTGATAGTATTCTGATCCCTGTTCTGGGCTACGATAACTATACGGCACAAGTTGATGTCACTATGGATTTCACGCAATCTGAAAAGACTCAACGGCTATATAATCCAGATATGCCAGCTATTCGCAGCGAAATGACAGTCGAAAACCGCAGTGCAGGCTCAGCGATTGGTGGCATTCCTGGGGCATTGAGCAACCAGCCTCCTTTAGAGTCAGATATCCCAGAAGAGGCAGGCAGCGGAGCGAGTCAACGTGACGCGAGTGGCTCTTTGCATCGCGAAGCAACGCGCAACTATGAGCTCGACAACACGGTGAGCTATACTCGCAACCAAACGGGCACGATAGAGCGTTTGAGTGTATCAGTTGCCGTTAACCAGCCAACAACGACTAATGCCGAAGGTGAGCAAGTGTCGACCCCGGCTTCACCGGAGCAACTAGAGAATATTCGTCGCCTTTTACAAGGTGGGATTGGCTATGATCTAAGTCGAGGTGATACGATTGAGGTCGTCTCAGTGCCTTTCGCGCGGTTGCCTGACCTCGGCGCGGGCGAGACAGCCATTTGGGATCAGCCTTGGTTCTGGCGCGCGGCGCGTCTGGTGATGGGCGGCTTAGTGATTCTGGTATTGATATTGGCGGTCGTTCGCCCAATGCTGAAGAAACTCATCAATCCAACTCAGGAGTTGGACGATGATGCTAACTCAATGCTCGAAGACGATGAAATGATGGGTGATGAGACGATCGACTTGTTATCGTCTCAGTTTGATGAAAGTTCAGTTGGATTTGGACCTGACGGAAGTTTACAACTTCCCGACTTGCATAAAGATGAAGATTTGCTGAAGGCCGTACGTGCATTGGTTGCGAATGAGCCTGAACTATCTTCTCAAGTGGTTAAAGCGTGGTTAAACGAAGATGCCTAATACAGATATGCGTACCAAACGCAGAGAACAAGAATACGACGTCACTCAGCTTGAGGGCGTCGAAAAAGCGGCCATCTTATTATTAAGTTTGTCTGAGGAAGATGCCGCACAAATTCTTAAACACTTGGAACCCAAACAGGTGCAGAAAGTGGGTACTGCAATGGCAAGTCTCGAAGACTTTAACCAAGACAAAGTCAACGCGGTTCATAATCTGTTTTTAGAGGAAATCCAACGATTTACCAACATCGGCTTCAAGAGTGAGGAGTTTGTCCGTAAGGCATTGACCTCTGCATTGGGTGAAGATAAAGCGGGTAACCTGATTGAGCAGATCGTCATGGGTGGCGGTGCGAAAGGCTTGGATTCACTCAAGTGGATGGACTCGAAGCAGGTCGCAACCATTATTCGTAACGAACACCCTCAGATTCAAACGATTGTGCTGTCTTATCTTGATGCCGAGCAGAGTGCTGAAATAATGGCTCAGTTCCCAGAAAAAGTGCGTTTAGACCTGATGATGCGGATTGCTAACTTAGAGGAAGTGCAACCAGCTGCACTGCAAGAGCTGAACGAGATCATGGAGAAACAGTTTGCGGGTCAAGCAGGTGCACAAGCGGCGAAGATGGGCGGCTTGAAAGCGGCTGCGGATATCATGAACTACTTGGATACCAATATCGAAGGTCAGCTGATGGACGCTATCCGCGAGCAAGACGAAGAAATGAGTCAGCAGATTCAAGACCTGATGTTTGTGTTCGAAAACCTTATCGATGTCGACGACCGTGGTATTCAGACATTGTTGCGTGAAGTTGATGGCGATACTTTACAGAAAGCACTTAAAGGTGCTGATGACAACGTTAAAGAGAAAGTATTCAAAAATATGTCGAAACGAGCGGGTGACATGTTGCGTGATGACCTCGAAGCCATGGGGCCTGTTCGCATTAGCGATGTGGAGGCAGCCCAGAAAGACATTCTTGCTGTCGCGCGCCGCTTAGCTGACGCTGGCGAGATAATGCTCGGTGGTGGCGGCGGCGACGAGTTCTTATAATATGATGGATAGGAACCCGCAGTCATGAGCGAGCAACATACAATGAAAACCTGGGACTTACCGGATATCACGACTGATGAGGTTAAAGCAGGCGAACAGCGTAATGCATTAAATAAGCCCAGAAAATGGCAGTACGAGCCGCCGGAGCAAGAGCAAGAGGAGCAAGCGCCGGAACCGTTAACGGCACAAGAGTTAGAGGAAATCCGCGAGGCAGCGCGCGAAGAAGGCTTTAAAGCCGGGTTCGAGCAAGGCCACCAAGAGGGGGTCGAACAGGGTCATCACGAGGGTGTGGAGCAAGGGCGTGAGCAGGGTTTCCAGTCTGGATTTGAACAAGGCTTGGCTGATGGCAAGGCAAAAATGGCTGAAGCAGAGCAGCGTCTCATCGAGGTTTTGAATGGTCTGACACAGCCAACACAGCAATTGACTGAGACATTGCGTCAGCAGCTGTTGGATTTAGTACTCAACTTGACTCGAGCGGCTTGCCTGGACGAACCTCTACATAATGAAAACATCATCAAGAAAGCATTTCAGCAGGCACTCGAAGTGCTGCCCGTCACCGATCAACGCGTAATTATCCATTTAAATTCTGATGACCTTGAGCTGATGCAGACGAGTTTAGGTGAGGAATACCTAAAAGAAAAAGGCTGGCTGTTGAGTAAGGACGAGCTACTTGAGCGCGGCGGATGCCGTGTTACTACTGAAAGCTCAAGTGTTGATTATTCATTATCGAGCCGCATCGACCTGATTTTTGAAAAACTACAAGGGTCGTCATGAGCGATGTGTTAACCGACTATTTTGCGACGCTAAATAAGCGGGTCAAGCCAGCTCCAGTTTTGGTATCTGGTTATTTGACCCGTGTCGTGGGCTTGATGTTTGAAGCCGTGGGCGTACGTGCGCCTATCGGAGCGACATGCGCGGTCGAGTCTGCCCATGGTGAAATCGAAGCAGAGGTTGTTGGCTTTGAAGGTCAAACCAGTTACTTGATGCCGATGGATGACGCCCACGGCGTTGTCCCTGGCGCTAAAGTCAAACCGTTAACTCGCACTGAACAGCTTCCCCTAGGCCTAGAATTGTTAGGACGAGTTATCGATGCGCGTGGTCATCCGTTAGATGGCAAGGGACCCGTATTGACGGATAATCATCAGGCGTATCGGAGTTTACCAATCAACCCTTTAAATCGTCGCCCTGTAAAATCACCGCTTGATGTCGGTGTGAATGCTATCAATGCATGCATTACTGTCGGTCAAGGTCAGCGCATGGGGTTATTCGCAGGTAGTGGCGTTGGTAAAAGTGTACTGTTGGGAATGATGACAAAAGGCACCAATGCGGATGTGATTGTTGTCGGACTTATTGGTGAACGGGGTCGCGAGGTCAAAGAATTTATTGACGAAATATTAGGCGAAGATGGATTACAAAAGGCTGTTGTAGTTGCAGCTCCCGCTGACCAATCGCCATTATTGCGGCTACGGGGTTGTGAAACAGCAGCCAAGGTAGCTGAATATTTCCGTGATCAAGGCTTAAACGTTCTACTATTGATGGATTCCTTGACTCGTTATGCCATGGCACAACGTGAAATCGCGTTAGCTGTGGGCGAGCCTCCGGCAACTAAGGGTTATCCCCCTTCTGTGTTTGCCCGTTTACCAGCACTTGTTGAACGAGCGGGAAACGGCGGTGGAGCACAAGGTTCAATCACTGCATTTTATACCGTGCTAACCGAAGGCGACGATCTCCAGGATCCGATCGCTGACTCGGCGCGTGCTATTTTGGATGGTCACATCGTACTTAACCGTGAGCTAGCTGATTCGGGGCATTATCCAGCGATCGATATCGAAGCCTCGATCAGTAGGGTGATGCCCCAAGTGGTTTCTGAAGAACACCTACAAAGAGCAACAAAAGTACGGCAGTGGTATTCATCCTACCGCAGAAACCGCGATCTCATTTCAATTGGAGCATACAACAGAGGCTCCGACGCCAAGATTGATGAAGCCATTGCGATGCTGCCTCAGGTCGAGAGCTTTTTGACTCAGCGTATGAATGAAGTGATTAGCTATGACGAAAGTTTGATTAAATTACAGCAACTTACGCAACGCGCGTTTAGTAACCGCTAGGAGCCAACCGAATGGCCGAACTTTCACAATTAGAAATGCTACTCGAGTTAGAGCAGCAACGTACCGATAAATTGGCGCAACATTTTAGTCAAGCCAAGCAGCAATTAATGAGTGAACAGCAACGACTCGATGGTTTGGTTCAATACCGTTTGGACTACTTAAATCAGTTACAAACACGTGGTACAGGTGGCATTCAGTCTATCCAGTTTGGTCAATATCATGCGTTTGTTGGAAAGCTCGACGAGGGTGTGGAGCAACTCCATCAAGTGATTAAAAAACTGAACCAAGTGGTTGAACAGCGTAAGCAACAGTGGCTGAAGCAGCGTCGCAAAGCCGAATCGATAGAAATTTTGATTCAAAATAAAATGCGAGAGGCGGAGCGTAAACGTGCTCGGAGAGAGCAAAAAAACTTAGATGACTTTTCAACCCAGCGTTTTATCAGGAACAAAAAAGCCAGATTGGTATAAATATTGCTTCGTTTAATCTAATCGAATCAACGTGGCAGTAGCGTCAAATAATCATGCGCTGTCCAATAGGTGACAAACTATGCCCAACATTATGCAAATAGCCGCGAATGCACAAGGTTCATTAATAAACAGTGAATCCGCGAGTGGTTTTAGCGATCTCGAGATGCAGGATGCTAACGGTCGTGAATTTGCCGAATTATTGCAACCGACTCAGCAAGATGAATCACAGCGGCAACTGTTTGCCCGCCAGGCAGTGTCGGTTGAACAGGGTGAGCGTCAGTTTAGTCTCCCTAAAGAGAGCAATGAGCTTCCTCAGTCTCCGCTGCTTGATAAACTTAAAGCTGCTTCAGGCAGCTCCGCAGAAACTGCATCGTGGATCGATACCATAGAACGGATGCGTGATCTGTTAGTTTCGGACGAATCGGGTCATGGTGAGTCTGTCGGTAAGGTTGAGTTAGATGCTGAAGATAAAGCCATGCTTGATAAGGTCGTAAAGTGGCTCGATCAACTTGATGAGGGACTGGCAAAAAGTAAAATAAACCAAGCTGAATTGAGTGCAGAACAGCAGCAAGCGGTTGATAAACTAATTAATCAGGCGGGTGCACTGCGGCAATTAGTTGCCGATGCGGAGCAGCGCGGTAATATCGACCTTGCAAAACTGGACAAAGAAAGTGAAGACTTACTTATCGAGTTAAGTCGGTTTCAATCTGAAGTGGTTAAGCCTCAGCAGGACAGTCAATGGACTGAAGTGGAACAACGCTTAGCCGCACAGGATCATGAAGCTGAGTCGTCCACTGAATTTAGCTTACCTAAACTCGAACCACAGCAGCGCGAGTGGCTTAAAGAGCAGCTTGAGCAGTTTCGCAACAGTCACCCAGGTGCCTCACTTGAAGAGGGTATGGCGCACGTAAACGCGTTATTGAATGATGTTAAATCGTTTGATGCGAAGCAGCACCAAACACTTGTTGCTTGGGTTGAGAAGTATCAATCGCACTTGCAACAGGCGGATAATAAGATGCGATTAGTGGCCGTCGATGCGCCTACGTTTCAGCCAGCTAAAGCGGTGAGCGAGCGCAGTGATAGCGAAGTGCAGCCGCCTCCAACAACTGCGAATCCGAGAGCTCAAAAAACATCGGATGTCGACACTTCAGGGTTTCAGCAAATAAAACAGGAAGACACCAAGCCTTCGAGTGAACAAAGCACGATAGCTAAGATGGTGAAAGATGAACTTAAAGTGAGTGCGGCAGGTAACTCGGGCGCGAGTAATACGAGTGACATTAACGCAGCGTTGACTCAGTCGGCCAGCGTTTTAGACAATTCGTCTAGTCCGCAACAAACTCAGCAACAGTCGAACCACGTAACTGCCGTGACTCAGGTGCAACAGACACTTACCAAAGTTGATGGTATGTCGGTAGTTCAAGCGCAAACGGCTGTCGACAAGCCGCTGGATTTGCAACATCAAGATGCTGCGCAAAAAATGCAAGAACGCATCCAGATGATGGTTTCTAAGAACATTCAGCGCGCTGATATTCGTCTTGATCCGCCTGAGTTAGGTTCTATGCACGTTCGCATTCACACGCAAGGCGATCAGACCACCGTGCAGTTTCAGGTGCAGTCGGCACAAGCCCGTGAAGCGATAGAACAAACTATGCCGCGTCTGCGCGAGATGCTCGAGCAACAAGGTTTAAACTTAGCAGAGAGCAGCGTTAGCGAGCAGCAAGGCGAGCGCGGTAACCGCGCGAATGCGGGTACAGTCGCTGGGGGGCAAGGCGAGGTTGATGATTCGGTAACACAACTCGAAGCTTCAGTGGATGACTTTCTTGCACAGGGGCGACTCGATTTCTATGTGTAAAGGATGAAACCCATCCCCATTTCGATATATAGTGCTCGTTATCGAGTAACGGCTCATTTGAGGTGACCTTATGGCGGAAGAAGATAATCAAGCAGAAGAGCAAGAACAGACCTCCTCTGGCAAGAAAAAGTGGATTATTATTGGGGGCGTTGCTGGATTACTTGTAATCGTTATCGTTATCGCTGTGTGGTTCATGTCGGGAGATCAACAAACGGTTCAGGCATCGCAATCCAATTCGGTCGAAACGCCAGCGTCACAGAGTTCTGAACAGCCCGCTCAAGTGGGCAGTGCGCTTTATGTTGGTATGCCGAGACCCTTTGTGTTTATCGTGCCGGGCGACGCGCGTGAACGAACCGTGCAGATAAGTGTGCAGTTGATGGTGCGTGGTGAGCAAAGCGAAGAACTGACGAAGCGACACATCCCCCTCATCGAAGGCACTTTGCATGAAGTATTTAGTTCTTCAACTGCCGATGAGCTAAGAACGGCTGAAGGTAAGCAGCGCATTCGTCAGCTAGCTTTACAGCAGGTGCGTGCAGCACTTGAAAGTGTCACAGGACAAGGCTTGGTCGAGAAAGTTTTATTCACCGGTCTAGTCATGCAATAAAAGAGCGAGCAGTGTTTTGAGCGATTTACTATCACAAGACGAGATTGATGCGCTCCTGCATGGAGTTGATGACGTTGAAGAGGAGGATACTGAATCCTCCAGCGCCGCATCAGAAGCATTAGATTATGACTTTTCATCGCAAGATCGAATTGTTCGTGGACGCATGCCTACGCTGGAAATCGTCAATGAACGATTCGCCAGACATATGCGTGTAAGCCTATTTAACATGATGCGGCGGACAGCTGAAGTGTCGATAAACGGTGTGCAAATGCTGAAGTTCGGTGAGTATGTACACACGTTATTTGTCCCAACGAGTTTAAATATGGTGCGTTTTCGTCCGCTCAAAGGTACCGCGCTTATTACGATGGAAGCTCGCCTTGTCTTCATCTTGGTGGATAATTTCTTCGGTGGTGATGGACGTTATCACGCAAAAATTGAAGGTCGTGAGTTCACTCCAACCGAACGACGCATTATCCAAATGTTGCTTAAGCTCATTTTTGAAGATTATAAAGAAGCTTGGGCGCCTGTGATGGACGTCGGGTTCGAATATTTGGACTCTGAAGTTAACCCGGCAATGGCTAATATCGTGTCACCGACCGAAGTCATTGTTATTAGTTCCTTCCATATTGAGCTTGACGGAGGCGGCGGTGATTTCCATATTGCATTACCGTATTCGATGCTCGAGCCGATCCGAGAGCTGCTGGACGCCGGTGTTCAGTCAGATAAAGAAGACACCGATATGCGTTGGAGTAAGGCATTGCGTGATGAAATCATGGATGTGCCTGTAGAAATGGTGGCTAAGTTGGCGGATGTTAATGTAACTCTGCGCGAGGTCATGGATTTTGCTGAGGGTGACATTATCCCATTAGAAGTACCTGACAATTTGACGGTGTTTATTGAAGACCTACCTACCTTCCACGCGAAGATGGGACGCTCTCGAGATAATATTGCGTTGAAAATCTCCGACAAGATTAGACGTCCAGAGACGGTAAAATCTGACATCCATATGTTAACGCGAGGCGGTCGCCGGATAGGTGGTGATGCAGAACTGCGCCAACTTGAAGAAGATATTGATTTATAGCATTCAGCATTTGACTGAGTTGAGGGATAGCAATGAGTAATAAAGACAACGAAATGGATGATTGGGAAGCGGCGATGGCTGAGCAAGCGGCCTCGGAAGAGGGTGATGGCGAAGAAGCTAAGAATAAGGAAGATGGCGTTAGGACTGCGGAACTAGAGGAACTTAACGCAGAAGACTTTAATGATGACGACAAGCGTAAGCTTGATGCGATCCTCGACATCCCCGTTACGATTTCGATGGAAGTCGGTCGTAGTCAAATTAGTATTCGTAACTTGTTGCAGCTCAACCAAGGTTCTGTCGTAGAGCTTGAACGCGTTGCTGGTGAGCCGCTCGACGTACTGGTGAACGGGACCTTGATTGCGCACGGCGAGGTTGTTGTGGTTAACGATAAATTTGGGATTCGACTCACCGATGTTATCAGTCAAATCGAGCGTATTCGTAAGCTTCGCTAGCGTCTGGGTTAGCCCGGCACTCGCGCAAGTCGAGCAAGCCTCGTCGCCTATTGGCGGCAAAGATGTGGCATCGATGTTAGTTGCATTGATTGCAGTGATTGTTGTGATAATTGCGCTAGCAACGGTATTAAAACGCTTCAATGTTAAGTTTCAAGGCACGAAAGGGATGAAATTGATGGGTACCCTGACGTTAGGTCCTAAAGAGCGCATTAGTGTGGTGCAAATCGGTAATAAAAAATTCTTGCTCGGTGTAACGCCAGAACGTGTCGAATGTTTAAAAGAACTGCCGGATGACTTCGTGCTTGGAGAAGAAAAACAATGAGACTCAAGCTTTTTTTAAGTTGTCTGGCTCTACTTGCGCTGGTGTTGCCTGACGTTGCTTATGCAGCGCAAGATATATCGGCTGTGACCGTGAAAATTAATCCTGATGGCAGTGAAGAGTACTCGGTCACTCTACAAATTCTAGCCATTATGACGGCGCTGACGTTTATTCCAGCGATGGTTATCATGATGACGTCGTTTACACGCATCATTGTGGTGTTAGCCATTTTACGTCAGGCGATTGGTTTGCAGCAGTCACCTTCAAATCAAGTCCTTATCGGTATCACATTATTTCTCACGTTTTTTATTATGAGTCCCGTACTTAATGAGATTAATGATAAAGCGTTGCAGCCGTATTTAAATGAGGAAGTGACTTCAATGGAGGCCGTGGACCGCGCGACCGCGCCGCTTAAAGCCTTTATGCTGGCACAAACTCGGGTTACGGATATCCAAACCTTTGCTGAAATAGCGGGCGAGACGAATATTCAGAGTCCGCAAGATACGCCGATGTCAATTCTGATTCCATCATTCATCACCTCGGAACTCAAGACGGCGTTCCAAATTGGTTTTATGCTGTTTATTCCGTTTTTGATTATCGATTTGGTCGTTGCCAGCGTATTGATGGCAATGGGTATGATGATGCTATCACCGATGATTGTCTCGCTACCGTTTAAGCTCATGCTATTCGTGTTGGTAGATGGTTGGAACTTAACCATGAGTACACTTGCCGGCAGTTTTGGTGTGTAGGAGGCCGAATGTCCCCTGAAGTCTTTCTTGACGTGTTTCAACAAGCACTCAAGCTCATCGTTATTATTGTTGCCTTCATTATTGTGCCCAGTTTGCTGGTCGGCTTATTAGTGGCTGTTTTTCAAGCTGCCACCTCAATCAACGAGCAAACGTTAAGTTTCTTACCTCGATTACTGGTGACCTTGGCTGTCATAGGACTGGGAGGTCATTTCATTGTTGGCTTGCTGATGGATTTCACCATCGAAATGTATAACCGAATACCGCAAGTGGTCGGTTAATATGGATCTGGTGACACAAGTATTAATGGAGTGGCTACAACAACATTTGTGGCCTCTGACTCGTGTCTCCTCGATGATCATGAGTATGGCGCTGTTCTCTGGTACGCTGGTGAATGCCCGAATTAAAGTGCTGCTATCAATAGCTATCGTCTTTGCCATCTCTCCTGCGCTTCCAGCGGTCAATGCAGGAGTGGAGATGTTTTCCGTGGGCGGCATGGTGGTCACCGCCCAGCAAATTGTTGTCGGTGTGGCGTTGGGCTTACTGTCGCTTCTTTTTCTGCAAACCTTTGTATTGGGCGGGCAAATTATTGCTATGCAGATTGGTTTGGGTTTCGCCTCGATGGTCGATCCGACTAACGGCCAACAGGTGCCAGTGATTGCGCAGTTTTTTTTGATGCTGGCAAGTTTGATCTTTCTTGCACTCGATGGCCATTTGCTCATGATTCAAATGGTTGTTGCCAGTTTCGATTCAGTGCCTGTCGCGATGACGGGACTTGATGCAGACGCGTTTAGGATGATTGCAGACTGGGGGAGCTCGATGTTTTCGGCTGCCTTAACCGCGATGCTTTCTGCGATTGTCGCTCTGCTGCTGATCAACTTATCGTTTGGTATTATGACGCGCGCGGCGCCTCAATTGAATATTTTCGCGATTGGCTTTCCCATTACCATGGTGAGTGGATTAATAGTGCTATGGCTGACAATCGGCGGATTTATTTTTCATTTCGAGAATCAGTGGCAGGAAGCCATTGGTGTTATGTGTACAGTGATTGGCAGTCAGTGCTGAGGTGACGGATGGCTGAAACAGATCAAGAACGCACAGAAGACCCCACAGAGAAACGAAAACGAGAGGCCCGAGAGAAGGGTCAAGTTGCGCGTTCCAAGGAAATGGGAACGGTGTTTGTTTTAGTCAGTGCGGCGGTTGCGTTTTTTTGGTTTGGTCAATCATTATATATGGGTATGCGCAGCCTATTTGTTGATTTATTCACCTTAGAGCGACGCCAAGCATTTGACACGACTCAGATGTATAAGGCGCTCGCGGTGAGTTTCGAGCATATTATCTGGCCCGTTGCCATTATCTTCGCATTTATTACCTTTTTTACATTTTTGGGAAATAGTTGGTTGGGAGGCATTAACTTCTCCTGGAAAGCTATGGCCCCAAAGTTTTCTCGCATGAACCCATTGAATGGATTTAAGCGAATGTTTGGCACGCAAGCGTTGGTTGAACTGGTAAAAGGGATAGCCAAGTTTGCCGTAGTCGCTGTCAGTGCGTTTCTTTTATTAAGTTGGCAGTTTGAAAATATTCTGCAGATTTCCATGGGTCAGATGCCGAATATGATTGAGAATGCACTAAACATTCTGATGTGGATGTTTTTGCTGATTTGCTGCTCAATGTTTCTCATTGTTGTGATTGATGCACCGTTTCAGTTATGGAAACACAACAAAGACCTGCGCATGACTAAGCAGGAAGTAAAAGATGAGCATAAAGACTCTGAGGGAAGTCCAGAGGTTAAAGGGCGGATTCGCCGTTTGCAAATGGAGATGGCGAACCGTCGAATGATGCAAGAAGTCCCTAAAGCCGATGTGGTGGTGACTAACCCAACGCATTTTGCGGTTGCCATTAAATACGAAGAGAATGGTAATAAAGCACCTATCCTGTTGGCAAAGGGAACGGATGAAACTGCAGCTAAAATCCGAGAAATTGCGCTTGAGTATGATGTTCCTTTGGTCGCTTCACCTGCCCTTGCGCGCTCTATCTACCACACCACAGAAATTGAGGCAGAGATCCCGCGTGGGTTATTCGTGGCGGTTGCTCAAGTGCTCGCGTACGTATACCAGCTTAAAATGTTTAAACAGGGTAAAGCGAAGCGACCCAAAAAGCCGAATACCGATGTGCCTATTCCCGAGGATTTACGTCACTAATTAGGCAGGTATTTGCCAAAAAACCGTCGCTGCTATACTATTCGCCCCCTGTATTTTTAGTACTGTAACGCTGGATCAAACACTATGTCTGAGCTGTCATTGTGCATGGCACAATTAGATTTTACTGTCGGTGCGCTTCATAACAACACCAGTCTGATACTTAAAACCGTGGCCGAGCAAAGTCACGAGCACGATATTATTGTGTTTCCTGAATTAGCGATTACAGGCTACCCTCCCGAAGACTTGCTGCTTCGTCCCGATCACCAAGAGGCGGTGGATAATGCGGTTGAACAGATCAGTGCGGCGGCTTCGGACTGTGTTGTGATTGTTGGGCACCCCAGTAAAGTGGGTGAGCAGCTCTTTAATGTGGTTTCGGTATTGCACCGTGGCGAGTGTCTCTTGCGTTATAAAAAGCAACGCTTGCCGAACACGGGCGTATTTGATGAGCAGCGCTACTTTGTACCTGGCGACGAAGGACAAGTCTTTGAGTGGCAAGGCTACCGTATTGGTTTGATGATTTGTGAAGACCTTTGGCATCCAGAACCGCTCAGTCGGTTAGCGGACGACCAGCTTGATTTGGTTGTGTCGGTCAACGCATCGCCGTACGAAATCGATAAACATGACCAGCGTTTATCCGTATTGAGACAACGCGTTGCGGAGCATGGTTTTCCGATTGCTTATCTCAACAATTGCGGCGGTCAAGACGAATTGATCTTTGATGGTCATTCCATGGTTATGGATAGAGAAGGCCGCTTAATCGGCGAGTTACCGCATTGTGAAACCACGTTAGCGACACTTAAGTTAGCGGGGAGCCAACTTAAGTGCGAAGCATTTCCGCCCTACGCAGGTGAGGATACTGACCTTCGATTAGCACATGTGTACGATGCTTTAGTGTTATCGGTACGCGATTACGTCAACAAGAATGGCTTTAAAAATGTATTGTTGGGATTATCTGGCGGTATTGATTCGGCGCTAACATTGGCGATCGCCGCAGATGCGTTGGGTGCCGATCGTGTTCAAGCCGTCATGATGCCGTTTAAGTATACGTCCAATATGAGTTTGGAAGATGCCGAGCAACAAGCTAAGACGCTTAATGTTAAGTATGATGTGGTGCCGATCGAACCTATGTTTGATGCCTTTATGGGACAGCTGGGCCCGTTCTTTGAAGGAACAGCTACTGATACAACCGAGGAAAACCTGCAATCGCGCTGTCGTGGCGTGTTGTTGATGGCACTGTCGAATAAGACAGGGGCGCTCGTGTTGACCACCGGCAACAAGAGTGAAGTTGCAGTAGGTTATGCCACTTTGTATGGCGATATGTGTGGCGGCTTTGCACCGATTAAAGACGTACCTAAAACCTTAGTGTATCAGCTTGCGAGTTACCGCAACACACGATCTGAGTGTATTCCAGAGCGTGTTATCGAGAGACCACCCTCAGCTGAGTTAGCACCGGATCAAGTCGACAGCGACTCGTTACCCGATTATAGTGATCTGGATCGTATCTTGTCTCTGTACGTAGAGCAGGACTGGTCGCCAAGTGAAATTATCGCCGCAGGGTTTGAAGATGCTGATGTACGTAGAGCACTCAAATTGGTTGATATTAACGAATACAAACGCAGACAAGCGGCCGTTGGACCTAAAATCACAGCACGTAATTTTGGACGCGATAGACGCTATCCAATCACGAGCCATTACCGCTACGAATTAGAACGCCAAAACTAAGTTGGAGTGACCATGAAGAAGGTCGAAGCAATTATAAAACCGTTTAAGCTTGATGATGTACGAGAAGCTTTATCTGAAGTCGGTATCGCGGGTATGACGGTGTCTGAAGTTAAAGGTTTTGGACGCCAGAAAGGGCATACTGAGCTTTATCGCGGCGCCGAATACATGGTGGACTTTCTGCCTAAAGTAAAACTTGAAGTTGTCGTTGCTGATACCGATGTTGAGCGTTGCATTGAAGCTATTATGGAAACTGCGCAAACCGGTAAGATAGGTGATGGTAAAATCTTTATCTCGGATATCGAGCGAGTCATTCGCATCCGTACGGGAGAAGAAAACGAGCAGGCTGTTTAGCCTGCTCGTTCTGTTTAGTTACTAACGAGTTCGTTGTTAGGAAAATTACTTCTTAAAACTTTAAGCGCATCTTGTTTTAAATCATCAAGTTCAAGTTGGTCGTAACACTCGACCATGATGGCTAGCGCGTTTTCTACTTCGGGTGTATTCTCGAAATTCTCGACTACGTAACGCCCTCGGTTTGCCGCCGCAAGATAAGCTTGGCGTTTCATGTAATATTCAGCGACAGCCAGTTCTTTTTTCGCCAAACGACTCTTAATAGCAATCATCCGCTTTTTAGCATCTGCAGCATACTTGCTGTCCGGATGTTTACGCAGAAGTTCAGCGAAATCCTTAAATGCCTCTTTTGCCATGGTTGAGTCGCGGTCTGAGCGATCAATACCAGCAAACTCATGGATTGAATTGTGTTCAGCACGTTGGTTCGTTAAACCGCGCATGTATAGCGCATAATCAACGTCTTTGTGATTCGGGTTCAAGCTGATGAAGCGGTCAATCGCAGCAAGCGCTTCTTCAGTGTTATCGAGCTTATAATTAAGGTAGATTAGGTCTAATTGAACTTGGTGCGCGAAAGGACCAAATGGATACCGTGAATTAATTTGCGAAAGCTCTTCCTGTGCTTGGGTGAAGTTCCCTAAGGACATTTGCTCTTGCGCCGATTGGTACATCAGCTCGACTTGCGTGTACTTGAGCTCGCTTTGCTCCTCATCTGTAGACGAGCATCCTGCCAGACTTAATCCGACTGCGGCAGTTAAAATTAGGATACGACGTTTCATAACACCTCAGGTTTTTTAGAGTCAGTCACTTAGATAAGCGGTGTTTTGCCTGTGCAAAGTTCAGTGTAACAAGTTACACTATCATAATTAATACATAATCCGCATTCTAACCCAGCACAATACTCTTTGACAGTCGAAAAAAATTTATGAACGAAACTATTCAATTAGAGGCCATCGTGCCTGAATCCCTCGCGGGGAAGCGATTAGACCAGATATTGGCTGAGTTGTTCCCAGATTATTCACGGTCACGCATGAAAAAGTGGATCACAGAGGGTAAAGTTTCTGTTGATGCGCAAGTTATCGAGAAGCCGCGTGAGAAGCTTGAGCTCGGCGCATTAGTGGCTATCGATGCTGAGCTTGAGCGCGAAGAGCGCTATCAAGCCCAGCCTATCGAGCTTGATATTGTCTATGAAGATGATGACATTTTCATTATCAATAAGCCGGCAGGTTTGGTGGTGCATCCAGGAGCTGGCGCTCCCGACGGTACGCTACTTAACGGCTTGTTGCATTATGATCCGGATATTGATCATGTCCCGCGAGCGGGCATTATTCACCGTTTAGATAAGGACACCACAGGTTTAATGGTGGTGGCGCGCAATATCCCGGCGCAAACACAACTGGTTGATATGATGCAAAAGCGTGAGATCACGCGTGAATACGAAGCTGTCTGTAACGGTGTGATGACGGCGGGGGGGATGGTCGATGAACCCATTGGACGTCATCCAACCAAACGCACGCACATGGCGGTGGTAAGCACCGGCAAGCCTGCGGTCACGCACTACCGCGTGATGGAACGGTTTCGTGCACACACATTATTGAGGCTGCGTCTTGAGAGTGGTCGTACTCACCAAATTCGAGTTCATATGTCGCATATTCGTCATCCCTTGGTCGGTGACTTGACCTATGGCGGACGTCCGCGCCCACCTAAACAAGCGAGCGATGAGTTTTTAGCGTCACTACGTGGCTTTAATCGTCAGGCATTACATGCAGCCAAGTTATCTTTGCATCATCCGATAAGCGGAGACTGGATGAGTTTCGAAGCGCCCAGACCTGATGATTTCGTTGCATTAATCCAAAGTATGAAAGATGACCTCGAAGCCCATTCTCATCCCTGATTGGGATTTGCCTGAAGGGGTCTCGGCCGCGGTTACCACTCGAGCGATGGGTAATCTTGCGGTACATGTAGGGGATGATCCGGCGAGCGTTCTGCGTCGTCGGATGTATCTCGATAAACAACTGAACCTTCCTGTCGCTGTGCGTTGGCTACAGCAGCAACATACGACCCATGTATGTGACTTTAATGCGATTACGCAACCTTGTGATGCGGTGTGGTCCGCAAAGACAAGCGTATGCGCTGTCCTAACAGCGGACTGCCTGCCCTTACTGTTCTGTACCAACGAGGGTCACAAAATTGCGGCTACTCACGCGGGCTGGCGCGGCTTGGCGAACGGTATTGTGGAAAACACGGTAGCGGCGCTCAATGTCTGTCCTGAAACAATTCGTGTTTGGATCGGTCCTGCCATCAGCCAACCCGCATTTCAGGTCGGCAGTGAAGTGCGTGCAGCGTTTGTAGACAAGCAACCGCATTTAGCAGCGTACTTTGTGGCTGACGAAGAGGATAAATGGCGTGCTGATCTACCGGGTATCGCTAAGCAAAAGTTGCAAGACTGTGGTGTACGCGACGTGACATTGAGTGGCTGGTGTAGTTTTTCTGATGCCGACACTTGGTATTCATGGCGCCGAGCGCAAGAACCGGCAAGGATGGCGTCTTTAATCTGGCGAACTTGATCTACCTCACTTGAAAGTGTCGAAAAAGTACCCATATTTGCTGTAAGAGAAAGTTAACTCAGGAAGTAAATATGAGACACGATAAATTCACTACCAAATTCCAAATGGCCATTGCTGATGCGCAGTCACTCGCATTAGGTCGTGACCATCAATTTATCGAACCCGCCCACTTAATGCAGGCACTCATGGATCAAGAGGGCGGCTCGGTTCGTCCCCTATTCACTATTATTGGTGCGAATATCAGCCAATTCCGCTCGGAACTCGGTAAGCTGTTGGATAAGTTGCCGCAAGTTCAGGGCGCCGAAGGCGAAGTCCAGTTATCGCAAGCAACCGCGAAACTGTTGAACCTATGCGATAAATACGCCCAACAGCGCAAAGATGCCTACATTTCGTCAGAGCTCTTTTTATTGGCAGCCACCGAAGACAAGGGTCCGTTGGGTGAACTGTTTAACAAGCTGGGTATCAAGAAGGACGCGCTAGAGCGAGCGATTAACGACATCCGTGATGGCCAAAAAGTAGATGATCCGAATGCTGAGGAAAAACGCCAAGCGTTAGATAAGTATACGATCGACCTAACGGAGCGTGCAGCGCAGGGGAAATTAGATCCGGTGATTGGTCGTGATGAGGAGATCCGCCGTACGATTCAAGTCTTGCAGCGTCGCACCAAGAATAACCCGGTACTGATTGGTGCCCCCGGTGTTGGTAAAACAGCCATTGTCGAAGGGCTCGCACAGCGGATTATTAATGCAGAGGTGCCTGAAGGGCTGAAAAACAAACGTGTTTTGTCGCTTGATTTGGGTGCTTTATTGGCTGGTGCTAAATACCGCGGTGAGTTTGAAGAGCGATTGAAAGCTGTACTCAACGAGCTGGCTAAAGAAGAAGGTCGTGTGATCTTGTTCATAGATGAGTTACACACCATGGTCGGCGCAGGTAAGGCAGATGGTGCAATGGACGCGGGTAATATGTTGAAACCGGCATTAGCTCGCGGCGAGTTGCATTGTGTGGGCGCGACCACCTTGGATGAATACCGTCATTATATTGAGAAAGATGCTGCACTTGAGCGTCGCTTTCAAAAAGTTTTGGTGGACGAGCCTAATGTCGAGGACACGATTGCTATCCTGCGCGGTCTGAAAGAACGCTACGAAATTCATCACTCGGTTGAGATTACTGATCCTGCGATTGTTGCTGCGGCGTCTTTATCGCATCGCTACATTTCTGACCGTAAGTTGCCTGATAAAGCTATCGACCTGATCGATGAAGCGGCTTCAAGTATTCGCATGCAGATTGACTCTAAGCCAGAGGATCTCGACCGGTTAGAGCGTCGCATTATTCAGTTGAAGCTAGAGCGCCAAGCGCTACAAAAGGAAAAAGATGACGCAAGCAAAAAACGGCTTGAGCATTTGCATGATGAGTTAGATGAACTTGAGAAAAAGTATGGTGAACTTGAGGAGGTTTGGAACTCCGAGAAAGCAGCCGTGCAAGGTACCCAGCATATCAAGGCTCAACTCGACCAGGCGCGCACCGAAATGGATATTGCCCGCCGAGCAGGTGATTTAAACCGTATGTCGGAACTCCAGTACGGTCGTATCCCGGAGCTCGAACGACAGCTTGATCTTGCGCTGCAAGCTGAGATGCAAGATATGAGCTTACTGAAGAACCGTGTAACCGATGAAGAGATCGCTGATGTTTTATCGCGTTGGACAGGTATTCCTGTAAGCAAGATGCTAGAGGGTGAGCGCGAGAAGTTGGTACAAATGGAGTCGCTACTGCATAAACGTGTAGTCGGTCAAAACGAAGCGGTGGACGCGGTTGCCAATGCGATCCGTCGTTCACGCGCTGGGCTCGGTGACCCGAATCGCCCGATTGGTTCGTTCTTATTCTTAGGACCAACGGGTGTGGGTAAGACGGAGCTATCAAAAGCGTTGGCGAACTTTATGTTTGATACTGACGATGCGATGGTGCGCATTGATATGTCGGAATTTATGGAGAAACATTCTGTCGCTCGTCTTGTTGGGGCGCCTCCCGGTTACGTCGGTTATGAGGAAGGTGGCTACTTAACTGAGGCGGTACGCCGTAAACCCTATTCGGTTATTTTGTTGGATGAAGTAGAGAAAGCTCATCCCGATGTATTTAATATCTTATTGCAAGTATTGGATGATGGACGTCTTACTGATGGGCAAGGTCGCACAGTCGACTTCAAAAACACAGTGATCATCATGACATCTAATTTAGGCTCTGATCTTATTCAGGAGCATGCAGCTGATAATAGTTATGATGAAATGAAAGCGATGGTCATGGATGTGTTGAGTCGTCACTTCCGTCCGGAGTTTATTAACCGGGTTGATGAAACGGTTGTATTCCATCCGTTGGGACGTAAAGAAATTCGTTCGATTGCAGAAGCACAGTTACAGCGCTTGTACGGTCGTTTGGAAGAGCGTGATCTGACGATTGAATTGACGGAGGAGGCGCTCGACTTTATCGCCGCTGCGGGTTTTGATCCCGTATTTGGTGCACGCCCGCTTAAACGAGCGATTCAACACGAGCTTGAAAATCCGTTGGCGCAGCGCATTTTAGTCGGGGACTTTAAAGCCGGTGATGCGATTCATGTCGATGTAGCGGATAACCGTTTAGTCATACACTAACGCTAGTGAATATGTTGATTGACTGGACTGTAAAGGAGGGGGCTGTCCCCCTCCTTTTTTATTGATTGTATTTTAAAGCGTTTTCACCCGTTGATTGCGCTGTGCTAAACTCAAAAAAGATTCAATTTTTTTGGTACCTAAGAGGAATAGTAAACATGGCTAACGAGTCGGGTAAGGTAGAAAGCCAAAGCTCACAAAAACGACGTGGCATTTATTTGTTACCTAATTTATTTACCACTGCAGGCTTGTTCTCGGGCTTCTATGCGATCATTGCATCGATGAATGAACGATATGTAGAGGCCGCCGTGGCTATTTTCATCGCCATGATCTTTGATGGCATTGACGGACGCGTGGCGCGCTTTACACAAACCGAAAGTGATTTTGGCGCGGAATACGACAGTATGGCGGATATTGTTTCTTTTGGTATGGCGCCTGCATTAGTTATGTATAACTATGCGTTAGCGGATTTGGGTAAACTTGGCTGGCTGGCTTCATTTATCTTTGTTGCCTGTGGTGCGTTACGTTTGGCCCGTTTCAATACCAACATTGGCACCGCCGATAAACGTTACTTCCAAGGTTTAGCGATACCGAGTGCCGCCTCTGTAGTGGCTGGCTTAGTTTGGGTGGCAACCGAATATGGTATTTCAGGTGACGACTTGGGTGGTTTTGCGGCGATCGTGACTATCGTGTCGGGTCTGTTAATGGTAACTAACTTCCGTTATCACTCATTTAAAGACGTCGACTGGAAAGGTAAAGTCTCGTTTGTCGTAATCCTGGTTATCATGCTGGCGTTTGTGGTAGTCGCGACTCAGCCGTCTTTAGTGTTGTTTGGTATCTTTTTCTTATATGCATTGTCGGGACCTATATTGACGATTCGCAGTGTAAACAAGCTCAAGCTAGAGCATGTCGTGGGTGATAATGACGACGACGATGCGGAGTTTAAAGAAGAAAAGACCGAAAAAAGCACAAAGAATAACCAAAATGAACAATAAGTAATCGGTTGGTAATTTTTTTCAAAAAAGCGCTTGCAAGTCTGAATAGGATCTCTATAATTCGCCGCCGTTGTCACAGAGAAAGACGCGAAAGCGGGAAGTGATAACGGCCAGCAAAACGAGTTG
>NZ_QJST01000013.1 GCF_003226255.1 Idiomarina fontislapidosi
CCGCACGACTCACTCAATGATATGACACCGTTTGAGTACCGAACTGCGGCATAAATATTCTATGAGATGACTGTGTTATAAATGGGATATTTACAGAGGCTTTCTTTTGTAACGGTTTGCACTCTACATTTCTGCCAACTGCTGGATTGCTGTCCACACTGCAAACAATCAATAGAGCCTCATAGACTCAAAAAGAAAACTTTAACGGAGTGTATGTATTGTCATCAGGACCTTACTACCGCACCATCAAAAAAAGCTAGCAGCAGGCTCCTAAATACAACCAATGAGCTAATTCAATCGATAGCCGCCCCTAATACAAATGCCCGGGATATTTTTCATCAGCTCGAGTTTTGGATAGCAGCCTTGCGGAAGTTATCGATTTCTAAGTCGACAACACACAAAGCGATTTTCTCAGGACTTGTTGACGCCAAAGATCGCAAATTGATCTCATCCTGCCGAGGGGTAAACTTTAATTTTTTAACAGTCGAGAGCCGTTCAGTTATCCTAAAGTACTGTAACATTGGCAATAGCGATTTATTGACTCAAGAGCTCTCCAGGCTCTCGTCACAAGGCCTAAGCTCGTCTTTTATGACCTCGCTGTTAACGATTCCACCATTAACAGTATTGAACTTCTTGGGGTTAACATGGCCTCCTGAGTCGAATACCAAACGAGCCTGTCCACAAAACCCAATAACTATTAAAAAAGCACCTCGTCCGCGCCCCTTGGTAGAAAAAAGCTGGGAGCTCCTACTCAGGAAGCATAGCCTTGGAAAACTCTAACGAAAAACACTGCGATCAATGCGGCCGATTTGTGGACCGTATTACTCGGCATTATCGAGAAGAAAGTTACTGCCTCAACTGCTACTTGCGATGCTTCCCACATTCGGTATGCAGTGAATGCAACAAACAGAAGAGAATTCATTACAGTGATAAAAAGCGTATATGCTGTAACTGCTACACGAAGGTAACACCCTGTGTGCGATGCAGGCGAACCGGGCGCCCGATCGGCAAAGTCGCATCAAGCGGGCCATTCTGCAATAGTTGCTATCGTTACCTACAAGAGCAGAAAAAATGCTCTCTTTGTGGAAAGATGGACGTCGTTTCACAAGGTTTATCTGTTGGGGTGGGCTCACTAATTTGTGACTCGTGTCGTGCAAGACTGCGCCCCAAGTGCCCTAAGTGCGGCATTCGCAGAAAGCTTTATGAAATCGATAGTGGAGCACTCATGTGCTACCGGTGTCGAGATAACATAAAATATTACTGTACCGGTTGTGACGTAGAGTTAACCGGTAAAGAAAAAACGCTCTGTCATCTATGCAGCGCAAAACGCCTTAATAAGATTAGAAAGCATCAAAATGCTTTAAGCCTTAACACGCCGGGTTCAAGGAAACTGTTTATAGAGTTTGTGAACTGGTTAGAAAAAACTCGCAATTCTTTCGATGCTGCCCATAAGCAGAATCGCTACATCCTGTTTTTTCAAACAATTGAACCATTTCCTAATGACTGGTACCTGACGCCCGGTTTCCTTACAAAAGTCGATGGCGGATATTTAAGACGTTCCGCCATGCCGCGACAATTCCTAGAAAGTAAAGGGGTCGTATTTGACGAGAGGTTACTCGTCACCGCGATGGATTTACGAACAATTGATATGAATACGGCAATACTTGGGGAAACACGGCCATCTGTCCTTCAGGACGCTATCCTTGAGTATATTTGCCTTAGAAAAAGTCAGCTTGAGGAAGGAAACATTAAAGCACGGACACTGCGTTTTGAAACATCAGCAATGAAAAACCTGATCGATCACAACCGGTGGGCGAAAAGCCCACAGAAAGCGCTGGAAAGCCTATTAAGGGAAGCACCTGGGCTGCGTGCGTCAATATTTAAATTTGTCAGCTTCGCCCGAACAAACACCAACCTCGGAATGTTCATGCCTAAACTAAACACTGAAAGCGGAGTTGTTGCCGCTCTAAAGCGTTGCTTAAATAAGCCAAGCTCAAAAGCTTTCCGTGTATACACTTTCTTCGCACTTGACTACTTTCATGATTGTTATCTTCCAAGAAATGCAAAAATTCACATAAGGGAGGTGGGCGACGGCCTGGAAGTCACATTTAAAAGTCATACATTCTGGGTGCCATCCCCAACTCGTATTTTAAAAAAGTGATGCGACTAGCTTGTGGTAATCCGTTTCAGTTTTCGATAAATCTGATTTGCAATACCAGTCTCATCGCCTCTATGGGTTATCAAAGAAACACTACTACCAGCGATGCCAGTTGCTCTTTTCCAAACACCCTTAACGTCAACGATGCCAGTTAATACTTGAGGTAACGCATCTAAAAAATCACTTGTCGAGGAAGCTTGGAAGATAGCAGTTCTAAACTTCTCATTATTAAACCTTTCAATACAAACAAAAAAGAAATTAATGTCTCTGAATGAGATCTGGAACACACCAAATCGCCTTTTGGGAAGACCAGTATAGATCTCTTTGTTTAAGCGCCGATGTTCTTTTCTGAAGAGCCAGTCATCATATAGTTCAGGCTCTACTAAAATGAGCTGCCCGGAGGTCAGTACACCGCTATAGAGCCCATTTAACGATGCAGGCTTAGACACTTTTGCGGATTTTTCGGCAGGCAATTGATTTAACGCCGACCATAATAAGTTCAGTGTATTCGGTAACTCTTTTTTCGGCTCATCATCCTCATGGATGAGGTTCAGCTTACCAACGTTCGGATTACCGCCTCTTTGATTACTTGGTAACACCTTACTTTCTGGAGTTGGTACTGGTTTGACTTGAGTGTTCTTTGTTTTATTTTCTTTTGGTACAGCTTTTTGAAGACCTGTTTCGCCCCAGTGCTCCATTTCACCTAATCGGAGATCCTCCCCCATAGAGCTTGATGAAGGTCTCGACTTTGAGGTTCCAATTAGCTTCTTACTCTTAGTCTTAGTCCGTTTTTTGCGCTTCTTTTCAGATTTATTCCCGTTTTCATCAGTGATATTACTATTCTCGCGAATAAGAAAGAAATCAGGACACTCCGGAAGCTTATACCTATGGATCTTTAAGGCCAGGAACCGTTCCCCTTTTACTAGCCAAATGCCAGACACAAGCCATTTGTGAGTTCCAGCGAACCAAGGGCGAACATTCAGATAAGTTGGTTTGTCGCGCTCTCGGTTCAATTGCGTGGATATATAATTTACCGTTCGTTGTGTGTATCGTTGTGACTTTAGACCCCAAACAAGGTAACGATCATCGTCATACACTTCTTTTGAGAGCCCTAGTTTGTATTCACCCTTTTGAGGAGTATTGCTGAAGTCAGTGGTATCAAACTTTTTGAATTCCAACTTTTCCAGCGCCACGTTTGCAAAGCTACCAAGGACCGTTTGCTGAAGAAACTGGGATGCCCCGTACGTATCATCAAAGACAGTTATAGAGTTCGCTAAAAGCTCGATGCCACATTTGGTGGTTACAGTAAAAAATTTTGTCCCTTTAAAGCTACCTGGGATCTGATATATATCCGGATGTAATATATAACGCTTGTGCTGACTTGCCTCAGGGCTACTGCTTTTGTCTTCCAGCTCCCAGGCGCTGACAAAGTTCCCTTTGCCTTGCGGATCAATTGTAAATTCAAATATGGTTTCAATTAAATCCGTGCGTTCACTATAGTACTCGCCATTTTTCCAAATACTGCCCTTTTCCAGCAACTTCGTATAGCTTTTAGCCACCTGAGCAAACTTGTATTCACCGCTTTCCGTGTTTTCCAGCAAAATATCAACCAAGGGTTCGTCAGAAGCTGCCTCATTCCAGGTTAATGCCCCATATTCCTTTACAAGCCACTCCTTGTCATCAACCGGGAGTCCTTCAATCTGTATGCTATCGGCCACAGCCTTACCTTCCACTGCATCGAAAAATAAATGAAAGGCTTGATTGTCTAGGTGTTAAGTACTGAAAACTGTTCGCCTGGTACCTACTTAACCGTAATTACCTTTTTCTTTGAGTCACTTTCAGACTTAATGCGTATAAAAATTTCTTCTCGGTGAACGTCAACATGTTTAGGGGCGTCAACACCAATACGTACTTGGTTCCCTTTAACCTCGAGAACGGTAACGCTGATATCGTCGCCTATTTTTAACGTTTCACCATTGCGGCGAGTAAGAATTAACATATCGACTATCCCTGTTGAAAAATTAAAGCTTAACGAAAGCCTTAAAAAATAAAAAGGCAGGTGCAGAGCTTTAAATAAAAGCCTACAAATCCAAAAGCTATTATCTCACAACAGAGGTTCACCACATTGAGAAAATGAGACAAGCAAGCCGGTTAGATGAAAGGGCTGGACTAAACCAGCCCTCCGGTCCTTACTCTCCAGTTAAATCGTGAGTCGGAGCGTCCGGCCCATTCGCTTTAACCGAAGCAATTCCCGTTTCTCTGGAGTCTCTAGTGGTATACATCTGACTCACACCGATAATTTCCCAGTTACCGCCTTTAAGTACGAAGTAATACTGGTCATTAGTAGAGATTTTTCTCTCGTACTGCTCATCCAGTGGGCTGTTAACTCTTACTGAGCTTATCCCGTTTTGAGCCCCTTGCTTAGAAGCATACCCCTCACTGCGAAGGATTTGTTCACCATTTGCGGCTATAAGACGAAAGTAAAACTGCTTATCGATGCCTTTAAATAATTCATACCGTGCTGCCATGTTACTTCTCCTTTCTCACGCCTTTGAAAGGCGTTCCGTCAGACTTAACATCCATGAAGCGACCGGTAACGGCATCTCGCTTAACCCAATGACCGCTTGGGGTTTCTGTTTGAGAACGTTGGCGCACTGCGCCGCGACGTTGATTATCACCAACAGGGGGATTGGTAGCCATAGCAGGCCTCCTCAATTAGTTCAAAATATAAAAAATTTGACACTAACCGGGAGTTGATAGAAACTTATGTCGTCGAACAGTAGTTCCATTAACTCCGGTTAATGAACTCAGAAAAGAAGCTGCTCTAAAAAGAGTGGCTTTTTTTCTGTATCTACGATAATACTAATCAATCTGAGCACGTCAAGCATTTTGATCTGTTTTTTAGATCTTTTTTGATCGTACTGATCGAGTAATTAGATTGAGGCAGCCATGACTAGCGAACTTTCAGGTTATCAGAAAGAATTATTAGCTCATATTGAGTTTATAGGTCGATTCTACGGAGTGGTATCTCGAGCTGACCTTGTAAAAAGATTCGATATAAGTGAGGCAAGCGCTACCCGTACATTCCAGCTTTACCATTCGATAGCTCCTGATAACCTAATTTACAGACCTAATATCAGACGCTATGAATGGCAAGACAATGCATCACCTGTTATCGAAGTTTCTATCAATAAATGCCTTAGCACGTTAACTGATGGTTTCGGTGATAGCTTCGCACATGCCACGGATAACCCATTTGCAGTTAAAAATAGCTTATTCCATGTTAACTTGGACATCTTGGCCGGCATTACTAGAGCTATAAAACGAAAGTACCCAATAACCATTAACTATCTATCCAAGTCATCCCCGCAAGGCGCTACAAGACAAATTGTACCTCATTCGATTGCAGATAGCGGACTTCGCTGGCACGTCAGGGCATTTGACCGCAAGCGCAATGAGTTTCGTGATTTCGTAATTAACCGAGTTAGCGCATTATCTCCATGTAAGTCTCATGAGATTTTACCTCATGAAGAAAGAGCAGTTGATGACGCATGGAACACAATAGTAGAGCTCGAACTACAACCTCATCCTAGATTGGGGAAGGTCGCAACGATGATTGAGTTCGAATACCAGATGGTGTCTGGCATTCTAAAGAAGCGGATTAGACAAGCGTTAGCTGGGTATTTACTTGATAGCTGGAATATTGACTCATCACCAGATGCATCACTCACAGGACAGCATATATTGCTACACCTAAAGAACAGCCAACAGCTAAACTTTTCTAGTAAACGTTTAGCTCCTGGTATACATGGCTACGGCGTTTAGTGACATCTTTCTAACGTTGGTAACCTTAACTATTTGTTCTTATCTGTAATGATTTTTTCATACCGAAGTCTCTGCTTAACTCACTTCCCAATGGATTTATCATCGACGTCATGTCTCTCTTTTAGGCGGAGAGGTCATTATTTTTAAATCGTCGAACGAAAAAAGGGACTGTTGTTGATAACTTAATATATCATTTGCTTTTACTTGTTTGGCTGTACGTCTTGGAACTTTAGTTTCGTTATTTATTATTTTCACTTCTTTAAAGTTCATAAGGTTTTGCAAAGCCTCTTTTATCGAACCTTCTGTAGCTGCTGTTAAGTCTCCAATTTTAGCGAGAAGAGATTGGTAAGTTAATGGCTGATTGTTGTAGATGAACCTTGATAAGTCTTTGGTTAATGCGTTAACACATCTAAGTTGACCATCCTTATCAAACTCCATTACATCATCAAACTCAAATGTAGCTTGTTTTGGCACCTTTGAAGCCTTAAAGCCTAGTCCGAACAGGCCATCACCTATCACATGGCTAAACTTCCCATTAAACTTATTAGCAGAGTCCCAATGAATGTCCATCATTACCGAGCGAGCCTTATATTGCTTCGATAGGTGCACAAGCCAGTACGACCAACCTTTCTTAGGTTCAATAAAAAATAGTGTCATATGATTAGCGCCAGACGCAGTTTTAATGGCAAGCGATAACTGTTCCTGTATAAGATGGTGCCAGAAGCCATTCCTCTTGAGCTCTTCCAACCTATTCCAGTCAATATAGGGCTCTAAACCAATACGCTTCATAGCGCTCCGGCTTTTTATATTATCAGATAAAAAACTCTGTAAAGATTCAAAACCAAATGTTAACAATACCTCACTATTGTTTAGCTGAGTCATTACTTTTTTAATATACTGAAAAGGTACGTCTTTATACGCGAATTGATCGAGTACAAATAAGCAGCGTTGTGCTTTATTGCGCTCAGATATTTTTTTAATGATTTCATCAGCTACAGCATGGAATGAACTGTTATATAAAAATAAATTTCTATTAAGTTTTTCTATATGTTGAGACTTGGCTATCTCACTAGTGAGAAACTGGAAGTATTCAGTGTTTTTTTCGACAAAGTAGTATTCTGCTTGGACTTCTTTCGAACGCTCAAACTTAGTTTCAAGGTAAGCTTGAGCCTCTTGTACTGAGTTTAATATAAGAAATGGAGAGCCGCTTTCTATACTATCATTCAAAATATTAGTGTATTTTCCACCGCCCGCAAAACCATCTACAATTGATATTTTTAACTTATCCCAAGCATAACCTGCCAGTAGCGTACAAATGTATCGATGGATATATTCAGAAATAATAGAGTGCTTTACAATACTGTGCTCTTCTAATGGCGGAGGCGGGGCACCCTCAAGCCATGCGTACTTATCCTTTTTAGCTACCACTATCTGAACTCTCCCTAGCCTTATAAAAGTGTCAAGAATATGATACCGCTGCGTCTATTCTTGGCATATCGTCCCATGTTTTTCCATTTAAAAGTCTGCCGTTGGCTTTTTTCGAACGTTTTTTACCATCAGCTCCCCAACCACCCCATTGCTTAAAGAAAAAAGCTATATTTTGTTCGTCGCACTGAATTCTTATATTTTCCGCCCATTCCGGCTTCATTTCTCTTGCATTTGGGCCTGACTCACCACCTACGATTACCCAGTGGATATCGCTAAAGTCTACTTCACCTAAATCTTCTAAAAGCGGCTCTACTGATAAGAACCTAATGTTAGCATCAACCGAGCGAAGCTTTGCAATTCTCCGTAACCCCTGCTTTCGATTTTCAACTGTCACACCAAGCCATGCGTTCCGTGGAGCAGACTTATTGAAAAAATATTCAGCCATCCTATCAGCGCGTTTTGTGAGAATTTGATAGATATGCTGGGGAGTCCTCTCCATCACATCGAAGACTTTGTCGATATAAGAAAAAGGAACCTCTTCGTGAAATAGATCACTCATAGAGTTAACAAAATATTTTGTGGGTTTCTTCCTTTTTAAAGGCTGCTCTAATCTTTCTGGCAGTAAATTAAGTTTAAATCCATTTTCATAACCAGGAGTTCCCATAGCCTGTAGTCTTTGAGCCATAACTTCGGCATAACAATATTTGCACCCGGAGGATACTTTTGAACATCCAACCATCGGGTTCCAAGTTTGTTCGGTCCATTCAATTTTGCTTTTAGTACTCATGGGCTCTCCAAAAACATTCCAAGTGTAATTTATCAGCCTAAGTCAATACTTGCACAACTAGATTAAAAAACGATAACATATTATCTCATATTCCACATAAAAATAAAATATGAAATGAAAACTGTAAAAGAACAGTTAAGTAAATTAGTCAAACGAGACTTAGAAGAGGCAGGAAGCTACGATGAGTTATCTCAAAAAACCGGAATTAGCAGGTCTACTTTATTTAGAATAGCCAACCAAGAATGGCAAAGACCGGGAAGAGCTATAGAGGAGGCGGCCAAAAAGTATGATGTGCAACTTAGAAGTCAAAATGACGCAACGCAATGTGAACCGGTCTTAAAAGTGATATCTGAAATATGGGATGGTACAGATAAGCATGCCAAAGCTTTAGCTGACACGTTGAAAAAAGTACATACTTTAGCCCTTTATTCCAGATAGTATCGAGAACCAGTAGCATTAGATCAGAGACATATTTTCAGTTAGAGCTTCGGGGGAAGACGGTTCCTTTTTAGGAAGTATCCTAAACTGAAAATTGTCGGGATATGTGAACTTTTTCTTTCGTTTATCGTTGATAGGCTCGATAAGGTTGTTTTTTTCCATGGGTTTTAAGACGTTCTTTTTTACTCCTCCAGTGGGAAAGCCTGTTCTATCTGAACCTATGTATTCCAAAATATCCGAGACCGTATAAATTAAGCCGTGTAATCTTTCTTGGATTTGATTTATCAGAAGGCTGTAGTCTTTATCATAGCTATTGTTGAGCAACCCCCCATCATCCCCAACATACCTAAAAGAACCGTCTGGTATAGCTTTCCAAATCGCGGCTTTCATTTTGTCCGATCCCTTCCAGTGGTTACTCGCAAAAAATATGGTATAGATCAGTTTATTACCACGATACAGATCAAAGTGAATCACTTGTGATGCACCACTTTTCTTTAATTGTTCCTTATACAATTCCACTAACTTTCTGTGTCTTACAGAGGAATCGTCAATATCTATAATCTCTTGCCAATTGTCGGTGCCAAAAAGAGCGTTTAGGTGGGGCTGAAACTCATTTTGTTTTTTAAAACGATTTAGATGCTCATACATTATCGAAATAAATATTTCGACTTTTGGTCGTCTTATTAAATTTTTAACAAGCTCCATAGGAGTATCAGAGACACCAAAGGGGTCAATCATAATAAAACATGATTTTTTGCCTGAACATGAATCGTAAGTTTGAAGCAGGTTAGTACATAAGTCTTGGTTGAATGACTCATTATGCACTTCGTATTTCAAACGTTTTTGACTACTTTTGTATTTACAGCTAACCAGCTGCTCTAAATGCATAAATCGTTCAGGGTGCTTCTCAACGAAGTGGTATGTGACATTTCCGCGTATAAGGTTTTTATAGCTATGCTCTTGAAATGCATCCAGCATTATCTGTGGAGATCCAGGTTCCCCTTGAGCATATTCCCCTGGTCCGGAAAAGCCATCTATGATGACTAGTTCATCACTCACTGTACCCACAATCGGTAACCATGCATCTAAATATTCTTTTAATACGAGATGCTTACCTTTTGTATGTGGATCTAGAGCCCATAATTTTTTGCTATGTGCCACTAAATTACCTTGAATGAAAAATCAATCAATGCAATAACATATATCCAATCTTATCTTATATCAACCAAATTTAAGTTTATAAAAGAGGCTCATATGCAGCAGCAGCTAGATGTGACTGGTCCAGAAGAGTATGAAAATGCGTTCCCGAGAAATGTCCCGAAATATGAAGATCGGCTATCTGATGAGTTAGTAATAGCTCTTGTGGGGCCAATCGCATCCGGTGTTACAGCTACAGCTAAGCTCCTGGAAGATCTACTTAGCTCAGAGTTTGATTACAAAGTTTTTAAGTATAAGCCAAGTGATATCATTAAAGATGATAGTAAAAATGTAGGTGATGAAATTGGCAAACCGGCAGACTTTGCAACTCGTATAGAGACCTATCAGACTGTTGGAGACAAGTTGAGGCAAAAATACGGAAACGGTTACCTTGCCAGTAAAATAGTATCTAAGATAGCTAAAAATAGAGATAATAATGACGGCTTCCAGGAGCCCGGGGATGGTAGCGAAAAACCAATTCCCAAGCAGAAGCGATGGGTTCATATTATTGATTCAATTAAACATCCTGAAGAGTTAAAAATACTGAAAAGGACTTACGGAGATATTCTTTGGTTATTCGGTGTATTTGCTCCTCTGCAGGTTAGAAAGGAAAGGCTGAAAGATCTGCAAGTATCTGATGTTAGTGCTACGAGCATTATAGATCGCGATTATTCGGAAAGTCAGCGCCATGGACAGAAGGTAAAGGACGTATTTCATCAGTCTGACTTTTTCATTCGTAATGATACTCAAAGTAAAAACAATCTAGAATTAGATGTCCAACGTTTTCTCGAAGTAATGTTTGGCTCTCCAAAAAGAACACCTACAAAGGATGAGTCGTCGATGTACTCAGCATATGCTGAGGCTTGTCGTTCTGCCTGTCTATCTCGACAAGTTGGTGCTGCAGTAGTTGATGAAGTTGGAAATTTAATAGGTTTAGGAAGAAATGATGTTCCAAAAGCAAATGGAGGTCTATATGAATCAGTCGAAACAAAAGCCTCTATTCGCGATTCAAGATGTTATGCGTGGAAAAACGGTGAGTGCCATAATGACGCAAGAAAGAATAAGCTGTATCGAGATATTTACGTGGAATTAGAAAAGCGAAAGGTTTTGCAGAAAGAGACTACTGAAGATGATGTGATCGACGCCGTGAAATCTACAGATGTTAAGTCTCTTATTGAATACTCAAGGGCTGTCCATGCTGAGATGGACGCTATCATTTCGATTGCAAGAACTAACAAGCCAGGGTTAATAGGAGCTACCCTTTACTGCACAACGTATCCATGCCACTCCTGTGCCAGGCACATTGTCGCAAGTGGCATAAAAAAGGTATTTTTTATCGAGCCATACCCAAAAAGTTTAGCTCAAGACTTACATTCAGATGCTATCGATTCGACAGAGTCCTCTGACAAAGTTAACTTTCTTCAATACATGGGAGTAGCTCCCAAGAACATACTCAAATTATTTCGAATTGAGAAAGGTCGTAAAAAGGATGGAAAGGTTGAGCCGTTTGATAAGAAAACTGCAAAACCAGTTGTTAGAGTATCACTCGATGACTATACTATGCATGAACGGTTAGAAGTTGCTCGACTGAGGCAAGGTAATGATGGATAAGAAAGTACAAAAAGAGTCATATTGTCAGCTGACGTTGCCTTTGGAACAGTGTCCAGATCAGACCCTAAAGTGCACTGTTATCGAAAAAAATGAAGCTAGCTCTTCCTCCAATGTGGTGGACTTATTTGCTGCTGTATCTAGTAAGCAGAAGAATGATATGGCAGCTTTTCAAGAGCGAGTTTTTAGAAGCGTTACCGCTTACTTCGATCTTTAGTCTTTGGGTAAACTATTCCTACAACCATTCACAAATAGCCCCATATCAGAATAATATACCCAATGGATAAAAGTTTAGTTGAGAAGCTAGTCACTCAAGAAGCGCATGCAAATCTAGCTGAAACTTGGTTTAAATTTATTGGGTATGTTGGAGCAACTGCTCTTTTTGAAGCTGCAGCGGAGAAGGCCGATTCAACTACTCTAGAAATATTGAAATGGGTGTGTTTTGCGTTACTGTTCAACTGGATTAATTACAAAGTTAACAAATTGACTTGGGCGTTGTTTCCTTCTACTTCTGCTACCAATACCGATCCAAGTGTAAAAGCAGTCTCTATTTCAGTTTTTTCTGTCTCGTTGATAATGTTTGGTGTTTATCATTTAGTCCAGTATTTGGTTTCTGTATTTCTTACCTACTAAAGTTAAAAATTTTCGACTCTATAGCCTTACATGGAGCTGAGGCGTCTCTAAAACTTGCCAAAAACCAAAAGCCCACCAATACTGCTTAAGTTAATAACAAACGAGGCATCTCATGAGAAATTTACTTTTACTGTTAACCCTTTTAATGGCTTTTGGTTTGGCACAGGCGGATAGCAGTAGTGATAAACATGGCGTAGCTCCCAGTATAGAAGCTTCGGCAGCAATTGATAACCAAACAAACTGCGCCTCGCCCGAGGGAATCTCATCTTCTGATAGTTTGCTAGCTGATTCCAAAAAATGCTGCAAAGTTTGCAAGAAAGGCAAAGCTTGCGGCGACTCCTGCATAGCTAAGAGCAAAACTTGCACCAAAGGCCCCGGCTGCGCCTGCAACGGCTATTAAACCATCAAACCTGCCCGTCATAGTGCTGACTGCTGCATTTTCATCGGTAAGCTTGTACCTATCATCAGTTCGTCATCACAAAATAGTCTGAACTGGGCAGTGCTGATATAGCTGCTGTAAAATAATTCAAAGGGATATGAAAAAGTGCAACGCATCACACACTTGATAACAAGAGCCTACAAATCTCTCATTACTGCCGTTATCGTATCGGCTGCCTTACTTCTTTCTATTACACCGGTAACGGCTGACGCTCAAACCCCGGCGGTTAAAATGAGTAGCAGCAAGATATGTCACGACACCTCTAGTCCTTATTATAAACGGACAAAGAACTTCAAAGCGTACGATTCAATTACCGCATGTCTTGATGCCGGAGGCCGGCTTCCTAAAGGACGGAAAGCACCAAGCGCAAGAAGCTCACCTGAGTTAAGCTCATCCAGCGAGTATTCCAGGAGTGCTTTTGCCGGCTGGCTGGATGAAGACGGCGATTGCCTCAATACACGCCACGAACTTTTGTTGGAGCTTTCAACGGGACCAACAACAAAGTCTAGTGACGGTTGTCGCGTTATAAGAGGCAGATGGAACGACCCATATTCAGGTACTGTCTTTTTTGATTCTTCTAAAATGGACATCGACCACCTGGTACCTTTAGCCTGGGCCTGGCGACATGGTGCTTCCTCATGGTCTGACTCAGAAAGAGACAGATTCGCCAATGATCCAATCAACCTTTTTGCGGTAAGCGCAAGTTTAAACCGCAGTAAAGGAGCCCAAGGTCCCGATAGCTGGCTGCCCCCTAATGAAAAATTCCACTGCCAGTACGGGACAAGATTTTACCGTGTGCTATTGAAGTACGAGTTTCCTGAAGCTGTCCGTAGCCGTGTTAAGGTGATTGTTAACTCAAAATGCTAATTAGGTGCCGTAGTTTGTCTTAGCTTAAGGAAGGCTACTATCCATGAAAGCCTGTATCCAATTGATAGGCTATATTGGGTTTGAACACTGTTATTGAGGGATCTGCGATGAAAAAAACAGCAAATCAGTCAGTAGAGGTTGTTACTGATATTCTTTGTGATGCCTGCGGTACTAGCGTTGTTCCTGACTCCCAAAAAAAGCATCGCGACAACCTTAACGATTTTAGTGACTATGGAATGCTGAATGCGTCATATGGCTATGGCTCAAATCAGGACGGTGATTCATTCCACTTTGACTTGTGCGAAGTGTGTTTCAAAGAGTTAGTAAATAAGGTAAAAAGCATTCAGGCCTCTAGCGCTCCAAGCGCTTAAGGTACTTCTTATAAACCCACCCGGTGCGAGGGATGCCCTCGATGTTATCTCTGTACCCCACATATATCCATTTTTTGTTTGGGTGTTCCGCCTGCTTTAGCAGTTCAACTTTTTGGTTAGGCATTAAAGTGGTTATAACATGGGAGCCTTTTCCGGTGTGATATTCAGTTCTCAAGTTTACTGCTCTTACGACGACATATTCTGTCATGTCACTTTGCGCTTCCGGTTCTGCAGGCAGGGCTAACGCAATATGGCTACTTAGCTCATACATTTGTCCAAGAATTTCTGTTTGAGAGCTTAACAGCTGCTCTTGGAACTTCTTGTTACCATAATGATCTGTCATGTCATAATAAAGAGCAATAATTGATATCAAAAGGCTTAATGCCGCAATAGCATGGACTAGGCTAAAGTTCTCGGAACTGGACTTTGGGTATACCAACTCTAAAGCTTCCGCGGCCCCCTTAATATCTCCAGCTTCTACTGGATAATCTGATTCTATATCACAGTAGAAATTCTTTATTAGATTTGAGACCCGCTCTGAAATAAAGTGAGCTTGAGGGAGCTCTATTTCTGATAAATATTGCGTATCAAACTGTGACGTCAAAGCTGCCGCACGAAGCGCTATAACAGAATCGTTTTTTGATATTCGAGTAGCCTGGCTAACCATCGTAATATGTTCAAGCAGCTCAGCTGGATACGCAAGGTTCAGTTTTTCAGTAAGCGAGCTTTGTATGCCTAAAAAAGCCCCAACCCCACTACGAATAGTTCTTAAATTTTCTGACTGCGGCACAAGCTGTGCTGATGCTCTCGCTAACGCAGTGCTTTCTCCAAGGGCCCCATCAATAAGCGCATTAGCCTTTAAGAGCTGCTTACTGGAAGCTGTGATTGCTTGAGCCTGTCTAATTTGCTTTTCAAGCCTTAAAATATACTCATTGTTTTTACCGGAAGCTGTTGTCATAGGCGATGACTCCGCTAAATAAAGAATAGAGTTAGCTTACCAAACTTGAATGCCTTTAGTGGCTTGTTTTGGAAGGCCCTCAACAGCCTTCTCCTATAATAATTCGGTATTTGGACAAAGCACAGTTTAAACAAACTATCTGAACTTATCTTTTATGCGTTCTAGTCTGGTAAAAACAGGCGTGAAAGCGACTTCAACATGTTTAAATCTTCTACTGCTCCCCGGAGCCCAATCCATTCCATCAAAAGAGCGATGGATTTGATTAGCGGTCAAAAGGGCTTCTTCGCTAGGCGCATAGAACAATAGCTGCTTTCTTAGTTTTTCATATTCATCTTCACGTTGCAGGGCTACTTTCACTAATGCTTGATGCTCAATATCCTTTCGCTTCTTTGCCTCGCCGGTAGGCTCGGTCTCTTTGATTCCTCGAATCAAGTGAAATTCTAAATTCTCCAAAGCATTTTTAAAGTTGTCAGCTGCATTCTCAAATACAAGAATTGACTCTACCGCTCCCTTATGAAGGTTTCCTTGTTTCCAATTATCAACCGCCCGCAAACCGACATAAGCAGCAAAACCGGTTGCCGCTGCCGCAATTGCAGTAGCTACGGCACTAATAGCCTGCCAATTAATTTGAGAAGATAAATCCCAACGAAAAAAAGTGGCTATTGCCACCCCTAAAACAAGTCCTGTTAAAATAGATATTAAGCTTAGTTTCCATTGCTCTTTCATAAGTACTCTTATATTGCCTTTATTATTAAGCATAAGCCGCATGCAAAAAACACTATACGTCCTAATCTTAAGGCATTCTATAACTCATTCATTCGAATAAATTGAGTAGCGTCTATTTTGCGAATTTAGAATTTATTGTGCGAATTGACAAACCACCACCGACCAATGCCGCCGCCGAGCAGGTATGGTGCGGCATGCGCAAATTGCGTTGCGTGAGTTGTTGCGGCGTAAGGTGTGTCTCGACCAATGACTTAATACATGCGATCTGCATGCCCTCATTATGAGTCGGGGTGGGGAGAATAGTTAGAAAGCGTTGCGCGAGCATTGTTTTACCGGTCCCAGGCGGCCCGACAAAGAGCAGGTGGTGACGACCTGCCGCGGCAATAAGTAGCGCCCGTTTCGCCTGTGTTTGTCCGATAATATCCGCGAGATCACCCACATCGTTGTCTTGCGACGAATGCGGCTTATCGTTTTCTGCGCCGCTGAGTTGATTGTGTCCCTGTAAATGCTCGAACAGTGCAGCCAAATCGGGCACTAAAAAGTGGTTCCCCTGCGCTGCATACCCTGCCTCGGCGGCATTAGTAGAGGGCACAAAAGCAGCACGGCCGGCACGCTTGCCGGCAATTAATGCGGGTATAAGACCAGACACCGCCTGCGTATTTCCGGCTAAAGCGAGCTCTCCGTAAAACTCGAATTGCGCCAGTTGACTCGCATCAAGCTGATCGGAAGCGGCAAGAATACCTACTGCAATAGCCAAGTCGAAACGAGCGCCCTGCTTGGGTATTTCAGCCGGAGCCAAGTTGACGATAATGCGCGTTGCCGCGGGAAACTCGAGACCGACATTCAGAATCGCTGATTTTACACGATCTCTCGCTTCTCTCACCGATGTCGCGGGCATTCCTACAATAGTGAAGGTCGGTAATCCGCGGGCGAGGTCAACTTCCACACGTACTTCGGGGGCTTCAATACCAATACTGGCGCGGGTAAAAACAGTTGCAGTAGCCATGCTCTCTCTCGCAAATAAGGAGAGCATAGCGATACACGGATAACTTTGATGTCAGCTCAAGCAGACTTCGTTGTCGACAGAGCGATTACCAATAGTTTTCTGAGGTCACTTGGCCGGGCTTACGACGCGTATTCTTTTCCAAGCCGCGCGCTTTGAGTTGCTCACGCGATGATTGAATCATGTCGGGATTACCGCATAGCATGACCTGACTACGCTCGGTAAAGTTGATGCCACAGGCATCTTGTAATTCGCTACTCGCGATTAAATCGGGAATCCGACCTGAAAGCGCTTCGGGCAGCGACTCGCGGGATACGATCGGCTGATAAACTAACTGTCCTGGATAACGTTGCTGGCACTCGTTGATAAACTCGCGATAGGTCAGGTCTTGTGCTTCACGGACGCCGTGCACGAGCACAATGCGTTTGAACCGACGCCATGGCTGTTCGGTGCGCAGCATAGAAATAAAAGGACCAATGCCCGTGCCAGTTGAGAGCATCCAAAGGTCATCGCCATCGGGTACCTCATCCAGCGTAAAAAAGCCGCCTGCCGGCTGAGTGATATTGACTTCATCGCCCGGCTTTAGCTCCGCTAGTAAAGGACTCAGCAATCCACCCTCGACTTTTGCAATCACAAAATCGAGAATAGACTCATTCGGTGCACTGGCGACCGAATAAGCCCGCAAAACCTGCTCGCCGCCTACATTTAATCCTAATCGCACAAACTGCCCGGCCTTAAAGTCAAATGATTCAGTGATTACGCGTAGGCTAAAAACACTGTCACTCCATTGAAAATTCTCAACGACTTTACCGCTAATCCATTGAATCATCGTACTCGCTACCCTTACTCTTGCGTATCGTCTTGCTTATTCTGCTCAGCAACCTGCTGCTCTAATAGTTCGACGCGTTCGCGCAAACGCAGTAACAACTGTTGTTGCACGTCCATCTCTTCGCGTGTAACCAAGTCCAGCTTAGATAACTGCGACTGCAAGGTTTGTTTCACACGTTGTTCGACATTGCCGGCTAATTCTTTTACGCCCGCTGGCATGCTCTCGCTAATTTGTTTAGCAATGTTTTCAATGGTCTTGTTGTCCATAAGGGATCCTTAATCAATTTAACCGTTTGGGCTCAGACAAAAGTACGCTAAAATCGCCGCTCTTGATTTATTGTACCACTCCTAACCGAGCCTTAATAATGTTAAACGATCGTCAGCGACAAGCCGTTCACTATGTGCAGGGTCCTTTACTCGTTTTAGCGGGCGCAGGAAGTGGGAAAACCCGCGTAATTACTGAGAAAATTGCCTATCTCATACGCGAGAATATTTACACAGCTCGACAAATTGCTGCGGTGACGTTCACCAACAAAGCCGCACGCGAAATGCGCGAACGGGTAAACCAAACCATGGGACCCGGCGGCGCACGCGGTTTAACAGTGTCGACCTTTCATACACTCGGTCTTAATATCATTCGACGAGAGCTCAGCGCGTTAGGACTCAAACCCGGCTTTTCACTGTTTGACGATCAGGACACTTACGCGCTGCTCAATGGCTTAACCGAGGACGCCTGGGCAGGCGATAAAGCAGTCATTCAGAAGTGCCAACATCGCATTGGCCAATGGAAAAATGCCATGACCTCGCCCGAGCAAGCATTACAAGAGGCAGCAACCGAAGATGATCGTCAGTTTGCTACGGTATTTGCACAATACGAAAAGCACCTGCTCGCCTGTAACGCAGTCGATTTTGATGATTTAATTCGCTTACCGAGCCAATTATTAAAACGCAACGAACATGTTCGTGCGCGTTGGCAAAAGAAATTTCGTTACCTGCTCGTCGATGAGTATCAAGACACAAATACCAGCCAGTATCTGTTGGTCAAACTCCTTGTCGGCGAACGCGCACGCTTTACCGTCGTTGGCGATGACGATCAATCAATTTACTCATGGCGCGGCGCACAACCACAAAACCTCGCGCTTTTGCAGCAAGACTTCCCAGCTTTGAAAGTGGTGAAGTTGGAGCAGAACTACCGCTCTCATGGCCGTATCCTAAAAGCAGCTAATATTCTTATAGAAAATAATCCCCACGTGTTTGAAAAGAAGCTGTTCTCGGACAAGCAGTACGGCGAATCGCTGCGCGTTATCTTTGGTCGTAATGAAGAGCACGAGGCAGAGCGTGTTGTCGCCGAAATCGTAAAGCAGCGATTTTTAAGCAAGACGCCTTACCATCACTTTGCGATTTTATATCGCGGCAATCATCAGTCTCGGTTGTTTGAAAAAGCGTTGATGAGCAACCGGATTCCCTACAAAATCACGGGTGGGCAGTCGTTTTTTGCACGCGCGGAAGTAAAAGACATTATGGCGTACCTGCGCCTGTTGGTTAACCCTGCTGATGATACAGCGTTCCTACGTATTATAAACGTGCCACGCCGCGGTATCGGTCCACAAACCGTGCAACGCATCGGTGAGCTGTCTAAACAGCTCGGTTGTAGCCTTTTAGAAGCGTGCGACTCGATTCACTTAAAAACCTTATTGAATACGCAGACCTTTAACGCAGTTGATACCTTTGCTCAGATGATTAAAAACGCTGCGCGAGAAGCCGACCATAACGACAGTGCTGCCGTGGCTGTACGCACTTTGCTGGCAGACATTGGTTATGACGACTGGCTATTTGAAACAAGTCCGAGTGCTAAAGCTGCCGAAATGCGTGTAAAAAACGTCTATGAGCTCCATAAATGGGTCTCTGATATGCTCGCGGGTAATGAAGAGTACGAACCCATCACGCTGGAGCAGGCCGTCGCTAAGCTGTGTCTGCGCGATATGATGTCGCGCAACGAGGATGACGAACAGTTTGATCAAGTGCAGCTTATGACTCTGCACGCATCAAAGGGGCTCGAGTTTCCTTTTGTTTTTCTGGTAGGCATGGAAGAAGGTTTACTGCCTCATCAAAGCAGTATTGATGGCAATGACATTGAAGAGGAACGCCGCCTTGCCTACGTTGGTATCACTCGTGCTCAGGAGCGTTTAGTGTTTACGTTGGCAAAAGAACGCCGTCAATTTGGTGAAGTATTTCAACCGCAGCCGAGCCGCTTCTTGCTTGAACTCCCACAAGACGATATCGCGTGGGAGCACGACAAACGTAAACCGAGTGAAGAAGAACGTGAGACATCTCGCCAACGAGGCTTAGAGATGTTGAAAAACGCACTGAATAAGCCGTCTTAATTTAACGTGCCGTCCGCCGTTGTTTTAGTGCGAACCTGACTAGATTTGAGACGTTGGGTTATGTGGGTCCCCTGCCCGAACTCAACGCCTAGCTCACTTAAAATATTCGCCAAGGACTCATTATTAACGCCCGCAGCATAGAGTTCTATTTCTAACTCGTCACATAAGGTAGCGACATGGCGGAGCATTGCACGGGCACGCCCACTCGTTTCTAATCGCTGAACATAATCCTGATCTAACTTAAGTTTAGAGAACGGGTAGTTATATAAAAATTGCAATGGACCAGCACCTCGCCCAAAGTGATCAATCACTAGCTTAAAGCCCGCTTGTGATAACCGCCTTAAACTGGCTACCGAGCGCTTATCATTTTGCGTCAACGCGGTTTCAGAAAACTCCAACACCAACCGTGAAGGATTCACTCTGTAACGCTCGACAATATTCAGTAGCTGGCGAATATAACCTGACTTGAGTAAGTGACGAACCGAGAGATTAAGGTGAATACACTCGTGTTCTTGACCTGAAGTCAATAAGTGCTCACAACAACGTTTGAGTAAGTATTGATCGAGTTTAACGATTAAACCGGTTTTCTCGGCGAGCGCGAGATAATCAGACGTTTTCACTCGATTACTCTCGATATTCCACTGCAAGAATGCTTCTGATGCATGTTTTTTACGGCCGGCAATATCGGCGATGACTTCAAACTCGACAAAGAAGTCTTGATCGATTCGCGCGTGACGCAACGCACGTTCGCGCTTAACCGACTCCACTAAAGTACGATGCATCGTGTTGTCGAACACAACATAACGCCCACGACCTTGAGACTTTGCCTCATACATCGCTGCATCGGCGTCACGCAGTAAACGTTCAACTGAGTCTTGGGCATCGTCGCACATCGCGATACCAATACTCGCTCCCGAATAGTGCTCGTGTCCATTTAATAAAAACGGCTCATTTAAACTAGAAATAATCCGTTTGGCGATCTCGCGCGCATCATCCACCGAGGACATCGTATCTAATAAAATAACAAACTCATCGCCGCCTAGTCGCGCGACTAAGTCGTTCTCGCGCACGCAGAGTTGAATACGTTTGCTTACATCGAGCAGAAACTCATCTCCTGCCGAGTGGCCCAACGTATCGTTGATGGTTTTAAAGCGATCCAAATCCAGAAAGAGCACTGCAAAAAAGTGTTCCGGATGACGGCGTTGATGAGCCAACGCCTGTTGCAAGCTTTCGGTAAATAAAGCGCGGTTCGGCAACCCAGTTAAGCTATCATGATGCGCATCATGGAATAATCGGGCTTCAATTTTTTTACGTCGCTCGATCTCAGACACCAATTCTTCAGTGCGCTCTTCGACCTTTTTCTCCAAGAATTGGTTTACCCGCTGGATCTCTTCATTTGCACGTCGGCGCTCAATCGCGACCGCAACATGCTGAGAAACAAAGTTCAGCAATTCTAAGTCTTCATGCTTATATAAAAACTCGTCATCATATGTTTGTACGGCAATCACACCAAACGCTTTGCCATCCAATACCAGTGGGCTACCAAGCCATTGCTTGGCGACAATACCCGTGTCTTCGGTGAGATTGATTTCTTTTTCTTGAGTCAGTTGGGCGCGTTTTTCAGCATCAATAAAGGCAGGTTCTGCTTTGCGCATGACATATTCGGTAAGTCCTTTACCTATCCGTCGTCGTTCGGCTTTATTATCGCGTTCATCTTTATGGTAAGGAAAGCGGATATATTTTTTATCCGATGAGACCAAGGCAACATAAAAGTTATCGGCGTGGATGAGTGTGCCGATTTGCTTATGCAATGCTTCGTAAAAGGTCCCCATGTCTTCTGATGTATTCGTCAGTTCAGAAATCGCAAAAAGCACAGAGGTTTGCTGTTCGACTTTCTCTCGAACCGTGATTTCCTTCATCAAACTCTCATTCGCATGGCGCAGTTCAGCGGTTTGATGAGCAATTTCATTTTGTAAGATTTCTTTTTGTTTTAACCGCTCTAACGCATTAACCACATGCTGAGATACGAAAGTCAGTAGATCTTTGTCATTATCTTCATAACGATGGTTTTGATGGTAACTTTGCACCACCATGGCACCGATAACGTTGTTACCGGAAACTAACGGTACGCCAAGCCAATCGATAGGTGCCGAACCCATCTCTTCGATTTCACCCTGCTTTAATAATTGCTGGAATGTCTCGGGCGGACATAGCAACGACTGTCCCGTGCGCATGACGTAGCCCGTAAGCCCACGCGCTAGAGAAGTCATCGGCATTTGTTCAATCGCATGTTTCTCATCACGCTCATCAACAAAATAGGCAAAGTTAACGACTTTCTTTTCAGGCTCATAAAGACATACGTAGAAGTTGCGAGCATACATCAACTCGCCGATGATGGCGTGCACTGATTGGTAAAAGTTATCCATGCTGCGCGCAGAAGCTGCAAGCTCTGAAATACGAAACAGTGCCTTCTGCACAACTTCCGCTGATCGATAACTGTATGTAAGCCGTTTTAGGCGTTCAATAACCTTAGTGAGCTTTTTGTTTTCTCGAACAAGCGCAGTTTGATTATTGTCCGGCCCACTAGATGCCGCCATGATGCGGGGACTCCCTAACCATCACTTTTAATTATAGTTATTTATTGTTTTACTTATTGGGTTGTTACAATTATTAACAAACGTAAAGTATAAACTATAACCAGTGGGTTGCAAGAAATTGCCGCTTATATAAACAAAAAAGCCACCGCAAATTGCGATGGCTCATATTATTCGCTTACTGATGAAGCAGTTAGTTAGATTTCTGCAGTCATGTAATCAATTGCTGCTTGAATCTCTTCGTCAGAACAATCAGAGCAGGTGCCTTTCGGTGGCATTGCATTGAAGCCATTGATCGCATGCTTCAACACAGTCTCCATGCCTTGTGCAAGGCGCGGTTCCCAGTCTTCTGCATTATTGATCTTTGGTGCGCCCATGACGCCCGAAGTGTGACACGCAGTACAGTATTGGCCGTAGACTGCCTCACCCGAGCGAGGACCACTGGCGGCAGCTTCATTGCCTGCACTTTCGCCTGCAACATAAACCTTGCCAATCGGTTCAATACGTTTTGCAATAGCGTCCTTTGACATGTCATCTTGAACAGCAGCAGAGGCACCAAAACTAATTAAGGCGGCCAAGCCGAATGAAAGGCTTTTAAGTGCAAGTGTCGTCAATCGTTTCACGAGTGTCTCCTAAGAATCTGGCTGGTACACTATACCCAGTACCCAGTGATTATACCCACAAAAGCTCAAAGGATAAACACTTGAACGACGTGACTCGCAAAATAGCGTTATTGGATCTTGACGCTTTCTTCGCAGCAGTTGAAGTACTGCGCGATCCGAGCCTTAAGAATAAGCCGTTTGCAGTTGGCGGCGGCGGTGAGCGCGGCGTAGTGGCGACGGCTAATTACATGGCCCGTCGCTTTGGCATTCATAGTGCGATGTCTGGACATCGGGCTCGCCAGCTGTGCCCGCAACTTATTTTCGTCAAACCCAACTTTGCCGAATACAAAGCAATTTCTTATCAGGTTCGCGAGATCCTCAGTCGTTATACGCCATCGGTTGAACCCGCATCGATCGATGAGTTTTATCTCGATTTAACTGAAAATGATGCATTCAAAGGCAGTGCAAGCTTGACCGTTGAGGCGATCAGAAAAGAGATCAGCCAGCTCGGTATCACGGGATCAGCCGGCATATCCAATCAAAAAATGGTCGCTAAAATCGCCAGTGATGACAATAAACCGAATGGTCAAAAAGTGGTGCCACCTGAACAGGTATTTGAGTATCTCGCCGCACTCCCACTCAAGCGAATTCCCGGTGTGGGTCCGAAAAGTCAACAAACACTGGGACGCTATGGCTTCACGCACGGTCATCATATTCAAGCAGCGAGCACTGAGCAGCTACAACATGTGCTGGGCGAAAAAGCCGGATGGTTGCTATACCAGCGTTGCCAGGGCATCGACCCACGTCCGGTGACCATTGACCGAATCCGCAAAAGCGTAGGCGTTGAGCAGACGCTTCCTGCTGATATACAGCAACTCAATACGGTGCAGGATTACATTCAGCAGCAGCTGCTGCCACAGTTAAAAAAGCGACTGCAGGTCGATCACTGGCGGGAAAGAACGATAAAGACACAAACGTTAAAACTTAAATTTTCTGACTTTAACCAGACAACTGTCTCTAAAGCCAACACATTTGTGTCGCCGAGCTTATTCTATCAGCTTGCCGAGGAGGCTTGGCAAAGAGGTGCTGGTAAACATGTCAGATTGGTGGGGATCAGTGTGATGCTACCTGATCCCAACCAACAAACTCAGCTCGAGCTGGAGCTGGATTAATCACCTTTAACAGTGATGGTAATTTTCTCAGACACGACCGCAGGGTTGTGAGGTACGTGGTTTTTGTCACCCAGAATGATTTGCAAGGTGTGTTCACCCGGCTCCAATGTTAAGGTCGTCTCAGTTTGACCGCCACCAAAGTGGATAATGTCGCCACCCATCGGCTGATCCATCGGTGGTAGTGATTCCATATCAACAAGCAGGTGGTGGTGACCGGTATTTTTTACATCAACACCAGCAGGCGCTACACCCATGCCTGACAAGCCAAACTTCACTTTAAAAGTTGAACTCACCACTTCACCATCCTGCGGTGAAATAATATAGGCTTGTGCATCTTGTGGAGCTTCACTCTGGGCCATTTCTTGTGCTTGAGCAGTAGCCACGACTGAGCCACCGAACATAGCAAGGGCGCCAATTAACCATGCGCGCTTCATAATTTTTCTCCTAAAATTGAGTTACGACAATTTAAACTTACTCACCAAGGACTCTAAACGATCAAACTCACCCTGTAATGCTTGGCAAGCCTGATGTGTCTTTTTCAAATTGTGTTGACTGCGTTCATTCATTTCGTTGATGTCTGTCACGTCGCGGTCGAGGGTACGAATCACTTGGCTTTGCTGCTGTGTCGCAGAAGCAACAGAATGATTCATATCATCAATTTGTGCAATCACTTCGTCAATTTCTGTCATATGACGTGTCGACTCATCCGCACTCGCGACACAGGCTTCGCTGGTTTCCTGACTGTCATTGATAATTTCTACCACTGTGCGTGTCCCTTCTCGCACTTGGGAAATCATCGTTTCAATCTCACCCGCCGATTGCGAGGTACGTTGCGCTAAACTGCGTACTTCATCTGCAACAACCGCAAAGCCTCTGCCCGCCTCGCCGGCACGTGCAGCTTCTATCGCCGCATTCAGCGCCAGCAAGTTGGTCTGCTCGGTAATTCCCATAATCACTTCAACAATCTTACCAATGTTTTGGGTGTTCTCATCTAAGCTATGAATGGCCTCTACAGAGTCCTTCATGCGCTTTGAAAGATCGGTAATTTGTTGCATATTAAATTTAAGCGCCTCGCGCGCGGAAACGGAAATTTCCGTTGCACGGGTTGCCTGCTCGGAGGCATTACCGGCACTCGATGAAATTTCACTCGAGCTGGCTCCCAATTCATTAATAGCTGTAACAACGGTACTGGTCCGAGAGGCTTGCTCATCGCCCAAGGAAACTGATTCATTGTTTGCAGCAACCATTTCGGTTACATTCACTTCGAGTTGCTTAGACGCTTTACGTACATCAAGAATGGCTGCCTGAATTTTTTCAATAAATTCATTCATGCGTGAAGCGACCACGCCAAACTCATCTTCACTTTTGACCTTGATGCGCTGGGTTAAATCTCCCTCACCATGTGCCAGGTCTGTAACCGCGTAGTTGAGCTGACGTAACGGCTTGAGTAGCACAGATAGTAATGCATTCAGAAGCAGGATCACGGCTGCAATACCGACAACTAAATAAATCGCCGCCGACCATGCGAATGAAGAGACATCCGCATAGGCCTTTTCGGTATCGATCGCCACCGCTAAGTACCAGTTCACACCATCAATGCCCTCAACAGGCTGAAACGTCAACATGAACTCACGGTCGTTAATCGGGTAATCTGTAAATTGTTTTACGATTCGTGCCTCGTTGCCAAGGTACTGGGATATCGTCTTATCGACGTTGTCAGTTTCCGGGTGACTTAGGATTTTACCGTCCTCGTTAACCAAAAATGCAAAGCCTAACCCCATAAAATCGGTGTTATTCACGATAGCTGAGACGGTATCAAGCATCATGTCGCCACCCGCAACCCCGAGTAACCGACCATTTTCTTTCATAGGTACCACAGCCGAAATAGTCAGTTCGTTGGTGGTCACATCGATGTAGGGCTGTGTATATGTCGGCTGCTGCTGTTCGATAGCCAACTGATACCAAGGGCGCTGGCGCGCATCGTAGTCGTCTGGTAAGTTGATGCTGGTATCATCAAGAATGAATTGACCATCCGTAAGACCATAATAAACATTTTTAAAGTCGCCCGAACGTTTAGCTTGCTGAACTTTGCGCAGGGCTTCTGGGGTACTATCAGACGCATTGTAAGACTCAGCAGTTGCTTGCACGATACGCATACGATCATTGAGCCATTGCGAAATATTATTCGACACCGAATCCGACATCGCATTAATTTGAGCACGTAAGTCGGTGCGAATTTGATCAGACATTTGCCAAAAGTTAGTCGCCGTGAAAATACCTAAAACCAGCACCAATATTGTTGATGCTGCAATAATCACTTTTTGAGTGAACTTTAATGATTTCAACATGTTTATGATCTCTTAGTACAACGGACAGTCAGCCAACCTGTATGTTGGTCTGGGGATAGCGTATCCTACGTTTATTAGGCGTCGTTAAGAAATAAACCAAAGTGAGCGGTCCCACACGCCCAGCAAACATTAACAACATAACGATGCATTGACTGAGAGGCGTAAGATCTTCCGTAATCCCCCTCGACAATCCGACCGTTGCCGAAGCTGATAAAACTTCGAACGCTATATCTATAAACGGCAGATTATTGAGAATCATTAGAACAAATATCCCAATAAATAACATGGCGATCGTAATCATCGTGATCGATAGCGCTTTCATAACAGCATCCTGGGACACAGAGCGTTCCATTAGCGTTACGTGTTCGCGGCGACGGATGAAGGTATAAGTCGCCAACATCAAGATGATGAACGTACCGAGTTTAATACCGCCTGCCGTACTCATCGAACCACCACCGATAAACATGAGCAGCAACATATATACAGCACTGGCGTCCGTCAGCGCACCAATATCAACGCTATTGAAACCTGCGGTACGTGGTGTCACTGCCTGAAACCATGCCGCTGTCCACTGACCTACATCCGACAGCCCGCCCAGTGTTCTTGGGTTATTATGCTCTAAGCCATAAATAACAAACATCGACACCAGATTAATCACCAACGTAGTAATAAGAATGCTCTTTGTATAAACAGAAAAGTTACGCCAGCGGCGTCCTTCGTACATGTTGGTGATCACAGAGAAGCCGAGCCCGCCGATAATGAACAAAAACGAAATAATTAAATTAACGGGTACGTTGCTCGCATAGGCGCTCAAGCTGTCTGGCGAGAGACCAAATCCCGCATTGTTAAATGCCGATATCGCGTAGAATATGCCGTGTCCGAAGGCTTTGATAAGTGGCATTTCGGGCCACCACAATAACGTCAGCGCTAATGCTGCGACCAGTTCGCAGATAACGGCAAGGATAAGCACTGCCTTGGCGGTTTTAACGATATTCATTAGGCTGGTTTGATTCATCGCCTCCTTTGCCAGCAAACGTTGTTGAATCGAGATTTTACCGCCCAGTGACGACACTGCGAGAATCGCAAAGGTCATAAAACCAATGCCACCTAGCTGTATAAGGACCGCTATCACGCTGATACCGAATAGGGTGAAGTCGCCGCCCGTATCGGCGACCACCAAACCAGTGACTGTTACCGCAGATGTCGCGGTGAACACGGCTTGAAGCCAAGTAATGGGTTCGAGTGTCGCAAAGGGTAACTTAAGTGCGAGCGTACCCAATATAATCAGCACCGCAAAGCCCGAAGCCAAGACAATAGGCGGACTTGCTTTAAATGCCTTACTTTGCGTTCGGGCAGAAGTTTTGTATAAGAATGCGAGGGACGGCTTCCACAGTTTCATATTATTTCAACTTTGGAGCCATTGATTTCAGCGCCTTTAAACTGCCCGCAATAACCATGGTCTCATTGCCTTGCAACTCACTTGAAAAACTTGGGCTTGCAACGACTTCATCCCTGCGCTTTAACAGCAACACATGAAAGTTATCGACATCATCGGGTAAGATATCGTTAATCGTTTTACCCTCTAAGTTCTCACTCACAGCAATTTCAACACAGAACCAATTATGTCCTAGCGACATATATTCATTGACCATGGGATAGTTCAGTGACTGCGCGACACGAATACCCATTTCTTCTTCGGGGTGAACAATGCGAGAGACGCCCAGCTTTGAAAGTATCTGATGATGCTCTTTTGATGTGGCTTTTGCCCAAATGGTCTCGACGCCAATACTTTTTAGGTGTAATACGGTCAAAAGGCTTGCCTGCAAGTCCTCGCCAATCGCGACCAGTACAGTGTCACAACTTTCTAAATTTAACTCACGCAGTGCTTGTTCATCCGTCACATCAGCAATCGCAGCATGGGTCAGCTGATCCGCCAATGCATCAACACGTTTCTCATCTGAGTCAACACCGATGACCTCGTGTCCTAAATTCAGTAACTCGAGCGAAGTTCTCGCACCAAACCGACCTAAGCCGACTACACCAAACTGTGCCATTACGCTATCTCCTGCACTGTATTACGGACTTGGTTTCGTCCCATATCTTTTGCGTGGTAAAGCAACTTGTCAGCACGCTCTAACCACTCGAGCCAACTCTCATCACTGCCTAGTTCACTTACACCGATGGAAATGGTCATATTGACCGGTTCTTGCTTGAGTTCAAAATCGTTCTCGGCAAAAGCTTCACGTAGTTTTTCTGCAGCTTTCGTTGCACCTTCGAGGTTGGTATCTGGCATTAGAATAACAAATTCCTCTCCCCCTACCCTAAATACCTTATCAGATGTTCTAAAACTCGCCTTGATTAACTGCGCCGCCTGAATAAGCAGCCGGTCACCATCAAAATGACCGTATCGATCATTTACATCTTTAAAGTAATCAATGTCACACAGCGCAGCTGAAATTGAACGCCCGTGTCGCGCTTTGAGTGCGACCAGTTGCTCGAGATCAGTCTGCAATTGTTTGCGATTGTAAACACCCGTCAAGGTATCTGTAGTCGCGAGTTCCGTAAAATGCAGTTGCATACGTGTCAACAATCGAACCAGTGTTAAGGTCAATATCATGATAACTAGCAAGGACACTAGCGAACGCCAGGCAACATCCGGCTCAATCGTATAGAGGCTAACGACCGCAAGCACAGTGACAAAGGTCACAGTAACAATAATAGCCAGCCGCCAAGAGAGTAAAAAAGCAATAGACGCCATAACAGGATACGCCCACAGCAGGCCATGTATGCCATTAACCAATGTCGAATACATAACTGCTGCGCACAACAAGGTGACAAAAATAAGATGACGCCCTCTGCGCCGACTGAGTCGTTTTACGCGTAACGCTGTGACCGATGTGTAGCAAATAAACGCGCACAGCCAAGCGAGCATCAGCCACTGATGCTCAAATGCCTGAATAAAAGCCAGCGGCAATGTCACAAGTACCGCACCCCAATATATTCGGTGCGCTACCTTCCCTGTAAACTGACTCACAACATCTTCAGCTGAGTCGTTAGGCGTATCACTGACCTTTCTCAAATCCATGCTAGTCGATGTCCCCGTTATTTCGTTTTTGCAGGTGCTAAAAACAAACTATTCGCCAGTAAAGGAAGCCAACCATCCATGTAAGCGCGATAGGTCGGTGACTGGGTATAAGCAATCAGCATACCCTCACCTAAAGGTTCAACCATTAATTGTGGCTTAAACGGTAGTTGTTGCTTAATCTCTGGCCACAAAAGCCCACTGGCTAACACCTCGTCGCCAGCGGCAAACCAAGCCAGATTACGCCCTTTATCAATACTCAGTGGTGCGAATACCTGATTACCCGTAAATGTAGCAACGAGTTCGCTCTGTATGCCCGCAGTAAGCCAATGATTCTGATCTACATTCACGTTGACCAACGCGCCAGGCACATAGTCTGGCATTTTTTCAGACGCCTTAATGTGTTCCTTAAGTGCGTCTTCCGATTCGATCTGCTGCGCCGGCTTCAGCACCGTCTCACTCGCATCATCCGCCACACCCGAGTGAGTCGCATACTCCATATGAGTCGATAGTAAACCAGCCTCAACCGCCCAGCCTGTGGCATTACCGAGAGTGATTAGTACGCCGCCACGCTCAACCCAGTCACGTAAATTCTTCAGGCTCGAAGCCGAAAAATACGTCGTATAACTTGCCTGACTCTCCGGCATAAGCAACACATCAATGCCTTCCAAGCTTGAGCTTACCAACTGTGTGGTGCGAATAGCCGTCACCGGATACCCCAGTTGTCGCTCAATCACAAAGCGCGTGTGACCTGCACTGAGTGAAGACACCGGCTCGTCCCACGCCACTGCAATCCTTGGTGCAGTGAGTGACTGAACGTTTTCCGAGCCAAAGTTAGGTCCATCAAGCACCCAACTACTGTCCACTCCTACCACATCGGCGCCTGTATCATAAGCTAAACGTTCTAATGTCTTAGCGAGATCGCTATCGTTATTCTCTGCTCGCGTAAGAATCAGAGTTCCGGCGGGGAAAGTTCCTGCTTTTTCGTGAGTAAAAGGTAATTCACTTTGCTTCACAGCTAAACCCGCGCGTAAAGCGGCAGCAATAAATCGACTTCCGTTCGCATCGTCTGCCTGAACGATAAAGCCAACCTGGGCTGCTGGGTTAATCACACGACCTGGCGCTATCGGCTCAATGGTCCCGTCAACGATTGGCAAAGTCACAGTGTCATCACAGTAAGTCACGTCCACATCAAACATGAGTGGTAATGACCAGCCCGTTACATCGTAAATTTGGTCATTCAACAAGTTCGCTTTACGCTGTTTTTGTTGCTCAACAAAATCAGTCGCCATATCAATTTGTTCATCTAGCAACACGCGGATAAGCCGATAATTGGGCTGCGCCAGATCAACGAAATAACTGCCTTTAGGATAACGTGTATCGCACACTTCAACTGCGCTCGAGTTACTCATGACCTCAATGCCGTGTTCCTGCATGAGCGAAGCCAGCCGCTGTTGTCCTGCCTTATTGTTTGCGTCGGCAAGGATTACGGTGCGTTTGTCACTATCACGCCCTTGTTCAACGGCGCTAACGCGATACTCACGGTAACGAGAAAGTAGTTCCTCACGTCGAATACTAGCCGTCTCAATGGTTGCTAAGCTACTGGTAAAATGCCGTTCAACGCCATCAAGGTAGGTCAGCGTTGAGCCGTCCTTACGCTCAAATTGATGACCGCGCGCTGATGCCATTTCGTAAGTCATTGCTACCGAACCGGAATACAATGGCCAGCTGGCACCATAGCCAGGGTAAAACGCATCAAATATCTCGCGAGTATAATAGTCATAACCCGCACCATCGAACCACTCCGCGTTATTGCGCCCCACCCAATGCAGAATCTCGCGCTGCGACTCAGTGATATAAGGGTTGTAGGGCCGTGCTTCGGGCGTAAAGTAATAGCTTGAGTCACCGCCCATTTCATGCAAATCAACAAACAATAACGGTGGAAAATCCCTAAGTGCTGCCACATGACCCTTGATCTCTGGTTGCGTAAGCGCAATCCAATCGCGATTTAAATCAAAAAGGTAATGATTAGAGCGCCCCTGCGGCCATGGCTCATTATGCTCAGCACTGCGTCGGTCAGCATCATGCATCAAACCGACCGTCGCATAATAACGGCTTACAAAACGGGCCCGTCCATCGGGGTTTTGCAACGGATCAATAAACACTACCGTATTATCCAGCCAGCTTTTCGTATCTTCAGAGGTATCTGCTAACAGATGATACAGCGTCATCATGGCTGCTTCAGGCGATGAAATCTCGTTTCCATGTACGCCATAAGATAACCACACGCTGCTTGGAACCGTCCTCATCAACTGTTCAGCTTCGCGCTTTGACGTTTCGCGGGGGTCGCCTAAAGCACGCATGTTGGCACCATAATCAGGAAGCTGAGCAATATTATGAGGCGCCGATACGGCGACAAAAAAAAGCGGGCGCCCCTCCCAAGAACGTCCATACTCTATAAGCTTAACGCGCTCGCTTTGGCTCTCACTTAATGCTAAAAAGTAATGGTAGATTGCGTCAGGAGAGGAAATCTTTGTACCGATTTCATACCCCAGCACTGGCTCGACACTAGGCACATCGGCTTGGTACGTGTACGGTTGTTCTGATTGACTTTGAGCGCTTGCAACGAGTGGAGTAAAGATTAGAGCAGCAAGCGCGAGCACGCCGGTTGGCTGCCATTTCATACGAGATAATCGGGTAAGTTTAAGCATTTTCCGTACCTTTTTTAATCATTAAGCTTACCGACTTTTTTGGAACTTGGATAGATATTTAATGACCGCATTAAACTTAGGAATAATCATATGAATTATGAAAAACTTCGTGTGCTGAATGAATTAAAGGATGAAGGCGCTATCTCAGAAGATGAGTATAACCGCCAGCGAGAAAAACTTGCTAACGAGAGCGAGTTATCATCAAAATCTGAATTTGATGATTTGCGTAAGTTGACTGATGATGAAAAGACTTATGCTTTTTTTATGCATCTCTCGCAATTTACCACATTCATTCTGCCAATCATTGGCTTGTTTGCCCCCATACTCATGTGGATTATGAAGCGTGAAGATGCTTATATTGATGCGCACGGTAAAATTATCTTTAATTGGCTCGTCAGTATTACGATATATACCAGTGTGTTACTGGTGCTCGCCGTGTTTACATTGGGACTCACCTTTATTCCGATTGTCATTTTGGGGTTGCTGTCGATTATTTTCGTTATCCTCGGAGCTAAGAACGCAAAAGAGGGCAAAATAAAAGAGTACCCGCTTTCTATTCGCTTCATGAGTTAGCAAAACTGGTGTAGCGCTTCTCTTTTACGTACACTCAAGTCAGTTTGAGCATTGAGTCGTATCGCATGAAGTGGATGTACATCACCATTTGGCGTTGCATCGCCATCCTATTTGTAATGCTTAGCATTATCGGACTTGCCTTACCCGTAATGCCGACTGTTCCTTTTTTGATAGTCGCGCTTTGGGCGGCGAGTAAAGGGTGGCCGCAACTCGAAACATGGTTACTCAATCACCCGAAATACGGTCCTGATCTGCGGGCATGGCGCGACCATCGTCAGATTCGTCGTCGGAACAAAATTATCGCCATTATTATGATGGCGAGTGGCTATATTATTTCTTGGTTTATTCCTTTGCCGCTTTGGTTGCGACTCACTGTTGGCGGCATTCTGCTGGTTGTGGCGATTTGGCTGTCATTGTTAGATGAGTATGACGAATCAGAAAAGCGACCCTAAGCGTTTTTGAGCTCGCTTTGATGCAAGTCAAAGGCAAATCCAACCCCCCATTGTTGAACTGCTACACTGCTGCCGTATCAGGCGAATAAGAGGTGCAGAATGCAACATTGGGATTGGAAATGGCTGAAAAAGTACAATATTCACGGACCACGATATACCTCATATCCAACCGCGTTAAGCTTCCATGAACAGATCGACCCAGCGACCTGCCAAACCGTTGTGGCAGACTATGAACAACCTATTTCGCTTTATATTCACCTACCCTTTTGCGCATCCCTTTGTTACTACTGTGGCTGCAATAAAATTATCACGCGGCATCAATACAAAGCTGATGAGTACCTTGACGCGTTAGGCACGGAACTCGAGCTTTACCGCAACGTGCTGCAACAAAAACGTATTGCCAGTGTGCATTTAGGTGGGGGGACGCCAACCTTCTTAAACACGGCGCAATTACGCCGCCTAATGGCTTTAATTAATGATGTCAGTTCAACTCAAGCGATTGCCGAGCTGAGTATCGAGGTGGACCCACGCCAATGCGATAATGAAAAACTCAGTGTATTACGCGCCCTAGGCTTTAATCGCCTCAGCTTTGGTATTCAGGATTTTGATAACGACGTCCAAGTAGCGATTCATCGCACACAATCATTTGCCTTAGTCGCCGATCAGGTGAATCATGCTCGTTCCCTCGGCTTTGAATCCATTAGTTTTGATCTTATCTATGGCTTGCCGCTGCAAACCGAGCGCCGATTCGCGCACACACTCGCGCTCGTCGAGCGTTTAAGCCCTGATCGTGTATCTCTATTTAATTACGCTCACTTACCCGATCGCTTTGCCGCGCAGCGAAAAATAAAAGAATCTTGGTTACCGTCACCAGAACAAAAGCTAAACCTATTCAAACAAGCAACTGAGCACCTTACTGGGCTGGGTTACCAATTCATCGGTATGGACCACTTTGCTAAACCAACAGACTCACTGGCAAAAGCGCAGCGCGAAGGCAAGTTGACACGGAATTTTCAGGGCTACGTAACACAAGAGCAAAGGGCTGTTCTGGGGTTGGGTGTCTCTTCTATTTCTCACATTGACGGGCACTACTGGCAAAATGAAAAAGGCTTAAAGGGCTATTATGATAGATTAGTCACTCGTCAGTTGCCGATTATTAAAGGTTATCACTCAACCACCGACGACAAAATTCGCGCCGATCTTATCAAGCGATTACTCTGCGAGTTTCGAGTCGACATCACTGCCTTCTCCGCTCAATGGTCCATTGCTCGTTTTTCAGACTATTTTCGAGACGAGATTGAAAGGCTGCAACCGTTCATAGATGATAATCTAGTAAAGCTTACACCCGAGCAGCTCGTTATTTCATCGCCAGGTCAATTACTCGTCCGCACCATCGCCAGTAGTTTTGATGCGTATTTAACGATTCACCAAACGCGGTATTCTCGTGTAATATGACACCCGCGAGCAATTTATAACCACCTTGATATAGATCAAGTTTTATAGTCCGTGTATTTGCTACGCTCTGCATCATGATTAATACTGATCTATATCAACACCATCCGGTGTAAAGGGGAAGTCAGATGTGTCGCATGAACCAACGTCGAAGCGAGTCAGCTATGAGAAATCCAATTCAATGCAATCAGTGCAGTATGCAATCCATTTGCGTACCTGCGGGCTTGGTATCAAGCGAAATCGATAAATTGGATAAAAGTAGCCGCGAACCCCATGTCTACAGTAAACGCGATATGGTTTATAGCCCCGACCAACCCTTACACTCGTTATTTGCAGTAAAGAGCGGTTCTGTGAAGTGCTACACCATTGATAGTGATGGTAAGCAACAGATTACAAGCTTCCACTTAACTGGCGATATCATCGGTATGGAGTCAATTTCTAATGGCGCCGCGGTCACCTACTGTGAGGCAATGGAAACCTCAATGCTGTGTGAAATTAAGCTGAACCGACTGTTCGCACAAAACTTTACAGGGGTTGATAAAAATTTACTCAGATTGTTGAGCCACCGTATTGGACAACGCAACACGCACTATCTTAACGTCGTTAATACGACTGCCGAGCAACGTGTTGCATCTTTTATTATGGGGTTATCCGATCACCTCTATGAGCACGGTTTCTCGCGCAACGAGTTTAAACTCCCAATGACCCGTACTGACATTGCCAACTACCTTGGACTCGCCGTAGAAACTGTGAGCCGCGTGTTTTCCTCCCTTAAACAAAAGGATATCATCGACACGAAGCAGTCGATTTTATTTATCCAAGCGCCAGCTGAACTCAAACAGATGGCGAGCTAAAACTTAAGAGAGGTATCATGCCGCAACCTGCATTCGATTGGTCAGATCCACTGAATTTACGCCATCAACTGACTGAAGAAGAGCTGTTAATACAAAAAACAGCCCATCAATATGCACAAGCCAAGCTGATGCCTCGCGTCCAATCCGCGTTTCGTGAAGAGCGATTTGACCGAGATATCATGCGGGAGTTGGGACAGCTTGGGTTACTCGGGGCAACGATTCCTGAGACTTACGGAGGCGCGGGTGTTAACCATGTCAGCTATGGTTTGATCGCGCGCGAAATCGAGCGCGTCGACAGCGGTTATCGTAGTGCGATGAGCGTACAGTCGTCGCTTGTCATGCACCCTATTTACGCCTTCGGCAGTGAACAACAACGCGAAAAATATCTACCGAAATTAGCAACGGGTGAATGGGTGGGCAGTTTCGGTTTGACGGAGCCTGACGCGGGATCCGACCCTGCGAGCATGCGCACAAAGGCGGTTAAAACGGCAAACGGCTACCGAATTAATGGTTCAAAGATGTGGATTACCAACGCCCCCATCGCCGACGTATTTGTCGTTTGGGCAAAACTCGAAGATGATATTGTTGGCTTTATCCTTGATCGCGATATGCCTGGCTTATCCACCCCCGAGATTGAGGGTAAGTTTTCACTACGTGCGTCGATTACTGGTGAGATCGTTATGGATGACGTTGAGGTCAGTGAGGCGCAGTTACTTCCTAACGTAAGCGGACTCAAGGGTCCCTTCAGTTGCCTCAACAAGGCTCGCTACGGTATCGCTTGGGGCGCCATGGGCGCCGCGGAATTTTGCTGGCACGCGGCCCGTCAGTATACCCTTGACCGTGAACAATTTGGTCGCCCGCTTGCCGCCAACCAACTGATTCAAAAAAAATTAGCGGATATGCAAACCGAGATCAGCTTAGGCTTGTTGGCTGCGCTACAAGCAGGTCGTCAACTCGATTTAGATGCACTTAATCCAACCGCTATTTCGCTTATTAAGCGCAACAACTGTGGTAAGGCACTCGATATCGCGCGCCAATCGCGTGATATGCATGGCGGCAACGGTATCTCCGATGAATATCATGTGATACGCCATGTCATGAACCTCGAATCCGTTAATACCTACGAAGGCACCCACGATGTCCATGCGCTCATACTGGGTCGTGGCCAAACTGGCATAAGTGCGTTTTAAGCTGTTCAATCTGATACTGAGGGGTTAATGAACCCCTCGGTCATTAAGGTGAGCTTGATACGCTTTGTCACTATGCTGAATATGTTGAAGTAACCAACGCTTCACAAACTCGAGTAGTTCGCCCACTACCTGATCGCCTCGCTCTATACGGTTTCGAAACTCAACCACCTGCTGCACTAACTGTTGATGCTTGTGCTTATGCGCGGCTAAATCGGGGTAGTCATGCCGCTCCATCAACAGCTCTTCGTAGCTAAAATGGGTTGCTGTATAGTTAATCAACGAGCTTAGCAAACGCTCTACGGCTTGCTGATCGCCACCACGTTGTTGTATCCGATAAAGCTCATTGGCAATGTAAATCAACCGCTGATGCTGCCGGTTAATTTCTTCAATGCCGACATCAAACTGAGGTGACCATTCGATAAGCTTTTCTTGTTGTGCTAATCGCGACTCAATGGTTTGCGCGTCCACAGAATAACGATCCCCTAAAGACTGTATTTCGCCACCCAACGTCGTTAACTGTGCGGCACTTTCCAGCGCGTGTTGTGAGTAACTATCCACTTCTTTAGCCGCATCAGTTGCCGTAGTAATCGCCTCTTTTATCGTCGTCGTGGTCATCGCCTGCTGCTCCGTTGCAGAGGCTACCTGGGTATTTAAATCAGTAATTTGATGGGTAAAGGTCACGATCGTATCGAGCGCCGCTTCTGCCTCCTCCGCCGATAGTTTGGCACGCTCAGCCTGTTGGGCATTGTTATTTAAACTACTGACCGCCTGCTGGGTATTCTGCTCCAAACGTTCTACCACGTTTTGGATTTCACCTGTCGAGGTTTGCACTCGGTGAGCGAGCTTGCGTACTTCATCTGCGACGACTGCAAATCCACGTCCTGTTTCCCCGGCCCTTGCTGCCTCAATAGCGGCATTAAGTGCAAGTAAGTTAGTTTGTTCAGCGATATCATTAATGGTAGTTAAAATCGTACCAATGGCTTTGCTGTCCTCGGACAAACTTTTGATAACCGATTGTGAATGCAGAATATCTTCGCTCAGCGTCACGTTGTGCTTTGCTAGTTGCTGCACACGCTCACGCCCACTACTTGCAGCATTGAGGCTTTCTTGCGCGCTGGTCGCAGCCCGTTGAGTTGATTCCGACACCTCATTGATAGCAGCGGTCATTTGCTCTGCTGCCGATGACACCTGGTACATGGTGTCAGCTTGCTGCTTGGTTTTTTCTGCCAATGCTTTATTGGCATCATAATTCGCCGTGCCCAAGCGATTCAGGCCGTCACTGGCAGTACGAATCGCATGCACCGAGTAACTGGTTTCGATAGAAATGGTGTTAAGCCGCTCTGTTAAACGCGCCAGTTCGTCACTGCCTTTAAGGTGTGCGGTATTATTCAAATCGCCGTTGGCCAACGCATTCGATATTCGGTTAGCTTCGCCTAATGAACGCTTGATTCCCGTATACATCGCGGTAAATATCAACAGCTGAGCTAACACCATGCCAGCAAGCATGACTGCATTCCAAAGAATCACTTGCTTAGGGTCGCTGATATCAACCGCGTGGCCATTAAGCGCGGCTTGTTGGCGCTGGTAAGAGTCCCACATCATCAACAAGCTAAGCACGATGACGGGCAAAAACAATAGACTTCCCGTCACAATAAATTTATTTCTGAATCGTAGATTATTAAAAAACAGTTGAATGGGTTTGGTGATTGAAATAAGTACGTGCACAAGCCCTCCGAAATTGGCTCACATGACTACCCAAGCGGTAACCTTGATGAACGCACGTTATCCAATTTCAGGGTATAGTGAGTTGATCAAGATCAAGTCTTCACTAAAGACTTGATCTGACCCAACAGAAGACATTTAACTTAGGCAATAACCAACTGGTACCCAAGAACACTTAGATGTTTGTTCTCGCGTTCAATATCGGCGGCTAAGATGGCGCTGTTAGCTAAGGGTCCTTGTAGCTTTAACATCAAAGTCGAGCCCTTTAGACTGACGGACCGCAGTGCATCATGGGTTTGTCGGCTCGCATTTAAAAGCACACCTAAACGAATCACCACTATCATTCTAGCCACCGTCAGATGATCGAACTGCGCGAAATCGGATAGGTCTTCGGCGCTGATTTTCTTACGAAAATAGCGGCATAGTAAGGCAAGGACACGTTGCTCATCGGAGCTAAAGCCGGGCATATAGGCGTTTGAGAGAATATAGCCCGAATGTTTTTGAATTCCGCTCGAACTGATGTTCATACCCACTTCATGTAAACCACTCGCGCCTGTGAGCAACAGTTTGATATCAGGCGTGTTGAGTTTCCACGCTTTCCCCACGCCTTCCAACACACGTTCGACGGAAGCTAATACCCGCTCAGCTTGCGCATCATCGACTTGATAACGCACCGCCATACTTTGGATTGTTTTATAACGGATATCCTTATGAAAAACCGCTTGTTCGGCAAGCTCAAACAGCACGCCTTCACGCAATGCGGCATCCACAGAATTCAAACGATCGATATTGAGTTCTTCACATACTGCGATCAGTACAGCTAATCCACCCACAATTGACGGTATACGAGCTGGCTCAACCTCAGCGGGATCGATCTGTGCTAAGTCTTTTAATGCGAGCAGCTTGTCTCGCAGTTGATGTAGCTGCTGAAGTTCAATGCTGAGGTCGCCCTCGGTGTTAGGATGAATCCACTTAGCCAGGGCTTTGATGGTACCCGAGGTGCCCAATACTTGCTCCGCCCGCGCGCGCTTCAATTGCTTACTAAATGGCTCAAGCTCTTGTTTGACGCTTAAAACCGCTTTATTAAAGCGCTTTTCGGTAATTTTGCCTTTAGCAAAAAAGCGTTCTGACACCACCAAGCTACCAAAACTCTTGGATAATAGCAGTTCGGGAACCTCATCCTTGCCCACAGCAAACTCAGTACTGCCACCGCCAATATCAATAATTAACCGGGGACCTCTAAATGGCACCGCTTGCGCCACACCAAGATAGATAAGACGCGCTTCCTCTCGACCGGAGATAACCTCAATTGGAAAGGGCAGGAGCTGTCGAGCAGCCTGGATGAACTCTTTGCGATTATTAGCTTCACGTAAGGTGTGGGTGGCAACGACACGCACCCGTTCTGGTGCGAAGTCTCTCAGGTGCATCGCAAATTGCGATAAAGCATCCAATCCGCGTTCGAACGCCTCGACACTGATTCCTTTACTTAACAGCCCCTCAGCAAGTGAGACACGCTGTTTGAACTTATGGATGGGCTGGATTTGCCCTTCAATCACGCGACCAATGATCAGGTGAAAGCTATTCGAACCTAAATCAAGCGCAGCTAAATGTTCACGGCTATCGGACTTTAGCCACTCTGAATCATTTGTTTGAGTCATAGACTCTTCGTTTGAAGTATTCATGTATTTTTAATTGTGACCTCAACCGCTTTCGACGCGTCAGCTGACTGCGCTCAGACACTGGCGTGACATACTCATTCACTTGTTCAGCATCAATACGTCTGGCTTTGATATTATCGTTCCACTGCATATCCATAACAGCCAGTATATCTTGTTGAGCAGCGTGATCGTAGATTGGGCATGCAACCTCAACCCGATGATCGACATTTCGCGTCATCAAATCAGCCGACGAAATAAATACCTTTGTATCACCATCATTACCAAAGATATACACGCGCGCATGCTCTAAAAAGCGATCGACGATACTGATGATCTCTATATTTTCACTTAGTTTAGGTATATTGGGGCGCAATGTGCACATTCCGCGGACAATACACCGAATCCGAACACCTGCCCTACTCGCGCGATATAGCTGCACGATGAGTGCATTATCGACGAGGTTATTCACTTTTAGAAAAATTTCAGCCGGCTTACCATTTTTCGCATGATTAATTTCTCGCTCAATGAGCTCATTAATACGCGTGCGTAGATTATTCGGCGCCACCAACAACTGATGCCAAGGATAAAAGCGATAGGGTTGCTCAAGATAATTAAACACGTTCTCAATATCTGAGCAGATTTCTGGATGACAGGTAAACAAGCTAAAGTCAGTATAGAGTTTCGCTGTTTTCTCATGGAAGTTACCGGTACCAATGACTCCGTAGCGACGAATCGCCTGCTCCTCTTGTCGATGTATCAGCAGGAGTTTGGAGTGTACCTTGAGGCCTTGCAGACCAAAAATAACCTTAACACCCGACTCGGTCAGTTCCTTTGCCCACTCTATATTGGCCTCTTCATCAAAGCGTGCCTGCAATTCGACCATTACAGTAACTTTTTTACCGTTTTGCACGGCATCCATCAATGAATGAATGATGCGAGAGTTAGGGGCAACTCGATAAATACACATGTGAATTTTTATCACATGGGGGTCGTAACACGACTGTCGAATCACTTCGGTGAAGTGAGCAAATCGATGGTATGGGTAATACAGTAAAATATCATTGCGCTTAATTGCGTCGAATACGTTATCTGCTTGCTCAAAACGTGGGTGTTTGAGCGTTGGAACCGAGGGATGCTCAAGCTTTTTGCCACCTAAATTCGAAAAGGTTAAAAAGTCTTTGGTATTTCGGTATCGCCCACCTGCCACCATCGCATCATATTGATTAAGGTGCAGCTTTTTACTCAACAGATTGAGCATGTGAATAGGCATCGCTCGGTCGTAGACGAGCCGCACAGGATCCGCTTTTTCGCGTTGCTTTAATCCCTCTTCCATACGTTCTAGCAGGCTTTGTTCAATATCATCAGAGGGACGGTATTCTGCATCGCGAGTCATTTTAAACGAAAACGCGATAATCGACTGAAACGGTACAATGCCTTTAAATAAACTGGCTAAATTAAGTAGTACAACGTCATCTAAAAATAAGACTTTGCGCAGTTTACTATCACGTTTTTTCGGCAAAATCACGAATCGAGAGAGTTCATGAGACGGTATCTGAACGGCAGCGTATTTTCGTTGTCCAGCTTGTTGTAGCTGCGCCAGCAGGTAGGTTTTATCTTCATTAATGACTTTTACCAAATCCGTGGAGTCATTAATTAATATCGGGACGATTTGTGGTTTTATCTTACTATCAAAATATTCACGAAGGCCTATCTTTTCGTCCTCGGTAACCTGCTCGCCCGAGGCCCAAATAATATTCTCCGCCCGCAAAGCTTTAATGACTTTACGGTGAATCATTTCAAACTGCTCTTGTAACTGAACAACTTTTTGTTGAATCAGATTTAGCAGCCGCTCACTTTCCTTTCGTTGCGCATCGTTTTGAGCAAAGAAAATTCGACGACGTACGTCAGCGACACGGACTTGAAAGAACTCATCCATGTTTGATGAAAAGATACCGAGGAACCGCACCCGTTCAATAACAGGTACTTCTTCATCGTTTGCTTCTTGAAGCACACGCTCGTTAAAAGAAAGCCAACTTAATTCTTTAAAATAGAACTTCATACCGAAAACGCCCAGCCGCTTATCTATCTACTATATAGGATAACGCGGCCAAGCGATTACAGTATGACAATAAAATGACAACTAAAATGTGTAACGCAATGCAATCATCGCGACATACGGGTCAATCGCGACATCTGTTTGCTCGATCGTAGCGCCGTTTAATCTCACTGAGGCGGTGGTATCAATGTCGATATGGCTTACCATCAACTGTGCGCCCCATCGGTCTGAGATGGTCCAGTTGACCCCCGCCTGTACCGCGGCACCCCACGAGTTGGACAATGCCAAATCAACGGTGTCATCACTACCGGCAACACCCAATGCTTGTAGCGTTTGGGTTAATTCGGAAGACGCTTGGTCATCAAAGAACGTGGTGTAGTTAACGCCGACCCCGATAAAAGGCTTGAGTCCTTCGATGCTGGTGTCCCAGTGATATTGAGCAAATAGCGTTGGTGGCAAGTGTTTGGTTTTACCAATGGAAAGCCCACTTAATGCGCCAGAGCCATAAATATCATGGGCGAATGGAGTAGCAGCCACCAACTCAAGCCCCCAGCCGTTTTCCCACTGGTAGTCAAAGGTCAAGCCCAGCTGAGTGTTGGTGTTAACGGCGACACCGGTTGAGTTGGGCGATAAGCCAGCGACTTGCTCAACTGTGTTTAAAGGGCTACTGCTGTCGTCTGGGATAACTGAGATAGCACCGACATTGATTGAAAAATCTTGCGCATGAGCAAAAGATGCGGCAAATAGCGTTGCGAATGCAACGGCGGAAGTTAAACGCTTCATGGGTCACTCCTACATTTAAATGACCCACGAAGCATAACCAGAATGCGGTTATTGAGGCTTGACCTGCATCAACAGAGCTTTTTAAAGCTCTGCATTGTGATAGATGTTTTGCACGTCATCACAATCATTCAGCATATCCATCAAACGTTCGAACATCGGCATGTCGTCTTCGGCAATTGCTGTTGTCACGTGCGGCACAAATTGAATTTCGTCCGTGTCAAAGTCAATCTCAGCAAACGCCGCTGTCAATGCTTGACGCGCAGCCGCATACTCGGTGTGCGGCGCAAACACAGTAACAACACCGTCATCAAACTCGACATCGCCGACATCCACATCTGCGTCCATTAATGCTTCAAGCACGTCATCTTCATTATCATGCTTGAACGCAAAGATCGCGCAATGCTCAAACGAATGCATGACGCTGCCTTGCTCACCAATCTTACATTTGCTTTTAGTGAAACAGTTGCGCACTTCGCCAAACGTACGATTAGGATTATCGGTTAGGCACTCAACGATGACCATACAGTTACTCGGACCGTATCCCTCATAACGCGCGGGAGAAAAGTCTTCACCTGCGCCACCTTGAGCTTTATCGAGTGCTTTATCAATAACGTGTGACGGCACTTGTTCTTTTTTAGCTCGATCAATCAAGCTCCGTAATGCCAAGTTGGCATCGGGATCAGCCCCACCTTGTTTCGCACAGACATAAATTTCACGACCAAAGCGGCTATATACTCGGCTTTTTGCGGTCGCTGTTTTTGCAATGGATTCTTTTCGGTTTTGATAGGCGCGGCCCATAATAGTCTCTCTTACCTTACAAATCAGTTCATAAAACGCACCAGATTTTACACAGCCAGAGCTAAACGGTCTATTTTATTCACAGATTTGTCATCGACTATTAAACCCACTGTCATGTTTAGCGACTATTTTTACAGCGTTCATCATCGGGAGGCTGAACATGAGCAAATATAAGCCATCAGTAAACACGCTGTTTCTTTCGGATATTCACCTCGGTTCATCAACCAGCCATTGCGAGCTGCTTCTCGAGTTTTTAAAGCATATTCGCTTTAAAAAGTTAGTATTAGTTGGCGATATTATCGATTTATGGGCAATTCGTAGCAAAGGCCAAGGTCTCGACGAATCCCATATTAAAGTGATTCGCAAATTGCTTAAGCAAGCACAAGAAGGCGTGCAAGTCGTTTATATTACCGGTAATCATGATGGCGGCTTACGCCAGTTACTCGACGACTACCCTTTTGATAAGGGCATCGTGAATATTCAATTGACCAACACTTATGATTACCACGCGCTTAACGGCGATCGGTACATTGTGCTTCATGGTGATCAATTTGATAACCAGGTGCGAGGTCATCGTCTACTTAACTGGCTCGGTGATAACATCTACGAGGGCTTGTTGAAGATAAACCGCATTTTTAATCGTTGGCGCTCGCAAAAAGGTTACGCTTACTGGAGTTTGGCTAAAGCGGTTAAATCACGCTCCTCGCAAGCACTCAAGTATGTCCATCGATATCAGCTTGCCGCGACCGCCTATGCCGAGCGTAAAGGTTATGATGGCGTCATCTGTGGTCACATCCACGTTGCTGCCGACCGCCACTTTAATAACACTCATTATTTAAACACCGGTGATTGGCAAGACTCGTGTAGTGCCGTTGTTGAACATGAAAATGGTGAATGGGAGTTGCTCGATGTGCCTTCTTGGCTGAATAGCCAAGCCAGTATCAAACAACTGAAGCCGCGTGTTGCTTAACAATTAACGCAATTGCGGCCTCGGTTTTTGGCAACGTATAGTGCGCTATCAGCTTGGCGCAACAGATCACTATGCATACCACCATTACAATGCTCTGCCACACCAAATGAGGCGGTTATTCGAATCGCTTGATGATGGGTGCGGATAACCAACTTTTCTAACGCTGCCCGAAACCGCTCCGCTGTTTTGGTAGCTTGCTTGACGTTTTGATTCGGGAGTAGAAGCGAGAATTCCTCGCCGCCGGTGCGTGCGAAGATATCGCTGGTGCGCACAAGTTCATCGAGTGTACGCACGAGTTCGATTAATACGCGGTCACCCGCTTCGTGACCAAAGGTATCATTGATTTGTTTGAAGTGGTCGATATCAAAAGTCACCAACGCCAACGGTTCTTGATAACGTTCGCTGCGATGCACTAAATTCTCAAGCGCCTCGGTAAAATAACGACGATTGTAAGCGCCCGTTAACGGATCCCGCTCTGCTTGCTCTTTCAGCTTTAATTCAAGTTCTTTCTCTTCGGTGATATCTCTGAGTGTGCCCAACACCAACTCACCACTCGCTTCCATCTCTACTATCTGTCGCACCCACAGGTAGTGACCATCGGTGTGTTTAATCCGATGCTGGATATCAACCGTGTGTCCTGGCTTTAGCTCATTTTCCGCGGCTAGAACGCGCTCAAGATCGTCGGGGTGTGTACTGGCTCTAAAAAAATGAAAGTCGCCATTCTCAGGTTTTTCCTGCCAACCTAGAATGGTGTAAATCATCTCTGACCATTCGATCGATTTATCCTTTAAATTGGCTTCCCAATGACCCAACTTGGTAAGCGTCTGTGCTTGCTTGAGGTTACGGCGGTGTCTTTCTAGCTCAAGCTCCATGGCTTTGCGCTCAGAAATATCAACAATCATACCGTACCAACTCATTGAATCATGGGTCTTGTATATGGGGCGTGCATGACCGAACACCCACCGTTCTTTGTCATCTACAACGACCCGATACTCACATATCCAGTCGCTCATGGTCGCTTTTGCGTCCGCAATGGTTGCCATGATGTGCGGAATATCATCAGGGTGCAGCGCTTTAAAAATTGCCGAGGCATCATCGACGACTTGTTCGGGCGTCACCCCGTATATTTCTTTAATACCTGCGCTGGCAAACGGAAACCGCGTGCGTCCGTCACTAAACTGTTGAAACTCATACACAACGCCCGGGATCAATGCGGCAATGGTAGAAAAACGATGACGCAACTCAACCAAGTGAGTAATTTCAATATGACTACCAATTACCCATTCAGGTTTGCCATCTGCAGTCCAAGTCTCACAACGACCTGAGTCACGCACCCATACCCAGTGGCCATCTTTATGGCGCATGCGCGCTTCGCATTCGTAGAAAGGCGAACGCCCCGAAAAATGGTCTTCGAGGCGTTGGTTGGATAGGATTAAATCGTCAGGATGCGAGTGTTGAACCCAACTTTCGATACTCGGCGATAGCTCATCCAGTTGATACCCAATAATATTGGCCCAACGTGCGTTAAACCGGCACTCGCCCGTTTGAACATTCCATTCCCAAGTACCCGCTTGTGTCGCCTCGATCATCGACAACAATTTTTTCACGTACAAGGATTCAGGCAACGACGACGAGTTATACATCTGAACGCATGTTCCTTATTGCTTAAGGGTTTTTGATTTAATATTCATCAAAGCAGAGTATAGCAGTGAATATAGCGTTTCAATCTAATATAGAAACATTCGTTCGTTTATAAAGTATACCGTGCGTCATATATTGAGCGTCATCAAGTTATCAGGAGGCGCTTATGAACGCAGCCACTTTACCTATCATCTCAATGGATTCGCTCGACTCAGCTGAAGGTCTCGCCAAGCTTCGCCATGCCGCAAGTGATGTCGGGTTCTTTTATTTGGTGGATCACGGTATTAGCTATGATAGCCAACAGGACTATCTGCGCCTGAGCCGCGAGTTCTTCCAGCTTACATCTCAGCAAAAGCAGCGTGTTGATATGATCCGCTCCCCACACTTTCGCGGTTACAACGGAATGGGTAGCGAGATGACGGCTGGGCGGTTAGATGCCCGCGAGCAGTTTGATTGGATGAACGAAGAGCAAGCCATACCCGAAGTTAAGTTAACGCAGCCTTGGCAAAAACTAATAGGTCCCAACTTATGGCCGTCGGCCATGCCGCAACTTAAACCTGCACTCACCTCGTTGCAGCAGCGCTTAAGCGGTATCACGGTTAATCTTTTGCAAAAGCTGTGCATGTCACTCGGTGTCGACGCAAATGCGTTAGACCATACCATCGGTGAACAGCCTTACACTCATGCCAAACTCATTCGCTACCCAGGCCAAGAAAGCCCGCAACAAGGCGTCGGGGCGCATAAGGATCCAGGCTACCTTACGCTCGTCATGCAGGATACACAAAGTGGGCTCAAGGTTGAACGTGATGGTGATTGGGTTGATGTTGCACCTATTCCAGGCGCTTTTGTTGTCAATATTGGTGAACTTTTAGAACTGGCATCCAATGGGTTTTTAAAGGCAACTAATCACAAAGTTGAGAGTCCAAAGCAAGGTGTCGAGCGTTATTCGATCGCTTTTTTTATGGCCGCCCAGCTTTCAGCAACCGTCCCCGTGTTGCCATTACCAGACGAGCTGAGGGCGCGTGCATCGGGTCCATCAACGGATCCGAATAATCCGTTACTGACCGATGTCGGTAATAATGTACTTAAAGGTCGATTGCGTTCACACACACATGTAACACGCCGCCATTATTGTCAGCAGACGGCGCGTACATTATTGGCCAACAGTTTTGCACAAATGCCGATAACGGATATTTGTAACGAATGCACCATTTAAAGGAAGGAGAGCATAATATGGGTTTACGAATTGGCGATAAAGCACCCAACTTTGAAATCGAAACCACGCAAGGCAAAATTGACTTCCATGACTGGGCGAAAGGCTCGTGGGTTTTCTTCTTTAGCCATCCAGCCGATTATACCCCGGTATGCACAACCGAGATGGGCCGTACCGCTCAGCTTGCCCCTGAATTTGAAAAGCGCAACGTTAAACCGCTGGGCTTATCAACAGATACCGTTGATGCACATAAAGGTTGGATCAACGATGTCAATGACACTCAAAATACGTTGCTAGAGTTCCCTATTGTGGCTGACCAAGAGCGCAAAGTTGCAGAACTTTACGATATGATTCACCCAGGTGAGAGCCAAACTGCAACAGTGCGCTCGGTATTTATTATCGACCCAGATCAAAAAATTCGGTTAACCATGACGTATCCGATGACCGTCGGCCGTAACTTTGCTGAAATTCTGCGTGTGATTGACGCTCTGCAAACGACCGATTCACAAGAAGTTGCCTGCCCTGCCGACTGGGTGCCGGGTGACCGCGTCATTATTCGTCCAACCGTGTCAGAAGAAGACGCTCAGAAGAAGTTCCCACAAGGTTACGAGACGCTACGCCCTTATTTGCGTTTAACGGATATTAATAAATAACCTGCTTAAACCTGTTATAAGAGCCGGCGATGACGCCGGCTTTTTTGTTTGTTCGCTTACCTCAATCGATCCTTTCACGATCATCCGATGATCCCAGCAAAGACTTGTGCATTAAAAAAGCATATAATACGCGCCGATCGGCGGTTTAAAGTTGAGTGTTTTACTCGGGTATTTTATAATGAAGGTATCTTAAGTTCAGCAAGGTGGTAAGCATGAGCGAACAAATTGATCAGGCACTCGCACGTAAATACGATGCGGGCTTTGTCTCAGAAATCGAATCAGAAACCTTTCCCGTAGGGTTGGACGAAGACGTCATCCGCCGTCTATCAGCCATTAAAGGCGAACCTGAGTGGATGCTCGAGTGGCGATTAAAGGCCTACCGCACTTGGCTCAAACAAACTGAGCCCGAGTGGGCGCACGTCGATTATCCTAAGATTAACTATCAGGATATCTCTTATTACTCAGCACCTAAGTCTATGAAAGACAAACCTAAGTCTTTGGATGAGGTGGACCCTGAATTGCTGCGTACCTACGAAAAACTGGGTATTCCTTTGCACGAGCAAGAAATGCTGGCTGGCGTGGCCGTCGATGCTGTGTTTGATTCTGTTTCCGTGGTCACCACCTTCCGCGAGAAACTCGAGGAAGCGGGCGTTATTTTCTGCCCGATCTCAGAAGCGCTGCAGAAATATCCCGATCTGGTTAAAAAATATTTGGGCACCGTGGTGCCGCGTGGCGATAACTACTTCGCTGCACTCAACAGCGCCGTATTTACGGACGGTTCGTTCGTATACATTCCGAAGGGCGTGCGCTGTCCAATGGAATTATCCACTTACTTCCGTATCAACGAACAAAATACTGGTCAGTTCGAACGCACACTGATTGTTGCCGATGAAGGTAGTTATGTCAGTTATCTTGAGGGCTGTACCGCACCACAACGTGATGAAAATCAGTTACATGCTGCCGTTGTAGAATTGGTTGCGCTAGAAGGCGCCGAAATCAAATACTCAACCGTACAGAACTGGTACCCCGGCGATGAGAACGGTAAAGGTGGTATTTACAACTTCGTTACCAAGCGTGGTTTGTGTGAGAAAAACGCCAAGATCTCGTGGACGCAGGTCGAAACCGGTTCTGCGGTTACGTGGAAGTATCCAAGCTGTATTCTTAAAGGTGATAACAGTGTGGGCGAGTTTTACTCAGTGGCACTCACCCGTGGCAAGCAGCAAGCGGATACGGGTACTAAAATGATTCACTTAGGTAAGAATACCAAGTCGACCATTATTTCTAAGGGTATTTCTGCAGGCTACAGTAACAATGCCTACCGCGGTCTGGTTCGAATGGGACCGGGTGCTGAAGGTGCGCGTAACTTCACAGAATGCGACTCGCTGTTGATTGGCGATAAATGTGGCGCGCACACATTCCCTTATATTGAAAGCAGCAATCCAAGCGCGATTGTTGAGCACGAAGCAACAACATCTAAGGTCAGCGATGACCAGCTCTTTTTATGTCAGCAACGAGGCCTTGACCCTGAGAAAGCAGTCTCAATGATTGTGAATGGCTTCTGTAAAGAAGTATTCCGCGAATTGCCAATGGAGTTCGCCGTGGAAGCCGGTAAGTTGCTTGAAATCAGTCTTGAAGGTTCAGTGGGGTAATAAATGCTTACGATCAAAGATCTACATGCACGCGTTGAAGAGAAAACCATCATCAAAGGTCTTAATCTAGAGATCAAACCTGGTGAAGTGCACGCAATCATGGGCCCCAACGGTGCTGGTAAAAGTACCCTAGGCTATGTGCTATCGGGTCGCGAAGGCTATGAAGTTGAACAAGGTGAAGTGACCTTCAATGGCGCTAATTTGCTTGAGATGGAAGTTGAAGAACGCGCTCAGGCAGGCCTTTTCTTGGCATTCCAGTACCCTGTCGAAATTCCAGGCGTGAGCAACATGGAGTTTATGAAAGAGTCCGTCAACGCAATGCGTAAAGCGCGTGGAGAGGACGAGCTAAGTTCTGCCGAATTTTTGAAAAAAGCAAAAGCAGCCTGTAAACAAGTGAATTTACCACTCGACTTCTTAAAACGGGGTGTTAACGAGGGCTTCTCAGGCGGTGAGAAGAAACGTAACGAGATCATGCAGTTGATCATGCTTGAGCCTAAATTAGCGATTCTCGACGAATCTGACTCAGGTCTTGACGTTGACGCACTGCAAGTGGTTGCCAATGGCGTAAACAGTCAACGCGATGGTAAGCGCAGCTTCATCGTCGTTACGCACTATCAGCGCCTGCTTGATTTCATCGAGCCAGACTACGTTCATATCTTGGCGCAAGGTAAAATCGTTAAGAGCGGTGGCCCAGAGCTTGCCAAAGAAGTTGAAGCATCAGGTTACGCTTGGCTTGGTCAAGCACAAGAGGGAGAAGAAGCATGAGTCAATGGTTAGCTCACGTGATTGAACGTGCCGCCGCCGTTGATGATTGGTTATCACCAGTACGTGCGGAGGCACTGGCTAAGCTGAAAGAACAAACTTGGCCTGGACGTCGCACTGAAGCGTGGCGATACACGTCGCTGCATGCTGTCGAAGATCTGTCGCTCGCCACCGAGAGCTCAGTACAGGCAGAAGCGCCAGCCATTGCTGGGCTTGATGCACTCGATTTAGTGTTTGTCGATGGTCGTTTAACCACCCCATTGGCGGATCTTGATCTGCCTGAGGGTTTAACCATTCGTGCATTGACCGACAAATCTGAAGCAGCAGAGCACGTCTTCACTAAAGTAAAACCGAGCCATCATTTATTTGGATTGGTGAACGACGTATTAGCAACTCAAGGTGTCGTCATTGACGTGGCACAGGATGCTGTTATCGAGCGCCCAATCCGTGTGGTGAATTTCGCTTCGGATAACGTCGAATCGCACACGCGCGTGTTGGTGAGCTTAGGCAAAAACGCCAAAGCAACCGTGATTGAACATGGCAGTGGCACGGGTCATAGCTTAAACACCGCGTTCGCTGAATACGATATCGCAAATGAAGCACGTTTAGAGCATTACCGCTTTGCACTGCATCAAGGCGATGCCATCCATGTTGGCGGTAGCCACTTTAAGCTCGCGAACAAAAGCCGTTTAAACAGCACGCTGATTGGCTATGGTTCGCAACTTACGCGCTTAGACGTGGATATTATTCACGCGGGTGAACATGCGCACGCTAAGTTTAACAACGCATACCTGTTAGCGCCTAAAGAACATTTCGACCTGCATAGCACCATTGAGCACGCGATGCCGAATGGTACGACAGAAGAAAATGCACGTGGAATCATCGGTGACAAAGCGAAAGCCGTATTTAACGGCCGCATTCATATTCATCGTGATGCACAAAAAACCTTAGCGGAACTGAATAACCGCAATCTGCTGTTGTCTCGCGGTGCGCAGATTAATACTAAGCCCGAGCTCGAAATATACGCCGACGACGTGCAATGTGCGCACGGCGCGACTGTTGCCGAGATCGATGAAGAGGCGTTGTATTACTTGCTGACGCGCGGTATTAACAAACAAATGGCATTGGTCATGCTGAACTTTGGCTTTGTGCAAGAACTGGTATTTGATATGCCGAACAAAGCCTTAGCAGATTGGTTACAACCTATTCTGAAGCAGCGCTTTGAAGACATGATGGAGCGTTCATGAGCCTTAATGTGGAGCAAATTCGTGCTCAGTTTCCTGTGCTGCAAGAGCAAGTTAACGGTCAGCCGTTAGTTTATCTCGATAATGCAGCCACAACGCAAAAACCGCAGGCGGTGATTGATGCGTTGGTTGAGTACTATTCGACATATAACTCGAATGTGCACCGTGGCGCGCACTTTTTATCCGATAAAGCAACTCGTCGGTATGAAGAAGCGCGTCAGGTCGTTGCGAACTATCTCAATGCTTCACGCACAGAAGAAGTCATTTGGACCTCAGGCACCACCGAAGGCATTAACTTAATTGCTCAAGGTGTTGCTCAACGCCTACAGCCAGGCGATGAGGTGGTGGTGACTGAAATGGAACACCACGCGAACTTAGTGACGTGGCAACAAGCGTGCAAACGCGCAGGTGCCAAGCTCAAAGTGGCACCGATAAGCGACGCGGGTGAACTGGATGTAAGCGCCTTTAAAGCGCTGATAAACGAACACACGGCATTTGTCGCATTCCCGCACATCTCGAACGCATTGGGCACGATTAACCCAGTTAAAGAGCTCACCGCGATCGCGAAATCCGTCAATGCGCTGGTGCTTATTGATGGTGCTCAAGGTGTCGCCCATGGTGCTGTCGATGTGCAAACCATTGGCTGTGATTTTTACGTATTTTCAGGCCATAAAGTGTTTGGTCCAACCGGCGTTGGCGCACTTTGGGGACGTTACGAGATACTCAAAGACTGGCCCGTATGGTTAGTGGGTGGGGAGATGATTGCCACGGTAACTTACCAAGACGCAACCTGGGGTGAACTGCCTAACCGTTTGGAAGCGGGGACTCCGAATATTGCGGGTGTCATTGGCTTGGCTGCAGCCATTAATTGGTTACAGCAGTTTGATGCCAACGAGATCCTCGCTCACGAACAGGATCTCCTAGCTTATGCCACCGAATTGGCAGAGCGTATCGAAGGTATGCGCTTAGTCGGAACCGCGCCGCAAAAGATCGGTGTGATGAGCTTTGTACTCGAAGGCACCCACCCCGCGGACGTTGGCTTCATCTTGGATAAACAAGGCGTTGCCATCCGTACTGGTGACCACTGCGCTCAGCCGTTAATGAAACGCTTGGGTGTACCGGGCACTGCACGGGCATCGTTTTCAATATACAATACGCGAGCTGACATCGACCGTTTGTTTAGTGCGATCAAAAAAGCACAAATGATGTTAGCGTAACGACAGGAGGTAAATTATGTCTGTCGAATCTTTTGTACCGAATAAACAACTCATCAGTATGACGCCCAGTGCAATTAAGCACTTTGAAACAAAATTAGCGGATCAGCCGGGTGCGTTGCTACGCCTCTCGACCAAGATGAGCGGTTGTACGGGTTATGCATACGTATTGAATGCCGTAACTGAAACTCAGGCGGACGACGAGTTAGTCGAAGTGAACGAGTCGCTCACTGTCGCAGTTGCCAAAGATGCTGTTGATGTCCTGCGTAATACGGAAATTGATTACGTGAAAGAAGGCATTAACGGTGTGGTTAAATTCAATAACCCGAACGTTGTCAACGAGTGCGGCTGTGGCGAAAGCTTCAGTGTACAGGCGTAGGTACTGATTCATGCAACAAAAAATGGTCACCACTCAACGCGAAGTTAAGTGCCGCAAAGTGCCTTCGGGTGAGGTTAAAGTCATTCCCAAAGGCGAGTTTGTTAACATTACCCAGGATTTGGGTGGTAACTATACTGTGACATGGATGGGCAACATGCTGCGCATCGACGGTACTGATGCCGATGCCATTGGTCGTAAGCCTCAGCAACTTAACTTTGAAGCGCCCGCCGACGGCCAGATTAGTGAATCGCAGGTGTGGGAAGCATTAGAGACCATCTTTGATCCAGAGATACCCATCAACTTAGTTTCGTTAGGGCTTATTTATGCCGTTAATATCGATCAAGACGCACAGCGTATTGATATTGATATGACCCTGACGGCACCCGGCTGTGGCATGGGACCGGTACTCGTCGGAGATGTCGAGTATCGACTCAGCTTAGTGCCACACGTAAATAGCGTTAACGTAAACTTAGTATTTGATCCACCTTGGTCTCGGGACATGATGTCCGAAGAGGCACAGCTTGAAGCAGGCGTATTCTTTTAATTATTAGCAGTCTATAAGGGTCGACCTAAAGATGAATCTACCAAGCACTGATGAAATTATCGAAGATCTTGAGTTTTTAGATGACTGGGAGCAACGCTATCAGTATATCATCGACCTCGGTAAGGGATTGCCTGGTCTATCAGAGGAGCTTCGTAGAGACGAGTTTATTGTACGTGGTTGCCAAAGTAATGTATGGCTGATTGCGGAACAAAAAGACGACCGATTGTTATTTCAAGTCGACAGTGATGCAGTCATCGTCCAAGGGTTACTTACACTCGTGTTGGCTGCATTCCATAACAAAACGCCTGAACAAATTCTCGCGTTTGATATTGATGGCTACTTCAAAGCGTTGGATCTAGAAAATCATATCACGCCAACCCGTGGTAACGGCCTAAAAGCCATTGTTGCTAAGATCCAGTCAATAGCGCAAAACGCTTAATCGCGTCGACCAGTGATCATTGGGCGTATCAGTTGTATGCGCCCCCACCACTGTACCCATACCACAGCAGCAATATGTAAACACACCAAAGCAAACAACGCGTGAGCACCCCACTCATGCCATTGCTCTAATACCGAACTGCCGTAAAAAGCGTCGATCTCCTCAAGCATAAATCCCGTGGTGGCTTGATAGGCAAACAATCCCATCATCAATAAGATAACGAGCCCACCTAAGGGGTTATGTCCCGCATCTTTTGGTAATTGACGTTGTTTTAAATGCTGGAGGTGCGCTTTGACACGCGAAGGTGTTGGTAGAAAGTCCGCGAAACGCGCACGCTGCGGGCCGATAAAGCCCCACACGGTGCGAAAAATAAGCCAAGCGAACGCATAATAACCTGCAATTTGATGCGCGGTTTCGCCTGGCTCGAGTAAAAAATAGTTGAGCACAAAAACAAGCGCTATGCTCCAGTGAAACAGTCGAATACCGATGTCCCAAATGTGCATAGCGCTATCCGTACCCTATTCCATTTCTTGTTTAACGATACTGCCGTCCACCGGGTTAAAGTAGATTTCTACTTTTTGGTCATCAGCATTGAAACCATAAATTTCATAGCACTGACCTTCGGTGACTTTAAATTCGTTAATTTTATAGCCCTGATCTTTCAGATTTTGCTGAAACTGAGCCTGATCCATCCATTCGCTCTGCGGCGCAGACGTACACTGGGTGTGCGACTCCTCTGCACTACAGGCGCTCAATAATAGCGCGCCTGATGCCAAAGCGACGGAAGCTAACAATGTTGCTCTCATTACGCTCTCCTATTCGTTCGGTAACGACTGATAACCCATATGGTAAAGGGTAAAGCCAAAGATATCCGAATACTGTTCAATAGTTTTTGATACTGGCGTACCCGCACCGTGTCCTGCGTTGGTCTCAATACGAATAAGCTGCGGTGCATTTCCACCCGCTTTATCTTGCAGCTCAGCTGCAAACTTAAATGAGTGCGCAGGTACAACACGGTCATCGTGATCGCCTGTAGTCACCAACGTTGCTGGATACTCAACACCCTCTTCTACGTTGTGCACAGGTGAGTAGTTCAACAAGTACTCGAACATCTCTTTATTGTCTTCGGCTGTACCGTAGTCGTATGCCCAGCCCGCACCGGCAGTGAAAGTGTGGTAACGTAACATGTCCAACACGCCGACGGCAGGTAAGGCAACCGCAAATAAGTCAGGACGTTGTGTCATGGTTGCACCCACTAATAACCCGCCGTTTGAACCACCACGGATCGCTAGTTTATCTTTTGAAGTATAGTCTTCATCAATCAGGTACTCAGCGGCCGCGATAAAGTCATCAAAGACGTTTTGTTTCTGCATCTTGGTGCCGGCATCGTGCCATGCTTTACCATACTCACCACCACCACGCAGGTTGGCAACCGCATACACACCGCCCATTTCTAACCAGGCTGCATTGGCGATACTGAACGAAGGCGTCAAGCTGATATTAAATCCGCCATAGCCATACAGGATCGTTGGGTTGCTACCATCTAGCTCAGTACCCTTCTTATAGGTGATGATCATAGGTACTTTAGTACCGTCTTTAGACGTGTAGAAAACCTGCTTCGATTCGTAGTTATTGGGATCGAAATCAGCGCCCGACTCTTCGTAAACCGTCGATTCACCCGTATCTGGATTTAACGCATAAATGGTTTGTGGCGTGCTGTAGTTAGTAAATGAGTAATACAGCGTCTCCGCATCATCTTTTCCACCAAAACCACCAGCGCTACCGACGCCTGGCAATTCGATTTGACGAATCTCGTTACCCTCGTAGTCGAACTGCTTCACTTGCGATACTGCATCGACCATATACTCAGCAAATATATAACCTGCGCCTGTGGTCGGATTAAGCACGTTGTCCGTCTCTGCGATTAAATCGCTCCAGTTACCCTCTTGCGGATCCGCGGCATCAACCACGACAACGCGACCGTTTGGTGCTTGACGATTGGTTTGGATATAGAGCTTGCCGTTTTCGCTGTCTAATACAGACACGTCTGAATCATAGTCATCGACGACCGTCAGAAGAGGCGCATCATCCTTGCTCAGATCTTTAATAAACAGTTTATTGCCAGACGTTGAATTCGCGGCCGAGATGACCAAGAATTGATTATCATCTGTAACATAGCCGCCTACATAACGATGTTTCTGCGCATCCGTACCACCAAATACCAGTTCATCATCGCTCTGTGGTGTACCTAGCTCATGGTAATACAGTTTGTGTTGGTCGGTTTTTGCCGAAAGCTCGCTGCCCTCAGGTTTATCGTAGCTTGAGTAATAGAACCCTTCGTTACCTTTCCACGAGATACCACTGAACTTCACATCAACCAGTGGATCTTCCAGACGCTCTTTCGTTTCGGCGTCAATCACAATAATTTTACGCCAGTCACTGCCACCTTCCGAAATCGAGTACGCGGCAATTTTGCCATCTTCGCTAAAGGTCAACTGTGCCAATGAGGTCGTTCCATCTTCACTGAAGGTATTGGGATCAAGAAATACTTCCTCTTGATCGCTACCCTCTTTTTTACGATACACCACGTACTGATTTTGCAAGCCATCGTTTTTGTAATAGTAGGTGTAGTCACCCTCTTTGAATGGTGCGCTGACTTTTTCATAGTTCCATAATTCGGTCAGACGCTTCTCAATTTTGTCGCGGAAAGGAATTTTCTCAAGATGACTAAACGTAACGTCGTTCTGTGCTTTTACCCATGCTTCAGTTTCGGCACTACGATCGTCTTCTAGCCAACGATACGGGTCTTTTATTTCGGTATCAAAATAGGTATCGACCGTATCCCCTTTACGCGTCTCTGGGTACTTCACTTGCACCGACTCCGATTGTTGTTGATCGACTTGCTGTGTTTCAGCTGTTTGTGACGTTTCGTTTTGCGCCGGTGAGCACGCAACAAGTACGCTAACAGCGACAGCGCTGAGTACGTATTTCATAGATATTTCCTTTGTTGTTATTTTGTAACTATTAAGTTAACAGACTGTCCTGAATTACGAAACTTTGGTAGAACAGTAATTCGACCGAATATGCCTAACTTGAGATAAAGCCAACATGAATCATAAATCTACATTAAAAGACCTTCCTCAGCTACTTTGTGGTCCCTTGGTTAGGCATGTTGCAGCAGACCATTTTTATCTGTGGCTGGTCACTCAAACACCCGATGTACCCCAAGTCGTTTGTTGGATTGATGGCAGTTCGTGTGAGGTCTCGATCACCGAGCATATTTTGCCGATTGGTAAGCATGCCTACGTGATGCTGTTAAAGGTCGAACCGGCACACACCTTTGCGCACAACCAGCAGGTAAATTATGACTTAGTATGGTCCGCAAACGATGAACAGCTATCGCAACACCACGACTTTTTGCTCTATACGGGTCACTCCAGCCCACACTTTATCTATAAGGACGTCGTTGACCAGCTGTTTCATGGCTCTTGCCGACGCCCACACCATACCGCTCAAGACGGTCTTGCCCGAGTGGATAAAGAGATCCAAACTCATCTTGATCGGCCATCTAAGCGCGCCGCACTGCTTTTGCATACGGGCGACCAAGTCTATGTCGATGACGTTGCGGGTCCTATGTTGGCATCGATTCATGCACTGATTGATGTGCTGGGATTATTTGATGAAACCTTGCCCGATGAGCAGCTTAATCAGCTAGATGATTTAATTCGGCATCCAAACGGATACTACAGCCGTCAATCGCTGCTCCCCGATACAAAAGCCAATGAGGCCTTGACCGAAAAGTTTTTTGGCGGTGTGAAGAAACCCATTTTTACATCTGCGCACGCAGGTAACCATTTAGTGACGGCTGCAGAAGTTTTTGCCATGTATTTACTCTGTTGGTCGCCAACACCTTGGCGCCTGATTAATGTTGAACAGCCATCGCAGCTAAACGAGGAGCAAGCCAATCGTTTTCGCGATGAGAAGGCGGCGCTCGATGGCTTTGTAAAAATCTTACCTCAAGCAGCCCGTGCAATGGCGCATAGCATTAACTACATGATGTTTGACGACCATGATGTGACCGACGATTGGAACCTATCAGCCGCTTGGGAGCTGACCGCCTATCAACACCCTTTTTCAAAACGCATCGTAGGTAACGCGCTGTGGGGTTACCTGATTTTCCAAGGTTGGGGAAACCAGCCCACTGTTTTGCAACCATTGATAGATGAAAGTAACGCATTACTCAAACAGCCGCTCGTCGAACAGGCCGACGCGCAGGATGAACTGATCGATCAATTACTTGATTGGGAGCAGTGGCAGTTTGCTCTCAACACTAAGCCAAAAGTTCTGATACTTGATACGCGCACACGCCGCTGGCGAAGTGAGCGCAGTATTCGCAAGCCTTCTGGTCTTATGGATTGGGAATCACTGATGGAAATGCAGCATGAGATCATGGATGAAGAGGCCGTAATTTTAGTGTCACCCGCACCCATCTTTGGTGTAAAGCTGATCGAAGCAATACAAACCGTATTTACCGCAATGGGCAAACCGCTGGTAGTCGATGCCGAGAACTGGATGGCACATAGGGGGGCTGCCAATACGTTACTGAATATATTCTCACACAAACGGACACCGCAAAAATTCACTATTTTATCGGGCGATGTGCATTACTCATTTGCGTACGATATCCAACTCCGACGCGAAAAGGCAGAATCATTTATTTGGCAAATTACCAGTAGTGGCATTAAAAACGAGTTTCCTGCCTCGCTGCTTGAGTGGCTCGACCGCCTTAATCGCTGGCTATACTCACCGCGCTCACCGCTTAACTGGCTCACCAAGCGACGTCGGTTTGCCGTATCGCCCCGTCTACCGACGGGTCGGGATGCGGGCGAACGGTTGTGGAACCATTCGGGTATTGGTTGGGTCAGTTTTGATCAGGATGGTGCGCCGTCTTGCATTCGGCAATTAAATGCAGACGGCGGCGAAACCGAGTTTTTAAAGGAGGAATCATGAACCGAACACAAGCCGCAGAGTGGCAACGCTACGAACGTTTTGGCGACAAGCAGACACACTATCAAGTGGCGATTATTACCGACGAGGATCAAGCTTCTAAAATTCAATTAGAGGATGGGCAGACCGCCTGGCACTCTCGCTTGCGAATTGACGAAATCGCTCGGCAAGTCGACTCAGCGACAGGTGATATTCAATATCACTTTCACGACCTCCCCCCAGACGATACTCACGAGTATTCTTTAGTCTCACTGATTGCTGAGGGTGATCGCGGTGCAGAGTTCTCCGAGCTGGTTCAGTTTGGTAAGCACTTACTCACTTTTGATGACCGAACGGGACTTGTCTGTGAGGTACGCAACAATAACCAATTGGTGCCCCGACAAATACTAATGACAGGCAGTGGTGATGAAGAATTCAAAGGCTTTAAGAGCGAATGGGCAACACTAAAAGATAATCACGTCTATATCGGAAGCCATGGCAAGCGTCCACAAGAAGAATGGATTAAGGTGATTGGTCGTCACTACGGTTTGCAAAGCATTGATTGGCGTGAAAACTATCAGCGGATGCGCGAAGCCGCTGGTGTTGCAGAAACCGGGTATATCATCCATGAAGCAGCGGAATGGCATCCTGTGCTGAAAAAATGGTTATTCTTCCCACGCAAGTTATCAAGTCAGCCCTTTGACCCCGAACGCGACGAGCGTGAGTGCGGCAACAACCAGTTGTTTATCTGTAGCGAAGACTTCTCCGACATACAGATCATTGAGGTCGGTGAACGTCACCCAGAGCGCGGCGTATCCTCGATTAAGCTTGTACCTGGTAGGCAAAACGAGTGTATTGGGCTAAAAAGCGTGGAAATTGGGGAGCGCACCGAGACCTATTTCTTCGCCTTCGATTTAAACGGCCGAGTGCTACAACAAGACACGTTAATCGGACACTATAAATGCGAAGGTATTGAAATCCTCTAATGGGAGCGACTAGTCGCTTTTATCCTTGTTGTGGAATCGCGCTAAGGTTTCGCCATATACGCATTCAACATGTTGGGTAAAAGCCTCCACCGAGTAGTCTGCGGCAAACTTGAGCGCCTGTTTGCCGAGTTGCTCACGGAGTTCATCATCATTGATGAGCTTCACCACTTGCTCACTCCAACGCGCTTGCTTAGCCGGTGTTTTATAACCATTGATATCATCTTCAACGACATCTTCAATCCCGCTCGAGCGAACCGCCACCACTGGCATGCCCGCCGCCATCGCTTCAAGAATCACCATGCCTTGTGTTTCAGATTGCGATGCAAACACAAACAGATCACCCAGGGCATACCACTCTGGCATATCTTTAGGTGGCACGGCGCCAGCTAATTGAACACAGTCAGACAGCCCATGTTCATCAATTCGCTGTTGTAAGTGTTCGCGTTGATGACCTTCACCTATCTGAATTAACCGCACAGGTTTATTAGCTCGCGTTCGGATATCCACCATGGCATCAATCATGAAATCGATATTTTTCTCGTCCGATAAGCGCGCAACGCTGACTAATACACATTCATTTTCGCTGATAGAGAGTGACGCTTTTAACGACTCAACCTTACTTGTACTGACTTTCTGGAAACGCTGGTATTCAATGCCTGTCGGTTGCACATATATTGGCTTAGTCACACCAATCATGCGCAAATACTCCTCTACCGATTGCGTCGGCACAATCACGCTATCGCATTTATTGGCAAAGCGACGCACCATAATGTGGGCAATAATATTACGGAACAAATTGCCCGGCAGCATGACGTAATGAGCATAGTGTTCAAGGCGCGTGTGATAGGTATACACGACGGGCACTTTTAAGCGCTTGGCCATATAAACACCCAGTGAACCTATCCAGAACGGATGGTGCACATGGATAATATCAGGCTTAAGTGCTTTCACTTTTTGCCGCACCACGCGCGAAAACAAATGAGCGAACTGAAATTCGCTGTTCTCGCCAAACGAAAACCAATTTGGCATTCGAATTACATGCGCTTCGTCGCTTCGCGCATTGGCGTATTTTGGGGCGACAATTGAAATTTTATGACCCAAATGCTTTAAGCCCACCCGTAGGCGTTCAATCGAGATCGGCACGCCGCCGATAAACGGCAAATAATTGTTAGTGAACATCACGATATTCAATGATTTATTCAGCCAAGGCTTAGGATCAATATCGTAATCCGGGTAGTACGACTTGCCGACAAAAACCATTTGATACAGCTTTACACTTACTAGCAGTAACGCACTGACAATAAGTATAAAGTTGATATAGCCCGCATACAGTAATGAGTAGATAAAAAACCAAAGACTCTCGAGGATCTTGAGCACGGGGTGCTGCCCGACTTCTAGCTCATTGACACTGACATCAACGCCTTCATCCGTGACGCGCACCTTCAGATAATGATAAAAGCTATTATCATGATTGAGCACTAACCCGCCGGCACCCCCGGTGATGTAAAACGGCGTGCCTTTGTACATGACTTTGTCATAAATGGACAAGTGGCTAGAAAACACAGCATCGACGGGGTGTTGCTCAACCAATTGCAACAAACCTGAGCGGAATCCCAGAGGCTCTAAAAAGTCATCGTCGGTGGTAAACAACGCATCGTTTTGAGGTCGTACTGGCGGATGCGATACAAAAATGAACCGGTGCTTTGACTCATCGGCGCGCAAGATATCGGTCAACCAGCGCAGCTGCCATTGCCACGGCGTTTTGCCGGTGCTATCTAAAAAAATAAACCGTGTGCTGTCTGCAACAAAACTAAAAAAATGTGGCCCAAAATGCTCGTAATAACGGAAGCTGCCAAATTCGTCGTATTCGTTATCACCAAAGGTCAGTAAATAGGGCTTATTTAAATGGGATAAACTACCGTAAAGCGCCCGGTATTTATCTTCACCACCACCGCTCACGGCGTTTCCCGCTGACACGACAAAATCGATATCGGCCTGGTTTAACTCGGGAATAATCCGTTGTTCAAAGATACCAATCGAATTATTAATATTACCCAATACGGCAAATTGGTAATCTGAATCCCCTTGCAAACGGCTACTGATGCTCGCCACCTGTTCACTATGTACGACTTCGAATTCCGGTTGACTGAAGTTCAGATAGACTTTGTAGCCAATCACTAACGCGACAATAGCGACATTTACGTAGAACAATAACTTCAGCCATTTACTCTTATTCATGCGCCCTTCCTGCGACTTGCCAACATCTCGTACTGCAACGTCACCATGCCAATCAACATGCCTAAGTATATAGTGATAAAGCGCCAGCTAAAGATAATTAATAATAAGTGATTACTTTGCACAAACTGCGCAAAAAAAGAACCAAACACACCTTCGGATACACCTGATGCGCCGGGGGTCGGCGCAAAGTACATCACAAACGTAGTCACCACGAGTAAGCCTACGGACTGCCAATAAGGCACCGAGTAATCAAGCGCCCACAGCAAAATGGCTGGGAAGCTGAATAGGCTGAGTAGAAAAATAACGGTAAAAAGGACAGAACCCCAAAAAAACAATGGCGGTCCCTTACAGTAATCGCGAAAGCTATCAGCGAAACGAAGCATCTCACGTTTACTCCAAAAACCCAGCACACGACACCTGTGTTGGCTCACTAAATTTAAGCGTTCTAGCAACTTAAGCGTGCCATTAATTGGCGCGATCAGCCAATGTGTTTTAAACAACACCATGGCAAAAAATGCTAAATAAGCTGTCACCAATACGGCAAGTGAGCCACCGATCCCCTTGGACAAAGCAGAATCAGAAAGTGCGGGCAGTGTAAGCAACAAAATGGGCGTTAAGGTGAAGATGAAAATCACCGCCAATACAGTGCGAATAGTGGTTGCCGCAGTCGCACGTCCAACCGGCACACCTTGTTTCGCGAGGTACCAGACTTGCGCAAACCCGCCCCCCGTCGCCATTGGCGTGACGTTCGAAAAGAACAAGTTAATAAAAACCAGTCGTGACATGGCAGCGGCGGGTACACGATAGCCTAACGCCCGTAGCGTAAAGTAAAGCCGTAATCCATCACTCGCAAAGTAGACAATCAGAAGCGCGAGTACACTCAATAAAATTGAGGGATTCAGTAAGCGATTATCAAACCGTAATTCAGCGCCCTGAAAAAACTGTTGAATACTGTAAAACCCGAGCGCCGTTAATAGAACAAAGAGGCCACTGAAAATCAGCAGCCTCTTCCAAGCAATGGGTTGTTGTTCTGTATTTATCGGCATTAGTATCCGGGCATTAAGAACACTTCACGAACGCAGTTACGCGGATGCGCATTGAGAGCGTGTAAAACAGCATCAGCGACATCTTGAGGATCTAATTTATCGGGCTTAGGCTCGTCAAAGAAAGGGGTATTGACCATTCCAGGCGCAATAACCGTGCAACGACCACTCCACTCACGCATTTCTTCAGCTAAATTCTGCGCAAAACCATGCACGAACCACTTGCTGGCACCATACACCGAGCCTTTGATCGCCGTGCGGCCAGCCGCCGAGCCCGTCATAATAAAGTGCCCGGTGGTTTTCTTTAAATGAGGTAGTGTCAGCTTAGCCGTGTACAACAGTGCGTTGATATTAAGGTCAATCATTTCGCGCCACTCGTTAGGATCGCCGTTTTCGGTACCTGCGGCATTTAACCCCTTACCTGCGTTGGCAAACACGGCATCGATTTGACCAAACTGATCAATAGTACGCTGCACGACCTGCTCTAACTGAGCAAAATCGGTGACGTCTGCTGCGATAGGTAGGACATGGTCATCACCTAAGTCATTCGCTAATGCGTGTAACTTATCCTCGCTGCGTGCCGTTGCCACAACCTTGTAACCTTGTTTTACTGCCTCTCGAGCTGTGGCTTCACCAATACCTGAAGAGGCGCCTGTAATTAACAGTACTTTGGTCATGGAAACTACTCCTTTCGGTTTCTTAAAGTCGTTCTTACGATAAATTCGATTAAACGGTTTAGCTCGGCGCTAAAAACAAGATACTCACCCATGTGATTAACATCAGCAGAATCGAAATGAAAACCGCTGCCGAGGCAATATCCTTTGCTTTACCACTCAGCTCATGAAAGTCAGGGCCAATACGATCAACGACCGCTTCAATGGCGGAGTTAAGTAGCTCTGTAATAAGCACGATGCCGTAAGTAATAATAAGTAATAGCTTGGCTATCAGTCCGCTTGGCACAAATAATAGTGTTGGAATGATAATAATAAGTAATGCACACTCTTGCCTAAATGCAGCTTCACTTCTCAACGCCGCGACCAAACCGCGAAACGAATATCGGTTCGCATTAATGATTCTGCGCAGACCTTTTTGACTTGGCTTCACTTAACCTTTCCTTGTTTTACCCTAGTAACTGATTACCTACTAAACCAATAATAAATCCAAATACGGCACCTAACGGGGGCGTCCAATAACGTGGCATGGTCGATTGCGGCGCAATATCTTGAAAGATCAGATACAAAATACCACCTGAAGCCGTTGCCATGATAACGGCTGTCGCCTCGGTATAGTCAGAAAGAACCCAATGCCCAGTAAGTGCTGCGATAGGACCGATAAACGCTACAAGGAAAAAGCCCGTTAAACGCTTTTTCTCTGACAACTTAGAACCTTGGAGTTCCCTAAAGGCATTAAAACCTTCAGGAAGATTCTGTAAGCCGATAAATAGCGCCAGTAAAATGCCAAACTCGGGTTTGATTGCAAACATCGCCCCCAAACTCAGTGCCTCTGGGATAAAGTCGAGTAACATTGCCAGTAGTTGAGACGCTTGGCTTGCCTGCTTCGCTAGCCACTGGTCGACCCAGCAAAACAGTATCCCGCCTGCCATGAAGGCAGTCGCAACTACCCAGACGGGCAAGTTCTTGTTGGCTTCAGGCAGCAGCGCAAACATAACGGCGGAAAGAAGTATCCCACCACCTATGGCGACAACGCCGTGAACTAACTTTTGCTTATTAGCAGACTCAGCCGAGCCTTCCCACTTGGCTAACAAAGCCCCTAAAAAAGCTGTAAAGCCAGCAACCCATGTTAAAACAAGCATCTTTATAATCATATAGCGCTCCGTGCTTATCGTACTTAAGTAACAGTTAGTGATCTATCACGCGTTAAATCTGGCACCTAGAGAACTCAGTTACCGACTGTCATCAAACCAAAACACATCTTCAAGGCGCTGCCCAAAAACGCGCGCTATCAGAAATGCTGTTTCGAGTGAGGGTGAATAACGTCGTTGTTCAATTGCCGCAATGGTCTGACGCGTTAAATTGACCTTGTCGCCAAGTTCGGCCTGGGTCATTCCACCGTGTTGTTCGCGCAAAGCACGCACACAGTTATCGATGGGCAACATATTAATAACCCCGTCGATAGCCGATAATTTCTACAAGGTACTCCGCAGCTTGCGCCACCACTAAACTCAACAATGCCATCAAAAACAGGAGATCGCCGTGTTGATGCGCTAAATATGTAATTAAACTAGTCACAATAAGTACGCCTAATAAGATACCAGAATATGCATCTGCACGTTGTTGAATCCTTTTCTCGCGTTCATCTGCCGGACGATTCGCAGACTTTCGATCGAAAAGTGCCAATGCGATTTGTCCGATAATGCTCAAAACAATGAAACCCACTGTTAAACGCGTAAATACCGAAACTGCAGGCGGCCACTGACTCGTTGCATTAAAACCCTGAACAACTTCGAAAGTAAGACTTCCTCCGACCACTAAAGTAATGATTAACATCAGCCATGCTGATTTTTCACGAAATGCCATAACCCACCCATAATGTTAAAAATAATTAACACTCGAAGGCTAGATTCATCGCCCTGTGATGTCAAATATTTTTAACATCGTAGTAAAAAGACTATAATTAGCAATCAAAGTGAGCCATATATTATGCTTTTCACGTAATTGTGGTCAGTTCCGTTAGTCAGTCGGCAGAGTCATTGTGTTAAATTTAGATTTTCAGCAACGTGTTGTCATTCATACATCAGAGCAGGCATGGCCCCTTCAGTCGAGATGGCTGCATCTTGTTGGTAAAGCTTCATCAGTTTCAGCAAGACGATACCGCTACCGTCAGGATTAATACCCAGCGCACGGATTGGTTAGCGGGCCAAGGAGGACTCCAGGTGATGCCTTTGCATAGCCATGGAACCGAGCATGTCGCCTTAGTAAAGTGGCCAGAGCATGAGGTGTTTAAACCCCACCGCCATTTAGGCGGCGAGGAGATTTTTGTTTTATCGGGTGAGTTTTGTGATGAGCACGGTCGCTACCCAAAAGGAACATGGTTACGTAACCCACACATGAGTACCCACCACCCATTTGTGGAACAAGAAACCGTTATTTGGGTCAAGACTGGGCATTTGGGGTAGTCACCCTAAATGCCCTTTCTCGTTATAAATGCTTGTCTAGAAACGTCTCAATTTCTGAGAACGCTCTAATACGATTAGGTTCGCGGTCTAAAAAGTGCGAGCCGAAATCGAGCTCAACATACTTAACCTCTTTACCGGCATTGTCTAACGCCGAGTAAAGCGTCTCAGATTGGGCAATCCGAACGCGTGTATCAAGCGCTCCATGAATCAGCAAAATAGGTCGTTTTACTTTCTCAACATGGTTAATGATAGAGTTTTCACGCATGCGCGTCGCATCCGCTTCGTCTTTGTAATCGCCAATAGTTTCCGAGCGCACGGCACTTAGAAACTCAAATGCACCATCATATTCGACCATTCGATTTAAGTCGCTGATCCCAGCGATACTGACAAAACAATTAAATCGCTCTGGGGTCTTGTGCGCTGCCGTCAATGCGACATATCCACCATAACTCATACCCACAACACACATGTTATCGCCATCAATGCCAGGCTGGTTAACTGCCCAATCAACCGCAGTCATGACGTCGTCCTGCATCTTTAAGCCCCACTGCTCGTAACCTGCAACCTCAAAGCGGCTTCCATAGCCCGATGAGCCTCTGAAGTTTGGTTGCAGAACGGCATATCCTCGACTAGTAAAGAATTGAACCGCATAGTTAAAATATTTGTAATCACGTGCATCCGGACCACCATGAGGGAACACGATCAATGGCGCTTCCGTAGACGAATCAATTGGCTTCGTTAAATAGCCGTGAATAGTCAGCCCGTCATCGGTCTTAAGTGAGAAATTTTCGACTTTCGCGTTTTGCTTTTCGACAAGGTATGGATACTCGCTATACCACGGCGTCGCTTTACCTTGGGCTAAATCAATTAAATAGTAACGTCCTGGCTTATCATCCGTTACGCCGTATACCAGTAGCTTGGTTTTATCATCGCTTCGAGAAACAATGTAAGTTTCAAGTTGGCTAAAGGTATTACTAATAAGCTCACTTTGTTTATCGTCTTGCCCGTCAAAGTAGTGCTTCTGCAGGAAGTCATCAAAATAAGTCACGCCAATAATTTTGTCGTCTCGCTCAATTACAGACGCCACATCGTACTCTGGGTGGGTATACAATAACTCTTTATATTCATTGGTCTCGATATCGAATGAGTACAGCGACAGTCTGCCCGTTTTATAGTCAGACAGCACGTAGGCGAGCTGGTTTTCTGCATCAAACCCTACCGGATTAAACACAGCGTCTTTAGTAACCTCAAATGATTTCAGTTGTTTCCACTCTTGGTCCTCATCGGGGCGGTACCAAAAGGTACGCAATAGTGGATTATTTTCGTCATACGCGAGACCGAGTTTAACTTTTCCCTCAGAGTCGGTGTACCACGAAGATACCTGGTATCTATTAATAAATAGCTTTTCGAAGGCATTCTCGTAAATATTAACCTTGTACGCTACTGGGTAGTTTTCGCGATCGTTATAACCCTGCAAAATAATGTGTTTGGGGTCTTCTTCTAAGTAGCTAAGCACATTCGCGTTATCTCTAAACCGAGATAAAGAGTCATCTTTAGAGGCGCGTTGCTTAATCTCAACCAGATCACTGCCATCGTAGTTTACAGCGTATAAGCGACCTATTTTGAAGCGTCTACCCGCAATCAACTCAACATAACTCGCAGATACCAACAACCTTTCATTATTTGCCCACTCTATCCAGTCAATTCGAGCCTCTCCCTCTTTAAGCTCAACGACGGTAACCAAGTCACTTTTACCAAATTGGCTTACGGCTACATTATAGCCGTCGCCATTAGCGACCAGCACAGCAACATGTTTACCATCAGGTGAAATAGAAGGTTGCGCGACCATCGGTAAATGAGCGTAATGTTCAACGGGAGGGGTTTCGGCGATTGCGGTGCTCGGTACTAAACCCAACACAGTGCCTATAAGAACTAAAGGTAATAATATTTTCATAATGCATCGATTTTTTTATTGTTTAGGCAACAATATAAAATAAATGTTATTTTTACAATCGTTCTGTAACTTTTTTATACGAGCTATATACTAGTCGTGATTACTCGAACAACAGCGCTTTACCCAGCGCGCGTTGAGTGATTTACTAGAGCCTGTCATTTTCATCGCATCCGTTATTTAATCATGTCCAAACTCGCATCTCCGCTCGCAAACATTCATGCGCGCGTCGACTTACTGCTTAATCAAGTCGCTCAAGGCACGGAGTTTCATTTTCAATCAGGACTTTGTGGTGATTGGACATTAATGGCCAATAAACCCACTAAAGCGGCATTGCACCTAGTCACTGAGGGCCATTGCTGGTTTGGCTTGTCGCCCCAGCAGCCCAGCGTATTAGAGCTTAACGCCGGTGACATTATTTTTGTGAATCAAGGAGTGTCTCACTTTCTTAGCCATAGCCCAGTTCCGAATGATATCGCTGAACACGAGCTCGCTTCTTTTTGTGAACCCGAACACCAGCAAGAAGGTGTCGTGTGCTATGACATTGACAGCCCCTCTCAGATAACCGATACCGTGTTTCGTTTGCTACCACCATGGCTGGTGCTAAGCCACGAACGTCAGGCAAATGAAATGAAGGCGATCATCGACATGATTCGCGCCGAGGCCAAGCGCAATGAACCCGGCGGTTCGGCGATTGTACAGCGCTTGAGTGATGTGCTGGCTATTCACTTATTGCGAGCCGTGATTGACGGACACCAAGAGCTTACAGGTCCATTAGCGGCCCTTCAGGATAAATATCTGCGCGATTTAGTGTTCACCATTATCGAACACCCCGCAGCGAACTGGTCCGTAGAATCTATGGCAAAGCAGGTGTTTTTGTCGCCGAGTGCGTTTGCGGAGCGTTGTCATAAACAAACGGGATTGTCGCCAAAGAAGCTCGTTGATCAGCTTCGTATGCAACGGGCTCGTATGTTGCTCAACAATACCGCGTTGCCATTAACTGCCATAGCACAACAAGTCGGCTATCAATCGGTCGCTGCATTCAGCCGATTTTTTAAACGCTACGCAGGTATCGCTGCAAGTGATTACAGGGAAACCAGCCGATGATGCGACCTGTTGTTGTTCAAAACACCTGTTTTCACAACCAAAACGACTGACCCACCTGAACGTCCTTTCCTAAGCTCGGGTTTAGCGCCTAAGATGCATAGACACGCTTAATCACAACACAGTTGGAGAGAGAATATGGCAGAGTTTAAATTACACGATGCATCGTCAGCTCCTGAAGAGAGTAAACCACTCATTAAAAATTCAGAGAAAGCATTTGGCATGCTACCTAACTTACATGCGGTCATGGCAGAAGCGCCTGGATTACTAAAAGCCTACCAAGACAGCCATGAATTGTTCATGAACAGTAGCTTTGACAAGAATGAGCTCACGGTCGTTTGGCAAACAATTAATGTTTACCATGAGTGCCACTATTGCGTACCCGCACATACCGCTATCGCTAAACAAATGGGTGCTGACGACGCAATCACCGACAATATTCGTGCAGGTAAAGCGCTCGACGATAGCAAATTACAAGCTCTGCGCGACTTCACACTTGTGATGCTCGAGAAACGTGGACAAGCGACAGAAGATGACCTTGCCACGTTCTTTAACGCAGGTTACAGCCAACGTCATGCACTCGATGTGGTACTTGGCCTCGCTCAGAAAACCATGAGTAACTACACCAATGCCATTGCTGGCACGCCTATCGACGAGCCTTTTAAAAAGTTTGAGTAACTCGCACCTAGAGTTGCTTATCGAACACCACCCTCTCGCGCCCGTTGGGCACGAGTTTTGGAGAAGCAAAAATGACGCAATCACTCGAGCAAAAACTACCATGGGCACTACTCACCCTGCGTGTCGGTATTTTTATCGTGATGTTTATTTGGGCCGTTGATAAGCTGGTAAACCCAAGTCACGCGGTCGCCGTGTTCGAAGGCTTTTACGGCATTAGCGGATTATCAACAACCCTTGCCAACGTCATGGGTGTCTTACAAATTGTGTTAGCACTGGCGTTTTTGGCAGGACTTTGGAAAACACTCACATATGGCGTGATTCTGGTAATGCATGGCATGTCGACATTTTCTTCGTTTGCACAATACCTCGACGCCTTTAATAACTTGTTGTTCTTTGCCGCATGGCCAATGTTAGCGGCGTGTATCGCGCTATTTATGTTGCGCGAATACGATACAAAACTGTCGTTTTGATACTATTAAAGGTCGCACAAAACGCGCGACCTTTTTATTCTGTGTTATTTGTACGCCTTGTAATGCAAACTTCCTTTGTCATTTGCCGCTAAAACGCGTAGATTACGCGCCTATTTTTTATTCAGGTGTGTAAACGTGATCTCTGCTTCAAACATCACCATGCAATTTGGTGCAAAACCTCTATTCGAGAACATTTCTGTAAAATTTGGCGAAGGTAATCGCTACGGTCTGATAGGCGCCAATGGCTGCGGTAAATCAACGTTTATGCGTATCCTGAGTGGCGACCAAGAGCCGTCCGCCGGTAATGTATCAACTGACCCTAACATGCGAGTGGGTAAACTGCGTCAGGATCAGTTCGCTTATGAGCAGTTCAGTGTCGTCGATACCGTTATCATGGGGCACGAGGAGCTTTGGCAAGTAAAAGCGGAACGCGATCGTATTTATAGCTTACCTGAAATGAGCGAAGAAGACGGTATGCGTGTTGCTGACCTTGAAGTCGCATTTGCTGAAATGGATGGTTACACAGCGGAGTCACGCGCAGGCGAACTATTACTTGGTGTAGGTATTCCACTTGAAGCACACTTTGGCTTAATGAGTGAGCTCGCTCCTGGCCTTAAGTTGCGGGTATTACTCGCACAGGTGTTGTTTTCTGAGCCCGATATTATGCTGCTGGATGAACCAACCAACAACTTGGATATCAACACGATTCGTTGGCTAGAAACGGTACTTAACGAACGCCAAGCGACGATGATCATTATTTCGCACGATCGCCACTTTCTAAACAGTGTTTGCACCCACATGGCCGATATCGATTACGGTGAGTTGCGCGTGTATCCAGGCAACTACGATCAGTACATGTTTGCCGCAACGCAAGCGCGCGAGCAACTTCTTAACGAGAATGCCCGTAAAAAGGACAAGATCGCCGAGCTACAGCAGTTTGTTAGCCGATTCTCTGCCAACGCATCAAAGGCAAAACAAGCCACCTCACGGGCTAAGCAGATCGAGAAAATCCAGTTGGCCGAAGTCAAAGCATCGAGTCGAGTAAGCCCTTATATCCGCTTTGAACAAGAGAAAAAGTTATACCGATTAGCACTTGAGATCGAGGGACTCGACAAATCCTTTGGCGAGCTTCAGGTCTTAAAAGACTTAAACGCCATGGTTGAAGTTGGCGAAAAGGTAGCGATACTCGGCGCCAACGGTATTGGTAAAACCACTCTGCTGAAATGTTTGGTCGGACAGTATCCGGCTGATAGCGGTATTATTAAGTGGTCTGAGAACGTTAATATTGGTTACTACGCACAAGACCATGCTGACTGGTTTAAAGACGACATGACAGTATTTGACTGGATGAGTCAGTGGAAACAAGCGCACCATGACGAGCAGGCAATACGCGGCGTGTTAGGACGTATGCTTTTCTCACAAGACGACATTAAAAAACCTGTTTCCATTTTGTCAGGTGGAGAAAAAGGTCGCATGATCTTTGGCAAGCTCATCATGCAACGTCCAAACATCTTGGTCATGGACGAACCTACCAACCACTTAGATATGGAATCAATCGAAGCGCTCAACTTGGCACTCGAAGACTATGATGGGACCGTGCTGTTTGTCAGCCACGACCGTGAGTTTGTTTCGTCACTGGCATCTCGCATCATTGAATTAACTGACAAAGGCATGCGTGACTTCTCGGGAAGTTACGATGACTACCTGAATCAGTTACAAAGTGCTTAACAAAATTGCATAAAAAATGGTACGTCGCGCAAAATGCGCGACCTACCGAGTAATACATTCTTCACCAGCGCCCCCACACAATATATTTGCTACCATCGGTTATAACCCTAATAACTCTAACTAAAATAGGTAGTTAAACTATGAAACGACTGGTTACTAGCCTGCTTGTTTCTGCGGCATTCGGCGCATCAGCGTCCAACGGAGCCTCAGAACGGCCTTTAATCATGCAGCCCGAGATAAGTCCCGATGGCACTCAAATCGCCTTTAGTTACCAAGGTGATATTTGGACCATGTCCACGTCGGGAACAAACCCCAACCGTTTAACCATTCACGAGGGCTATGAGAGCTCTCCTAAGTGGTCGAAAGACGGTAAGACCATCGCATTTAGTAGTGATCGGTTTGGTAATGACGATGTATTTGTAATGCCAAGTCAAGGGGGTCGCCCAGACCGCCTCACCTACCACAGTGCACCCGACCGTATCCTTGGGTTTAGTCACGACAACCAAGTATTATTTAATACACGTCGTCTATACGCTGAGGTTGAACGCGAGTGGGAAGTCTATGGCGTACCGCAAAGCGGCGACGCTACAGAATCACGTTTCATGGATGCCTTAGGGTTTGATGCCGTAGTCTCACCTGATGGTAAAAAAATTGCCTTTGTAAGAGGCACATGCCGTATTTCACGGGAGGATTACCGCGGACCGGCTAACCGTAACATCTGGATTTACGATACTGAGACCGGTGAATACGAGCAATTGACCGATTTTGATGGCAACGACTTTATGCCACAGTGGTCAAGCAATAACGAGCTGTATTTTATTTCATCGCGCGCGGGTAAATATAACGTATTTAAACAAAAACTCGGCTCAAAACGCGCCGAGCAAATTACCGACGAACGCGAATTTGGTGTTGAGCACTTCAGTATTGATAAACAAGCCAACCACATCGTTTACCAAGCCGCAGATCAAGTAAAATTGATAGCGGGTGGCGACAGTCAATCGCTCGATCTCTCAATACCGACTGACTTTCGCTTTGACCCTGTCACCAATAAATCAACCACCGACTCATTAGATGAATACAGCGTCTCACCCAACGGCAAATTGGTTGTGTATGTGGTACGTGGCGACGTATTTGTAAAGCGCAACGATAAAGAAGATAAGCGCTCAGTTAGGCTGACTACCGGCGCCGCGCGCGATCGAGATGTTGCTTGGTTAGACGACAACACCGTGCTGTTTGTGTCAGATCGCGATGGTCAGAACGATATTTTTGCTGTGACATCAGCAGATTCTGACGAGCCTAACCTGTTTAAGTCACTAAAGCATTCGGTTACAGCCATCACACGTACTGAGGCACAAGAACGCGCGCCTTTAGTTTCTCCCGATGGTAAGAAAGTTGCTTACCGCGAAGGTCGTGGCAAGTTGGTGGTCGCTGATGTCGCGGATGACAAAACGTTGACCAACCCCGTGGTGCTATTAGACGGCTGGGCAACACCGAGCGGTGTGAGTTGGTCACCTGACAGCCATTGGCTCGCCTACGCTAAACCTGATTTATCATTTAATAGTGAAATCTTTATCCATGCCGCGGATAACTCGCAAGCCCCCGTCAACGTGAGCATGCACCCCAAAGGCGATTACAGCCCAGTCTGGTCTCCAGACGGCAGTAAGTTAGGCTTTAGTTCCATGCGGAACAATGGTGACTACGACATTTGGTTTGCATGGTTGAAAGAGAGCGATTGGCAGCGTTCGCAAGAAGAATGGAAACGCGACGAGTTTGTAGAAGAAACTGCAGATGCGAAGGAAGCTGAAGACGAATCGGAAGCCGCAGAAGAAGCCGTTGAACCCATGCAGATTGATTTGGATGGTATCTACAAACGACTTGTTCAAGTAACGCGTTTTGCCGGCAACGAATCGGGCTTGGCGTTCGATAAAGAAGGCGAGCATGTTTACTACACCATCGGTGGTGCGGGCCGTCAGAACTTTAAAATGGACCAAGACCTGTTCAAAATTAAGTGGAACGGTGAGGACAAAAAGCATGTTGTCAAAGGCGATAAAAACCCTCGTAGCTTATCGCTAAGTGATGATGGTAAAAGCCTCTTTGCACTCGTCGAGCGCGGCACGTTAGTGAAGGTCGATACCAAGAAAGATGAGCCTGAAACCTTATCGACGGTGTCTCAACAAAATATTGAGCACATGGCTGAACGTGCTCAGATTTTCGATGAAGCATGGCAAGCACTGAATGCCGGATTCTATGATCCTGAATTTCACGGTAACGACTGGCAAACGCTGAAAGAAAAATATCGTCCGCTCGCGTTAAAAGCATCAACTAAAGAAGACTTCCAATACATCTTTAATCTGATGTTAGGTCAGGTCAACGCAAGCCATATGGGTCTGTATCGTGGTGAAAACCAAAAAGATACCCAAGAAACCCGAACTGGTTTGCTCGGCGTTGAGGTGGTACCCACTGCAGAGGGTCTAGAAGTGACGTCTGTTTTGGATAAGAGCCCTGCCGCTCGTGATGAGAGCCGCCTGCAAGTCGGCGATATCATCACACAGGTCAACCAACAGTCAGTTAAAAGTGAAAACTTTTATCAGTTGCTGAACGGTTACGCGAACCAACGTGTATTGCTCGATATTAAACGTGCCGATCAACCGACCGAAGTGGTGCTTTGGCCAACAACGAGTTTAAGTGACGAGAAATACGACAACTGGGTCGAAACACGTCGCAAGCTAACCGAAGAGTACTCCAATGGTCGTTTAGGTTACTTACATATCCGTGGTATGAACTGGACTAGCTTTGAGCGCTTTGAACGTGAACTTATGGCAGCCGGTTATGGCAAAGACGGTATCGTCATTGACGTGCGCTACAACGGCGGTGGTTGGACAACCGACTACCTCATGGCGGTATTAAACGTCGAGCAACATGCTTACACGATCCCGCGCGGAGCCACCGACGATCTAGACAAGGACCAGAAAAAGTTCCGAGATGAATACCCCTACTCTGAACGTTTGCCATTGTCAGCGTGGACTAAGCCATCCATTGCTATGAGTAATGAAAACAGCTACTCCAACGCTGAGATCTTCTCACACGCATACAAGTCTCTCGGCATTGGCAAACTGGTTGGCCGCCCGACCTTTGGCGCGGTTATCAGTACGGGTGCTGAACGCTTAGTCGATGGCTCAATTATCAGAATGCCATTTAGAGGCTGGTGGGTGAAAGAATCTGACGCCAACATGGACTTTACCCCAGCACAACCTGATATTGAGGTCTTTAATCCACCGGCATATAAAGCTAAGAACGTGGATCCGCAATTAGAACGTGCCGTTGAAGAGTTGTTGAAGACGCTTTAAGCCGTTTTAAGGGTGGTTTAATAAAAGGCGAGTTCTGGTAAGGGCTCGCTATTTTTGTGGGTTTCACAGTTTTTTACAAAACTGTACCGCCTCCGGACACTCAATCATAATCGGCTCATGAACATCGGTCGGGGGATTACAGGCTAACAACGCGTAAAAATAAGTGATGTTCTGTTTCGGTAGATCGATGTCCGCTCGATGCCAGGAGCGGACTGATTAGGGTCTGAAGATTTTCGACATCTTAATCAATTAACTCAAAAAGTTCCGTCAAGACAATTTCTGGTTCAGAGTCAACGATTAAGTGCCCACTATTTCGTGCAATGACTTGGCTGGTTTTATCGGTTAACGTCAATTGCGCAGTTTGGTATTTATCATGCAGGTCGTTATAAATTTTAATGCCTGCCTCAGATACTCCAGCTTGTCGTATCGTTTCATGGGGTAGACCTCTGGAGATAATCCTGACTTCAAGTTGGTCTGGGAGCATCGTTTCAGCAACTTCAAATTGGCTGTCCCAATAGTTATGCCCCAGGTTATCGTGAAACCAGTCTAAAATCCCCTGCATCTTAGCCCAGTCATCATCGCTCATGGTTTCCTTCATATCCTGTAACCAGCTCTCGTGTGCAGCGTCAATTAATAAAATACCACTGACTTTTTCTGGGTTATTCGCCGTGAAGTGTCTTGCGATAAACCCTCCGAACGAATAGCCAACCAACACGACTTTGCCAGAGCTTGCCTGTAGCTCTATAAATCGTTTTAGCTCACCTGAGTAGTCTGCCACGGTCTGATTGAGACCATCAGGGACATTGTCGCTACCACCAAAACCAAGTCGTTCATAGCGACAGACGCGGGTCCGCTTGGCTACCGCCAAAAACACACTTGCAAACGCATCTTCAGCGCTGATACCGGAGGGAGCCTCCAAAAAGACATTGGGCTCGCCCTCTCCAGCACAGGTATATGACAGCGCGTAGTCATTGACCTTAAATTTTCCGGCTTCGATGTTGCTCTCATTAGCTTTACCCTCAAGCACAACAAGAGAAGCCAACAAACATGCAAGCAATACAGGTTTTTTAAGTGTCATGATTGATCCCTGTCTTTCAGTCGTAGCTCCATCAAACGAATTTCTTTGGCGATAAAGTTGCGATTACTTTGTGAGAAAATCCACAGTTTGGTGGCAACTTGTGCATTGAAACTCAATATCAGGCAAACGCCCCAAAAGACTTGGCCATCGGGCATGGCGGTGAAGAATTTGTAGCCCGTAAAAAACATCAACAACGTCAGGACAATCGCTAAGCCATAACCTAGTTTCACCAATTTGCCGGTAGAGGATTGAAACCCAAGCTTTAAATACCCTGTAATTCCTTCGTTTTCACTCATCAGTTCATCAAGTTCGCGAGAGGCAGTATGCAGTTCTTTTTTGATTCGTTCATCATTTGTCATGGTCGTTACTCCGATTGTTCAAATAGTTGCTTTAGCTTCGATCTTGCCCTTGATAGGCGAGACTTTACTGTGCCTTCCGGTAACGTCAGTGCCAGGGCTGTCTCGCTCAGCGTTAGGTCATTCAAGTAAAACAGCTCGACGACATCGCGCTCGTCTTCACTCAACTGCTTTATTAGTTTGGGTAAATCGCTTAATCCAATATCCGCCGGTTGCACTTCAGGCTCCGGTGGCGCTTGATAGGACAACTTCTGCTGTGCTCTCAGCCAGTCAGTTATCTCCCACCGCAATGCACGATAAAGCCAGCTTCGAAAAAGGCTGACATCTTTTAAATGAGCCAATCGTCGATCCACTTTTATCCAGACATTCTGAACAAGATCCTCGGCTATCATCACATCACCCACACGCAATAAGGCGAATCGCTTCATCGGGCGATGAAACTCCTGATACAACTCAGAGAGCGCAGATGTCCGCCCCTCTTGGGCTGCCAAGACTAATAGCTCAACCAGCTCCGGTTTCATGCGCACGCCCTCTTGTTCTGCCATTCAACTGACTGCCCTTAATAGCCTACTGATTAATGCTGTAATCGCTCCCCCAACCATGAGCCTGAGGCAAACTTCTTCCAATAAGAGATAATAAACATCATTGAGAATATGCATTGTTTCCAGCGTTAAAATCCCTACGGCAATGACAGCGCTCACTACAAGGGTAGCGCAAAGACAGGAAGTCGCTCGTAAAGTCGTCATGATGAAGCACAAGTTAGGAATTATGTAGAAAAGACGAGCGAAGTACGGGTTGGGTTCTCGGGAATGGAATTTTCTTCCTTTAAGAGAGTGTTCAATATTCTGTGTCAGCCAAGTTTTCATAAATCTATGTGGCCATCCAGTCGACCTTCAAAGTGGATGGTTAGCTGAGACAGTGTCA
>NZ_QJST01000014.1 GCF_003226255.1 Idiomarina fontislapidosi
TTTAAAGCGGCATCCATGTCGAAATTGGTTTTGGTCATATGTCATCTCTTTTTTTGCTTAGTTTAACGAAATGACACAGAATTATGAACACTACCGTTTCGATTGGTGTACGGTACTCCTTTTCGAACAAATCCACATCATCTGGCTTTTTAGAGAAAAGTTCGATTTGTTTTGGATACGTATCTAGTGTTTCTTCATCATTTGGGATTACAAATCGGTACACATTCCCAGAAGTGCCGCTTTGATGAAACTTCTTCCCTTGGTACTTGCCGGCATGCAAGTAAGCCCATAGGTCTTTGGAAAACTGTTCAGTAAATTCTTCAATCACAAGAACAATATCTAGGTCTTGTGTTTGACGAAACTCTTGTCCTTTGCTTTCGAACACAAGTCCGCAGGCGTTACCGCCAATAAGAATATACTTGTCTTGATGGGCTTGTAGGGCCTGACTAAAATGCCTTAGCTTTTCATCCATTGTTATTGCTCCCTAATCAAATCTTGTAGATCTAAACGAGCTAATTTTTCGTAGATGATGTCATCTAGTTCTTCAAAACTGGTTCTAATTCTTGGTTCTTTATTTTTGTATCCGCTTAATGAGAGCATTATCGCTGAAATCATATTGCCATCCCTGCGTTGTTCTGTAGTCGGTTCATATGGGAAGACTTGTAACTCAATATGTTCTTGACATTTTTCCCAGTCTTGCCGTCGCTCTTTTAAGAAGTACTCAGATATCTTATTGATTGTATTGGACGTAATGGCAAATGATCTTCTTGAATCATTGTCCATCACAATCGCATAGCAGGGAACTTTCGGTGGACTCAGCAATGTGTATTTTGATAGTGCTGACTCTCCAGCCAGCACATTCGGCCCTTCTATGAAGTTTCTCGGCACTTGATATACATCTGATGCCAAGTCAGCTAATAGATAGTCCCTTGCCTCCCAAATTTTTTGCCTATTATACAAAAATTTCATTTTATAAGAGCGACCAATTTTCTCTGCTTCTATCAGCCCACAATCTTTTAGCTCTTTGATACTTCTAGATATAGAAGTTTTCGAGACATTCAGCTGTATGTCTGAAGTAGCAAATGTACGAGGTATAAACCCATCTAAATATCTAGCAATTATATTTGTAGGTAAGATTCCAAGTCTTTCTTTAGGAAATGTTTTGATGTTTTCTTTTGGAGGTTTCTCTTGATGAAGTAGCAGCTCTGGTATGTAAGAGCGTTCAAAGGGAATTACATGAGCAACTCTTTTATCAGTAAGTTGAAGAATTGTTGAGCGTTTCAACTCATCAGCAACAAACATCACTGGATACTCATCTAGCCTCTTCAGCAGTTTGTCAAACAGGTAACCATTAGTTGGAGCAAAGATTATGTCGTCGTAGGTATAGACTACATGAAACGTGAGTCCACTTAGTTTTCCTAGCACGATTTTAACTTTATTTTTGAACTGCATAGGAACAGGTGGTACGTCTTCATTGAGAGCAAAGAGACTAACGTGGAAGTACTGTTTTAGATAGTCGTTTAACCTTGATTCTAAATCCACCATTTTTCCTCCGAGAACATACAGTAGGTTCGATTGTAACGCATATGAATTACTAAATCTCATTTTTTGCTTTGTATATTTTAAGTTGTTGTTTTTTATGCTTTTAATTGTAACTAATCTTGTTATTTGGTGGTTTTTTTATGGGGTCTTTTGTTTTTGGAATCATTGATAAGTTACTATTTGGTAGATGTTAATAACGCATATGAGTTACTTTATTTTTTCATGTTAAATTTGGTTGTAACGTATTGATTTAATTATTTTTTATGGTAAATGCTGGTCTGCTTTACTTTTTAAAATATAGCAGTTTTGGGTAAGTAAACAGTTCGATAAGTTACTGTTGAAGTTGGATTGTCGGTTTTGCGAGCAACCGGAATGCATCAAAAATATAGGGTAGGCCTGGAGTGTTGCTTGGCGTTTTTTTGTTATCACGTGGACGTTGATCTGGCTTGCCGGTCGACTTGGCTATTGGCTTCGGTCCTGGTTTCAAACCCATAATTTTATCTTTGTTTATGATGAGGTCATTCCTCACTGTACACTATTTGGTCAATGCTAATGGCTTTCAAGATGTGTATGAAAAATAATCTAAAAATACGCTTAAGGTTTCTTGCCCGTAACTCATGTTTTGATGCGTTTTAAAATGTACTGGGACAAGTTGGAGGCACAAGATGGATAGGTTTACCTCGGGTCCGTGATGGCTTAGTGTTGAGGAGATACAAGAGCTTCGTCGCGATATGCAAGAATCCTCCGCTTGGGCCAAAGCCGAACTAAAACGTCGACGAGCAGCACAAAATCAAAAAAATTCTGTGCATGGTATAGATGGTGGTATCGGGAAAGGTGGTATTTCTAAATAGCTGTTATTTCGATGTATTTTGTGCCCGTTGATATTCGAGTGGGAATAACACAGTCAACTCAGCCCGCAATTCGCGGGCTTTTTTATGCCGTTGCCTAAGTGGTAGAAAGTCGGCATAGTACCCTTTATTATCATTTGTTGTTGCAAGCGGCAGGGCATGGATCGAAACCGTTCGTTAAGTCAGAGTCTTTGGCAAGCGTTTAGGCGCTATGCACTGTTACCCATGATTATGGTTGAGCTGGCGCTCATTACGATTTATGTAGTCACGAATCAGTGGGTTACTCAACAAACCAAACAAGAACTCGTCGAAACGGCTTTATCCGAATCTGCACAAATTGCCAATCGACAAGCGGCGATTGTCGATGCCCAGCTCGTATCAGTCGAAAAGCAGCTATCGTTGTATCGTGAATCTATCGCTGCGGTGCTCAATGAGCCACGTATTAAATGGCAAAACCATGCTCAATGGGTCAAGGGCGATGGGGGACAGTTTTATACCCAAGCACCACTTGATAAGGACGGCATTGCTGCATTTTACTCGGCACTAACGCCTCCTGAGCAACAAAACCTCAACCTAATTGAGCAACTGCGCATACTGACACCCGTAATGCGGCAAATGGTCGCGGATGATAGTTGGGTACAACAGGTCTACTTTAATACACAGGATAGTCTAAATGTAATTTATCCGTTTATTGATGTGAGCTCGCAGTATGCGCCAGACGTTGACATTCCCAAGTTTAATTTCTTCTACCTTGCTGACGAAACACATAACCCTGCGCGTCTGCCAGTATGGACACCTGTTTATCTCGATCCGGCAGGGCAAGGTTGGATGTTGTCGGTTGTTGCCCCCGTATACAAAAGCGACGAGTTGATAGGTGTGGCTGGCGCTGACATTACCATAGCCAATCTGGTCGAGTATTTGTCCAATACGCAGGTGCCTTGGGGGGGCTTTGTGTTGTTGGCGAGTGAATCTGGCAAGATCCTCGCGTTGCCCGAGCGAGCACAACAACGTTTGGGCGTCGATGTGCCACAAAACCACTCGACTAAACAGGCGAAACAGGACCAAACCGATTTTCAGAGCCCGAACATGGCTGATATCAATGGCGCGGAACAACTGCTTGCTACCTGGCAAGATAACCCAGATAGTTTGCAAACTGTCTCACTCAGCGGTATGTCGTATATTGCAGCATGGCACCCGGTGGCAGAGACCGATTGGCAGGTACTTGTTCTGGTAGAGGAAGACAAATTACTGGCACGCACCAATACGATTTACCACCAGACTGAGCTACTGAGTTTAATCTTGCTTGCAGGTTTAGTGATTTTTTATCTGTTGTACTTTCAGTTTGTAAAGAACCGCACGCACCGCTTCAGCCAGCGTTTAAACCGTAATCTTAAGAAACTATCAAGTGCGCTGGCGAAAACAGGGCGGCAAGAATTTGAACTCACGATTCCTGATTTAGAAGCGCCAGAACTCAATCGACTGGCAAAGCAAATTACCCAAGTTGCCGACCAATTGCGCAGTAACTTGTTTAGTTTAAGAAAGAATGAAGCTCGCTTAAGGTTTGCACTCGAGAGCAGCGGTGAGTCACTCATTACGCAATCGGTTGAACTTAACCGTGTTGAGGTAACGGATAACTTTGCCGATATTTCCCAGCGTCCAGAAAAGGTATTTGAACTCGACGAATACTCAAATTGGATTCACCCCGATGACCGCGAGAAAGTTTTAGCATTACGTTTACACGCCCAGAGAACACAGCAGCCGCTCAGTGCCGATTATCGCTTACAGCGCAAAGATGGCTCGTATATTTGGGTGCAAAGCCGAGGGCAAGTGTTGCGTGACGAAGCCACGGGACACGACTTAATCATCGGGACGATAACGGATATCAGCGACCGTAAAGCGATAGAGCAAAACCTGCGTGCTGCGAAAGATGCTGCAAATGAAGCTAACCGTGCTAAGTCAAAGTTATTGTCGTCTATCACTCATGAGATAAAAACGCCACTGACCACGATACTCGGTATAGCGGATATTCTAAGGTACAAATCAACCGACTCGGGGCATCGAGAATCACTCGGTCGGCTGATCAGTGCCGCAGAATACTTAAACCATCTGGTTGATGACATCTTGACGCTGTCAAAATTAGAGTCGAAGTCGCTGAGCGTCAGTGCCGAACGCATTAACCCACATCCGCTCATTATCGAGACTATTGACTGGTTTAGAGAGAGCCTTGAAACAACGGGAACAGAGGTGCAATGTGAGTTACTCACGGAACCGCCCGTGCTTGATCTCGATCCGGTACGCTTTAAACAGGTGCTAACCAACTTATTGTCCAATGCGATCAAGTACAGTCCTAAGAATTCGAAAGTAAAAATTATTGAAGCCCAATCAGAACAGGTGTACACAGTAACTGTCAAAGACGAAGGATGGGGTATTCCGCCACTTTACCGCGATCGCCTATTTGAATCGTTTAACCGATTTGGACGCGAACAAACGGCCGTTGAGGGGACCGGGATCGGATTGGCAATATGTAGTGAGTTGATGAACTTGATGGGAGGCGAGATCAGTTATCAACCTCAAGAAAAGGGAAGTTTATTTATTCTATCGTTTCCCGTGAGGTATTCGTAAATGAAACGTTTGAAACGCGCACTGATTGTTGATGATAACAACACCAATCTCATGGTTCTCAAAGAGCTGATCGAGATGATTGGTGTGCAGCAAGTGATAGCCGAAACTAATCCGATTTATGCATTAAACATCTTAAAAAAGACACCGGTCGATTGTGTCTTGATCGATCAAAACATGCCCGAGATGTCGGGGTTAACGCTGTACGAGGAATTAAAGAAAGTGTTGCAGACAACACCTGCGACCTTTTTGGTCAGTGCTATTGATGATTCTGATCTGCGTGTAAGAGCACGGAATTTAGGTATGGAGGGCTTCATTAGTAAGCCCTTTAGATACGAAATTATTGAGAGAATGCTGCGCGACTTGGATAGTCGCTTGTAGGCCAAGCCCTCAGACTTGGCCTTACAAAGAACTACCGCGGTAGTTCGATATCTAACCAAACGAGGCGGTGGTCAGATGACGCGTCTCGTTTTTTCATTAAGTCATAGCCTGCTTCGCCTTGAGTCGGCCAAAACACGCGACCGTCTTTGACGATCAAATCTTGAGACGGTAATACGTAATCGACACGTTTGCGCCAAGCTGCGGTGTGATATTGTGCGCCCTCAATATCGGGTGAGTGGTGTTGTCCGCCTGGGCTCATCGGCATCACATCATTAACACGAGGGTGCTCTAATAACTGCGTCATAGCGCCATCTACACCACTGGCGCCCGCTTGTGCATTGAGGTCACCGAGTACAATGAATGAACCCTCTGCTTCGATACCACCGCGTTGACCTTGGTCGTCGTATATATAGTGATCAGAACCTGGTGTTAAATAATCACGGACAAAGCGAATTTCATCGTAATTCTTCATGCCATTACGGTTCTCAGGACCATCAAACGCTGGCGGCGTAGGGTGTAATGCTAATAGATGAACGATTTTACTGCCAATTTGTACAGGCACGTCCCAGTGAGATTTTGAACTGAGTGGGAATTGCGCCATGGCCTCGTCACTGTACCAAGGTTCATCGGTAAGTTTACCATTTTCGTCATGTACATAGGGTACATGGTGACCAGGCATGTCCTTCCACAAGAAGTGTTGGAAGGTGCGAACTTGGTCTTCTAATATGGGGTATTTTGATAGAATCACCATACCGTATTGGCCTGGATACCAACCAAATCCCCACGCATCATTGCCACGCCCGGTTGCCTTACCATCACGGTTAAGATCAAACGCAGAGGGCGACCCCGTATTAACGGGCGCAGTGTAAACATACGGGTACGTAATAGGATCAAGATTATTTTGCGATTGACCTAAATAGTCGCTTAAAAAAACATCAACACCTTGTTCCCGTGGGACGTAATCAAACTCATTGAGCAGAATAATGTCTGGGCGTACACGCTGAATAATCTCTGCGATCCCACGAATTTGAGGGTTATTTTCTTGTAAAACCTTGGGCAAAACTGATTCGTGAGTGTTCGGTAAGGCATCATTGGGTAAATGGTTGCTCGAGTCCATACTGACGTTAAACGTCGCTATGCGCACGGTGTCTTGAGCTGAAGAAGGGGTTGAATAAGTCATAATTAAAAGCAGTGAAAGTGCAAAGATACTACGCATACAATTCATACAAAAGCCTACAAATGGGACGCTACGACAACGCGAGAGAATAAAGGTTCCCTCAACACTAGGCAAGCGGATAAAAATTGACTAAAATATGTCACATATCTGACACGAAAATGTCGCAGAAGCTTAATGAATTTAAATGCTCTTCACAAACAGTCGTCCTTGAGCCGCTGCCGTGAAATCTTTCACGCGGTGAGCTTTCCCGTTTTAAATCGGCGCCTGTACCCAGATGCATTAAGCATTTCTAAACTGCGTTTCTGTAAAGTAGACATTCCAGCATTCTTTTCTTGTTTTTTCTGCACATGCCTTCGTGTAATCAACTTGTCATATTTCAACGCTATAACAGCGCACTCAAAATTTAGCTCATCTGCTAGTGAGCTTGCTAAACCAAAACCATTAGTACGTTTAATTACAACCTCAGGGATAACTCAATGAAATTCAACTCCAAGGTGAGTCGTATTTCTGCTGCCATTGCATTAGCAGTAGGAATGTCGACGAGTGTTATGGCCCAAGAAACCTCATCGTCAATGCGCGGTGTGATCACAGGTCCACAAGGAAACCCAGTAGCGAACACTAAAATTGTCGTTACGCATGAACCGACAGGGACAGTAAACGAGTTTGTTACCAGCGCTGACGGCACCTTTACTGCAAAAGGTCTACGCGTAGGTGGTCCTTACACAGTCGTTATTGATTCAGACAAATTCCAAGATGCAGAGCTTGATAACTTGTATCTCGCATTGGGTGAAACATTACGTGTGACGAGCCAACTGAAAAATAGCGATATGGAACGAATTTCTGTATCGGGTTCAGTTATCATGACCGAGAGCGGCGGCGCAAGCAGCAACTTTGGTGAAGAAACCATCGATAACATGCCAAGCATCAGCCGTGACCTTAAAGACATCGCGCGTATCAATCCATTGGTTTCTATCCGTGGTAACGGCGAAATGTCGATTGCAGGTGGTAACCCACGTTCAAACAGCATTACTGTAGATGGCATCGGTCAGAACGATGACTTCGGTCTAAACTACGGCGGCTACCCAACGGAGCAACCGCCCGTTTCATTGAGTTCAATTGAACAGATCTCAGTTGACGTGGCACCTTTCTCAAGTAAGAAAGGCGATTTCTCTGGCGGTACAATTAACGCAGTAACTAAATCAGGTACTAACGAGTTTGAAGGCGAGTTCTTCTACGAATACTCTTCACCTGATATGAAAGGCGATTCAAAGCGCTTAAACCGTATTACCGGATCAGACGGTAACGACCAAGGTTTCCGTGAGTATGAAACCGTTGACGTTGAGCCGATTCAAAAAACTTCAACCTTTGGTATGGCACTCAGTGGTCCTATCATCGAAGACACCTTGTTCTTCTTCACTAACTATGAAGAGTGGAACAGTGAGTTAGATTATCAATACGGTTTCCAAGGTAGCGGTGCAAGCAACGAGTTCTACACCTCACGTGAAAACTTCGATGAATTCTTGCGCATTTTGGATAGCACCTATGGTATCCAAGATTCATTGCCTGGCGCGCCAGAAGATAAAGACCGTAAGTGGTTGACCAAATTAAGCTGGAACGTAAACCAAGATCATCGTCTTGATTTAACCTATCAGTGGCAAGACAACTCAGATATGCGCGGTCACTCAAGCGGTGGTAACACGGTCGTATTAAACTCTCGTGTATATGACTACCACACGCGCATGAGCAACATCAGTGCACGCTTATACAGTGACTGGTCGGCCAACTTCATCACCGAGATGGGTATTACCTATAAAGATGTTGTTACTGATTCAATCACCAACGCTGACTTTGGTGCGGTAACAGTAGAGGAATACTTCCGTGGTCCGTCTTACGCATTTGGTGCTGACGAATACCGCCATGCTAATAAAGTTGAGAACCAAAACTTAACGTTCAACTTTGATGCAACTTACTTGTTCGGCGAGCACGAACTCGCGTTTGGTGCAGAGTATGAGCGTCTTCGCTTATATAATAAGTTTGTACCAGAGAGCTTAGGTGCATGGGAATTCGATAGCCTTGAAGGTTTCGAAAACCGTGAAGTGGGTAACTACAACGGTACTTATGACTTTTCTTACCAAAACGCGTTCACAGGTAACCCAGAAGACGCAGCTTATGATGCAGTGCGTTACACCACAGCGCTGTATGTAGAGGATACTTTCTACCCAACAGCTGACCTAGAGTTAACCGCGGGTGTTCGTTACGAGCGTTTATCGTCAGATGACGAGCCAACGTTAAACCAAAACTTCGTTGATACCTATGGCTTCTCTAATCAAGAAAACCTTGACGGTATGGACATCGTATTGCCACGTGTCAGCTTCAAGTACTACTTGAACGACGACGTAACGTTACGTGGTGGTTTGGGTCGTTTCTACGGCGGCGTACCTAATGTTTGGTACAGTAACCCGTTCACTAAAGACGGCATCACGCTCGTAGCGGCTAATAGCGATTTCATCAACGATTATTTCGCGAATAGCTCTGATCCTGCGGACTTCACGCAAGTGCCACAAGCGATCCAAGACTCATTGCAGCAGGGCGCTGGTAGCACCAACTACATCGACCCTAACTTTGAGCTACCAAGCGACTGGCGTGCACAGTTAGCGGCTGACTACAGCTTTGATATCCCAATGGTGGGTAATGACTTCCGCGCAACCACGTCATTCTTGTACGTGCGTAAGCAAGACGAGTCAGTATGGTTAAACACTGCACTATCACCTGTTGATACAACAGCAGATGGTGAGCGTGTTATCTATGAAAGCGTCTACAGCGGCAACCGCTCAGATAACTTCGATATCATGATGACCAACGCAGAAGACCATGGTCGCAGCTACATCTTCACTCAGTCTTTGGCTAAGCAGTGGGACAACGGTCTTAACTTGACCATGAGCTACACGCACCAAGACGTTGAAGAAGTATCACCTGGTTCTTCATCACAAGCAGAAAGTAACTACAAGCACTACGTAGTTAAAACACGTAATCAACCGTTCTCTGCACGTGGTGACTACGAAATCGAGCACAGCTTCAAAGTTACCTTAGGTTACGAGAAAGAATTCTTTGATGGTTATAAAACCAACATCAACTTATTCTATGAGCGTCGTTCAGGTCGTCCGTTCAGCTACACCATGAGCATGTATCAAGATGGTGATTTCGGCGATACCGTTGATTTCTACTCGCAGTCAGCTTACCTCGCATACATCCCTTCAGGTCCAGATGATGCGAATGTCGATTGGGCGAACTCAGTATCGTGGGACGAGTTGAGTGCCGTACTTGATCGTGCCGGTATTGCACCAGGCGGTTACATCATGGATCGCAACAGCGGTACTCAGCCTTGGATCACTGACATTGACTTGAGCATCAAGCAACAGATCCCAGGTTTTGCGGAAGGTCACCGTGGTACTTTGTATTTCACTATCGATAACTTCGCAAACTTGCTGAACAGCGATTGGGGTGTTGAAGAGCGTTTAGGTTATCCGCAGGTTAACCTTTATGACTTCGGCGGCCTATCGGATGATGGTCGTTACCAGATTGAGCGTTTGCACAATGGTTACGCGCCACAAAACTACGATGAGTACGATATTGGTGCATCATCATGGTCTGTCAAACTCGGCGTACGCTACGAGTTCTAAGACTCACAGCCCCTCAATTTTGTTGAGGGGCTTTTTTTTGGTTATGTCACAGAACTGACATGATCGGGGCTTACACTTCACGGACTGAATCACATAACAACAGTGTTGAACAAACGGGGATGAACACACATGTTTAATTCAACTTTTAAGCGCACTGCACTCGCTGCTGCCATCGCAATGACAGTATCAGGCGCGGCGCTTGCACAAGACACCTCATCGAGCATTCGTGGTGTTGTCACTGCAGAATCAGGCACCATCATTAGCGGTGCAACTATTCAGTTGCGTGATGAACGCACTGGCTCAGTCAAAACCTTAACGACTAACGCACAAGGCACGTTCTCATCACGTGGTTTGCCTGTCGGTGGTCCATACACTTTGATGGTTAAAGGTCCTAACGGCCAAAGCCAAGTCATCGAAAACGTTTACCTCACGTTGGGTGACTCAGAGACCGTGAATGTGGTACTTGAACCGCAAGATATCGAAACAATCAGCGTGACCGGTACAGCACCGACTAACGCGTTGTACGGTAGCAACAGCCCTGCGGCAAACTTCAACCTCGAAGATTTGCAAGACGCCCCGGCCGCTAACCGTGACCTAAAAGACGTAGTACGTATCGACCCACGTATCTACATCAACGAAACCAACGCAGGCGACATCCAGTGTGGTGGCGCAAACCCGCGTTTCAACAGCTTGACTGTTGACGGTGTGCGTATGAACGATAACTTCGGCTTGAACTCAAGCGGTTATCCAACAGAGCGTATGCCTTTCTCTTATGATGCAATCGAACAGGTTGCAGTAGAATTCGCACCGTTTGATGTGCAGTATGGTGGTTTCACCGCATGTAACATCAACGCTGTTACCAAATCAGGTGACAACGAAATGTTCGGTGGTGTGTTCTTTGACTACACCAACGATTCATTACAAGGTAGTGAGCTTGAAGGCGATACTATTAACGTAGGCGCATTCAACGAAAAACGTTACGGCTTTAATGTCGGCGGCGCTATCTTAGAAGACAAATTGTTCTTCTTCACCTCATACGAAAAACTTGAAGGTTCTGACACCTTCGACCGCGGCCCTGAAGGCACCGGTGTAGCATCACCTGTATTAGGTGTGTCTGCAGCAGACGCAGAACGTATTCGTCAAATCGCGATCAACAACTACGACTACGATCCAGGTTCATTCCCTGCGAGCTTGCCAGTCGAAGATGAGAAGTTCCTTGCGAAGTTAGATTGGTACATCAATGACGCGCACCGTGCATCATTCACGTACAACTACAACGACGGCTTCTCAATTGCCGAATCAGACGGCGATGCAGACGAGCTTGAGTTCTCAAACCACTTCTATGAGCGTGGTTCTAAGTTCACTTCCTATGTCGGTGAGTTCTTCTCTGACTGGACGGATAACTTCTCAACCGAAGTACGTGTCGGTTACTCAGAGTTAGACGCACGTGTTAACCCATTAGGCGGCACCGAGTTTGGTGAAGTTCAAATCGGCGTTAACGATGCAACCGTATACTTGGGTGCAGATGACTCGCGTCACGCAAACAAATTGAAGTACGACACAACGTTCTTCAAATTAAAAGGTACTTACCTTGCGGGCGACCACGTCATCTCTGCCGGTATCGAGCAAGAGAAATACGACGTTTACAACTTGTTTGTACAAGAAGCACAAGGTGAATACCGCTTCGGTTCTATCGATGCGTTTGAAGCCGGTACACCAAGCCTCGTAATCTATGAAAGCGCAGCAGGTACCAACAACCCAACGGACGCGGCAGCAGAATTCTCTTACGCTGTAAATACGGCGTATGTGCAGGACGAGTACTACTACGCGCCAATGGACATCACCTTCACTTACGGTTTGCGTTATGACTGGTACACCAGCAGCGATAACCCAGTAAACAACCCATTGGTAGAAGACCTTTACGGCTTCTCTAACCAGCAAAACATGGACGGCCAGGACTTACTGCAACCACGCTTTGGTTTCAACTGGTTTGTGAGTCCACAGTTAGAAGTACGTGGTGGCGTTGGCTTGTATTCAGGCGGCAACCCGAACGTATGGATCTCTAACAATTACTCTAACAACGGTGTCACTCAGTACCAAGCCTCCTTAAATGATGACTTCTTCGCGGGCGGCAACACCTTATTCAACATTCCTCACACAGGTGAAGGTCGTCCAATCTACGACATTCCACAAAACCTGTTTGACGAAGTGGCCAATGCGAACGGTGAAGGTCCAATCAACACCATGGATCCTAACTTCGAATTGCCAAACGAGTGGAAATACGCGTTGGGTGCAACTTACACGTTCGATAACGACTACGTGTTATTGGTTGACTTCTTACACACCGAGAAGAAAGACGCCGCGGTTATCTACAACCTTGGTTTAGAGCAAACGGGTACAGCACCTGATGGTCGTCCTATCTTCAGCGAACTGTCTACTGACGGTCGTGACCAAGGTGATGACTTCTTGTTGACCAATGTTAAAGGCGATTCTGGTTCACAAACGACCGTATCATTGGCATTGAACAAGTCATACGACTTCGGTTTAGACTGGAGCTTCGCATACGCTTACAACCGTGCAGAAGACGTGAACCCAATGACCAGCTCAGTGGCGTTCTCTAACTATACTAACTTAGCAACAGCGAATCCACAGAACCCAGGCGTGTCGACCTCTAACTACGAGATCCCACACCGCTTCACGTTCCGTGCAACGTACACTTCAGAAATCATGGGTTACGAGAACACCATGACCTTATTCGCAACGCGTAACGAAGGTCGTCCATACTCGTTCACGATGTCTGACGGTGCATTTGGTGATGCTGCTTACCAAGGTCGCCAGTTACTGTACGTACCAACGGGTATCGACGATCCGAACTTCGTTGCTGGCATGGATGACGATGGTAACCCATTCGATTCACAAGCGTTCTTCGACTTTATCAATTCACAAGGATTGGGTGATTACGCGGGCGGTATCGCACCACGTAACGAGTTCAACTCTAAGTGGTGGACTAAAGTTGACCTTCGCATGGAACAACAATTGCCAGCATTCAGCAGCGACCACGAAGCATCAGCCTTCTTCGTTGTTGAAAACCTAGGTAACTTGTTGAACGACGACTGGGGTGTATTGTACGAAGCGAGCTTCCCACGTGCTGTGACGGTTGCTGATGTAAGCATCAACGACCAAGGCCAGTACGTATTTGAAAGCTTCCGTGACCCACGTGTTCAATCACGTGCAGGTGCGCCTTCATTGTGGTCAGTACGTGTAGGCTTCGAATACAAATTCTAGGCTGACGTATATACCCATCAAGAGGCCGCTCAATTGAGCGGCCTTTTTATTTTCTTATCTTGCCGCATCCCGCTAATTCCGCTAACCTCGCTCAATCACTTATTAGATAAACACCACTATGGAACTGAGCTGGACCAGTTTACTACCCTCGTTACTTGCCATTATTTTTGCGATTGTTACTCGGCGTGTGTTGCTGGCGCTAATCGGCGGTATCTTACTTGCCAATATCATTCTGTTTTGGCCATCGGTTGAGAGTATGGCGCAGGGGACAGGGTGGTCAAGTTGGAGCACCCTGACCGATAGCAGCAATATGTTGGTATGGTTCTTTACGTTAGGGATTGGTGCGCTATTTGGCGTGCTTGAAAAAGGCGGTACCTTTAAACAGTTCGTGCAAAAGCTTGAGCAACGCCAATGGGTCGAAAACAAACGCCGAGCGCGGATGATGACCTGGGTACTTGGCGTGGTGGTGTTTATTGAGTCCAATGTCACGATCATGATCGCGGGGACGACCTCCCGTCCACTCTACGATCGGTTGGGCATCTCGCGCGAAAAGCTCGCCTATATCGTGGATTCCACCTGTGCTGCAATTTGTATTTTGATTCCACTCAACGCGTGGGGCGCGTTTAACCTGACGCTGATTGCTAAACAAGGCGTCGAAGAGCCGTTGTGGGTGTTTATTCAGTCGTTAGGCTTTAGCTTCTACGCGATCTTCGCTGTTTTGCTGGCACTTTTCGTGGCATGGTTTGATTGGAACATCGGTCCGATGAAAGCGTTTGAGCGTAACGCTCAGCCCGATCGGGTGTCAAAGCACAACTGGGGTGATGAAGGTAAAAGCAAACCCAACTATGGTAAAGGAACCGCCGTCGTATTAACTTCACTGTTGAGCCTCGTGGTGATGGTACCCGCCATGCTACTCGTAACCGGCAATGGTGTGTTAGTTAAAGGTGATGGTACTTTGAGTGTGTTTATTGCGATTTATACCGCGCTGGCGATCGCCATTATCGGTACGCAATGGGTCCGTAAGACAGGCATGTTCACCATCGTAAAAGCGGCGCTGCAAGGTGCATGGAACATCTTGCCATTAGCGGTTATTTTATGGCTCTCTATTACCTTAGGAGGCCTGACCCGCGATATGGGCACGGGTGAGTTTCTGGCGTCGATATTAGACGGAAGTATTCAAGTATGGATGCTATTGCCGTTGATATTTGTGCTGGCAGCACTGACAGGCTTTTCTATTGGATCAAGTTGGGGCACCTTTGCCATCATGTTGCCGTTGGCGATTCCTATTGCGATGTCGCTTGATCTGCCATTGGCTCCATTTATTGCGGCGGCGATTTCCGGTGGCATTTTTGGCGACCACGCGTCACCGATTTCGGATACTACGATTATTGCGTCAATGGCATCCGGCACCGAGCACATTGATCATGTGCGCACTCAGTTGCCCTATGCATTGTTGGCAGGCGGGGCATCAATCGTTGCTTTTGCTATCACCGGTGCCACCATTGGATGAGGCTTTTTTTCGACGGGCCCTGAAAAACTGGCGCAAGATATCGCCACAGGGCTCAGCTAAAACGCCTGCAGTAATCGCCACGCGGTGGTTCATTGATACATGATTCAGTACTTCAATTGCCGTGCCCGCCGCGCCTGTGCGTGGATCGGGTGCACCAAACACTAAACGTTTTACACGCGCATGGGTAATCAACCCAGCGCACATGGCACAAGGCTCCAACGTTACATATAACGTCGAATCAACAAGGCGGTAGTTGTCGATGCTTTTGCCAGCAGCCCGAATGGCTTGTGCCTCGGCATGAGCACTTGGGTCCGATAAGGTAATCACTTGGTTGTAGCCTTCGCCGACAATCTCATCGTTCACGACCACCACCGCACCCACGGGCACTTCGTCTTCGTCTGCTGCTTTTTGCGCCAATTCAAGGGCGCGCCGCATATACATTTCATCAGTTGTCATGGCGGCGATTTTAGCGCAGACTAAGGTTAAAGACATCCAAATTTTGCGGCCAACCCCATCACAGGGAGAACAACAATGAAGAACTGGGCATTTGCACTGACAACGGTAGCTGTTATCAGCGCATGGGCACTCCCCACGCAGGCACAACAGCAATCACCGGTGATGATTGACAGTAACCTAGAGCAGCAAGTAATTGATTGGCGTCGTCATATTCACGCGAACCCTGAACTCAGCAACCGTGAATACGAGACGGCAAAGATGGTTGCCAACCATCTTCGCGAATTAGGATTAGAAGTTAAGACTGACATCGCTCATACCGGAGTGGTGGGTTTATTAAAAGGTAATGGCGACGGTCCCACGGTCGCATTGCGTGCGGATATGGATGCATTGCCTGTTACTGAAAAAACCGATGTCCCGTTTAAATCGACGGTGAAATCGACTTATCGAGGTAAAGAGGTCGGTGTCATGCATGCCTGTGGTCACGATACGCACGTTGCGATGTTGATGGGCGCCGCTGAGAAATTAGCCAGTATGCGTGATGAGCTAAACGGTAATGTGCTGTTTATCTTCCAGCCCGCTGAAGAGGGCGCACCCGAGGGTGAGGAAGGGGGCGCAGAACTGATGTTAGAACAAGGCCTATTCAGCGATATATTCCCAGGGTACAAGCCCGAGCGCGTATTTGGTATTCACGTATGGGCAGGCTTTCCCAGCGGCCATATTGGTTATCGCAAAGGCCCATTAATGGCCTCGTCGGATAAGTTCGAAATTACCGTTAAGGGCAAGCAAACCCATGGTTCACGCCCGTGGGCAGGGGTTGATCCCATCGTAACGTCAGCGCAGATTATTAACAGCGCACAAACCATCATCAGTCGCCAGACCGATATTACCAAAGCACCGGCTGTTCTGTCGTTTGGTATCGTCGAAGGTGGCGTGCGCAATAATATTATTCCGGATGACGTCACGTTAATCGGCACCATCCGTAACTTTGATATGGATATTCGCGCGGATATTCATGATCGCTTAACGCACACGGCCAAAACCGTCGCCGAAGCCAATGGCGCTGAGGCTGATGTTGAAATTGATTTAGGCTACCCGGTGACGGTAAACAATCCTGAGTTGATTGAAGAGATGTTGCCAATCACGCGTGAGATAGCAGGTGCCGACAACGTGAAAGAAGTGCCGTTGGTGACAGGTGCCGAGGACTTCTCATATTATGCGCTCGAGGTACCCGGTATGTTCGTGTTCTTGGGCGTGACGCCCGAGGACCGAGATATGGCATCTGAACCGAGCAACCACTCGCCTTATTTTTATGCCGATGAAGAGGCACTCAAAACAGGTGTAAACCTCTACGTTAACTGGACACTTGAGTCACTGTAGATGAAGTCAGTGGTCGTAACATGGCGATGTGTGGCGGTCTTAGCCATCCTGATTATGGGATTGCAAGGTTGTACGCCGCAGTCAACGCCTAATCAATTGCAGATCGTCAAAGAGCGGAAAGTATTGAGAGTGGGGACATTAATGAGCCCCACGAGTTTTTATTACGACCATGAAGTAGAGCAAGGCTTCGAGTACGAGTTAGCTCATCGCTTTGCCGATAGGATGGGCGTTGAACTTCGCATGGTCTCACGATTTGACGTCGCGGATTTATTCACGCTGTTACAGCGCGGCGAAATTGATATTGTTGCAGCGGGCTTGGATGAAACCAATAAACGTCGCGCGCTATTTCGATTCGGCCCCCCGTATGACGAAATCAGTCATAAATTGATTTTTAAACAAGGCTCAAGACAACGTCCACGAGATTGGGCGCAAGTCGATGACGGTGAAATAGTCGTGGTTCGCGGTAGTTCACACGAGGAGTTTTTACGCGCAATTGAGGACGAGTTTCCTGAGCTAAAGTGGCGGTCGACAAGCGACCATGATGCGGTTGAACTGATGCGCATGGTCGCTCGCGAGGAAATTGATTACACCATTGCTGACAGCAATCAATTAGAGGTTCAACGTCGCGCGCATCCTGGCTTGAGCGTTGCCTTTACTGCGCAAAGAGAGCTCAAAGTTGCATGGGCGCTTAACGACTCCTCAGATGATTCTCTTTACGCGGCAGTGATTGAGTACTTCGGTGAGGTACGTGACAGCGGTCGTCTTGCTTATTTAAAAGAAAAGCATTTTGGTCATGTAAAACAGTTTAATTATGTGACAACGAGCCTTTTTATAGAGGCTGTTGAGCAACAATTACCACAGTATATCTCGCTGTTTAAGCAGCATGCGGGAGAACTAGATTGGCGTTTGCTCGCCGCGATCTCGTACCAAGAATCTTTGTGGAACCCCCGTGCCGTATCGCCTACCGGAGTGCGCGGTATGATGATGCTCACCTTGCCCACGGCTAAAGCCATGGGCGTGCAAAGTCGACTCAACCCAGAACAAAGCATTCGCGGTGGCGCGCGGTATTTCGAACGCATGCTGCAACGTATACCCGCACGCATTAAAAACCCGGATAGAACCTGGTTTGCCTTAGCCGCCTATAATATTGGTTTTGGTCATTTAGAAGATGCACGTGTGTTGACTGAGCGGCAAGGCGGTAATCCCGACCGTTGGCTTGATGTCAAACAACGCCTACCGTTATTACGTCAGAAACAGTTTTATCGTCAAACGAAATTTGGCTTCGCACGGGGCGACGAGCCTGTCACATATGTAGGAAATATTCGACGCTTTTATGACACACTGAAATGGTTAGATGAACAAGGGCGGTTATAAAGAGGCTATTGAAGATGTAACTCGTGATAAGACAATGAGGCTTTGACCTCTTTTTGCATCCACTCAAGCAGAACAAAGCAACGCGACTCACCATCTAAGCCAATCACTTTTGCCATAAAGCCTTTGAAGGGGCCTTCACCGATTTCGACGTGGTCGCCGATCTCGGGCGCTCGAGTCTCCGCCAAGGCATCCCTGCCTGTTAGAGAGTCTATCCATGACTGCGGAAGCTTTGGGATCCGATCGCCAAACCGCACGAGCGAATGTACCCCATAGGTACTACGTAATTTATAAAATTGCGTAGCCAGCTGTTCAGATTGAACAAAAACATAGCCGGGAAATAGCGGCTCCGTACGTAAGCTGCGCTTACCACGAATAATGCGTTCGACTTTTAACCTTGGTCCAAAACATTTAAAGCCTTGGCGGTTGAGATTTTCCAGTGCTCGGTCTTCCTGACGCGGTTTAGTTTTCAGCACATACCAACCACCGAATGTCTGCGTGTCCATACGAGACGCCTCGGTTGCTTAATCTGACCAAACAGAGTCTATCCCCGAGTAAAGGCAATTTACAAAAAATTAGAGTAGTTATTCTTTGACGTGAAAAACTGACGTCAAAAACCGTGAAAAATGCATTCTGAATGTAGCATTAATTCTAATAATGGCAAGAGAAAGTGAAAAGTCTATAATTTTCATCATATTAAAACGTAGAAAGCTAAGCAAATGCTTAGCTTTCTAATTTGGGTGAGCCTTCCTTTTTCACCAAGCGGAACCATTTTTCTCGGCGTTCGATAATCCGTTTACGGCGTGCGCGGACAACAGCGCGTCGGCGAGCATCATTGGCGGTCTTATTAATTCGGCGTTGTGACATAAAAGACTCCTTTACAGGTGGAATTCGATCCTAGCAGATCAGTTCCTAGGCTGTCACTTAAAAAGCATCAGTGAAACATGGCGGGCGAGGGGTTTTTTCGATATAATCGCCGCGCAAATTTTACACAAGCGTTGGAGACTGTTGTCGTGGAAATCTTTCGTGGTTCACCTGCCTTATCGGCGTTCAAAATTACAAAAAAGCTTGAACAACTCAAACATGCGGGGATCCCCATAAAGAGTTTATATGCGGAATATCAGCACTTTATTCACCTCCGCAACACACTCTCTGACGCGCATCACGACACACTCAAGCAACTTCTCACTTACGGCCCCACAGCTCAACGACAATCACCTAGCGAATCCAGCACGCTTATTTTGGTCGTACCGCGTCTCGGTACTATCTCGCCCTGGGCATCTAAAGCAACGAACATCGCGCATAACTGTGATATCAAGGAAGTTCACCGCATTGAACGTGGTGTGGCTTACTATGTAGAGGGTGATTTGTCAGCCGACGAACAAAAACAAGCGGCGGCGCTGTTACATGATCGTATGACCGAGAGCGTGCTCTATCACATGAGTGATGCACAAAAGCTGTTCCAGCAAGCCGAGCCAGCGCCACTATCCAGTGTCGATATACTCGCCGAAGGGCGCGTGGCACTTGAGGACGCGAACGTATCGCTTGGTTTAGCCTTGGCCGATGATGAAATCGATTACTTACTCGAAAACTTCAAGAAGTTAGGTCGTAACCCTAACGACATCGAACTGTATATGTTTGCTCAGGCAAACTCTGAGCACTGTCGTCACAAAATCTTTAATGCCGACTGGACCATCGATGGTGAGGCTCAGCCGAAATCGCTATTCAAGATGATCAAGAACACCTTCGAAGTCACACCAGACTATGTTCTTTCTGCCTATAAAGACAATGCTGCGGTCATGGAAGGTCACGAAGCCGGACGTTTTTATCCAGCGCCCGAATCCACGACTTACAGCTATAACCACGAGCCGATTCACATTTTGATGAAGGTTGAGACCCATAACCACCCGACAGCAATTGCACCTTACGCCGGTGCAGCAACGGGGTCAGGCGGTGAAATTCGTGATGAAGGTGCAACCGGCATTGGTTCTAAGCCTAAAGCGGGCTTAGTCGGGTTTAGTGTATCAAACTTAAATATTCCCGGCTTTAAACAACCGTGGGAAGAAAACTACGGTAAGCCAGCACGCATCGTGAGTGCGCTCGATATCATGCTCGAGGGACCGCTCGGTGGTGCCGCATTTAATAATGAATTTGGTCGTCCGGCGCTGACAGGTTACTTCCGTACTTACGAGCAAACGGTGAATAGTCATAATGGTCGCGAAGTACGGGGTTATCACAAACCGATCATGATCGCCGGCGGCTTAGGTAATATCCGCGAAGCGCACGTACAAAAAGATGATATCCCAGTCGGCGCAAAACTTGTCGTGTTGGGCGGCCCTGCGATGAACATCGGTCTAGGCGGCGGTGCCGCATCGTCAATGGCTTCGGGTGAGTCAGCAGAAGACCTTGATTTTGCCTCGGTACAGCGTGATAACCCAGAGATGGAACGCCGTTGCCAAGAGGTCATCGATCGCTGTTGGCAGCTCGGCTCAGATAACCCGATTGCCTTTATTCATGATGTCGGCGCGGGTGGCTTATCGAACGCGATGCCTGAACTCGTCAGCGATGGCGGGCGTGGTGGTCGTTTTGAGCTGCGCGATATTCCAAACGATGAGCCCGGCATGACACCGTTAGAAATCTGGTGTAACGAATCGCAAGAGCGTTACGTGATTGCTATCGCCCCCGAAAACATGGCGCGCTTTGAACAAATTTGTGAACGCGAGCGTGCCGAGTATGCCGTGATTGGTGAAGCGACCGAAGAGCTCACCATCTTATTAAACGATGCCAAGTTCAACAATCAACCGATTGATCTCCCCCTCGATGTACTTCTGGGCAAACCCCCTAAAATGCACCGTGATGTTAAACGCCAACAGGCAGCGGGCGAATCGCTTAAGCTGACGGGTATCGATGCGAACGAAGCAGCAGAACGCTTAATGCGTTTACCGAGCATTGCTGAAAAGACCTTCTTAATCACCATCGGCGATCGCTCTGTGACGGGCTTGGTTGCGCGTGACCAAATGGTCGGTCCATGGCAGGTGCCAGTAGCCGATGTAGCGGTGACGGCAGCCTCCTACGACACCTATCATGGCGAAGCAATGGCAATGGGTGAACGCACGCCGTTGGCACTGCTAAACTATGGCGCCTCTGCGCGCATGGCAGTCGCTGAGGCATTGACTAACCTTGCAGCCGCCGAGGTAGGTGAACTAAAACGCGTTAAATTGTCAGCTAACTGGATGGCCGCGGCTGGTCACCCCGGCGAAGATGCAGGTCTCTATGAGGCAGTAAAAGCGATCGGTGAAGAACTGTGCCCAGCATTGGAAATTACCATTCCGGTGGGTAAAGACTCGATGTCGATGAAAACCCAGTGGCAAGAAGCGGGCGAGGACAAAGCCGTAACCGCGCCATTGTCATTGGTGATTACCGCTTTTGCACGAGTGAACGATGTACGTAACACCGTGACACCACAACTGCGTCTTGATAAAGGTGATACGCACCTTATCGCTATCGATTTAGGCCAAGGTAAAAACCGCTTAGGTGGTTCGGCACTCGCACAAGTCTATAAACAACTGGGCGAACAAACACCCGACCTAGACGATACAGCACAGTTTAAAGCGTTCTTCGATACACTTCAGCAGCTCATCTCTGAGGGACGTATTCTTGCATACCATGACCGCTCTGATGGCGGATTAATGACAACACTCGCCGAAATGGCATTTGCGGGCCACTGTGGTGTCCACGCCGATCTGAGTGCGTTGGGTGATGAGCCACTCGCTGCCTTGTTTAGCGAGGAGCTGGGTGCGGTCATACAAGTCACGGCTGATCAGCGTGAACACGTGCTCTCAGCGTTCCAAAAAGCGGGCCTCGAAAATCTCGTGCATGTCATCGGCCAACCTACCGAGCGTGACGAAATTAAACTCATTCACAACGGTGATGCAGTGATTGATTCGTCGCGCACGCATTACCGTACTTTGTGGGCCGAAACCACGCACCAGATGCAACGTCTACGTGACAACCCTGTCTGTGCAGATGAAGAGTTCCAGCTTAAGCAACGCGTGGATGACCCAGGGTTACAGGCTGATTTAACCTTTGATGTGCATGAAGACATCGCCGCTCCATATATCGCCAAAGGCGCCGCACCTAAGGTGGCGATTCTGCGCGAGCAAGGCGTGAACTCTCACTACGAGATGGCGGCGGCTTTTGACCGAGCAGGTTTTGAAGCCATTGATGTGCACATGAGCGATATCCTCAACGGACGTGTCAGCTTAGATGAGATGCAGGCACTCGCCGCGTGTGGTGGATTCTCGTACGGTGACGTATTAGGTGCGGGTGAAGGTTGGGCGAAGTCCATCCTCTTTAATCAACGTGCACGTGATCAGTTCGAAGCCTTCTTTAATCGCGACAATACACTCGCCTTAGGTGTGTGTAATGGCTGTCAGATGTTATCAACATTGAAAACCTTGATCCCAGGCACCGAACACTGGCCACGATTTGTGACCAACCGCAGTGAGCGCTTTGAAGCACGCTTTAGCTTGGTTGAGGTACAATCGACAAACTCGGCGTTCTTTGCGGGTATGCAAGGGTCGAAAATGCCTATCGCTGTATCTCACGGTGAGGGGCGTGCCGAGTTTGCAGCAGCGGACCAACAAGCACAGTTGGAACAAGCCGGACAGGTTGCCTTGCGCTATATCGATAACTGGGGTGAGGTAGCAGAGCAGTATCCTGCCAACCCAAATGGCTCGCCTAATGGGATTACCGCAGTCACTAGCCGCGACGGACGTGTCACGGCAATGATGCCACACCCTGAGCGTGTATTCCGCACGGTAGCCAACAGCTGGCATCCAGATGAGTGGGGCGAAGACAGCCCGTGGATGCGCATGTTCCGTAACGCGCGTACCCAGTTCTAACGATCGAACAATGATTAGACACAAGAGCAAGCCATTGAGCTTGCTCTTTTTTTTGCCTTTTCAAAACCTTTACGCCGACTGCCCTAGCCAAATATCTGAGGAACCGCATAATAGAATTAAGACTCAACAGGAGGCAGTATGATGAAACGTATTTTAGCACTCACAGGTATCCTAGCCGCATCGGTTGCAATGACTGCACACGCAGAAGATCGTAACTATGTCAGTGGTGGTTACAACGATTTTGGCGATTCAGACTTTTACATTAAAGGCTCACGTCAAGTCGATTCACATTGGGTGATTGAAGGTGAGGCGTTTGATATCGGTGATTTTGGCACGCGTTTGGGCGGTCAATATTTGTTGAGCAACAGTCCATTGTTCTTGAAAGGCGGTATGAGCCATTACGATTTTGGTAACACCGATGACACCGGTGGTTATGTCGGTATCGGTACCGAAGTCGGCTTAAGCACACAAGCAACAGCTATGTTTGATGCGACCTATGATTCTGCATTAGATGGTTATGCGTCAGTGGGCGCAAAAGTGCGTTATAACTTCGACCAACGTTTCGCTGCCGATATCGGTTTTCGCGGTAACTTCGACGATATCGACAACGAGTTTCGTGTGGGTATTACCTACAAGTTTTAAGGTTTCCACTCCGAGCAAGGTGGTTTGCGGGGCTTAACGGCCCCGCTTTTTTATCCAGCCTTGTTTGAGTCCACCTAAGCTGGCGAGCAGTAATAACATTAACCAACCACTACTTCCGCCACTACTACCACCACCTGAATCACCCCCAGTCGTAGTCGTCGGTGCAGCAGCCACGTCAATGGTTTCTTCAAAGGTATCAGAGTTACCGCCCGTATCTGTCACTGTTACCGAGAGGGTAAAAGTGCCTTGTTCAGCAAAGCTAAACCGTGCAGAGGTGAGTTCTTCGTTACTGATAGTGACCGACGTATCATCAACCGACCACGCCGCCGTCTCTAATTCGAGGTTACCTGATGTCGTGATCGTTGCGGTGGTTGAACCACCCGCGCGAACAGTCGCCGATGAGAAGTTCATCGCATCAACACTCACGGGCTCAATCGCCTCAACCGAGATACTGATGGTATCCATAACGGTATTGCCGTCGGCATCGCTGACCGATGCAACAAAGTCATACGCCCCCGATGCCTGACCTGGAATATCAAACTCAAACACATTGGCATCGCTACGTGTCGGTTGGAATACGACGTTATCGCGTCCGGGTAAACGTTGCTCAACGGTTAAGGTGTCATAAAACGACGTGTCACTCGGCTCGTTTAAGGTTACCGTCAATGTAAACGGCTCATCTTCAAGAATCGAGTTGCTACTCGCCGTAAAGCTCACGATATCGGGCTGGTTATTGCCATAAGCACGAATCGGGATTTCCACATCAGGAGTACCTTGCACACCCAAGTCAGCAACCACAGTCACCGTACCCGTGTTTGTAATAGGTGTCGCATCGCCCTCTATGGATAAAGTAATGACATCGCCCTGCGAGGTCGTCGTACGATCGGTTTGCGTAACGGTCAGGTTATCAATGTTGACGTCACCACTCACTGAGTAGGTCGGGATGACATCAGTCGGCACATTGACCAATTCGGCAGTCAGGCTTACTGCGGTATCAGATATAATCTCATAGCCCTCAGTAAGGTATCCTGTAACGGGCGTCTCAGCAGTCGTTGGACCCTCCCACCAAATCATGCTCGACACACTGTACTCCGAGAAGTTAGTGTTTACTACGCGCAGCGGAAGCTGAAACAGGTTACGTTGGTCACTGTCCGTCAACTCAGCTGCAATCGCCGCCTGTGAACGCTTAGGCGTAATGGTTAAGGTACGCTCAGCACCACTGCCCGACACCGATACATCAAACCATTCACTCGCCTGGGCAATACCATCACTGAGGCTCGGGCGACCCATCGACTCGTCAAAGTAAGTGGCTAGCTCAATATTTGAATTAAGCATGCTGTCGTCGCTCAGCAGCACAGTGAACGATTGTGCTTCACCCGCACCTACGTTTAACACGTTATCGTTGGTAAAGATAAACGCATCATTGCCACCACTTGATGCGACCGATGCAGAAAACTCACCAATGAGTTGGTAACCGTTATCATCAGATGGAGCCAATACACAAATGCCCAAGTTACCCGGCTCAATTGTGCCGGTGAGTGTTGAGCCCGTAATGGTTTGACCGTTTTCAATCTGTTGCTGAGTGAAATAACGATTGCTATGGCAATTGCGGTTGAGTACCAAGTACTCACTGACCGCTGCATCGGGCAGTTGGAGTTGAACACTCGTTCCATCAACTGCAACGCCAACATTCAAATAGTCATTCCAGCGTTGAAAACGACGCGTCCACGGCGTGGTCAAAGTCGTTGCTTTGGCTGCGTTGGCCGCATCAACTTCAGCTTCAGATTTGCCCGCGGGGGTACCCGCTACATCTAAATCTGGACTTGAGTAAAGCGCCTCGCGGTTACACGCACCTTCAGGCACCGCTTCGCGGCAGCTCGAGCCGTACGCCATAATAGTGTAAAACTCGCCGGCCGGGTCAACGTAGCCATACGGAATGTGGTTATCAATCTGCGACCCAGAGCCCTGCTCATTATTTTCAAGTGTAAAGCGGTCATGCAGTAAGCCAATATTATGACCCAGCTCGTGAGGGAAGGTACCTGTGCCAAGACATTGGTAGGTGGTAAACGCAATATGAAAGTCGGGTGAAATACCAAAGAACGTATTATCCGCCGCGATATCCGAAGCCACATAGGCTTGGCCGCACACATCATCGCTCACGCCAATGTAATGAATAACGTCAGCGTTGTATTGGTCGCGTAACCGACTGGCCATTCCGCTATTCACCAGCTCATCCAAAATATCGGCAGAGGGAGCACCCACAAAATCATTTTCAGTAACAGGCAAAACAATCGGATGAGCGCCTACAATGCGGTGCGATAAAGAAAGCTCGGATTGCTCAAACACGAAATTAGTTACTGCGTCGGCAAACTCAATGTCTTCATCAAATATCGCTTGGTTTTCTGCCATATAAGCGGGTAAACGTGGATCAAATAGAATCAACGTATCGATACTGCTATCAGAAGCCACGTCCGTGGTAATCGCATCGGCAGCCATCACCGGTGAACCCTGTGCTGTGCGCCAGTTAATCGCTTGGGTCGGCTCCGTGGCTTTGTTCGCATCGGACATACGCAAGGGTTCTGGGTATTCGTTACTGACAAGCACGGTTTTACTGCGGTGGCCAGTTTGGTAAACCTTAACCCAATTACCATCAGCATTTTGCAGCGTGTAAATGGTGTGCTCGGGCGTGTGGTAAACACTGGCTGCAAAACGTTGCAGCTTACCGTTGCTTAACACTTTATCGAGTGCATAAAAACCTTGAGCAGGTCGACTGCCTTCGCCAACAACAAACTGCGTTGATGCGTTGTCAAAGGGCAGAGTTAGGGATTCACCAAGCGAAAACTGCTGCATCTTTAATTGCTGATGAAGCGTAGGTTGTGACGCAGATTGTTGCGCTACCGCACTGTTAAGCCCAAGTGACGCGACGATAGCCGAGGTCAAAAGTAGTCGTTTCATATCGTTAGCTCTAAACGTTTAGTTAATGTTAGTTTCGCCCAATTAAACCTTATGATCAATGTTGTGAAAAAATTGTGTTAAAACAGTAAAATAATTTGCAAACCAAGGGAAACCTGATAACGTATCAGTTAATCATGAATGCGCTTTAAATTCGCAAGATTGATTGGCCAATCGATTGAATTTTGTAGAACGTGTACACAGAGGTGTAATTATGAAAAAACTTTCAGCTTTGTTTGCTGCAGCTGCTTTGGCAGTGGCACCAAGCCTAGTTTCTGCGCAAGATGCAACAGAAACAGGATCAGGAACGCCAGCAGGTGCGACCTCAACGGGTGTTGGTGGCGTTAGCGCTGGTGTTATCGGCGTGGGCGCTGTTGCAGCGGGTGTTGCAGTAGCGGTTGCTGCTGACGGTGGCGATGACGAAGATCCAGGTACAACCAACCCTCCAGGCACAGGTACTGAAACTGCGACTGGTACGGGCACGGGTACTGGTACTACGACAGGTACTGGCCAGTAATTGGTAACACTTAACTAAGTGTTTACAAAGCCGTCCTCAACATGGACGGCTTTTTCGTTTATAGTTGTTTACCCATAGATAATTCCTCGGCGTCGAATGACAACAAAAACAATGCACCACAGCCGCTTATTTCTGCCCGCTCTTGCAGCCGCCTTCCTGCTGTCAGGGTGTATGAACCGCGTTGAGTCGATGAAAGAGACACTGGCGTTTGCATGGTCAGGCAATCAAGATATCACCGTCACTCCAGAACAACTGGCACAAATCAGTTACCCCATGATGTATGCACGTTTTAATCAACAGCGGCGTATTGCGTTAGGACTTGGGTTTGATGATAACGACCATTACAAGTGGTTATCGGGCGATCAAGAAGTCGTCGTAACGCGGCATGGTCGCGTGGTGCAAACGCAAGGCGTAACGGGTGATTTAAATGAACTGGCATGGGTCAGTAACCTAAGCAACGACCCGCTTAAATGTCTCACGCAAACAAACACACAGCAAAGCAGTCAGTGCTCACTTACATGGCGAGCTCAAGTGCAATCAGGCGTCGCACAACAGGCATCCACCGAAACGATTACCTCGCAGTTTACTCGCGTCGGTTCAGAATCCCTTGAGCTTCCAATGAATCGTACAATGAATACGGTGCATTGGCGCGAACACATATCTCAAGATAACGGTGTAACGTGGACCAATGACTATTGGCTATCCACCGAAACGGGACGGGTGGTGAAGTCGTCGCAACAACTCTCTAAAGCATTACCAAGAGTGGTCACTGAAGAGCTCAAACCCTACAAAAAAGATGTACAAAAACAGGGTCATACTAAGAGAGGGGCGAACTAATGCGTGCATCTATTGGATTGCTTCTTATCTTACTGGTGAGTTTTAGTCAGTTTGCAGCAGCGCAAGTTAAAGTGAACGTCTATTTGCATCAGAACGCAGAACAACCGGGTGCCGTTACATGGCAAAAGAGTTACGAACTCAGCCAATCCGAGCGTATTTCAAACGTCTATGAGCGTATTTTAAACGATCTCAATGCTGAAGACCTGGCTCAGATTAACTGGTCAGCGAGCCGCTTATCGAGCGACTTTTTACAAGCAAGGTTGGAGCGACACCGTGAGCGCATGGTAGAAAAGCTCGACCAGCTAGCACGCCACTGGAATCGCCAAGATGAACAACAAGTGGCTGATAGCATCAAACGTCTGGCGGCGCAGGTGAGCCGTTGGCCACTGCAAGCCACCTACAGCTTCAACCTAAAGCCCGATCAAACACGCTTGATTCTGCAACAGAACCCGCTGTTAACCCGTGCCGATGGTCGAGTCTTTAACTGGCATCTCTATAGCTTTCCTCACAAGGCGCTGACATTGGGCCTTCCGGAGGATCTCGCCGGTGTCGATAGTGATTTCTTATGGCGTGCGTTACCTAATGGCACTGTGGCAAAGCAGCCTGTCGCTTATTATAACCAGCGCCTGCCGGCCGCCTGTTACCAACACGATGAACGAAGCCCGATGCAAACCGTCAACGCTGAGCAAGCCGAGCGCTGTGCCATTAAAGGTAACCTGATTCATAGCGTGCGCTTGCTTTCAGAGCATTGGCTTACCGACGAAACCAAGCAGTTGGATCTCGAACTCATGTTACTGGCGAAATTTATTCTGCCTAACGGAGCTCAGTCATGAAAAAGTGGAGTGTATATACGCTGGCCATGGCTGCGTTAGGTTATATACCCAATCTGTTGGCGCAAGATATCAGTGCCGATCGCATTTATCAGCCGACACAATCGGATATTGGTGGTGCGGGCTTGATGCAAACACCTACCGGACGCATGAACCGAGATGGTGAGTTTTCGGTGCTCTATTACGATAACGATGAATATCGCCGCATGGCGTTGAGTCTTCAACTGTTTCCATGGCTAGAGTCCACCATTCGTTATACCGATGTAAGAACTCGCTTATACAGTGATTCCGAGGGCTTTAGTGGCGACCAAACCTATAAAGACCGGGGCTTGGACGTTAAAATCCGGCTATTAGAGGAGACTCGGTGGCTTCCCGAAACCAGTTTAGGCTTACGCGATATCGCCGGAACCGGACAATTTGCATCCGAGTTCATCGCGGCAAGTAAGCGTTTTGGTCCTGTCGATGTGACGTTAGGCATCGGTTGGGGTTATTTAGGCCGCTCAGGCAATATCGACAACCCCTTATGTGATATTGCCGATCGTTTTTGTGATAGAGCCAATGAGCTCAGCGGTGAGGGTGGTGAATTCGAGATCGGTGACTGGTTTACCGGTAACGCGGGCGTATTTGGGGGGATAGAGTACCAAACGCCGTGGGATCCGCTGATTGTGAAAGTCGAGTATGACGCCAACGACTTCTCACGTGAATCATCGCGCACACCTATTATTCAGGATTCTCATTGGAACTATGGCCTGCACTATCGGATGAACGATAACGTCAACCTCAAACTGAGTTACGAACGGGGCAATACCTGGATGTTCGGGTTTAGCTTCCGTACGAACTTTGACGATATGACGCAATACAAGCGTACCGACCCAGTACCGGCACCCACCGAGCCGCAGCTCACCTCAATGGATCAGCTCGATACCGATGAGTTGCGAAGCAAGTTGCGTAAAGCCAGTGGCTTTTACCTGAAGCGCTTTTACCTTAGCGACAACGGCAAAAAAGTCACGTTGGTGGGTAACCAAAGTCGCTACCGTTATGAAACCATGAGCCTAGATAGAGCAGCGGCGGTGTTGGCTAATTATTTACCGGCTTCGGTCACACAATATCAGTTTGTTGATGACGTGCTGGGCATGCCTATCGCACAAGTCAATGTCGATGCGCCGACATTCAAGCGAGCATTTTATCGCGCTGACTTTACCACGCGCTACAAAGACAGCTACGAACTGGTGAACGTCAATCAAGAAGATGACGATCAATTACTGTTTGAACGCGCAAGTGAACTCGGCTTGCCGGATATTGGTTTTCGTCCTTACTTAGAACAGTCATTTGGCGGACCCGAAGCATTCTACATGTACAAGCTGCGTATGGATGGCTATTTTAATTGGGTGCCTGCCGAGAACTTCTTAGTCAATGGCGTGATCAGTGGCACCATTGTCGATAATTACGATAAATTTAATTACCTCGTTGAAGAGGGCGAAGCACCGCTGCCGCGCGTACGAACCTATGTGCGTGAATATTCAACGCAATCGGACATTGTACTCACACGTGCACAGGGCACCTATGTCAAAGAGTGGCAAGACAACCTTTACAGCTCCTTTTACGGTGGGTATCTTGAGCGCATGTTTGGCGGTATCGGGACCGAATGGCTCTATCGTCCGCTTGATAAACCGTGGGCGGTGGGTGTCGATATAAACTATGCACGCCAACGTAGCTTCGAAAACCACCTCGGATTTAGAGATTACGACGTGCTAACCGGGCATTTAACGGGTTATCTGCGCACGGATTATTTCTTTGACAACACACTGTTGACCGTATCGGCAGGCCGCTTCCTTGCAAAAGACTGGGGCGTCAACTTCAAATTTGAGAAGAAATTTGATTCAGGTATTATCGTCGGCGCATTTGCTGCGAAGACAAACATATCAGCGGAAGAGTTCGGCGAGGGGAGTTTCAATAAAGGCTTCTTTATCAGTATTCCGTTCGATCTATTACAAATAAATCACAGCACGGGTCGAGGCGCAATTGGATGGACGCCGCTCACCCGTGATGGTGGACAAATGTTGCAACGCGCTGCTCACCTTTATGGTATTACCGATGCGCGTAGCCGATTTTATAATGAGTGGTAAGGATAAATAAGGTAGCACATGAATAAGTTAGCGCTAATTGGGGTGCTCGTAGTAGGTATGAGCGGCTGTGCAAGCCAACCCGAAAAAGATAACAACAGTGACTGGCAGGGCACTCACCAAAGTGTCGATTATATTTTATCACCTAATTATGATGCGATCGCCAGCGCAGTGCCGGGACAGTCACTGAGCTTAACCACGCGTAGCCAACGCAATTACAACGTAACGATTGTTAAACGGTACTTCGCCGCCAGCGGTCGTGAGTGCCTCGAGGCAGAAACGCAAACCAATACCATGGTCGTTTGTGATTACAGCAACGAGTGGGGTTTGAGTCGGGCCTTCGAACAGTTTTAGCAGCGCTTCAACTATTTTCTAAAGCACTAGGCTAGTGGTAAACTACAAAAAAGTTTAACGAGTGAATAATGAAAACGATAGATAGAACGTTCAACAGGGGCGGCAAATGAACATAAATAAACAAGGAATCGCAGCGCTGCTTTTGTCGTTTGTGAGCTTAACCGCTTCGGCTCAAAGTATTTCAGATCTCTCGCCCGAGCAACGAGAGCAGCTCGAACAACGCATGGGATCAAATGGCGCTAATAGCAATCAAGCGCCTCCAACGAATGTGTCGCAAAGCCAAGTGTTTGGTGATGTTGACCCTACGTCGCCGCTCTCTACCCAATTTGCTGAACAACAAGTGCGTAGCAGCTGGAGTACCGGCACATACGGCCCTGTCATGGAAGAAATGTTGTCGCCCGAAGAGCGTAACCAAATTCGTCCATTTGGCGCCGAAGTCTTTGATGGTGGTTTTCGTGTAAAGCGCTCAGACGGCCTTAATCCACAGTACCGCATTTTGCCAGGTGACCAAATCACCTTGCGCGTGTGGGGGGCCACCGAAGTAGACTCAGTGCTTTCCGTTGATGCGCAAGGGTTTGTTTTCATCCCCTCGGTTGGTCCCGTGCAAGTGCAGGGCGTTACAGCGGCGCAACTGAACTCGGTCATTACCTCAGCGATTAAAACAACTTATCCCAAAAACGTTAATGTCTATACCAACGTTCAGGGTGTGCAGCCGGTGGGCGTGATGGTATCCGGCTATGTTGAACGTCCCGGTAAGTATGCGGGTGTACCCAGCGATTCAATTTTGTATTTCTTGGATCAGGCATCGGGCATCGATAACAAACTGGGTTCGTTTCGTAATATCGACTTAATTCGTAACGGCGAAGTCATCAAAACCTTCGACCTTTACGACTTCCTGATAGATGGTGAGCTCAACCAGCCGCAACTACAAGAAGGAGATACCCTGTTAGTCAAGGCGCGAGGCCCTCAAGTCACGGTGTATGGCGATGTCGGGCGAGCGTATCATTATGAGCTTGCCGCAGATGGCGTAAAGGGCAGTAGGATCGAAGCCCTAGCGCGCTTAAACCCGGGTGTTTCGCACGCGCTGGTAGTGGGTACGCGGATGGGTAACCCGGTCGCCGATTATTTAACCATTAATCAGTTTGCAGACACTGGATTAGCCGACGGTGATGAAATCGCATTCTTTGCCGATAAACGCGCCGATAAAATTGTAGTGCAGGTTGAGGGTAAGTATTTAGGCCAATCGTATTTTGTATTACCGAAAAATGCGCGTCTGATGGAATTCCTAAATACAGTAGCCGTTGATCCACAAGAGACCGACTACAAAAACATTTCGATTCGCCGTCAGAGCGTTGCCGAGCGGCAAAAGAAAGCATTAGAAGAGAGTTTAGACCGACTGGAACAAACCTATTTGGGGGCGCCATCGTCAACAGCCGAAGAGGCGGCAGTGCGGGCACAAGAGGCGGAGTTAATCAGTCAGTTTGTGCAAAAGGCACGTAACGTGAAGCCGAGCGGTCGCTTGGTCGTCAGTAACGAGGATCAGCTGGTTGATATTCGTTTACAGCATGGTGACGTCGTGACCTTACCGGCGAAAACCGACTCGGTGCTGGTGAGTGGCGAAGTCTACGTGCCGCAGTCCGCCGTGTTTGTCGAAGGAAAATCGGTAGAGGAATACATTAACGGTGCAGGTGGATTCACCCAACGTGCCAACGATGACCGTATTTTAATCGTTCGCCAAAATGGTGAAGTCATTGAGGCAGACAACACCGACCTGCGTCCCGGTGATGAGGTGCTCGTGTTGCCCGCCGTAAGCTCGAAAAACCTTCAAGTGGCGCAGTCAATTACGCAAATCATTTATCAGATTGCGGTCGCGACCAAGGTGGCGTTGGACCTATAAATGAAAGACGTGAATCCAGCAACCGCGGTGCGTAGCCCTTACAAAGTGGCTTGGCACGTCTGGACAGCGCTATTCATGCGTGAGTTTGTCTCACGCATGACAACCGATAGGTTCGCGCCGGTGTGGTTGTTTTTACAACCCATCTTGCATGTGGTGATTTTGGTTGCGGTACGTGACTTTATCGGCAAGGGCCGACTAATTCCAGGGGCCGAATTTATTCCTTGGTTGGTAATAGGCATCACCACCTTTATTATGTTCCGTACGCTGTGGATACAGGGCATGAATGCGATTCAAGCAAACAAAGCCTTGTTTGCCTACCGGCAAGTGCACCCTGCTGATACGGTGCTGGTGCGCTGCGCAATGGAGGCAAAGCTGCAGGCCTTTGTCCTGATGATCATGGTATTCATGTTCACTGGCTTGGGCTTTGATATGTTGCCCGATGCGCCGCTCGAAGCGGTTGAGGTGCTCCTAGCGATGAGCTTATTGGGTTTGGGCATGGGGTTAACGACCTCGGTGATGGTCACTTTTTTTCCAGAGTCGTCCAAAATTGTTAATCTCATTTCGTTTCCTCTTTATCTCTTATCGGGGGTAATGATACCCATACAGTTTATGCCCCACGGTATCCAAGAGTACTTACTTTACAATCCCTTATTGCATGCGGTTGAACTGATTCGTGCTGAATTTTTTAGCAGTTATCACGCCGTGCAAGGGGTCAGCCTGTGGTATGTTTACCAGTGGGCTATTTGTACGGTGTTACTGGGTTTAGCCCTGCATGTTAAGTTTAAAGTACGTATGGTGGCGCGCTAATGGATATACAAAACGAACCCGCCATGATCGAGGCAAAAGATGTCTGGAAGCGTTATCATGGTCCGTTTGGCGGCGGCTGGGTGCTCAAAGGCGTGGATTTTAAAATTCCTCGTGGCGTCTCGGTCGGCTTAGTCGGTAAAAACGGCGCAGGTAAATCCACCTTGTTGCGCCTTATCGGCGGTATGGATTCGCCCGATAAAGGCGAGATCATCGAGCGCTGTCGCGTTTCTTGGCCAATCGGCTTAGGTGGCGGTTTTCAAGGCTCCATGACAGGACGGCAAAACGTTAAATTTGTCGCCCGCATTCACGGTGGTAATGCCGACATTGACCGCATTATTGATGAGGTTCAAGACTTTGCCGAAATCGGACCGGCGTTTGATCAGCCGATACACACATACTCAAGCGGCATGCGCTCACGCTTAGCATTTGGTCTATCGTTGGCGTTTAATTTTGATGTGTATTTGTCGGATGAAGCGACCGCGGTGGGCGACGTAAGCTTCAAACAAAAGGCGAAGAAAGCCTTTAAAGAGCGTGTGGGTCAGTCAAGTCTGATTATGGTGTCTCATGCAACCAAAATACTTGAGGATTTGTGTCAGTCAGGCATATGGTTACACGAAGGTAAAGCCATTTGGTTTGACGATCTAAAAGACGCTATCGATGCCTATCACGATAGCGTAGGACATAAACCGAAGACAAAAAAAGCGAAGTAAAATAAATGAAGAATTTTATAAAGAATCAGCCGCACTGGGCGATAGCCGCCGCAGTTATCCTGATAGGTGCAATTTATTGGAGCCTCATGGCGACCGATCGCTATGTGTCGCGAGCACAAATCGTTCTCGAAAGCCCCGAGGTCAGTATGTCGTCCATGAACATTAGCTCCTTACTGTCGGGGACTCAGGGTTCAGGCGACCTCCTGCTCTTGCGCGAACATTTAATGTCGGTCACCATGCTAAAAGCACTACAGCAAGATCTCGACCTAAGGACTCACTACTCACAAGACTTTATTGATGCGTGGTCCGCCTTGGAGGATAAAAACGCACCCATCGAAGTGTTTCACCAATACATGCTCGACCATATGTCGATCGAATTTGATGAGTACGCAGCAGTGCTGAAAATTGAGGTACAAGCCTTTGACCCACAAATGGCGCAAGCGATTGTAGAAACGTTGCTTAAAGAGGGTGAGCGCCATATGAACAGTATGGGACAACGGCTCGCCGAAGAGCAGGTTAAGTTTATCGAAAAACAAGTAGCCACGCTCGAAGAGCGCCTGTTTGAGGCGCGTGACAACTTGCTCACGTTTCAAAACGAGAACGGTTTAGTCTCTCCTTCGCAGACCGTGCAAGCTATTTTCACCACCGTATCGCAATTGCAAGCCCAGCGCGCCGCGCTCGCCGCGCGTAAGACGGCACTGCTTGACTACCAAAGTCGTACCTCACCGCAGGTAATGGAAATTACCCGAGAGATCCGCTCGCTAGACGAGCAAATAAACGAAGAACAAGCAAAGCTGACGCGCGAAAGCGGTGACGCACTCAACAAAACATCGGCCGAGTTCCAAACACTGCAGTTACGTGCCGAGTTCGCGCTCGAGCTTTATTCAAACGCAATGGTTGCACTCGAAAGCACTCGTATCGAGGCAGCGCGCAAATTAAAGCAAGTGTCTATACTGGAGTTTCCTCTATTCCCAGAGTACTCGACCAAGCCCGATCGGCTGTATAATTTTGTGGTGCTGCTCATCTTTACGCTCTTTATTGGCGCTATCGTGCATTTAGGCAGAGCCATTGTGCGCGATCACAAGCACTAGGTTTATGGTGTATATCGTTGGTACTCGCCACTATTGGCGCAAATCATGGCTTCAGTTCTTTCAGGAACGGGAGCCAGTTTTTGTTGATCAGCCAGAGCAAGTACCGAGCGGAGAAACCGCCTACATTTGGGGGGTGGATTACGAGCCCCAACGCTTTAAGGCAAATGTGCAGGTGGTGCATGTCGAGGATGGTTTTATCCGCTCGATAGGCTTGGGCGCAGCATTAGAGCGACCATGCTCATGGGTATTTGATAGCCAAGGCATCTATTTTGACGCGACCCGCCCCTCCGATCTCGAGCTGTTACTCAATACCAAACAGCTGAGCGAAAAAGAGTATGTACGCGCCATTGCGTTGAAAAACCAGCTCGTACAAAACAACATGAGTAAATATAACACGGGTACAACGGCGTCCTTATCCGTGCCAAGCAACACGCTCACCATACTCGTGCCTGGGCAAGTCGAAACCGATGCCAGTATTAAAAAAGGCTCGCCCAACATCACCACCAACCTCGCACTGCTAAAACGGGTGAGAAGCGAACATCCCAATGCCTATATTATTTACAAACCGCATCCAGATGTCGTAGCGGGGCTTAGGCAAAGCGAGGATATTCAGCAACAGGCACAGCACTACTGCGATGCCTATATTACAGATATCAATATATCGACAGTGTTAGAGCAAGTTGAAGAAGTACATACCATGACATCGTTATGTGGGTTTGAGGGCTTACTGCGAGATAAATCAGTGACCTGTTACGGACAACCATTTTACAGCGGTTGGGGCCTCACAACAGATACCTGCACCAACCCAAGAAGAACACGAAAAATAGATTTAGCGACACTGATTTATTGCGCGCTGGTAGAGTATGCGCGTTATGTTGACCCAGACTCTGGCAAACAACTCAGTCCAGAAGAGACGATACAGTTACTGGCAAAGCGCCGCACTCAACCTAAGCGACCGAGCGCACAGCTCAAATTGGTGTTACGCCAACTACACGCCCGCCTGTTCGGGAGGAAGTAACATGCAACGTATCGCAGTCGTGGGCAAAGAAGTACATGTGATGCTCGGCTTTCGTGGCGAGCTAATGAAGCAAATGGTGGCGCGTGGACACCTCGTTTATGCATTTGCCACAGACTATACCGACGAAACCGAGGTCTATGTCCGCAGTCTCGGGTTTATTCCCGTGCGTTATCAGCTCGATGGCTATACCTTAAATCCATTGCATGAGTTAAAAGTGGTGTGGGCATTATACCGCGCGTTTAAACTCTACAAAATTACGGTAAGCTACTGCTACTTTGCCAAGCCTGCATTGTACGGCACCTATGCCGCTTGGCTCGCAAAAATCCCCCATCGGGTTGCAAAACTCGAAGGATTAGGTCGACCCTTTACCCAAACGGCGGGCAAAAAAAGCATGCGCCTTGTGTTGGCAAAATGGTTCCAAAAACGTCTGTTTAAATGGATTCTACCCAAGGCAACCACGTTAGTACTGCTTAATCACGATGACCAACAAGAAATCGCTCATATTTGTGGCGCTAAACAACCCAAGACAACCTTACTCGGTGGCATCGGGGTATGTTTAGATAAATTCGCGGTGTCGGAGCCACCGATATCGCCCGTGCGCTTCATCTTTAGTGGCCGCTTACTTAACGAAAAAGGGATACGGTATTACTTGCAGGCTGCCGAGCAAGTAAAGCGAAAGCACCCAGCTGCGGAATTTTGGGTGATAGGCTTGCCCGATGCGCTACACGGTATCAGCAAAAGTGAGTTGAACGTTTATATCAAAAAGAATGTTGTGAACTACTTTGGTCATGTGGATAATGTAACGAGTTATCTACATAAAAGTAGTGTCTTTGTGCTACCGAGCTATTATCGCGAAGGGTTACCGCGTAGCAGTCAAGAGGCATTGGCGATAGGGAGACCTATTATAACCACCGATGCACCAGGCTGTAGAGAGACGGTTAACCACGGCGTGAATGGTTATTTAGTGAAGCCTCATGACACACATAGTTTAATTGCCGCAATGGAAAAGCTGATAAACAATCCTGACCTAATTATTAGTATGGGACGGGCGAGTCGGCAGTTGGCTGAAACAAAATTTAATGTAATTGAAGTGAATGAGCGTATGCTCGAAGTACTCGGACTATAGGTGAGTGAGCGGATAATGGCGAGTAAAATGTTTTTAGTGACAGGCGGAGCTGGATTTATTGGGTCGGCTGTCATCAGAGAACTCATCCTTAACACGGATTATAGAGTAGTTAACGTTGATAAGCTCACCTATGCAGGCAACCTAGAATCTCTGGCACCGGTTGAATCGAATGAGCGTTATTATTTCGAGCAGGTCGACATTTGTGATGCGGGTGAAATAAAGCGAGTATTAAATAAATATCAACCAGATTACGTCATGCACCTAGCCGCCGAGAGCCACGTCGACCGCTCTATAGATGGGCCCGCCGAGTTTATTAACACCAACATTATGGGCACCTATACGTTGCTGGAGTGTTGTCGAGCCTATTGGAGTGAGCTCAAGTCTGTCGCGCCACAGAAGGCATCGGATTTTAAATTCCATCATATCTCAACGGATGAAGTGTATGGCGATTTAGAGGGGACCGACGATCTGTTCACAGAGACCACGCGCTACCAGCCTAGCTCGCCTTATTCGGCGAGCAAAGCGAGTTCCGATCATTTGGTACGTGCCTGGTATCGCACCTTTGGATTACCGACACTGGTGACCAACTGCTCCAATAACTATGGGCCGTATCATTTTCCGGAAAAGCTGATTCCGTTAATGATTTTAAATGCGCTAAAAGGCAAACCACTACCAGTATACGGCGATGGACAACAAATACGCGATTGGCTTTTTGTCGAGGACCATGCGCGTGCTTTAATTTGCTCGGTTCTGAAAGGTTCAGCTGGCGAGACATACAATATTGGTGGTCATAACGAAAAAGCCAACCTAACAGTGGTCGAAACCATTTGCGATTTGTTGCACGAGCTCGTGCCGCAAAAGCCAGAAGGCGTTGAACACTATCGCGATTTAATTGCGTTTGTAACGGACCGCCCAGGGCATGATGTTCGTTACGCAATCGATGCAGGGAAGATAGAACGAGAGCTAGGATGGCGTCCACGCGAGACCTTTGACTCAGGGATACGTAAGACCGTCATGTGGTACCTCGAAAATCAGGACTGGTGGCAGCGTGTCTTAGACGGAAGCTACCGAGGTGAGAGGCTTGGAGTAAATTTGTAGGCTGCCTTTATTTCTGCAAGCTAAATGTACAATCACTAAAAACGCTGTAAAGTAACTTAGTGACTTCATGTACGACTATAATTTGAACTAATAAAATTAATTTAACAAATATAGGTACACCCTAGATGACAGATATAATGAGCGTTCATATGGTTGCCGAGTCGGCAACACCAGCCACTGCTAAGCAGATAAACGAGCAAGTGCAAAACAGTGACGACACCGTGTACGTGTTTTACAGTCACCCTAGTGTGTATATAGCTTCAAAATTGGCTGCTGGAATCTCAGGCGAAGAGGCTTGCAGAGAGTGGTTAAATGGAATTAACGAGTGCTTTTTAGCACAAAAGAAAAACCGCCGCCAAATTAGACTGTTGTGTACTGAAGAGGCAATCGAGCACCAAGAAGAGCTTTTTAACATTGCATCATTCACGACTAACCAAATTCAAGAGTTGGTAACCAGACCTGATGAAATAATGTTGTTAGCAGGACATTATTTGACGATGCAGACTACAGACATCTCTAACTGTCTTGAGCGATTAGAAGCACTCACACTGCATTTATCAGGCAAGCCTTACAGGTTTGAGATTAATGTTAACTCAGTTATTGGTAGAACAATGGAGTTTAGTGAGGAACAGCAAGATAGATTGGAAATGCTGTTTGTCGAAAAACAAACCCTCAAGCAGAAAACTGATGAACAAGCCGCCAAAATTACTGAGTTAAGAGGGTGGTGTAAGGTTCACGAAGAGCGTGAAGAGAAGCTAAAAAGTGAGATTGAAAGCGTAACAAGGGAACGTGACGAAGCTTTGGCAGGCGTCAACAGTAAAAATGAAGAAGTAACTCGAGTAAAGGAACAGCTTGACCAAGTTCAACGCCAGCTTGAAACCACCTATATAAAAGGACATGAGGAACAAGCAGCCAAAATTACTGAGTTAAGAGGGTGGTGTAAGGTTCACGAAGAGCGTGAAGAGAAGCTAAAAAGTGAGATTGAACGCGTAACAAGGGAACGTGACGAAGCTTTGGCACGCATTAACAGTAAAAATGAAGAAGTAACTCGAGTTAAGGAGCAACTTGATAAAGTTCAACTCCAGCTTGAAAGCTTAGCAACACAACGCGACGAAGCGACCAAACAAAATTATAATTTGACTGATGAGTTAGCAGTTATGCAACAACAACTCGATCAAGTCCAAGTTCAGCTTGAAAACACATTTATCGATAGCCAAGAAAAAGCAAAAGACCTTAATAAAGCAAAAGATAAAGTACGCGAGCTTCAAAAGTGGTGCAGAATTCATGAGTCTAGGCAGTCAGACCTAAACGAGAAACTCCTTCAGTACCAGCAGCGAAACGAGGACTTAGAGCGCGAGACACATCAGCTAGTGCTCTTGAACAAAGAGCAACGCGAAAAGTCGACTCATCTAACTAATGAACTTAACCTTGAGAGAGAGCGCGCTCGCGAACAGATAGCAAACCTAAATATTCAATTGGCACAGTCATTTGAAGAAGTAAAAGCGCACTCTATTAAGAATAAAAATCTCAGGCGGCAATGGGAACAGTCAACTTTGCATAGCAATGAAAGTGAGACCCCAAAAGAAACTTCCACTGCAACAGACCCCAGTAAAAACTCGAATAGAAGCAAGCAATTTTTAAGTAAACTTAGAGATCGATTGCGGTTTGGCAAGCGCAAGCCTGCAGAGAAAGAACTATGGGTAAGGGAACAAGTGCTACTGCTCGAGGAGTCACCGCTGTTTGATGCTGATTGGTACTTAAAGCAGTATCCCGATCTAGAGACTTCTAAGCTACAGCCTGCTGAGCATTATCTTCGCTTTGGTGGTTTCGAGGGACGAAATCCCAACAGTCAGTTTGACAGTGCATTTTATCTGAGCACTTACCCAGATGTTGCTGAAGAGGGAATGAATCCATTAATACATTTTATTTTGTATGGCGAGGCCGAGGGGCGAAGTGTTAAGCCTAAAGCCAATAGAAAATCTAGGAAGGACGCTTAATTATGTCTGTTTTACACCCGTTCGCAAAAATCTCTTTTGATAATGTCGTTTATTTAGGCGCTGGTATTGGCGAAGAGCTAAGTGGTGTGATTGACCAACTAACAGCAAAGCGTTGGTTTCTAGTTGAAGGAGATTCGACGAAACAAAAAAAGTTGAGTCAATTCGTAAAGAGACTTGCGAATTGCGATAAATTTCATTTAGACGAGGCTATTGTGTCGCCTTCAGGTGAGACTCGTACGTGGTACAACTATAACTTGAGTGAATTTAGTGGATTAAAAAAGGCAAAGCGCTTGAATGATTTGTTCCCTGGTTTACAGCTACGAAGCCAACGTAGTGCAACGACTATCTCTTTAGTCGCATTACTAGAACAAATGGAAATTAAAAGTACCCAGAGAAATTTACTAATTATTAATTTGCCAGGGCAAGCAATGGAATTGCTTGAGTCTTTGATCCGAGCAGAAAAAAAAGAGTTGTTTTCGCAGGTTGTTGTAAGCACAACCAGTAATGATGCATTTGAAGATGGCGATACGGTTGAATTGCTCGATAACTTTTTTCAAGTGAACGGATACCACACGAGGAATGAACCTTATGAAGACCCCGATTTCCCAGTCCTTCATTATTCTTTCGATAAATATTCGGCTGCCGAATTCTCCAAGCTAAAAAAAGAACTTCAGCAAGCCCTAGAGCGAGCGAGTGAGGCCGAAATACAGCGTGATGATGCTTTGAAAAAAATTTCTGCTACTAAAGCTGAGTTTGAAAAGGTACGTAAAGACCATGAAGAAGTAGTTACTCATGCTTTTGAAACAAAGAAGCAACTTGAGAGAAAAATAAGCGAATTGAATTATGAAAACCGCTCCCTGAATAAAACGGTTGAAGAGTTAAATAAAGCAGTTGCTAATAGTCAAAATCAGATGATGCAAAAACTTGACCGGCTAATGGTGTCGCAAGAACAGCAAACAAAACGTCTTGAAACATCGTTGGGAATGCAACAATTTTGGCAAACAGGCGAATACCCCGAGCTTGGATTTGGCGATAGTGTAGGGGCGGGATTGAAAAAGTTTCTAGTACAAAAGATGTCTCAAGAAAATTATGACGTCATAATTCAGTTTGGAGTGAGCGACTGCACGCTATTTATAGCAAGTGTCTTAGACAAATTAAAAAGCGCCGGACGTCAATTAACGTCATTAGATATTGATCGCTCATTAAGCTTTAAAAGTCGAAAAGAAATTGTTACAAAAGACACAGATGAATATGCGGATCATCAGGATGATGCAAGTTTACCAGCAGAAATATGTGTATTTGAACATAATTTAAACAAGTTAAACGACGTAAAACAAAAAGCAAATCAACGTCAGCTGAGTGCCTTTTTTAGTATTAAGCACGCGCCTTTAGTGGATTACAGCTATCACGCTGAAGACTATCTTCATTACGACAGTGATGATGCAATTCAGCAACTCAAGCAATTACTCGAGGGGCGGAAGGCGAAATTATTGATTCTGGTAAGTGGGCCAAATAGCGCGGGCGATGAACGCCACCGCTTTCCGGCAATACCGAAGGTGTTAAATGCGTTTAGTAAACACGAGTTACATTTTATAACCGACAATTATCACGAAAAAGGTGCTAAAGAGGTCGCCGTGAACTGGTCTCGATTATTTGATGAACGTGGACTGAGTTTAGAAAAGCATATTATTGCTGATGATAAGCCGAGCTTTGCTTGGTTAGTGAATTGTTAAGGTTAGCAAGCTACTAAGGGAAATAGATGAAAGTTTTGACCGTATTCGGAACAAGACCAGAAGCAATAAAGATGGCACCCGTGGTAAACGTGTTAGCTAATGCTGAGGGTGTAGAAGCAAAAGTCTGCGTAACGGCGCAGCATCGCGAAATGCTTGATCAGGTGTTAGATTTGTTCGAGATACAACCCGATTTTGATTTGGACTTAATGAAGCCAGGTCAAGATCTGACTGACATCACCAGTAACATTTTGCTTGGATTGCGTTCAATATTAAAAGAGCACAAGTTCGATTTGTTGTTGGTGCACGGCGATACCACTACCACAATGGCTGCAGCGATGGCTGCCTTTTATGAGCGCATCCCAGTTGGGCATGTAGAAGCAGGGTTGCGTACCGGAGATAAATACTCGCCGTGGCCAGAAGAGATGAATCGCAGCATCGTAGGGCGTATTGCTGAGTTGCACTTTGCGCCCACCGCGCGCTCGCAACAGGCGTTGTTAAAAGAGAATATCGAGGATAAAAATATCTTTGTAACCGGTAATACAGTGATCGACGCGCTGCAGGAAGTATCGGCAAAGATCTTTGATAATGAAGCGCTGAGACAACAATTTGAACAACAGTTTAGCTTTTTGGACCCTAACAAAAAGCTTATTTTGGTTACTGGCCACAGGCGAGAAAACCACGGTGAAGGTTTTGAACGCATTTGCGCCGCATTAAAGCAGTTGAGTGAACGCGATGATGTCGAAATTCTGTATCCTGTGCACTTAAACCCTAATGTTCAAGAGCCTGTGAACCGCCATTTAAAGGGGCGTCCTAATGTGCATTTAATTGCACCTCAAGACTATCTGCCGTTTGTTTATTTGATGAACCGTTGTTACCTCATCATCACGGATTCAGGTGGTGTGCAAGAAGAAGCGCCTAGCTTAGGTAAGCCCGTGCTGGTCATGCGTGACACGACCGAGCGTCCAGAGGCCGTTGAAGCAGGTACGGTTAAGCTAGTGGGTACCGATACGCAACGTATTGTTAACGAGGCAGCGACACTGATTGACATGCCATCTGCTTACAACGCGATGTCACGTGCGCACAACCCTTATGGCGATGGCAAAGCGAGCCAACGAATTTTAGACGCGATAAAGAACATGTAGCTCGTGTTTTTGGCACGAGAGATTCAGCGATATGTAGCTCGTGCCTTTGGCACGAGAAAAAGAACACATAGCTCATGCCTCTGGCACGAGAGAAAGAACACGTAACTCGTGCCTTTGGCACGAGCTGTATAAAGGTAAACGGAGTTAACCCCTGATGTACGACAAAAAGTTTCAAACAATCTCAATGGTCGGTCTCGGCTATATCGGTCTGCCTACCGCAGCACTCTTTGCATCGCGCAAAGTGAAAGTGATAGGGGTAGATGTCAATCAAAAAGCGGTAGATACCATCAACAAAGGCGAGATACACATCGTTGAGCCCGACCTAGATATGATCGTACATGCAGCCGTCACCGAGGGCTATCTAAAGGCCACGACAACGCCAGAACCGGCAGAAGCATTTCTGGTTGCCGTACCAACGCCATTCAAAGAGGGCAATGTACCGGACTTAAAATACATTGAATCTGCCGCTAAATCGATTGCTCCGGTATTAGAAAAGGGCAATCTGGTGATTCTGGAGTCGACCAGCCCCGTAGGTGCCACCGAACAAATGGCAAAATGGCTTGCAGACGCACGCCCCGATTTGACCTTCCCACAAAGCCACGGTAACAACGCGGACGTACAAATCGCTCATTGCCCAGAGCGAGTCCTACCTGGCAAAGTGGTTACGGAGCTAGTGAGTAACGACCGCGTTATCGGTGGTATGTCAGATAAAGCCAATGACATGGCGATTGCACTTTATAAAACTTTTGTTGAAGGTGAGTGCATTACCACGGATTCACGCACCGCCGAAATGGCAAAGCTGACCGAAAATAGCTTTCGCGATGTGAACATTGCGTTTGCTAACGAGCTGTCGCTGATTTGTGATGAACTAGATATTAACGTGTGGGAATTGATTGAACTGGCGAACCGCCATCCTCGCGTTAACATTTTGCAGCCGGGTGCAGGAGTGGGCGGCCATTGTATTGCCGTTGACCCATGGTTCATTGTTGACAGTGCCCCCGAGCAGGCAAAAATCATTAAAATGGCACGCGACGTGAACAACTACAAACCACAATGGGTGGTTGAAAAAGTAAAAGCCGCCATTACCGACGTGCAAAGCCAAAACCCGGATAAAAACCTTAGTAATATCACCGTTGCCTGTTTAGGCATGGCGTTTAAACCGGATATCGATGATTTACGCGAAAGCCCTGCGATGCAGATCGTAAAAGATATCGCGAAAATTGGCTGCCAGGTAGCGGCTGTTGAACCCAATATTCATGAATTGCCAGAGTCTATTGATCATAGCCATGTCAGCCTGAACGATCTCAGTAAGGGCTTGGAGAACGCCGATATAGTCGTGGTTTTGGTTAAGCATAAGCAGTTTATTGAGCAAGCGGAATACTTGAAACAGCACAGTTGTATTATTGACGCCGTCGGAATCTAAGAATACAGACGTTAAGGATAACGAAGTAATGGAAAGTCAACGTTGGTTAACCGTAAACGGAAGAACACTGGTAGTTGGACACGATGGTGCCCTTTGCAATAATAGTGCATTGAGCAAAGTCCTTGATAAAACTACTCGCAACGTGTTGTGTTTGAGTGTAAAACAAAATCCGGAAGATATCGCAGGTTTTGTTAGTTGCTCAACAGTATCCTTGACAAAAACGTTTAGCCAGTCAGCTGATGAGATACTGAAAATATTCAAGCCCGGTAATCTCCTTGTTGATATGAGCCACCCTGAGTTAGAAGCCATTCACAAAGTGGTATCTAAAGCGAATATTGCACTAACTGTTTATGTGCCTTCAATGCCCAACGATGAACAACTTAGTGTTTTGAAACACGCGAACTATGTTTGGGTAACGAAGTCGGCAGTTAAAACAGCTCTGGAAAAAGAGAACTTAGACAGTCAGAAGATACTGTATTCTATGGGGCCATCGAGTCTGCAAGATAGACTGCACCAGATTGCAAGCCAACATGACTACTATTTTACCGGCGACGCTTCGCACCCAGCCCCAAGTAAGGAAGCTTTGAGAACTGGAGCTATCGGGGAGGCATCACAAAAAACGCTCTCATGCCCTGCCTTAACGCAAGCTCCGTTATGGCAAACCCTTGACGTTTCAGGCGACGGCGAAGTGACCATTAGTGCAAGTTCATTTTACAGCAACTGTAAAGATAAGCTCCGAAAAGCAGTCGTGTTAGTCCAGTGTTTTAACAAGGCTGGAAAGCAACTAGATTCTGTGGACGGCCGGTTAGCGTATTCAAAGCACTTAAAATCTCATTTCAAGTATTTGCCCTGTACACAGGGCGAACAGCAGGCTTTATATAGCTTTAAAGTTCCGGCAACCGCTGAAAAAATAAAAATTGGCTTTAGAAGCTTTAATTGCCACGGAAAAGAGTCTGTCGAGCTTAAGTCTGCAGAAATTGACTATATACCGCCAAAAGACGCGGAGGCGTTTATTCCTCCCTCCAAACAAGCGGCGGAAATTAGCATATTGGGTTGGCCTGATTATCCACCGAACGGAAAACCTTATGTTCTGGGGGTTATGGATGAATTCACAACCGGTTGCTTTAGCGAGGAAATGAACCTGATACAACCTCGCCCTGATAACTGGTATGCCCTAGCCGAAAAGTATAAACCAGAGCTTATTTTTATCGAGAGTGCGTGGAAAGGAAACCTTGGAAGTTGGCAGTACCGTGTCGCTGACTATGGGCATAAGCCCGGTCAGGAAGTGTCCCACATGGCTCAGTACGCCAAACAGAATAATATTCCGATGGTGTTTTGGAATAAAGAAGACCCAGTCCACCATCAAAAATTTATGTGCTCTGCCAAGCTCGCGGACGTTATTCTAACCACAGATGCTAATATGACCGGTTCGTATCAGGAAAAAACAGGTAATGAAAAGGCATTTGCATTGCCCTTTGCGGCACAGCCCGCGTTGCATAAGCCAGCTCCTCTAAAAGGTCGTAAACAAAAATCTTGTTTTGCCGGCAGTTGGTATGGGGATCGTCACAAAGCGCGTGCGGAAAGTATGGGTTGGTTGTTAGACGCCGCACACAAACACGGATTAGAAATTTATGACCGCAACCACGGAACGGGCATTTTCCCGTTTCCGGACAAGTACGCAGAGGGTATTAAAGGCAGCTTACCTTACGTAGACCTATGTGACGAATACCGCAATTATCGGGTATTTCTCAATGTGAACTCGGTTATCGACTCGCCCACGATGTTTAGCAGACGGGTATTTGAATTAATGGCGAGCGGCACGCCAGTAGTGAGTACTGCGGCTAAAGGCATCGAAGAGCTATTTGAAAGCGACGCCGTTTGGCTAATCAACAGTGCAGAGGAAGCAGACCAGGCGTTAACGACCCTAATGACGGATGACAACGAGTGGCGGCGCCGGAGCCTGTTGGGCATTCGAGAAGTATTTGCCAAACACACCTACGCCCATCGTATGAAAGACATCTACGAATATGCAGGCCTTAAAGCTCCGGATTCGATAGAGCCAATTGTCGCGCTTGTTGCACTCACAAGCAGCGATGCAGGAAGGCACGAATACGCTGCAATTAAAAATCGACAGACGTACTCGAAGGCAACCTTAATTGTTGAGGACAACGAAAAGGCGCTTAACGAAGCGATAAAAAACGCAAAAGCTGACTTTGTTATTCACCTAGATGTGAGTAGCCAATATGGTGACAATTTCGTGCAGGACTTAGTCAACGCCACCCGTTATAAACCAGAAGCTTTTGGCTGGGCTAAATCCCATGCAGAAGATGAATTTGCCTTTAATAAATCGTATACGCATTCAGCGCTGATGGTAAGAAAAGACGATTACGCGCAATTCCAGAGCTTATCGCCAGAAGGTCTACAAGCGGGCACAAGCGATATCTTCGTCATCGACAGTGATGAATACCAGTGTAACGAGAAAAAGGCTGAGGGATAAGCCATGAGCGAACAAGTGAAATCACAGCAACAAAATCCGCGGAAGATATTGGTTTGTGGTAACCCAGACCTTAACTATATCGATGGGTCATCGATTTGGGCGCAGACCATCGCCCTTGTGTTTGCGGAAATACCGGGAGCTCAAGTCGACTTTGTCGCAAAAAGCACGCCTAAGCGCTTCGAGCTTTATAGTGAACTACAGAATCATAGCAGTATAAATATCATCGACGGCACTCAGCCCGAGTATTGGCAAGGCTCAAAGCCGCAACGTTTGACGATGCCAATGATGGGTGATTTGACCATAAAATTGCATAAAGAGAACCAGTACGATCACATCATTATTCGCGGCTTTGATATTGCCACTCATTTAATTCGTGATTTGAATGTATTGGCTCGCTGCTGGATGTATTTAACAGACATCCCGCAAAAGGTTGAAGAACTCGGCTCTGATCAAAAGTTAATAATGTCAACGATAGCATCTCATTGTGCGGCGCTTTTATGTCAAACCCAAGGCTTTGCTGAGCTATGGGAAAAAGCGACGCCCAAGTTGGACAGCAGTAAGGTGTTCATCTACTCACCGGTTATTCCAGATTTTGAGGACAACTTAATAACGATTGAACAACGATCACAAATTGCAGTATACGCCGGTAAATTTAAAGGTGACTGGAATACGCTAGAGATGTCAACCTCCTGGCCAAAAGTCAGTCGCGATGTACCTGCAGCAAACCTGTTGATGATTGGTGATAAAGTTCACCAAGAACCGACTATTCCTGACTATGAACAGAAAATGCGTCAGGCTTTAGAGCACACAGAGGGGCTGCAATGGTTAGGGGCGCTGCCGCGTCAGGAGGTACAAAACCATCTTAAAAAGGCAAAGGTTGGTCTTTCCTGGCGTGCCGATAGCATGAACGATACGGTTGAGTATTCGACCAAGATATTAGAGTACGGCGGAGCTGGCTGTGCTGCGATCCTTAACAGAAACTCTCTGCACGAAAGCTTACTAGGAGCCGATTATCCCCTTTACGCAAACAGTGAAGAAGAGTTCAAAGAAAAACTCAAGATCGCCCTCACAGACAACGCGAAAACGCAAATCGCAGCAGACAAGTTGATCACACTGGCTAAAGCGCACACCTTTAGCCAACGAGTGCAAGACATCGGCGATTGGCTAACAAAAGTAGAAAGCAAAAATTCGACTCGAGCCAGCTATAAAAAAACAAAAGTGCTAGTTGCTGGGCACGATCTAAAATTTTTCACCTTGCTTCAAAACAAACTTGAGAAGACCGGTCTGTTTGAATTCAAAATCGATCAGTGGCAGGGCCATAATAAGCACTCTGAGAAACAGAGTAGGAAACTGCTTGAGTGGGCGGATGTGATCTTTTGCGAGTGGTGCCTAGGAAACATTAAATGGTACTCCCATAACAAGCACGCTCATCACCGTTTAGTCGCTCGTTTTCATGCTCAGGAAAACAGAGCAAATTTCATGAATGAGGTTAAGTGGGAAAGTATTGATCATATTTCATTCGTGAGCAACCATACACGAGATGAAGCTAAGGAGAACTTTCCTGAACTCCCGTTAGAGAAAACATCGATTATCCATAACTTATTAGATGAGGATAAATTTAAACCTCTGAAAAAGACAGGTGAAGCGGCGTACACATTAGGGATCGTTGGAGTTACTCCGAAGAGTAAACGTCTGGATAGAGCAATCGATCTTCTAGAGGCATTATTGCAGCACGATGAACGTTTTATTTTGCGTGTGAAAGGAAAAAATCCTCTAGATTACCCTTGGCTTCATCGTAGGCCAGATGAAATAAGCTACTATCAAGAAATTTTTGAGCGAATCAACAGCTCAGAACTATTAAGATATAAAGTAATATTTGACCCTCCGGGTGATGATGTGAATGAGTGGTTCAGAATGGTAGGCTATATTCTATCGCCATCAGATTTTGAATCATTTCACATGGCTGTTGGAGAAGGGTTTCTAACAGGCGCCCGACCTATCATCTGGAGCTGGAAAGGGGCTTCAGATATTTGGGGTAACCATTGGGTAATCAAAACCCTCAATGATGCAAAGAGAGATATTATGGAAGGCCATCGAAGCGAAACGCCTGCCAGCTTACTGATGGATAAGATGTCCTCCCAAAAGGTTAGTGCGCAGTGGCAAAAAGTTATTCAGAAGAGTTAATAAATCCAATGACAACAGATGAGCTATTGGCATGTGTTACAGCAGGAGCCAAAGAATATATCCAGAACACAATCAACACTAAGAACAAATCGGATTATCAAAAACTGAAAAAACTTTTTGATGAGCAGCTTTTCGAGGCGAAAAACTTTGAAGATACTGAACTTGATATCACAGTTTTTGATTGGCGGAGTTTAGAGCGTGATCGTAACTGGTGGTGGCAAATCCAGGCTCTGCCATTCTTAAACTGGTTCGTTAACAGCTTTTCATTGCAAAATGACGAGGAGCGAAGCCATTATTTTTCGAAGTGTTTGGATAGTATTCGCAACTGGGGAAACCAAGCAAATTTAAATAGTGTGTCTCCGCTTGTTTGGCATGATCACGCCGCAGCCTTTCGCGGGCGCAATATTAGTAACTGGTTAGTCTTTTGCTACTTAAGGAAGATTTCGCTAGGTGAGCTTTATGCCGAGCCGCTTGGTGAGCTGATAAAAGAGCATTTAGATTGGCTTCAGCAAGATAAGCACTATTCGCAGCACACTAATCACGGTTTCGATCAGGCGATGATCGCATTGACTATTGCTTCAATGTTTTCTGATGATGGATTTGAAGCCTATCGTCAGCTTAATTGTCACCGCTTGAAAGATGAGATAACTTTCGCTTTTACCGAGGAAGGGGTTCACAAGGAAAACAGTCCCGGATATCAGAAAATGATGCTGGGCAGACTCAAACAGTTGAGAACATTGCGCCCTCTTGGACAACTGAACGTCGCTCGGATGGGTGAGCGTTATATTGAAAGGGCAGAAGCCTTCTTACGCGCTATAACGTTACCCGATGGTTATTTACCGATGACTGGGGATACGCGTGGGGAAGACGCAGGTCTGGTTTATGTTCAGAAAGAACAGATCGATGTGCTTGACTATTCAACATCCGGATATGTCATTATTCGTGGTCAGACGAACGATGGCTTAGAGATTTTTTTGTTATTTAAAAATACACATGAATCTAATTACCATCGGCACGATGATGATTTAATGCTCTTTCTTTATATTGATGGAGAGGTTGTGCTCGGTGATGGAGGGCTTGGTACACACCAAGAAAAAGATCCAAAAAGAAAATTCTTAAGATCTGCTCTCTCACATTCAGTTCCACTTATAGATAGAAAGTATATTAGGGATAAAGAAAAGCTCCCCGCTAAGCCAATTTTGAAGGTTGAAAGACTGAATTGCTTGGTAAAAGGTATCAGCAATGGTTATGGAGTAGATGTGACAAGGGTTATTGATTACTCTGATATAGCTAGCGGAAATCTTGTAATTGAAGATAGTTGTGATAAGTCCACACTTGCTTCAAACTGGTTTCTTAATGACCATGCGGTACTGCTTAACAAGCGAGGGTTTGACATGTCCACTCCTAGCTTTTCATTGAAGTTTGAGATGGCTAAAAATCAATTCATAAAACTTTTTAAGGGCTGGGATAATGAATCTTTCTCAGGTAGTGCAATAATGTCAAACAATTATTCGAATTTTATTCCAGCCGTAAGAGTTGTCACTGGCGGTAATCGGAAAAACCAAAGAATGAAGTTATCCATGTGCAGATTGGGAGAGATTGATGGTTAGTCGTGCAGAAGAAGTTTTTTTATTCAATAAGCCAAAAAAAGATTTCGAAATAAGTTCACATATTTCTCTCGTAAATAACTACGTCTTTGTACAAGTAAGTAAAGCAGCTAGCAGTAGCGTGAAGTGGGCATTGCAGTCTCTCGAATTCGCCAAGACTCCATGGCAGGTGATAGATGTAAATAACAAATTTTACTCACCACATATAAGCCCTTACCAAGTGCCGACTCAGGATCTGGATCGTATTTTTTATTCGAAAAGCTGTAAACGAACAACGTTTGTACGGAATCCTTTTACTCGGCTCCTATCGTGCTACCTACACAGAGTTGTAGCAAAGCCAAGATCAGCGACCAATGCTGCGGTAAAGCGTCTGACAGGAGGTAGAGGTGGCGAAGATGTTTCTTTCGATGAGTTCGTAGAGCTTATATGTTCACAGGATGCAATTGATCAAGAGGCACATTGGCGTTGTCAGGTAGAAGATCTATGTGTGACCGATATTCAATATGATTTTGTTGGAAAGCTTGAAAATATAAATAACGATTTAGCAGACCTAATAAAAGTACTATATGGTGAAATAGGGCTGGAATGGTACCTTAAAAGTACAAAAGCAGATGCCTCTCCAATGAAAACCGGGTCAAGCAGTCTACTCCTTGAATATTTCGTAGATAAAGGAACTATTAAACGTGTGATAGATAGATACCTTGGAGATTTTGAAGAGTTCGGTTATAGCACAGATATTCAAAAGGTCTTATAGTGAGTGATTTTCACGTTATAAGCAATTTGGTAAGCGAGAACTTACAGTGCAAAGATATACTATCAGGCATGTTTATCACAAAAGACTCAATAGTTATTGGACAAAAGGGGTTAGAAAAGTTTTCTAATTCTAACTCATTAAGTAAATCTGAATTTTTAGAGTTGAGTGATGGAAGATTTTTTTATGTAAAGTCATTTAAGGATGAGATTTTAGCAAAAGTTGATGGGTTCGGTTCAGATGCCTTATTTTTTTATAGGCATGGTAACAGTTGGGCATTTAGTAATTCTTTTTTAGAATTAATAAATCATTGTAAGAAAAATAATTGGCCATTGACTATAGACTTTAAAGTAATGTCATCTATGTTCTTATCTGGTTCAATTGGCCGTCAGTTGCTATCTTCTCAAACCCCAGTGGCACAAATTAGTATTGTACCGCCGGATGAATATATTTGTTGCAATAAGCTAGATAAAACAGCTTCTTTAAGGAAAATTCCTGATTTTGGTAAAACAAATATTTACTATGAAGAAGCATTAAGTGAGTGGTTTTTTAAGTGGCGTTCGATATTGTTTTCACTAGCTCTTCACTCAGATAACATGATATCAGTTGATTTGAGCGGTGGGATAGACTCTCGAATGATGTTTTCGCTAGTGAATACTTCATCGGTGAAGGAGAAATTTTGTTTTTTCAGTCAGCCCCATAAAGCAAAAGATCTTTCTGTTGCTAAGTCTCTGTGTGAGAGTTTTAATTGTAATCTAACCGATTCTCCTCCCGATTGGAGAAGATTACCGATAAACTACCAGTACGAGGAGTATTGCAGAGGTAATGTCGGTTTTTATAACTTACCTGTCACGCCCCCGTTATATTATTCCTGTTCAAATATATTAAAAGTGAATGGCGTTGGCGGGGAGAATATAAGACCTTTCTATAATGGTTCAGGAACAGACTGGTTTAAAAAAATAGAAAAAGGAATGCCTAAGTATTTATCTGGTTATAAAAGTGATGTTTGCGACTTATTAAGGCGTTCGTTTATTGATTTCAATATAGAACAAGATGATAAAACGGGGATGATGGTCCATTACCGCAAATTGAGGTCAAGGTTCATTGGTGGACGGACCTCTTATGAGAATCTCAAGTTCAATATGGTTACCCCCCTAACAGATCAGGTGTTAGTCGGTTTAAATGACTTTTCCGGAAGACAGAATGGTAAAGAAATTTATCGTGATATCATTCTTGCTGGCGGTGGTAAAAATCTTATAAGTCACCCGTATGATGAAAAGAATAAAAGTTTTGAGAATGAGTTTATTGAAAAATCACCTTTTCTAAATTTTTCGTCCTCTGAGAATAGCAAATGGCTTGAAAAAGAATATTTGGTTTATATTGAAGAGGGAAATGAAAATGAGGCTATTAAAGAGAACTTTAGTATTAACGAAGGAGAAAGCCTTCCGTCGAAAATTAAAAGAGAGCTTAGTTCTTTGGTAGAGTATGGCGTATTTGATAAAACTCCTTGCGCTTTCAGGGAGCTATACAATAGTGGACAATGGTCAAGCTCTGTAGGTCGAAAAGGGACGATAGAAGTCATTACTTGGCACACACTCTTAAAGTTGGTTGATTCAGTCTAGCAAACCGTAGATAGATTTAACCTGGTGTTGATAGTCACGGTATGCCTGTCGGCAGTGTAACTTTTTATAATTATATAAGAGGTTTATCTAAATGAATTTAAATATTGAATTCATTGGTAGAATTTGTGGTGATAAATGACACTAAAAGAGTTTTTATTTAGATACCCAGAAATAATTTTTGATAATTATAACCTCGTTAAAAATAATGGTAAGTCGGTACTAGACATTATGATTAATTATTCTTCGTTGAAGAGTGATGTTATGGACATAGAAAGAGAAATTCCCGGTCTTAATGGGCTTTACGAGACGTTTTCTAAGATCAATGCTAAGGATGGTGTGCGTCCAGCAGGAAAAATTGGTGAGCTCTAGAGCTATTTAAGGAAAATCCCAAGGCTAAGCAGTTGGTGGACCTTTTGCTGCATGACGAAGCGTTAGCTACAAGCATCAGATAAATCTTGATTCGGTTCGTTACCTTATTTCTATGATAAGATAAATTGGTTTATACGGAATAAACCAAGTGTGATTTAATAAAGAAACAAGGTGTTAGTTATTGCAACCTATATTCTATAAATAATCGAGGATCTATGAGGCCCTTAGTTGCAGAAATAAATCTCGATGCTTTACTTCATAATTATCAACTGGCGTGTAACTTCGCTCCTAATAGCCAAAACGTGCCTGTTATAAAAGCCGATGCTTATGGGCACGGAGCGGTAAAGTGCGCAAAAGCTTTAGAACACATGGCTCCGGCATTTGCTGTTTCGTGTATTGATGAGGCTTTAAACTTACGTCATTCAGGTATTAGGGCACCGATTTTACTGCTCGAAGGCTTTTATGAAGTTTCTGAGCTACCACTAATCGATGAACATCAATTTTGGACTACCGTACATTCCGAATGGCAAGTGTCTGCGCTGTTATCTTTTGCGCCAAAACGGACGATTAAGGTTTGGGTAAAAGTAGATTCTGGAATGCATCGTCTTGGTTTCTCACCCAATCTGGCTGAAAAAGTATGGTCAGCGTTCTGTAACTCCTCTCATATAGAACAAGTCTGTTTGATGAGTCACTTCGCAACTGCCGACGCAGTATGCTCTAGCTATTTTAGCTATCAGATGGAAATTATGAAACAATTGAAAAAGCGCTTAGGAGCACCGGTGAGTTTAGCTAACTCAGCAGCAATATTAAACCATCGGGTTTCCCATGGAGAATGGAATCGGTTGGGGGTTATGTTGTATGGCAGTGATCCATTAGAGTCACCAAATGAACTAGCTAACAACTTGAAACCAGTTATGACGCTTCGCTCTAAAGTGATAGCTATTCGTGAACTTAAGCCAGGTGAATCTATAGGTTACGGAGTTCGTTGGAAAGCCAAAAAATGTGTACTTATAGCGGTAGTAGCTGCGGGTTATGGCGACGGCTACGATAGACATGCAAAAGATGGCACTCCAATTTTAATAAATGGTCAGCGGGCTGAAGTTGTTGGAAGGGTATCTATGGATATGATAACCGTGGATGTTACAAATGTGCATGGGGTGCGGATAGGTAGTGAGGCAATCTTGTGGGGCCGAGCGAATAATGGTGTAACATTGTCAATTGATGAAATTGCGCGCCACTGTGACACGATTAGCTACACTCTTATGACTGGAGTTACGGAACGTGTCCCTAAATTGTATTGAGATATTTTAGTCTGCCACTACAAAAGAACGATTTAAAGAAAAATGACGATACGCAAGCGTTGGTCATCACCCATAAAGATTGGTTGGTGCAAAGGGAAATGGCCGAGAATTTTTTTTATCTAAATTAAAAAGTAAAAGATGAAGGTAAGTTAGCGCTTGATGTCCAAGACTTTCCCACTGTCAAAGTAGATTTTTTCGTTAGTCTTCAATCAGGTAGAAATTAATGAATAAAGGCTAATATTAATTACTGAAGGTGAGTTAAGGTTCTAAGGCTCAGGGCTATTTTGTGATCCAGCACTATTTCTCTGACAACGTTTTGGAGCAACACAACGTTAAATTTGAATACGTGTTAGACACTGAGGCCTTTGGAATCTGAGGAAATAAAAACGGTTTCTCAGAAGCTTGTGGCCAACTTAATTCAGATGAATTTCAAAAATTCATTGTGCTACTTGGTAAATTAATTGAAGTTTTTCAGTTGAACTGGGGAGCAACCCAATCATAAAGCTAGACGGAACTGAAAACGTTATGCCAAGGATGATTATGGTGGCAGGGTTTCACCGTAGTGGCACGTCAATGCTCACTCAGCTATTGCGAGAGAGCGGGTGCACTTTGTCCCCGGACCTTATTGGCCCGAGTATTAAAAATCCGGATGGACACTTTGAAGATCGTCGAGTAAAGAACTTCCATGATCGACTTCTTGCCGATGCCAATTTGTCCTGGCAGTTTCCGTATCGTGAAAAGCGCGTTGGCTTTGACGATGTGGCGTTCTCTCACTTGGTCGAGATCCTTATGGCAAACCGGAGGCCGACCGACACATTGCTTATAAAAGACCCCAGAGCTTGTCTGTTTCTTGAGGATTGGGAGAGAAGGCTGGGTGACGAGGTACGCTACGTTTTTGTGGTTCGCCATTGGGCTAACTGTGTGGAGTCGCTTTTATCCCGACACAGCCTTCACATAGCTGAACAAATTAAATCTCGGCATTTAGGTCAGCACCTAAATTTCTGGTTGCAGCCGACACTAGCTGCGAAGATGTGGCTCACTTATAACGAGTTGCTGTTAAACTTTAAACAAAAGCACCCCGATAAAGTCGTTTTATTAACACATGATCAGCTATCCGACGCAAAATGTCTCGCTCGAAAACTAGAAAACATTGGCTTGAGTTGTGCCGCCAATGCATTCACCTGCTACGATGCTACGAAGTTTAGTAATACCGTCAGTAGTCGGGTTCTTGAACTGATACCTCATAAACTAGTTAACGAGCTCACATCGCTCTGGGATGAACTGCGCGCTTATGCAAGTGATAGCGGTGCTGATGCCAGTGTCTCTTTTTACAGTCCTAAAACTCCGTCTTTTCATAAGTCTGCGACCGTGGTTGCTCCCCCTAAAAGTCTAAATCCAATAAGGTGGACTCCACCTGATGCTTTTGACTGGAAAGTGCCCAAGGTGTTAACACGAGAAGAACTTGAGGCTATATTAACAGCAACGGATAAACTGCTTGAAAGTTCACCGTTACAGGAGTCGTTACTCCTCGATAGGGCAAAACAACTAATGTCGCTTAACCGAACTGATGAAGCGAGGTCACTGCTCAGGGGGATTGTTTTAACAAAGTCGTACTCTAAGCAAGCTCGGGTTGCGCTCTTTGAGCTCAATGAAGCTTCTCGTAGTTACGATTCGGCTAAAGAACAGTATCTGAGTGAAGTAAGCCGGGGATTAGAGCGCATTGCCGAGCTAGACGATCGAATTCAATTGCGTGAGAACTTTGCGGCCGCTCGCTTACAATATGTTAAACAACTGCAGACCATGAGCTCGACGGAAGAGAAAAATCAGTACGTTGCGGCATTAATGGCAGAAATACCAAATTCAATAGCAAGACAAGATTTAAGCGAAAGGCTTTGGGGGATATGGAATTCTCCCAAGGCCTACCAAGAAACTAAAAGACAAGAGGGAACTGCCGGTGAGCAATGTAAAGTTTAAGGAAATTCAGGATGCTCTGACCGCAAAGGAGCCCGAGCAAGCAATTGATTATCTTGGGAAGCTGGACACAGAGAGCCAGAATTCGCCCAGAGCGTTGCTGGCTTTTTTTCGAGCTAAATTGCAGTTACGTTCTTTTGACGAGGCGCGAACTTTTTTAGATCGAGCTGAGGCGGCTGGTGCCCATGCGCAAACGGTGTTGGTATGGAGAGCGGCTCTTGAGAGGGCAGCGGGCAATTTTTCTGATGCTCTGCCCCTGTATGAACAGTTAGCGTCGAACGATGATGTGAAGCTAAACCACCTACTGCAACTGGCTCAGATCTACTATAAACTTGAACGTTTGGGCGATGCAAAGAAAACGGCAAACCGAGTTGCTTTGGCGAATGAGCCGTTGCCTGCCGCGTTTAATTTATTGTTCTCGATTGCATGGCATGAAAATGACGAGGCTGGTGCGTTAAAGTCGATAGATGATGCGATTAAGGCTGGTGTTGCGTTTCCAGGTTTTCCTCAACTTCATCAGTTGCTCACATTTCAATCGACACATCAGGCAAACGAAATGGTTAGAAAAGTAGCCAAAGCATGGCCGGAAGATACGGAAATCGATGACACATCGTTTCGATTAAAGTTGATTAAAAAGCTTGATAAGCAACAACCACAACAACTCTTTGATAGAGCGTTACAGTTTGCGTTAAGCGGCCAGCTAGGCCAAGCAAAAGAAATAATTAAAACGTCTAATTTACCCCCTAATGGTATCACGCTCGGAATTAAAAACTCTGAACTGGAGAAATTCTTTGAGTTACTGCCAAAGCCAGAGGCACGACAACGACCTATCGTTAAAGATGACGGTAGCGAATTATTGGTAAGTGATAAAACGGCGTCGGGTATCACGGTCGTTGTTTTTACTGGGTTGGCGGATAAAGTGATGGTGAACATTCCGGTGCTTGATGCTTACTTTGCTAAGCTTGGGTATGCCGCTATCTACTTAAGAGACTTTGAGCGTAAACTTTACCTGAATGGTATTAGCAGTCTCGCACCTGATCGCAGTGGCACGCTCAGCGTTATAGAAGACAAACTGGCTAGGCTCAATACGAAGCGTGTCATTTGTTATGGCAGCTCCGGCGGAAGCTTTGGTGCGTTGCGTTATGGTATCGAACTGCAAGCTGAGAAAATAATCTGCTTTTCGGGCATTACGAATATTCAGTTGCCGTTTTTGCCAATGAGTATTCCTCACAACACACGCGGGTTTCTCAAAAGAATGAATAAGTTGTTCTCCGACGTGGAGCTCGATACATTACCGTGGATACAGTCTGCCAGAGTAAAGCCGCCTATTGATTTGTGGTACTGCGAGCATTCCAAAATTGACTGCTTGCACGCTGAGCATTTAAAGCCTTTGCCACAAGTTCAGCTGCACAAGGTATTAAATAACGATACGCATAATAGTGTTGTTCCTGTCATCATGTCTGGTGAGATTGAGAATGCGTTGCGATTGGACAAATAACGTAGCATTAGAAAGCGCATTTCATGTTTGTGAATACACCGAGGTCTCTGTGGGGCAGTTGAGGAATACTCGCAGGCGCTATTGTGAAGAAGTAAAGCACTTTTCTCCACGTCGACAAAGAGAGTTTATTTTTGGGCGAGCGCTGTGTGATCGTGCCATGTCTCGTTGGGGGTATTCTGAATTCCAACTGGGCGTTTCACGTTCCGGTATGCCGCTTTGGCCCGACGAACTGGTGGGATCAATTTCTCACGATGAAGACTGTTATTTGGTCGCCGTGGCATCGAAAGCCGATGTGCGCTATGTTGGTGTCGATGTTCACTACTTACTCCCTTATGAACAAATGAGCCGCATTCTATCAAAATTCGAGACCGAAGCGTTCCAATGTATTCAACAGCGGCTCGCTCCGTGTGATCTAAGTAAATATCAGATGGTAAACTTGTTGTGGAGTGCAAAAGAAGCCGCTTACAAAAGTTTACCCGAGAGCGCGCAGAGCGGCTCGTTACAAGATTTTGTGGTTCGAGACGCTGATGTCGCAACGAATTCGTCGTTTGATTTTTTTATACGCTTAACGTTAGCTGAGTTAGAGCTTGAGCGAACGGTTATGGCGAGGTTTTACCGCGGCTTTGTAGTGTGTGTCTGTATTGGATGTGATAATAAGCGGATGTCTTAAATGTTATCAGATAAAGAGTTTTTTAATGTTACCGATGCAGCAGAATGTAAGCACTTACTAAAACATTCGGAAGCCAACGTTCTGAACATGTCTGAAGCTATTACCGCTATCAGTGAGTTCACAGGAGTTGAGTACCCTTGGTTGCATGGCTTCGCGTGTGAAAGCCCGTTTAATTTAAATGGGGAAAAGCATAAGCACGTGCGCAGAATGGTTGCGAGTTATTTTTCTGGTAAACGCATAAAGTCTTGGGAGCCAATATTTCAGGACATCATTCGAGATGTTGTTGCCAGCACAGAAGACCAGGCTCGCATTGATTTATTGGATGACTGGGTACGGCCGATTGCGCATCAGTGTTCGTATTACGCAGTGGGTCTTAAACCTAACTTGGATCCTTCTTTTACCCGGCATATTGATCAATTGCTCTCGTTGACTTCGTTTAAAAAACAGAGAAAGTTGAAGGACTTTGCGGCGTTTGACGAAAGCGCGCGCGCCGTGGCGGAATACATAAAAGAAAATCGTCTGCCTCGAGACGCTGCGGATGACAACGACTTATATCATTATTTAACAAGTCAGTTTGCACTCCCAGTTGATTTGGTGTGTTCACAAATCACCATCGTATTAAGTGCCAGCACCTCAATGAACCACACGTTGGTGAATGTGCTGTCCGATCTGCTGGCACTAACGCCTGCAAAACGAGCCGAGCTTATTGCAGAGCTTGGTGTCGAAGAGCTTCTCGAGCGGAGCCTGTATATGGGGGGGGGCGTCGGCTTCCTTTATCGCACGCTTAACGGAAGCGATGTGTATTGTCTAAACATAGCAGCGGCAAACAAGGATTCCGTTTCGTGTCCGTTTTCGGCATCTGAAAAGCCTGGCTCGAAACATTTAGCTTTTGGCCATGGCGTGCATAAATGTATTGGTGAAATGATGAGCCGACGGATCATGACCCTGACGTTAAAAGCAATATTTGAACGGTATCCGTCAGCACGAATTTATGAGAAACCAAAACAACAAGTGTTTACGGACACACCTTATCAACAAATTACAGTGGATGTAGAAAATTAATGCGAGACCCGTTACTAAACGACATTGAAAACACCATAGCGGATACGATCGAAGCGTTTACGCAGTATCGGCCGACTGAAGACGACTTTAACAAGCCCTTAAAAAACTTTGGCTTAACCTCCGTTCAAGGCATGTTGCTCATCGGTAAGCTGGAGGATATCTACAGTATCGATGTGGACCATGACTCGTTAGCCGGTAATCAAACTCTGTCGGCGTTTGCCTACCGATTTTATGAGCTAGCGCGAGGCTAATGTTTTAAATGACATCAGACTATTTAAAGCGTATTCAACAAAACCTACAGTTTTGGCCCGGAGAATGTCTGGATAGCGCACCCTTCGTAAAACAGCTTAACACCAAAGGCGTTAAACAAACGGTTTTTTGGTGTTTTCAGGCATCACATGAGTTCGAATCGCTGGCGCGGGCTCTGGGCGAAGACGTATCGTTGTATGGGTTGCGCTCAGGGCATTTGGTCATGGAGTACACGCCGGAAAATATTGATCGGTTAACGGGCCTTTTTTGTGACCAAATCCTTACTGTGTGTGAGAATAAAGGAATAAAGCAGGTGACCTTGGGCGGAAACTGCCAGGGAGCCACCCTGATGCTCAGAACAGCCGAAAAACTCGAACAAACCGCTAACTTGGATTTATCGATTGTTGTTTTGGAATCGATTTATCCTAGCGAGCTAGCGGCTCCCGTAACGCTCGTATTTGGTCGCAACAGCAGCTACAACTTATACCGACGCTACCACCATGTGGACTGCGGTTTAATGAGCTACTACTCGACCTATCGGGTGGCCGTTATGCCCGGCGCTCATGGCCAATTCTTCCGGTCTGAAAATGTGACTTACCTCGCACGAATCATCAAAAATGAACACCGTTCGAAAAGTGAAGTCAGTAAGAAAGACGTGCCATTCATGCTAAATGCGCCAAAATTGATCAGTGATAATGTGTTGTCTGCAGTCGCAGTAATGGATATTGCATTGGACGTTAGCGAGTTAACCGCAAATCAGCATTGCGAGCTTTCGGTGGTGTTAAAAAACGTCAGCTCTCAAATCATAGCCGGTAAGCAAATCTGCCTGGCGAACCAATGGTACAACGCTAGCAGCAGAACGCTGTATCAATGGCTCGATGGAATCGCTCAACTGCCGGAGCTGGCGCCAAACGAGGAAACAACGGTCCGGCTTCGGGTGAGAGCGCCATTTTCTGGGGGACAATATGTACTCGGGCTACGATTATCCATCGAAGGTGCTGCGTATGCCGAACTTGAAACAGAGCTACCGGTAGACGTTACGGCGAGTTCGAAAGCACTCAGAATATCGACCTTGCCAACCCAAGCTAACCACCGACAGACGTTAATGAGTCTGGCGCGTGCTGGTGCCTGCGATAAGCTGGTTCAGTGGTTGGCGAGTAGCCCCCAATTAACACGCCGACAGTGGCTGTTGTTACTTCATACCCTGGCTATGAACGAACGTTGGCAGGACATTGCTACGGTTTGTGAATCTTTGCAAAACGAGGAAGGCTTCGAACGGCGATTTATAGCGGCCTACATGGAAGCGTTGATAAAGCTGAATCAGCCACGTACCGCGGTATCAGTATTCCATACCGCTAAAGGTGAATATCCATCTGAAGATAGGTTGTTAAATAACTTTTACCTCAATGCGCTTATTTTTCTCGGGGACGTCCAAACGGTCTATCAGCAGCTGTGCAGTTCTTCGCAGCTTAATGTAAAAAATAAAGAGAAACTTTTTGTCATGTTGTTGGCGCCTCACGTCGTAAAGATGTTAAGTCAAGAGCAGGTAGAATGTATTGTGGACAACTTATCAAAACAGAGCCCGAATGCCGATGCTTTTTTAAAAATGACTAACGCTTTGCTGGGACAGGGCTTAACGGCTCGTGCTCGTATTATGTTGCAAGAAGCACATGGACTGTTCCCCCACAATATTGCCCTAGCGTTAAGGTTTGCAAGAACAAGCGACGAGTTAGGTCGTCAAGACGACGCACGACCTATTTTCGAACGCGTGCTGCAACTTGCGCCAGGGAACTCAGAGGCATTAGCTTGGCTTGCTGCAAATAAAAAAGAGGGACTCAATGTTGTTTAGAGACGCCTTGCGCAGACACTCAGAAAACACCGCGGATAAAAACGCGTTAATCTTCGTTAAAGGGCGACAGTGTACAGCAACGTTTTTTACGTTCCTGGATTTACATCAATTAGCTCTGCGGGTTGCCTCGCAATTGTCAACGTATGATCCGAAAAGTAAAAAAATCGGCATTCGTGCGGCGAACAATATCGAATTTATCGCTGGTTTGCTCGGATGTCTCTATCATGGCGCTATTGCCGTTCCAATTCCTGCTGAAGTGCAGGGTGTAACCAGCACGCGCGGCAAGTATATTGCTCATGCGGCGAGTTTAGATCTTTTATTGAAAATAGGCGAAGAAGAGAGTGAAAACACTCTTCCTGATAACTTAACCGTTGTCACCATTGATCTATCATCGGACACAATACTGCCGTTTGATTGTCTGCCAGAAATTGATGTCGATGATATCGCGATTATGCAGTTTACTTCAGGCACGGGCGGCGACCCCGCAGGGGTAATGATTAGCCATCGGGCGTTGGTTGCTAATATATTGTTGCAGCATGAAGCGATGGGACACACGCAGAAGTCCAACCGGGTTTATCTTAACTGGTGTCCGTTTTATCACGATATGGGGCTGCTTGGCGGGTTGCTTAACCCTATCTTTACGGGGGTTCCCGCTGTTGAAATGACACCGCTGGACTTCGTGAAGCGACCCTTATCGTTACTTAAGTGTGTTGATGAGTACCGGGTTACAACAGTGGGTGGTCCAACGTTTAGTTATCAACTGATTTCGTCGGCCGTGAAAGCAGCAAGAGAGCTCCAGTCTTTTGATTTAACTTGTTGGGAAACCGCCTATTGTGGTGCAGAGCCGGTAAACGCAGCGGTACTAGAAGATTTTGCGGAGAGTTTAAAGCCATTTGGGTTTAGTGAAAAGGCATTATTACCTTGCTACGGTATGGCCGAATTTACGTTGATCATTAGCGGGGCTCCATTTCAAACCGGCATGAACGTTGTAGAGAAAACGATTAATAATAGCCGACAGCGCATTGTTTCCTGCGGTAGAGTCTACGGAGATACTCGCATAAAGGTATTGAGTGAGTCGGGGGATGAGCTAAAAGACGAAGAAATTGGCGAAATACATATTTCAGGCACTAGTTTAATGGATGGCTATTGGCAGAATGATGCGCTAGTTAAAAAGTTTGAGCATACTGATGATGAAGGTGAATCACTTTTTGCGACCGGCGACCTTGGTTTTATCAGTGATGGTGAGCTCTTTTTAACTGGCAGGCGGAAGCACCTGATTAAAATAAACGGTGTGAGTGTTTTCCCGCATCTCGTTATCGCAGACATCGCAAGCAGTGTTTCGGCGCTTGATCCACTTAAAGGTATTATCCTGCAGCTGGACCCAAAAAGCGCTAAGCTGTATGTTTTTCAGGAACTAAAACAAGGTATCAAGCTGACTCAAGAAGCTATAGAGCAGGTTAGCGAAGCGGGTGTCAATGCTGCGAAGAAGCATACCGGTTCATCTGATATCGAGCTTTTTGTGGTTAAGCGAGGCTTTCTCCCGAGAACGTCAAGTGGTAAGTTAATTGCACGCAATACGAGCGAATTTGTTGTTTCGTTGCGGAACCGTTTAAAAACTAAATCTGTTGCTTAATATTGCTACAACCAAATAGTTGAGCTCAATTTTGAAAAAACATTTATTTTCACAGTTTGATAACTCGGTAAGTGATACAAAGCCAGTCGTCCCCTCGTTTCTGTATAGCGTAAACGGCGATCGTATTCTGTACACCTACATCCGCAAAAATGCTTGCACGGCTTTTAAACACTTGTTTAGGGAGATCTATCAACCGTGGCAGGAGCCAGTTTACGAGCCTCTAATCGGAGAACTGAATAAAGCCATTGCTGTTCGGCCAGACGACATTAAAACGGGTAAAGTTGGTTATGATGTAAGCTTATTTGTGTATCGCGACCCTATTGATCGAGCGATCTCTGCATTTAAAAATAAATTGATCCAGCAAAGTGGGGCCGACGACTTTATCCGAACAGTTGAAACTTTTTATGATAAGCCGTTTGGAGAGATTAGCTTTGCGTCGTTTGTTACCGACTACTTAGCAGCACTCACCACAGATAACTGGCAAGCGGTTGATGGTCACATGTACCCACAGCAATGGCATCTGTTGCCGATTAACTATACTCACGTTATCGAAATGGGGTTACTTTACGAGGGCATGCTAGAGTTACTGCCTTGGGAGCTGGCCGATAAGGTGTTTGGAACGCCAGTGAATATAACCAGAGAAAAACCAACTCACATGGCTGATGTCGACAGTAGCACCCCTGTAAGCGAGATCGTATCTATATACAACGATACAGGCTTTATGCCTAAAAAGGCTGACATACTGACGGATGAACTGGAAGCTGAGCTTCGGAAAATATACCGAGAGGATTACGAGATGCTTGAAAACATGAAAGGTGGCAGTTGAAGTCATCAAGTGTTAATCCCCTACCCAAACGCCCGCCCTTTATGTAGGATAAGTGCTAAGTAATGCATGAATGCAACAACTCGGCGCTTAAATGAAAAAACAATTGCTCTATTTCGTTGATCACTCATTTCCGTTCAGTAGTGATGGTTATGCCGTCCGAACACATGCGGTTGCTCAAGGGTTCGTAAAGAATGGATATCGAGTTACCGTAATAAATCGGTTCGGTCGTGTGTTCTCTGTGCCGGGTATAGACGCTAATAATGTTGAGCCGCATTACCGTATCGATGGAGTAAACTACCTGTTCTTTAAGTCCCCAAGTGGAAAACCGCCATCTGCCAAGTACTTTTCCGAATGGCTTGAGGGTGCTACTAAATTAGTTAAAGAGCTTATAAGCACTTATCAGCCTGGCCAAATTTTGGTTGCATCGAACTGGGAAAATGCCTGGCCTGTCAAGCTTGCATGCGAGGACTTGGGTAAGCCATATATATACGAGGTTAGAGGTTTTTGGGAGTTATCTCGCGCCACTAAAGAGCCAAAGTGGATTGAAAGTGAAGACTTTAAGTATGCCAAAACTCGAGAAGCGGACGTCGCAAATTCTGCTACGCGCGTTTTAACGTTGAACAAGCTTATGCAGCGCATACTAGTGGAGCGAGGTGTAAGCAGTGAAAAAGTACAATTATTACCCAACAGTCTTTCTACACTACCTGCGATACCAGAATTAGGCAAGGAGCGTGAGAGGTTAGCGACGGAAGTGAAAGCTCGTTATGGGGTAACACAGCCGTTTGTATTGGCATATATCGGAACCTTTAATCATTATGAGGGCCTTCATTTAATTATACGGGCTTTAAAGGAACTGCCAGAGGATGTGGGCTTGTTGCTCATTGGTGGCTCGATGGCGCGAGGGCACGACGAAAAGGATGTTTCTGACCCGATTCGTGAAGAGCTAATGGTTGAAGCTAAAGCTCAAGGAGTAATGAATCGCGTTTACTTCACTGGCCGAATCCTTCCTCACGAGGTGTCGGTTCTTTATAGCGCGATAGATGTTGTGGTTAATACACGTATCTCGACTCCGGTAACTGATATTGTCTCTGCGTTAAAACCGATTGAAACGGCAGCTCATGCGGTACCTATGGTGCTCTCCGATATCGGTGCGAATAAGGATATAAACGATGAGTTCACATACCCTAATCCGCTTTTTAAACAGGGGGACTCCCACGACTTAGCTTGTAAAGTTAGAGATGTTTTAAGCCAAATACCTGAACACCGCAGACAAGCTAAAGCAAATAGAGAGTTTGTAAAGCATTACCGTCTTTTCCCGACACTGATAAATATGTTATTCTAAACACTTGTTAACTTTATGTTTACACCTTCGGTGTGTGAGTCTGTAGGCTTACTTATTTATTAAATCTGCGTCAAATCATGGAAATATTGATGGAAAATAACGCTGTCATCTCTTATTGCATCCCGGTAATGAATCGCTTTGAAGATATTGAGGGAACACTATTAGCTAATCTTGAAGTGGCTAAAAAATTTGCAGGTCGAGTAAATATCCATTTAGCTTGTTTTGATGATAATGATCAAGTGGAAAACTATATTAAGGCTCACTGTCAAAATGCATTATTGACTGGTTTATTGCAGTTTCATCGATTAAAACCGCTACCATACTGGCACTTTTGTTGGGCGAAAAATAGTTTCAAACGATTTATCAATGGCGAGTATTACTCAAGTTTAGATGGTGATAACTTTATTACTGAAGAAGAAGTTCAGCAAACGTTAGACTTGGTCTCTTCGAATACCATTATTCACCACTTTTCTGGTAATTGGGGAGATGGTACCTCTGGACGAATAACTATCCCAACGTGGCTATATCGTGAGGTAGGCTATGATCACAAGTTAATGTCGAGACAGTATGATGAGATTTCGTTGATCCTCCATAGCTTGAATCGCTATCCAGAACTTACACTAGTTAGCAACCATGGTGTTGATTTGAAGAACTTATCAAAGACTTTTCCTGAGTTTTGTGAAGTCAATGATTTTAGTTATCAGCACAAAGAAGTCGAGTTTCCACCAGTAAAAAAACCTCCCCTCAATGCGCGCGGTGGCAACTATGTTACTGCGGACCCCAAAATGCGTCTCTTACAGAATGCGAACGCATATTATACCTTTTTACAGTTAGCACAGAGCGCTAAGGCAGAAAGGTTTTATACCGACAAGTTTGATAAGGCAATAGATGAGTTAATACGTTCTGATCAACTCGCATCCGAGTTTGAAAAGCTATTCTTGATTAAAAGTGGCTTTACCGTGAAAAAATCTGACGAGTTAACAGTTTATTCAGTCATTAAGGATGATCTTTTTTTCCTAGAAAATTGGTTAAATCACTATCGTGCAATGGGAGTTAAACGATTTGTTTTGATCGATGATGACTCAAAAAAGCCTCTCACTAGAGTATTTAATGATCCTGATATCATGGTGTGCAAACCGCGCGTTGGCGACTTTAAGAATTTTAAGCGCCATTGGATAAAAGCCTGTGCGAGCATGCTTCAGCAGACAGGATCATGGATGGTAACTGTTGACTCAGATGAATTTGTCGATCCGCCGAAGGGCTACTCTACATTGGCAAACTATGTTTCTGATACTAAGGCATCTCATAAACAAATATTTGGCTTGTTGATTGACTTACTTCCAGATTCCATCTCAGATTCTAAGGTAACTACCGAAAATTATATTGAAACAATGACTCACTGCTTTTGTCGACCCCGCAATGAAAGCTATCGGTATCAGGATTACCCTTCTATAAAATGGGCGTTTGGCGACAATTGGCCTGTTTCGTTTGCTTTTGATATTCGTTGGCGCTTGTTCGGTACATTTGATTCGTTGCGCAAATTTTGTTTGGTTAGATTTGAGCCAAGTATGATGCTCAATCAGGGGTTTCATTCAGTTAAGCGCGGCGGCAATGAGGTTAACCCCAAAATTGTCGCTCATCATATTACTCCAGTACGTCATTATAAGTTTGTAAAAAAACTCGCCGATCACACTCAGGGGTTTGCTGCTTCGGCAAAGAACTACCATGCGCGCACAAGCGGTAATCTGCAAAGGATCGCGGAAACAGGTCTCGACTTTATGGCGATGACTTGGGATCATTCAGCATTTAAATATCCTTACGAGGATATTTATACGCTTTTTGAGAGGGCTATTCGAGAGTCCAGAATTAGTAAAAGGCATAGTAACTCATGACAGAAGTAGATGAAAACCGCTCAACACTACGAGCGGTGAGTTTTATTGATAATGACAAAGTGGTTGTCGGGGCTGAGCCCTGCGATGAGGCTAGCTCTTTACATTTCGTTGCTACAGTTACGTACCTTGATGATAGAGCTAAGAGCTTTTCTTTAGTGCTCTCGTCCGATAAAAAACTTCAGGCAGAGGTTAGTAATATTAGTTCGAGTTTATGCCAAGTTCACACCGTCTCACTTGATGTCATCAAAGCTCAGGGTATTCCGAAAGCGATCGAGATATCGACAGAAGAAAGTGTTCGATTAGAGTTTTTTGAGCCTCGCTTTCACTTAAGTACGCTATGCTGTGAAACTGTTGATGAGGCGAAGGAAACGCTTTGGTTTGGCAGCAGCCCTTTACGGCAAAACAGTAACCAATCCACGCGTTTTATTGCTGAGCAATCGCTTTTAAATGATAAAGGCGCAATACCCGTTAGAGTTAATGCGTTCGTAATTTATTGTTATAAACTTGCTGAGTGCGCCGCGCAAAGTCCTTTTAAGTTAGGTACGATTGCAGATGAGCTTCTGGCAAGTGCACAGGAACTGGAGTTTGCTAACGCATCAAAACTTGATAAAGATTGCTTAACTGGATCACTTATAACGGCTTACTGGCATTACTTATTAAGTTTGGGTGACGAGGAGCAGGCTTTGCAAGTTGCAAGCAAAGTTCTGGGCTATGAATGGCAAACCCCTTACCATCACTTTGGTTTAAATGTGGCAGTCTCGACTTTATTGCTAGCATTGAACGCTTACAAAGATGGCGACAAAGCGCAGTTAGAGTCTTATTTTAAGATGTTAAAAGCAATATTTGATAAATTAGCATCTAAGAGCATATCTAACCCAGAATGGTTTCAGGATCTTGGTGGTATTCATCGAATCACTCTTGCTATCTGGAGACTGCATGAGCATTTACGGTACCAAAAGACATATTCAGAGTGGTTTTTAAAAGATACCGTGAGAAAGTCGTTTAGGGTGAGAGACGAAGCTTTTTTCAAGAGAGTCGAAGCCTTGTACGGTAAACCAGTTTAAGGAAATTCAATGAAGTTACTAGATTGTACGTTGCGAGATGGTGGTTATTATAACGCGTGGAATTTTGACCCAGAGCTGGTCAAAGAATACCTAGAAGCGATGGATGCCGCAGGTGTCGATATGGTAGAACTCGGTCTGCGTTCACTCAAAAATAGCGGCTTTAAAGGAGCGTGTGCGTACACTACTGATAGTTACCTACGTAGTTTACCTATTCCCGCTCGCTTGACGGTTGGTGTCATGGTCAATGCCAGCGAATTGGTGGGTCTTGAATCAATGACGGCTGCTCTCGAAACGTTGTTTCCGGCCCCCGCATCAGACTCTCCCGTCGACTTGGTTCGCATTGCTTGCCATGTGCACGAGTTTGAGGAGGCACTAGAAGCGGTAAATTGGCTTAAAGAGCAAGGCTATTTAGTTGGTTTCAATCTAATGCAAGTGGCCGAGCGTAGTGAGAATGAAATAAAGGCGCTAGCAAAATTGGCCTCTGGTTACGACTTGGATGCTCTGTATTTTGCAGACAGCATGGGCAGCATGAGTCCCGCTCAAGCGTCTGACATCATAGGCTGGCTGCGCAGCGAATGGAAAGGCGAGTTGGGTATCCACACTCATGATAATCTGGGTTTGGCGCTGTCTAATACCTTGCGAGCATTGGATGACGGCGTGACTTGGGTAGACGCTACGGTAACGGGTATGGGACGAGGGCCAGGTAATTCACGCACCGAAGAGCTGGCAATTGAGATTGCTCAGCGTCGCGGAACATCTCTAAATATTGTGCCACTGATGACCATTATCCGTAAACACTTTAAGCCAATGCAACAGCACTATGGTTGGGGAACAAATCCGTACTACTACCTTTCAGGCAAATATGGTATCCATCCGACCTACATTCAGGAGATGCTGAGCGACGCTCGTTTCAGCGAAGAAGACGTGTTGGCGGTGATTGAGCACCTGCGTAAAGAGGGTGGCAAAAAGTTCAGTTTTGACACGTTAGATACGGCACGGCACTTTTTGAATGGTGCAACCGAGGGTAACTGGAATCCCAGAAGCCTTTTCGAAGGGAAAGAAATCTTTTTACTGGGAACAGGTCCGGGGGTTCAGGCTCACAAAAGCGCGATTGAACAGTACATCAAGAAAAACAAACCTGTTGTTGCCGCACTTAACACCCAGACAGCGATTGACGGTGATTTGATTGATGTGCGTTTCGCCTGCCATCCGGTACGTATGTTGGCAGACTGCGAGCGCCACGCCGAACTGCCACAGCCATTGGTAACACCAATTGCTATGTTACCGGAGGATGTAAAAGCCGTTTTATCTGCAAAGACGTTATATGATTTTGGTCTGGATGTGGATAAAGACGGCTTTGCTTTTGGCGAAACTAGCTGTAAAACGCCAACATCGCTGGTCATGGCTTACGCGTTCGCGGCTCTTGCAAGTGGCCGCGCGAAACGTGTGTTAATGGCAGGTTTTGATGGGTACTCAAGCGGTGATCCCCGCAACGAAGAAATGAATGCAGTGGTCAAGAAGTTTGAACAAACGGAAGGCGCCGTAGAGCTCATTGCTGTAACACCATCGCGGTATGACGTTAAAAAGCTTAGTATCTACGGGTTATCATGATGTCAGGTAAAGTTAGCTGTTTTTTACCCTGCCGTGCCGGCAGTCAACGTGTTCCCCGCAAAAACATCAAGCCATTTGCGGGGTTTGAGTTTGGCTTAATCGAAATTAAGCTAAAACAGCTTCTGAACTCACAACGTTTAGATGAGGTGGTGTTATCGACCAATGACGAGGACATTATTGACTACGTTGAGGGTCTTAAGTTTGACAAACTGCGCATCCACCGCCGTGATGATAGCTTGGCATCGAGTGCCACCAGCACGGACGCACTTGTCGCACACGCGCTAGATCTTATACCCCAGGGTCATATTCTTTGGACGCACGTAACGTCGCCGTTTATTAATTCAACGCAATACGACGACATTATCAGCGCTTACTTCAATGCGTTAGAGGCTGGCTATGACTCGCTGATGACGACCACCGAATTACACGCGTTCTTGTGGCAGGATGGACAGCCAATCAACTATGACCGAAACGTCGAAAAGTGGCCGCGGACGCAGACGTTAAAGCCTATTCATGAAGTGAATAGCGGGGCATTTTTAGCATCGAGCGAGGTGTATCAACAACTCGACGACCGAATAGGAAACCGACCTTATCTGCATGCATTGGACAAACTTACTGCACACGATATTGATTGGCCTGAAGACTTTGTGCTGGCTGAATGTATGGTGAGAGAAGGGCTGGTACCGCTATGAAGAGGTCAGTAGCTGAATATCGGACGTTGGTATTTGATTGCGATGGTGTGGTCCTTAATTCAAACCATGTAAAAACGAATGCTTTCTATAAGGCTACACTGCCGTATGGTGAGGAAGCCGCCAATGCCTTTGTGAAATACCACACTGAAAATGGTGGAGTTTCACGCTATAAAAAATTTGCGCATTTTCTAGATGCCATCGCACCTGATGTTGAAGGGCCGAGGTTGGATGAGCTGTTAGAGCGTTACGCTGCTGAGGTTGTTGATGGCTTGTTGACATGCGACGTCGCTGAAGGACTCGGTGATCTTCGTAAACAGACCTCTGACAGTCGTTGGCTGATTGTTTCAGGTGGCGACCAGGATGAGTTGAGATTGGTGTTCGAGAAACGGGGTTTAGCATCACTTTTTGATGGTGGTATTTTTGGTAGCCCCACACCCAAAAAGGACATCTTAGATCGCGAATTGGCCAATGGGAATATTCAACAGCCCGCATTATTCATAGGTGACAGCAAATACGATTACGAATCGGCACAACATGCGGGGTTGGACTTTGTATTTTTATCAGGATGGAGCGAGGTCGACAGTTGGCAGAGCTGGGTGATTGAGAATAACCTCAGCGAATTTGCTTCAGTTAAGGCGTTGCAAGGTGTGTTATGACAAATCCATATAAAAGTTTAGAAAAAGAAGCGTTTTGGCGGCCGTTTGTTGCAGAACGTAGTATGTTCGATATTACCGATTTATGGCGACCTAAGCATAAAATTGATAACAAGACTCAGATCGCTACCTATGGCTCGTGTTTCGCTCAACATATCGGTAGAGCCTTAGATGGACGTGGCTTCAAGTGGTTAAGAACCGAAAAGCCGCCACAGCGCTTAAGTGAAGACAACAAAAAGCGCTTTAATTTTGACATTTTTTCATCACGAACGGGTAATATTTATACAACGTCTTTGCTTAAACAATGGTGCTCGTGGGCTGCAGGCAAAGAGACCGCTCCAGAAGAGGTTTGGGAGCAGGGCGGGCGCTACTACGACCCTTTCAGACCTATTGTTGAGCCAAATGGATTTGCGTCGGCTGACGAAGTTCATAAAACGCGTCGTGTAACGATTCAGTCCTTTAAAAAAAGTATCACTGACTGTGATATTTTTGTATTTACACTTGGGTTGACGGAGAGCTGGTTTAATAAAGAGTATGGCTACGAGTATCCTATGTGTCCCGGAACAGCAGCAGGACAGTTTGACGAACGTAAGCATGGTTTTATCAACCAGCAATACGAGGGAATAAAAAAATCCTTGTACGATGCAATGGGGATAATGAGAGAGCTTAATCCTCAAATTAAGTTCATTCTAACGGTCTCTCCGGTACCTCTCACTGCGACCTATTCCGGGAACAATGTTCTGGTTGCAACGATGGAGTCAAAGTCTATCTTGCGCGCTGTTGCGGGAAGCTTATCTTGTGAAAATGATGAGATAGATTACTTTCCCTCTTACGAAATCATAAATAGTCCAGTGTTTAGAGGCGCGTTCTTTGAGCCCAATATGCGCTCTGTTAATCCTCATGGTGTCGGCTTCGTTATGGACACATTCTTTAAGTGTCAGAAATTAAAAGTTACGGGTGCTCTAGGAGCTTCAAAAGAGGATGCAAAGTGTGAGGAAGAAATTCTGGGTAGCTTTGGAGGGACTAAATAATGCGGCTTTGTGTCATTGGTAATAGCCATGTTGGTGCATTAAAAGACTCAGTTTCCATCGTTGAGAGCTCTGGAATATTTTCGTCTGTCACATTTTTTGCGAAAGGTTCAGATGGTATGAGTGACCTCATTGCAGATACGACGAACTACAGACTTGTGGCAAGGAGTGGGGCTCTGCGTCGTTCATTGGAGTTAACTTCTGGAGGACTCTCGGAAATCGACCCTGAAGCATACGATATTTTTTTAATATATGGTCTTGGGCTTTACCCGTACTTTCGTCACAACAAATTCGTTTCTGAACAGCTGAGTGATGCTCACCTTGCAGACACTTTTAAAAATACTCTTGCGCATGAAGTCTTAAGTCAACTTAGGCATGTCACTGATAAGATGGTGGTATTGGGACATACACCAATGAAAGCTGCTGAAATTGAGAAAGACCAAGAAATTGATCCCGAGTATCTAAAAAACATTGAACTTATGAATAGCCATGAGTCACTTTTATCTTATAAAGCAACGGTCATCAGCCAGCCTCTTGATACGATTTGCAATAAACGATCAACTAAACCCGACTTCACTCGAGGGTCAGTTAGGATGGCGTCTGGTCATGCTAACGATGGAACACAGCACCCTGACAATGACTTAACTCATATGAATAAAGCGTTTGGTCAGCTCTGGTGGGAAAATTTATTTCAGCAGTTAAGTAGATAGCTAAGGTACAAATTATAAAATGGACTTTTTTGTAGGTAGTTCAATATTTAAGAAAATTATCGATAAAAACGTGAACCTGATGTTAGTGTTCAGGTAGTAGTAAATCCTTTGCTGTGGTAAAGGCTAACGCTTATGGACATGGGGCTGTGGAATGCGTTCGCTCGCTGGAAGATACTGCTTCAGCTTTTGCTGTTGCAAGTATCGAGGAGGCATTGTCTCTGCGCATTGTAGGTATTCGGTCTCCTATATTGTTACTTGAGGGGATTTTTGAAGCATCAGAATTGGAACTGGTTGATAAATACGATTTGTGGCTAGCTGTACACACTGCTTGGCAGGTGGAGGCTTTACTTAGTTACACACCGTTGAAACCATTTTCTATCTGGCTAAAAGTAGACTCGGGGCTTCATCGCTTAGGTTTTACACCGACGCGTGCTGTTCAAATTTGGAATAAGCTCGGGCGGGCGAAGCAAGTGGGCTCGTTGCACTTGATGAGTCATTTTGCCACTGCGGATGCAATTTCCGTTCAATTTTTTAATTACCAAACATTGGTAATGCAATCCTTAAGGGATTATCTCGGTGCTTCCCTGAGTTTAGCCAACTCGGCAGCTTTGATGTCTAACACAGATAATCTCGGTGAGTGGAACCGTCCAGGGATAATGCTCTATGGAAGTTGCATGTTTCGGATGAATCCGAACACTCATTTCGGTTCAATCCGATCACCCATTTCGGTTTAAACCGATCACCTGTTTCGGTTTTATCCGATCAC
>NZ_QJST01000015.1 GCF_003226255.1 Idiomarina fontislapidosi
GGAAAACACTGGGCTTTATTCAGCCAGACATAATTTTTAAAGAGCAATTGCAACACGCTAAGAGCGAGTGTTGCAGTTATTAGTTGAATCTAGGTAACTCTTTTAAATTCCCAATGAGTAGGAATAGAATTAATCCATGGTGACTTTGTTTTTTTATAGTCAGCATATGGCGAGTATTTCTTCATTACACCACCTCGGACAACATAGCGACGATCTCTTTTTCCAACTGACTAATTTCGCTGGAAATTTCTTCTAACGGACGCGGTGGCTCATAAACATAGAAATGACGAGTTAATGGTATCTCGTATCCAACTCTGGTTTTACTGTGATCAATCCAAGCGTCAGGCACATGCGGTAATATTTCTTTCGCAAGATAAGCTTCACAATGATCTTTCACTAGTGCTATCAAAGCATCGTGACCAGTTTCATTATCTAGTTTCAATGGTAAAGGAAGATCAATATCATTAGGTAAGCAGACTTTTTCGTAGTCCCGTAATTCTACGTCAGGCTCCCGATTACCTTTCTTATCAAAGCAGATGTCAGCTTTCGAATCTCGCTCAGAAAGAGCAGCCAAGATAGCCTTTTTAATCGGAGCAAGCGGTTTAATCCCGTACTTTTCGAGCTGAGCAACGAACACCGACTCAAATTCATCACGATTCCGATAAATTATGTGACTATCTAGGCTGCTCAACGCAGACTTTATAGCAGTTTGTTTACGTAAACCTTCCTCAACTTCGGATTTATAAACATCTATATTCTTGCGCTTTTTACTGGTAGCTAGATTGTTAAAAGAAGCCTGATTTTCTAAACGTGCTATACGCTCTGGGCTTGCTTGGAAATTTAGGCGCAACGGGCGTTCAACAGTTATTTTTAAATAACCGAAATCCCTATTATTAAAAATTTTGCTGCATATACGTTCCTCAGTACCGATTGGTTTTGAATAACCTTTCTTATGTATTGGCACTGTAGATTTTGCCTCATTTTCGTATGACGCATACATCCGCACTAACTCAGCAATATGCGATTCTGACAATTCATTACGCTTTTTACCTAGGCTTTTTTCCATTTTTTGATAGTGTCGAGACCCGTCAATGAGTTGGACTTGACCGCGTCTATGTGAAGGCTTTTTGTTGCTTACAATCCAAATATAAGTATAAATATCAGTGTTATAGAACATCTGATCTGGCAACGCAATAATCGCATCCAATAGATCATTTTCTATAATCCAACGTCTTATATTTGATTCTCTAGCCTTTGATGTAGGAGAACTTGCGTCGCCACTAAACAAAGGGGAACCATTAAATACAACAGCAATTTTAGAGCCATCTCCGCCTATATTTTTTCCGTCTAATATTTTCGGAGGCTGATGCATCTTGGAAATCATGTGTTGGAGGAATAGAAGCGAGCCATCATCAATACTTGGTAACCCAGCTCCAAAACGGCCTGAAAACCCTTGTGCGGAGTACTCCTCACGGACGAAATCTTCTTCCGGCTTCCATTCAACCCCAAAAGGCGGGTTAGAAAGCATGTAGTGGAATTTCTTCTCCTGGTGGCCATCGTGAGGTACGAAGCCGTTGTTTTTGTTCTTGGCGTCTTTCACGCCCAGCGTGTCCCCATAGATGAGGTTGTCGATGGGTTCGTCTTTGATCAGGAGGTCTGAGCAACAAATGGCGTAGGATTCAGGATTGTACTCCTGGCCGAACAGCTCGATGTGGGCATCGGGGTTCAATCCTTCATGGGTACCGTCACCGCAAATGTACTTTTCAGCTTCCGAGAGCATGCCACCGGTACCGGCTGTGGGGTCGTAGATACTCCGGTAAATGCCCGGCGCGAAGATGCCTTCCTCATCGGTAAACAACAACTGCACCATCAACCGGATGACTTCGCGGGGAGTAAAATGGTCCCCAGCCTCTTCATTGGCCTGTTCATTGAACTTTCTGACCAGCTCTTCAAACAGATAGCCCATCTGTAGGTTGCTGAGGGTCTTGGGTGAGAGGTCAATTTCGTTGCTACAGAACTCTTTGAGAATCAGGAAAAGGCGGTTGGCCTCATCCAGCTTGGCGATTTCCGCCTCGAAATCGAACTTATCGAATATGTCCCGAGCGCGGGGTGAAAAACCCTGGATGTAGGCAATCATGTTGCCTGCAATGTTGGGCGGATCAGCCAGCAGCTTATCGAAGGTGAAGCCGCTGGTATTGAATAGTTCCTGTTTGCGGCCACTGGTGGCAATGCGCGAAAGCGCTTTTTCCAGTGCAGGGCCGGTTATGCCGCGGGCTTCCAGGCGCTCCTTCTCAGCCAGTACCTTTTTCTGGTTTTCCGCCAATACCAGGTCAAACCGACGCAAAACGATCATTGGTAGCATTACCCGCCGGTACTGGGGTGGCCGATACGGGCCTCGCAGCTTGTTAGCGATGTTCCAGATGAAGCCGACAAGGTTTTGATGATGGTTTTGTTGCATGCTGTTCTCGCTATTTAATATCTGTTGTTAACTACTTGGCGCTGCCTCGTCACCGGTGCCGGCATAGCCAGGTGCCAGGACAGCGTTAGCGCAGTGTTCAAGAATGTTGTGGTTACGCAGCCACAGGTGATATTCCTGCTCTGGCAACCGATGATTGGGGCTACAGTCCACGTTCCAATGGCGTAGCAGGTAGCCAGCACGAGCGGCACGGATGCTGAGCTGTCGGACAGGCTGGTTGTTCCGCCGGGACATATTAAAATCCAGCGCAATAGCCTCCGGGTGGCTGTGACACGGGTGCGGGATGAGCTCTAAGGTCAGTTGCTCATTCCATTCGGCATCCGACGTTTGATGCTCATGCTCTGCGATATCCGCTTTGTCGATAATCACGCTGGTGATGCGATTGCAGACAAAATCTCGGAATGCACCTCGTTTCCGGCAGTAGCCGCGCATGTGCCAACGCTGGCCGTTGTTGACGATGCTGTGCGGCACAACCACACGCTCGTTAGCGCCTGAACTGAGGGACAGGTAGGTCATCCGCACAGCCTGTTGTTGGCTGATGGCCCGGCTCACTGTCGCCAGCACATCCTGTGGTGGCGCGATCAGATCTGGTGCATCCTCACAGAAACCTGACTGGCCAGGAGTCACCGATAGCCCGTCGCCAAAGCCATAAGCCAGAGTTTTCAAGGCGGCATGGGGCTCATGGTGGAACAGAGGCTGATAGTTGTCGGTACGGTAGTAGCGCTTGTTTTCGTGACGGAGGATCAGGTTCTCGTGGGCTAGCTCACGGTAGAGAGTGAAGTCCCGGGTGCTGGAGGCGACTGCGGTGCCGAAGTGCGCCATTAGCTCACTTCGGCCCACTGAGCCGTGGTATTGCAGGCAAAAATCAATGAACGCCAAGCGCTCGCGCTGGGCGTGTGAGTGATTTTCGAGCTTTAAGGCGGCGTTTCCCGGCACGTTCGCACCTTTTTTGACTAAATATGGTTAGCCACCTTATTACACAAATCTATATCATGCAATCATTTTGATTTGTCCTATAGAACTTTCACATGTGAAAGTTTTGGCTCCTTTCCAGATGGAAAAATGGGTGCATAAAGCCCGCCGGAAGGGGACGGGCCTGAATGGTTTTTTTTAGGATTCCGGGGGCTGAAGGCCATCGAAGTGCGCCTCCAAACTGTCCAACTGCTTCAGGTTTGTCCTGACGAGACGGCGCATGTGAGTGAGGTTTGCATTCATGATACGCACTATCTCAAAACCGGCTTCGGTCTCCTCAATGATGGGCCTTTCCCAGTCGTGAGCGCGGTTAAATGCGGGTTTTGAGTACCGGTGCTTCAGGGCTCGGCGGATGTGTTCACTGAAAACCGCATGCCCCTTACCGTTTTTCACTCTTATAAAGGTGTTGTAATACCAATGCATTTCCAAGCTACCGTGCAGCATTCTCACCCGGCAGCCGTGATGGCCAGGGTAGCCTCTCGTTTCCTTGGTTCGATGAGCCTCATTATGCGCCCAGAAATGGTCCGACAGCCGCTGAGCGAGATAGCGTAGGCGTGCTCGCTCCATATCCAGGCTTTTGGATAGCGATTGTAGATACTGTCTGCATTGATCAAGCGCCATTCGGCGCCCCTGGTGATGGTCAAACTCCCCGGCGCGCGCCACCTCATGCCACTTATCAGTGATTTCCTGAATGGTTTTGGGTTTGCTCATTAGCATTCTCCTGTTGGTTGATGTTCAAGAGAAATGCTACTGGCCGCAGAGACAAACCCACGGGTCTGCAATTTGCCAATTTGGGCAAAAGTAGCCGTTTACCCCAGATTATCTGGAATTTTTATCGACCTGGCGGCGTGCTTTAAACTTCCTGTTGAGAAATGCTTCCAGCTTGTCAGCATTCAGGTATGTGATGCCGCAGATCGCCAAGATAACGGCGACAAAGCCGAGGAAAGCAATAAGTGTGACGGACATATCGATCATGTGAGTTCTCCTGTTTTCGTTCTTTGAGTGCAAATAGCAGCCTATGCTGCATGTGACTGCCTTTGTTCCCTTGCGACAGAGGCAATCAGATGGCGCGAACAACCCAGGATGTCCTGGATTTCGCTATAGCTATGGCCGGTACGAAGTAAACTGGCGATGTGTTGCCGCCTCTTCAGATCGGGTTGGCGCCCCTGATACTTACCGTCGCTGCGGGCCTTGTTAATCCCCTGGTTCTGCCGTCGACGCCTATCCTCGTAATCTTTGCGAGCTACCGCTGCCAACATGTCGAGCATCATGCTGTTGACCGCCTGCAAGATAGAGTCGGTAAAGCCGGTGTTGTCTTTCTTGTCCAGTGCGAGCCAACTCGTTGGTAACTCGGGCGAGACAATCGCCAATCGCTTGGCGGCCAGCTTCTGTTTGAGCGTATCCCAGTCCTGCTGTTTAAGGCGTGCAAGCCGGTCTATCTGTTCTACCAGCACAATGTCACCTTCACCAGATTCGGCAATCAGTCGCATCAGTTCGGGGCGATGCAATGTGGCACCGGAGACGTTCTCGGTATAAAAGGCAGCAATGCGATGACCGTGTTGCTCGGCAAACTGGATTAGCGATGCTTTGGCCCGCTCGGCATTTTGTTCCTGGGTAGATGCTCTCAGATAGGCGCGTATAAACATTAATGCCTCCTCGGTCTGTTATAAGTGGTTCCGTTTGGCCGGTCTGTTTTAAATGGTTCCTTTTCATGTTGAGCGGCCTGAATAGTTGGTTCCCCTGATGTGTACCCAAAAGGAACCACCTCAAGACTCGAAAAACTCCCCGAACGGATCATCCTCTCGGAGGATCGGATTGACTCTGAAGTCATCGAACAGATCGCCTGCGTCTTCTTGACTCCCGGTGCCGGAGGTTGTCGTGCTGCTTGGACCGTTTTCTTCCCTACCACCACCTCGACTAAACGACGCCATCTTTTTCTCGAATTCAGGAAACGTCATTTGCCCATCGGGTCCCTTGGTAAAAACCGTCTTGTAAGCATCGACTGCGGCCATTGCGAAGCGAATGAGCAGTAGGACCACCCAGAGCACGAACAATAGATACCATGCGTAAAGCGCTGCATCGGTACCCCTTAAGGCGAGCTCCACAACGCCGATCCCGGCGAGCCCCACTGCTACTATTTTTGTTACCCTCACCATGGTTTCAGTCCCCGATAGCTCTTTACTTCGAAGCTATCAGAACCTGAGAAAATGCAAGTTTTGACCGGCGTCAGGCCGCTCTGGCTCGCCCGGCCAGCCATGGCAGTTTCACTTTGTCGTAGACATCGTTCGTCATCGCCTTCAAATCTCCCGCGTCCAGGCGTGGAACCAGCCACGCACTGCCTTGGTATCGAACTCTGGGGTAGCTGGATGGCTGGAATACACCGTGAGGGAGGTCGTCCTCATCGCCCAGCCAATGCCTGAGCCGCAGATCAATACACCAGCCCTGTTCGAGTTCGATCCAGCAATGGGGAGCGGTGGCTATTCGGCTCAGCCGGTCCTCTGCGTATCCGATACGACATTGATGGAAGATGCCTTGCTCGCTCAGGGCATTGCTGATCACAAAGGTCATGCAGTCGCTATCGATTTTGGCGTCTTCAAGCGGCAACAGAGCGAACTCAAGTTCATCATGCCAGTCACTCATGATCTGGCTCCTTGAACATCAGTCGCTGGCCCTGCTCGTAAAGCACAGGGTACGGCAGCGGTTCGCTATCCTGGATGACGGTGCCGGGAGGAAAATACATCAACATCCAGGATGGTAAGGCACCACTGACCGTGCGATAGAACTCATCCACAGGGAAGCTGAGTTGTTCACCTGATTGCCGGAAAACGAGGCGAGAATAATTCTCTGGATGATTAGCCGCGATGTTGTAGCTTTCGGGCTCAGCACCTTCCACGTAGGCCGGAGACTTCCAGCGATTCGGCGTTTTGATGTTGTAAGCAACCACACATTGACCTGCACCGCATCCAGGCTCAGTGCTTTCAATGGACCAGAGCATCAGTGGATGGCCATCAATCTCAGGCGCCTCCACGTTACTGAGTTTGGTGGCGCTCAACGCCATATCATTGGCAGCTAATCGGATGGCCTGATCCACCAGATCCACATACTGCTCATATGCCTGAGCCTCCGAAGTGGCCATCGACGCAGGCATCCATCCCATCAGGCTTGGTCTCGCCGACGGATTATCCGGTGTCATCATGATGTCAGTAGCGTTGAACAGAAACGTTTGGCTACCCGAGAGATGTCGAAGCGGTGCATCGAATGAAGTCGCCAGGCTGGCGAGATCCAGTAATGGCACCAACATGCCTTTACTGTAGGAGCGAGAGCCATCCCCAGAATCACGCAAGTCCATATCGTAGATGCCACCGGCTCTCGCCAGGTTTAAAGCCCGAGACTCTTCCTGATTGTAAGCTCGTGGGGTGGCCGCGCAGCCAGCCAGGGCAGCGGCCAATATTGCTGTAGTTAAGGGTGCTAATCTTTTCATTATGTCCTCCTGCTTTTATTAAATATTCTCATGAGGTTAAGAATATGCAAGAGGAAAACTAAAAATAATCCTTTTAAATCAATAGTTTGTACTAACAGAACAAAGTTCCTTGAGCTCAAACATATAAATCGGCAGGTACACTGCCGTCACGTTGAAACTCATGCCGTTGTAAAACACTATAAAATGATAGATGGTAACGGCGAGGGACGTACCAATTTACAAAGTTGATACAAAAGCATAAATCGAGGCAATAATGAACAAAGGATTTAACGATAATAAGGTCAGCACAACATTAAAAGACCTAATAGGCGACCCTAGACTGGCTCGTTTATTCCATGATGACTCTCGACCATGCGCAGTACAGCTTTGGATTCTTCAAATTCATTCCACAGAAACAACTAAAAACCGGATTATCTATGGTCGTGTAGTACCATACTCACATTCTAATAACTCTTGGTCTTTCAGCAATAACGACAAATTTTCGACTCTTGAACATTGCAGAGCGAAAATCACCCGACTCAATCTGTACATCGATAGCAATTTGTTAAGTGATTTTCTGGAAATGCTTTGTAATGGAGTTAAGATTTCCACGATCAGCGATACTTTAGGTCTTGAGCGAAGCAATAAGTTTGATGAGAAATTCGGCACAATATTTTTAGATCCAAAAAATTTAGTTTATAAACCCGTAACATATCTTATCAACAAGGATGCGTTCGAACTTCACTCGACTACTAGCCCCCATGGAGCAGCGGGTGCCATGAGCGCATCGATCACTCAAGTAGATAAATTATCTATCTTCCAAGCAGATCATAATTATCGATCCGACCTAATAAAGTTTATTGTCGAACATCTAAACTTTGACACTGGCTTGAACTTTGAACAGAACGATAAAGTGCGGTTTGGTGATATCGAATTCCTTGTCTTCCCGACTTTAGATGAAAAAGAGAAAAATTTACTTGAAGTTGTTTGGGGCGATAAAAGACGAAAGTTAAGCGTTAAATTCGACTCCAAAAATCTTCCTAATTACTCTGGCTTTATATTCAACATTAAGATCTTTAACAGCGGCCAAATTATATACTCAAGAATTGCAAATGCGGAAAAGTACGACAACCGTATGTATATGCGCGAATTCGATATTGATAAAACAATTAGATCCATCGCTGACTCTACTGAACTAGAAATCTATGGTTTTAATGCCGAAGATAACGAAGAAAATATATTATGTTGCAGGTGGCGTACCGGATATATTCGAGAAATTAACTTTAAAGCTAATGTGGCCGGTGGTAATTCAAGCTCCGTTAAACTTGATTGGTTAGAGAACACGGTAAAAGAAAAGCAATCAGGCCGCGTGAAAGCAGTACTAACTAAAAACATAGGAAATCATGGGTTTGCTAGCCAAGTTGGCGGCCGAGAAGCCGACCCTTGGATTGCTATAAACCGCGAAATAAGCCCTATTTTCAACAAGCTGCACCCAAAAAAATCCGATGCAAGGTTTTTCGAACGTTATGGACCAAGCGATGGTGAAGGCCGTTTACAGTTTGTCGAATGGTTCAAAGCTCTTTTTTCAAAATATAATGACAGTCAAATTATAATCTTCGATCCGTATTTTGATTCAGCTGGATTATCGTTGCTTTCTTTATATGCTGCGCCTAAATGTAATTACATAGTGTTTACTTCACTACCAAAGCAAAAAGGCGACGAAGAAAATCCTACTAATCGTAACAGAGTAGATGATCTAGTTACTGCTTGTGAAAACAACAAACGAACTCTCTCAAAAATAAACCTCAGAATCATTGGCTTAAAAGATGGTAAACTCCATGACCGATATATTCTGATTATAGGGAGCGACGGCCTACCAATAGCTGGATTTAATTTGTCTAACTCCTTGCAGAAGGTGGCAGAGAACTATCCCTTACTTATTACGCCGATACCATCTGATACTTTATTAGAGGTCGAAAAATATAAAAGCAGTCTTTTGAAAGAATTAGAGGCAAAAAAATCTGATTCTGAAGAAAATAACCCTGGATTAAGCGAACTCTATGTTTCTTCCGATGCTCCTAGGAAAACTGTAAGATACGAGCCACTAAAGATACTGAATAATGAATTAGCAGGCGTCGTCCTATCAATATGGGCTAACGAGCCTTCATTAATAGGATTATACGGTGCACCACTGAAAGACAAGTTGATATCTCTTGAGCTATTAGAAGGGGACTCACTTAACTTGATCGATCCTCAGGGGTTCTTAGCCTGGGTAAAGAAAAAGGTCAGCTCTGAAGATTTCATGGATCAATGGGAAGTGGTTGGTGAATTTTTGGCAAACTCTAGAGCTGGTGATACAGATTTTCAAGAAATATTAAGTGAAACCTCGTTCTTAGAGAATCTCATGGGGTACCTTACTAAATCGATACAGCGCACCCATAAAGATCTGGATACTGATATAACTGTCTTAGAACCTCTCCTATTTCAAAGACCAATTGAAAAGCTGCTGTGTAGCTCTTACCAGCTTCATCATATGTGTCATATGACTAAATATACAGCACTTACTTGGCCAGAATATTTTGCAATAAAACTGCTTTGGTCATATGACCCAAAATCATTGTTAGAACTGGTTGCTGAAGAATCGCCTAAAATTCCGAAAGAGCCGGATCATGCTGACATAATTAGGCTGTCATTGTTAAGCCAAATTGTTAGCGAGATCTCCCTATCCATAGAGCTGCTACCAAACTATTCCCGCACATGCACTTTATTGAATAGTTGTAACGGTTTAATTCGATGGATGGGCTTATATGCTCTAGAGCAGATGATTCATCAAACTAAAGACGTCACATCAGAGCTGGGCTTGCTTTCAAGATTTGACCGCACGGAAAAGGTAAGATATTTAGGTTGGTTGGTTAACAGATCGGCAAATGATGAAAGAAAACGTGATCAATACGAGAAATTATTAGTCGCACTCAAAAACGAACTACCAGAACAGCTATCTGAAAGTGATTTGAGGCACGTAATCGATTCGATGAGAGGCCATATGCGCCAATTACCATGGACAGAACCGTGGTTGTTTCGGGATCTAGTTTTACCTCTACTTCAAAGTGAGCAAGCTGATACGGATGATGCTTGCAAAATCTGGATCGAGGAAATCGTTTCATTGATAGGCCCAGCTGAAAGCAGGAATTCAAGACTGTTCCAACTTTCACGGGAAGGGCAGATGACAAATACTTGTGCATTTATCTTCGCTCATAGTACGCCTGAGCAACAAAGAAAAGTAATTGGTATGATTCGACCCATCTTAAATAAGCAGAAAAGAGTTTTACAACAACCTCTGGCAAGTACTTCCAACTGGTCTTGCTGGAACGATGCTTTGGTAGTCTCAATGTGGATATTGGCATTCACTAGGTGGTGCCAATACTATTTAACCGAACTGAAGCAAGCTAATGTAGAATTAGATAACTTGTCAGGAGACGCATACGACCTTGCTATGTTAAGACCTATGGAAGAATGGGAATCAGAGGGGGTAGGAAAAGACAGAGAGCTCGCCTTATTTCTATCCCAAGCTGAAGATCTTATTTCGAAGTCGGAGTAACTCTACTGTCATAGGGGCGAACAACTTGGCAGTCGGTCATACCACTCAATTAGGAGTGGATATTGACAGATGCAGAATAATCGAACAGGAGATACTTTATGTTCCCAGTTTCCCACTTTTCCCGGTTCATTGATCGGGCACCGGCATTCGGATCTACGGAAACTTGCAAATATTTACACTTTTTTCGCACATTCCAGCACTCCGAGAGTGCTCCGTAAAATTTGCAAGTTACTGTTTTTAAAGAATAATAAACATTCTGTATTGGTAAATAGATCCCATGCAACGTTTGAGGCAGCCGCTCGCTAACCTGGGCTTTGACTATATTCGCTTCCGGTTCGGTCTGCGAACTGCGTTGGCTGCCTGTTTATCATTGATCATTGCCTGGGCGTTGGGGTTAGAACATCCTCAATGGTCCGCTATGACTGTTTGGGCGGTATCCCAGCCAACGAGAGGGCTTCTGTTAGAAAAGGGCGCCTATCGTGCGTTAGGCACTTTGATTGGCACACTATTTGGCATTATCTTAGTCGTTTCCGCTGATCACCAAATCCTTCCTGTTGCAATAGGTCTTACTCTTTGGGTCGCACTGTGCGTTTATATCGGCAATTTAATTCATGGATTAGTGTCCTACGGCACCATTCTAGCAGGCTATTCTGCATCCATGGTTGCCTTGCTGACGCGCAGTCCTGACGCGCTTTTGCCACTGGGAATCGACCGTTTATTGACCGTCTTTGTTGGCGTCATGATGGCATTGATCGTCGGATGGTTATTTACCTACAAACGCGCCGAGCAAAGTCTTATTAACCAAATGCGTCGTGAAACCATCATTTCTTTAGAAAATGTTGCACAATCAATTAGTAAGCAAGACAAAACGCTGTTAAATTTTGATGACCGGCTATCAAAACTGGCGCAAATTGAAGCACAACTACTCGAGCATGGCACAGGTTCACCCGCTGCACACGAATCCGCTAGACTCGTTAGAAAAGTCATCAATAGTCAACTAGAGTGGCTAGCCCATGTCTATTTTCAGCCAATTGAAAGGAATCAAGAGGTAAGTGAGCACTTACTTGATGCGGCAAATTTACTCCGCCAAAACGCGCGCCGTACCGACATTCTAAATGCCTTAAAAGAAGCCGCTATCGGCATTGAACAGTCGCAGTTACGGGTTGCATTTAATGAGTTTGTTGATGCCTGCGATGAGCGCCTCTCATTCCGTGATTCTGGACGCGCGGCATCGTCGACTCGACGCTCGTTATCCTTATTGCATCGAGACTGGATAGGCGCTCGTGAGGCGAGTATCCGGACCATCGTCATTATGGGCTTAATTAGTCTACTCTGGTGGTACACCGAGTGGTTCCAAGTGGCATTCTTACTGTTGGGCGCCAGTATCATGCTCACGCTCTTCTCGACTACGGATAATCCTGCTAAAACGATGAAAACCGTCTTCGTTGGCCAGTGTGCGGGTGCCCTACTGTCCGTAATTATGCACGCTGCCGTATGGCCTTACCTAAATACAACAGGCGCAATGGTCGCATCTCTTATACCCATTATGTTTATCGCCGCCCTGCCACTTTCCCACCACCGCACCATTAATGGCAGTATGGATTTTGTCTTGGTATTCCTGTTGCTTATGCAACCTGTGGTGCCTTATAGCTTTGATCTATTCAATTCGTTCAGTATCGCGCTCGCCGTTGTACTCGCTCCGATCATCGCGATGCTCGGCTATAAATTACTGTATCCAACCAACTTAGCCCGTCGCGAACATGCACTCAGCATAGCTATCGCGGATGAGCTTGATGCCCATAGCCGTGCCCCGTTATCCGCTTCTCGGCAACGTCGATATCGGGCCCGGTTCTACCATCGATTGTTCAAACTCATACAAATCGCCGACAAAACTCACGCGTCTTATCAAAGCGTGATAAATTGGCTACACCGTTATCAACAAATCATGGTGTCTCATGAGCGATCAATGGATAAAAATTTACCGCGCTAGTAGCCCTATTGAGGCAGAATTACTCGGGGGATTGTTACGCGCTGAGGGTATTAAGGTCCACATACCGAATAACCCCAGTGCAGGCGGCGTTGGCGAACTGCCTGCCGATGCCATTGAAACGGCTATTTATGTGTTGCCGCAATCGACCGACGCAGCAAAGCAAATTCTCACCGTATACGAGCAGAATAGCGCCAACAATGCCGAATGGTGTTGTAGTGCTTGTGGGGAGCTTAATCCCGCGTCATTTGAGGAATGTTGGCAGTGCCAACAAGAACGGCCCACTACAGACTAATCAGTTGTCGCTTTTGTGCACGCGACAACTGCTTTAATTTCGCCTCAAGCTGACAAGCTCGACTTTTAGAAAATGGACCTTGGCTCCAACTCAACGAGACCGGCCGACGACTTTGCGTATAACGCGCGCCACCTCTTATTTCGCCATTATGTTGCCGCACACGTCGCTCGATACTGGTCGTAACGCCGGTGTAGAGTGATCGATCATCACATTCAACGATGTATACATACCAACAAGCTTCAGGCTCTGGCTTGAAATTTAATGTCTTGTTCCCAATTTCTATTAGTTCACACATTGTTGTCTTAGGAGCATTCCATGAGTCGTCATTTTGACCAGGCTAAAGGGTTATCTGAACACCACGATCCCGCCACCCATAAATTTGTTTTCAATCAGACAATGTTTCGGATCAAAGATCCCGAGCGCACTTTGAAATTTTACTCCGAAGTGCTCGGCATGACGCTTATCAAGCGACTGGACTTTCCCGAGATGAAGTTCACACTCTATTTCATGGCTTCGATTTCACCCGAGGAGCGCAGCCATTGGTCTACCGATCATGATGAACGCATTGTCCAAACGTTCGGCCGTCCAGCGATGCTAGAACTCACGCATAACTGGGGTGACGAGGATGATGACGACGTGTCATATCACAATGGCAACCAAGAGCCTAAAGGCTTTGGGCACATTGGCTTTGCCGTACCTGATATTGATGCCGCTTGCGAACGCTTTGAAGAACTCGGCGTTGAGTTCCAGAAAAAACCAAACGATGGCAATATGAAAGGGATAGCATTTATAAAAGATCCCGATGGCTATTGGATCGAGATCTTTACCCCAAATCGCCAACCCGATTTATTGCGTGATCATCTCTGATACCGTTTGCTCGAGCGAGGTTAATCCTCGCTCACGCCCTATTTCTAGCGCCGTATCCTTATCTTTTCCATCGAGCCAAACTGCACGCAAGGCAAACAACGCACCCACCCGGTTACCCGATGCACAGTGAACCAGTACGCGCTTATTTCGATGCTCAAGTAACACTTTATCGAGTAGTCGCACCTTAGCCAAGGTCAAACCCTCCGAACCTGCAATAGCGACATGGTAAAACGCCATCCCTTGCTCTGTTACCCAGGCTGTTTCAGCAGTTTGTGATTGTTCAGAAACCGACAGCAAACTGATGACAATATCACCCCCCTGCTCGGCAAAGCTCTTAATATCGGCTTGTTGTGGCATTCCCATCACCCAAAGGTTTTGTTCGACCTGTTTAGCAGTATCGATGCCTTTAGCGACCGTAAATAAAGGAATACTTATAAGAACACATGCCATTAGATAAATTGCACGCATGGTTTTTCACTCCTGTACAATAGGGGTATCTGTTGCAACTATTTAAGCATTTAACAATGACGAATACGATACATTTATTGGTAGGCACAACCTCAGGCAATACCGAGGCTTTAGCCGATCATGTACAAGCCATTTTAGAGAGTCATGATTTCAATACCGAGATGCATTACGAGCCAACATTCGACAGTCTACCCACTTCAGGAATTTGGCTGATCTTTCTCGCAACTCACGGTGCAGGCGACTATGCCGATTCAATGTTGGACTTCTACGACGTAATTGCGCAAGCGGATGCGCCGCAGCTTCCTGACCTAAAATACGCAGTCTGTGCAATCGGTGAATCTTGCTATGACACCTTTTGCGCAGCAGGGCGTCACTGTGATGATCAACTGACAAATTTGCGCGCATCGCGGCTATTCGAACGTTTAGAGATCGACATGATGGAAGATGATCCAGAAGAAAAGGCATCTCAGTGGATAGCTCAATCGATCGATAAACTGCGATCATACCCACAACAGTGATCGCGAGTTTAAAGGACCTTGCACGCTGATCTGATGATCGTATCCACAGTTATATTCACAATTTTTTTTACTTGTGATCAAAGTAAGGATAAGCGTCCATAAGCGCTGTCATTGAATTGGGTATAACTGTGGGGATAACTCGACCTGTGTATAAACACCCTAGTTATCCACGATCTATGATCGCAGTTCAAAGGATCTTTTTCACATGTTTTGATCTGCGTTTAAAGCAGGTAAAATAAGGGGTACAGCGATCTATTCACAGAAATCGCGATCCTAAAAGAAACAATAATAAAGATCTAAATAAAGATCCTTTACTGATCTTTATTGATCGAGCAAAGCTTTACAGTCTGAATAAAAAATAACCGTTTCGATCGCGAGCAAAACGCGTTAAAATACGCGGTTCACTGATGGTGATCAGTTTTATTTTTATCTCCTTTCATCGAGGTTGTTCTGAATGTTGAAAAATAACGCCCAAACCTATGACGTCATTGTCGTTGGTGGTGGACACGCAGGTACCGAAGCAGCGTTAGCCGCAGCTCGTATGGGATCGCGTACTTTATTGCTGACACATAACATTGATACGCTAGGACAAATGTCTTGTAATCCAGCGATCGGTGGTATCGGTAAAGGGCATTTGGTCAAAGAGATCGATGCACTCGGTGGAATCATGGCTAAAGCCGCCGATAAAGCAGGGATACAGTTCAGAACATTAAACTCATCAAAAGGCCCTGCAGTACGTGCAACAAGGGCTCAAGCTGATCGTCAATTATATAAACAAGCCATTCGTTACGCGCTAGAAACACAGCCCAATCTAACTTTGTTTCAACAGGGTTGTGACGATCTGATCGTTGAAAACGATCAGGTGACCGGTGTAGTCACTCAGATGGGCCTTAAGTTTCATGCCCGCTCTGTAGTGCTCACAGTAGGTACATTTTTAGGCGGACGAATTCATATCGGTCTTGATAATTATCAAGGCGGACGAGCAGGCGATCCGCCCGCAAACGCATTGTCACAACGCTTGCGCGCTTTACCATTGCGTGTGGATCGGTTGAAAACTGGTACACCGCCACGTATCGCGAGTCATTCAATTGATTTTTCTGTGATGCAAGAACAACCTGGCGACAACCCAACACCTGTTTTTTCATACTTGGGAACGCGTGCGGATCACCCTCAACAAATTCCGTGTTATATCACTCACACCAATGAACAGACGCATGATGTTATTCGCTCAGGATTAGATCGCTCACCGATGTACTCTGGTGAGATTGAAGGTGTTGGTCCACGCTATTGCCCATCGATTGAAGATAAAATTGTGCGTTTTGCCGACAAAGCTTCGCATCAGATTTTTGTTGAGCCTGAGGGGTTAAACACGTTTGAAGTGTATCCAAATGGTATTTCAACAAGCTTACCTTTTGATGTGCAGCAACAGTTAGTGCAATCAATTCGTGGTTTTGAGAACGCGGTGATTACCCGTCCAGGTTATGCGATCGAGTATGACTATTTTGATCCTCGCGATCTCAAACAGTCGCTAGAAACCAAAGTGATTAATGGTCTATTCTTCGCTGGTCAAATAAATGGCACGACAGGCTATGAAGAAGCCGGCGCTCAAGGCCTAATCGCGGGTCTTAATGCAGCACGTTTAGCGCAAGATAAGGAAACTTGGTCTCCACGCCGTGATCAGGCGTACATGGGCGTGTTAATTGACGATCTATCAACCTTAGGCACGCAAGAACCGTATCGTATGTTTACCTCTCGTGCTGAATATCGCTTACTATTACGCGAGGATAATGCTGACATCCGTCTAACCGAAAAAGGCCGGGAGTTGGGTCTGGTTGATGATCAACGTTGGCAGGTATTCAACCTGAAGATGGAAGCGATCGAGCAAGAAAAGCAACGTCTGCGCAGTACCTGGGTCCATAAAGATCACCCAGAAATTGAAAGTATTAACGCGTTCGTTAAAAGCCCGATCACTAAAGAAGTCAGTGGTGAAGAGCTGTTACGTCGTCCAGAGGTAAACTACCAGCAGTTGGTAAAAACCTCGTTCTTTGAACCTGGGTTAACGGATTTAGCCGCTGCGGAACAAGTTGAGATCCAAACAAAGTACGCAGGATATATCTCGCGTCAGCAAGATGAAATTGCCAAGCAACAGCGTCATGAGAATACTCGTTTACCTAATCAGTTTGATTACAGCAGTATCAAAGGATTATCCAACGAAGTGATTGCTAAGCTTAATCAGCATCAGCCAGAAACCGTGGGTAAGGCTGCGCGTATTTCTGGTATCACGCCTGCAGCGATATCAATGCTACTTGTGCACCTTAAAAAACAAGGCCTACTCAGAAAAAGCGCTTAAGGGATGAGTTTGAAAGAAAAACTAGAGTATTTATTGGCACGGACTGATGGTTCGGTTCGTGCATCAATTTCGGACGAGCAAGTGGTTAAACTCGTCAAATTGGTTGAATTGCTCGACAAATGGAACAAGGCGTATAATCTCACATCAGTTCGTGACCCGAATGAAATGCTCGCGAAACACATCGTCGATAGTTTGGTTGTCATGCCCCACTTAAAGGGCGAACAGTTTATTGATGTTGGCACAGGTCCAGGGTTGCCTGGCTTGCCATTAGCGATTTGTATGCCAAACTGTGAGTTTGTGCTGTTGGATAGCTTGGGCAAACGCATTCGTTTTATTCGACAAGTATGCCACGAGCTCAATATTACCAATGTAACAGCTGTGCAAAGCCGTGTTGAGGCGTATCAAACACGCTTACACGATTTTGACGGTGTGTTAAGTAGAGCCTTTGCGTCGCTTAATGATATGCTTGCATGGTGTCATCATTTACCAAAGCCTTCAGGTTGTTTTTACGCGCTAAAAGGCACGTATCCTGAGCAAGAGATCACCGATCTTGATCCACAGTTTGGTATTGACGACGTGCATCGATTATCGGTGCCTGGTTTGGAAGGCGAGCGACACATGGTTATTATCCGTCCAATTAACGCCCATTAATAATAAGAGGTGATGCACCCGTGGCTACAACTATTGCGATAGCTAATCAAAAAGGCGGCGTAGGCAAAACCACCACCGCAGTGAACTTGGCCGCATCAATGGCGGCAACCAAGCGCAAAGTGTTGCTGATTGACCTCGATCCTCAGGGTAATGCGACGATGGGTAGCGGTGTCGATAAATATGATGTCGATAACACCGTTTACGAGCTACTGGTGGACGAAAAGCCAGTTAAAGACGTTGTTGTCACCGATACCAATGGTAAGTACCACTTGATCGCTGCGAATTCAGACGTGACGGCAGCCGAGATTAAGTTAATGGAGTTTTTTGCGCGCGAAGTACGGCTTCGTAATGCGTTGAAAAGTGTGCAGGATGATTATGACTTTATTTTCATCGACTGCCCTCCTTCATTAAACATGCTGACAGTGAATGCAATGGCTGCAGCTGACTCTATTTTGGTACCGATGCAGTGCGAGTATTATGCACTCGAGGGATTGACTGCTTTGATGGATACGATTAGACAGCTTGCCGAAGTCGTTAATCCGAGCCTGACAATCGAAGGCATTCTGCGTACCATGTATGATCCGCGCAATCGTCTTGCCAATGATGTATCAGAGCAGTTGAAACAACACTTTGGTGAAAAGGTCTATCGTACGGTGATTCCACGTAACGTACGCTTGGCTGAAGCGCCTTCGTTTGGTGCGCCTGCTATGTATTATGATAAATCATCGACCGGCGCCAAAGCGTACTTGTCGTTAGCAGGTGAGATTATCCGACGCGCCGAAAAACGCGATAAAGAAGAACAAGCAGTCAATTCATAAAAAACGATTAGTAAGGGTTGGGGAAATAAACGTATGTCGCCGAAGAAACGTGGTTTAGGTCGAGGATTAGACGCTTTATTGACGAGCAATTCGGCGAGTCAACAACGCCAAGATGGTCATCAAACGCAAGTTGAGGATGATACTAATGCGTTGGTTAAGGGCGAACTGCAAAAGTTACCTATTGAGCAGCTAAAACCTGGGCGTTACCAACCCCGCAAAGATATGTCCCCTGAGGCACTTGAAGATCTCGCTGCCTCTGTCAAAGCACAAGGCATTATTCAGCCAATTGTCGTACGTATTGTGGCTGAAGATGAGTACGAGATTATCGCAGGTGAACGCCGTTGGCGCGCCGCTCAGTTGGCAAAACTGGAGCGTGTTCCATGTTTAGTCAAAGACGTGCCCGATGAGGCAGCTGTAGCGATCGCACTGATTGAGAACATTCAACGTGAAGATCTCAATGCCATGGAAGAAGCGACAGCGCTGCAACGACTGCTTGATGAATTCAATATGACGCATCAAGACGTTGCTCAAGCTGTTGGTAAGTCACGTACCACAGTGACGAATTTACTCCGCCTCAATAATTTGGAATCTAGTGTTAAGTTATTACTTGAACGCGGTGACATTGAATTAGGTCATGCGAAACTATTACTAGCGCTCGAAGGCGAGCAACAAGCCACTGTGGCTCAGCATATCGCAGCAAAAGATATGACTGTGCGTGAAGCGGAAAAACTTGTGCGTAAAACTATCGAGCCTCCCAAACAACAAGACAAACCCAAACCGGATGCCGATATTGAGCGTTTGGAGACGTCGCTCTCAGAACGTCTTGGCGCTAAGGTATCGATCAATCATGGAAGAAAGGGCAAGGGTAAGGTCGTCATCAATTACACTAACTTAGACGAGTTAGATGGCATATTAGCGCACATAAAATAGGCCTGTTGTCACATTTGTAACGGGTATGTTAAGTAGCATTAAACTCAAAGGCTGTAGCCAAATTTGTTTGCATTTAGCAGGCAGATCTTTATACTAGCGCGAGTTTAATTGCGCCTGTTTAAAAATAGGTCAACAACCAAATTTTGATAAAAGGTTCAATAGTGACTCAGCCCCTTGCTTTGGCAGGAAAAAAACTCGCACGAAAAACGGTTTTGAGTCAGTTAGTTGTGTCGTTAGGCACAGCCATTGTAGCCTTTTTAGTTGGTCAAACAGATGCTGCAACAGCAGCTTTTATGGGTAGTTTATCGGCAATCATACCCAATGCTCTGTTTGGCTGGATTGCGTTTAGATATGCGGGCGCAAGAGCAAATCAACAAGTGGTCAAGAGCTTCTTTGTTGGTGAAGGCGTTAAGCTGATACTTACAGCAGTAATGTTAAGTTTAGTTTTACTGCTTACAGATTCTAATGCATTGTGGTTACTTGTAGGCTTTATTTTAGCCGTAGTTGCACAGTGGATTGCACCGATTTTGTTTTTAAAATCAACGTAACTGGGAAACAACATGGTAAGTGGAGAGCAAACTCCGACTCAGTATATTCAACACCACCTTCAAAACTGGACGGTTGGTGAAGGATTCTGGGCGGTAAATGTCGATACTATCTTCTGGTCCGTGTTACTAGGTGTGCTATTTCTGTGGAGTTTCCGCAGAGTAGCCAAAAAATCCTCTGCGGGGGTACCTGGTAAATGGCAATGCTTTGTCGAAATGGTTGTCGAGTTTGTCGACAACAGCGTCAAAGAGTCATTTCACGGCAAAGATAAACTCATTGCACCTTTAGCTTTGACCATCTTCGTCTGGATATTCCTGATGAACTTGATGGACTTAGTACCTGTGGACTGGCTGCCAACTGCGGCAATGTACACGGGCTACTGGCTAGGTTTCGTTAATGATCCGCATGACGTGTATTTCAAAGTCGTTCCTACGACCGACCTGAATACTACGTTCGCGTTAAGCTTAAGTGTGTTTGCTTTGATCATTATTTACTCGATCAAATACAAAGGCATCAAAGGCTTTGCCAAAGAAATGACGTTCACGCCATTTAATCATTGGGCACTTGTGCCGGTGAACTTTGTGCTTGAGAGCATTACCTTACTTGCGAAGCCTGCTTCATTGGCATTGCGTTTGTTCGGTAACCTCTACGCGGGTGAATTGATCTTTATTCTTATTGCGATGATTGGATTATTCCAGTTACCAGCGCATTTTGCCTGGGCGGTATTCCACATCCTCGTTATCGTGTTACAAGCGTTTATTTTCATGATGTTGACCATTGTTTACCTAAGCATGGCATCATCTGAACACTAAGTTTTGTTTTACTTTTATTTTTTAACTTTAATCTACTGAAAATTGGAGATATCAATGGAAACTGTAGTTGCTTTTACCGCTATCGCTGTATCAATCATGATCGGTCTTGCTGCGTTGGGTACAGCGCTTGGCTTCGGTATGTTGGGTGGCAAATTCTTGGAAGCGGCAGCTCGTCAACCTGAACTAGCGCCTCAATTACAAGTTAAAATGTTCATCGTTGCAGGTCTTATCGATGCTATCGCTATGATCGGTGTTGCGGTTGCTTTGCTATTCACATTCGCAAACCCGTTCTTAACTCAGGTAGCAGGCTAAGCGCGATTCGACGGTCACCAAATAAAGGAGGTCCGTTGTGGATATCAACGCTACTATAATTGGACAATCGATCGCGTTCGCCGTGTTCGTGTGGTTCTGCATGAAGTTCGTGTGGCCACCGATCATCAACGCAATTGAAGAGCGTCAGAAGAAAATTGCTGATGGTCTCAATGCTGGTGAACGTGCTCAAAAAGATTTAGAGAAAGCCCAGGAAGACATCGCTGAACAGCTTAAAGAGGCTAAACAGCAAGCGGCTGAAATCATTGAACAGGCTAAAAAGCGTGGCGCTAAAATCGTCGAAGACGAGACTCAGCGTGGACACGAAGAGCGCGAGAAAATCGTCGCGTCTGGTCATGAAGAAGTCGAAGCTGAACGCCATCGCGCTCGTGAAGAGTTGCGTAAGCAAGTCGCTGTACTGGCGGTTACTGGTGCTCAGAAAATTATTGAGCGTGAAATTGATGAGAACGCTCATCGCGACATCGTTGAAAAACTGGTCGCTGAACTTTAATCAAGGGGTTTGAGCTTATGTCAGAACTGACTACTGTCGCTCGCCCCTACGCAAAAGCAGCTTTTGATTTTGCTTTGCAACAAGGAGCGCTCGATAAGTGGGCCGAGATGTTGTCTTTCGCCGCTTCAGTGGCAAAAGATGACCGTATGGCGAGCTTTTTGAGCAGCTCTGCTACCGTTGGTCGCACGAGTGAAGTGTTTATCGGAGTATGCGGTGACGCATTAACCGAACAAGCACAGAATCTTATTAAGGTGATGGCAGAAAACGAACGTTTAACTGCCCTTCCAGCGGTGTTGGAACAATTTAACGTGCTCCGTGCAGATTACGAGAAGGAAATTGTCGTAGATGTAACTGGCGCGGTCGAAATGTCGGATGCTCAGAAAACTGAGCTTTCTAAGGCACTCGAAGCACGTTTGCAACGCAAAATTAAGCTGAACTGCAGTGTAGATGCGTCAATGATTGGCGGATTAACCATTCAAGCAGGCGATACCGTTATTGACGGTTCTCTGCGTGGCAAGCTAGAACGTCTTGCCTATGCACTGCAATCCTAATTGGGGACTTGAGCATGCAACTGAATTCAAATGAAATCGCAGAACTAATCAAAGAGCGTATTGAGAAGTTCGAAGTCACCAGCGAAGCGCGTAACGAAGGTACCATCATGTCTGTACAAGACGGTATCATTCGCGTTCACGGCCTTGCAGACTGCTTGCAAGGTGAGATGATTGAGCTTCCTGGAAACCGCTACGCTATCGCATTGAACCTTGAGCGTGACTCTGTTGGTGCGGTTGTAATGGGCCCTTATGCTGACTTGCAAGAGGGTGTAAAAGTTAAATCTACGGGTCGTATCCTCGAAGTACCTGTTGGTAACAAGTTGCTTGGTCGTGTAGTTAACACGCTAGGTCAACCTATCGACGGTAAAGGTCCTATCGAAGCTGAAGGTTACGAGCCTGTTGAAAAGATTGCACCGGGTGTTATCGATCGTCAATCAGTTGATGAGCCAGTACAAACCGGCTACAAATCAATTGACTCGATGATTCCAGTCGGCCGTGGTCAGCGTGAGTTGATCATCGGTGACCGTCAGACTGGTAAAACAGCACTGGCAGTTGACGCAATCATCAACCAGAAAAACTCTGGTATTAAGTGTGTTTACGTCGCAATCGGTCAGAAAAACTCAACTATCTCTGCAGTTGTTCGTAAGTTAGAAGAGCACGGCGCAATGGAAAACACCATTGTTGTAGCAGCTTCTGCTTCTGAATCAGCAGCGCTTCAGTATTTGTCAGCATATTCTGGCTGTACTATGGGCGAGTTCTTCCGTGACCGCGGTGAAGACGCGCTTATTATCTATGATGACTTGTCTAAGCAAGCAGTTGCTTACCGTCAAATCTCATTGCTTCTTCGCCGTCCACCAGGTCGTGAAGCATTCCCTGGTGATGTTTTCTATCTACACTCGCGTCTACTTGAGCGTGCTGCTCGTGTTAACGCTGACTACGTAGAAAAGCACACTAACGGTGAAGTGAAAGGTAAGACCGGTTCTTTGACTGCGTTACCTATCATTGAAACACAAGCGGGTGACGTATCTGCGTTCGTACCGACTAACGTGATTTCAATCACTGACGGTCAGATCTTCCTTGAAACTGACCTGTTTAACTCAGGTATTCGCCCAGCGGTTAACGCGGGTATCTCAGTTTCTCGTGTCGGTGGTGCTGCACAGACTAAAATCATCAAGAAACTAGGTGGCGGTATCCGTCTTGCCTTGGCGCAGTATCGTGAATTGGCGGCATTCGCTCAGTTCGCATCTGACCTTGATGAGTCTACTCGTGCTCAACTTGAGCATGGTCAGCGCGTTACCGAGTTGATGAAGCAAAAGCAATATAAGCCAATGAGCGTTGCTCAAATGGCTGTATCAATTTACGCCGTTGAGAAAGGCTTCCTGAAAGATGTGGCTATCGACAAAATCATGGATTTTGAAGAGTCTCTACAATCATTCATGGCGAGCGAGTTCTCTGAGCTGATGGCTGAAATTGATAAAACCGGAAACTATAACGACGACATCGATAGCCAATTGAAAGCGGCACTTGAGAAATTCAAGCAAACGCAATCATGGTAATTGGCGGTGGCCGCTAACAAGCGGCCATTTGTCGTTGAGTTAAAGGAGAATCATCATGGCCAGCGGTAAAGAGATAAAGACACAGATCTCGAGTATCGGCAATACTCAGAAGATCACTAGCGCTATGGAAATGGTGGCTGCGTCTAAAATGAAAAAGGCGCAGGAACGCATGGACGAAAGTCGTCCTTATGCGGACACCATTCGCAAAGTGATTGGTCATGTCGCACGCGGAAACATCGAGTACCGTCATCCATTTATGGAAGAACGCGAAGTGAAACGTGTGGGCTACATTGTGATTTCTACCGACCGCGGTTTATGTGGTGGCCTTAACTCGAACGAGTTTAAAGCCGTAGCAAAACACGCAAATGAGTGGAAAGAGCAAGGCGTTGAGGCCGATTTTGCTGCTATCGGAAGTAAAGCAACAGGTTTCTTCAAACGTTTTGGCGGTAAGTTACAAGCCCAAGTATCGGGGTTAGGTGACAAGCCAGAACTTAAGGAGATTACCGGTTCAGTTCAAATTATGTTGGACGCTTTTGAAGAAGGTAAGATCGACCGCTTGTACGTGGTGTACAACAAGTTTGTTAACACCATGACACAAGAGCCGACCATTCACCAGTTGCTGCCATTGCCGCAAGCAGGAAAGGACGAAAATGTCCAAACGGGTAGCTGGGACTACTTGTACGAGCCAAACCCTGAAAGCATTCTCGACACGCTTATCCGTCGATATGTTGAGACCCAGGTGTATCAGGGTGTTGTAGATAACTTCGCCAGTGAGCAAGCTGCTCGTATGATTGCGATGAAAGCTGCAACTGACAATGCTGAAGACCTTATTGATAAACTTCAGCTGCAGTACAACAAAGCTCGTCAGGCAGCGATTACGCAAGAAATTTCGGAAATCGTCTCCGGCGCCGAAGCGGTATAACGCGGCAACGGTAAAAGAATTGAAGAGTTAGAGGAATAGTCATGAGTCAAGGTAAAGTCGTACAGATTATCGGCGCCGTTGTGGACTTTGAGTTTCCACAAGACGCAGTGCCAAAAGTATACGACGCATTGAAAGTGACCGAAGGTAACCTTGAAGGCCTAGTGCTAGAAGTTCAACAGCAACTAGGTGGTGGTATTGTTCGTGCCATCGCAATGGGTACTACCGACGGTTTGCGTCGCGGCATCATCGCTGAGAACACCGGTGAGCCGATCATGGTTCCAGTGGGTAAGAAAACTCTGGGCCGTATTATGAACGTATTAGGTCAGCCTATCGATGAAGCGGGCCCTATCGGTGAAGAAGAGCGTATGTCTATTCACCGTGCAGCACCTACGTACGAAGAACAATCAAACACCAGCGATTTGCTTGAGACCGGTATCAAAGTCATCGACTTGATCTGTCCTTTCGCGAAAGGTGGTAAAGTTGGTTTGTTCGGTGGTGCGGGTGTTGGTAAAACCGTAAACATGATGGAGCTTATCCGTAACATCGCTATCGAGCACAGCGGCTACTCAGTATTCGCAGGTGTTGGTGAGCGTACTCGTGAGGGTAACGACTTCTATCACGAAATGAACGATTCAAACGTTCTCGACAAAGTATCATTGGTATACGGTCAGATGAACGAGCCACCAGGTAACCGTCTACGTGTTGCTTTGACTGGTTTGACCATCGCTGAGAAGTTCCGTGATGAAGGTCGCGACGTATTGTTCTTCGTTGATAACATCTATCGTTACACCCTAGCCGGTACTGAGGTATCTGCATTGTTGGGTCGTATGCCATCAGCGGTAGGTTACCAGCCTACATTGGCTGAAGAGATGGGTGTACTTCAGGAACGTATTACATCAACCAAGACAGGTTCAATTACCTCGGTTCAGGCCGTTTATGTTCCTGCGGATGACTTAACGGATCCATCACCAGCAACTACCTTTGCTCACTTGGATGCAACGGTCGTACTTAACCGTGATATCGCGTCACTAGGTATTTATCCTGCGGTTGACCCGTTGGATTCAACCTCGCGTCAGCTTGATCCATTGGTTATTGGTGACGAGCACTACAACACAGCGATGGGCGTTCAGGAAGTTCTTCAACGTTATAAAGAGTTGAAAGACATCATTGCTATCTTGGGTATGGATGAATTGTCTGAAGAAGACAAGCGTACCGTTGCTCGAGCACGTAAGATTCAACGTTTCTTATCACAGCCGTTCTTCGTAGCTGAAGTATTTACTGGTGCGCCTGGTAAGTACGTTTCGCTCAAAGATACAATCGCTGGCTTCAAGGGCATCCTTGAAGGTGAGTACGATGATCTTCCAGAGCAAGCTTTCTACATGGTAGGTACCATCGAAGAAGCGATTGAAAAAGCCAAAAACCTGTAACCAACTGGGAGGTTTAAATGGCGACACAAACGTTAAATCTGGAAGTCGTTAGCGCAGAACGTCGGTTATTTACCGGCGTTGTGCAAACGGTCCAGGTGTCGGGTAGCGAAGGTGAATTGGGTATTTACCCAGGTCACGCACCTTTACTGACCAAAATCAAGCCAGGTATGGTTCGATTTGTGAGTGAGGAAGGTCAAGAAGAACTGCTGTATGTTGCCGGTGGTGTTCTTGAAGTGCAGCCAGGTCAGGTGATTGTACTTGCTGATGTTGCAGTACGTGGTGATGAATTGGACGAGCAAGAAGCGGAAGCGGCACGTAAGCGTGCGGAAGAGGCCATTGCAGATTCCGGTTCAGACATGACGTATGCTGAAGCAATTGCGGAATTATCACGTGCAATGGCGCAGCTTGAGGTTATTCGTAAGCTCAGACGTTAAAAATTAGCAAAAAAGCGTTTAAAAGGCCTTGTTGTCGGTACAACAAGGCCTTTTTTGTATGTAGAATATGGGTAAATCTCAACAAATGAATAACAGTAAGGGTGCAATGCATATGAAGCTTCGCGTAGTCATTTTGGCAGCAGGCAAAGGAACAAGGATGCGTTCAAGTCTTCCAAAAGTATTACATACGGTGGCCCATAAGCCGATGGTGCAGCATGTTATTGATTGCGCAAAGCGCCTTAATCCTCATGCCATTAATCTTGTTTATGGTCATGGTGGGGAGCTATTAAAAGAAGCCATTAATGATGCATCTTTGCACTGGAATGAACAAAAGGAGCAACTCGGCACGGGTCATGCTGTTCAGCAAGTGAGCGATGAATTGCAAGCCGATGAAAAAGTGGCGATCTTATACGGTGATGTTCCTTTATTGAAGCCTGAAACACTTGAGCAGCTCCTTGTAGCAAGCTCACAAACCGATTTAGGTTTGTTGACGATGAAACTGGACGATCCCACCGGCTATGGGCGGATTATTCGTGATGAGTCAGGTCATGTAACTGGAATCGTCGAGCAAAAAGACGCAAATCCAGAGCAGCTAAGTGTTAATGAAGTGAATACCGGTATCATGGTAGCCTCAGGTGATGCGCTCAAGCGGTGGTTAAGTGCCCTCTCTAACGATAACGCTCAGGGCGAATACTATCTTACTGATATTGTCGCAATGGCGGCGTCAGAGAATGTACAGATTGCGTCGACTCATCCGAGTGAAACAACCGAAGTCGAAGGTGCGAATAATCGTATTCAACTTGCGGCTCTAGAACGTGCGTATCAGCGTCGTGTTGCCGAGCGACTGATGACCGAGGGCGTTACCTTGATGGACCCTACTCGATTCGACTGCCGCGGAACAATCACCGTCGGCAATGATGTGGTGATTGATGTTAACGTGGTGCTTGAAGGCGATGTTGAACTCGAAGACGGTGTTGTAATCGAACCAAATACCGTTATTCGAAATAGTCGGATTGGCAAGAACACCCGCATTAAAGCGAACAGCCATATTGAAGACGCACAGATAAAAACCGGTTGCCAAGTTGGTCCTTTCGCGCGCTTACGTCCAGGGGCTATCCTCGAGAATGGTGCGCAAGTAGGTAATTTTGTTGAAATGAAAAAATCACGTTTAGGTGAAGGCTCGAAAGCCAGTCACTTAACCTATTTAGGTGATGCGGAAGTCGGCCGCAATGCAAATATTGGCGCGGGCACCATCACCTGCAATTATGATGGTGTTAATAAATCGAAAACAATTATTGGCGATGGTGCGTTCATCGGCTCAAATAGTTCGTTAGTAGCGCCAGTAACCATAGGCAAGGATGCAACGGTTGGCGCTGGCTCAGTGATTACACGGGATATTGATGATCGCCACTTGGCAGTCGCTCGTGGAAAGCAAAGAAATATTGATGGCTGGCAACGACCCAAAAAGAAGGAACAATAATTATGTGCGGTATTGTAGGAGCGACGTCGGAACGACGTGTTAGCGGAATTTTACTAGAAGGTCTAAAACGACTTGAGTATCGTGGTTACGACTCGGCTGGTATTGCTGTTATTGATAAGTCGCAGCATTTACAGACGATTAAACGTACCGGCAAAGTACAAGCATTAGCGGATGCCATTGATGAAACCCCTGTTGATGGCACTATTGGTATTGCGCATACGCGTTGGGCCACCCATGGTGGCGTGACCGAGCGTAATGCCCACCCTCACCTATCAGAACACGAAATTGCAGTGGTGCATAACGGCATCATCGAAAACCATGAGACTTTACGTGAGCAATTACAAGCGTTGGGTTACGAGTTTGTAAGCCAGACTGACACCGAAGTAATTGCTCACCTGATCCACCATGAGCGCAAGACCCACAACGATTTGCTTGATGCCTTAAAAGCAGCGGTAAGGCAGCTCGAGGGTGCCTATGGCACTGTGGTGATGGACACTAAAGACCCAGAACGACTGGTTGTTGCTCGTTCAGGAAGCCCGCTTGTTATCGGTGTTGGTATTGGTGAAAACTTTGTTGCTTCGGATCAGTTAGCGTTGCTCCCTGTCACGCGCAAGTTTATTTACCTTGAAGAAGGTGATGTAGCGGACATTAACCGCTCTGATATCAAGATCTACGATAGTGCTAACGAAGCCGTTGAGCGCGAAGTCATTGATTCTGATGTCAATTACGATGCGGGTGGTAAAGGCCAATATCGTCACTTCATGCTAAAAGAAATTCATGAGCAACCTATCGCTGTGCGTAATGCGTTGGAAGGTCGTCTATCGGAAACGACAGTGCTTGATGATGCGTTTGGCGAAGGCGCTGCGGACTTGTTTAAAACCATTGAGCATGTCCAGATTATTGCCTGTGGCACCAGTTATCATGCTGGAATGGTGGCTAAGTATTGGCTCGAATCAATGGCAAATATCTCGTGTAATGTCGAGATCGCATCTGAATTTAGATACCGCCAGTCGTTCGTCCGCCCTAACAGTTTGCTCGTGACCATTTCGCAAAGTGGCGAAACCGCCGATACATTGGCTGCACTTCGTCTTTCAAAAGAAATGGGCTATCGCGGCAGCTTGACGATTTGTAACGTGGCAACGTCATCTATGGTGCGTGAATCCGATCTTGCATTTATGACACGTGCTGGTGCAGAAATCGGCGTGGCATCAACCAAGGCGTTTACTACCCAGCTTACTGGTTTATTGATGCTTACCGTGGCGATTGGTAAGTACCGTGGTATGAATGAACAACAGCAAGCAGCTATCGTGAAGGCGCTGCAAACACTGCCAGCTAAGCTTGAGGAAGCAGTCGAGTTGGACACTGAAATCGAGGCACTTGCCCCCGATTTCGCCAGCAAAGACCACAGCCTGTTCTTAGGTCGCGGTAACCAGTACCCCATTGCGATGGAAGGTGCCTTGAAGCTTAAAGAGATCTCGTATATTCACGCTGAGGCATATGCAGCGGGTGAGCTTAAGCATGGTCCATTAGCACTGATCGACGAAGAAATGCCGGTTATCGTCGTTGCACCTAACAACGAGTTGCTCGAGAAGCTTAAATCAAATGTTGAAGAAGTGCGCGCCCGTGGCGGCATTATGTATGTGTTCTCTGATAAGAACGCACGCTTTACCAGTGATGACACGATGAACGTTTTAAATGTTTGTCACTGCGATGAAGTCATTGCGCCTATCGTGTACACCATTCCTCTGCAGTTGTTGTCGTACTACGTGGCCATCATTAAAGGCACGGATGTCGATCAACCAAGAAACCTTGCGAAGTCAGTGACGGTTGAATAACCGTCACTGAGTTTGAGGGTGTGGCTGTCGGCGTACATTAAAGTTCTTAATAAACATTAAAGATCTTAAATGAGACATTAAAGTTATTAAATTCTTGCTAGTGGAGATTTTAATGTCAATTACCATACCTAAAAAGAATTCTCCTGACTCTGAGTTTGAGGTTCTGTGGCAACTTTGTCGAAAGATTGGAAGTGGAACTACAAGAGATGTTTATGATATTCCAGATCATGACCTTGTTTTAAAGGTGGTCAAAGTGCCATCTCATTTGACCAATTGGAACGAAATTGTCCTGTATCAGATGAAATCACATCTGAATGAACTTGGTGAAATTTCATCATGGAGCCGTTCAGGGAAGTTTCTGGTAATGGAAAAGCTAAGAGATTTGGATAAGACTGAGTGGAGCCGTTACACAATCCCTTCATACTTGACCGACAGGAAAATAATAAACTACGGTAAAAATTCCTCAGGCGTAATTAAAGCTCGTGATTACGGAACCATTAAGCGAAGGTAGAGCGTGATAGTGTGTTGCCAATTTGTCAGAAATATATTTATTTTTAGTTCGATTAGAAAGGTTGAGGGCGAAAACGCCCTCATTCGTTAATCTAATTCTTTGCATCGATTACACTTTCTTTTGCCTCCTGTTCCTTGTCGTCTATTGCGAGTCTCGATGTTATTGCCCTCAGTGCATTTGGTGTTGTCGTGATAAACATCAGAATTTACAGCATGCCAAGGTTGAGTTTTCATTGTGAATTTCCTTAGATTGATTTGAAATTTAAAGGTAGCTCAATATTTGATCAATTGTAAGTTGTTACCAAAGGAATAAAATTGCTCCAATGAAGATGCGACTTTTTCTTGGCCTGCTTATTTAATCTGGTTCAGAGTTTGTAGTCGTTTAAAGCGGGAATCTGGCTATGCTGGACTGAGAAGATCGCGAGAGTAATGTGCGTCCAGAATAAGTTTCCGAATTGACGGTTACTATTCCTGAAAAGAAGGCGCGATTGATATTAGACGAATTGGTTTGTGGGCAGTCAATTCAGATAGGGTTCTTTCTGTCCGTTTAATCACTATTTTGGATATTTCTAATTCGTCGCTACTTAATACTAAATAATCTTGTAAATCTTCTGAAGCCATTTCTAGCATGCTTGGCAGTTCATTCGTAATGAGGACTTGCTCGATAGAATCGATATTTAATTTAAGTACAGCTTTAATTTCGGATACTGTAGGCTCGACTAACTCTTTGAATATTGAACGTGAACATGTTGAAAGTGCTTTAACTAGGTCTACTCGCCCTTTTTTGTTGCAGAGCACTTCCTTCATACCGGTTAGTATTTCTCTTTTATTAGGTTTATCGACGGATTCGCTCAAAAATCTTTCAAAGTCAATAAAGTACCCAAAAGTAGAGAGTCCTATGCTGCTAGACTCCATATTTTTTACGCCGTCATCAACAACCAATGCAACGTTCGAGTGAATTATGGCGTTTCTTAGTTCACACAGAAATGCGTAATAAGTGCAGGGGGTATCGTATAAAGCTGACCTTTTCTCTATAGCCCATTTTTTTGATTGAGTGCTGAATATTTTTGCTAGATGAGAGGGCAGTAGCTCTGGGAAACGCATAAACGCAGCCAAGTGTGAGATAAGTATATGATCTGCTCGCGCAAAAATTTCATTGCTAATTATAAACTCGTTAAAATCTCTCTGTTTTACGTCAATCGCGTGCGAGATAACTTCTCGTTCAAACGAGTTTAGGTTGGTTTTGAATACCGCGTATTGATTTGCCAACTTGGATACTTCTGATATTCGCTTATGTGAGCTTTTAAGTACGGCAAAATCTCGTTTGCTAATTTCCACAGTTTGTCTGAAACCACGCTTTAGTATTGTTATCTTCTGCATAAAAGATCCAAAAATTAGTAACTTAGAGCTAAAGATAGCTTACCTTGATAAAGATAGAAACTCAGTTATGCTGAAACAAAGCAAATCGAGTTGATGAGATGGCAAAATCAAAATACTCGCTGAGCGAGGCGCAGATTGCGAAAAGAATAAAGGAAGGACGCGGATCTGGCTCCGGCGCAGACTATAGCCCTTGGGTGCGGGTCGATGAAGTTCCATCTTTAGGCCGATCCCGACAGGTCTACTCTCACCTTACCAAACGCATCCACCACCTACTTTCTGATCTCGAATTTGCTGTATTCCTTCTGCTTGATAACAACCCTTCCGTTACTGATATACGTGAACAATTCCCTCTGATTCGCGATGACACGCGGGATATCGCCCGGGAAAATAACTTACCTCACCCTGCCAACAATGGCGTCGATACGGTCATGTCGTCAGACTTTTTAGTTGATTCCACAGACAAATCAGAGCCCAAATTCGTGCTACAAGCCAAGTATACGGATAACTTTGGTGATGCCCGCACTATCGAGAAGCTAGAGATTGAACGTCGTTACTGGAAGCAAAAGGAGCTTCCCTGGTATCTCGTTACTGAGCGTGAAATTGATCCAGTGGCCAAGGCAAATATTGACTGGCTGTATGTTGTTAAAGGAGAGCTGGAGTCGGGCGACAAGGTTCTCACGGCGTCGAGTCTTGCGATGTTTAAAGCGGTAGTCGCGGATAACCTGGGGCTCAATATTATTGAGTTGTGTAAGGTCATTGACCGAGCTTATGATCTTGAGCTGGGTGAGTCACTTTATGATTTAAGAGTGCTCTGCGCATCCCGGGTTATTACGTTTGATGTCAGAAAGCCGTTCAGAAAACTGAGTGGAAAGGATTTTACGTGTCACGAGTTAGAGAGCTTGGGAGGCGCGGTGAATGTGGCGAGTTAATGATGTTGTTGAATATGACAACAAGCGGTACCGCATCTTATTCGTCGAGAGCACCCGGCTTGTTTGGTTGTGCATTGATGAGAATAAAGGAATACCCACCTCAGAGTATATTGATGTACTTGAAGACTTAGTTGCTTCCGGCCAACTCATTCGTGTTGATGACCCTTTCGCTGAACTTCAGGTACTCACGCCGGAAGATGGCAGCTCTGACTACAAACACCGTGAAAAAGCTTACCAAGCGATTAAAGACATCATCGCAGATGAGAAAATGTATTTTAAAAAAGAGCGTGCAGCTCTTCTGAAAGGTGCCGCTGAAGAATCAGAAGTCAGTGTTCCCACACTCTACAAATACTTGAGACGGTACTGGCAACGAGGGCAGCTTAAAAATGCGCTGCTTCCCGACTTTAAGAACTCCGGTGCGGCTGGTAAGCCTCGAAACTTCAAAGACAAAACACCCGGGCAACGTCGAATACACACCCCGGGAACCACGGTGCCGTTAAATGATGATATACGGCGACTGTTCCGGCGCACGATAGAAACGGTGCTACTTAACGACAAGAATATGTCTGTCAGCTATGCGTACCGGAAGTTTGCTTCGGCTTATAAGTTCGCAAATCCCGATGCCAGCGAAGAGCAGATACCGACCTATCGGCAGTTTCAGCATTTTTATCTTAGTGAATACGAAAGAACTGACAAGCTTATTGCACAAACTCCAGTAACTAACTACCGCAAAGATATAAGGCCATTACATGGCACAGCAACCGAGCAAGCGTTAGGACCAGGGAGCCGTTACGAAATTGATGCAACAATAGCTGATATCTACCTAGTCGATGATGACGATTCCGAGAAAGTCATTGGGCGACCAACCATATACATGGTGATTGATGTTTTTAGTCGAATGGTAGCGGGATTTTACATAGGTGTAGATAACCCGTCTTATGTGGTTGCGATGAAGGCTTTAACGTCCAGTTTTGGCGATAAAACCGAAGTGTGCAAGAAGTTCGGTATCGATATTTCGCCGGAAGACTGGCCGTCAGTTGGTTTGCCCGATGTTGTTCTAGCCGACAGAGGTGAGTTAATGAGCCATCAGGCTCAGTACCTTATTGAAGGGTTAGGCGTTCGATTGGAGAGTGCGCCACCCCGTCGTGGTGATGCTAAAGGTATAGTTGAGCGCTTTTTTAAGACTATTCAGGGCACCTTCAAACCCTATTTACCGGGTGTTGTTGAAGGAAACCGGATCAAAAAACACGGTGAGAGTGATTATCGTGCGGAAGCTAAAATCTCAATGAGCGACTTCACTGAAATAATGCTTAACGCCATTATTAATCACAACCTGCATAAGCCCATGAAAAAGTATGACCGGGCAGCGGACATTCCGGAAGATGTTCCTTCAATTCCCATACACCTTTGGAACTGGGGCATTCAGAACCGTGTAGGTAAACTTCGAAATGTTGATGTGAACCTTGCCCGGATCGTTTTATTGCCCAGGAAGAAAGTTACGGTTTCCGAGCAGGGCGTAAAACTTTGGGGTCTGACATATACCGGCCGGGAACTGATTGAAGCCGGATGGATGCATCGGGACTCATCCGTTAAAAGACCGAAAGGCCTTATGGCTGCTTACGACCCGGGAAGCGCTAACCATATTTATTTGTTTCCGGAAGTGGGTAAGAAACTGTTCTGGATTTGTGATTTATCGACTCGAAGCCGTGAGTTTCGAGATCTTACCTGGAAGCAAGTTTGGGAGAGGCAGCAAATCATCAAAGGTGCTCACGCAAAAGCTGAAAAGGGATACGCGCCTAAAGCCCGGGAACTTGATCAGCTTATTGAAGATAAGGTTAAAAAAGCGACCAAGGGTGGTAGAGGGTCAAAAAGCAGTGATGCTGAGCGTATTCGCAACATAAAGAAAAATAAAGCTGAAGCCAGAGAACAAGAGCGTCGGGATACTGCAGTTCGCCCAGAACGAGAGAATAAGAAAGAACCGGCAAAAGTGGTTCCGATTAAGCACTCAAATGATGAGACTTACGATTATCCTGATTATCTCTCAGAGCTGTTTGGTGATGACTCGGAGCCGAACTCATGACATTTGGTGGCATTGAATCAATCACAGCCGGTTATCATGATACAGGCGTCGAAAGTTACCGAGGCAACCCTCTTATTGAGGCTTTACCGCCGATAAAGTCGGTAAAAGATATTGCTGAGTCTTTGAAAATTGATGCTCATTGTCGACCGGAAGACTTACTTGCTTCGGGACACGTCAGAGCCCACTCAATTAGCCGTCTCACAGATGAGTTCTTTCAACCGCTATCAACACACGTGCAACTGGAAGAGAAGCTGTCCATTATGATCCGTGGTGGTTATGTTGGCCGCAATCCAAAAAATGGATCAAGACAAAAGCACCTTCAGAACGGTTACGAGCGATTATTAACGGGCGACCTATCGGCCTTTCGCTTTGATGAGGTGAAATCAACCGCTCAAAGTATGTCGATTATTGGTTGCTCTGGCAGTGGCAAAACGACGACCATCGGCCGGGTACTCTCTGGTTATCCCCAAGTCATTTACCATCCGGACTATAATCTTGAACAGGTCGTTTACCTAAAAGTTGATTGTTCGTTTGATGGCTCTCTTAAAGGTATTTGTCAGAACTTTTTCAGAGCGTTAGATCGGGTTCTTAATACTCACTATGAACAACGCTACGGTATGAAGCGACATAGTGTAGAGAACATGCTGGCTATTATGGCGCAAATTGCCAATTCGCATGCCCTGGGTGTTCTTATTATTGATGAGATCCAGCATTTGAGCCGATCAAAGTCAGGTGGCTCTGAGAAAATGCTGAATTTCTTTGTCACACTGGTAAATACCATTGGTTTACCGGTTGTTCTCGTGGGCACCCCAAAAGCAAAAGAGATATTTGAAGTCGACTTGCGCTCAGCAAGACGTAGTGCGGGATTCGGCGCGATTTTTTGGGAGCCAATGAAAAAATATCAGTCCAATGGTCGCCGGGGCGAATGGCATGCATTCACTAACAAACTTTGGAAGCTTCAATGGCTCAAACATCGCGATGAGCTGTTAACGGATGACATCAGAAACACTTGGTACGATTTAAGCCAGGGCGTACTGGATATTGTTGTTAAGTTATTTGTCTTAGCTCAGTTAAGAGCCATTGCGACAGGAATAGAGCGCATAACCTCCGGCTTATTGCGACAAGTCTATCAGGATGAATTGGGCCCGGTGCATCCTATGCTGGCAGCACTTCGCTCGAACGACGCAGAAAAAATAGCGGAGTACTCAGACCTACGGTTAAAGGATACGGATAAACGCCTACTTGAATTGCAGTCCCAGATTGATGAAGCGTCGATTGCCTCGGATGAAATTGATGAGCTGGTGTCGGACGATGAAAAACGACTGTATATGATGCTCAGTCAGTTTGGATACGATGATAGCTCTCTGCTTCTTGAAACGATTAAGCGGGCTTTCAAAGAACATCCTGACGCATCGCTTCAGGAACTATTGCCCATTGTATCGTCGTGGTTATCTGCTCCAGAGCATGATGACGTAAAAGCGCCACCCAAAAAGCAAAAGACTAAGCGCCTGAAAAAAGATGAGTGGCATACGCTACCGACAGAAGACCTGAGGTTTTTATCTTCGCAAAGCAGTTCCAAAGACGAAGCTTATGAAACGCTTAAATCGTCCGGGCTCATATTTCCGATGAACAAATGGATGGATAAGGTCGGCTGAAATGACGAATGTCCCTGTCCCCTATCCTAATGAACTGATTTACAGTGTCATAGCGAGGACAGGCGTTAATGAAGCCATTTCCAGCCCTAAGCAGTTGCTCGATGAAATCTTTGGCAACCGTAAGGTGATATCAACGTTAGATTTACCCAGCCATATTGAGAAGATCAGCCAACACTTGGCAAGAACAGGTCAATATTCTGCTGAAAAACTGATTTACCAACATACCCTATTCCCTTTTTATGCACCGTTCGTACCCGAGTCAATTCGACAGCGTGCGATAAAACTCATGTCAGGGTTCAGCAATGGTGCGGTTCATATGATGCTCGGTGTCGCTGCATCAAGAGTAAAGGCAGTAAACCATTTTCGTCTTTGCCCCTCCTGTATGGAAAACCAAATCAGGGATTACGGAGAAACCTTCTGGGATAGACGGTGGTTTATTCCTGGACTCAATAACTGCGTATGTTCCGCATGCCTGAAGAGTTTACCGGAAAGTTGGCAAGAGCATAGACACGCCTACGTTTTGTGCCCTGCCACTACAGAAAATGAGCTAGAAGTAACCGGGAAGACTCCACCTGGCTTGTTTAAGCTGTGCTCATCAGCAAACGAGGTCTTATCGCTACAGGCAATGGAGTCCGCTTCATTTGACCAGTGGACGTCTTTTTATCAAGCGTTAGCGGCTGACAATGCGATGACCAGAGGGCGCTACGCAGACCATGAGAAGATAGCCGAAGCATTATTGTCCTGTTTTCCGAGCTCTGTTCTTCAAGAGCTTAATTTAGACTTTGACGTCAAAAATGACACGAACTGGCTGAAAACTATTTTCCGTAAACACCGGAAATCATTCAGTGCCTTGCAGCACTTAATGGTATGGCAAGCATTAAAATTGAAGGGGACGGTCGCGGAAACGATCCATGAAGTAAAGAAAAAGCGGGTCGTACCTATTCGCCGTCTTGTTAAGCAAAAGACCAAAGGGCAAGTCGATATCTATCGAACGAAGTGGCAATCACTACTGCGACGATTAGAAATAAAGGAAGCGAGGCGTGCTGAAGGAGGCGTTTATGCATGGCTTTATCGGCATGATAGGAAATGGTTAATAGACTTTAATGCAGGCAGGAGACGGAAACGTAACGGGCATAAACCGATAAACTGGCATTACCGTGACTTAGCATTAACGCGGCGATGCTTAGAGCTTATAGCAGAAAAGGACTCTGATCTAAGCTCTCCCCGGTTATCTAAACTTTGGTTGATTAACCACCTTCCCCATGGTCGTTCATCTGCTAAAAAGCTCACTAAGCTCCCAATATTAAATCACTGTCTTGATACTTACTCGGAATCCATAACGGATTATCAAATAAGAAGACTGACTTACACTGCTTACCAACTTCTGCGTCAGCATGAAGAGCTGGCTCACTGGCGTCTGTTGCGACTGGCTGGATTAAGTATCGAGCGGATTACTGATGAAGCTAATAACTTTTTAAGAGAGGTCATTCTTCGTGTCAGACACTAGATTTAAAAATATTGAGAACAATTCGGAACTGCTGCATCTGGGCGATCTCTTCCGAAGCACGACAGCAAAATATTGGCGTATTAATGTTTGGTTGAGTCCGATACAGAATAAGCGTCATGCCGCCTTCTCTAACTTACCCATGCTTGCCCGGGGGCGGGTGCTGAACGCCACAGGTGAAAAACCTAAGCGTGACAGAGCTTCTTGCTCTATCACACGAGATTCAATAATTAGTGAATGCAATTTGAACGAGTTTCCGGAGTTCGCCTACGCGTCACTTGCAAAAGTAGAAGCGCGTCAAAAAGGATTCCTGATTGAAACGCCCGGGAAGCCAAGTTTTATCATTCCACAGCTAGAGCTTGCCCGTGTTTTGTTTTTACACTCGAGCTATTTGTGCCGAGCGGCACTTACCTCTGAAACATTAGCGCATGAGTTTGACGTCCAGGAGCGTTTAAACGAGGGAAAAGTGATTGTTAATGTCTTAAAGCTATCCACTTTTCCAAAAAAAGCGTTTGATGATGCTGGTACTCGGCGGATGTTGGCTTGGCTGTTAATAGACCGTAACGCTCGTAAGTCATTTGAAAGCATTTTTCGGCACTATAAGCAGTATTCCAGAGTGAATAACGGCTGGGAAATGTGGACGTTTTCATTTGAACCGCCTGAAATGCTCGGTTGGTTTTTTACCTTCCATGGTCGAGTAGATGAAACCAACAATAAGTTCTTTGTAGAAGAGATTACCGATTTAACCTTTCACGGAAGCCTGCCGGATAGAGTACTGTTCCAGCACGATTCGTTTAAACGCTATGAAAATAAACGAAATGGAGGCACGCCAAACGGTTCTCCGTGGACACAGCGCCCCGAAGAGCATGAAATCAATGATGATGAAACTGCATCGAATAATAACGAACCCGTTATTTTGAGAAACGACACCCATACCATTAATTTCCTTGGGCATACCCAAACCGCCAAAGTGAATGAGGTAGTCGATAGTGATAAAGGAGCTTCGAACCCTGAACCCAATGAAGTTGCCAGCGAAGAAGTCAGTAGCGATGAACCCACGGAGGGCGGGAAACTTCCGGCGGCTGACTTTTCAGGACCTAATGACGCGACTGATTTAAGCCGAATGTGTGAGAGTCGCTTTGAGGCTTTTAACCATATGTTGGAACTGCTTCAGAAAAACGGAGTGACTTTGTTGTCAAAAGAGACAACAGCTCTGCCGCAGTCAGGACGAGGTCAAAAGCATTTATTGAAGAACGGTGAGCCTAGGGTCATTTGTTGCGCTGAGGTGAGCTTTGAGGGACGAAATGCGTATATTCTGGAGGTTGATACGTCAGATGGCGTTAGTAAACTGTCATCAAAAGTTTTTAGAGTGAGTGGAATCAGGCTGCAAGAGGTTTGGAGTAGATTAACCGAGAGTATCACTGAGAAAACTCTGAGTTGGCCCACATCTGTTATAAAAAGCGAGTTCGACGAGAAAAGTGTTTCAAGTGTGCGCCATCCAAGTAATGAAGGAGCTGGCAATGGAAATATTCCTACTGAAAAGCTGCATGTCTGGAGTGAAAAGTTTTTGAACTTGATTTAAATTCATTAGAGAACTTCGGACTCAATAGAGTTAAAAGTAGTTGATATTAAAAAACTATTATGTTTATGTCCGCCAAACCTGGAAATTTTTCCCGGTTGTTGTAAACTCTTCTAGAATCTACTAACTCGGATACAAAACGTGCGATATATCGACCTCTTCTCAGGATGCGGCGGACTGTCATTGGGGCTCAAAAATGCGGGCTTTGAAGGAAGGTTTGCAGTTGAAAAAAGCCCTGATGCATTTGGAACCTTTCAACATAATTTGTTAAGAGGTGAAGATACGCACTTTGATTGGCCTGATTGGCTTCCAAAGCAGCACTTGGGTATAGAAGAACTATTAGAAAACTTCTCTACGGAAATTCGAGGCTTGCGAGGCCACGTAGACGCTATAGTTGGTGGCCCCCCATGCCAAGGATTCTCCTTAGCCGGACGTCGTAATAGAGATGATCCCAGAAACAAACTCTCTGAGCTGTATATTCAAACTGTCAATTTAGTAAGGCCCAGATATCTATTATTTGAGAACGTAAAAGGTTTTAATACTAAGTTTAAGAAGGCTGATGGAACGGTCGATAAACTGTCATACGCAGAGATAGTAAAATCTCACTTAGAACAGCTTGGATATCGCATTTTTTCCAGTCTAGTTAATAGTGCTGATTATGGCGTGCCTCAGGTAAGGCAAAGGTACATTTTAGTAGGTGTTAGCGAGCAATATATCGGAGATAGAAATATTAACCCATTTGATATTCTAAACGAGATCAGAGAGGGTTTTCTTCAAACTAAAGGTTTACCATTGACTCCCATCCCGGTAAACGATGCAATTTCTGATTTAGCTACTACTAACGGTCAGTTGATACCTCACTCTGGGGGGGAGAAATCAAAATTCCTTAAGCTAGCTTATACGGAGCCAGCTAATGTGAATAACTACTTACGTTTGATGCGCTCTAATTTTACTGGAGCCCCCAACAGCATGAGACTCGCGAGACATAAGGACAGCACCAAAGAGAAGTTTTTAAAAATTCAAAGAATCGTTTCTCCTGGCAAGTCTTTAACCGATGAGCAAAAGCTCGAGTTAGGAATGAAAAAGCAAGTACTAACTGTACTCGACCGTCGTCAGGCATCACGCACAGTAACCACTCTCCCTGATGACTTATTGCATTATAGTGAGCCAAGAATATTAACCGTTCGAGAGAACGCGAGACTGCAATCATTCCCCGATTGGTTTGAATTCCGTGGTAAATATACAACGGGGGGTAACAGAAGAGCCGTTGAGTGCCCGAGATATACTCAAGTAGGCAATGCAGTACCTCCTCTTTTGGGCGAAGCGTTGGGCAACATGTTGCTCTCTTTAGAAAATGAGTTATTTAATTAACAAAACAGATTATTTAAGGTAAGTTGACAGTTGCCTTTTTATTCTTGACCTCAAGGAAGGGCATGGTAATTAACTAGATATCTAATTTTCGACATATATTTTCAAGTGATAATGAATTCTCAGGATCTTTATGGGCAGCGCGTCAGAAGAATTAAAAGAACACGAAATTGTAGCTAAGCTGAAAGAAGGGCAGAAGCAATCCACTAAGCTGCGCACTGATGATAAGGTCTTGGCGCGCGTAACGGATGGTATTTATCGGTTCCCGAGCTCTGCATTACGCGAGCTTATATCCAATGCATATGATGCTGATGCAGAAAACGTATACATTGATACCGACGTTCCACGATTCAATACAATGACCATTAGAGATGATGGCAATGGTATGTCTATCGATGCATTAGTAAATATGATTCATCATATTGGTGGTAGTGCAAAACGCTCCAATAAAGGACGAGATTTAAATGTTACTGATAATTCAGATAATACTCGTAGTTTGAAGAAAAAAAGAAAACTGATCGGAAAAATCGGAATAGGTTTGTTTAGTGTTGCTCAATTAACTAGAAGCTTTGAAGTCATAACAAAACAACAGGGAGATGACTTTTACTCACGAGCAAAGGTTGAGCTTTTTAATTACTCGGATGAGTTAGAAGAAGTGGATTCAACTTCATCTGATAGAGGTAAAAGTTTTCAAACAGGCGAGGTCGACATTTGGACAGAAAAAACTGATAACATAACTGCTCATGGCACAGACATAATACTAAAAAACTTAAAGCAAAGTGCGAAAGATCAGCTGAGAAGTATAGATAGATGGTCGCAAACACAAAATGAAACTGATCCAAACTTCGAAAGTTATATAGATGAAGTTTCAAATCTGGATTTTGAATCGGATTTAGATATTCTACTTCAAAGTAAAGATACTCTTAGAAAAAATAACTCTGCGAAAGCGATATTACCAGATTATCATGTGGGATACCTATCATATGATGAAAATGGTTTATCTTCTTATAAAAGTGAACTTAGCAGAAATCCCTCCCTGCCTTGGACAAATCAGACCGATAAAAATGAGCGTTTCAAATGTCTATATGAAGCTATTCTCGAGCAAACTAAGAATGCCGTTAGTCCCAAGCTAGGACAAATACTTGATAATTACTTATATGCTATATGGACTCTCGGGTTGTCTGTTCCGCTTCCTTACATTGAAAAACACCCATTTGAGCATATGGAGTCAGAATTCGAGCATTTATACGTAATAAATAATGAAAAATCTGGTCAAGCTATAGATATAAAGGGAAAACTAGATCCTGAGTTTAACATTGGGGATAATCTTGGGCTTAAATCTCATGGTGAAAAATCAAAATTCAACGTTATAGTTGATGATATTAAACTTTATCGGCCTCTCAAATTTAAAGACCTTCCCGAATCTAAAGCAAAAATTAAGAAGCCGATAATGTTTATAGGTAAGTATGCACCAAGCCTTACCGATAAAAGTATAAAGGATACTGGAGGAGAGTTGGAATTTGAAGCATACTTGATGTGGACACCAAAAGTTAGCCCAAGAGATCATAACGGGGTTTTAGTACGAGTTCATGATGCTTCCGGAATCCTTTTTGATGAGACATTTATGAAACATCAAGTAGCCGAACAGACAATTAAAAGTCAGCTAACAGCAGAGATTTTCGTGACTAAGGGGTTGGACTCAGCACTAAATATAGACAGAGAATCTTTTAACGTTGCACATCCTCACTATCAAATAATAGTACGTTGGCTTCATAGCGCCATTCGTCAGGTCGTTAATAAATATAAATATTTGAAAAGAGAAATTAACGAGAAGGCAAGTGATACTGCGAAGAAAAAGTTTATAAGTGAAATTCAAAATGTAGTTAAACGTAGCTTTATAATAAATAATCGAGATCCAGATGAAAGGTCTGATTTAATCATTCAGAATCATGAAGCTAGTAATAAAGAAACGATATCTTTAATAGATAACGAAACAACGATAGATAACTATGTTTTTTCAAAAAGACGTCTCGATGAACTATTAAAAAAATATGAAATAAATAGTCAAAAAAAGAAAGAAAATGTAATAGAAAAATCTAGAGCAGTATTAAATATACTAGAATCATATAATTTATTAATTGATTTGACTGTTAGTCAGCAAGAACAAATGTTATCAGATATCATCGAAGTGCTAGTGGTCGAGGTTTAATATGAACTTTTTTAAATCGAACAACTCGCTTTTTGATGATGATGAAGTTTTTGGGAAAACGGGTTCTGAATATAAATCAGAGTTTAAACCTTGGCATAAGCCTAGAAAGCAACTAATAAGGGATTGGCAGTGGTTGGACCAAATCAAACGTATATTAGAGAGGTCCTCCTATAATTATGTAGATACGGTGAATTATTTTGGTTTGCCCGGTGGGGATTTGTTAGATGTTAATTTTTTACGTCGGGAATTAAAGGGTTCAAGCAGTTTCAAAGGAAAAAAGCTTGGGGTTCATGGATTCGTAGACTCCGTTTATGATTATGGTGCGGCTCAAGTCAGTTTAACCAAGCTATTAGATACCGAAGATATTTCCGGTAATTCTAAAGTTGATCAGTTTAAGTTTGAAGAACTTGCGAACGCTAGATCCGAGGCTTGGAATCGTATTAAAAAGTTTGGAAACTATCATTTTATAAATTTGGATTTTTGTAACTCAGCTATTAAGGCTTCGTCGCTGCGTGCTATCTATCTCTTATTAAGCCATCAGATGGCACATTTGACGGGTACCCCCTGGTTGTTTTGTCTCACAACACGACTTAATAGAGGTGGAGAAGTTGAGGGGATTGTTACGAAATTCGAAAGAATAATCACCGAATATTTAAAGCACCAACCTGTATCGCAAAAGGTTGAAGATTGTTTTTCGGAAATTTATGAAGCTTTCAAGACCAGTGAAGCTTTATCATCCGTTGAAAGGGAGTCAGATTTTAATACTCTCCTGCAAATTTCTTTAGTACTTTGGGTTATAAAGGAAAGTTACAAACATGAACATGAAGTTGAATTAGTTAGTTCATTTAAGTATAAAATTGATTTCTATTCGGATGTGTCTGATATGCATTCTTTTGTCTTTCGCTTCTATAAGGAGGACGTTACCCAAGCGGATAGTTTGGGCTTAGTTGAAGGAGTGAAGGAAAAAAGAGATCTTTCTTTTTCTCAGTTTCAATCTGCAACTAAAGCTATCGATAAGATAAGTACCTCGCTAGATGTTGATAAACACCTTTCTGAGAATAAGGCTGATCTATTAAAATATGCTCAGCAAACTGTAGAGTTGCTTAAAGAATGTGGTTATGAAACCGGTGAATACTATAACAAAATGAAGGAGTATGGATACGATTTTGATTAGCGAGTTTGGCTGATTATAAAAGAAATTCATATAAAAACTAATTTTGTGTGATAGGAGTTAAGATCTTTAATGTTTTTTTAGCTTACTCGAGTAACTGATTAAACTTTTTTTTTAGATCTTTATTGTCAATTTTATGCTTTTTAGCCTTAAAGATCGTTGTTTCTAGTCTTTTATTTAAGAACTTTAATGTCCGCCCACAGTGGCCCACACTATAAATCAACTATATCAGCCCCACTGGGCGCGGCCTTGCATGTTGCGCCCAAAATCATTCTACGAGTATCATCTTGTTTGCCATAAATGTATGCACATAAATGGGGATTATCAGGATTAACATTGGCTGCAAGCGTAGGCTCTTTCTGCGTTTGTCTTACTTTTTTAGGTGTTTGATAGTTACTCATTGCGGCAACAGCACATGGCGAAACCTCCCCACCAAAATCCTCGAAAAGACTCAGGTTTTTATTGCCTAACTGAGTGAGTGCCTCACTTGGGGTAATAGTCAGCGTGTCGCCATCTAATATGAGGAGAAACGCTGCTTCTGCTGAGCTTTTAGTGTCCTCTGGATCGGCAAAGGTTAAGGATACTGTCGATTTATTGGGTGCCGGTCCTTTAACTAAGTAAATCGACGACTGGTTGAATGTACCCTTAATAAAACGAGACTGGTTGGCTAATTTTATCGTCGTCGGTTCGATGTTGAAGTCGATTTGGTTGAACAGTTGATTCGCTTGTTGTTGTAACTGGTTACGCGCGTCGACAGAAAAGAAAGACGTTAATCCGAGATAGTGAGGATCCTTTGAGCAGACGTGGCTGTTAGCTTGTGTGCTATTCGAGTTAAGCCATTGCTGGTATTCATCCGCAGCCTCAAATGAGCGACTTAATTGGTCGCCAATACGATCTAATTGCTTATCGAGTTGCTCGGCATAAGCAAATAGCTGAGTAGCGAGGTACGTTTCACTGTTTGTATAAGAGGTTTCTGAAACGTTAAAGGTTTCTGGTTTAATATCACCCTGCATTAAGCGTGTTACGGGTGCGGTCACCTTAAAGGCGTCATAATGAGATGAGTCCGGTCGATGTACGATGATGCGGTATTGTGAGTAGATAGCTTGATGTTCTTTTTCGGTGTTTTCATTTGTATTAACAACAATCGTGTTAAAGAACCAGTCGCGCAGCTGAGGGGTAGTGCAATCTTGGCATTGGATAAGATAAGTAGGTGTTTCAAGTGTTTTGCCGAGTGAGTTGAAGCTGGCTAAAAGCAGTCCGAGTAGAAGAATTTTGCGCATTGTGCTTTCTCTTTTTGTAACATTAAAGATACATTACGATAGTAATACTGTTTTGTCAGCATTAAATGACATCATTATCGGGTTGCCTCTCTGAATGATGCGCTTCGCATATGCATGCTATCGTGTCATAGTAGCTACTTAGTCAACATATGCTCTGTTGTCCGTTTCACTGAATTAAGAAGTGGAGTTTATGAGTCACGATCATCACCATCACCACCACCACGATATGTCGTCAAACCGAATTGGATGGGCGTTCTTTCTTAATTTAGGCTTTACCATTATTGAGTTTATTGGTGGCGTGTTAACCAACAGTACAGCGATTTTAGCTGATGCGGTGCACGACTTAGGTGATAGCTTATCAATTGGACTCGCCTGGTTACTTAATAAATTTAGTAAGCGCGATCCCTCCCAAACATTCACTTACGGTTATCAACGGCTGTCGTTGGTCGGCGCCTTTATCAATGCGGTTATTCTTATTGCTGGCTCGATATGGGTTCTTTATACCGCTATTCCTCGGTTATTGGATCCTGTTATGCCGGTTGTCGAGGGCATGATTGGCTTGGCAGTGTTTGGGGTTGCAGTGAATGGTTATGCGGCTTTTAAATTAAGCGCGGGTGAGACGCTAAATGAACGTGTCTTAAACTGGCACCTAATTGAGGATGTGTTGGGTTGGGTCGCGGTATTGATCGTTTCAATCGTGCTGTATTTTGTTAATTGGCCCATTCTGGATCCTTTGTTATCTATCGGTTTTACCCTGTTTATATTGTTGAATGTAATCCGTACCCTTGCCTCGACTGTAAAACTGTTTGTGCAAGCGTCGCCTAGCGAAGAAGCCTATATCGCCATTCAAGAAAAACTGATAAAACTAGATGACGTTAAAGATGCCCACCATATTCATTTTTGGTCGCTTGATGGGGAGCGTCACGTATTAACGGCGCATATTGTGGTTGCGCGTGAGCTTACCGCGGCACAACGTGTTCAGCTGAAATTGAGAATTTCTGAAGCGCTACAAGGGTTTAATTTGGCGCATACGACAATCGAACTTGAGTATCCCGACGAACCCTGTCGAGACCATTAATAGGAGACCGATTTATGGAATTGTTTGGAAGCTATACTTCACCGTATGTACGTCACTGTCGGATCGTATTTAAAGAAACGGGCATCGCGTACTCGCTCACTGAAACCGACCACGATATGAGTGCAAAATTGAGTCCAGCAAAGAAGGTGCCCTTCTTGCATCATAATGAGTTACGGCTTTTTGATTCGTCGAGCATATTAAAGTATGTACGTGAAAAGAATGGCGAACGTTTTTTTGCGGATACTACAGACTATGACCAGTATTGCTTGGTCAATACAGCGATGGACGCGACGATTAACTTATTCCTGCTGAGTAAAGAGGGCGTGACGCCAGAAAACAACGGCTACATGAAGCGCCAGCAAGCACGTGTTCATGAAATACTTGCGTTACTGGAGCGCCGTGACCACGCAGTGGCGTACGAAGGGCCTCATCCTTTCAGTGATGGTGAACTGCGTCTCGGTTGTTTCCTGAGCTGGGGATTATTTCGTTCATTGCTCTCGCTCGACGAATTCCCCAAGCTGCAGGCATTTTTAGATAAAATTAACGACTACCCTATTTTCGCTGATACACATCCAAGCCTAAAAGATTAGGCTTGGATTGCTTTTGCGCGTTTTGGGATTTCCTCGTTGAGAAGCTCTACGTTACGTGAGTAATCAACGGGGACGTCGATAATGTGAACACCACCTTGTTCCATGCAGTCGCGCATCAGTGGTTGTAACTCCTCGGTAGCATTCAATCGATAGCCTTTAGCACCGTAGGCTTCCGCATACTTGATAAAGTCTGGGTTTTTGAAGTCCAGACCAAAGTTCTGTAACCCCATGTGCTCTTGCTTCCATTTGATCATACCGTATGCGCTGTCGTTGAGGATAAGCACCACCAGATCGAGGTTCATGCGGACAGCGGTTTCGATTTCTTGCGAGTTCATCATAAAGCCACCATCCCCACAGATGGATACTACTTTGCGGTTTGGATGAACCAGTTTCGCTGCCATTGCTGACGGCAAGCCTGCTCCCATCGAGGCTAACGCATTATCGAGTAAAACGGTGTTGGGCTGGCGCGCTGGATAATTGCGGGCAAACCAAATTTTGTAGATACCGTTATCGAGGGCAATGATACCGTCGTCCGGCATGACCTCTCGCACTTCTTCTACCAAGCGTTGCGGTAACATGGGGAAAGCCTCGTCATGCGCTCCTTCATCGGTGTGGTCGCGCATATGTTCACGTACTTTCAGCATGAACTCGAAATCCCAATGTGACTGTGGCTCGATGCCCTCTTTAAGCTGCCAGATACTGTTACCGATATCGCCGATCATGCTGGCGTGTGGGAAGTAAACAGAATCGACTTGCGCGCCTTGGAAGTTAATGTGAACCACCTTACGCTGATCAGGCTTCATCATGAACGGCGGTTTTTCGACGACGTCGTGTCCGACATTAAGAATTAAGTCCGCTTGCTCTATCGCGCGATGGGGATAGTCACCATCCGAAACCGCCGCATTACCCAACCAACGTGGGTGGTCCTCATTGATGACGCCTTTGCCCATTTGTGTCGTGATAAAAGGAATACCCGTCTTGTCGACAAATGCGCGGAGCATTTTCGCAGTAATTTTTCGGTTTGCCGCTGCGCCAATGACAATCAGCGGATGCTTAGCCTCTTTCAATAGTTTGAGGACATAGTCGACTGACTTATGTTCGGTAATTGGTCTGCGAGAGTAGCTCGGCGTAATCGGTGTGGCATCCACTTCTTCGGCCGCAATATCGTCAGACAGCTCAAGGTGTGCGGCACCAGGGCGCTCATCTTCTGCACGGCGGAATGCTTCGCGTACATGTGAAGGTATCGTTTTAGCGCTGATGATAGGCTGTGTGTACTTAGTAATCGGCGTCATCATGTCGATGACATCAATAATTTGAAATTGACCCTGTGGTCTGTCTTTTATCGGTTTTTGACCGGTAATGACGACCATTGGCATCGCGCCAAGCTGCGCATACGCGACCGAAGTGACTAAGTTGGTAGCACCGGGCCCAAGGGTCGATAAGCAGACACCAGGCTTGCCAGTTAAGCGTCCATAGGTTGCCGCCATAAAGCCAGCAGCTTGTTCGTGTCGAGTGAGTACTAATTCGATGGATGATTTTGAAAGTGACTCGAGTAGGTCGAGGTTCTCTTCTCCTGGAATCCCAAATACATATTCAACGCCCTCGTTCTCGAGCGCTTTTACCATGAGGTCTGCCGCTTTCACTAAGACACTCCTTTTAAATTCGTATGAATATTGAAGTGTTACGTGGTGACGGGCAATTATGATCAAAAAAGGGCGGTGACTAGGACCGCCCCTCGTTATACAGCGTTAAACTCGATTAAGAGTTATCTTCGCTTGAAGTCATGTCTTGAAGACGAGTACGCAACCCTTCATCGCTTTGCGCACGTTGAATAATCATGTTGTACTGTTGTGGAGTCAGGCCAGAATCCTCAACCGCCGCGATCATTTCTTTTTGCGCTTCTTGCTGAATGCTACGCGCATCTTCTTGGTTCTCAGCATTTTGGAATTTGTCACGATATTTAGTCGTCACTTTTTGAACGTCTTCCATTGCTGCAACAAACTTCACCAACATACCTTCAGTGATTTCTTGTTGAGCTTGTTGCTGAGCCATCTGATTTTGCGCCGCATTGTCTTGAGTTTGCGCCGCTGCTGCAGTAGTAGCCAATGTCATAGCTGATGCAAGTGCAATCATTGTCTTTTTCATGGTGAACTCCTGTTGTTCAAAAATTTACTCACTTCTACTAAAGCCAATATCGTGCCAACTTTATAACCGTTTGAAATATATAGAAAAAGTAAATATCGAAAATCATACAAGGAAAATTTACCGTTTCTTATGTATCCTTTTGATACACACAAAGGAGGTAACGTGACAAAAAGATACACTTTGCCACTCTCAAGTATTCAGCGCCGATTGCTGCTTTATGTCGTGATTCCAATGCTCTTTATGTCGGGCGCCGCGATTACGTTTGGTTTGAATATCGCTGGGCAACAAGAAGAGGAACGTTTAAAGACCGACCTTAAACTGATTGGTCGAGCGATTAGCTTGCCGATCAGTGATGCTCTGTTAAACAACGATCTCGCGACGGTACAAGCTAACTTAGATTCAGTATTTAATATTGGTCGCGTTTACGGCGCTTCGGTTTACGATGTAAATGGCCAGCAGGTCGCTGAAGCGGGTGTTACAGAAACTGACCTATCCGATAGCTGGTTAGCACGGCAAACGGTGCAAACTGGGGTGTCGCAAGATGATTATCGCCAAGTTGAAGGTCGTGAGGTGTTCTCTCAGTTTCTCCCCATCGTGGATCGTGGAGGACGTATTATTGGGCTTCTGCAAATTAATCGGCGAGCCAGTGATTTTGATGAACGGTTTGAACAACTGAGCCAAGTGGCTTGGATCAGTTGGTTTATTTTTGCAGTGGTGACTATCGCGGTGCTGGTCTTTGGTCACTACCGTGGTGTGGGTCGGCATGTATTGTATCTACGAAATATCATGCAGCAGGTGGCCGATGGTCGCCGCGATGTGCGTGTTGATACCCAAGGTCCGAGCGAGATCGTGGCAATTAGCCAAGGGTTGAATGAAATGCTCGAAGCCATTACGCGTGCCGAACACGAGATTCGCGATAGACGACAGGAAGAACAGCGCTTGAATGAAGCGCTACGAGCACAAGAGAAAATGGCCGCGATAGGTTCAGTATCCAGTGGCGTAGCGCATGAATTAGGTGCACCACTTACGGTAATCGATAACCGAGCGAAAAAACTGCTGAGACATGCAACGGCGGACGACGATAAGCGCCAACTGCAAGCGATTCGTGGACAGGTTCATCGTTTAACACGGCTTGTGAATCAGTTACTTGCTTTCTCTCGGACGCCCGTGAGTGAACGCCAAGATGTGGCGATTAAGACACTCATTGAGCGTGCTCAAACAAGCATTAGTTTTGAGCTAGAGCACGATGATATTCACTGTGTGTTCGATTACTCAGGTAATGACACGTGTCGGGTGGATATATCGCGCATGGAACTGGCATTAGTCAATGTACTTCGTAATGCCTATCAAGCCGCTGAATCGGAAGTATGTATTGTTGTCAGCCGTACTCCGCGTGCAACTGAAATTATGATTATGGATGATGGTGAGGGTCTCACTGAGCGCGCTCAAACGCATGCGACCTCGCCCTTTTATAGCAGCAAAACGACAGGTGAAGGAACAGGATTGGGGCTGACCATTGTGCAACATATTATGAGCGACCATGAGGGCGAGCTAAAACTTGAGAACCGCCCAGAAGGTGGGTGCTGTGTCATTCTATCGCTTCCGCACGCAGCCTTCAGAACAGGAGAACCGAATGATATCGAGTAAAGCGCAGATAGCTGTCATCGAGGACGACTCTGCACTTCGTGAGTTACTTGTTGAGGAGCTTGAGACCGAGGGGTATATCGTTTCTGCTTATCCCTCGGTGGAGGAGTATCAAAGTGAACGCCCCCCGGTTGATGTGATTGTCAGCGATATACGCTTGCCCGGCTCTTCGGGCTTATCGCTACTAGAACACGTTAATGAGGCGGGTGCGCCAGCACTTATCCTGATTACTGCATTCGCCACAGTCGATCAGGCGGTTGATGCGTTAAAGCAAGGGGCGGCTGACTTTTTGACTAAGCCTCTTGATGTTGAGCATCTCCTGCTCAGCGTTCAGCGAGTATTAGAACACCGTTTACTGAAACAAGAGTTAACCCGGTTTAAGTCACAACAGAAAGGCCCTGCGGGACTGATTGGTCAAAGTCCTGCAATGCGTAAGCTGTATCATCAAATTGAACGCTTAGGGACTGCGGGTGGAAGCGTCCTTATTACGGGTGAATCGGGAACCGGTAAAGAATTGGTTGCTCGCGCTATTCATGAACTCAGTGATCGGCGTGACAAGCCTTTTCAAGCCGTGAACTGTGCGGGTATTCCTTCTGAACTTATGGAAAGCGAGTTTTTTGGTCATACACAAGGCGCGTTCACTGGCGCACAAGGTAAACGTTTGGGGCTATTTAAACAGGTTGATGGTGGCACGCTGTTACTTGATGAGATTGGTGAAATGCCGCTGGCATTGCAAGCTAAACTTCTTCGGGTACTACAAGAAGGAACCTTGCGAGCGGTCGGTAGCGATGAGGAAGAACAAGTTGATGTACGTATTATTGCCGCCACCCATCAAAATTTAGAGCAGCGCGTGCGTGATGGCGAGTTTCGTGAAGACTTGTTTTATCGACTTGAAACCTTCAGTGTGAAGGTTCCTGCATTGCGCCAGCGCGGCGAAGATGTTGAGCGTTTAGCTCATCATTTTATTAGCGTGTACGCAGAAAAAGCCGGTAAACGTATTACTGATATTGATACCGATGCACTCGATGTGCTCTATCGTTATCGATTTCCTGGCAACGTACGAGAGTTACAGAATGCGATTGAGCGCGCAGTGACCTTTGCTCAATCACATCATTTACAAGTCGACGATTTACCTGAGCGTATGCTGGAGGTGCGTGATCCAACGGCGGATACGCAGCCGCACTGGCATACGTTACAAGCACACCAAGACGCATATATTCAGGATGTTATGGATCATGTCGGGGGTAATAAAAAGAAAGCGGCTGAAATTTTAGGTATTACGCGGCGCACGCTTTATCGTTGGTTGGACGGTCAGACTGATCAATCTGAAAGCTAAAAGCGTAATAGAGGCATCAGAGTACACACGCAAAGGAGTATACCGTGAAGATTCTAATGGTTATGACGTCTCACGATGAGTTAGGTGATACAGGTAACAAAACGGGCTTTTGGTTTGAAGAGTTCGCGGCACCGTTTTACACATTTGTCGATGCAGGTGCTGAAGTAACAATTGCATCGCCTAAAGGCGGTCAACCACCGATCGACCCTAACAGTGAAGCGGATGATGCTCAAACTGAGGCGACTGATCGATTTAATAAAGATGAAGCAGCGCAGAAGAAGTTAAGTAGCACGTGCAAGCTTGATGAAGTGTGCGTTGATGACTTTGACGCGATTTTCTACCCAGGTGGTCATGGTCCGTTATGGGATCTGACGAATGATGAGCAATCGATTGACCTAATTGAGAAGTTCTGGTCAAAAGGAAAGCCGGTCGCAGCAGTTTGTCATGCGCCAGCGGTGCTACTAAACGCTAAAACACCGGGTGGCGATCCGCTCATTCAAGGTCGCACGGTTACTGGGTTTAGTAATTCTGAAGAAGAGGCCGTTGGGCTGACCGAAGTGGTTCCGTTTTTACTCGAAGATGAGCTGAGCGCTAAAGGTGGACATTATCGTAAGGTCGATGATTGGCAGTCATATGCCGTACAAGACGGTATGTTGATTACAGGCCAAAACCCAGCATCATCTGAGCAAACGGCCGAACGTCTGCTCGATGTGCTAAGAGCTATGATTTAAAAAGAAACGGCTAAGCTGGCATCAAAATGTATGATGCCAGCTTACTCCGATACTTGCAGAACGGCCGATGCCGGGTTCAAACGAACGTCCACTCCCTTGGTTGACCACAACAGAGCCTACGTAGTCTTTATCAAGTAAGTTATCTACTCTAAGCCACGCTTCGAAGGCATTGTTACCGATTTGCCAGTCCTGGGTTACGGCTAAGTCCCATTTGACATAACTGGGCGCGTTAACTGCATTACTATCATCCGCATAAGTTTCGCCACGATACTGCCCCAATAGCTGTACTTGGGTTGTGGCTATAGGCTGCCAAGTCAGTCGGGTAAACCATTGACTGTCGGCTACGCCAGGCAGTTGATTACCGCTAAACATACCGCCTTGATAGGTGGCATCAATGTAGCTGTATGAGATAAACCCATCGATTTGCTCGGTCAGTTGTAAATTGAGTTGCCATTCGATACCCTGCCGCTCTGTCTCGCCCGCGTTGCGGTAAGTAGTGCGGCCATCGTTTGACTGATCAATAACAATGTCATCCTCAGATTGGATATCAAACATTGCTAACTGCGACGAGAACTGTCCCGGTTGACTGAACTTTAAACCCCATTCGGTTTGGCGATATTGGCTGGGTGAGAGCTCGGTATTGAGACCACTACCATTATTGCGATAAGCAAGCTCGGTGAGTGTTGGTGTTTCAAAACCCGATCCCAAACTAACATAGCTTGACCAATTAGGTGCAAAAGCCCATGACAGACCAACGGCTCCTGAGTTGTCGCTCAGTTCATTCTGACCACTATCATCGGGGTCGCCCGGCATTATAAATTGATCATCAACCGAGAAATCGAACCGACTGTGTCGCGCGCCTGCGGTTAGCCGCCACTGCTCATTAAACTGGTGAGTAAGTCGAGTATACACCGCTTGTTTGCGAACGTGATTGAACTCACTACGGCGTAGATCGCCCTTTTCACCTTGGTCGTTTACAAACCCAAATCGATGGTCTTGCTGGCGCTCATAGCGCAATCCAAAACCGATGTCCGTTTGCGACGTTGCTTGCCACTCAAAGTAAGCTGAACTTCCCTCAAATTGACGAGATAAATCAATAACCGCGCCCGAACTGCCTATATCGTCACCTGCAAAGGGAAGAAATTGCACGACATCGCGATCACCTTGCCAGGCTGCAACACGAGCTCGGTAGTCACTTGCCTCGAGTTTCCATGTCATTGAGCCTTGTCGGTGATGAATCGACTTACGTGTATTAAAGTCGATTGCGCGACCTACGGTCTGCTCGGGATCTTGGCGCCAAGCATCAGGGGTGAGTGCACTCGGATCTTCTAAAAGTGGTGCCTTGTTATTATCGTAGCGCACAATAAGTTGTTGCTGGTCGTTGATATCAAAGTAATACCGTAGCCCTTGTTGTTGGCGCTTTGCCGTATTGTGGGGGCGCGGTCCCGAAGTGTACAAATCAGTCGCGATGAAGCGAAGTTTGTGCACATCGTTAACCCAATCGAATTGACCTTTACCACGAGTCAGATCATTCGCACCCGCAGCGAGCGTGATGTGACTGGCTGTTTGTTGTGGTGCACGCGTATTCCACTCGACTACGCCTCCCCCCGTATTACCGTAGAGCACTGCGAGCGGTCCGCGGAATACTTCGACGGTTTCCGCCTCATCTAAAATGATACTTGAGGTTTGCGCTTGGCCATCGGGCATGGATAGCGGGATCCCATCTACGTTTAATTGTAGGCCTCGCACACCGAACGCCGCGCGGGCGCCGTAGCCACGCACAACGAGGCGCGTGTCCTGAGCATAGTTGTAGCGCGTATCGGCTTGAATACCGGGAATTGCTCTTAGTGTATCGCCCGCATCAATGCTCAGGGAGGGTAACTGATTAGTAATATCAATGAAGTCAACGCTACCCGGCGCCATGCGCCATTCGGTATCAGGCTGTTGTGCGTTTACTTCGATGATCTCATTAATTTCTTGGCTAAAACAAAGGGCTGGCGCGAGTGCCAGCCCTGTCATGGTAAGTAAATACTTCATAGTTATTTTACAGGAGATAGTTTAATAAGCTGACCGCTATCAGCGTCGGTTAAGATATATAGAAATCCGTCTGGACCTTGCTCAATATCACGAATTCGGAAGCTGGTTGCATCCTCAAGCATGCGTTCTTCGTGTAAGACTCGGCCGTCTTCAAGATCTAAGCGCGCGATGGTCTGTCCGCGTAACGCAGTGACTAAGAGATCGCCTTTCCAGTGAGGGAACTGATCACCCGTGTAGAAAATTGAGCCAGCTGTAGCGATGGAAGGTAACCAATAATAAAAAGGTTGCTCTGTGCCTTCTTTGTGCGTGCCGATACCAATCTCACCGCCGCCGTAATCTTCACCATAGGTGACCGTTGGCCAACCATAGTTTTTACCAGCTGCTGGGATATTCACTTCATCGCCACCTTGTGGACCATGTTCGATTGTCCATAGTTCACCTGTGTCTGGGTGAATAGCGGCACCCTGTACGTTGCGGTGACCATATGACCAGATTTCATCGAGCGCGTCAGACTGACCGACAAACGGGTTATCTTCTGGAATAGAGCCATCTGGCCAAATGCGTACAACTTTGCCGTGATGGTTATCGAGTGTTTGCGCGTCCTGCATACGTGAATAGCGGTCGCCCAAGGTAATAAAGAGGTGACCTTCAGGGGAGAATATCAAGCGTGAACCGAAGTGAGCGTTGCTTTCATACTTTGGTGCCTGACGAAAAACGACTTCGCCTTGAGTCCAGTTATCGCCATCAATTTTGCCACGCATAACCGCTGTACTATTGCCCTTGCCACCGTCTGGATCGGGTTCTGAATAGCTGATGTAAACCCAGCCATTGTCTGCGTAATTAGGGTCGATATTAACATCAAGTAGACCGCCTTGGCTCTTAGCCACCACTTCTGGCGTGCCTTTGATAGCGGTTTTTTTACCATCGGGGGTAATCACGTTCAACGTACCCGAGCGCTCGGTTACTAGCATGTCGCCTGAGGGTAGGAAGACGATTCCCCAAGGGTGATTGAGCCCTTCGCTGATGGTTTCAAGCGATAGCGTATGACGTTCTGTTTCGACTTCTTGGGCGAGCGCTGTAGTGCCCATAGTGGTTGATAGCAGGGCAGCAGCCACTGCGGTAAGGGTACTTTTCATAGAGCCTCCACTCTTAACTTGTATAGCTTTGAATATTTTTAGTATACGTATTAATTGTAGATTTTGATGACTTTTCTTGATCTCTTTGTAGATCACAGCCTTACTTAATGATGTTGTTAATTATTCATTACAAAATTAAAGGAACGATTATGAAATCCAAGTCATTGTTAAAGGCGGCTGTGAGTGCCACACTGATTTTGCATTTAACGGCATGCGGCACACTGATGTACCCCGAGCGCAAGGGGCAGACGAGTGGACGTATTGACCCAGGTGTAGCGGCGCTCAACGGAGTGGGTTTATTATTATTCGTTATTCCCGGTTTAATCGCTTACGCGGTAGACTTTAACAACGGCACTATTTATTTGCCGAATTCTGCAAATGCGGAAACGAAGGAGAGCGATGGCTTGTACACGATTAAAGTGGATGGTCCTCTCACCAAGGATGAAAGCCGTCGATTGATTGAAAGTCATGTTGGTGGACCTGTCGATTGGAGCCAGTTGCAAACGCACTCAATGGAAGGCGTTAATGCCGATTCCATCACAGCTTCACTGAATAAGGTACAAGAAGCTCGATAATGGAAAATCAATCTTGGTTTGATAACTCGGCGCTGCTAACTCTTGCTCAATGGTTAGCAGCGCTTTTTGTTTTAGGCATCATTACGCTGATCGTGAGTATCGGTGTGATGTATGTTGTCGATAAGATCCAAACTCGCCACACTATCCGCCGCAATTATCCTGTGGTGGGTCGGTTTCGCTATATATTCGAACGCATGGGCGAGTTTATGCGGCAATATTTCTTTGCTATGGATCGCGAAGAAATGCCGTTTAACCGTGCGCAACGAAGCTGGGTTTATCGCGCGGCTAAAAACGCCGATCGCAACGTTGCTTTCGGTTCAACGCGAGATTTGACTCGCACAGGGACCATTATTTTTAGTAACGCGCCCTATCCGCCGCTCGCCGAGCAGTCGGTCAGCCCTCAACCCGTTAAAATTGGTCCTTATTGTGATAAGCCGTATTCTCCAACCTCATATTTTCATATTTCGGGTATGAGCTATGGCGCCCTTTCACCGGTTGCAGTTAAAGCATTATCTGCTGGCGCTAAAAAGGCAGGCTGTTGGCTGAATACTGGTGAGGGAGGACTATCGCCCTATCACCTCTCTGGTCACTGTGATGTGGTGTTCCAGATGGGGACTGCAAAGTTTGGTGTGCGCACTAAAGATGGACAGCTTGATGAAAGCCGCTTGGCGGAGTTAGGGCGTCATGATTCGGTTAAAATGTTTGAAATAAAACTCAGCCAAGGCGCCAAACCTGGTAAGGGCGGCATTTTACCTGGCATTAAAGTCAATCAAGAGATCGCAGAAATTCGGGGCATTGAGGTCGGTCAGGATGCCATTAGTCCAAACCGTCATCTTGAGATTAGCAACAATGAAGAGCTCCTCGATTTTATTGATAAAGTCCGCACGATAACGGGTAAGCCGACAGGCTTTAAATTTGTCATGGGTGACCCGAGTTGGATTGATGAACTCGTAGACAGCATTCTTAATCGTGGCGAGGAAGCGGCGCCCGACTTTATCACGCTAGATAGCGCGGATGGTGGTACCGGAGCGGCGCCACAACCTCTTATCGACTATGTGGGGTTAAAGCTTTCTGAGAGCTTACCTATTTTAGTCGACAAGCTGACCGAGGCCGGCTTGCATGAACGGATTCGTATTATTTGCTCGGGTAAAATGATTTCCCCCGCCGACGTGGCTTGGGCCATCGCTATGGGGGCGGACTTTGTCGTGTCGGCTCGAGGGTTTATGTTCTCGTTAGGCTGTATTCAAGCCATGCAGTGTAATAAAAACACCTGCCCGACGGGTGTTACCACGGATGATCCCAAGTTACAGCGGGGCTTAGATCCACAAGATAAGTCTGAGCGTGTCGCCAATTACCACAAATACCTTGAGTACGGTGTGAATATTATCGCTCACTCGTGCGGTGTCACCGATCCGCGCCAGCTGAACCGGCGCCATGCTCGGGTGATTAAACCGGATGGCGAAAGTATCAGCCTGGCGGATCGGTACCCACTACCGCCCGTTCGTCGACGCTAAGCTCAGTTCAGTGTGCTGACTGGTAATAGCGGAGCGATAAGTTCTGCTAGCTTGCGGAACGTTTGACGGCGGCTGGTGGTTGGTCGGTATACCATACCAATATCACGAAATGCCTCTTGGCCTGCTGGCTTTAATGGTTTGAGGTCGGTGTTATCAAGGATGCCACGGTCAATCGCCATCTGTGACATAAAGGTTGCACCTTTCTTAGCATCGGCCATCTGCACTAGACTGTGTAAGCTTGTCGCGGTAAAGGGGTTTACTTTGACGGTATCAGTCAACTGGCATGCAGCGACTGCGTGCCCAGTTAAACAATGTTCCTTTTCGAGCAGGAATATACTGCCGTCGGGAAGCTTATCGTAGTCAACCGGCTCACCCAGTTGATCTGCGATTTCCTTATGCGCAACCAGTTTAAAAGGGTCGCGCCCGAGTAACCATTTTTGGTTACCGTGAATATCCATAGGCAATGCCAGAAGCAGAATGTCTAACTCGCCGTCGCGCAATGCACTCAGCAAATTCGCGGTAGTATCTTCGGAAATCTGTAAGTCGAGCTTAGCGAAGTTCGCTTGTACACGTCGGCTCAATTCTGCGACCACAAAGGGGGCAATTGTCGGGATGATCCCTAATCGTACGGGTCCTTCCATGATGTTGCCGTGACCCTTGGCGTAATGCATGAGCTCTTCTGTTGAAGTAATAATTTTTCTCGCCTGTTCAACAACTTCTTCACCGAGCGCGGTAAACAAAAAGGATTTATGGTCACGCTCTATAAGCTGACAGCCCAGTTGTTCTTCAAGGTTTTGAATACCACTACTCAAGGTTGATTGGCTCACGTTGCACGCGGCAGCTGCGCGATTAAAGTTTTGCTGCTGGTGTAACGCAATCAGGTAATTCAGATTTTTCAAACTCGGTAATTTGCTCATTGTTCACCTATAATTATTGCTTTTTCGATTATCTTAATAGGTTTTATTCGTTTTATCCAATCAAAAACTTGCCCTAGTATGCTTCTCGAAACGTTAAGACACCTCTCAACGATTAGGAGAAGACATTATGTTGACAGTAGGCGATAAGTTACCCGATTTCAGTGTAGTTGCTGCGAAGCCAAAATTTAATATGCCAGAAGAAAATGGCGAAAGCGCGTTCGAAACAGTGACGCAAGAGAGCTTTGCCGGTAAATGGAAGATCATCTTCTTTTACCCAAAAGATTTCACCTTTGTATGCCCAACTGAAATTGTTGAGTTTGCCAAGTTAAATGAAGAGTTTGCTGACCGTGACGCAGTGGTATTGGGCGGCAGCACGGATAATGAGTTCGTTAAGTTAGCATGGCGCCGTGAGCACCCTGACCTTGACCGCTTGAACCAGTACTCATTTGCTGACAATGGTTCACTTGTCGATGGCTTAGGTGTGCGCGACAAAGAAGAAAACGTGGCATTACGTGCGACCTTTGTTGTGGACCCACACAACGTTATTCAGCACGTATCAGTGAACAACTTAAACGTCGGTCGTAACCCTGCTGAGATTCTTCGTATCTTAGATGGTTTGCAAACCGATGAACTTTGCCCTTGTAACCGCGCAGTAGGCGGCGACACGCTATAAGCATGGGCTGGTTGGGGGCTCTTAGGAGTCCCCGTATTAAATGACTCGTCAAAGTAGAGGTAATGATGGCGATTGCAGATTACAAACAGTTGTTAGGCGACCACGGCAAAGATACCAAGCTCAATTTGTCGAGTCTGTTTAACAGTGTAGATACATCCGGTTTAACCACCGATCAATTTTATGGCACCGCGTTGTCTCTGGCTTATAGTCTTGGAGATGAAGAGCTTATTCAGACCATTGAGAATGAGACCGGTGACAAAGTGGAAGATAACGTTAAGCAGGCTGCAAAACTGGCTGCTACGTTAATGGCGATGAACAATGTTTACTATCGCTTCCTGCACTTATCAAGCGATAAGCAGTTTTCTAAAATGCCTGCCGGTTTGCGCATGAACGCGATGGCTAACCCAGGTGTTGATAAAGCGGACTTTGAGCTATTTTCATTAGCTGTGTCAGCTTTAAATGGTTGTGGTTTATGTATTGATTCGCACGTTAAAACACTCGTACAGCACGATGTTACGGCGCAAGCGATTCAAACGTCAATTAAGTTGGCGGCGGTACTTAATGCAGCTTTGACTGCACGCAAACTGTCGTAATCCCCCTAGGAGCTGTGCTCCGATCCCTGTCTTGAGCAGCCCCAACTGCTCACAACGCTTTGCCCACCGCATGTCGGTGGGCTTTTTTTATCTTTTCGATGTTGTGTCCTAAGCTTATTAATACAAGAAGCGGAGGAACTATGAACATCAATGCTGAACGTTTGAAGTCGACATTACGTGAGCTTTCTCAAATTGGTTATAACGAATCCGATCATGGCATTTATCGCTGGGGATTTACCGATGCCGACATGGAAGCACGGCGATGGTTCTTAACGTTAGCTGAGAAGGAAGGCTTTAAGTGCCATATGGATGGCGCTGGCAATGTGTTTGCTGGAATCGGTGATTATCACGAAACACCTGCTGTATTAACGGGATCTCATTTAGATACTGTGCCAGCTGGCGGCATGTTTGATGGCGCACTCGGTGTACTCGCGGGCCTTGAAGTCTTGCGTACGTTGAAAGAAAACGACGTGAAATTGAAACACCCTGTTTGGGTGGTTGGTACAGCTGAAGAGGAAGGTCGCTTTGGTGGAATGATGGGTTCCCAAGCGCTCGCAGGTGTCGTTAACATGGATTGGCTGATGTCAGCGCATGATGCCGACGGCGTATACCTAAAAGATGCAATGGCAAAACATAACCTTGATGTGATGGATGTGCTTGATGCAGCGTGGCCACCGAGTCGGTTAAAGGCCTTTTATGAGTTGCATATCGAACAGGGTCCGGTGCTTTTTAATGATGAAGTGACTATCGGTGCCGTTGAGGGCATTTCAGGAGTATTTAAGTGGATTGTGCATTTAAAAGGTAAGGCGGACCATGCTGGAACCGCGCCAATGAATATGCGAAGTGATGCGTTTATGGGTTTAGCTGATTTTGCACACGAGATCGAGCGCATTATCGCCGAAGATGGCACGGATAAAACACGCATTACCGTCGGTAAGGTGGAGTTAAAGCCAGGGAGTCCGCACACGGTGCCAGGCGAGGCAATATTTACCATTGTTGGGCGCGATATGAGTAATGATGTGATGACCGATCTCGCCGATGCATGTCGCAAGGCGTTGTCTGCCATCGCTCGGAAACATCGGCTGATGTTTGAGTATGAACAAGTCAGCTGGCTAAAGCCTCAATCCTGTTCAGATAAGTTGACGCAGGTCATAGAAAAAAGCGCTAAAGGGCGTAATCTAAGCTGCATCAGAATGCCCAGTGGGGCGGGTCATGATACTCAGTTTTTTGCAGAAATTACGCAGGCTGGGCTGATATTCATCCCATCGGTTAACGGTGTGAGTCATGCGCCGGATGAGTGGTCTCACTGGCATGATGTGGAAGCAGGTGCAAACATACTTTTAGATTGCATCTTAAATTCAGCAGAGTAATGCGGCTTTATATGATAACTGGTATACTGCTCGCACAATGACCTGTTTCAAGTGGTAACGTCATGGAACAAAAAGTCACAGTCCAACCGGCCGATAAGGTCAAGATCCAGCGTCCTTCTTCAAAAGGCGGCTCAAACACGGCCCGCAATCGTATTTACGTGCGAGATGTCAAAGGCGGCATGGAGTATTTTCGTCGCTCGTGGGGCTTTATTCTACTCGCTGTTTTTGCACTCATTCCGTGGTTAACCTATAACGGTCAACAGGCGGTACTGCTCGATATCATGGAGCAACGCTTCCGTATCTATGGATTAACTCTCTGGCCGCAAGATTTCACAGTATTGGCGTGGTTTGCAATTGTTGCGGCGGTGGCGCTGTTTTTTGTGACAACGATTTGGGGACGTGTCTGGTGTGGCTTTATGTGCCCGCAAACCACATGGACCTTTATTTTTATGTGGTTTGAGAAGAAGTTTGAAGGGCCTCGAAACAAGCGCATTAAACTTGATGAGCGCAAAATGGACTTTGACAAGTTCTGGCGTAAGACAGGTAAACAAATCGGTTGGGTTTCAGTGGCGTTGTTGACCTCATTGACCTTTGTAGGTTACTTCACCGATGTGCGTCAGCTATTCGCTGATTTCTTTACCCTTGATGCGGGCTTCTGGGCAACATTCTCAGTGCTGTTTTTTGCGTTCTGTACATACGGAAACGCGGGCTACATGCGTGAAATCATGTGTACGCATATGTGTCCTTATGCACGCTTCCAGTCCGCTATGTTCGATAAAGACACCTATACAGTCAGTTACGATGCGAACCGTGGTGAACCGCGTGGCCCTCGCGCACGCAAGGCCGATCCTGATGAAAAAGGGTTAGGTCATTGCATTGATTGCTATATGTGTGTGCAGGTGTGTCCAACCGGTATCGATATTCGCAATGGTTTACAGTACGAGTGCATTGATTGTGGTGCCTGTATTGATGCTTGTAATGACGTCATGGATAAAATGAAGTATCCGCGGGGTCTGATTCGGTTTACTACTGAACGCAACTTGAACACGACCGATAAATCGCAGAAGACCAACCCGTGGCGAATGAAAACAATCGGTTACTTCGTCATTATGTTAGTTGTTACGGCTGTGATGATTTGGGATGTCGCGACACGGGTTCCGCTCGAGGTCGACGTATTGCGTGATCGCAACTCGTTATATCAAGAGAATATCCAAGGCGAAATTGAAAACGTATACACCCTTAAAATTGTCAATAAATCTCAGATCGATCAAACCTATTCGATTGATATCGAAGGGATCTCAACGTATCGCTTGATTGGCGATACAGAGAAGTCGGTCGGTGCGGGTGAAGTCGGCAGTCTGCCCGTAACGCTGGCGGTGCCCCCTACTGAATTGAATGACTCAATTACTGAATTTAACTTTGTTGTGACCTCGGAGACATCAGAAGGTGTTACTATAAAGCAAGAATCTCGCTTTATTTATCAATAGGTCGCTATGGTTAATGACAAAGACTTTGCATTCGCAGGTCTGTTGCCCGATGTGGTAATCAATGCAATCGAGAGCTTGGGTATTTATCCAAGCTCTGGCTTGTTACCACTGAACAGCTATGAAAACCGGGTCTACCAATTTCGTTGTGACGAAGGGCGGCGTTATGTCGCAAAGTTCTACCGTCCGCACCGTTGGAGTAATGCCCAAATAGAAGAGGAACACCTCTTCTCTCAGCAGCTATTAGACGATGAAGTACCTGTCGTTGCACCACTGCGCATTTCTGATAACACCCTACACGAGTTTGAAGGCTATCGCTTTGCGGTGTTTCCAAGCATCGGTGGGCGCGCCTTTGAACCTAATGATTTAGATGACTTAGAACGATTAGGTCGCCAGATTGGTCGACTGCATCAAGTGGGTAAAAAGTCTTCGTTCAAAGCACGTGAATCGCTGGACATTCAACGACTTCTAACAGAATCTATTGATGAATTGCGGCGCTCGCAATTACTGCCTGAGGAGTTACAAGCAGCGTTTTGGGCTATTTTATCGCCTCTGGCGGACAAGCTACAAACCTTTGCTTGGGATAGTTTGGCGTATCAGCGGTTACATGGAGACTGTCATATTGGTAATGTATTACAGTATGATACGGAATTGACCTTTGTCGATTTAGACGATTGCCGTATGGGTCCTGCCGTTCAAGATTTGTGGATGATGTTAAATGGTTCGCGGGAAGATCAAACCTGTCAGTTAGATGCGTTGATTGAGGGCTACCAAGATTTCTGCGATTTTGATAAAAAAGAGATTGCGTTCATTGAACCTTTACGCGGGTTTAGACTCATTCACTATATGGCATGGCTTTCTAAGCGCTGGCAAGACAGTGCTTTTCAACGCGCGTTTCCATGGTTTAGCGAGGCTCGCTATTGGGAGTCACAAATTTTAGCGCTTAAAGAACAACGCGCAGCGTTGGATGAAGCGCCCATTAAACTCGGTTATTAACAAAGCGAATTAAGTAGGAAGAAGCATATGAAAAACTGGTTGTTAGGGTTAGCGAGTGCGTTACTTATGGTAACGGGTATGGTGCAGGCTCAAGAGTTTGAGGAAGGCACCCATTACGAAGTGATTTCTGATACAACGACAGGTGACGCGCAAATACTTGAGTTCTTCTCGTTTTACTGTGTTCATTGTTATCGCTTTGAGCCTATTGCGGAGCGTTTGAAAAAAGAATACCCAGATGCGTTCGAGAAAATGCATGTTTCATTTTTAAGCCCAAAAGATGACGTGGGTGAAACAATGACTAAAGCATTTGTTGTTGCTCAGAAACTGGACGTTGAAGATAAAATCGTTCCGGCGATCTTTGATTACAACTTCGCGCAGCGCAACATGCTGACCAGTGAAGATGATATCCGTAATGTATTCATCCTAAACGGTGTTGCGGGGGATGAGTTTGATAAAGCCATGTCGAGCTTTGCTGTCCGTGCAGCAGCAAGCAAGATGGATCGTACGGCGACTGATATGGATGTGCGTGCAACACCAACATTTATCGTGAATGGTAAATATAAAATGTTGCCACAAGGCTTCCGTGACAGCGACGACTTTGCTGCTGACTTTTCTAAGCTAGCAGGCTTCTTGCTCAATAAATCGTAAGATATTTAATGAACGAGCCCCGCCATTAAGCGGGGCTTTTTTGTTTTTACTGCTCGCCGTTTTCCGTATTGTCCTCGCTTTCAGCCTCAGCTTCGCTTGATTCAGCACGTTGCTTGGACGGCACCTGTTTGATGTGTTGTGTTTTGGGGAAGTACTGATAATAACTCAGGTTAAAGTCAGCCATTATGGTATATAGATACTCGAACAGAATGGACTGGATTTTCTCGTAATCCGCCCAGCTGGTTTGCTTAGAGAACGCGTAGATCTCTAATGGCAGGCCGGAAGCGGTTGGCTCAAGTAATCGCACCATAAGCGTCATATCGTCGCGGATCTCTTCATGATGACTCACGTAATCTTGCACGTAACACCTAAACGCCGTTAAGTTCGAAACCGGTTTATTAATTTGATGTCGTTTAAGCCATTCATCGAGCGACTCGTTGAAATAATTAGAAGCTAAGGACTCAAGGGTTTCATCATCAAGAATTTGTGCGCTATCAAGGTCAAGCATCAATGAGCGCTTGATACGGCGACCACCAGAATTGATCATGCCCTGCCAGTTTTTGAAGGACTGGTGAATCAATACATACGTAGGTAAATAAACGGTCGTCTTATCCCAATTTTCGACTTTGACAGTAATGAGCCCGACTTCTTGTACGGTACCATCGACGTCTGAATCGGGTACTTGTATCCAGTCACCGATACCAACCATGCGGTTTGTCGCGAGCTGTACGCCTGCAACAAAGCCCATGAGCGTATCGCGAAATACCACCATCAGTATTGCTGTCATGGCACCAAAACCGCTCAGTAAATACATCGGTGACTTGTTCATCACAATCGCCACTGAAATGATGATAGCCATAAGTACCAAAATGAGTTTTGCGACTTGAATAACGCCGGTAATAGGTACTTCTCGAGCTTTACTTGAGTACTCATAAGCAATCGCGATGACGTTAGCTAATGCCAACAAAATACTGGTAATGATCCAGGTTAAGTAGATGCCGATGGCGGTTTGTAAGGGACCTTGCCACTTCTCAAAATCGTCAACAAATACGACAGGAATAAACAGGTTAATCAGGAGGACTGGGGCTAGATTTGCGCACCGCTTAAAGAAGCCACTGTTAACTAAGGATTTGTACCAACGCTCAGGTGCTTTTTTGAGCATGCGGTGAATGGTTTTATTAATAATCAGACGGGTAATCTGATAAATAATATAGCCGGCGATAATGATAAATATGGACTGTATGCCGATGACAGCGTAGGTGAGTAAGTCACCTTCAAGACCGAGTTGACTCAACCATTCGTTGATGAAGTTTAAATCCATATTTTTCTATCCTTATCGGTTGTCTTGCTCCGCCTTTGCTTTTAAGCGATCAATGGTGGCATCTTTTTGTTGCCAACGTTCGTTAAGCCAGCTTTGAAATGATGCTTTAAACTCAGGATCGTTTTGATAATCACCGATGAGCTCGGGTGTAATGGGTAACGTTTTGATATCAACGTATACATCGCGCAATTGTCCACTGAGCAAATGCCACACTACGGGGCGATCATCATTCCCCGGATATACGATGGTTATATCAAGAATCGCCTCAAATTGATCACCCATTATTTGTAAAGCAAACGCGGTACCACCGGCTTTCGGCGTAAGTAAGTGTTTATATGGGCTCGATTTCTTGGCATGTTTTTCGGGAGTAAAGCGAGTGCCTTCGCAGAAATTAACTACGGTTGTAGGGATATGCTTGAACTTTGCACAGGAACGCGCGGTGGTTTCAATGTCTTTACCTTGCAAGTGAGGCTTCTTCTGGAGTTTTTCTTTTGAGTAGCGCCGCATAAAAGGCATATCTAAAGTCCAACAGCCCATCCCCACGATAGGTACCCATAGCAGTTGATACTTTAAGAAAAAGCGTGGCATGGGCACATTGCGACGAGTTAAATGCATAAGTACTAAAATATCGACCCAGCTCATATGGTTGGCCATAATCAAATACCAACCTTTTTTATGAATATTTAAGTCGCCCTCAATATGCCAATCCATTCGTTGAGTCAGCTGAAAAGTGACTGACATACAATAGCCCCAGATACGGAAAACCGAATTGGCTAGGTGGGAGAAGAACCGCGTCAATGGCGGAAAGGGAAGTAACAGTTTAAAAATTCCAACCACAATCACCATTAAGCCGACAATCGCCGTCGTCAGTGCTGCCCATGTAAAATTGATGAGGACGCGAAACGGAATTAAGAGTGTACGGAGCATGATGTTGGTATTCCCTTCCCTTGTTTAAAACATCAATCATAACGGAACAAATAAAGGTTGTCTGTTGCGAAATTCACCATTTTTAATATACTGTACATATATACAGTATTGCAGGAGTGACACAATGCAACCGAAGTTAAAGCAACTGGTGAATAAAGGGCTGCTCTGGCAAGGAAGACAAACCCATTACCAAGAGCAACGGTTTCTGAGCACAGGGCATACTTCGCTAAATGAGCTTTTAGGTGGCGGGTGGCAGTTTGATGCGGTTCATGAATGGCAACTTGATTCGCCCTTTATAGAGCAAAAATTGCTCTGGCCCTTACTCGAGCAATTACATGAAATGAATCAGCCTATCTTTTGGTTAAATCCGCCCGCTTTATTATCCGCAGCCGGTTTACGCTGGCGCTTAAAGCAGGCGGATAGCTTACATATTGTGCTGAACACGTCCGCTAAAGAGGCCGCTTGGGCATTTGAGCAAATTCTACAAAGTGGTGCTGGGATAGCATTTTTATGGCAGCCCGAGTCAGAAAACCAATCGAGTTATGTACGACGCTGGCAAAAGGCTGTGCAACAGGGGCATCAAATGGGCTTTGTGTTGACGGCACTTGAGGAAACGGTAGAAGCGCGAGCTTACACCAATCGTCTGCGTTTACACACGAGCCACAAAGTAGATGTTCTCAAGCGTCGTTATGGTTGGCCCGTTAACAATATCAGTTTATGAAACTGTGGCTTTACTTACACTTTCCGCGTCTTCTGCTGGATAACATAGAGCGTTTGCAGCCGCATATCCGGCGCTTGCCAGTAACGCTGGTTTATCAAGAGCAGCAAAAAGAGTGGTTACTGCAATGTAATGATACTGCGTTAAGCCTGGGGTTAGAGCGAGGACAGAGTACCGTTTTAGCTCATACGCTAGTCACTAATACGGTGTTCATGCCCTACTCTGAAGAAAAAGAATCACGCGTGCTCATGCGACTCGCTGAGCGACTGTACTTATCCGTTGATAAGCAAGTCTTGTTTAAGCCGCAAGGCATTGCGATACAGGTTGATAGCTTATTGAAGCTCTATCAAGGTATTCATCCGCTTATTACTCATCTGAAAGAAGAGTTAGGGGCGTTAGGTATGAGTTATCAGCTCAGTCTGGGTTTTAGCGCTCGTTCTGCGCAATGTTTGGCTTGTGCGGGTATAGAACAGCTCAGTACCGATAGGTGTGTCATTGAACATGAGCTTGGTCATTTACCCATTAAACAGTTGTTGTTAACGCCTAAAACTGAAAAACGCCTGGTGAATTCGGGAATTCACCAGCTTAAGCAGCTCTGGTCGTTATCTGCAGCGGATATTGGTAAACGCTTTGGCTCGGGTTTGGTTGATGACATTCAGCGACTTAAAGGCAACGAATCGCAAGCATTTGAGTTTTTCCGCCCGCGCGATGCTTTTATTACTCAGTTGGACCTAGTGACAGAGATACAGCATTGGCAAGGCATGCTGTTCCCTCTTAAACGGTTACTACAAGAACTAGAGCAGTTTCTATATCAACGCCAAAAAGTGGTACGTCAACTCACTATTGAGTTGCAACATCGTGACATTGAACCAACGACTGTGCCGCTTAAATTGGCTGCGGATAGCTGGCGAGCATCTGAGTTTCTTAATTTATTGCAATTACAAATGAACCGTCACCCACTCAATGCGCCTGTGATCGCTATTGAGATGAGGGCGCACGAGCTATTTGCGCTCACGCGTGACTCAGGGTCTTTATTAACAAAGGGCGTCGCGCACCAGCAAACGGTTACTGAATTAATCAGTCGATTACAGGCTAGACTGGGTGAAAAAGCCGTTTATAGCCCACAGCTGTCCAGCGATCCCCGCCCTTTGCTAAATGAGCAACGTGTAGCCCAAATGACAGCATTGCCTGCGCAACAGGATGCGCCGCGACGCCCGCTTTGGTTATTCACCGATCCCGATGTTGTAAAAATTGAAGATTGGCAATTGTTAGAAGGTCCCGAGCGTATTCAGTCGGGTTGGTGGTCTAGTCCCGAAATGAAGCGAGACTACTGGCTCGCGCAAGATAAACAACAGCGATTAGGTTGGTTGTACTTTGAAGATGGGTGTTGGTTTTTGCAAGGGTGGTTTAGTTAATGCGCTACGCAGAGCTACATTGTTTATCAAACTATAGCTTTTTACGTTCAGCTTCTCACCCGAGTGAGCTTGTTGATCGTGCGTTAGAGCTGGGCTATGAAGCGATTGCAGTGACCGATGAATGCTCAGTTGCGGGTATTGTCCGCGCTTATGAAGCGGCACGGGAGCAACCGATTAAATTGATTGTCGGCAGTGAGTTTATCGTGCCTGGTGCGGGAATTTTTGTAGTGCTATGCCCTACCCGACGCGCCTATGCCGAGTTGTGTGAAAAAATAACTTTATTTCGACAGCGCTCAGAGAAAGGCTCATATGCAGTTCAACTGGAAGACTTTCTGGATGGATTTGATGACGCGTTATTACTGTGGTGGCCACAATGTGAGAGCGAGGGTCTATCTTACGCAAAAGCACTCAATTTAGGCCATCAACTTAAGCGTCGCTGGCGAGACCGACTATGGCTGCTTTACGAAAGACACTATCAACATAATGACAAAGCCGTGTTTAGAATGGTGTGTCGTTTAAGTAAACAGGTTCAATTGCCTGTTACAGCATCTAATGGTGCAGTGATGCACGATGCCAGCCGTCAGCCACTGCTCGATATTTTGAGTGCGACTAACGCCAATCAGTCGTTGTTACAGCACCCCGAAGTCTGTGCATTAAATACGGAGCGCAGATTGCGTGCTCTTAACGAGCTACAGGCTTGTTACCCGAGCAGTTGGTTAATGGAATCTGCCGCAATAGCTGATCGCTGTACTTTTTGTATGTCGGAACTCCAGTATGAATATCCGGCTGAGTTAGTTCCTAAAGGAATGACGGCGCAGCAATACCTGCGTCAGCTTACAGAGCAAGGTGCTCAACAGCGCTATCCTGCAGGCGTCCCTGAGTCTGTTATACATCAGTATGAGAAAGAGCTGCAGTTGATAGCAGAGCAGCGCTATGAATATTTCTTCCTTACCATTCACGACCTCGTCGAATTTGCACAGTCTCAAGGTATTTTTTATCAAGGGCGTGGATCCGCAGCAAACTCAGTTGTCTGCTATTGTCTAAAAATTACAGCGGTTAACCCTGCTCAATTTGATGTGCTATTTGAACGTTTTATTTCTAAAGAGCGTGATGAGCCTCCTGATATTGATGTGGACTTTGAGCATGAACGGCGTGAGGAGGTTATTCAGTATATTTATAAGAAGTACGGTCGTAAGCGTGCTGCACTAGCGGCAACAGTGATTCGCTACCGTTTTAAAAGTGCTTTTAGAGATGTCGGCAAAGCATTGGGCTTTAGTGAGCAGCAGCTACAGACATACCGACAAAACCTCGATCGGCGTGATAGAACCCAGAATTGGAAAGAGCAGCTTGCAGAGCAGTATCCTGCACTTGTTCAGTCTAAACGCGGACAACACTTACTATCCTTAACTGAACAGCTCATGGGATTTCCACGCCATCTTTCTCAACACGTGGGTGGCTTTGTTATCGCAGCTAATGAACTGACTCAACTAGTACCTATTGAAAATGCCAGCATGCGCGATCGTACAGTTATCCAATGGGATAAAGATGATCTTGAAGTACTTAAACTACTCAAAGTGGATGTGCTGGCGCTTGGAATGCTGACTGCTTTACGTAAATCACTTGAGTTATTAAAGTCTAAGCGTAACTTAACGCTTGGTTTGGCTGATATTCCTCAAGAAGATCCCGTTGTCTACCGTGCATTACAGCAAGGAGATTCTGTTGGTGTGTTTCAAATTGAGTCCCGAGCACAAATGAACATGTTGCCTCGTCTTAAGCCCAGCACTTTTTACGATCTGGTAATACAAATCGCGATTGTCCGGCCTGGACCTATTCAAGGGGATATGGTTCATCCTTATTTACGTCGCAGAGCAGGTAAAGAGAAAGTCGACTATCCGAGCGGTGCCGTCAAGCAAGTTCTACAGCGCACGCTGGGTGTGCCTATTTTTCAAGAGCAAGCGATTAAGCTAGCGATGGTTGCGGCTGGGTTTAGTGGTGGTGAAGCCGACCAATTAAGACGCGCAATGGCGGCGTGGAAAAGTACCGGGAAGTTACAGCAGTTTGAAGATAAGCTGATTTCTGGGATGCGCGCGCGTGGCTATAGTGAATCTTTTGCACAGCGGCTATTTCATCAAATTTGTGGTTTTGGTCAGTATGGCTTCCCAGAGTCCCACTCAGCAAGCTTTGCTAATTTAGCGTATGCCTCAGCTTGGTTAAAAGTACATTATCCTGCTGCATTTTTTGTAGGCTTACTGAACAGCCTACCGATGGGGTTTTATTCGCCCTCTCAATTGATTCAAGATGCAAAACGCCATGGCGTACGCTTTTTACCTGCAGATATCAATCACAGTCAATGGGATTACCAATGGCTTGCTGATCAAGGGAACTGCGTGCGTATTGGGTTGCGCCAAATTTTCGGGCTTGCACGTTCGCGTATCGAGTCGCTGTTGAGCCAGTCGGGTAAGACACCTTTTACTGATACCGAACAGTTACGTCGTGGTGGTCTGCATGAGTCTGATATTCAAGCGCTGGCAAAAGCCGATGCACTCACGTCGCTATCCGGACATCGGTATCAGGCGCATTGGGATGCTTTGTCACTCAGCGATCAGCAAATGCCGCTGTTTAATGATGTTGCAGATACCAAAAGTGAAATTTCAATGAAGCCTTCTGAAGCTGAGGATATAAAAGCAGATTATGCGAGCACAGGACTCAGCTTAAGACGCCATCCAATGGCTCTGATACGTAAACGCTCTGAAGTGAAGAAGTGTGTGACTGCTGAAGCATTAGCAGGTTGTCGCTCGGGTCAGGTGATTGAGGTTATTGGATTGGTTACCTGTCGACAAAGACCTGGCACTAAAAGTGGTGTGACTTTTTTAACTCTAGAAGATGAAACCGGGAATATGAATGTTGTGGTTTGGGCCAATACCGCGACACTATATAGAAAGGCCTTTATGTCGGCGCAGCTTCTGTGGGTTAAAGGCGTCATTGAAATGAGCGAGGGTGTGATTCATGTTGTAGCAGGTCGTTTAGACGATAAAAGCGAACTGCTACAACTGAGTAAACTCGCATCGCGGCGGTTTCATTAATTTAGAGGGTGACTCAGGATATCGGCTTAACGTCGATTATGTACTCATCTTTTAAGCGAACATAGTTCTCTGCTGATGCGCTTAGGAACGCCATCTCTTTATCGTTCAAGGGTCTTTTCTTTTCTATCGGGCTACCAACGTATAAATAGCCTGACTCTAATACCTTGCCAGGTGGCACTAGGCTGCCTGCGCCAATGATCACATCATCTTGCACTTCTACGCCGTCCATCACGATAGCCGACATTCCAACTAATACTCGGTTACCGATACGACAGCCATGCAGCATACACTGATGCCCTACTGTGACATCTTCACCTATAATAAGCGGATCGCCATCTGGCTTACCTGCACTTGCGCGACTAACGTGAAGAATGGAACCATCCTGTACATTGGTTCGGGCGCCAATATGGATATAGTTCACATCGCCGCGGGCAGCGACTAAGGGCCAGATGCTTGCATCATCACCAATGGTGACATCGCCAACGATGACTGCACTATCATCTATATATACGCGTTCGCCTAATTGCGGCTCCTTTTCATGGTAGCTCCGAATATCAGCCATAACTCTACTCCTATCATCTTTTGCGATCCTGAATTGTACTTTTAACTATAGCTGTTTTGCTTAAAAGCGCATAGTTTGTACAGGCTAGTGGGAAAATTGCCTATAAAAGAAACGATGTGATTTAACTTTGACCGAACAACAAAAAAATCAGTTAAATTTGATAAAAAGCCCTTGACCTGCGGAGATAAATATCTAAAATACGCCCCACGTTCGAGGCAGGCAACGAAGCCGCCGAAAACATAAGTTTTCTAAAAAAT
>NZ_QJST01000016.1 GCF_003226255.1 Idiomarina fontislapidosi
TTTTGGTCGAAAAGTAAGACTACCACATGTGGGTAGCTGACCTCCTTCCGACCTATCCCATTACATGAGTGTTGCGGTTATTATCTGAATTCAGGTTAAAGATGTTGTTACTTATAATGATGAAAATTTGGATGAGAAAACGGAGCCAGATTTCGAAATCGAATATGTTGATATTTCCAGCGTGTCGTTAACCCGTGGTATTGAAAATAAAGATCTTATGACTTTTGAGAAGTCACCGTCCCGCGCACGTCGAAAGGTAAGAAATGGAGATATTATCATATCGACGGTGCGAACTTATCTTAAGGCCATCGCGCAGGTAAGAAACCCTTCGGATAACTTGATAGTTTCAACAGGGTTTGCGGTGGTTCGGCCCAATCCAAGTTTAGACTCAAGATTCGCTGGCTACATGTTACAATCTAACGGTTTTGTTGGCGACGTTGTTGCCAACTCAGTCGGGGTAAGTTATCCAGCAATTAATGCAAGTGATTTAGTTAGATTGCCGTTTGTTGAACCTCCAGTAATTGAGCAACAGAAAATATCAGATTTCCTTGATCAAGAAACATCAAAAATAGAGGCTCTGATCTTTAGAAAGAAAGATTTGCTAGAAAAGATCGAAGAAAAACGCTCAGCTTTAATAAGTCATGCGGTAACAAAAGGCCTCTATCCTAATGTTTCTACAAAAGATTCAGGATCACCTTGGTTAGGGAGAGTTCCGAGTCATTGGCAGGTGAAGCGTTTAAAGAATATCGCTACATGGAATGATGAGACTATAGAAGAAAATACTGATCCTGACTTTGAAATCGAGTATGTAGATATTTCCAGTGTTTCGCTAAACAAAGGTATTGAAAATATCGAGCTAATTAACTTTGAGAACGCTCCATCTCGAGCTCGCCGAAAAGTAAGGGACGGCGATATTATCATTTCGACTGTGCGAACGTACTTAAAAGCTATCACTTCCATAAAAAATCCTCCCGATAACATGGTCGTGTCCACAGGATTTGCGGTCATACGGCCGGCAGCAAATATTAACCAACGATTTGTTGGTTATCTCTTGCAATCAAGCGGTTTTGTTGGCGCTGTTGTCGCAAACTCAGTTGGAGTTAGCTATCCAGCGATTAACGCATCTGATTTGGTTAGGCTTCCGATAGTTCAACCCCCTATTAAAGAACAAGAAGCGATCGTTCAGTATTTAGATCGCGAAATAGTTCGAATTGACGAGCAATTTCAAAAAGTCGAAGCGGCTATTGAAAAGTTAGAAGAGTATCGTTCGACCCTGATTATTAACGCGGTGACTGGCAAATTCGACGTTCGAGACTTTTGTCCAACTGCTACCACTGAGCAAAGGGAGGTTGCCCATGGCTGATACGCCGTCCACCAATACTCACCACGAGAGCTTTGAAGGCATCCGCAGAGAGGATGAGCATGGCAACGAGTTCTGGTCCGCCAGGGAGCTGGCACCGCTGCTGGAGTACCACAAATGGCAGAATTTTTCGCAGGTCATCAACAAGGCCAGACATGCTTGTGAACAGTCTGGAAATGAGGTTTCCGACCATTTTGCTGACGTCAGTAAAATGGTCGGCATCGGCTCCGGGGCGCAACGCCCGGTACCGGATGTCCACCTGTCACGCTATGCCTGCTACCTGATCGTCCAGAACGGCGACCCTACGAAGCCGGTCATCGCTAACGGCCAGACCTACTTTGCTATCCAGACACGCCGACAGGAGCTGGAGGACAGCGAGCAGTTCACATCCCTCTCCGAGGATGAGAAGCGCCTGGCAATCCGTAAGGAGCTTATCGCCCACAACAAGTACCTGGCTGCGGCTGCCCAGGATGCTGGTGTAGAGACCCCCTTGGATTACGCCATCTTTCAGGATCATGGCTACAAAGGGCTATACGGGGGTCTGGGCGCCAAGGATTTACATGCCAGAAAAGGACTCAAGAAGAGCCACAAGATTCTGGACTACATGGGGAGCACGGAGCTCGCCGCCAACTTGTTCCGTGCCACTCAGGCAGAAGAGAAGCTTCGCCGAGACAATATTGAGGGTAAGCAGAACGCCAACAAAACCCATTTCGAGGTAGGCCAGAAGGTTCGGCAAACCATTGGCGAACTGGGCGGTACCATGCCAGAAAACCTGCCCACCCCAGATAAAAGCGTCAAACAAGTAGAAAACGCTCAGAAGAAGCTGGGAAAGAAGCAGAACGACGATTCAGACCATGAGTAGTCGCTGGAACCCAGCCAAGTTTTAAAAAGGAACATAGGTTATGCACAAAGAAATCGACTTTGAGAACGCCATCGAGCAGGCGCTGATCACCCAGGGTGGCTATCAGAAGGGAGATCCTACCAGTTTCGATGCTGAAACCGCCTTGTTCCCGGCGGATGTCGTGAACTTTGTGCAGAAGACACAACCCAAGATCTGGGAGCGGTTGAACAACCTGGATTCGAGCAAGGCCGACAGCATGCTCTTGGATGCGCTCACCAAGGAACTGGCCGCAAAAGGCGCCCTGACCGTGCTGCGCGAGGGCTTCAAGTGCGTCGGCAAGTCGGTGAAGCTGGCTTATTTTGCTCCCAATACCAGTATTGATACCGGCGCGGCTGCACGCTACGCCGCGAACAGGCTTACCGTGGTTCGTCAGGTACATACAAAGACCGGTGCAATTCCGGACATGGTGTTGGCTGTGAACGGCCTCCCAGTTGCCACATTGGAGCTGAAAAATGCCATGTCGGCGACCGGGTGGACAGTAGAAAATGCCAAGTCCCAGTACCGCTTCGAACGGAACCCCAAAGACCCGCTGTTCGCCTTCAAGAATCGCTGCCTGGTGCATTTTGCAGTAGATACCGAGCAAGCATTTATGACCACGCACCTGGAGGGTAAGGATACCTTTTTCCTGCCTTTCAACCGAGGTTTTAATCACGGCGCTGGCAACCCGCCCATGGAAGGTGAGGTTCGTACCGCCTACCTCTGGGAAGAGGTGCTGGAGCGGGACAGCCTGATGGATATCCTCGCCCGTTTTCTGCACCTTCAGGTAGAAGAGAAAACGGTCGTGACCGAAAAGGGAATCAAGCGCCACCGCAAGGAAACGCTGATTTTCCCCCGGTACCACCAACTGGATGCCGTAAGGTCTCTGACCCAGCACGCAAAAGCCAAGGGCTCCGGCCATAACTATCTCGTACAGCACTCTGCGGGTTCCGGTAAATCCAACTCCATTGCCTGGTTGGCCCATCGTTTGTCCAGTCTGCACGATGCTAATAACGAGAAAGTATTCCATTCTGTGGTGGTGATTACTGACCGCCGGGTACTCGACCAGCAATTGCAGAACACCATCTTCCAGTTCGAGCACAAGTTGGGCGTTGTACAGAAGATCGACGAAAATACTCAGCAACTGGCCAAGGCGCTGGCTGACGGCGTGCCGATCATCATCTCGACTATCCAGAAATTCCCCTTCATCAGTCAGGCGATCCGCACGCTGGAGCAAAAAGGCAAGGGCATCTCAATTTCGACGGAAGGCAAACGCTTCGCGGTGATTGTGGATGAGGCTCACAGCTCGCAGAGTGGCGAAACGGCTATGGAGCTGCGGAAGATCCTGAACAAGGATGGCATCGAGTCAGCCATCGCTGAGCAGTTGCTGGACATGGAAGACGAGAGCCTTAGCGAAGAGGCCAAAAAGGAGCTCATCCGTGAGCAGCTCAAACGTGCCAAACAGCCTAACCTGAGCTTTTTTGCGTTCACCGCTACCCCCAAGTTCAAGACTATGGCCGTGTTCAACGAACCGGGACGAAACGGCGAAGCTCCGTTCCATCACTACAGTATGCGGCAGGCCATTGAAGAGGGTTTTATCCATGACGTGCTGGCCCACTACACCTGCTACAAGCGTTATTACAAGCTGATCCAGAAGGTGGAGGATGACCCTGAAGTACCGCGCCGCAAGGCAGCAAGGGCGTTGGCTCGTTTTGTTTCCTTCCACGACTATGAGATAGCGCAGAAGGTTGAGGTGATCGTTGAGCACTTTCGCACCCATACCCGCCACAAGATCGGTGGCCGGGCAAAGGCCATGGTTGTGACCAGCTCTCGTGAACATGCGGTGCGTTATAAGCTGGGCTTCGACAAGTACATCAAATCTAAAGGCTATACGGATGTGAAGTCCCTCGTAGCCTTCTCGGGAGAGATCGCTCTCAAGGAATATGCTGACAAGACATTTACCGAAGTCGGTATGAACGAGGGCATCAAGGAGTCTGAGCTACCGGATAAATTCAACACCGAGGAATATCAGGTGTTACTGGTCGCTGAAAAATACCAAACCGGCTTTGACCAGCCATTGCTTCATAGCATGTATGTGGATAAGAAGCTGTCAGGCATTCAGGCGGTTCAAACGCTGTCGCGGCTTAACCGAACGGCCAGGGGCAAGACAGATACCTTTGTCCTGGACTTCGTGAATGAGCCGGATGAAATCTACAAAGCGTTCAAACCCTATTACGAGGTGACCACCAAGGAAGAGGATACCGACCCTCAGCAGCTCAACAACCTGGCCCACACACTGTCCACCTGGCAGATTTTCACCGAGGGTGAGGTGAGCGCCTGGTGCGAGATCTGGTTCCGCAACCGACTGAACCCAACAGGCGGCGAGCACAAGAAGCTGAACAGTCTGATTGACCTGGCTGTCGAGCGTTTCAAGAAATTGGGCGAGGAAGACCAAGCCCTGTTCAAGGGGCAATTGGTCAGCTTCCGTAACCTGTACGGTTTCGTTGCCCAGATCATTCCTTATCAGGACTCGGACCACGAGAAGCTATACACCTATTCCCGCTTCCTGCTCACCAAGCTGCCTTACACCACCGATACGCGCACTGTGCAGGTTGACGATGAAGTAGAGCTGAAGTATTACCGGCTCCAGAAAATCAGTGAAGGCGCCATCGACCTGAAAGTAGGCGAGCCGGAAGCCCTCTATGGCCCGACCGAGGTCGGTACCGGCCAGGCAGAGGAAGAGGTGCAGTTATCGACGCTGGTCGACAAGCTCAATGAGCGATTTGGTACTGAGTTTACCCCGGCAGATCAGCTGTTCTTCGACCAAGTGAAGGAAACCGCCGTTGCCAACGAGCAGCTTCGCCAGGCCGTCATGGCCAACAGCCTGGAGAACTTCGAACCGGTATTTAACAAGCAGCTTGAGAACTTGTTTGTAGAGCGCATGGACGGCAACGAAGACATTTTCATACGCCTGATGAACGATGCGTCTTTCCGCAACATCGCTTCTCAGTACCTGATGCGGGCTGTGTATAACCAGGTCAAAACCAGCGTTGAATCGCAGTAACAGAACAAAAAGGGATAACGTCCGTTATGAAAGCTACAGAAGCCAAGTTGCTCGACTTCCTGAAGAAGTCGCCACAATTTGTCATTCCGATCTACCAGAGAACGTACTCCTGGTCGGAACAGCAATGTCGCCAACTGTGGGACGACATTATGCGAGCTGGTACCAACGATGGTATATCAGCACATTTCATTGGCTCGGTGGTCTACATCGAGAAGGGGCTTTATCAGGTGTCCAGTCAATCACCATTGCTGGTCATTGATGGGCAACAGCGACTGACTACCACCATGCTGATTCTTGAGGCGCTATCTCGACACCTTGGGAACACAGAGCCTCTGGAGGGGTTTTCGGCTAAGAAGCTGCGCAATTACTACCTGCTTAACCCGTTGGAAGACGGTGAGCGAGCTTACAAACTGCTATTGACCCAGACGGACAAAGAGAGCCTGCTGGCGTTGGTCACGCAGAAGCCGTTACCTGATGACGGTTCACTTCGAATCCAGGAAAACTTCGAGTTCTTCAACAGCCAAATTGAGCGGCTAAACGGGGAACTGGAAACCCTCTGCCGGGGCCTTTCAAAGCTCATCATCGTTGATATTGCGCTGAGCCGAGACCAGGATAACCCGCAACTCATTTTTGAGAGCATGAATTCCACAGGAAAAGCTTTGAGCCAGGCTGACCTGATCCGGAACTATGTGCTGATGGGACTGGAGCCGGAGCATCAGACTCGGCTCTATCGCGATCATTGGCGTCCGATGGAGGTGGAATTCGGGCAAGAAGGCTATGGCGTTTACTTTGACAGCTTCATGCGCCACTACCTCACGGTTAAAACCGGGGAAATTCCACGGTTAGACGAGGTATACGAGGCTTTCAAACAGCATTCACGTCGCGCCGAAGTTGCGAGTGCCGGTGTCGATTCATTGGTTGCTGAAATACATGCTTTCGCTCGGTATTTTTGTGCGATGGCATTGGGGAAAGAAACAGATAAACAGCTCGGAATGGCATTTAAGGACCTGCGGGAGCTAAAAGTCGACGTGGCATATCCGTTTCTGCTGGAACTTTACCATGATTACCAACAGGACAATCTGTCCCAAGATGACTTTCATAGCGCTATTCGGCTGATCGAGGCTTATGTGTTCCGTCGTGCCGTTTGTGCCATCCCCACAAACTCGCTGAACAAGACCTTTGCGACCTTTCACAAATCATTGCAGAAGAACCGTTACCTGGAGAGCGTCAAGGCTCACCTGCTCGGTTTGAAGTCATACCGGCGTTTTCCGAATGACGAAGAGTTCAAAAGGGAACTGGCAGTACGCGATCTCTATAATTTCCGCAGTCGGAGTTACTGGTTACGCCGCCTGGAGAATTTCGAGCGCAAGGAACGGGTTCCGGTCGACGAATACACGATTGAACACATCATGCCGCAGAATGAGAATCTGTCTGTTAGATGGAAGGATGAGCTAGGTCCGGAATGGAAGCGTGTGCATGAAACCTGGCTGCATACGCTGGGTAACCTGACTCTTACGGGCTACAACTCAGAGTACAGCGACCGAGCTTTCATCGAGAAGCGCGATATGCAGGGCGGATTCAAACAAAGCCCTCTACGGCTCAACGAGGGCCTGGGAGCTGTAGAAGCATGGAATGAGGACTCAATTAAGAATCGGGCCGCCAAGCTGGCCCAGGAAGCGGTGCGGGTTTGGGCGGCTCCGGTATTGCCGGACGAGATCCTCGATACCTACCGCAACGTGGCCGTCAAACCAGAAGCCTACAACCTTGAGGATCACCCTCAACTAGCAAACGGGACCCCAATGCGCGCTCTATTTGAGCAGCTCCGAAAGGAAGTCCTGGCGCTCGACCCGAGCGTCACTGAAGAAGTCCTCAAGCTCTATATAGCGTTCAAAGCCGAGACGAACTTTGTCGATGTGGTCCCGCAAAAGACCCGTTTGCGACTGTCTCTGAATATGCCGTTTCACGAGTTGAGCGATCCGAAAGGGATGGCTCGTGACGTGACCAACCTCGGACGTTGGGGAAATGGCGATGTGGAAGTAGGCTTAAGTGAGGAATCTGAGCTGGCCTATGTAATGGGGCTCATTCGACAGGCGTTCGAAAAGCAGATGGGGAACGATGCTGATTGAGCAGGGGGAACAGCGCTCCGGCAACTGGGGCGGAAAGTAGTGGCTGGATGATCACAATGAGCGAGAGTTCTCCAACAGCGGTCGGGGACTCTCCTGGAGGACTTTCCAATCGCTACACATACCTATCTGATTTGGATAACTTTGAGCTCATTCCATGCGCTCTAATAGGCCGCCTCTTGGAGATATGACCTGCACATACGCTATTAATCTGGATAAGTTGTCGTCGGAATCCCAGTACGTGAGTTTTCCAAATCAGATGGAAATTACAGCATTTTAGGCGGCATCCCCAAAAGTTTTGTGTCAGTCTCGTGGAATCACCACGAGGCGTGCAATTGTATTGGACATCTTTGCGCCATAGTATTCACGCACGATAAGCGGCAGCAATTTAGCTCTTAACGTAACCTACCGATTATTTATCGGATTGCCATCCGCTATCGTTCTTTTATAGTTTACTGCTTTGCATCCGACTCATAGCGTGCGTAGGTTAATGAGCCACGTCGATGACTATCTTGCCGACATGGGCCCCGCTGGCAAGACGCTGGTACGCATCACGGTATTCCGCGAACGGATAAATCCTGTCAATGACTGGTTTCATTTCATGTTGGGCCATAGCGGCGAGCAGCGCTTCGAAGTTAATCCGAGGGCCAATGGCCGTACCGGCAACCCGGAGAGAGCGTGCGAGTATGTCGATCGGCGGCAGACCACCACCGACGCCGCTGGTGAATCCGACCTGCGCAATCTCTCCTCCAATTCGGCACGAAGCCGCCGATTTGACGATGGTTTTCTCTCCCGCGATATCGATCACCTTGTCGACGCCCCTGCCATTGGTCAGCTCAAGGATCTCGCGATCCCAGTCCGGGAAGGTGCGGTAGTTGATAACCGACTCTGCGCCCAGCGCTTTCAGTGTCTCGGCCTTTTCGTCGGTAGAGGTGATGGCCAGGACTCGAGCGCCAAACATCTTTGCCACCTGGAGAGAGAATAGGGCGACACCGCCCGTACCCTGGATCAGCACCGTTTGACCAGGCTGAAGGGGCGACGACAAGTTGAGGCCTGTCCAGGCCGTAACAGCGGCGCAAGGCAAGGATGCCGCTTCTATGTACGATAGGTAGTCGGGCAGATGCACGATGGCGTTTTCGTGCACGAGAATATACTCACCCAACCATCCGTCTGCTGATATTCCAAAGCTGTTCAAGTGGTATTCCGCCAGCATGGGCCCGCCGATCCAGGACGGGTTGCAGCTTGCCGTAACCCGATCACCGACTTGGGTGCGGGTTACACGCTCTCCAACCGCAACAACCTCTCCTGCGCCATCCGATAAAGGGACACCGTTTTCTTGGGTTGGCCCACCGTATTGGCCATCCAGTATCACCTGATCGCGAAAGTTCAGGGAGGCAGCGTGAACCCGAACCAGCACATCATGGTCCCCTGGTGAAGGTGTCGATTCGTCGTGTAGTTCCAGGTCCGGCTTGTTGCCGGCAGTCCGTCTTACAGCTTTCATTTCTCTTTTCCTTTTTTTGAAAGATTGGGGTGGTGAATTAACGAGGTGTGCCTACCCGGCAGCATTTAGCGTCCGAATGTTCTCATCCTTTGAAATAACAGTTGCCCGATCAGTCAGGCCAGTTTAGGGAGCGATTAAGAGCGACGATGTCAGCGTGGGTCGGGCTCGCCCCGAGCTTCCCAAATTGTTCAGGCAACTGAGCGCGCTTCCGAGGTGCCTCGCCTTCCACGGCCACGGCCAGAGCTTTGCGCATTGTCTCGGCATCCCAGTCGCAGCAGTAGGCGGGCGTTGAGGGCTGTTGTCGCCACGACTCCTCCAGAGTGCCGCCATCCAGCGGGTCAAAGCCGATCTCGTCCACCAGCCCCATGACCGTGCGTTTCTGCTCAACATCGTCTCCCGCAACCGCAACCGCGAGTCGGTCTTCCGCCCCTTCAGGGCGGCTCAACTCGGCCAAGGAATAGGCAAGAATGTTATTGAAGGCTTTGATCACGGGAAGACCAAGCTGTTGCGAGACCCATAGGCTCTCTACCTGGCCTGCATCGATTTCGTGAATGCGTGGATCTCCCAGCTCTGGGTAGTAATTGCTTGTGCTAACCACCGGAACCGTTTTTGGGACGCTTTCGAAGAGCGGTTTGGGGAGCTTGGCAATCGCAGAGAGCGGGATCGCCAGGATAATCAGATCTACTCCCTCGACTGCGCCGCGAGTGTCGACAGCCTCAGCGCCGATTTCGTTCGCGAAGGGCCGAGCGTCCTCAGGACCCCTGGAGTTTGCTACCCGAACCTGATGGCCCGCTGCGCTTAACTTGCGAGCAAGCGTGCCGCCGATATTACCGATACCAATTACGCCAATTTTCATTTCTGTACTAGCCTCCATCGTTGCTTTCGATCAAAATAGAGGTAAACAAACGTAATGACAAGAACCTACCAAAAAGTGCAATACCCACCAGGAGGTAAGTATGACCGATCGAGACTGGCGCTGCGAGGACCCTGAACAGCAGCTCGTCTGGGCTTCTGCAACAAGCGAAGCTTTGAGAGTGCTTGAGGGCAAATGGAAAATCGTCATCATAATTCAACTATTTGCCGCCAAATCGCCTTTGCGGTTTTCCGAGCTGGAAAGACGTATCGAGGGGGTGAACCAGAAGATGCTAATCCAACAGCTCCGACAGTTGGAGAAGGACGGCATTGTCGGACGGATGGTTTATCCGCAAGTGCCCCCAAAAGTGGAGTACACCTTGACCGAGATGGGGATAGCGCTAGGCCCCTCTGTGGAGGCGCTAGTTGACTGGGCCTTTATGCGCCGCGAAGCCCTTGGCCATTGATTTCAGAAGGTTTGAGCTTGTACTGACGCGTCATTAGTGTCGGCATCTAAGCCAACCTGCTCCGATATTTCTCCAGGACGAGAGGATTACCGCCCTGGAGGACTTTCCAATCGCTACACATACCTATCTGATTTGGATAACTTTGAGCTCATTCCATGCGCTCTAATAGGACGCCTCTTGGAGATATGAGCGGCACATACGCTATTAATCTGGATAAGTTGTCGTAGGAATCCCAGTGCGTGAGTTTTCCAAATCAGATGGAAACGACGGGCTTTCAGTCCAGTAACCTCCCTGCCAGTGCTTATGCGGCTGGTCCTAAGCGCCTCGAAAAAGACTCGCTGGGCACTTGTTGATGTTTTCCAGACTCGACGTTTACTGATTTGGCGTGAATGGGCCTCTGAAAGGGCCTTCATGAGGCTATTTCGGTTAGCGAGCACCTGGTGCTATTCAGCCTTGCTCGAAACGGCCTCGCAAAGGCCTTTCTCAAAGAAGAATGTGTGATTCGAATTCGTACAGTCATCAGTGAATCAAAAAATGCTTCTGAGACCGGAAAATGACTTTCACATGTGAAAGTCATGCAGCTAACTTGATCATTAAATGCACAAAATCCACTCGTGTAAGCCCTAATTTTGCGATTATGGCATTCTTTTTCTGGTTTCTTGTGATTTTTATCTATTAATAATCAATGGCTTATTAGCCGACCTCTCCTTTGCGCCCTTTTTGGGCAATTCCGCGGTTCTCCCCTAAGACGAATATTTCCGATGATTGATCCGAACGATTCACAACCCAACTGGAGTAGTCATGAAGAAACAATCAAACACCACGACTGAGCGTCTGCTGACCTATGAGGAGGTCTGCACTGTTCTGAAGACATCGCAGGCAACGCTACGCCGTTATGTAAAACAAGGTCGGTTCCCGGCACCAGTGAAGCCTAACCCCAATGGCCGAGCCGTTCGCTTTCGCTATCAGGATGTGAAAGCTTGGCTGGACAAGCTGTGAGAGGTGCGGGCTGATGCAATACAAACTGCAAGAAGACGGGCTCTATGCATTGTCAGGTGACCACTGGCAGCGTGTAGGCGGTTGGATTCAGGTAATGGCTCGAACCAGATTAACCGACAAACGGCACGGACACGGAGCGTTGCTGGAATGGCAGAATTTCGATGGTGTGAAGCTACGTGAGGTCGTCTATGCCCGAGATCTCAACAGCGATAATGCCCGACAGGTGCGAGATATGCTGGTTGATACCGGTTATCCACTGACACCCGGGCAGGCAAGCTGGAGTCGGCTTCAGCACTATCTGTTGGAACAGATGGCTCTCGCCGAACCGGCAACAGTGGTTAATCGAACGGGTTGGCACGGTGGAGTATTTGCCACCAGTAACTGGACGATCGGCTCAGCTGGCGAGCCGCACCATTTCGTAGGCCAATTATCAGGCACTCCGACATTAGAGGAGTCTGGAAATCTCAGCGACTGGCAGACTTATGTCGGTCAGCTATGCCGAGGCAATCCATTAGCAATATTCAGCGTTGGCACGGCACTGGCTGCGCCACTTATTGCGCCTGCTGGTATGGAAAATGGCGCAATCCATCTGGTTGGAGCATCGTCGACTGGGAAGACGACCTTGTTGCAATTGGCGGCCAGCGTCTACGGGAGCAACCGCTATGTCCGCAGTTGGATCTCAACGAGCAACGGATTAGCGGCAGTCTCTTCAGAGCACAACGACATGCTGTTGCCACTGGATGAAATCGGAATGGCTCGTCCGGAAGACATCGATACCGCTATCTATCAGATCATGAACGGCTCGGGGAAGTTACGGGCTAACGTCTCCGGCGACCTCGCCGCGACCTCGCATTGGCGGACGCTGGTGTTGAGTAGCGGCGAAGTCTGGATTGCTGAGCTACTTCAGCAGATCGGTAAACCGTTACGCGCAGGCCAGCAGATACGACTGGTGGAAATTCCTGTATTTGGAGCCCAAGGGGCGTTCGATGAACTACACGGTCATAAGCACCCTCAGCAGTTTGTGGACGAGCTGAAATCGTCTTGTCAGCGCTACCACGGCACTGTCATTCGGGAGTGGGTGTCATTGCTGACCGAACGTCACACTGAGCTAAGTCAGTATCTAAATCATGAGGTTGGTCGTCTGAGCGGTGCTTGGGCCAACGATCAGATGGCATCCCAAGTGCAACGGGTCATCCGGCGATTTGCCTTGATTGGGGCAGCACTTTGCCTCGGAAGCAGAAATTTCATCCTCCCATGGTCCGAAGAGGAATCTCTATCGGCAGTCCACAGAACTTTGAAGGCCTGGCTGGATAACAGGGGTCATTCCAGAAATTCTGAGGAATTCCGGCTTCTCAAAGCGCTGGAGCGGGCCATGAAAGTCTGGGAGCGCAGTCTCAGTGATATCGAACAAGCGAGTGGCCAGGGGGGAGCTGGTTTTCGACGCTCACACGAGGGACGCGCGTTGTGGTTGATCTATAAATCGCACTTCCTAAAGCGGCTCGGGCTGCCGACCCATTACATGAGGGAAGTGGAGGTGCTGTTACAGCGCGACTGCCTGGTGAGTAATGAGCGCTCCCGGGGGACCTACAAAACCAGGGTCAATGGAGATTTGCAGCGGTTTTTCGCGCTCAGGCCTGACCAAGTTAGGCGGCAACTTGAAGAATTGGAGAGGATCGAACATGAGGACTGACGTGGTGTTCCCAATTTCCCAGTTTTCCCACTTTGGTTATGACGGTGTAGGGGTAGAGCGATGACAGAAAAAGAAATGTTACAGCGAGTATTGCAGGACATGATGGTTCTCAAGAAGATAATTTTGGACCATATCAGTGGCAGCAAGGCCCCGGAGGCCGACAAGGAGATCATGAGTCTTGAAGACTGCGCGGAATACACGGGACTGAAGAAAAGCACGCTGTACCAGTTAACCTCCCAAAAGAAGATCCCTCATTTCAAGCCAAATGGTCACCGGATTTTCTTTCGCCGCGCAGACATCTTGAAATGGCTCCAGTCCAACCGGATCGCGACAGCGGACGAGATCGAACAGTCGGCTGCTCAGCACCTAGTGAGGCATCGAAGACCAGGACGGCGGAGTGTTTGATGTGGGGCAGGAGGAAAGAGGGGCTGTGAAAGCCCCTCTCGTCACTTAGGCTGCACATTCCCCAACCTCGTCCAGTGTCTCATCAAATATGTCAGGAAAACTCCTCATGGCCTCTGTGCGGCGAGTTTCGAGTATGTCCGCATAGATTTCGGTGGTTCGCAGCTCACTATGGCCCAGAAGCCGGGACAACGAGTAGATATCCACACCCCTGGCCAGTTGATTGACCGCAAAGGTGTGCCGTCCGGCATGGAAAGTGACATTCTTGGTGATTCCTGCCCGCATGACCCACTGCGCTAATGCAACGTTGGTGTAGGAGTCATACTTCAGACCCCTGAATACCCTATCGCCTGGCTTACCGCGATTCTCAAGGTTCAACAATCTCACCGCTGAGTCTGGAAGATCCAGGTATTGCAGTGAGTTCCCGGCGTTCACCAGCTTCTTCTGCCGAAAAATGATGCGGTAGTGGCCATCGGCGAATTCCTCTATCTCACCCCAGACCAGCTTGTGGATATCTGACCAGCGAAGGCCGGTAGTGCAGGAAAACAGGAAAGCCCGCCTCAGCACGTCATACCGGCACTCGGCTTTGGTCAGAGCCCGGACCTCTTCGAGGGTCAAATACGTTCGTTTGGTGTTCTCCGGTTTGATGGACTTGACCTGTTGAACCGGGTTGTCGCGGACAATGCCATCCCGATAGGCTTGGTTGAGCGCTGCCCGAACCTTGTTGAAGTAACTGCTGGTCGTGTTCTTGGCCAGTTTGGTACCGGATTTGGTAGTGGCTTCATGCTGAAGGTAATGCCGGAACCCCTCCAGAAATCGCTTATCGACTTGCTCAAAGGTCAGTTCAGACAAGCCATGGTAACGGTGCAGGTGGTGACGGGTAGAGATCCAGATCGAATGGTTGGATTTGCTTCCGGAAGCTTTCTCGTCAGTCAGCTGGTCGAAGTAATCGAAGAAGCTGGCAGAAAGCTTGGTCCGATCATCCAATCCATGTCGTGACGACTCGATTTCCAACAGCCGCTTTGCCCTGATGGCCTCAGCCTTCTGATTCACGGTCTTGTTGTGCTCACGCTCCGCCGGAAGGCGGGGTTTGTCGTAGAGGAACAGGTTCAGGGGCTCATATGAGCGCTTCTGCGCCCGAGAACCGTTCTGGCCTGTCTTGGAACCGTGATAGTAGACCAGTCGCAAGGCACGGTGGCCGTTCTTGTCTGGTTCGCGTTTCTGGATAGTGATTTTCATGTTTTGCTCCTTTTGTGCTCCGAGTGCTCCGAAAATTTATACTCGGAGCACACACGGAGCAAGAGGGGGCAAAACGGATCAAACTGCTTGCAAAGAAATAGAATAAATTTCTTTATAAAACAATGGCTTATTTGAATTTGGTTGGATGCTTTTCGATCTTTTTGGCCGTTTCACTTCCCAATGCAAAACGAACCAAAGATCTGTCCGAGCAAATCGTCAGAGGTAAATTCACCCGTGATCTCGCTGAGATGCTGCTGCGTGAGTCGTAGTTCCTCGGCAAGCAATTCACCCGCTAAGTTCAGTTCAAGATGCTCTTGCCCTAATAATAAGTGAGACTTGGCTTTTTCTAACGCATCAAGGTGGCGGCGGCGAGCCATAAAGCTGCCTTCCGATGTTGCGCTATAGCCTACACAATGTTTTAAATGCTCACGTAATTGCTCGATCCCATGACCTGTTTTTGCCGAGAGTTGAAGCACTGGGATGCCATTATGCTCAGTTAAGCCAATACTTTCTTGTGTCAGATCGACTTTATTGCGCACGACGGTAAATGGCATGTCATCGGGTAACTGCGCGAAGAACTCCGGCCAAATATCGTCGGGATGGATTGCACTGGTGTCTTGGCTATCCACCATAAACAATACACGGTCGGCTTGCCGGATTTCATCCCATGCGCGTTCAATACCAATACGTTCGACTTGGTCGGGCGACTCCCTTAGCCCTGCGGTATCGATGATATGCAGTGGCATGCCATCAATCTGAATATGCTCCCGAAGCACATCACGGGTTGTGCCAGCAATTTCTGTAACGATTGCGGATTCACGACCGGCTAATGCGTTTAGCAAACTTGATTTGCCGGCATTTGGGCGGCCAGCAATAACAATACGCATACCTTCGCGCATCAATGTACCCTGTTTGGCTTGTTGCTCTATATGGAACAACTGATCAATGATTTCAGCTAAATCAGTGGCAACCTTCCCATCTGAGAGAAAATCAATTTCTTCGTCGGGAAAATCAATAGCCGCCTCAACGTACATGCGTAAATGAATCACGGCATCGACGAGGACATCAATTTTATGTGAAAACTCGCCCTTTAAGCTTTGTAGAGCGGCTTTAGCGGCTTGTTCAGAATTAGTATCGATGAGATCGGCGATCGCTTCAGCTTGGGTTAAGTCGAGTTTGTCGTTTAGGAATGCCCGTTCGCTAAATTCGCCAGGGCGAGCAGGGCGAATATCAGGTAGTTCAAGAATCGCTTTAATAATCATATCGATAAGAACAGGTCCGCCGTGTCCTTGAAGTTCAAGCACGTCCTCGCCAGTAAACGAGTTGGGACCTTTAAAAAATAACGCGATACCTTCGTCGAGTAGTTGGCCGTCTTTATCATAAAAAGGAACGTACTCGGCCTTTCGTACGGGTGGGCAATGACCAATTAATGCATGAGCAACGTGTTCAGCTTGAGGACCGCTAACACGAACAATACCTACGCCACCACGACCTGGCGGTGTGGCCTGTGCCACGATACTATCATTACTGAATTCGTTGTTTGTGATCGTTGGCTCATGTACTGATGGGTTCATAGTTCGGACCTCAACGCTAAATAGAAAAAACTAACGACTAGTGTACAAGAAAATCGCTACTAGTCGCTCAGAAAAAGCAAAGCCCGGTCGAAACCGGGCTTTTTGTTGGTTGCGTTCTGCAGTTATTTTCCGCGAACGTTTATGCCTTTTTTCTCAAGCCCGTTATAGATAATGAGCATTTGAGCGATGGTAATCAGGTTGCTGACTAACCAGTACAGCACCAACCCTGAAGGGAACCATAAGAAGAAGACCGTGAATATGACAGGCATATACTGGAACAACTTCTGTTGCATAGGGTCAGTCGCCGGCGTCGGTTGTAGACGCTGCATGAAGAACATGCTGGCACCCATCAAAATAGGCAATATGTAGTATGGGTCCTTAGTTGATAAATCTTGGATCCAGAATACAAACGATGAATGACGCAGTTCGACACTTTCGAGTAGTACCCAATAAAGTGACAAGAAAATGGGTAATTGCAATAACATCGGTAAGCAGCCGCCAAGAGGATTCACCTTTTCCTCTTTGTACAGCTTCATCATTGCTTGGCCCATTTTCTGACGGTCGTCACCATAGCGCTCACGCAGTGACTTCATCTTAGGCTGAAGCAAGCGCATCTTCGCCATCGAGACGTACTGTGCTTTTGTCAGCGGGAACAGTAAGGCTTTGATAATGACGGTAACGAGGATGATTGCCAGACCCCAGTTAATCACAAAGCTTTGTAAGAATTGCAGTAACTTGAAGATCGGCTGCGCTAACCACCACAAGAAGCCGTAGTCGACGGTCAAATCAAGGTAAGGTGCAACTTGTGCCATCGCATCTTGATCTTTTGGACCAACAAACAAAGTTGAATTGATGGTTTGTGAGGTGCCAGGTTGAACCGTCGTCGATGGGTATAAAACGCCAATAACTGCTTGATTTGAACGGGTTACCTGCGAATAGAATTTATTCTGTTGAGTTTGAGTTGGAACCCACGCAGCGACAAAGTAATGCTGTAGCATACTGACCCAACCACTCTCGGTTGTGACATTAAGCTTTTTCTCACGCATGTCATCGAACGGGTACTTCTCAAATTTATCTTCGTCCTGCGAGTAAGCAGCACCGAAGTAGGTCGGCATAATCATGCTGCCGCTTTCGCCCGCAGCCATGGTTTGCTGTAACTGACCATAGAACTGAAATTGCGCCGCTTCAGAGCCTTGGTTTTCAACTGCGTAGTTAACACCAATATCATAATGACCGCGTTTGATGACAAAGGTTTTAGTCACTTGCAAACCTGACTCGGTTTGAGTGGTAAGCGGTACTTCAAGGGTATCGCCTTCTAAGCGATAGCGTTCTTGAGTTGCCTGATATTGCGCACGACCATTGTTCGAGTCGATACCTTGCGGACCGATAAGCCCTGATTGTGCAATATAGATGTGGTTGCTATTACGCTTTAATAATTGAAACCGTTCTTCAGAATCGAGTGTTGCAGCAAACTCAAGTAGTTTTGCTGAAACGATATCACCGCCGTTCAAATCGATTTTTAATTCGAGTTCGTCGGTTACAACGGTAATAAGGCGACCATTACTGGTAATAGCGTTAGGGCTGTTACTCTCTGGTACTGCGGAATCAGCCGTATTTGACCCTGCTTGAGGTACAGCAGCGCTATTTTGGTTTTCGGTTTGTTGCGTTGTCTGTTGTGTTTGCTGAGGCGCTTTCGTGCCTGGGGCAGTGTCGATTGTCCATTGCTGGAACAAAAAGAACGACACAACAATAAACGCAACCAATAGTATCGAGCGTGGCGAATTCATAATGATTTCGTCTCTATTACTTGTCTATTTCTTTGACTGTGAATGATTCGGTTCGATGTTATCAGAAGAAACTTCCGGCACAGGATCGAAACCACCTTCGGAACCCGGATGACAACGGCTAAGCCTTCGTGCTGCCAACCCAATGCCGCGTATTGTACCGTGTTTCTGTATAGCCTCACAGGCATAATGTGAACACGATGGATAAAAACGACATCGAGGGCCGATTATGGGCGAAATAACCAGCTGATAAAATTTAATCAGGCCGATTGGTATTGCTTGCAACGCTTTGCTAATTTTCGCCATAGATAATTTAACGTATCAGCCATTTGAGCACTATCCAGTGTATCAATGCCGTGTTTAGCAATGATGACAATATCGAAGGCTGGAATGTCATGCTGTTTTAGTCTGAAAGTCTCGCGCACTTGACGCTTGAATCGATTCCGAGCGACCGCTGTTTTAGCACGTTTTTTACTGATAGTAACGCCAATTCTGGGATGCCCAAGTTGGTTAGGGCAGGCAAGCATGGTGATATGCGCTGTGACAGCTTTAACGGGAGGATTATCGAAAACCGTCTGGAAGTGCGAGGGAGTTAAGAGTCTTAACTCCCGTCCATAATGATAGTGCGTCACTGAATGGACACTATCTATCTTATGCGCTTAATACTTTGCGACCACGTGCACGACGACGTGCAATAACCTTACGGCCATTTTTGGTTGCCATACGAGCACGGAAACCGTGGGTGCGCTTGCGTTTTAATACGCTTGGTTGAAAAGTTCTTTTCATAACATTAATTCCATCGGTCAGATTGTTACTTTCCCACGCTGGCCGAAAATCTTCTGAGTCACCAAACGTGAAGGTAAAAAATTGTGAGCGCGGATCTTACTCGATCCTCGGTGCTTTAGTCAATGTATTTAGGTCAAAAAATCAGACAGAAGCAAAATAATTTAATCCACAATTTAGTGTGTAGAGGCGTCACGCATTGTGGATAAAAATATGTTATCCAATTTCACGCGCTTGCTCAAAAAATCAACTTTCTATCGCTGTAGCTCTTTTATTGGTGGCGATTTTAGCTAATCTAGAGTAAACTTAACAGCAATAAAATTATAACTAAAAGGGAGTAGGTAGTGTGAATAATTCGCTTTGGCAACAATGTGTTGAGCGACTGCAAGCAGAATTGCCGTTGCAGCAGTTCAATACGTGGATCAGACCACTGCAGTCTGAGCTGAATGGCGATATCTTAACCCTCTACGCTCCAAATATTTACTCCCTTGATTGGGTACGCGATAAGTACCTAAATACCATCAATAGTTACCTCAGCGCACTGACCGATGACAAAGCGCCCGATGTAGTGCTTGAAGTCGGCAACGTAAGTAGTGCTGCACCGGCGCGCACGGCGAGTCAACCAAGAGCCAGTCAACGTCGTAGCCAAGTTAATCGAGGCTCAGACAATCCGCTGCGTTCGGAATCCTTTGAAAGCAACATTCACCCAGAGTACACCTTTGACAACTTCGTTGAGGGTAAGAGTAACCAGCTTGCTCGTGCGGCGGCGATTCAAGTTGCTGAGAACCCGGGTGGGGTTTATAACCCGTTGTTTGTATATGGTGGTACCGGCTTAGGTAAAACGCACTTATTGCATGCTGTGGGTAACGGCATTATGCAACATAAGAAGGATGCCAAAGTCTTTTACATTCGAGCGGAACGATTTGTTCAGGATATGGTTAACTCGATACGTAATAGCTCGACAAATGAATTTAAAAAGTATTACCGATCGGTTGATGCGTTGCTAATTGATGACATCCACTTCTTTGCCAACAAGAAGGGCTCTCAAGAAGAATTCTTTCATACGTTCAATGCCTTGCTTGAGGGTAACCAGCAGATCATTATGACGAGCGATCTTTACCCGAAAGAGATAGACGGCGTTGAAGACCGGCTTAAGTCACGTTTTGGCTGGGGTTTGACGATTGCTATTGAGCCACCAGAGCTCGAGACGCGTGTTGCGATTTTGATTCGGAAGGCTGAGGAACGTGGGTTACATATGCCGCATGAGGTGGCATTCTTTATAGCGAAGCGTTTGCGATCGAATGTGCGTGAGCTCGAAGGCGCGCTTAACCGTGTCGTAGCTAACGTGTCATTGACTGGACGTCCAATAACTATCGACTTTGTCCGTGAGGCGTTACGTGATTTGATTGCAGCGCAAGAAAAGCTGGTGACCATTGATAATATTCAGAAAACAGTCGCTGAATACTACAACATCAAATTAGCTGATATATTATCTAAACGAAGAAGTCGGTCTGTGGCTCGTCCTCGTCAATTAGCGATGGCGTTGGCGAAAGAACTCACGAACCACAGTCTTCCTGAAATCGGCGATGCGTTTGGCGGGCGCGATCACACAACGGTGTTACATGCGTGCCGCAAGATTCAGGAACTAAAAGAAGAACAACACGACATTAAAGAAGACTACCGCAATCTGATTAGGACGCTATCCTCTTAATTGGAACGGCACTCTCAACAGGGGACTCATCAATGAAATTTACGGTAAGCCGAGATGCATTTTTAAAACCTCTACAAATTGTGAGCGGAGCAGTTGAGCGCAGGCATACGCTTCCAATTCTGTCTAACTTATTGCTTAAGGTTGAGGGTGATACCTTGCGCCTTACCGGCACCGATCTTGAGGTTGAGCTGATTTCATCGGTGAATGTTGATTCGTCCGGTGGTGATGGGACGGTGACCGTGCCGGCTAAGAAGCTATTGGATATCGTACGTAGTCTTCCTGATGAGGCGCCGATTGAGTTAGTCGGAGACGATGAGGGTGTTCGTGTTCGCTCCGGTCGCAGTAAGTTCAAATTAAGCTCTCTCAGCGCTGATGACTTTCCAAACATTGAGGACTGGTCGAGTGAAGTCAACTTTGTTACTTCGCAAGATACGTTAAAGCGACTCATGGAGAAGACGCATTTTTCTATGGCGAACCAAGATGTTCGTTATTATCTCAATGGGATGCTCTTTGAAACTGACGCAAATATGCTGCGCTCGGTGGCGACAGATGGGCATCGCTTAGCAATGAGTAATTGTTATATTGAGCAACCTGGATTAAGTCAAAGACAGGTTATCGTGCCGAGAAAGGGCGTGGTCGAGTTGCTTCGGTTACTTAATGACGACGACTCTGAAGTGTCGGTAGCGATCGGAAACAACCACATTCGTGTAGAAACAGCCGACATTGTGTTTACAAGTAAACTTGTTGATGGACGCTTTCCGGATTACCGCCGTGTTGTGCCTCAAGGTGGCGATAAGCAAATTTTTGCTGATCGCGATTTACTGCGTCAAGCATTTGGGCGTGCGTCAATTTTGTCGAATGAGAAGTTTCGTGGTGTGCGTTTAAATATAGGCGCAAGTGAGCTTTGTATTACTGCAACGAACCCAGAGCAGGAGCAAGCCGAAGAAGTGATTGAAGTCGGCTACGATGGGGAAGCGATTGAAATTGGTTTTAACGTTAGCTATTTGCTCGATGTGTTAAATAACATCGAGACAGAGGAAGTATGCTTTATCTTATCAGACGCTAATAGCAGTGCATTAATTGAACCTAAAGATGACGACTCGTGCTGCTATGTCGTAATGCCGATGAGGCTGTAAAACGTTTATGCGTTTGAACGCGCTTAAGACAAATAACTTTCGGAATTTTAAGCGGTTTGATTTGGAGCCGTCTCCCAGCGCGAACTTGATAGGCGGTGTGAATGGCTCCGGCAAAACCTCACTCATCGAGGCGATATACCTTTTAGGGTTTGGTCGAAGCTTTCGTCCTGGTGGCTACAAGCAGCTTATTAATCACAATGAATCAGAATTTACGGTTTTTTGCGAAGCGCTGTCAGATGTAGGCGAAGTGGTAAAACTCGGTGTGCGTCGCACAAGCGATGGCGAAACCCAGCTCAGATTGAACGGAGATACAGTTCACAGATTGTCAGAGATCGCGCGTCATATTCCTGTCCAGCTATTCACACCCGAATCTGTTGAGTTGATTTTAAGCGGTCCAAGTTTACGTCGCCAGTTTATGGATTGGGGTGTGTTCCACGTGGAACATTCTTTTTATGAGCTGTGGGTCGCGTATACAAAGTCATTAAAGCAGAGGAACCACTTGCTCAGAAGTAAGGGGGATCCACGGCAAGATAGTTTTTGGCGGGCACAGCTCGCGCGCTTAGGGCAAGATATTAATGAGCTGCGCACTCGGTATATACAAGAAATTGAAAATTTCATTACAAAGAGTGCAACATTCTTTCTGCCGGATGTTAAACTGGAAGTTAGTTTAAAGCAGGGTTGGGAGCAGAATTCCGACCTTTCTGAAGCGTTAGAAAAACATACCGAACGTGACCGACGCTATGGTCATACTTCGGTTGGGCCACATAAAGCCGATTTGAAGCTCTTAATTGATGGTATAGATGCCAAGTTAGTGTTGTCGCGTGGTCAATTAAAATTGTTAGTCGCGAGTCTTAAGCTCGCGCAAGCTGCCCACTATAATGCGAAGAAAGATAGCAGCTGCATTTTTTTAGTCGATGATATTACCTCTGAATTGGACGAGGCTAATCAGAAAAAATTTATAACAGCTCTCGAGCAACTGGGATGTCAAAGCTTTATCACAGCTATTGACTCTGAACCCGTTGCTCGGCTGTTTAAACAAAATCCGAGAATGTTCCACGTGGAACACGGGATATTGAAACAACAAACTGAGAATTAATTATGTCAGATAACAATTACGGCTCCTCGAGTATTAAGGTTCTAAAAGGACTTGATGCGGTAAGAAAGCGCCCGGGAATGTATATCGGCGATACCGATGATGGCACTGGTTTGCACCACATGGTTTTTGAGGTAGTAGATAACTCAATCGATGAGGCGCTTGCGGGTCATTGTACAGGTGTCGATGTTCGTATCCACTCAGACGGTTCAGTATCGGTCCGTGATGATGGGCGTGGCATTCCTGTCGATCTTCACGAAGAAGAGGGCGTGTCAGCAGCACAGGTCATCATGACGGTTCTGCATGCGGGCGGTAAATTTGACGATAACTCTTATAAAGTATCTGGTGGTTTGCACGGTGTGGGTGTGTCAGTTGTAAACGCACTATCTGATAAGTTAAAGCTAACGATCAGACGCCAAGGCCACGTATACGAGCAAACCTATCATTTAGGCGAGCCTGAGACCGATGTTAAGCAAATCGGCGATACAGACCAAACTGGTACAGAACTTCGCTTCTGGCCGAGTGCTGATATCTTTTCAGATACTGAGTTCCACTACGATATCCTAGCGAAACGATTACGTGAGCTGTCATTCTTGAATTCGGGCGTAGCTATTCGTTTGTCTGACGAACGTGATGACCGTTCAGATGAGTTCAAGTACGAGGGCGGTATTTCAGCCTTTGTTACTTATCTTAATAAGGCAAAAACCCCGATTCATCCAAATCCGTTCCACTTCACCAGTGAACGTGAAGAAGATGGAATTTCCGTTGAAGTTAGCATGCAATGGAACGACTCGTTCCAAGAAAATATTTATTGCTACACTAACAACATTCCACAACGTGATGGCGGTACTCACTTAGCCGGCTTCCGTGCGGCGTTAACGCGTACACTGAACAGCTATATGGAGAAGGAAGGGTTCACCAAGAAAACTAAAACCGCTGCCACCGGTGATGATGCTCGCGAAGGTTTGACGGCAGTTATTTCAGTTAAGGTACCCGATCCAAAATTCTCATCTCAGACCAAAGAGAAATTAGTCTCGTCTGAGGTCAAGTCTGCGGTAGAGCAGGCTATGAACGAACGTTTGTCGGACTTCCTATTAGAGAACCCTCAGGATGCCAAGCTTATCGTCAACAAGATTGTTGACGCCGCGCGAGCGCGCGAAGCTGCCCGTAAGGCGAGAGAAATGACTCGTCGTAAAGGCGCCCTTGATATTGCAGGGTTACCAGGCAAGTTGGCGGATTGCCAAGAAAAAGACCCCGCACTATCAGAACTTTATATTGTGGAGGGTGACTCTGCGGGCGGTTCTGCTAAGCAAGGTCGTAACCGTAAGAACCAAGCAATACTTCCTCTAAAAGGTAAAATCCTTAACGTAGAGAAAGCACGTTTCGATAAGATGCTATCATCTCAAGAAGTTGGTACACTGATCACCGCGATGGGTTGTGGTATCGGGCGTGATGAATATGATCCAGATAAAACGCGTTACCACCGTATCATCATCATGACGGATGCCGACGTGGATGGTTCACATATTCGTACGTTGCTACTGACGTTCTTCTACCGTCAAATGCCGGAAATCATTGAGCGTGGCTACATTTATATCGCTCAGCCGCCTCTCTATAAAGTTAAAAAGGGTAAGCAAGAGACTTACATTAAAGACGATCCAGCACTGATTCGTTATTTAACCAGTCTAGCGCTGGATAATGCTTCTCTGCACCCAACCGCTGAAGCACCTGGGATTGGCGGTGAACACCTCGAGAACTTGGTTAACGGTTATCAGTTGGCGCAGGAAACGATTAAACGTTTGTCTCGTCGTATCCCTGAGAAGTTTTTGCAGCGCTTATTCTACGCACCTCGTTTAACTGACGACGCGTTACGCGATAAAGCATATATGGAAGAATGGGCTCAGCAATTAAATGATGATCTGACAGCACGTGAAGTGGATTCAGCAACCTATACGATTTCGTTGCATGAAGACACTGAACGTAAGATGTGGTTGCCTACCACACGCATTCGCCAACACGGCGTTGATACGGATTACCCGCTGAACTATGAATTCTTAATGTCGAAGGATTACGAGCAAATCGTCACCGTCGGTAAAGAAATTCACGCATTGGTTGAAGAGGGTGGTTACGTTACTCGTGGTGAAAAGCGTCAGTCAGTTTCTCACTTTGTTGAGGCAGTTGAATGGTTAATTTCCGAGTCTAAGCGTGGCCTTTATGTGCAGCGCTATAAAGGGCTTGGTGAAATGAACCCAGAGCAACTGTGGGAAACCACGATGGATCCTGAAACTCGTCGTATGCTTCAGGTTACGATTGAAGACGCAATTGGCGCAGATCAGTTGTTCTCAACATTAATGGGTGATGACGTTGAACCTCGTCGTAACTTCATTGAATCAAACGCATTGAAAGTGGCAAACCTAGACGTTTAACGCAAGGCAAACCGCTTATAAATAAGCACAAAAAAACCCGCTCATTGAGCGGGTTTTTTATTATTGCGGCTTTGATTACTGCAACAAGGAAATATCAGCAACACGCAAGAACATACCGCGTAGTTGATACAAAAGGTTCAAGCGGTTTTGACGAATAGCTGGGTCGTCATCATTGACCATTACATTCTCGAAGAAGTCATCGATAGGTGACTTCAATGCAGCCATTCGTGTCAGCGCGCCTTCATAATTGCCAGCAGCAATTTCTGGCTCTGCACTTGTCTCTGTCTCAGATATTTGTGCCGCCAAGGTTTTTTCTTCAGCCGCCTTTAGCAAATCATGATCCACTTGACCTGTTAGCTCGCCTTCAGACTTGGAAAGTATATTACTAACGCGCTTATTAGCCGCTGAAAGGCTCTCTGCGGCCTCGTGTTGCTTAAAGGCTGCAACGGCGTGGATTCGTAAGTTAAAGTCCGCAGGACGTGATGGAGCGCGAGCTAAGACTGATTGAATAACGTCGACAGCGACGCCTTGTTCTTGATACCAAGGGCGGAAGCGACCCACAATAAATTCGAAAACATTCTCGCGTACATCTTTATTACTGATGCGCTCACCGAACCCTTCAATCGCTGCGTCGATTAGGTCATACAGGTCGAGATTTAAGTTAGACTCAACAATAATACGAATCAAGCCAAGCGCCGCACGGCGTAAAGCAAATGGGTCACGGTCACCTTTAGGTGTTTGACCAATACCAAAGATACCCACTAACGAATCAAGTTTATCGGCCAGTGCAACGGCGCGGCTTACATCGGAAGTAGGGAGGCTATCGCCGGCAAACCTCGGCCAATAGTGTTGTTCAATAGCATCCGCAACTGCGGTGTCTAAGCCATCGTTGAGCGCATAGTGTCTTCCCATCACACCTTGGGTTTCAGGAAACTCTGACACCATGTCTGTCACAAGGTCCGCTTTACACAATTCACCGGCTAAGTGAGCTTGGTCTGAGTCGGCATTGAGCGCCTTCGCAATACGTGCACTCAATGTCGCAATACGCTCAGATTTATCTTTCATCGTGCCAAGCTGCTTTTGGAACAATACGGTTGCGAGTTTATCGAGACGTGTACGAAGCGTCTGCTTCTTGTCCGATTCAAAGAAGAACTGTGCATCAGCCAAACGAGGGCGAACCACACGTTCGTTACCTTTAATGACTTGCTCAGGGTCCTTGCTATCGATATTGGTGATAAAGATGAACACTGGCTTAAGTTGACCTTGCGTGTCTTCGACAGGGAAGTACCGTTGATCGTCTTTCATAGTGACGATGAGGGCTTCCTTCGGAACCGCCAAGAATTGCTCATCAAAGCTTGCAGACAGCGCTACTGGCCATTCAACCAGCGCTGAAACTTCCTCAATCAAATCTTCGTCAGACTCTACCTTGCCGCCTAACTGAGAGGCTAAATCATTGATTGAAGAACGGATTAGCTCCATGCGTTTAGCCTGGTCGGCTATTACGTGATGCTTATAGAGCTGTGCTTCGTAATCATCTGCATGCTGGATATCGAAACCATCGGGCGCGTGGAAACGATGCGCGTTAATATGGCGACCACTCTGAATATCGAGCAACTTAGCGTCAATTAAGTCGTCACCAAACAGTAGGCACAAGGTATGCACTGGACGTATAAACTGTGCATCGGAATCACCCCAGCGCATCGGTTTAGGAATAGGTAGGCGCTTTAACGCATCTTCGACGATGCCGGGAAGTAATTGAGCTAATGATTCACCTTTAACTTCGGCCTTATGAAGCAACCAGGCGCCCTTGTCGGTTTCCAATCGCTCGGCTTCGTTGACCTCAATTCCATTCGAGCGAGCCCAGCCTTGTGCGGCTTTGGTCGGCTCACCTGATTCATCAAACGCGACCTCAATGGATGGTCCACGTTTTTCGACCACTTTGTCTTGCTGCTGACCCTGCAAAGCGGTGACCACAACGGCTAACCGACGTGGTGTTGCAAGCGCTTTGATGCTGCTGAAGGCAAGCTCAGCCTTAGTTAAACCTTCCTCGATACCTTGCTTAAAACTTTCACTTAACTGTTTAAGTGCCTTCGGAGGAAGCTCTTCGGTTCCTATTTCAACGAGTAAAGTATCCTGCTTCACAATTAAGCTCCTTCCGATTCCGACGAGTTTTGACATAAGGGAAAGCCAAGTGCTTCGCGTGCTTGGTAATAAACTTCGGCACATGCTTTGGCCATCGTTCTCACGCGTAAGATATAACGCTGACGCTCTGTCACGGAAATGGCGTGACGTGCATCAAGTAGGTTAAATGCATGCGATGCCTTCATCACTTGTTCATAAGCTGGCAATGATAAACCTCGTTCAATCAATACGTTACACTCTTGCTCGCACTCGTCGAAGCGGCGGAAAAGGGTATCGGTATCGGCGATTTCAAAGTTATATGTCGATTGCTCGACTTCGTTCTGATGAAACACATCGCGATAGTAAATTTTGCCACGCGGACCGTCAGCCCACACTAAGTCATAAATGCTATCGACACCTTGAATGTACATCGCAAGTCGCTCGAGTCCATAAGTGATCTCTCCAGCGACCGGCTTACACTCAAGGCCGCCCACTTGCTGGAAGTAGGTGAACTGAGTAACTTCCATGCCGTTTAACCATACTTCCCAACCCAAACCCCATGCGCCTAGGGTTGGGCTTTCCCAGTTATCCTCAACAAAGCGGATGTCATGGGTGAGTGGATCAAATCCAAGCAGCTTCAGCGAGCCTAAATACAACTCTTGGATATCCTTAGGCGACGGCTTCATAATGACTTGGAACTGATAGTAATGTTGAAGTCTGTTGGGGTTCTCACCATAGCGGCCGTCGGTAGGGCGACGGCAAGGTTGCACGTAGGCAAAGCTTGCCGGCTCAGGGCCAAGTGAGCGTAAGAATGTCATTGGATGAAAGGTGCCCGCACCCACTTCCATATCTAAAGGTTGGACTACCGCACAACCTTGCTGAGCCCAATAATCTTGTAGGGCGAGAATCAGCCCCTGAAAAGTGTTAACGTCGTATTTTGCCATAAATGTCCGCAACCTATTTTTTGGTTGACCAAAGATAAACTTATATGCCTAGATTATACCCTCTGATAAGCCTCGGTTATAGGGGATAAAATGACAAATCAACAACTCATTCGTTGCGGTTGGTGTGAGGGCGATGGAGAATACCAACGCTATCACGATACCTTATGGGGTGTGCCAGTAAATGACTCACAGGATTTATTTGCCAAACTGTGTCTTGATGGTCAGCAAGCAGGACTGAGTTGGCTGACTATTTTGCGTAAGTGGGATGCGTACCACGAGTTATTCCATAACTTTGACCCGGACGCGCTTATTGCGATGCCGAGCTCAGAGCGTGAGGCACTGTATAGCAACCCTGCCATTATTCGTAGTCGAGCAAAAATCGACGCCATATTTACTAATGCACATGCATACCTTAAATTGCGTGACGAGGGACAACCATTTAACGAATTCTTATGGAAATTCGTTGAGTTTAAGCCCAAAATTAATGCGCATAACGCACTATCTTACGTGCCAACAGAAACTGAAGCGTCGCGACAAATGGCAAAAGCTTTAAAAAAAGAAGGCTTTAAGTTTGTTGGTCCGACAATTTGTTATGCTTTTATGCAAGCTGTTGGTATGGTTAATGATCATCTCGTCGACTGTCATCGTTATCAACCATGCAAGGCAGCGATGGAAACCTTTAGACTTAGCACTAACTGGAAGTGATATGATAGAAATTACCTTGGCTGACTACGCCAACCCAGCACATGCTCAAGCGGTTGTTAATATGCTCGACATGTACGCGAAAGACCCAATGGGGGGCGGAGAAGGAATCGCTGAAGAGGTAAAGGATAACCTCATTAAAGAGATGGCCAAACGGGATAATGTATTTTCTTTACTCGCGTTTGATGGTGATCAGCCCGTTGGCGTGGTGAACTGTGTAGAGGGTTTCTCGACCTTTGCTGCGAAGCCATTGATGAATATTCATGACATCGCTGTGGTTGAAGAGTATCGCGGTCAGGGTGTTGCGCAAAAGCTACTTGAAGAAGTTAAAACGTTGGCGCAGTTTCGTGGTTGCGTAAAATTAACGCTTGAAGTGCTGACTAACAATGATCGCGCGAAGAAAGCCTATGAGAGCTTTGGTTTTAAACCCTATGAACTCGGTGATGTAGGTCAAGCAGAGTTCTGGGAGTGTTACCTTACCTAATCCCTACGATAACGTCGCACGTTTAGTCGTGCGACTTCTCAATCCAGTAAGTATAGGGTGCCTCAACGACATCCTGCTGCACCAGCTTATGATCCATAAACTCGCAAAACTGCGGAATGTCACGTTTGGTGGCAGGGTCATCTGCGATGACTTTTACCACTTGCCCGACAGTTAACTTACGCATTGTCGCCCGCACCAACATCACGGGTTCGGGACATCGAAGACCAAGAGTATCGAGTTCTTTATCGGCTCTGTTTTCCATCATCTCATGCTCATTTAAAGCAACCATAAAAAAAGCCTATGATACCACAGGCATCATAGGCTTAAATGCGTGTAGAGGCGTTTACACGCGCTCAAACACGGTCGCGATACCCTGACCTAGACCAATACACATGGTCGCTAAGCCTAGCTTCGCATCTTTCTCTTCCATTAAGTTAATCAATGTCGTTGAAATACGAGCACCTGAGCACCCTAATGGATGACCTAGCGCGATAGCACCGCCATTCAAGTTAACTTTATCTTCCATTTGATCAAATAACTTAAGCCCTTTAAGCACAGGTAACGACTGTGCCGCGAATGCTTCGTTGAGTTCAACCACATCAATATCGTCCATGCTCACACCGGCACGTTTGAGTGCTTTCTCGGTCGCAGGCACGGGACCATAGCCCATAATACTTGGATCACAACCTGCTACGGCCATCGAGCGGATTTTCACGCGAGGCGTTAAGCCCAATGCTTTTGCCTTTTCGGCTGACATGACAAGCATTGCTGCTGCACCATCAGATAATGCCGATGAGGTGCCTGCGGTAACGGTGCCGTTCGCTGGGTCGAATACGGGGCGTAACTGTGCGAGTGACTCTGCGGTAGTCTCAGGACGAATGACTTCATCACTCGTGACACGAACCAGTTCGCCTTTTTCGTTATGACCATTAATGGCATAAATCTCTTTGGCAAAGCGACCCTCAACGGTGGCTTGATGAGCACGCTGGTGTGAGCGTGCACCAAAGGCATCTTGTTGCTCGCGGCTGATACCAAACTTGCGTGACAGCAGCTCCGCTGTCATACCCATGCTACCTGCAGCTCGCGCCACAGATTTATTCATACCCGGGTGAAAGTCGATACCGTGGGTCATAGGAACGTGGCCCATGTGTTCAACACCGCCCGCCATAAAGATATCGCCGTCGCCATTCATGATTGCGCGTGTCGCATCATGTAAAGCCTGCATGGATGAACCACACAAGCGGTTTACGGTAACGCCAGCAACTGAGTGCGGGATACCAGCGATAAGCGCTGAGTTTCGGGCAATGTTAAAGCCTTGCTCGAGGGTTTGCTGAACACATCCCCAGTAAATGTCTTCGAGTTCATTAACATCCACCTCCGGGTTACGCTCAAGTAGGCCTTTCATTAGCGCGGCCGACAGATCTTCTGCACGCGTATGGCGAAAAACACCATTCTTAGAACGTCCCATTGGGGTACGAATACAGTCTACGATAACTACGTCTTTCATTATAAAATCCTCCTCGCCTTACTTCGCGCTAGTTGTGTCGAAGTAAGATTTACCCGCTTTTGCCATTTCGCGCATACCGTCAGTCACTTGGTAAATTTCACCTAAGTGTGCGTATTTATCAGCGAGTTTTACAAAATTTTCGATACCCACGGTTTCTAAGTAACGGAAAGGTCCGCCTCGGAAAGGAGGGAAGCCAAGACCATAAAGCAATGCGATGTCTGCTTCTGCAGCCGAACCAATGATGCCTTCCTCAAGACAACGAACCACTTCGTTGACCATTGGGATCATGCAGCGTGCAATGACTTCATCTTTATCTGCTTGTTTACCAGGTTCTGCGCCAATCAGCTTATATGTCTCTGGATCAGCCTCTTTAGTCGGCTTGCCTTTCTTATCGGTGCCGTATACATAGAAGCCCTTACCATTTTTCTGACCGTAACGTTCTGCTTTTGCTAACTGCGCGATAGCGCTGCTTTCATTGCGAGCCATGCGCGATGGGAAACCATCCGCCATGACTACAGTACAATGGTCAGCCGTATCAATACCGACGACATCGCTCAAGTACGCAGGACCCATTGGCCAGCCGAACATTTTCTCCATCACCTTATCGATACCAACAAAGTCGATACCTTCATCAACCATGCCCGCGAAACCAGCAAGGTAAGGGAAGAGCACACGGTTTACGTAGAAACCAGGGCAGTCGTTAACTACGATAGGCGTTTTGCCCAGTTTCAATGCATAAGCAACGACTGCGGCAACCGTTTCATCGGAGGTTTTTTCGCCACGGATGATTTCAACTAATGGCATTTTGTGCACAGGGTTGAAGAAGTGCATGCCACAGAATTTCTCAGGGCGCTTAAGGTTCTTCGCCAACTCATTAATCGAAATGGTCGATGTATTCGAAGTCAAAATGGCATCTTCGCTGATAACACCTTCGATTTCTGCGAGTACTGAGCCTTTAACTTTTGGATTTTCAACAACCGCTTCAACGACAATATCAACGTCTTTAACGGCGTCATTGAGCAATGTCGGCGTAATGGAAGAAAGTACCTTAATCATTTTCTCATTCGATACTTTGCCACGCTCAACACCCTTTTTCAGGATTTTGCCGGCTTCTTTCATACCCAAATCAAGCGCGTCTTGCTTGATGTCTTTCATTACAGCAGGCACGCCTTTTAGCGCAGACTGATAGGCAATGCCGCCGCCCATGATGCCTGCACCGAGCACGGCTGCTGTATTGATTTCTTTGGTCGCCGACTTAGCGTATTTCTTCGACTTACCTTTAACAGCTTGATCAGCAAGGAAAATACCAACTTGCGCATGGCATGCATCGGTTTGAGTCAAATCAAAGAATGCTTGGTTTTCAGCATTTAATGCGCCTTCGCGAGCTTCACGAGCGCCGTTTTCAATCGCCTCAATCGCTTTATGAGGTGCTGGGTAATGCTTGCCTGCTTTCGCCGCAACCATGCCTTTAGCTGTCACCAACGTCATCGTTAATTCGGTGTCGTTCGCTTTAAGAGGCTCAAGTTTAGGTTGGCGCTTAGCTTTCCAGTCTTGCTCGCCAGCCGCGGCTGCTTTAGCTAAGTTTAATGCCGCTTCGGTAAGGTTATCGGGCTCAACAACCGCATCGACTGCACCCACTTTTAATGCATCTAATGCAGAATTGTTTTTACCTGTGGTAATCCATTCAAGCGCATTGTCAGGACCGATTACGCGAGGTAAGCGCATGGTGCCACCAAAACCTGGAATCAGGCCGAGTTTCACCTCAGGCAAACCAATCGTTGCGGTGCTGTCGGCGACACGATAATCACATGCCAATAGTGCTTCACAGCCGCCACCTAGGGCAAAGCCTTTAACAGCGCCTACGGTCGGTACAGGTAAATCTTCGAGCTGGTCAAACACGCGTGATGCTTTTGCGACCCATTCACGAGTATTTTCTGGGTCTGCAAACATGTTTAGGAATTCAGTGATGTCGGCACCAACGATAAAGGTCGGCTTTGAACTGGTGACAATCACACCGCGTAAATCGTCGGTTTCGGCAAGTTTAGTGAGCGCATCACTAAACTCTTGTAAGGTTTTTTGGTCAAACTTATTAACCGAGCCTTTAGCATCAAACTGAAGCTCTGCAAAACCCGGCTCTATAAAATCAACCCGGATGCTTTCGCCTTGATAAATCATGTTGGGTCTCCCAAGACATCATTAAATTTTTACGTTTCCAATGCTTTATTTGGAAAGTAGTTAAGTTAAAGTAAGAAGAGTGTGGCGCGAAAGCGCTAAATTTTCAACGGTTATTTAAACATGCGTTTGAATCAATGAAAAAACTGACGTCTATCATTCGTTACAGCTTATTGGCATGCCTCTTCAGTACAGTGCACCCTGTCGCTGCGCAGGTGAGTGGGCAGTCGGCTGTTAATGCGCCTCAGCAATCCGCGAATGTGAGCGAACAACGTGAGTTATTTAAAAAAGCAGAATACGCCGCACGCAGAGGGCGTATAGCAGAGTATAACCAGTTATTAAAGCAACTCGAGAATTACCCGTTGACGCCTTACCTTGAAATGGAACGCTTACAACAGGTAGGTTATCTCGCTAATGAAGATCGCGTAGTCAGCTTTCTCGAACGGTACCAAGGTACGCCATTAGACTGGCAGTTGCGTCAACCGTGGTTAGATTATCTGGCCCAGCAGGGCGAGTACCAACGATTCATTCGCGACTTTCGTCATCCCGGCACGCTCACGCACCAATGCTATTTAATTACTGCTGAACGCGCGGGAGGTCTCGAAGACGGTCCTTTCATTCGTAAAGTCGATGCTATCTGGCGCCATGGATTCTCGGTACCCTCGGCATGCGACGGTATTCTTAACGAGTGGGCTGATTTAGACGCACGTACAAAAGACAAGGTGTGGCAAAGGTTGGTATTGGCGGCCGAAGAGGGTAATCCAACGCTGATTCCTTATCTCACTCGCTTACTACCAAAACGCGAGCAATATTTGGGTGAGCTTTACCACAAAGTCCGCTATTCACCTGCAGCGATCGGGCAGTTATCGCGTTTTCGTGGCGTTGATCCCGCTAAGGAAGCGCAAATCGCCACGTTTGCGTTAACAAAGTTAATTTGGCGCGCCGAAGAGCTGGCGTTGAAGTCTTATGAGAAGCTGGTCTCTCGGCTACCGTTTACTGCGGCGCAGCGGCATACCATCGCAGAGGAGTTTGCGGTGGCGTTAAGCTTGAAAGAGCATCCAGAGGCGCGCGTTTGGCACCAAAAAGTACCCCCGTCAGAGCTTGATGAGCGGGTGCTGCAATGGCGCTTGGCAGCCTATCTCCGTGATCACGACTATGCCGCATTGAAAATGACCATTCAGACGTTACCTCCTGCCATCGCTGGGGGCAATCAATGGCAGTATTGGCTTGCGCGCGCGATGGAAGAGACCGGCGATCAGCTCAATGCCAATAGAATTTATGCCGATCTGGCTAAAGAACGCCATTACTATGGCTTTTTAGCCGCAGCTCGCGTTGGTGCACCTGTCAGCCTGGAAAAAGATCCGGTCAAGGCAACAGAGTCACAAATTACAGCACTATTGCAGCGAGATGACGTAAAGCGCGCCTACGAATTTCTGCAATTAGGTCGGGATGTTGATGCGCGTCGCGAGTGGAATCACTTATTAAGTGACATCGACGGCGAGGCCTTTAAAACAGCGGCTGTTATTGCCAGCGATTGGGATTGGCATGATCAAGCGATTTGGACGTTGGCGCAGATCGGTCATTTCGACGCCGTTGAAATACGCTTTCCAATGGCCTATAGCGAAATAATTAACCTATCTTCCGAAAAATACGGCATTGATCCTGCGTGGGCAATGGCGATTACTCGTCGAGAGAGTAGCTTCAGAGCCGACGCGTATTCGGGAGCTGGAGCTCGAGGTCTAATGCAGATTTTGCCCGGTACCGCGAAGCTGCTCCGTAATGATGACAGCTTTAAGCGACTGAATACGCCTGAAGTCAACGTTGCATTGGGCACCTACTATTTAAGCAGTTTACGAGAGCGTTTTAATGGCAACCATGTGTTAGCTACGGCGGCTTATAATGCAGGTTACTATAAAGTAAGAGATTGGCTGCCGTCGGAACCCACCGCGCTTGATGAGTGGGTCGAGATGATCCCTTATTATGAGACGCGCGATTACGTCAAAGCGGTGTTGAGCTATCAGCAGATTTATGAGCTTTTAAATGGTAAAGAGGTTAATCTGTTTGATGCCTTTGCTACCATGAAAGTTGATGATAACTAACGGTTTAGATGTACGTGAAAAAAGCTAACTATTTACGCTTAACCCATGCGGTCGAGCACGAAATTGAAATTAAAAACAGTCGTTTTATTGCTTCGCTAGCGCCTGCTACTGATGCCGCTGATATTGCCCGCCATGTGGCCGAGGTAAAACAACGCTGGACCAAAGCCAATCATTACTGCACCGCATCGATTATTGGCAGCCCCTTTGATGACACCTGTTATGCCAGTAGTGACGACGGCGAACCCGGCGGAACAGCGGGGCGTCCGATGCTGAATGTATTAACTCATCACCCGTTAGGTGAAGTTTCAGCCGTTGTCGTGCGTTATTTTGGTGGTATAAAACTCGGTACAGGCGGCCTACAGCGTGCCTACAGTCAAGCCGTTGCCGAAGCTCTACCGTTTATCCAAACCGCTGAGCGTAAGTATCGCGAGTACTTCAGTCTTGTTTATGATTATGCTGACCAAGGTGCAGTCGAGGGCATCTTAAGTGGTTTTGAATACAAAGTGGTTGAGCAGACATTTACTGAAAATGTACACCAAATGATTGCCATTGAGCCTGAATACCGTGCTCAACTTGATAAGCAGTTTCAGGCTCAAACACAGGGTCGGGTCAAGTTGTTAGAAGAACATCGCGCTGGGTTGGAATAATCTCTCTACCTGGTCGATATACTTTTTATCAAGCAAGAACAGCATCACATGATCATCTGATTGAATGATGGTTTCGCTGTGGGCCATCAGCACTTCACTGCCACGTACTACAGCGCCAATCGTGGTGCCCGGCGGTAGTTTGATTTCTTTGATGGCTTTACCAACCACCTTGGACGTTGACTCGTCACCGTGTGCAATCGCCTCAATTGCTTCTGCCGCGCCTTTGCGTAGTGAGTACACGTTGACGATATCACCGCGGCGGACATGCGTGAGTAGCGCTGAAATCGTGGCGCGCTGAGGTGATATGGCGATGTCGATCTCACCCCCTTGTACGAGGTCAACATACGCACTGCGCTGTATCAATACCATCGTTTTACGCGCACCCATGCGCTTTGCCAACATGGCGGACATGATGTTTGCCTCGTCATCGTTGGTTACTGCAATAAATACGTCGGTGTCTTCAACGTGTTCTTCTTCCAATAACTTTTGATCAGATGCATCGCCTTTAAAAACCAAGGTATGTTCAAGTTGCTGTGAAAGCGACTCGGCACGAGCCTCGGAGCGTTCAATCAGTTTAACTCGGTGATCGGCTTCTAACTGCTTAGCAAGCCCTGCGCCAATGTTACCGCCTCCGACAATCATGATGCGTCGGTAACGATTCTCGAGCTTCTGCAACTCTTCCATGACTCGACTGACATGACGTGTATCAGCAATAAAGAACACTTCGTCATCGGCCTCAATAACGGTCGTACCGGTTGGGCGAATCGGCTTTCCTTGTCGATAAATCGCAGCAACGCGCGTATCGATATTAGGCATGTGTTCTTTGAGTGTCGAGATTGCGTGACCGACCAGTTTACCGCCGTAGTAGGCTTTAACGGCAACGAGGCTGGCTTTACCCGACGCAAACTCCATAACTTGCAATGCACCAGGGTAGTCAATTAGCTTACGAATGTAATTGGTCACTAACTGCTCAGGCGAGATAATATAGTCAACGGGCGCATCGTTTTTATGGAATAGCTGATCGCGATAGCGAATGTATTCTTCTGAGCGAATACGCGCAATTTTGGTTGGCGTATTAAAGATAGAATAGGCGACTTGGCAGGCGATCATATTAGTTTCATCGCTACTGGTGACCGCTATCAACAGATCTGCATCTTCTGCGCCCGCCCGGCGCAAGGTATCGGGATGCGAGCCATGACCGACGACAATGCGCAAATCATACTTGTCTTGAAATGACTCGAGGAGTTCAGCGTTGGTATCAACCAAGGTGATATCATTGCGTTCACCAACCAGGTTTTCGGCGAGCGTGCCGCCCACTTGTCCTACACCCAATATAATTATTTTCATGTCAGCTTTTCTATCTTCGCGTAAAAGAATCCGTCGCCGTGGTGCTCTCCAGGAAGCAATTGCAGCATGGGACGGTTCGCATCAATGCTTACCAGATTAGCATCCGAATGCTGACCGAGGAAGCGTGATATTTGTTCGCTGTTTTCCTCGGGTAGAATCGAACATGTAGCATACACTAATTGACCACCAGGCTTTAATATTGGCCAAAGGCGCTCGAGCATGCTTTGCTGCAACTCAACAAGTTGTTCTATATCTGATGAACGGCGTAGCCATTTTATATCGGGGTGACGGCGAATAACGCCTGTAGCAGAGCAGGGGGCGTCAAGCAATATACGGTCAAAAGGCTGTTTATCCCACCAGCTATCAATGTCTAAAACATCGGCGCAGATAACATCACATGACAGGTTGGCTCTATACAGGTTCTCGCTAACACGCTCGAGCCGTTGTTCATCAACATCAATGGCTATCAGCGGTGTCTGGAACTCGGTGCGTTCGAGTAAATGAACGGTCTTTCCACCCGGCGCGGCACAACAATCGAGCACGCGGTGTTCAGGTTGAGCGGCGACCATATCTGCTGCCAGCTGTGCCGAACGATCCTGAACCGAGACCCAGCCAGCCTCGAAATGGGGTAATTTGTTAACGGGCACGGGTTTAGTCAACCGAATAGCATCTTTAGCTTGCTCATCGGCAACCGCTTCAATCTCATGTTGTTTTAATAGGTCAATGTAGCTCGCAACGTTCGTGTGTCTTTGATTGACGCGTAACCACAGAGGAGGCTGTGAGTCATTTGCGGCAAATACCGACTCTGCTTGTTCACCATAAGCAGCAGTGATCTTATCTTTAAGCCACCGCGGGTGATTTACCCCCTGTGTGCTTTCGAGTTCGCGTTCGCCTGCATCGTTACGCGCTGGCGCCTCGCGCAGCACCTGACGTAATACACCATTCACTAACCCACTGAGTGCCTTACGCTTGAGTAGCTTACTTGCCTCAACTGTTGCACTGACCGCGGCGTGGTCCTTAGTGCGTAATTTAAACAGTTGGTAAGTGCCTACTAACAAAAGCGATTGGATGATTTGGTTCTTACCTTTCAAGGGCTTATCTAATTTGCCACTTACCTTTGCTGTAAGCACCGGAAGGTAACGCATGACACCGTAACTAATCGCTTGCGCGAGCCGTTTGTCTTCTGCTGATAAGTGGTCACCGTACTCACTCAGCGCTTGGGTCAACGATTGGCCTTGCTCTAATACGGCATGTATTGCTTGTGCGGCGGCAGCACGGCTATGCGCTCCCGTCGATGTTTTAGTCGACATCGTTTAAGTTGACCCCAATTGCAAAGGTGGTGGCATAGCCGTTGAGCAAGTCATTTACAGGTAAAGGTTTTTTACCGGGTAACTGCAAAGAATGGAGGGTTAACGCGCCGTGTGAGCATGCCACCGTAATGCCTGCGGGTGAGCACTCAATAATAGTACCTGGCGTTGAGTGATGAACTTGGCTGCTCACGCTGGCTTGGTGTACCTTAACGGTGCGCTGGCCCACCTTGCCGCCTGGTAATTCGAACCAAGCGAATGGCCATGGATTAAATGCACGTACGTTACGTTCTAGTTGAGAGGCATCCGACCAATCAATCTTACCTTCTTCTTTACTGAGCTTTTTAGCATAGGTCGCATCATCGTGTGCTTGAACGTTCGCGTTTGCTCGATAATGCTCAAGATCGTTTAAAGTGGTTATTAATGCACGCGGTCCTAGTTGAGCGAGTTTTTTGTATAGCGAAGCAGATGTTTCTCGTGCATCAATGGCACATTGCTCTACGTGTAGGACAGGTCCCGTGTCTAAGCCCTTTTCCATTTGCATGACAGCAACACCAGAGGCCTCATCGCCCGCCCATATGGCACGTTGGATGGGTGCTGCGCCGCGCCACCGCGGGAGTAGCGAACCATGTACGTTGATACAACCGTACTTAGGTGTAGCAAGAATAGCCTCGGGCAGAAGAAGCCCGTAAGCCACAACGACCATCACATCAGCACGATAGTCCGCAAGTGTTTGCTGAGCGGCCTCCGAGTTTAATTTTTCGGGTTGTTCCACCGCAATGTCGTGCTCTAAAGCGAGTTGCTTAACCGCGCTCGGTTGTAACTTTTTACCGCGGCCGGCTTTGCGATCGGGTTGCGTGTAAACGCCAACCACATGGTGTTCGCTATTCAGTAATGCCGCCAAATGGTCGGCTGCGAACTCAGGCGTACCCGCAAAAACAATACGTAATGGTCTTTGTGTGCTCAATCGATTAGGCTCCAGCGCTCAGTTTTTCTTGCAAACGTTGCTCTTTCTCGAGCTTTTTACGAATACGCTCTCGTTTAAGTGGCGATAAATAATCAACAAATAACTTACCATCTAAATGGTCAATCTCATGCTGGACACAAATGGCAAGTAATCCCTCAGCATCCATAGAGAAGCGTTCGCCGTTTTTATCGAGTGCTTGTACTGTGATGCTTTCTGCGCGTTCGACTTTAGCAAATACGTTTGGGAAAGACAGACACCCTTCTTCGTTGGTGAAATGACCCTCAGCGCGTGTAATCTCAGGATTGATAAACACTAACGGCTCGTTCTGATTTTCACTACAGTCAGCAACGAATAAACGTTGGTGAACGTCCACTTGTGTCGCCGCTAGGCCCACACCTTGAGACTCGTACATAGTCTCGAACATATCGTCAATTGTGGCGCGCAGCGCATCGTCAACCTTTTCTATTGGTTGCGCAACCGTTCGCAAACGCTCGTCGGGGTACTTAAGTACCGTTAACTTAGTCATTCCAAAATCTCCTTCGCTTTAACTACTTTTATTTTAACTTAAATTGGGGGAGGAATGACAGCCGTGCAGTACCATGAACTTGCATTATTAATGAGTCTGAACAAAGCGCCAATCGCCGTGCAGAAGCAATGCAGAGCGTTTGATCGGTTAGAAATGATTCAGGACCGATACCTGCAATCGATTAAGCCGGTTCAGCGAACCTATGTTTTGCAAGCATTGCACTGGCTAGAGAACGATAATTGTGGGGTCATCGGTTGGTTTGACGAAGCGTATCCAGCGTTGTTGCGCTCGATTGAGCGGCCGCCCATGGTATTGTTTTTTAAAGGCCGAGTTGAGTTGTTATCGCAAGCAAGCGTTGCGCTGGTAGGAAGTCGCAAGGCGAGTCATTATGGTCTGCAAGTAACCGAACAGTTAGCGCGTCAATGCGCTCGATCCGGCGTGGTGGTTGTGAGTGGGCTAGCCATGGGCATCGATGCGGCGGCGCATCGGGCGGCAGTCGATTATGGTGCTACGGTTGCGGTTTTAGGTACCGGTATCGACCAAGTCTATCCGCGCCGCAACCGAGATTTATACGAACTGATGAGTCACCAAGGTCTTATTATTAGCGAGTTTTCACCGGGAACGCCTGCACGCATGGATCATTTTCCACGCCGTAACCGTATTATAAGTGGCATGACAAAGGGTGTTGTCGTAGTTGAGGCAGCGCGACGCAGTGGCTCGATTTCTACCGCCCTGTCAGCGTTGCGTGAGGGACGAGAGGTGGGCGCAGTGCCAAACAGTATTTTCGCCAAATCGCAGGAAGGGTGTCATTGGTTATTGAAAGAGGGTGCTGATTTAATCACCTGTACAAATGACATTTTGGCATGGTTTGATTTATCCGCAGATGAATCGGATCAACAGTCGGCATGTACAACGCCTAAACACTTGGCAAACAATCCATTGTTCGCTAATGTGAGTAATGACCCTGTGAGTTTGGATGAACTTGTAGAGCGAACGGGGTTATCGGTTGCTGAGGTAAGCGAACAATTATTATTACTTGAGCTTGAAGGACTGATTACAGCAATTCCGGGTGGTTACATAAAAGTGGGGAGGCGCTAACCATGTTTGATATCCTCATGTACTTGTTTGAGAACTATATACATTCCGACTCAGAAGTCGTGGTTGACCACGATGAGTTGACGGACGAACTCGCCCGGGCCGGATTCCATCGGCAAGAAATCCAAAAAGCGTTGGCTTGGCTAGAGCGCTTAGCGGATCTACAAGAGACTGAGGCTAAGACGTATCTCAATGTAACGCCTGTTGCTTCAATGCGGGTTTACACGGAGATTGAGTGCAGCCGTTTAGATACTCAGTGTCGTGGGTTTTTGACCTATCTCGAAAATTTAGGAGTGCTTGATTTTAGTACTCGTGAAATGGTTGTTGATAGGGTGATGGAGCTTGAAACCAGTCGATTTAGTCTCGACGATCTCAAGTGGGTCGTGCTTATGGTATTATTTAACCTACCTGGGCGTGAAGCGGCCTACGATAAAATGGAAGGTTTGCTGTTTGAGGAACCCGAGGGACCGCTGCACTAATCTAATTAAGGATGTAGAGTCATGCAGGCGTGTCCTAAGTGTGGTCGAGAACTGGTTGTAAAGCATAAAGGTCAGCAAAGCTTTCTGGGATGCAGTGGCTATCCCTCGTGTGAGTACAGCCAGGGACTTCGCGAACAATCGGAGATTGAGCCGGAGAACCTGGGTGTGCCTTGTCCACAGTGCGGCAATGAACTGCAACTCAAAAGTGGGCGTTTTGGCTTATTTGTCGGATGTAGTGATTACCCACATTGTGATTTTATTGCCGAAGATCCCACGCAACGTGAGCAAGATTCGGTACCTTGTCCTGAATGCGAAAAAGCGGGCCGAGAGGGTCGTGTGGTCGCTAAAACGGGGCGTTCTGGTAAGCAATTTTTCTCCTGCGACCAATTTCCTAAGTGTGACTTTTCTTTACCGTTGCCGCCCGTCAAGCAAGATTGTCCAGAATGCGGCTTTTCCCTATTGATGAGAAAACGCAGCCAAGGTTCAGAGCGGCTTGTTTGTCCGCAAAAGCACTGCGACTATCGCTCCAAGCCGTTATAATAATTCCAAATTCTAGTTTTAAAGAGGAACTCCCGTGTCGGCACTCGATATTGAATCAGCACGTTCGGCGTTATTGAATGGCGTTATTGCCTATCCAACGGAGGCGGTTTTTGGCCTGGGGTGTGACCCACGCAATGAAGAAGCCATACGAAAAATTTTGACGCTGAAAGAACGCCCTGATGATAAAGGCTTGATCCTTATAGCGGCGGATTACAGTCAACTGACCCCGTATGTTAAAGACTCCGCCATAGGTCAAGATAAACGGTTCAGTGTGTTATCTCATTGGCCTGGCCCTGTCACCTTGATTTTACCCGCTCGAGATACCGTATCACCGTTATTGACGGGAGGGCGTGATACTATCGCGGTGCGTGTGACGGCATATGAACCCGTACGTGAGCTGTGTCGTAAACTCGGTACGGCGCTCGTGTCTACCAGCGCAAACCCAAGCGGTGAAGAACCTGCAAGAACCGCTCAAGAAGTGAGCAGTTACTTCGGCGATAAGGTTGACTGGGTATGGGATGAAGTCACCGGTGGAGCCGAGCAACCGTCTAAAATTATTGATCCATTCAGTAACACCGTATTGCGGTAAGGCGTAAGTGATGATGGAACAGACAATGTTGAAGCCGGTGTTGAGTTATTTGCTCAATCTACAAGACCGTATTTGCGAGCAACTCGAGACTGCTGATGGCGGAGGTCGTTTCCAACAGGATGAGTGGCAGCGCGAGCAAGGCGGTGGTGGTCGCTCACGTGTGATGAAGGAAGGAGTGACCTTTGAACAAGCGGGTGTCGGCTTCTCACACGTCTATGGTGAGCAACTCCCAAAAAGCGCAACAGCGCACAGACCCGAGCTCGAGGGGCGTGACTTTAACGCCTGCGGTGTCTCATTGGTCATTCATCCAAAGAATCCGCATGTGCCGACAGTGCATCTCAACGTTCGGTTTTTCATTGCCGAAAAAGAGGGTGAGGATCCAGTGTGGTGGTTTGGCGGAGGCTTTGACTTAACGCCTTATTATCCATACACCAATGATTGTATTGAATGGCATAAAAAGGCCAAGGCATCGCTTGATGCGGTCGACCCCGACCTCTACGGCAAATATAAAGTATGGTGTGACGATTACTTTTATTTGAAACATCGAAATGAAGCGCGTGGCATTGGTGGTATTTTCTTTGACGACTTAAATGATCGTTCGTTTGATGATGCATTTGACGTCATTAAAGCGGTAGGCGATGCCTTCTGTGAAGCTTACGTACCTATCGTAGAACGTCGCAAAGACACCGAATATTCAGAGCACCAACGACAATTTCAATTATATCGACGTGGTCGTTATGTTGAATTCAATCTTGTTTGGGATAGGGGTACGTTGTTCGGGCTGCAAACCGGGGGTCGTACTGAATCAATTTTAATGTCGATGCCCCCGTTAGTGCGCTGGGAATATGATTGGCAACCGCAGCCAGATTCTGCTGAGGCGGCGTTAACGGAGTACTATTTATTACCGCGCGATTGGGCGGCGATGGAGTATATTAATGAGTGATAAGTTAGGCGTTTTCGGCAATCCAATCAAACACAGTTTGTCGCCAAGAATACACAGCCTGTTTGCCGAGCAAACGGGTCGTCATGTGGATTACCAACGCCTACTTGTCAGCCCTTATGGCTTTTCGAGTGCTGTCGCCGGTCAGTTTTCGCAAGGCTTAGTGGGCGCGAATGTCACCGTTCCTTTTAAGCAGGCGGCTTATCGCATCGTTACTCAACACTTAGGTTCCGCGGCACACAGCGGTGCCGTGAACACCTTAATTAGTGCCCCCCATGGTGGCTTGATCGGCGCTAATACAGACGGTGACGGCTTAGTAGCGGCGCTCAAGTCAAAGGGTGTCAGTTTGGCGGGGCGCCGCATTCTTTTGCTAGGGGCAGGCGGCGCGAGTCGTGGTGTGATGCCAGCGCTCAATGCCGAGAAGCCAGACGTGATTTGGGTCTGGAATCGCACACCGAGCCGCGCAGAGCAACTTGCCTCGCTATTTGATTCAGCGCAGGTGTTACGACACTGGTCTAGTGCCCGTAAACCAGACCTCATCATTAATGCAACCAGTGCCAGTTTGTTCGGCGAGTCGTTAGCTCTTCCTGAGCATCTGCTTGATGCCGATACGGTTGGCTATGACATGGTTTACAGTCGTGATGCGACAGCTTTTCAAAGTCAGTTTAAAGCATCAGGTGGTGGTGTTTGTTTTGATGGCTTGAGAATGCTGGTGGAACAAGCGGCTGTCAGCTTTAGCCTTTGGTTTTCGTGTGACAAACCTGAAACCGAAGCCATCTATCATCAGTTACGTAATGAGCTAGCCGAGCTTGACTAACGCCAGGCTAGCATTCACATCGATCTCGTTAAGCGCCCGAAGCCAACGGATTTGATTAGGGCGTAATGTATCACCCGGTCCTTTCACTTCCACGAGCATGACCTGTTGATCGCGATAAAGCCATAAATCGGGAAAGCCTGCTCGGTTGTTGTGTACGTCGCGAGCGATGCGTTCAAAAATAGTCGCCCATTGCCGACCTTTAAGCCGTAGCCACCAATCGATGAGTTCATTCTTATCAACGCCAGGCCAGTAAATAAATGGATTCGCCCGCCCTGACTTCTCTGCAATAACGTGTTCAATACGTTGTATTACTGTATCAGGAGCGTGCTGTATTTCATCGAGCCGTTGTTGAATTAATGCTTCGCGGCGATGATAAAACTCGTGGCTATTGAGATCTCTTGGTCCTCGCTGAAAAGGGTGAACAAAAGCGCCTTCAATATCTTCGAATACGATATCCCAAAAAATAATACCAAACAGTGTTTGTGGAATCGTGTTCTCATGATGTCCGCCTTGCCAGCCTTGCTGCTCAAAGTAAGTTAACGTTTCTGCTTCAATGGAGGTTCCCCTCGATGCAAAGCTTAAATGGTGAGTTTCAGGCTCGACAGATGTCGTCGAAGGTTCGGCAAACCAGCGTGACAGTAACTGCTCGGCAATGGCGTGTTCTGGATCGTTCCAAGGGTCTTCGAGCATCCTGATTAAGGTCGAATGAGCCTGCTCATTGTTAGCCTGCTTTCTATAAATCCTTGCCATTCGCTCGCGGGCGGGAGGGCGGAACGACTGCTGATAAATCAACAATGCATCGTCGAGTGCATCGGCGCGCTCACAATCTCGAGCGAGCTTATTACAAAGCCGGCTAAAGGTTCCGCGAAACTTCTTCCATCCTTGGTAGTCTGATGAGCGCTCACACCAGTCGCGGATAACGCGCATGCGCTCAGTTAAGCCTTCTGTATCCGAGTAGCGCTGGCGAAACGCACTCATAGCATGGTAGTCGGCAACGTCTTCGGAGCTACTAAATAAGCTTTTTGGCCGAATCCTGTACGTTTCATAATGAACATGGCCAAGGGCGGTTTTAATAAATTCGGTTAGATCCTGGTGAGCATTGCCAAAGAACAACAGCGATAAGCGATCAAAGTTGGCTTGTTGCGTCAATGCGTACCAGTGACATTGAATTGCTGCAGACCATGGTGCTGGGCAGGCTAGTAGTGCGGCGAGAATATCCGCCTTCTTGGTCGATGCAGCCAGTGTGCAGCCATTCTCTCGCGCCAACTGCAGTAGCTCGGCGCGCTTTAACAACTCAAGTCCCTCGGGGCTATCAATCCTGTGGTGGACGCTAAGCCAGCCCACATGCTCAAGCGCGGTGATTGCTCGCGTGAGGTTAATTTCAGGATAGTTGAGGCTATCGCCGCGAAATTGTTGTCCGCGTCGGCTCGATAACCTAATCCACAGCTTTTGTGCGTCGGTATTGAGCGCCTCGTAGTGTGTGAGCGTCAGTCGTGTCTCGTGATCTAACAGCGCGTCGTGGTGATGTCGCACCCAACGCAAGATAGTATTGAAGTTCTGCCAATAGTAATCGGGCTGATCGACATCAGCGGGTTCCCAACGCATTGAATTCTCGATACAAAAAATAACCTATTATAAAGGTACGCTCATTTTGGAAGAAAAGAGTATAAAAAAACCGACAGTCTGACTAGACCTTGTCTTATTTTGTGGTAGTCTACTTAGTCTGCTCGATTCGATACGCGCTCTCGTTTCGAAAAGTCGGGTAGCAAAAATAAGTTTCCACAGCGAAACAAATAACAAGAAGTAGGGCACTTAGGGTAGCCCGCCGTTTGAAAATCCCTTTTAAAATCAAGCTTTTAAAGCCTATCTAACACACGATAACCTTTTGGTTCTGTTCGTGGGGTTAACTATTGTCAACAGAATTATCCACAGCGTATCCACATCTATCGACTAGCCTTGTTTCGGCGCCTATGGCATCCTTAGCACATTAGTTTTTTGACCAGCGAGACCGCATTCATGGCGCAGACAGTACCTGAAAATCCTTTCATTTTAGTTGATGGCTCCTCGTACTTATTTCGGGCTTTTCATGCTCCACCGCATTTGACTAACTCTGCGGGAGAACCTACAGGTGCGGTCTATGGTGTCGTTAATATGCTGAGAAGCCTGTTGAAGCGTTACAAGCCGTCACATATGGCGGTGGTATTTGATGCAAAAGGAAAGACATTCCGCAGTGATATCTATCAGGATTACAAGGCGAATCGACCACCGATGCCAGATGACTTGCGCTCACAGATTGAGCCGCTGCATGCCATCGTGAAAGCGATGGGATTGCCGTTGTTATGCATTGAAGGCGTTGAAGCGGATGATGTGATCGGCACCCTTGCTAAACAAGCGGGTGACCAAGGGCGATTCACCTTGATCAGTACCGGCGACAAGGACATGGCGCAGCTCGTCAATGATCATGTCATGCTGATAAATACCATGACAGACACACTACTCGACGAGGCCGGGGTGGTTGAGAAGTTTGGTGTTAAGCCAAATCAAATTATTGACTACTTAGCACTGATGGGGGATAGCTCGGATAATATTCCTGGCTTACCGAAAGTGGGTGAGAAAACGGCGCAGGCGATGCTTCAAGGCATCCCGAGTATCGATAAGATCTACGACGATATTAATGCGGTGACCGAATTAGGATTCCGCGGCGCTAAATCAATGCCGAAGAAACTGGAAGAATATAAAGAGCAGTTATTGATGTCACGCGAGTTGGCGACGATTAAATGCGATGTCGAACTCGAATGTCCACCCGAGGCGTTAACGATCGAACCGGCGGATACTGATCAGCTCCAAACGCTTTATGGCAAAATGGAGTTTCGTCGTTGGTTAAACGAACTTCTCGAAACGGGTGCTGCAACGGATCAAGCGCTGGGTGAAGCCACGCCTGCCGAGGAGCAAAGTGAGCAGTTCAGCGTAAATCGTGACGCATATAAGACGCTATTTACCGAAGATGAAGTCAAAGAGTATGTCGCCCAATTAAAGAAAGCCGACGTTATTGCCTTTGACACTGAGACGACCAGTCTTAATTACATGGAGGCCCAATTGGTGGGGGTTTCCTTTGCGATGACTGAGGGTGAAGCGGTGTATATCCCCGTCGCGCACGACTACGTGGGCGTCGAAAAGCAAGTTGACCGTGACTGGTTGCTGCAGACTTTAAAGCCGTTACTCGAAGATCCCGCTATTCCTAAGGTTGGTCAGAACCTTAAGTACGATGCCCATATTTTAAGACGTTATGATATAAAGCTGCGCGGTATTAAGAATGACACGATGCTGGCATCGTATGTCTTTAACAGCGTAGGCTCACGTCATGATATGGATACTCTGAGCCTGCAATACTTGAATCACAAGCCGATTAAGTTTGAGGAAATCGCTGGTAAAGGGGCAAAACAGCTGACTTTTAATCAAATAGAATTGGCACAAGCGGCGCCTTACGCTGCCGAAGATGCCGATATTACCCTGCGTTTGCACCATATTCTGTGGGATAAAGTGCATCAAACGGGAGAGCAACTTGCTTCTGTGTTAACGGATATTGAAGTCCCGCTCGTGAGTATTTTGACTGACATGGAAGAATACGGCGTAAAAGTCGATGCCGAGATGCTCGGCAAGCAAAGCGAAGAAATTGCTAAGAAACTCGAAGAACTTGAGCAAAAAGCATTTGAAATTGCAGGTGAAGAGTTCAATTTAGGATCACCAAAACAACTTCAACAGATCTTATTTGAGAAGCTGGAGCTACCGGTCGTCAAAAAGACACCCAAAGGCGCACCTTCTACGGCTGAGGAAGTATTGCAAGAGTTGGCACACGACTACCCGTTGCCCGACGTGATTCTCCAGCACCGCAGTTTAGCCAAGTTAAAGTCGACCTATACCGATAAACTGCCACGCATGATTAACGCGGATACTGGGCGTGTACACACCTCGTATCAACAGGCGGTTGCGGCAACCGGAAGGCTTTCTTCGACTGAACCTAATTTGCAGAATATTCCTATCCGCACGCCGGAAGGTCGCCGTGTCCGCCAAGCCTTTATTGCTGAGGAAGGGTTTACTGTCGTTGCGATCGATTACAGTCAAATTGAGTTAAGAATCATGGCGCACCTGTCTCAGGATGCCTCTTTGTTGCGGGCATTTGCCCAAGGTAAAGATATCCACCGTGCAACGGCGAGTGAAGTATTTGGGTGCAGCTTAGAGGAAGTCACCGACGAACAGCGTCGTCGAGCGAAGGCGGTAAACTTTGGTTTGATTTATGGCATGTCTGCATTTGGGTTATCGCGCCAATTAGATATCCCGCGATACGAAGCGCAAACCTATATGGATAAATACTTCGAGCGCTTCCCAGGGGTGCTGGAGTACATGGAAAATACGCGCGAAACGGCAAAACAACAAGGCTATGTGTCAACGCTCTTTGGTCGCCGCTTGCCGTTGCCTGAAATTAAGGCGTCGAATGGTGCTCGTCGGAAGGCCGCTGAACGTGCCGCGATTAATGCTCCGATGCAGGGAACTGCGGCGGATATCATTAAGCGCGCGATGATAAAGGTCGGCGACTGGATTGACGAGAAAGGATGTCAATCCGATGTGCGGATGCTGATGCAGGTTCACGATGAATTGGTCTTTGAAATTCGTACAGAACATGCAGAAAATTATGCAAAAGCGCTTGCTGATGTGATGGGAGAGGCGGCTGAATTGGATGTGCCATTGCTTGCTGAATATGGCTTTGGCGCCAATTGGGATGAAGCGCATTAATTTTTTTAAGAAATTTTGAACTTTATTAATTAGGGAGACTCTGAATAAGTGAAGGCGAGAGGTAAGCCTTCAAAAATTTGTTCTCCCTGGATTGTTTTTAGCCCGGCCTTTTGGTCGGGCTTTTTTATTTCTGTCTTTGAGGGATTCCCGCAAGTCCACTGCGACCGCGTCGGTTAGCAAACCAAACACCTATCAGGATCGCCAACATACCAAGACCGTGCTGTAAGAAGAACGGCTCGCCATCCAAAACCCCCAGTAACATAGCAACGATAGGGATAAGGTAGGTGACGGAGCTGGTAAACACAGTGTTTGTGAGTTGAACAACATAATTAAAAATCACCAATGCACCCGCTGTTCCAACGATACCTAAGATGAGTACAGCGGCTAACGACAGTGGTGCGTCCGGCTGTTGGGCATGGACTAAAAAGTCGGTACCCAAAAACAGGAATATGGCCGCTGGTATGCTCGCCATTAATAGCGAAACACCGGTGATGGTGAGGGGCTTTAAGTCGGAGATTTTGTGCTTTATCAGGTTAAGGTTAATGCCGTAGCACAACGTCGCGAGCATGACGAGTAGGGCATAACTGTTGAATTGGAATGAACCGTTTGCGGTCGCTGTTATCAGGAGTACGGTGCCAATCAGGCCAATAAAAATGCCCACCCATTGTGCCCAACGGGCTGACTGGCTAAAAAGCAGTACACCTATCACCAATGTCGAAATAGGTGTTAATGCGTTCAAAACACCCGTCACACCGCTTTGTAACTGGGTTTGCGCAATCGCAAACATAAAGGCTGGGATAAAACTCCCGACTAGTCCTACACAAGCGAGCTTAAGCCAATGCTTGCGCGAGATTTGGCGCAGCTTGGGCAGTATCAAGGGCGTTAATACTATGCCCGCGGAGGCGATACGCAAAGCGCCAACTTCCATAGCCGTAAAGGCTATCAACCCTTTTTTAATTAATAAAAAAGAGCTCCCCCAGATAAGCGCGAGCAAGCCAAGTAATAACCATGCTTTTAGCGGCGGTGTGTCCGAGGCGTTATGTGTCATCGCTTTCTACAAAGTCATCGGTGGTCGGTGTTTCACCCAAAAACCATTGATCCAGTTTTTGTTCGAGCTGGTCAATGCCAAACTTCTTAAGTGACGAGAAGACTTCAACCTGCACATCACCATTAAAGGCGATCGCAGCTTGACGCGCTTTAAGCAAGGTCGACTTGCGAGCGCCTTGTTTCAATTTATCCGCTTTCGTGAGCAACGCCAAAACGGGAATGTCGCAATCAACCGCCCAATAAATAAGCTCTTGGTCGGTTTCTCTAAAGGGGTGACGAATGTCCATGAGTACCACGAGGCCTTTGAGTGACTTACGCTTCTCGAGGTATTCAGAAAGCGAGCGCTGCCATTGTTCTTTCACTTCCATGGGCACTTTTGCAAAGCCATAACCGGGTAAATCGATTAGGCGTTGACCCGTCGCGGTTTCAAACACATTAATTAATTGTGTGCGGCCAGGGGTTTTACTCGTTCTGGCAAGATTGCGTTGCCGAGTCAGCGTATTTAACGCACTGGATTTGCCCGCGTTTGAACGGCCAGCGAAAGCGATCTCGATGCCACTATCCTCCGGCAACTTACGTATATTGGGGGCACTGGTAATAAAGGTAGCTGTTTGATAATTGATGCGCTTTTCTGACACGGCAGGCTCACTTGCTTGTAAAATGTATACTATTGCGCAGTATTATGAAGCATCTGTACACTTTCTCCAACGCTGAATTGCATAAACAATGTGCATTAGACGTTTAATCGTGCGTTGTTTTGTGTAAAATAAGCTACCGTTAGATGCGATCGGTTCAGGCACGAGGGTGCCTCACAGAGACAAGAGAAGCAGACATGAAAAAATTCGCGATCATTCTAGGATTGTTTATGAGTTCGACCAGTGTTGCCATGGCGCAGCAGGGTGACGTCGAAGCAGGAAAAGAGAAGTCTCAGGTATGTGCAGCATGTCACGGACCTAATGGCGTTTCTCCTACTGACATGTACCCGAACTTAGCAGGTCAACATCCCAAGTACATCTATAAGCAGTTGATGGACTTCAAAACCGCGTCTGAGACAGGCGGCGAGGAAGGTCGTAACAATGCTATCATGATGGGCCAAGTTGCTAACTTGTCTGAGCAAGACATGAAAGATTTAGCGGCTTATTATGCAGCTCAGGATCCGGCGAAGGGCGATACGCCAGAGGATTTGATCGCGAAAGGCGCAGATTTTTACCGTCGCGGTAACGCTGAATCTAAAATTCCATCTTGTGCGGGCTGTCACGGTCCTCGCGGCAACGGAATGGGCCTTGCGGCATTCCCTGACATTTCAGGTCAGCACCCCGCGTACATTATCTCTCAACTCGAGAACTTCCGCAGCGGTGAGCGTGCCAATGATCCAAACGGTATGATGCGTGGCGTTGCAGAAAAAATGACCGACGAAGAAATGGAATTACTCGCTGAGTACTTGCACGGTCTTTATTAAAAAAACGGGTTTTGAAAGAAGGGTGGCTCTAAGCCACCCTTTTTTATATTAAATGTTATGTTTTTATGCGTTTTTTACGTCTTATAAACAAAAATGTTATAAAAAAATGGATTTTTAGAGCGATAAAATCATTGAACTCATCCGCATTAATACGTAGTCTGTAAAGCGTCCGAGGGAGATAGCCTCTCTTGAGACAACAAAATAATAATAAGACTGCTTAAAGCAGCGATAAAAATCGATACATAAAAATAACAACAAATCGATTCTGGATTTCAGTTCGCAAAAACAATAATAATAGAATAGAAGTCCAGGGAGTAAAAAGTGGTATTGGTTGCTCCTTTCAATAATAACAACAACTAGAAAATAAGGTTACGGAAGACCGGGATAAGAACTCGGAAGCAGTGACAACCATTCTCATAGTTGCAGTGCGCTGCCGAATATGAGAAACAGAGGCGATGGAAACATCGCCTTTTTTCTTTTCTAGTGAGCCCGTTATGTTGTTATGTCCTCTGTGTGAATCTCACACCCAATTTTACGCCCGCGATAGAAGACGTTCGTTTTATCAATGTGAGCATTGCCAGTTAGTGTTTGCTGATCCCAAAACGCATATCGATCTCGCAGAAGAAAAACGCCTTTACGAAACTCACGAGAATGATCCTGCAGATGCGCACTATCGTGGCTTTTTGAATCGCCTTTGGCAGCCTCTTAAAGTGCTGTGCCAACAATCTAACTATAAAACAGCTTTGGACTTTGGTTCCGGTCCAGGACCTACGTTGCATTTGATGATGCGAGAGGCGGGTCTCGATGCTCATCATTACGATCCTATTTATTCACCCGATAAGACGAGGCTAAGCCAATCGTACGATGTAGTGACCTGCACCGAGGTGATCGAACATTTCTGTTACCCTCAGCAAGACTTCATTCGATTACGGTCGTTGGTAAAGCCGGGTGGCGTGCTGGCTACCATGACTAAGCCTTGCGTAGCGGCACAGCAGTTTCCAAATTGGCACTACAAAAACGACCTGACTCATGTCTCATTCTTTTCTGAAAGGACGTATCACTATATCGCTGAGCGCTTTGGTTTTAGTGTGGACCGAGTCAGTGATCAAGTAACCTTCTTTCGTTGTGTGAAATCCTGCTGATTACAATGGTTGTATGCGTTACAATAGAGGTAACTCTATGAAATAAGGAGTCCACATGACTCGTAAGAAAAAAACACGTAAGACGGGCCCTCTCGCGCCGTCAAAAGCACCAAAAGATAAACGTCAGGTCGAAAACATTACACGCGGAAAGAAAAAAGGCAAAGGTCAGCCCGCTGGCAAACGCCACAGTGAGGCTAAACGCGATCAGCAGGTGACTCAAAACAAAGACACCGAAACGGATCCACGTAAGGGCAGTAAGCGTAAGATCGACCTAGGTCCTGTTGTTTCGACAGCAGCCGTCGCAGCACTCACACCGCAACAACAGCTCGAACAACTGCAGAACGATGAGCGGTTGCAGGATTTAGTCGAGCGGTTCGAAGAAGGTGAAGTGCTATCTAATGATGATCAACGTTATCTCGACGAGCAATCAGAACGTTATGAAAAGCTGGCGAGCCAGTTAGGTCTCGATCTTGACGATGATGACGAAGAGTGGGATGACGAGGAGTATTAATGTCTACATTAGTGATAATTTTATACATACTGGGTGTCGTCGTTATCGTGGGGTTGGCGGTTTACGCAATGACATTGCTTAAACGCTTGCGCTACCAAAATCAACTGCGCCAACAAGCTGTGCAAAAGCGAGTTGACCGCATTGATGAGAGCATCATCACCATCGCCAAGGGCATGCAACAAGACCAATGTCCGTTGTCAGAGGGCTGTCTACGCATCGTTGTGCTGCTGGACCACCGTCCCGAATCAACACAACATGATTACGCCAAGGATTATCCGGGAATGCATGACATGTATGAGCGTATTAAACACATGCCTACTCATGAGAACCGTAAAAAGTTTCCTAAGCAAAAAATCAAGGAACTGGATAAAGAGCGTGAAGGTTACGAAGTTGAGTTAAAAGACGTTATTTTAGCTGATGTCGAAAAGTTGTTGCGTGAGTTCCCCACTCGGTAAAAGGAAGCGCCGATGTTATTTAAAGGCATTCGAGAAGATATAAAAAGCGTCTATAGCCGCGACCCCGCGGCCCGCAACGCCTTTGAAATTCTGTTTAATTACCCAGGGCTTCATGCAATTTGGTTGCATCGCTTTAGTCACCGCTTGTGGAAACTCAGGCTGTATTGGTTGGCGCGCTTTGTATCTAATATTGGCCGTTGGTTGACCGGTGTAGAAATTCACCCAGGTGCTAAGATAGGGCGTCGATTCTTCATCGATCATGGCATGGGCGTAGTAATAGGTGAGACAGCTGAGATCGGTGATGACGTGACCCTTTATCATGGTGTCACGTTAGGCGGAACCTCGTGGAATAAAGGCAAGCGACACCCAACGCTTAAAGACGGTGTGGTGATTGGTGCTGGCGCTAAAGTACTGGGACCTCTTACGGTCGGTACCGAAGCGCGTATCGGATCGAACGCGGTCGTGGTTCGCGATGTGCCCGACGGTGCAACGATGGTTGGTATCCCAGCACGCGTCGCTAAGTCGGGACAAGATAAAGAGACGTCAGAACGCCGCGCTAAAATGGCAAAGGCTTACGGATTCGATGCATATGCGATTTCTGCAGATAACCCGGATCCTGTGGCAACCGCCATTGGCCGAATGCTCGATCATGTTCACGTACTCGATCAAAAGGTGTCTGACCTATGTCAGGCGGTTAACCGCTTAGGTGGTGACGTCTGTGGTGAACTGCCTGAAGTCGAAATGGATGATGTGGCGTTTCTCGAAGAAAAGCAGCGTGCTGCGCAACAACGTGAAGCGCAACACGATAATAAAGAAGAGACAAATTAGCTCTTAAGGTTGAAGCGCTCTATCAGCTCGTACAGTTCGTACGATGTGCGCTTCAAATCATTACTGGATTTTTGAGTGCTTTCAGATGTTTGTTCAGTTTGACGTGCAATATCAGAAATCTCTGACAACTGCTGATTAATGTGCTCGGCAACGCCCGACTGCTCTTCAACCGCTGATGCCATTTGCGTCGACATATCGGCAATTTGTTCAATCGCATCCGATATTTGCGACAACGCACTATCGGCACGCTTAACTTTATCAACGCCTTCGGCTGCAGATTTTTCACCTTGCTGAGATACTGCTACGGCCTCTTTAGCGCGCCCGCGTAATTGATTGATCACATCATGAATACTATCTGTTGATTCTGATGTCCTACGCGCAAGATTCCTTACTTCATCGGCAACGACCGAGAAACCGCGTCCATGTTCGCCTGCACGGGCGGCTTCAATTGCCGCATTGAGCGCTAACAGGTTGGTTTGTTCAGCGATAGATGAGATTAAGTCGGCAGCGGCACCAATTTCTGCGGTGGAAGAATCCAGCGCTTCTACGGTCTGAGCAATCTGTTTAACTGCTTCATGCAACTCGACAATGACCTCGCTCGCTTGGCGTGCGAGCTTAACGCTCTCATCGGTATTACGTTTAGCGCTGTCTGCTTGTTCTGCGTTCTGCTCAACGGTTGCTGCAACCTCCTGTATGGTGGTCGACATTTCATTCATTGCCGCCGCGGTTTGATCGGTCGCGAGTTTTTGACGTTGCACTTGCTCGTTCGATGTGTTGGCTTGTTGGTTTGTATCATCAGCAACACGCAGCAGTCGACCCACCGCGTCTTTAATACGGGCGAGTGCCGTGCGATTGCGAGCTCCTTCACTCAATAACATCAGTGATAGCTTTGCTTCGCGTCCTTGTGCATCAAAGTAAGTCGTACCGACAAGTTCGTCTTGGAACGCCTCGGGACGAATATTGAGCATCCGCTGCATGATCGAGGAAACATAGCGCGCATACCATACTGAACTGATGATTGTTGCGCCTAACGTAACTGCACCCATCTGCCATGAACTCATGGTTGCAACTGCGATAGCTGCTGCTGAACCAGGGATAATCACCGGGGTTAAATCGCGCAACGCATAGGCGATGCTTTTAGTGAGAGGAACGGCACGTTTGCCTCGATTAATGCGCTGATAGATGCGCATCGCGCGCACTTTGCGTTCATCAGAGGTTTTTACTCGAACAGACTCAAATCCGGTGGGCTTACCATCGTGAATAATGGGTGTAACGTACGCGCTAACCCAATAATGGTCACCGTTCTTACAACGGTTTTTGACAAGACCCATCCAGGGTTGTCCCCGTTTGATGGTTCGCCACATATTCTCGAAAACTGCCGCCGGCATATCGGGATGGCGCAAGATGTTGTGCGGAGAGCCGATAAGCTCCTCGCGGGTATAGCCGCTTACTTCTACAAAGTCATCGTTACAGTGAGTAATAATGCCCTTGCGATCAGTCGATGAAATGAGCCTATATTCGTCTGGAATGTGGCGTTCTTTTTGGGTGACGGATCCGTTATCTTTCATAATATCCCTTTTAACTTGATATGCATCAAGGATAGAAGGTTATCGGAAAAATTAAAAAGAACTTTAGATAGGTTAAAAAGATTATTAAGTAACGCATAAAAAACGCCGCTAAAAAGCGGCGTTTAGAATTCTTTTTAAACGTAGATTACATAGGAACTACGTTTTCTGCTTGAGGACCTTTAGGACCTTGAGCAACAGTGAAAGAAACTTGTTGGCCTTCAGCTAAAGTTTTGAAACCGTCAGCTTGGATTGCACTGAAGTGAACGAAAACGTCTGCGCCGTTTTCTTGTTCGATGAAACCAAAGCCTTTAGCTTCGTTGAAAAACTTAACTTTACCAGTAGTAGTAGACATGCTGATCTTCCTCGTAATGCATGTGAATTAAAAATGCTCAGAAATTGGTATTACTTGGACTTACAAAACGAGGTACAGCAAAGAAGGACTTCGTACACAAATCTCAAAACAATAGCCGAATTTCATCAGCGATCATCAGTATATACCCTTGTTTAGGTCTGTCAATTAAACTCGGACTTATTTTAACCAGTTTTTGCTAATGTGCCGAAACGTGTCGGTACCTGATTTCTCTAACCACTCGAAAGCAACCATTTCCGACGTAACAATTTGCACGCCGGCTTCCCGCATCCGCGCGATCGCTGTTTCTTTGTCATTCGGTCGACGAGAGCCTACTGTGTCGGTTGGTAGGAACACTTCATAGCCTTGCGCAGCGAGGTCAATTGCAGTTTGCATGACACACACGTGGGTCTCCATACCCATAATCACGATCTGCTTTTTATCGTATTCCTTCACCACTTCTTGGAAAGTAGGTTCACGCCAAGCGCTAAAGTGAGTTTTTTCGACCACGCGTGCAGCTTCAATAATTTCTCGTAATGCCGAAACGGTATAACCCAAACCTTTTGGATACTGTTCTGTGATAAGGACAGGTACATCCAGCTGCAGTGCGATTTCACCGAGCCAGCGCATGCGTGAAGTAACAATATCGCGCTGGTGAATGGCCGGTGTAATGCGTTCTTGCGCATCGACGACTAAAATGATGGATTCATCACGTTTTAACAACATAGGACTGACCTTTTATTTCGCGTTTGAACTCATACTACCTAAAAGGCGTGTTATGTACATAGTGCTTTGGTCGCAGCGGTCGCTTGCAACGGTCAAAAAAACCGCAGAATATTTGCAGTTTGTTCCCCTGATCGCTACAATTTCGGCCTTTTCAGCCCCCTCTCTTTCAAAAAGGTGATACATGGCTACCGTACTGATCTTAATGGGTTCGCAATCTGATTGGCCAACGATGCAGAAAGCGGCCTATATGCTCAAAGACTTGGGCGTAAGCTGGGAAGCAAAAGTTGTTTCAGCACATCGCACGCCAGATTTACTTAAATCGTCTATGGAGCAAGCAGAAAAGGATGACGTTAAGGTAGTCATCGCAGGTGCTGGCGGTGCCGCTCACCTACCAGGCATGCTTGCCGCACATACGTCTATTCCAGTGCTTGGTGTACCGGTATCGAGCAAACAGCTTAAGGGGCTTGATAGTCTGCTATCGATTGTTCAAATGCCTAAAGGCGTTGCGGTCGGTACTTTAGCCATCGGTGATGCCGGTGCGGCGAATGCGGGATTGCTTGCGGCACAAATCGTCGGCTCATTTGATGCCACAGTGCGTCAGCGCGTGACCGAATTTCGCAACCAACAGCGCGATAAAGTAATGGCGAATGCTGATTTGGAGTTGCCGCAATGAAAGTTCTGATTTTAGGTAACGGACAGTTGGGGCAAATGCTCGGCAAAGCCGCTATTCAGCAAGGCCATGAATGCATTTTGTATAGTGACCGCGATCATCAAGTGAAGGCATTAGGTAGCCAACAAGCACTCAATTTAAGCTTGGAAGAAGCAAAAGAGTGGGCCGATGTTGTTACTTGGGAACACGAACATCTTGCCGACGATTTGATTGATGCGACGGCAGATAAATGGCTATTAAAGGCCAGTCTGTTCCGCCAGTTAACCGATCGCCGCACGCAGAAGGCGCTTTGTGACACCTTAGAGATTCCGACTTCAGACTGGCAACCGTTTAATGATGCCGCTGAGCTCGAGGCTATCTTATCTGACTGTGACCGGGCTGTTGTCATTAAATCAGCGAAGGGCGGCTATGATGGTAAAGGCCAGTGGCGCTGGAAGCCAGGTCAAGCAAAAGACGACATTATTGCAGAGGCGGGACAACGCCCGGGTATTGTCGAGGATATGATCGACTTTAGTGATGAAGTTTCGGTTGTAGCGGCACGTGACCACCATGGTGAACAGCGTGGATACCCGCTGACTTTAAATGTCCATCGCAAAGGCATTCTTGCTTATAGCATCGCGGGTGCACAGGGTTTTTCCGAGGCACTTGAGCGGCAGGCACAAGCGTATCATCAGAAACTGACTGATGAGTTAGATTATATTGGCGTGTTGGCGATAGAGTTTTTCGTTGTCGGTGAGGGTGATGACCAACAACTGCTGGTCAATGAAATTGCTCCGCGTGTTCATAACTCGGGTCACTGGACGATGAGCGGTTCGAATTGTGATCAATTTAACTTACATATGCGGGCTATCACTGGACTGCCGACGCCGGATTTATTGGTTGCGCCAACGCTCATGCTAAATGCGATTGGCATTGATGGGTTTCCAGAAGTGTTGTGGGAAGCCGGTGCGGCCGATTGTCATTGGTACGGAAAAGACGCGCGCCCCGGTCGCAAAGTGGGCCACGTTAATTTAATGGTCGACAGTGCAGAGCGCGCGCATAAGCTCGCCGAACAATGGTGCGACGAGCTGCAAGTACTAAAAGACGCCTAAAAGCGCTCTAGCAACCACTTCTGCATATCCTCAACCTGCTCCATGCATAGTGAATGCGGCATGGGGTAGGTTTGATAAGTCACTTGGTAACCCATCTCTTTTAAATGCGCCACAGCACGTTGCCCGAGCGTTTCAGGAACCACAGGGTCTTGCGTACCGTGTTGTACCAGAATGGGCAGTGACTGATTGGCTTCAGCTGGTGTGATGTCGCCTTGCGTTGCGAAGTAGGTCGAGTGAGCCATTAGGCCACCCAGCGGCTTAGGATAGGTCAGCGCTGCTTCATAGCCGACCGCACCGCCTTGCGAGAAACCGGCAATAATAATGCGTTTGCTATCGATGCCCTGTTCAATTTGTGCGTCGATCATTTGATGAACAGCGGCGGCAGAGGCTCTTAATTGTGTCGCATCAATCTCACGATCAATGGTCATCGCCGTGATGTCGTACCAAGCTGGCATCACCATACCTTGATTAATGGTGACCGGAAGCCTTGGCGCGTGAGGGAATAAAAAACGCACATGGGCAGGGGCTAAGTTTAAATGCTCAACCATGGGGACAAAGTCGTTTCCAGAGGCGCCCAGTCCGTGTAACCAGATGATGACCGCATCGGCAGGTGCACTTGGGTCGTGTTTAATGACTTCTAACTGCATAAAATCTCCTAACTAAAGGCTGGATACGAACCCAGCCAGTGAATTTGATTCAACTCACTGAGCTTTGCGAGCGCCCTTTGTACTGCCGGATCGTGTTCGTGGCCATCAAAATCGATGAAAAAGTGATACTGGCCAAAACCATCCCCGGTGGGACGCGAAACAATTGAGGTTAAGTTAATGTCTTGCTCGGCAAACGCTTTTAAACTATCGACCAATAACCCAGGATGGTCATTGTCGTCGATAAGCATCACGCTACTTTTCCAACGGCTGTCTTGCCGTGCCATCAAGGGCTCGGATTGCGCGGATAGTAACACAAAGCGAGTTTGATTTTTTCGGCTATCGGCGACATTACGCTGAATACAACGCAACTGTTCCGGGCAGGGGATATGGCTCGGAACAATGGCTGCTGATGGCTTGTCGGCAACCATCAACTCATGCAACGAGGCGGTATTACTCGCCGTATGGACGATAGGTAATGATAGGGTGTTTAACACCTGATGACACTGTCCAGCAGCGACAAACTGCGCCCATACTTGCTCTGGTCGCTCACTGTTAGCAAGCAAATGATACTGAATCGGCAAACCATACTCTGCGTGGATATAAAGTGGATGGTGTGCGAAATGGTCGACAACCGGCGAGACGAAACCATCAATCAGATTTTCGATAGGAACGACCGCAAGTTGTGTGCTGTCTACACTGTGCAGGACATCAGGCAACGTGCTTTTAAACACGATGGGCACTGAATCGCCTAACTGCTGCTGGAAGTGCTGCGCAGCACGTTCCGAGAACGTACCGGCAGGACCCAGTGTCACTAATTGTTCAATCATAAAACCATTACTTCTTATATTGTTCAAACCACGCTAACGCATGTTCGATCTTGGCTATCATATGCGAGGGACGGTAAGTTACTCCGTGAGATGCATCGGGCACACGTACCATGGCGGTGTCGACTTGGCGCAACTTCAGTGCTTGGTAGAACTGCTCAGTCTCTGAGATAGGTGTGCGGCGGTCATTCTCGCCAGTAAACAACAATACAGGCGTCGAGACATTGCCGACGAGTGACAGCGGCGAGCGTTTCCAATAGTGCTCTAAATCTTCCCATGGCATCGCCGGAAACTGATTGGTAATCTGCCCAATTGAGCTATCTGCTGTAAGTACTTTACTGACCCAGTTAATCACAGGGTTGGTGGCCGCTGCTGCATTAAATCGGTCGGATAAGCCTACCGCATAGGCCGTGGCAATACCGCCCGCCGAGCCACCGGCTATAAATAAGTTATCGGCATCAACAAAGCCCTTATCAATCATCGCATCAACACCGCTCATGTGATCGGCAAAGTCGTACTCTGAGGCATAGTTTCCATCAAGTAGCATCGCAAAGTCTTTACCGTATGAGGTACTACCACGATAGTTTACATACAGAACGACGTAGCCTTCAGCCGCGTAGCGCTGATGCTCGGCCGCAAAATGAGGACCGTAAGACAGATGCGGACCACCATGAATTTCGACGATCAGTGGATACTCTTTATCTTCGTCAAAGTCTGGAGGTGTGATGTACCAGCCTTGAATAGGTTGGTCATCGTAGCTCGAGTTGTAATTGATCTCGTGCACCTTGCCGAGCTGTTTATTAGCCAACACATCTTCGTTAAGTTGTGTCAGTGTTTGTGTTTCACTTCCAGACGCTTGATAACCGACATCGGCGGGACGATAAGGCGTACCTTGCGTGTAAGCGATAGCACCGTTTTGAGCGGCACTGAAGCTACCCATGGTATACGGACGGCTTACATAGGTTCCTGATACATCATCAGCGCGACGAGTGAGTTCATCATCTAGACTGACGTTTGCAATCACAGTTTTACCACGGTCTGCAAATTGCACCGCGATCATGTCTTGGCCATTCCACTGTGGGTTGGCAAACGAGCGATCCAATTCACTTTGTAGTTCACGCTTTTCTTTCGAAGACCAATCCATGACCCACAGCTCACCCTTGTGATAGGGAACCGGTTCGTCATTGCTATGTAAGTACACTAAACGCTCGCCATCCGGCGAAAACTGTGGCGCGTATTCTTGACCTGGTGCCTGAGTGATGCGCGTTAGCTGCTGAGTTTTTACATTGACTGCATAAAGGTCACTGTCATTCACCTCATAGGCCCAATTCTCATTCCGGTTAGCCGAGAACACAATCGATTCCGCATCGTGGCTCCAAGTAAGAGGACCAGAGTGGCTGAATGGGCCAGTGGTTAATTGCTTTACGCTGCCACCGGTTGCCGGCACAGTAAAAATTTGCGCATGTGCAGGTTTTAGTACACCTTGGCCATCGCTTTGATAATAAGCCTCCTGCACAACAATTGGTTGGCCACCCCAATCGGCGCCCTCTGGTTTAGTTGGACGTTTAACGTGTTTTTCAAAGGATGTCTTTTCTGCTGGCACATCCATCAAGAATGCAATCGACTGGCCATCAGGTGACCAAGCCAGCTGACTGGGGGACTCATGCACGTGAGTAATTTCTGCGTGCTTATCTTGGTTGAGCCAATACACGTGAACTTGATAGCTGTCTTTGCGATTTGATGTTAATGCCAGACGTTTACTGTCAGGCGACCAAGTTAAGTTGCCGTAGGCGTCGCCTTCGTCAAAGAGCGGATAGTGCTGACTTGACTCTGTATCCAGGATCCAAACCGAGCGTTCGGTATTGTCCTTCATATCATTAAAGCGATTACGAACGTAGGCAATATAGCGACCGTCAGGCGAGATACTTACATCATTCGCATACTCAAGCTGAAAGATATCGTTGATACCAAAGTAATCATCAGTTTGTGCGCTAATAGACGGTGATAATGTTGCAAGCCCAATCACCAAGGCAGATGTTTTTAACCACATAGTGCGTCCTTAATTTTTATTCTTCCGGATGTTCTGTAAACGCTTCGAAAAATCCTCGACAAAACCACGCTAAAACGCTCGAAGCCAAGTCACGAACATGATTAAATGTTCGCTATTATTTACCTATTTGAGCTTTGGATCGCCTGCATGTCTCAGCCGTACCGACAAACCCGTGCTCGTATCTTACTGACAAATTTACGGGACAATGCCAAACAATTAAAGTCGTATATCGACCAGCAGCCCATGCTAGGCGTTATAAAAGCGGACGGATATGGTCATGGCGCGACAGAAGTGGCGCATGCCATAGCAGATTACGTAGAAAAATATGCGGTTGCTTTCATTGATGAAGCCATCGCTTTGCGCGAGGCAGGTATTACTAAGCCTATCGTTATTTTACAAGGCCTATACAGCACTGAAGACTGGTTGATATGCGCTGAGCAGCACTTTGAGCCGGTGATTCATAACGCTCAGCAAATTGATTTTCTGACTCAAGTCACTGCCGATACGCGCTGCGTTAATGTTTGGCTGAAACAAGATTCAGGTATGCATCGATTAGGTTTTTTTATCGATGATGTGCCTACCGCAGTAAAACGCTTGCGTGAACATCCGCTCGTTAACGATATTGTGTTGATGACACACTTTGCCGAGGCGGATGACCCAGAAAGCCCAATGACACCGATGCAATTAGAGCGCTTTTATGCAGCATTGCACGCGGTGCATGAACAAATCCAAGGTGTGAGTGTAGCGAATAGTGCCTTTATGCTAGGCGATGATGTGCTTGATGCCATGGGTCTGACCAAGTGGTTTCGGGCAGGGATTGCGCTGTATGGGCAAAACCCCTCTCAGGCTGAATTAAGCGACGCCGAACTGCTCAAACCAACCATGGTGCTTGAGGCGCCCGTGATCGCGTTGCGCACGATTCAGGCGGGCGAAACTGTGGGTTACGGAAGCCGTTGGCGGGCTCAACGCGAAAGCCTTATTGCGACGCTAGCGATAGGGTATGCCGACGGGTATCCACGCAGCGTACCCGATGGTACGCCGGTGATTATTAATGACCAAGTGGGTTGTTTAGTCGGTCGTATTTCGATGGATATGATTACCGTGGATGTGACCGATATTGAAGGCGTTAAGTTAGGCGATAATGTTGAACTGTGGGGTGAACGTTTACCGATACAAGTCATTGCCGATCAGGCGCGGACAATAACATACGAGCTATTTGCTCAAGTGACACGCCGGGTCCCACGCCGCTACGAAGATTAACGTTTGTTGCGGCGTTTTAGGTAAAACCAAACACCCGTCACCGGCAGTAGCAATAGCGCAATCCCCCCTGCCAAAATAACCAAGGTCATGGCGGTGCCACCGATAGCCGCCACATGCAGCGGGTAGACCATATGTGCGATCTGCTCGCCTAATGGACGTGCGCGTACGTCTGTAATGGTTGTGAGAGTGCCGCGATCATCAAACGCAATGTAATTCCGCCCATTCGGATGCCATTCGTCTGGCCATTTTAAACGCATACGTCCCGAGTCTAGGTAAATTAAACGAATATCGGCGTTAGGTAAGACTGCACGAGCGATTTCAAAGCGTTCTTGCCAGTGTGTTGCTAAGCGATCGGGGACTGTGTGCTGTATCCGTGAATCGGTCATCGGTAATAGGGTGGTTAAACCGTCTTTGACCGTGCTCGCATACATAATCGCGCTACCTGTGAACATGAGTAATGCAATGGGGATAAAAACGATAGCGCCTGTGCTGCGGTGTAACTGCCATAATGTTTGCATGCCTTTAGCAGAAAACGGGTTATAAAAGCGTATGGCGAGGTTTTTCCAGCGCCATTGGCGCTTAGGCCACCAGCGCACTAGACCGGTGATAATTAATACCAAGGCAAACAGAGACAATACACCAAGGATATCCTTACCGAACTTATCCAGTGCTAGATGGTGGTGCAGCTCAACAAACCAACTTACCGTGTCAGAGTAGGGTGCGCGGGTGAGTAGGTGCTCACCTTGTAAGCCAAAGTAATGGTGGTTACCGTCACCATCAACCAGCTCAAACCACGGACGATCGTGAGTAGGAAGGTAGGCGTATCCCGCCTTATAGCGGTCAGCAATAGTCGCTGATGTCGTGTGTGATACTGGGGTTTCGAGTCGCAGATTTGGGTATTGCCACATCAGCCACTGGTTTTTGAATAGCAACATTGAGCCCGTCACTGCCATCAATAGCACCCAGCCGCTCAGTACTAGCCCGAGCCAGCGGTGCCATTGTGTCAGTGACGGTAGCTTAATGCGCTTCACGAGCGACTTACCAAGCGTAGTTCCAGTTGAGGCTAATGGTACGCCCACGACCGGTAAAGTTACGGTTATCACCGCCTACAGTTTGCGCGTAATAGGTAAAGTAGTACTCATCAAATAGGTTCTCGATACCAAGCGCAAATTGACCATAGTCGCGTGTTTCGAGCAGAACCGATGCATCGACGGTGTTATAGCCATCAAAGTTATTAACGGCTTCGGCACCTGAGTAAATGTCGCGGTCAAAAAGCTTGTTCCACTGTACGCGGCTCGAAACTTGACCAGTCCACTGCTGTGACCAGTAAAGATTCGCACGTTTCGGTGCGATATTACGACCGCCCAGCTGTGTATCGACTTGGTTATCGCCATCACTGTCAAACTCACCGTCGGTATCAGCGTAGTTCAAGCCAAACGCGGTGTCGTTCGAGAATGCATATTCTGCGCTGGCCTCGATACCGTCGATTTCAGTGCGTTCACGTCTAACTGAGTAAATACCATCGGCGTCCGCTTGCAAACGAGCGCCTAAGTCCGACTCAGAACGGTAGTAGCTGATTGATGCGCGCCATGCGTTATTATTAAACTCGACACCGATTTCTTCGTTGTCAGCAAGTACCGGCTGTAAGTCTAAGAAGCTGCTCACACTTAAACCCGGTGTAGAGATGCCGCGTAACACGCGACCTACGTCTGGCATACTGAAGCCTTCAGAGTAACTCGCAAACACACGCCAGTTATCATTCAGCGCGTAAACTGCGCCTAAGTTGGTGAGCAATTCATTGAAGCTCGGTTCGCCGCCTTCAACAAATACGCTGCCATACGCAGCAAGGGTGGTGAAGCTATCGGCTTTGAGTTTGCCGTATTCGTAACGTAACCCACCGCTCAGCGTAAGTCCGTTGGCTTGATAGCTTAACTGTGCGTAAGGCGCCCAGTTTTCAAACTCGGTCTCAGGAACCCACTTACGACCGGTTTGTGCGAGCTCTTGGAACGTCTTATCGTTCATGAAGTCGACACCTGCTGTTACATCAACAGGCAGGTCAGCAACTTTTGCCCAGTTCATGGTAATGCGAGAACCATACTTACGCGAGTCATTGCGAGACTGGTCAAAGATATCATCACCGTACTGCGGATCTTGGAAGGTGGCATAGTTGCCGCCACCATAAAGCGCGGAGAAGTCTTGCAAGAACAATTGCCAGTTTAAGTCAGCACCTAAAATGTCGGTGTTTTTATAGGTTAAACTACTGGTTGTGACTTCGTTTTCTGGTGCATCGCCTGGGTATTCACCTTCGACCGATAGGGCAGGAACGCCCAGTTCGCGGTTACCTACAGTAGCAAAGTAATCACCATTACCGGCCATATCAAAGTGATTGACCATCAACGCAAGTGACTGCGTGCTATCAATGCGGTATTCACCTTTAAGAAACACGTCATAGCTCTTCGAGTCCATGGTGTCGCCTTGAGTGGTATCCACACCAATCAGCTGTCCCTTACCATCAACGTACATTCCCGTATCACGGTATTGTGCGCCGGCAACAAACTTCCAATCGCCTTCGGCGTGACGCACTAAATAGCCCGCTTCGTAGCTGAGCCCTTCTGAGATTTCGCTATCGGGTGCTGTGAAACCGGCATTTACTTCTTGCGTGGTGCCTTCGCTGGCTTGCTTAGTGACGATGTTAATAATACCACCGCTGGCGCCTAAACCCTGAATAGCGCTGGCTCCGTGGATAACCTCAACACGCTCAATCATGAACGGATCAATGGTATACGCCGCACGTGAACCATCCCGCAAAGGATTAGACTGCGGCACGCCATCAATTAAGTAAAGCGGTTGGCGGCCACGTAGGGTCTCACCCGACGAGGTTAATTTTTGACGTGAAGGTGAAAATGCAGGAATTAACTTGCCGAGGACATCAGAAAGCGACTCTGCAACCATCATTTGCTGGCGCAATTGCTCTCCATCAATGACGGTTACCGTAGCTGGAATTGCGCTTTGAGGAATTTTAGTGCGCGTCGCTGTAATCTCGATGGTTTCATCGACACTTTCACGGTTAACTTCGTCTTGAGCCAACGCCTGACCCGATACAATTGATGCAATTAAAACAGAAAGCAGCTTCTTGGACATGAGAATCCTTATCATTTTCCACAAGTGGCGCAGATGATAATTGTTCTCATTACATAGTCAATAACTAAATTAAAATTTCTTTTAAGAAAACCCGCTCGACTATCGTTCAGTTTGCTGTACGTCGGGCAAATTAGGGTGAAAATAGAAGTTTTATAAGCAGTATGGTAATTAATAGAGTTCTTTACTTTATCGCTCATTCGAAAGAGAACCTAGATATGAAAACACGCATCAGTTTGTTAAGTGCCGTCATTAGCGTGGCGCTGCTTGCAGGTTGCTCAGAACCCCAAACAACGACAAAAAAAGAGCCGGCAACCCAGAGCCAACAGAATGCTGTCGCACTCGATGGAAAGATCCGTACCACGGCGCAACAAACGCTGGAGGCATTTAATATTCCGGGGCTTGCTGTTGTCGCGGTCAAAGATGGCGAAGTGATTCTTGCAGAGGGCTTTGGTGTTCGAGACATCGAGAGCCAAGCACCGGTCACCAAAAACACCTTGTTTGGTATCGCCTCGCACACCAAGGCGTTTACCGCTGCCGCGATTGCCCACCTTGTCGATCAGGGTAAACTGGATTGGGATGACAAAGTTACTGCATATCTGCCGGAATTTAAGCTATCTGATCCTGAGTTGACCCATCGTTTGACCATTCGTGATTTACTCAGCCATCGCTCGGGCTTGGGTTTAGGAGCCGGCGACTTAATGATTTGGCCTAACACTGATAAATCCGTCGATGAAATTATTGCCGGCATTGCTAACGTGCCAATAGAGCATGGCTTTAGAGCGCAATTTGCCTATAACAATTTGATGTTTTTAACAGCAGGCGAAGTCGTGCATCGGGTCACAGGCGTACCTTATGCCGAGTACATCAAGCAAACCTTTTTTGAGCCGCTTAACATGGACGAGAGTGTGGTTGGCTTTTCTAACATTCCAGCAGCTAACGATAATGTCGCGGTAGGTACCATTGAGAAAGATGGCGAATTACACCGCTTTCCACTCGATTACCTTGAAGACTTCGGTGGCGCGGGCGCAACGGCCGGGAGTGTTGATGACATGGGTCACTGGCTAATTACGCAGTTACAGCACGGTAAAAGCCCATCGGGTGAGCAAGTGTTTTCGCCAGAGTCACAGCATGAAATGTGGCAATTGATCACGCCAATAGGTGTGTCGGATAAAGCCGCTGAGCAGGGCACCTTCTTCCAAGGTTATGGCCTAGGTTGGTTCGTAAAAGACTATCACGGTGTTAAACAGGTTTATCACAGTGGCGGTATCCTCGGCATGTTGTCATTAACCACTCTCATCCCAGAAGAGAATTTCGGTATTACGGTGGTGAGTAACCAACAAGCTTTTGGTGGTCTGACGGCGATTACGCAAGAAGCACTTGAGCAAGTACTTAACCTACCTGACCAAGATTGGGTTGCTGAGCAGTCAGAAAATTATCGTCAATTTATGCAACGTAAAACTGACTTTAAAATACCAAAACCCGACACTGAAGAAGACGCCACGTTAGCTAAGCAAGAATACGCAGGTACTTATACCGATGCGTGGTATGGCGATATCGATATTCGCATGCAGGGCGATGAGTTACGCTTGGACTTTACTCATACACCGATGCTCAAAGGGACCTTAACGCACTACAACGGTGATACGTTTATCGTGCACTGGGATGAACCGTTGCTGGAAGCTGATGCCTATGTGCGTTTTGAATTAAACGAGGACGATGCAATAAAACAGGCAACCATGGAAGCGGTTGCGCCATTCACCGACTTTAGCTTTGATTTTCATAACCTGACGCTGGTGCGTCAGTAGTGTGATAGGCAGCAGGCAAAAAAAGCACGGCGCTGAGGCCGTGCTTTTTTATAGGCGTTATTTATTCAGTTGGTGTACCCACTCGGTTAGTAAGCGAACACCAAAGCCTGTAGGACCTGCCGGGTGAATTCCCGTTGGGCTGCTGACCATTGCATCAGCGGCCATATCAATATGGATCCACGGCGTATCGCCCGCAAAATGTTTTAAGAACGCTGCACCTGCTTGGGTGCCTGGCGAACCAATGTTACGGATATCAGCTAACGGGCTATCGATAATGCCAGGGTAACCCTCTAATGGGAGTTCCCATACCTTTTCATCCGTGACCTTACCGGCCTCAATAATAGCGGCACGAAGATCATCCGCTGAGGCAAACATCGCCGCATAGCCCGTGCCCAAAGCACCGACTTTAGAGCCTGTTAACGTCGCAATATTAGCGATAGCGCGTGGTTTGAACGCATCGTTAGCATACCAGTTCGCATCACCTAAAATTAAACGACCTTCCGCATCGGTATTGGCGATTTCAACCAGCGTACCGTCACCGGCTTTAACCACATCCCCCGGTAACGTCGCTGAACCCGAAATCAGGTTGTGCGAAAGCGGGGCAATCGCGACCACGTTAACAGGCGCTTGCTGCTTGGCAAGAGCCATGACCGCGCCAATGACAGCACCTGCACCGGCTTTGTCGGTTTGCATGCGAAGAATCGAAGATGAGCTGGTTTTAAGGTTGTAGCCGCCAGTATCAAAGGTGTTACCTTTACCCACCAAAGCGATCGGCGCCTCATCACTGCCTTTGTAATGCGCCGCTAACAGGTACGAACCATGTTGGCTGCCTGCACTCACACTCTCAAGCAAGCCCATTCCCATTTCTTTGACTTGCTCAGGCGTGATAATGGTGAGCTCAATATCTAAATCGCTCATGGCTTGCTTAGCAAGCTCAACGATCGCCTCAGGGTAGCCATCGCTGCCTGGTAATGCGGTAATATCACGCGCCACAAACACGCCTCCGGCGATAGCACGGTAATCATCATAGTGTCGTTCAGCCACCTGCGGTGACTGTGTCACCCAGTGATAAGTGGTCTCAGGACGCGCTTTGGGCTCTGACTGGTAACGGTCAAAGCGATAATTGCGCAGGTCGATACCATGCGCCACCTGTGCGCTGATTTCGGCTGCGACACCCGGGTTAGCAATTAACCGAGTATCAAAAACAGCATCCGTTAGCTCAGGCTTTAATGCAGCCGCAATCGCCGCGCCTAACTTTTCAGCATTAAACCGTGATAATTCAGCAGGATTTCCCACGCCCGCCAGCATCAGGTGATCCGCCTGCGTATCCTCTGGCGCAATCAAAGTGACGTGCTGCGACGCCGCACCGGTAAACGCCTCAATGCCGGCTGCGCGCGCGATCGCCTGATTCTGCTCGGCAGTCCAGCCCTCAATAGCAATCGATTGATTTTCAGGCACAAAGACAACCCGCGTTGAAGCCGACGCGTTATCACTTGTAAAACGCACTTTGGTGGATAAATAGTCGCTTGCCGCCGCCGGCAAAGCCAACGCCGCTGAGATAGCAAGCGTTGATATCGCTCGTTGTAGAGACATAGTTGTTCCTTTTATTAAAAGACAGATTGTTCTGCCTCTACTATATCCCGACCGCCCCTACCAACAACATGTATAAGACCAACCATCTAAAAAAAGCGACGTGTTTAAGAGGTCCTAAAATAACTATTAATAAAAGCGTGGGAGTTTGAACCGAAGGTCAACGCTGGACAGCGCGCGGCCAAATCCATATAATGCCCTCGCTTTTCTATCGCATGCGCACCCTTAGCTCAGCTGGATAGAGCGTTGCCCTCCGGAGGCAAAGGTCATAGGTTCGACTCCTATAGGGTGCGCCATTCGTAGGTCGCGCATTTTGCGCGACATCAAATGTCTCCGCGATGTATGCCTTACCTCAATACGTCCTGCTTATTTACTTCGTTAATTTACTCATAAACGTATCTATTGACGCTTTAAACTCGGGCTGCTCTAAACTACCGCCATGACCCACGCCATCGAGTAATACAAAGTTTTTATCCGTTGATTTCTCCGCGGAGCTATACAGTGACTCTACTAAGCTCGGAGGCGTTATATTGTCGTCTGAGCCAACAATAAAAAGCATCGGGTAGGTTAAGTCTTTTAGTAGCGCGCTGTTATTCACTTGAGTTAAGGCGTTATCAGCTTCAACGTTTACAAACACCTTTGCGTAAAGGGGGACATTCGCGTCAATCCAGCTTTGCATGTCGGGTGCCGTGGAGTCTAGAATCAATGCGTCAACCTCAAAAGATGTGGCGACTTCGGTAGCAACGAACCCCCCAAGCGAGAAACCATACACTGCAATTTCTGTATTCTCGACACTTGGGTGCTTGCTGACAACTGTAAAAAACTTACTTGCAGCGTCCCGTAAGCTGTCAATGGTTAAATCACCTTTACTATCTCCCATTCCAGGATATTCCATTACAAATACATTTCGGTGTGGCGCTAATAAGTTTTCCAAAGCTAACGCATCGGGCACCAGATTAAAGCCGTTACCAGGAAACACCACGAGCGTTTGATTAGCAGACTCTGCTATAAATGACGCCATCTGAAAGCCATTCGGTTGAATGATGCGCGTAGAATAATTGTGATGCTCAAGACTATCTTGCAACGCTTTATCGTTGTAGTTCTCTATCGATTGAACATATTGGCGGTCATTCTGTCGATACTGCTCCGAAATGCTCCACTTACCTGAATTAACTACAACAAGCTGTTTATCCTCTAACTTTTCTAAACGAGTTTTGATCGCGGTAACAGGATAGGCAGTATTTTCAGCAACTTGATCAGCAGTGCTTGGACCGAAACGAGTAAGATAATATAAAACGACTTGTTGCTGATCTCTGAGAAAGCTCGACTCCTTGATGCTGATCGTGGAGCAAGCAGCAAGCGATGTACTGATGAGAAAGACAAGTATGATTTGAGGTATGAAGTTTTTATTCACGTTATAAAGTCTATAAGTAATTGTTGAATAAATGCTTTTATAGCATAAAGGATTACTCATCGAAGACTTATTTTGCTCGGATTGAACATTGAGGTTGTTTACAATCCAATTCTTTTTATCACTCCGGATAGCAGATGCCAGTTAACATCAGTCGACGATCTATTGTCAGCTTTTGCCGGCTAGCTGTCGCATAAATGCCGTAGTAGTTTCTGTGGATTGTGGTACTTTTGAAGCTATTGGCTAAGCACCATAGGGAGTGGCCTCAGCATGATTATTAATAGCGAAAAAGTAAAACAATTGCGCGAAAACAAGGGCTGGTCACAAGAGCAGTTAAGTGCGTTAAGCGGCTTAAATTTAAGAACCATTCAACGCGTTGAAAAACGTGGCAGTGCATCCCCAGAAACGATAAAAGCATTAGCATCGGTGTTTGAAATAAATGTTGAGTCATTAAAAGGTGAGATGAAAAAATCGCCACAGCGGGCATTAGCAAGTGTGCTTCATACGTTAAAAGAATTTGATAACTTTAAAAGCCGAGCAGACCGTTACGAGTTCTGGTGGTTTTTCTTGTTTTTTATCATTGTCCTGGCCCTAGCCGAAGCAATTCACATGATATTAGCCACTATTGTCGCCATTATATTGTTAGTTCCTTTTTTGGCAGTTTCCACCCGTCGGTTGCGAGATGCAGGACAAAGCATATGGTGGCAATGGATGTATCTAGTGCCATTTGGTGTGTTAGTCGTGCTGTATTTGATGACTATGCCAAGTTTAAAGCGGTCTGAAATGTCCCCGAAAAGTCAGAGCAGTTAAAGGAGGTAGTGTTCATAATTCTGTGTCATTTCGTTAAACTAAGCAAAAAAAGAGATGACATATGACCAAAACCAATTTCGACATGGATGCCGCTTTAAA
>NZ_QJST01000017.1 GCF_003226255.1 Idiomarina fontislapidosi
TTTAAAGCGGCATCCATGTCGAAATTGGTTTTGGTCATATGTCATCTCTTTTTTTGCTTAGTTTAACGAAATGACACAGAATTATGAACACTACCAATGAGTGAGCAGAATAATCTGTTCAGCTTAAGATTAGATTTCCGATTGCTTCCGAATGTTCATATCGAAGAGTTTTTAGCGTTATTCAACTTGTCCATCGTACTCAAACAAATGGCTAACTTAGGTTATTTATCTGAAAGTGGTGAAATACTTCAGGCAGATACTGAGAAAGCTGAGAAACTGCACAAAGCGTTAAATCAGCAGTTTGAACGAGCGAGCTAACGATTATGAGTAGTGAGGCTTCATTAGAACAACTACAATTCGATTCGGATAATTTGTTTAATCGTTTAAGCGAGGCGTCTCCACTCGAAGCAAGCCGGCTGCTTTTAAAAGTTGAACTCTTTGATCAGCGCAACTCTCTCGAGGTGATGTCGCAAGTTCATGAACAGGTAATGCAAGAGCAAAACGGTGCATCTAGTTTGGTAAAACCTGTTTTCTTAAGTATTTGTGATGGTCTTGTGGGGATCAAAAAGCTCGGGTTAAAAGATAAAGGTATTACTGCTAGTCGATTGGCGAATGAAGTTGAACAGTTTGACTATGATCAGAATAGCCAAGTCTCACAGGATCAAAGGCTAGATAAAGAACGACTAGACGCGTCTTCGAAGGGTAATAGAGATAATAAAGGCGAATACAGTCGCGATGAGCTTGAAAACAAGTCGGCGCTCAGTAACTATAAAAAGAATCGTTATAACGAAAGTAGTCAAACCTACAGCGAACTAGAAACAAACGAAAACGGTCAACGTCGAAGACTTCACAGAAGTAATAGTGAACGGGTCTCTGCTCTTCGTTCTAACGGCGAGAAAACGTCAAAGCGTATTTCGCATACTGACCATAACATCCCATTAAAATACCTTTTTGATGAATACGGAGTAAGCAAAGCGTTGTCGAAAGAGGACATTAAACGGATTGCTAACCGTGATACAAATTTTGATGAAATTTCTGCGCAACTGAACACGAAAAAGGGTGCTAAAACTTGGACTCAACTGGCTGCTGATGTTGAACTAAAGAGAAATGAATTGCTTAGCAAACAGAAAAAAGGAAAGCTAAGTCAAAAGCAGCAACAAGAGTTAGAGGCTCTGCCAACCAAACAAACATTGGCAAATGCCAAGCAGCGAGAAAAAGATGCTCGTAAAGCCTCAGATGGAGAGGCCAATAAAACCGTTGCGCGAAATTTAACTAAAGACAGCAAACTTGTAAAAGAGGCTGTGGGAAGTGCCGCTGAACAGGGAAAAAAAGAACTCCAGAACCGAGGAATAGGCGAAGTCATTCTCTTGATCGTAAAGCCGATTATGTTTGAATTTAAGGACATATTTGCTAACGGAATTGAATTTGGAACAGATAAAAGCTCGACGTTGTCGGCGCTTAAGTATCGTTTAAACCGTGCCTTTGAGTACGTAAAACGAAACGTAGCGGCTATGGGGTTTGATGTTATAAAAGATGCGTTATTAAACCTTTGCCGAAATATCGTTAATGCGATCGTGGACATGTTCGTAGGTATTCTGAAAAAGGGCCTTAAAATCGTGATGGAAGGGTTTTCGGCCATCATGCAATCGATAAAAATTCTGTGCAGCGATTCCAGTCCCGCACAAAAAGGCGATGCGATCACGAAGCTTCTAGCTACAACTGTTACGACTTATGTCGGTTACTCGTTTGAAGAGACCATACTTGGTTTTGTTAGCAAAATGCCGATGGGCGATATTTTGTCGGAAGCCATGATGGTTGTTGTTACAGGAATTTCGTCGTCAGTTGTTGTTTGGTTGCTTGATCAGTTAGACCTCTTCTCGACTAAGCTAGAGAAACGCACTCAGCGAGTACGAGAAGTCTATAGTCTACGAGTGTTACAGATTAAAGAAAACACAGATGCGTATGAGGCAAGTGCTCTCGAACAAATAGCAAAGCAACGACTTACACAACGCAAGCTTGCTCAAGATATGAACCATGCGATAGAGCACGGCGATGATTTAAACCTTCCAGTCTTAAATATGGCTAAATGGCTGAAAATAGATCTAAAGGTAAAAACCACCGATGACTTTGTTAAGTTGCTTGAGGGCGATGCGCCGCTGGTTATTGACTAGTGGCACGGCAGCAATAGCCGCCACCCTTGAAATCCGATATAATCACACATACGTAGAATAAACGAACACCCAAACGAAGTAACATCATGTCAGCTATTCAAACGGTCGATAATTTAGATTACGCATTTCCCCCTAAGCCTAAACCTTTAACGGATGAGCAAAAGGCGGAATATAAAGCGCGCATTAAACAACTACTGCAAGATAAAAACGCAGTCTTGGTGGCGCATTACTACACCGATCCCGAAATCCAGGCGCTTGCCGAGGAGACCGGTGGCTGTGTGGCTGATTCATTAGAAATGGCGCGCTTTGGCCGTGACCATGATGCCAAAACATTGATTGTCGCTGGTGTGCGTTTCATGGGCGAAACCGCGAAGATCTTAACGCCCGAAAAAACCGTGTTAATGCCGACCCTAAAAGCCGAGTGCTCGCTTGATTTAGGCTGTCCACCGGATAAATTCGCAGAGTTCTGTGACCAGTACCCGGATCGCACCGTGGTGGTGTATGCCAACACCTCAGCCGCCGTTAAAGCACGTGCTGATTGGGTCGTCACCTCAAGCATGGCGCTTGAGTTAGTGGAACACCTCGATAGCCAAGGCGAGAAAATCGTCTGGGGACCGGACCGTCACTTAGGTGGCTATATTCAAAAGCAAACCGGTGCCGACATGGTGATGTGGCAGGGCGCGTGTGTGGTGCACGACGAGTTTAAAGCCAAAGCCTTGCGCGACATGAAAAAACTGCACCCTGAAGCCGCGATTTTGGTACACCCAGAATCACCGCAAAACATTGTCGACATGGCCGATGCCGTGGGTTCAACCTCACAGTTAATTAAAGCCAGCCAATCATTGCCCAACGATACCTTTATCGTGGCAACAGACCGCGGCATCTTCTACAAGATGCAACAGTTGCAACCTAATAAGACGTTCCTAGAAGCGCCCACAGCCGGTAATGGGGCAACTTGTCGCAGTTGTGCACATTGCCCGTGGATGGCGATGAACGGCTTGGTGGCTATCGCTGAAGCCCTTGAGCACGGCGGTGAACAGCATGAAATTCATGTTGACCCGCAGCTCGCGAAAGAGGCGATGATACCCCTCGATCGCATGCTGGCATTCAAAAAGTAGCATAAAAAGCAAATATACAAGTTAATTTCTGCATGATAATGTAGTTCCACTGAATAACTATTCGTGGAGATGTCATGCGTCTGTATCATGCCGATGACGTCCGTGATAATTGCGGGTTCGGCCTAATTGCGAGCATCGAAGGTGATGCTCGCCATGATCTCATCAGCACCGCTGTACAAGGTCTCGACCGTATGCAGCACCGAGGTGGTATCGGTGCCGACGGTAAGACCGGTGACGGCTGCGGCTTGTTGCTACAAATTCCAGAACAATTCTTTCGTGAGTACGCAGAGCAACAAGGCTGGAACCTCGGCAAGAAATTTGCCGTGGGCATGGTCTTTTTTGCACGTAACTCCGATAAACGCGAATCTGCACGCCACCTCATAGAGCAAGAACTACAAAAAGAAACCCTCAGTGTGGTGGGCTGGCGTAAAGTCCCAGTCGATGATTCCGTATTAGGCGAAGGCGCAAAAGCCGCCGAACCTAAAATCGAACAAGTATTAATCAGCGCCCCCACGGGTTGGCGCAAAAAAGATATTGAACGTCGCCTGTACATGGCGCGCCGTCGGGTCGAACAAAAAGTCGAGCAAGGCGTATTCAGCGCCGATGAACTCTATATCTGCTCAATGTCGAGCTTGCTGTTAGTCTACAAAGGCTTGATGATGGCGGGGGATTTACCACGCTACTACCCCGACTTGGCTAACAAAGCGCTGAAAACCTCAATCTGCGTTTTCCATCAACGCTTTTCTACCAATACCCAGCCGCGTTGGCGGTTAGCGCAACCGTTTCGTTTTCTTGCTCACAACGGCGAGATCAATACCATTCGGGGTAACCGCCAGTGGGCGCAAGCGCGTATCTACAAATTCCATAGCCCACTCCTGCCTGATTTACAGCAAGCTGCACCCCTAGTGGGCCAAGAAGGCTCCGACAGTGCCTCGCTGGATAATATGCTGGAGCTGTTACTCGCAGGCGGTATGGACTTGTTCCGTGCCATGCGGTTACTGATCCCACCCGCCTGGCAGGGTGATAGCACCATGAGCGATGAGATGCGTGCTTTCTATGAATTTAATGCCTTGCACATGGAGCCGTGGGACGGTCCTGCCGGCGTGGTCATGAGTAACGGGCGTCACGTTGCCTGTAGTCTCGATCGTAACGGTCTACGTCCAGCACGCTATGTCCTGACAAAAAGCGGTATTCTCACCATTGCCTCAGAAGTCGGTATTTGGGATTACGAAGAACACGACGTACAAGAAAAAGGTCGCCTCGGTCCTGGCCAAATGATGGCGGTGGATACTTACACCGGACGCATTTGGCACAACGGCGAAATCGAAGATGACCTGAAAAGTCGTCAGCCCTATCGCCAGTGGCTCACCGAACATCGCCGTCGCTTAGTGCCGTTCGAACGCTGCAGTGCCGATAAAATCGGGCAGCGCTTGTACGACGACAACCAAATGCTGGTGTTGCACAAAGCCTTTTTATACACCCGCGAAGAACTGCAACAAGTGGTTGCCGTGCTTGCCAAGGACGCGCAAGAAGCGGTTGGCTCGATGGGTGACGATACCCCAACGGCGGTGTTATCAAAACAACCGCGCTTGCTGTACGACTACTTCCGCCAGCAATTCGCGCAAGTGACCAACCCCGCAATAGACCCGATTCGTGAGCGCCATGTGATGTCGCTCGAGACCATCATCGGGCGCGAGCATAACGTGTTCAGTGAGGCATCAGGCGATGCCGACCGCGTCGTGTTTGAGTCACCGATTTTGATGTACACCGACCTCAAGCAGCTACGCGAGCTCGATGAGCATCATTATGGTCACGCCACCCTGAGTCTGGCATTTAGTCCAACCGAGAAAAACCTCGAGCAGGCGCTTGCCGACTTGGTCGACGCCGCCATCGATGTGGTGAAAAACCAACACCGCGTGATGGTGATCCTCAGCGACCGTGAATTTAGCAAAGGCGAAGTGGTGATCCCCGCACCGATGGCGGTGGGCGCCGTGCAACAAGCATTAGTGAAAGCACAGTTACGCTGTGACTCGAATATCATTGTCGAGACCGGATCAGCGCGTGATCCGCACCATATGGCGGTGCTACTTGGTTTAGGAGCCACCGCGGTGTATCCGTTCCTAGCCTATGAGAGCGTTGAACAACTGGTACATCAAGGCAAATTGGCAATGGATGTCAAACAAGCAGTGATGAACTACCGCCAAGGTTTGAATAAAGGCCTGCTTAAAATCCTCTCTAAAATGGGTATCGCCAGTATTGCTGGCTATCGTGGCTCGTCACTGTTTGAGGCGGTGGGGCTGAATCAAGAAATTCTCGATGCCTGTTTTGCCAACGCACCGGCACGTATTAACGGCACCAGCTTTGCCGATGTACAAACCGATCTACAACGTATCTTCCAGCAATGCTGGCTAAAACGTAAGCCACTGCCCCATGGCGGCTTGCTCAAATACGTACACGGTGGCGAATACCACGCTTACAACCCCGATGTGGTCACCTCACTGCAAGCCGCAGTAGCGAGCGGTAAGCAAGCAGATTACGCAGTGTATCAGCGCTATGTGAACGAGCGCCCAGTCGCGCATATTCGCGATTTACTTAAACTCAACCCAAGCGCGGCAACACCGATTGATATCAACGACGTCGAGCCGAAGGAAGCCTTGTTCCCACGCTTTGATACCGCAGCCATGTCAATTGGCGCACTCAGTGCCGAAGCGCATGAAGCACTCGCCGAGGCGATGAACCGCATTGGCGGGCACTCTAACTCCGGTGAGGGCGGTGAAGACCCCAAACGCTTTAACAGCAGTAAAAACTCGCGCATTAAACAAGTGGCGTCGGGTCGCTTTGGCGTGACACCGCATTACTTAGTAAATGCCGATGTCATACAAATTAAAGTAGCGCAGGGCGCGAAACCCGGTGAGGGGGGGCAGCTGCCCGGCGAAAAAGTGACCGCAGAAATTGCTCAACTGCGTTTTGCGGTGCCTGGCACCACACTGATCTCACCGCCACCGCATCATGATATTTACTCGATTGAAGATCTCGCACAGCTGATCTTCGATCTCAAACAAGTGAATCCAAAAGCCTTGGTATCGGTGAAACTCGTCTCCACCCCAGGCATTGGCACCATCGCCACCGGCGTTGCTAAAGCCTACGCCGATTTAATCACTGTGTCGGGCTACGATGGCGGCACCGGTGCCAGCCCGCTTACCTCGGTTAAGTATGCCGGCTCGCCGTGGGAGCTAGGTCTTGCCGAAGTGCATCAAGCGCTGGTCGATAACAACCTGCGCCATAAAATCCGCTTGCAAGTGGATGGCGGACTCAAAACCGGCCTCGATGTGGTGAAAGCCGCTATCCTCGGTGCCGAGAGTTTTGGGTTTGGTACCGCCCCCATGGTGGCATTGGGTTGTAAGTACTTACGTATCTGCCACCTGAACAACTGCGCCACCGGTGTCGCTACCCAAGACGAAACCTTGCGTAAAGAGTTCTTCCGCGGCTTGCCCGAGCGGGTTATCACCTTGTTCGAGTTTATTGCCGAAGAAGTCCGTGAGTGGCTCGCAAAACTGGGCCTAAACAGCATTACCGACGCCATTGGGCGCGTGGACTTACTTGAGCGCTTACCCGGCGAAACCCAACGCCAGCACTCGATGGATCTCGGACCCTTGCTCGCGGCAGCGGGTACCGCGTCGGAGCATGCCAAATACTGTGTCGAGAAAAATCCGCCTTATGACCCAGGCCGACTCAATCAGCGCTTACTCGAACTCACGCGTCAGGCAATTGATAACCGCCAAGGGGGCAGCTGGTCACTCACCATTCGCAACGATGACCGCTCAGTGGGGGCTATGGTCAGTGGTTATATCGCACAAAAACACGGCAACCAAGGCATGGCGGTAGCGCCTATCCAGCTCGGCTTTATGGGCACCGCAGGTCAAAGCTTTGGCGCCTTCAATGCCGGCGGACTTAAACTGCACCTCACCGGCGATGCCAACGACTACGTCGGTAAAGGCATGGCGGGCGGCAGTATCGTCATTAAGCCACGGACCGGTGTGAGCTACGCCAGTGAGGTATCCACCATTATGGGGAACACCTGTTTGTACGGTGCCACGGGCGGCAAGCTCTATGCAGCAGGCTGTGCCGGTGAGCGCTTTGCGGTGCGTAACTCAGGCGCCACCGCAGTGGTAGAAGGCATTGGCGACCACGGCTGCGAGTACATGACCGGCGGTATCGTTGTGGTACTCGGTCAGTGCGGTATTAACTTTGGTGCCGGTATGACCGGTGGGTTCGCCTACTTGCGTAATATCGACGGTGACCTGCATCGACGCCTAAACGGCGAACTGGTCGAGGCGGTTGCAGTGGATAAACCCATTATCAAAGAACACCTGCGCGGTCTGATTCATGAACATCACGAAGCCACCGGCAGTCAGTACTCCAGACAGCTACTGGCAGAGTTTGATGACATCGTAAAACAGTTTGTCATCGTTAAACCTAAGTCCGCTGATATTGCGTCGTTGCTAGGCCACCGCGCCCGCTCGACCGCCGAACTACGTGTGCAGGTGATGTAATGAACAAGAATGTATATCAATTTTTAGACGTACAACGCATCGACCCACCCAAACACCCGGTCGAATCGCGTCGTATCGAATTTAAAGAAATCTATGAACCCATGTCCGATGTGCAGCTGGAAGGTCAAGCCGACCGTTGCCTCGACTGTGGTAACCCCTATTGCGAGTGGAAGTGCCCAGTGCACAACTACATTCCGCAATGGTTGGAGCTGGCTAACCAAGGCCGCGTATTTGAAGCCGCCGAGCTCATGCACAAAACCAACAGCCTGCCCGAAGTTTGTGGTCGCGTGTGTCCGCAAGACCGTTTGTGTGAGGGCGCATGTACGCTTAATGATGACTTTGGTGCCGTCACCATTGGCAGTATCGAAAAGCAGATGGTCGATCAGGCGTTTGCACAAGGCTGGCGCCCCGACTTAAGTGATGTCGAGGCACGCCCCGAAAAAGTCGCCATTATTGGTGCCGGTCCCGCTGGGCTCGCCTGTGCCGATGTGTTGGTACGTAACGGTGTGAAACCTGTGGTGTATGACCGTTACCCCGAAATCGGTGGACTCCTAACCTACGGTATTCCACCGTTTAAGCTCGATAAACAAGTACTGAAGTTACGTCGTGAGATCTTCAGCGACATGGGTATTGAGTTTAAACTCGGCGTAGAAGTGGGCAAAGATATCGACTTTGATACCTTAATGGCAGATAACGACGCCGTGTTTTTAGGATTAGGCACCTACAAGGCGCTGGATGGACGGTTAGAAGGGCTTAACACGCCTGGCGTGTATCCAGCACTGCCGTTTTTAATTGGTAACACCCAGCGCTTACTGGATACCGCCATGCCCGATTACCCGCTGATTAACCTCGAAGGCGAAAAAGTCGTGGTGCTCGGCGGCGGTGATACCGCGATGGACTGTGTACGCACCTCTATTCGTCAAGGCGCTGAATCGGTGGTCTGTGCCTACCGGCGCGATGAACAAAACATGCCCGGCTCGCGCCGCGAAGTGCAAAACGCACGCGAGGAAGGGGTCGAGTTTGAATTTAATCTACAACCGCTCGCCGTGGTGGCAGGTGAAGATGGTCGCGTCAGTGGTGTCAAAATGGTGCGCACTGAGCTAGGCCCTGCCGATGAAGAAGGTCGTCGCCGACCGCAACCGGTACCGGACTCTGAGTTCGTAATGCCGGCGACCGCCGTGCTCATTGCTTTTGGTTACCAACCCAATCCGCCGGAGTGGTTAAACGCGCACCAAGTGAACCTGAGCGAGTGGGGCACGGTACTTGCCACAGCAGAGCCCGATCAAATGGGTCTATTCGCGATGCAAACCAGTAACCCAAAGATTTTTTCCGGGGGTGACATGGTACGCGGTGCGGACCTCGTCGTCACTGCGATAGCCGAGGGCCGTACCGCTGCAGAGGGCATACTCGATTATTTGGACAGCCAAGCCGATAATCATTAGTATGAGCACTATGAATATACTCTTATTAGGTTATGGCGATATCGCCCAACGCAGCGCACGACTGATGGTTGCCGACAATCATCAGGTCGTCGGCGCGTGTCGTAATCCCGACAACAAACCACTGATCAACGGTGTCGAGACGGTGGCAGCCGATGCCAGTAATGAACAAGACCTGCGTGCCTTGTTCAGCGCCCGCAAAGTCGATCTGGTGGTGGTCACCCTAACGCCGAGCGAATACTCCAAAGAGGGGTATCGTCAAGGCTATGTGGTGCCGTGTCGGCATTTGCAGCAAGTCATCAGCGAGCTCAGTTACTCACCCTATGTGATTTACGTCTCCAGCACGGGCGTTTATGGCCAACGCGAAGGAGAGTGGGTGGATGAATCCTCCCCGACGGCGCCGGATTCTGATTCTGGGCAAATGCTGTTACAAGCCGAACACCTGATCCGCGACTTACCCGTGCCTTCGACGATTTTACGTTGCAGCGGTATTTATGGTGAGGGGCGCGACTTTATGCGCAAGCAGTTGCAGCAGGGCAAAGCCACCTTGCGTGATAGCTGGACCAACCGCATCCATCAAGATGATGTGGCGAGCTTCATCTTTCATTTAGTGCGCTTTCCGCAACACCGTCATCGCCTATTTTTGGTGTCGGACGATAAGCCCACCAAACAATACCAAGTGTATCAGTACCTTGCCGAGCAAGAGGGCGTTGAACTCAATGGTCCAGTGGAGCCCGGTCCAGGTCCGCGCGGCTCGAAACGCTGTAGTAATCGCTTACTCCGCAGCACCGGATACAGCCTCTTATACCCCAGTTATAAAGAGGGGCTGGCGCAGCCATAACGGTGCGCCAGAGGAGTTGGTTACTTAATATTCAACTAGCCTTTTTGTAACAATTTTGTTGTTGCGTAACGCCCGCGTGTTTGGTCTAATGTCGGACAATTCATGGATGAAGCAAACGTCTGACAAAGACACGCAGCGAAAACGGAATTTAACGCGCTCAGGTAATTGGGAACCTCAACCCAAGGGCGGTAGCGTGTCCGAATTGCAATTCATCTCAATCTATTCTACGCTTCTTAAACGTTTACTTTTTAGTCACGGAATTACCCGTTAAGTCGTTTTTGACTTAATTTTATGACACCCAGTGTGAAGGAATCACCTATGAAAACGTTCATTTCGTTAGCATTAACCTCTTTGTTGGTGTGCGCTCCAGCATTAGCGCAAGATAAAGAAAGCACCACAACAACCTCATCAGGCTCAACCGCCTCAGGTTCTGCATCGGGTACGGCGTCGGGTACAGCGACAGGCTCTGCTGGTGCGACTTCAGCAGGTGCTGCGGGTACTGCAGCCACAGGCGCAGCCGCAGGTGGTTTAACCGTTGGTACGGTTGCAGCAGCAACGGCAGCTGTCGCAGCGGCTGCGGTAACTGTCGAAAACAACAGAGACGACAGCTCGAACACCACCACAAGTACGTCGACCACAACCAATAATTAATTCGTGAAGCAGTGTATTAACGGCGCGATAGCCTTTATCGCGCTGTTAACCTTGTCTGCCTGTCAGTCGGTGAGCGACCAATGGTTGTCCTCGGGCTTGCAGGGGGCGAATGCAACGGTCGCTTACTGGTTAAACTCCGCAGAGCAGCACCGTTTATCGCCTGAGCAGCTTAAGCAGTTACCGGGTGCCGCGGTTTATGCAAAACTCGGCGACAATGCCACCGCAACCATGGTGCTATCTGAGATTGAGCAGACACCAGACTACACGGTGAAGCGTTGGGTGACTCAGAACGAGGCGCTGGTTACGCGAAACGGTCGTGTCATACGTACACAAGGGTTAACCACCAATCGCATTTATACGGCAAAGCAAGAAACCGATCCGCTGGGATGTTGGCAGCAAAACGTGAACCGCAGTAAGCATCCATGTCCAGCGCTGTGGCGCTCTGTTGCCGACGTGCAAAATAACCAAGGCCGTGTTGAGCGCATGCACAGTGCTCATCAGTTAAGTTGGCAACAGCGCACCGAGGTCACTACCCCGCTAAGAGGGGCGATTCCAACACGTGTGCTCGCCGAAGAGGTCAGTCTACTTACTCATCATGGCAACACGACGACCACTCAACACTGGGTGAATCGCTATTGGATCAGTATCAGTGATGGCACTGTGGTACGCAGCGAACAGCAATTAACCCCTCATGCAGACGATCGCATCGTGATCAGCGAGGCACGCTACTAAATGTCATCGCGTGTTCAGTGGGTAATCGTGGTACTCGCGCTCAGTAGTTTGTTGCAAATAAAGCACGCGGTAGCCGAGCAAAAAACACCGCTTTCTGCCGCGATCGTCATAACGGGTGATAACGCAACACTGCAAGCGCTGCAGTTTTATGGTGAGCCGCGACTGCATGATCTCATCACGCGCGTACCCAACGCACACCAAATGTATTGGCGTAGTGCACGACTATGCACGCCAGAGCTGCAAAACAAACTCGAACTCAAACGCAAGGCGCTTATCGTCCAGTTAAACTTGCTGGCGGGTATTTACCAACGCAATGATAAACCGGCGTTGTCTCAACAAGCACAATTACTAAAACAGCAGATACAACAGTGGCCCTTGCTCGCGACGATTCAACACGGTATCGAGCCCGATAACTTACTGGGGACACCGCGTGATAACTGGCGTTTAAACCCACGTTATTCACACTATAGCTTGGTTATCAGCGATGCGCCCGAAGGCACGCACGACGTTGGGCTCTCGCACGAAATGAGCGAAGGTGAACGTTTTGAGGTCGATCAAAGTGGCAAGGTGACACCGATTACGTCCGAAAATGCTTGGCAACTCATGCTGCAACCCGGTAGCCATGTATTTACAGGCTTTGCGCGCTCACAGTTGCCGGCAGGATTCAGTGATATCAACCACAGAGCCGTTGAGTTGTTGCGTTATTGGCAACCGGGCAAAGCCCTTAAACAACCGAGTAGTCCATGTCAGGCTTAAGCAAAATCGCCCTTGCATTAATCGCTGCTAGCGCGAGCTTAACCGCACACGCGCAGAGCCAATCGGATTATGGTGGCGTCGGGTTGATGCAAATGCCGACGGCGCGCATGCAGCCGCAAGGAACGCTGAGCCTAACCTATGCCGATAACGATGCGTTTCGACGCATGTCCGTGAACTTACAAGTGTTTCCGTGGCTCGAGGCAACCGCGCGGTACACCGATATCCGTTACGAGAAATACAGCCTCGACCCCAATTTCAGTAGTCAGAGCCTTAAAGATAAAGGCGTAGACGTAAAATTGCGATTGCTACAAGAAACCCAGTGGCGTCCAGAAGTGGCGCTAGGCTGGCGCGATATGGGTGGCACGGGATTGTTCGCGGGTGAATATCTGGTGGCAAGTAAGCAGTTTGCACTGGGTGATCACAACAACTGGGGACACCTCGATATTACCGGCGGAATCGGTTGGGGCTATTTGGCACAACGCGGCAATATTAATAATCCGCTGTGCCATGTTGCCGATAGATTTTGCCAACGCACCGACACCACAAAGGGAACCGGCGGCCAGTTCGAAATCGATGACTGGTTTAGGGGGCAGACCGCTGTGTTTGTCGGCATGGACTATCAAACACCTCACGCGCCGCTGAGCATACAGCTCGAATATGACGGCAACGATTATAAGAATGAGCGTTTTAAGAACCCGATAGACCCGACGCTTACCGAGCCGCCAGTAAAAGCCGATAGCCCGTGGAACTGGGGCGCCAAATACGCGGTGAGTGAAAACCTGAGCTTAGGGCTGAGTTATCAACGTGGTAACACCCTGATGTTTAACATCTCGGTGAAGGCGGATTTATCCCATAACCCGATGCCGCAACAAAGTGCAAAACCACGCGCGTATCACGCACCGGATAATAATCACCAACCGGCAACCAGTAGCAATAAAGCCAATGAGCTTTCAGTGTTAAGTGAGCGTTTGCAAAACGAGGTGGGCGTTGAGTTAAACGCGGTGCAGCAGAACCAACATCGGCTCACATTATTTCACAACGATCACAGTGATTTTCGCTCGCACCAAGCGCGTATCGAACGGAGCACGCGCATTTTGGCAAACATCGCGCCCAACGATATAAAAAGCTATGAATGGGTCAGTGTGAACCACGGCATGGCGGTTAGAACCGATACCGTGAACGCCGATGAATTTAAAGCCACCTTGCTCGGCGAGCGCTTTAATCAACCGCTGAGCCGCACTGTTAAAAGTCACAGCAGTAGCGATGCAACGCAGCAAGGCGAGTGGCTTTGGCGCAAACAACAGGCGTTTCCAAGCTGGGATTTAGATGTCGCACCACGGCTTAAACAGTCGATTGGGAGTGCCGAAAAACTCTATTTTTACCAGCTCTCGGTGAATCCAGCGCTCACTTTTAATCTCACACCGCGGTGGCAGTTTAAATCGGAGTGGGGCATCAATATCGTCAATAACTACGATGAGTTTAACTACTTTGTTGATGCCTACGAGAGTGACTTACCGCGTGTAAGAACCGAGGTGCGTAAGTACTACGACGAGCAAGACATCTGGATGGAGCGTTTATACAGTCGCTACACCGCAAAGCTCACCCAGAATTGGTATGGCGCCGCCTATGCAGGGTATTTAGAACGCATGTTCGCAGGTGTCGGGGTGAGCGTATTAAACCGCGACTTTGCCAGTGACTTTGCTTGGGGCGTTGATATTAACCGAGTACAACAGCGCAGCCCCGATAGTACCTTGGGCTTAGCCGACTATCGTGTATGGACAGGACATATCACCGGCTATTACCAGCCCAGCCGGTTCCCTAATGAGTTGTTTAAACTCGCCGTGGGTCGCTTTTTGGCGGGCGATGAAGGTGCACAACTGTCTTACGAGCATAAGTTTGATTCCGGCACCATTGTGGGTGCTTACGCCGCGGTGACCAATGTCTCGAGCCAAGAATACGGTGAGGGTTCGTTTACCAAAGGCGTGTATATCAGTATTCCATTCGATCTGTTCTCGGTGAAGCCGAGTCAAAGCCGTGCCGCGTTAGGCTGGCAGCCCATTACCCGAGATGGCGGGCAAATGCTTAGCCGCCCTGTCAGCTTGTATGGCATGACCGATAGCCGAAACCCGTTTTATAACGAGCAGTAATTCCATTTTAAATAGTCATTTGAGTCGACCACATTCATCATGAAACGTTTTTTAACTGTTGCATTAACCTCCCTGTTGATAAGCAGCTGTGCCTTGTCTCCAGGCGCACACATTCCTGACCCATCCGGCAGTAGCTTGCTTGCGGATAGCGATTACACCAGCGGCGAGGCGTTTAAAGAAGCAGACTGGAGCGATTTGGTAGAGATCCACGCCATCAGCCCGATGCTGATTGCTCAGCTGGATGCACATCAGACAAGTTCTGAGCCTCAAGCCAACCCGCAGCTGGAACAGGCACGAAACCAATACGATTATGTGGTAGGGCGTGGCGACATTCTCAATATCACCGTGTGGGATCATCCCGAACTCACGATTCCGGCGGGCTCGATGCGTGCGCCCGCCGAGGCCGGCAACTGGGTGCATAACGACGGCACCATTTTTTACCCTTACGTGGGTAAAATTCAGGTAGCGGGCAAGCGGGTCACCGAGATCCGCGAGTTAATCACCGAACGCCTGGCAACCTATATCGAAAAGCCACAAGTGGATGTCACCGTAGCGGCGTTTAGAAGCCAACGGGTTTATGTCACCGGTGAAGTGAAAAAACCCGGCACGCTACCTATCAGTAATGTGCCCATGACATTAATCGAGGCGGTCTCGCAAAGTGGCGGACTCACTCCAGCAGCGGACTGGACCGAAGTGACCCTCACCCGCGGCAGCGACGAGCAGGTCTACTCGTTGCGCGATCTCTACCAACGCGGTGATACCCAGGAAAACATTATTTTAAAAGCTGGCGACATTATTAACGTGGCGCGTAACGATCATCGCAAAGTGTTTGTACTAGGTGAAGTCACCAAGCCACAGAGCTACCCGGTCGGGCGCTACGGGACAACCCTCGCCGAGGCACTGAGTGATGCAGGTGGCTTGTATAACAACACCGCCGATGCGTCGGGCATCTTTGTAATCCGCCAGTCGCAACCAGATTCAGGTTACCTCGCCCAGGTATTCCAACTCGATGCGAGCAACGCCACCGCACTCGTGCTCGCCGAGCAATTTGAGCTACAACCACGCGATATTGTGTATGTCACCGCCGCACCAGTAGCACGCTGGAACCGCGTAATTAGCCAAATACTGCCCTCAGTAACTGGCCTATATAGCATCGCCCGCGCCCGCGACGACATCCAAAACTAAGCACATGCTTACCGCCAAAACACCGGCGTAGCAAAACCCAAACACCGAGGTAGCTTGCGCCTTTGGCGCAAGGAAAAACACAAACCTAGACACCGAGGTAACTTGCGCCTTTGGCGCAAGGAAAAAAGAAAGATGTTCGACAAGATCCTTATCATTTGCACCGGCAACATCTGCCGCAGCCCGATAGCAGAGCAGCTGTTGCAGCAAGCGCGACCCGACAAACATATCAGCAGCGCCGGGATCGCCACCGAAGCCGCCAAACTCAGCGGCCACGACATCGATAAAACCGCACGCGAAGTCGCCGAAGCCAATGGCGTGAACCTACAACCGCACAGCGCCCGGCAAGCCGATCGCCACCTGATAGCCGATCACGATCTCGTGCTGGTGCTTGAACACAAACAAAAAGAGATACTCAGCCAACGCTACCCCGAAGCCCGAGGCAAAATCATGCTACTTGGACAATGGCAAGCCGGCGGCAAAGACATCGCCGACCCGTATAAAAAGTCAAAAGACTTTCATCAACAGGTACTCAGCGAGCTCCAGCAAGCCACCACCCTGTGGGCAGAGAGACTCTAACCCGTACCTCGTGCCTCTGGCACGAGCAAAGCAAAAAATCCCGTACCTCGTGCCTTTGGCACGAGCAAAGCAAAAAATCTCGTACCTCGTGCCTTTGGCACGAGCAACCAAGCTTGGATAACCCGACAAACCATGACTGACGTAAACAACAAACCACAACCGCAAGCCCAGACAGCAAACAGCAACGAAGACGAGATCGATCTCGGTCGCTTGTTTGGACTCCTACTGGATGCGAAATGGACCATCATCGGCATCACCTTGGTTGCCATGCTCTGTGGCGTCGCCTACGCCTTACTTGCAACCCCGGTCTACAAAGCCGATGCCTTACTGCAAGTAGAGAAAAAATCCAGTGGCATGCCCGCACTGGGCGGTGACATGGCGGAAATGTTTGCGCAAGAGAGCGAGGCAGAAACCGAAATTCAGATCATGAAATCGCGCATGGTCATCGGCGCCGTGGTGGACCAGCTCGACCTAACCATCATCGCGCAACCCGACTATGCGCCTATCATTGGTAACTTTCTTGCCCGTCGCGCCGAGCAAAAAGACCAAATTAAAATCGCCGAACTGCGCGTACCCGCCTACGCCACCGGCAAAGCGTTGACCTTGGTTGTTGACGGCGCAGATTCTGGCGTTTTTGGCACGGATTCTCGCGCCAAAGGCGCGAGCTACGATGCTTCGGATGACGTAGGTCGCGCCTTTGGCGCGACATTTGAGCTCATCTACGACGACAAAGTCGTCCTTTCCGGCAACGTCGGCTCAACCGAACAATCCGGTGGTTGGCTGTTAAACATCACCGATGTCACCACCCCTAACACCAACAGCTTTACACTCGTAAAAACCAGCCGCTTAAGCGCTATCAACCACTGGACATCACAGCTATCTGTGAGCGAACAAGGCAAACAGTCGGGCATCCTCTCAGCCAGTATTCAGCACACCAACGCGCCATTGGCACAGCAGGTATTAGACGGCATTGCTAAAGAATACATGCTGCAAAATATCCGCCGTAACGCGGCAGAGGCACAAAACAGCCTTGAGTTTATCGAGAAGCAACTACCCAACTTAAAATCCGAACTCACCGCAGCAGAAGAAAAGCTCAACCAATACCGCCTTAAAAGCCAGTCGGTGGATCTGAGCATGGAGACCGAGGGCCTGTTAAAACAGGTCGTAGAATACGAAAAGCGCTTAAATGAACTCAGTTTTAAAGAGGCAGAGCTGGCGCGTTTGTACACCCAGCAACACCCACAATACCAAGCATTACTCGAACAAAAGCAACGCCTACAAAACGAACAGGCTGAGCTGATGGCAGAGATCGAAGAACTGCCCGAAACGCAACAGGAAGTCTTGCGTTTAACCCGCGATGTAGAGGTTAACCAAGAGATTTATCTGCAGCTGCTGAACCGCATGCAAGAGCTTAACGTGATGAAAGCAGGCACCGTGGGTAACGTGCGCATACTAGACGACGCCGTCATCCAGCCACAGCCAGTGGCACCGAAGAAGCCGCTAATCGTAGTACTGGCGACCATGCTGGGTGGGATGCTCGCCGTTGGCTTAGTGTTTGTGCGTGCCGCCTTTAATCGCGGAATTGAATCGCCCGAGCAGCTCGAAGATGTAGGGATTCCTGTATACGCCAGCGTTCCCCGTTCCGAGACACAAGAAAAACTCGAAGCCAAACTCGAAAAGCACCTTAAACGCCGTAAAAAGGGCAAAGATGAAGAGCATTTACCGCTGCTGGCACAATCTGAACCAACCGATTTAAGTATCGAGGCGCTGCGCGGGCTACGCACCAGTTTGCACTTTGCCATGCTCGAGGCGAAAAACAACATATTGATGATATCCGGCCCGAGCCCTGCAGTGGGTAAATCTTTTATTACCGCCAACTTGGCTGCGGTATTAGCGCAGTCTGGTAAAAAGGTGCTTGCAATAGATACCGACCTACGCCGCGGTTACTTACATAACCTGTTGCATGTCGACAACGACAACGGGCTATCGCAGTACCTATCGAATCAGTGCGATGAAGCATCACTGATAAAACAGACTCATGTCGCGAATCTAGACACCATTAACCGCGGCATGGCACCGCCCAACCCGTCAGAACTGTTGATGCACCCGCGCTTTGAAGAGCTGCTCAACAGCCTATCGAAACAATACGATTACGTACTGTGCGATACACCGCCCATTTTAGCCGTAACCGATGCTGCCATAGTCGGCCGCTATGCTGGCACCAATATGCTAGTGACCCGCTACGGTCGTAACCCAGTGCGCGAAGTGGAGGCCACCATCAAACGCTTTGCCCAAAACGGTGTAGAGATAAAAGGCGCGGTGCTGAATAGCGTAGAACGTAAACCAAGTTCTTACTACGGCTACGGTTACGGCTATGGCTATGGGTACGAATACAAATCAAAGTAGGTCGTGCCGTTGGCACGACTAAAACAACCCCACAATAACCCTGCGCGTTGCGCAACGCGCAGGGTAAACAAACACAATAACGCCAGGATGGCGAACGAAGTGATAAAGGGAATTTAAATGAGCAGCACATTGTTCAAAAAGCTAGAAAGCGGTGAGATGACCATCGCTGTTATCGGACTCGGCTATGTGGGCCTACCGCTTGCTGTGGAATTTGGTCAAAAGTTTAAAACACTGGGTTTTGATATCAACCAAAAGCGCGTGGCGGAACTGAATAGCGGACAGGATCACACACGTGAAGTTGAACCCGAGCGCTTACAACAAGCCGAATACCTTTCTTACACCAGTGATGTTAACGCACTCGGCGATGCCGATGTGTTTATTGTCACGGTGCCAACCCCCATTAATAAACATAAACAGCCCGACTTAACGCCGCTTATAAAAGCCAGCGAGACCATTGGCAGCGTGATTAAAGCAGGTGCAGTGGTGATCTACGAATCCACCGTTTACCCCGGTGCCACCGAAGAGGACTGCCTCCCTGTTGTTGAGCAACACTCAGGCTTAGTACTTAACCAAGACTTTTTTGCAGGCTACAGCCCCGAGCGCATCAACCCAGGCGATAAAGAGCACCGTGTCACCACAATAAAAAAAGTCACCTCAGGCTCAACTCCCGAAATCGCCGATTTTGTTGATGCCTTGTACAACACGGTGATCACCGCAGGTACCCATAAAGCGACCAGTATAAAGGTAGCTGAAGCGGCAAAAGTAATTGAAAACACTCAGCGGGATGTAAACATCGCACTCATTAACGAGTTGGCGATGGTGTTTAACAAAATGGGCATCGATACCCAAGCGGTGCTTGAGGCGGCGGGCACTAAATGGAACTTCTTGCCTTTCCGACCGGGGCTTGTCGGTGGTCATTGTATTGGCGTAGACCCTTACTATCTAACACATAAGGCCGAAGCGGTGGGTTATCACCCCGAGATGATTCTAGCGGGGCGGCGCGTGAACGATAACATGGGTCGCTTTGTGGCAGCAGAACTCGTAAAGGCGATGATGCAAAAAGGCCTCTGCGTGAAAGACGCAAAAGTACTATTGCTAGGCTTAACCTTTAAAGAAAACTGCCCTGATATTCGCAACACCAAAGTCACCGATATTATCACTGAGCTCAACGAGTACGGAGCACAAGTAGCGGTGTACGACCCATGGGTTGATGCCTCTGAAGCTGAGCACGAATATAACATTACCCCAATTAATCAACCTGAAACGGGCGAATACGATGCGGCGATTATTGCCGTTGCGCATGATGAATTTAAGCAGCTTGGTGAACAAGGAATACGGGCGTTGTGCAAAAAGACACACGTGCTTTACGACTTAAAGTATGTGCTAACGGCCGAACAAGCCGACTGCCGTCTTTAATAGCTCGCAACGCAAGGATGCCATCATGACACGATACGACGAAGTAAAACTCGAACTCACTAAAAAGCCCAAAATCTGGTTAGTGACTGGTGTAGCTGGCTTTATTGGATCAAACCTACTTGAGACTTTACTCAAACTTGATCAACGCGTTGTTGGTCTTGATAACTTCTCTAACGGTTTTGAACATAACCTCGATGAGGTTAAGTCACTGGTCTCAGAAAAACAGTGGCAAAGATTTGAGTTCGTGGAAGGTGATATACGCGATATTGATACCTGCAGAAATGTCATGTGCCACAGTGCAGGGCCAGTAGATTATGTCTTGCACCAAGCGGCTTTAGGCTCTGTACCGCGTTCAATTAACGATCCCATCACTAGTAACAGCGCTAACGTAACCGGTTTCTTAAACATGTTAGTCGCAGCGAAAAACGCCAATCATGTTCAAAGCTTTACCTACGCGGCCAGCAGTTCGACCTATGGCGATCACCCGGCATTACCTAAAATTGAAAAGAATATAGGTAATCCGTTATCACCTTATGCAGTCACTAAGTACGTTAATGAGCTCTACGCCGAAGTATTTGCCAGAACGTACGACTTTAACACTATTGGATTGCGTTATTTCAATGTATTTGGACCTCGCCAGACCCCAGAAGGAGCATACGCCGCCGTAATTCCAAAATGGACGGGCGCGATGATCCGCAATCAGGATGTATTTATAAATGGTGACGGCAAGACCAGCCGAGACTTTTCTTATGTAGCCAATGCCGTGCAATTAAATATCTTGGCGGCAACGGCTCCTGATGAGGCAAAGAATCAAATCTACAATATGGCGCTTGGTGACCGAACCACGCTTAATACGCTTTTTGAATCGATAAAAGAACACCTGGCGCTAAACGGGGTGAGTTACGAAAAATCCCCAATATATCGGGATTTTCGCCCGGGAGATGTACGCCACTCGCAAGCGGATATTAGCAAAGCACAGCAACACCTTGGGTATGCGCCTACTCACAAAATCCTCGATGGCATTCAAGCGGCAATGCCGTGGTACGTAAAAAATTTAGAGCATTAATATGAAAATTTTAGTCACTGGCGGTGCTGGATTTATCGGTTCGGCTGTAATCCGCCACCTGATCCATAATACAGAGCACAGTGTGGTTAACGTTGATAAGTTGACCTATGCCGGCAATCTGGAAAGCTTAGCCTGCATTGAAGGCAGTGAACGCTATGCATTTGAGCATGTCGATATTTGTGGTGCGCATGAAATAAACCGCGTATTCTATAAGCATCAGCCAGATGCGGTGATGCACCTAGCAGCCGAAAGCCATGTAGATCGTTCCATCGACGGTCCGTCAGAGTTCATCCAGACCAATATCATTGGTACGTATACGCTTTTAGAGGCAGCGAGAAGCTACTTCAATGGGCTTGATGAATCACGGCAGCAAGCGTTTCGGTTTCATCACATATCAACGGATGAAGTGTATGGAGACCTCGAAGGTACCGATGAGCTCTTTACAGAAACAACCGCATACGCACCAAGCTCACCCTATTCAGCCTCTAAAGCGAGCTCTGACCATTTAGTTTGCGCGTGGCATCGAACGTTTGGCTTACCCGTGATAGTGACAAATTGTTCGAACAACTACGGGCCTTATCACTTTCCTGAAAAATTGATCCCTCACATGATCTTAAATGCATTGGAAGGTAAGCCTTTGCCCGTGTACGGCGACGGAAAGCAAGTACGAGACTGGCTGTATGTTGAAGATCACGCTCGCGCTCTGGTTAAAGTGGTTACCGAGGGAGAGGTGGGTGAAACCTACAATATTGGTGGGCACAACGAGAAGCAAAACATCGAAGTTGTGCAAACCATCTGTGACTTATTAGAAGAGTTAGCACCACAAAAGCCCTCAGGCATTAACAACTACCGAGATTTGATCACTTTTGTAAGCGATCGACCTGGTCACGATCTGCGCTACGCAATTGATGCAACCAAAATTGCAAATGATCTTGGCTGGAAACCAGGTGAAACCTTTGAATCCGGTATACGCAAGACCGTCCTATGGTATCTCGATAATAGTCAATGGTGTAACAGTGTCCTAACAGGCGATTATCAACTTAATAGATTAGGGAATTCGTAGAATTATTATGAAAGGAATCGTTCTGGCAGGCGGATCAGGAACCCGCCTCTACCCAATAACTCGTGGGATCTCAAAGCAGTTACTACCCGTTTACGATAAGCCGATGATTTACTACCCGCTGTCCGTACTGATGCTGGCGGGTATTAAAGATATATTGCTGATCACTACTCCCGAAGACAAGGATGGGTTCAAACGCCTGCTTGGTGATGGTAGCCAATGGGGCGTTAACCTGGAGTATGCAGTGCAACCGAGTCCAGACGGTTTAGCACAAGCTTTTATTATCGGTGAGGACTTTATCGGTAAAGATAGCGTTTGTTTGGTCTTAGGTGACAACATCTACTACGGGCAAGGGCTGAGTAAATTACTGCAGAGTGCTGCGCAACGTGCTAGCGGCGCCACGATATTCGGATATCAAGTAACCGATCCTGAACGCTTTGGTGTCGTAGAGTTTGACGATAACCAACGTGCGATTTCCATAGAAGAGAAGCCAAAAAATCCTAAATCAGATTACGCGGTAACAGGTCTGTATTTTTATGACAACGATGTGGTCGACATCTCTAAAAACGTAAAACCTTCCGCACGAGGTGAACTCGAGATAACCAGCATTAATCAAGCCTACCTAAAACGTGGTGACTTAAACGTTGAATTGCTTGGTCGGGGTTATGCATGGCTCGATACTGGTACCTTTGACTCACTGCATGAAGCATCCAGTTTTATAGAAACACTCGAGAAACGACAAGGCTTGAAGATTGCCTGCCTAGAAGAGATTGCCTACCGAATGGAATTCATCGGTAAAGATAAGTTGTTACAAGAGGCTGAAAACCTGAAAAAGAACAGCTACGGCGCTTACCTCAAAAAGTTAGTAGAAAAAGGTAAATAGCCATGAAAATTATTGAGACGAAAATTCCAGACGTAAAAATCATCGAGCCACAAGTGTTTGGCGACGAGCGTGGCCTTTTTATGGAGACGTGGAACGAAAAGGCGTTTCGTGAAGCAGGAATTGGTACCAAGTTTGCTCAAGATAATCACAGTCGTTCCGTAAAAAATACACTTCGTGGGTTGTACTATCAAATTGAATAGCCACAAGGGAAACTGGTTCGAGTAAACCGAGGTGAGGTATTTGATGTTGCCGTTGACCTTCGTCAAAGCTCGCCAACGTTTGGCCAATGCGTTGGTGAACATTTGTCTGAAGAAAATAATCGGATGCTGTGGGTGCCGCCCGGTTTTGCTCATGGTTTTCTGGTAGTAAGTGAAACCGAAGACTTTCAATATAAACGCACGGTTTTTTACGAAAAGAAGTATGAACGAGCTGTACATTGGACAGATCAAGAACTAGAGATTAGTTGGCCATTAAAATCTGGGGAAAAACCTTTGACGTCACACAAAGATAAATATGGTAAACCTTTCTCCTCGGCTGCCTACTATGCGTAATAAAGCGTTGGTAGACTGATACGTCAATAAATAGCACTCAGACGCCCATAAAACTCGTCCTGGCAGCGGCATTAATGATGGGTAATGGCACATCTAACTTTTGTTATTAAATCAAATGTAGCTTAGCAGTGTTTGTAATAACATACACGAATATATTGAAAGCCGATTCGGGAGAGTTTTCGGTTGTAATTAAGGGCTACAAATTTATTACTTTTGTCGGGATGATAGTATATACATTAATGTAAAGCAAGAAATTTAAGGCACACTTTAAACCGAACGCAATACAGCTATCATACTATAATAAGAAAAAGAATTTTTTAACATTATCAGAAGAATTGTAAATAATGCCGTTGATTATTGATATACTTCGTTCAAGCATATTAATTTTATGATTTTGAGCTAACAGTGTTGCAGTGAAGGAGGACTTGATTGATATTAAAATTTAGAATAGTACATTCAATACATCGATTCGTGATTCTGTGAAGTCTATATATCTCCTACATGGTTATCTATCTCAGCATTTTATTAAGGTGCAGAAACGGTGTTGTTAGAAAAAATAAACTTATAACGACGTCATTAAAAATTAAAAAATAAATAGTTAAAATAACTATATTGAAACCTAACTATATTGAAACCTAACTCTAAAATTAGAAAAGTAAATGAATCTTAAAAGAAAAGCCATAACAGGTGTAAAATGGAGCTTTGTACAACAATTTAGTGTGCAAGTTATAAACTTTTCTGTTCAAGTAATACTAGCACGTTTACTAATGCCTGAAATGTTTGGCCTAATAGCTATGGTTATCGTTTTTATATCCATTGGAACAGCATTGATGGATGGCGGTATGACGAGCTCACTCATCCGAACCAAAAATCCAGAACAAGTCGATTATTCGACCGTATTCGTTACTAACCTTATAGTTAGTATTCTTATTTATGTTGTTGTTTATCTTTCCGCACCTTACATCGCAATCTTTTATGAACAAGAGGTGCTTACCGATGTAATCCGTTTACTGGCAGTTAGTTTTGTAATTAAAGCTTTTGTTGCAGTTCATGTGGCAAAATTAACTAAAGAAATGAACTTCAAATTACAGATGCAGTTGCAATTACCTTCGACCTTCATTTCAGGAACGGTCGGTGTAACGATGGCAAGTATAGGATTTGGTGTGTGGAGTTTAGTGTGGCTTAATCTTGTTCAAGCTATAGTATTTACGGTACAAAGCTGGGTTTTCATACCATGGAAACCTTCATTAATATTCGATAAAAGTATTTTTCGACGTCATTTTAAATTCGGTTATAAATTAACTATAGCCAGTTTAATTGATACTATATACAACGACGCTTATCGTATAGTTATTGGTAAGTTTTTTACTCCAGCTCAAGTTGGATACTTTCATCATGCAGACACGCTAAGGCTGTTTCCTGTTCAGCAGATTAGTGCTGTTGTAGGAAAAGTTTCTTATCCTTTTTTTTCCGACTTAGATTGCGATAAAGCACTGAAAATGGCATACCAAAAACTTCTAAAGTTATTGCTTATAATCGTAATACCCTTAATGCTATCACTTATTCTAATCGCTGAGCCAGGATTTCGCTTTATATTTGGTGAAAAATGGTTGCCAGCAGTTCCTTACTTTCAAATTTTAGCTATAGTATCGATTTTTCGTCCCGTAAGTGCTTATAATTTGAATATTTTAAAAGTTAAAGGAAGAAGTGATGTTTTTCTAATTTTAGAAGTTTTAAAAAAAATAGCAGGTGTCGCATTCTTAATAGGAGGGGTATACTTTGGAATTATTGGTTTGGTTCTCTCTTTTTCGATTTTTTCTATAGTATCATATGTTGTTGATATGTATTTTGGTGGAAGAAAAATAAACTATGAAGTGTGGGAGCAAATATCGGATATTTATCCATTATTAAAAGCTGGTTTTGTCTCATTCATTGCTTCTTTTTCTTTAAAAGCAGTTCTGTCTGATTTGATTCAATCTGATTTTTTACAGATAATTACGTTTGGAGGTTTTCTAATAATTTCCTTTTATGCGGCACTATACTTATTTTGTAAAGAGACGTTTGGACTAATTAAAATTCTAAGTGGACTAAAGGAATAAATTTAGCCTAATAGTTTTGTAATCCATTAACTTAAGCTTCGGAAATAATGGAGTAGCAATGTTCTCAGTGGTAATACCTCTTTTCAATAAAGAGTTAAGCATCCGTAAAACTATTGCGTCAGTTTTAAACCAGTCTTACCAAAACTTTGAAATCTTGGTTGTTAATGATGGCTCGACTGACAATAGCTGTAATGTCGTAAAAGATATCAAGGATGATCGGATTCGATTAATAAACCAAAGTAACCAAGGAGTGTCGGCTGCTAGAAATTGCGGTATAAAAAAAGCTAATTTCCAGTGGGTTGCCTTTTTGGATGGCGATGATATATGGAAAGAAGATCATCTACACGAATTTGTACTAATGATAAATAAATTTCCAAATGAAAAAGTTTTCGCTACTTCCTTCGAATATTCTGATGGAAGAGTTTTTTTTAGACACCATCGAAACGAGAAAATATGTAGAGTTGAAGACTATTTCACAGAAGCATGTTATGAGCCTATACTTTGGACTAGTGTTGTTGTTGTATGTAAAAATAGCTTAGTACAAATGGGCGGGTTTAACGAAAGTCTTATCCGAGGCGAAGATCTTGACTTATGGGCTCGATTAGCACGAGAAAATTTAATTGTAAAAAGTAGTGCGATTACTGCAACTTATCGCGTTGATGCAGAAAACCGTAGTATTAAGCATTCTGGAACTCGTAAAAGTATTATTTACGATTTTTCATTTGATGATTTATCAAATGAAAGAGAAGTTAAATACTTTAAAAAGTTGGTGGTTTCGAAGCTAAGAGAGTGTCTAGTACAAAGAAACTTTGCTAATTTCATAAGGATTTATTTAAAACACTATAAGAAAATAAGCCTTTTAAATGTTTTTTATAAATAAAATAAATAATCACTTAATGTCTTTATCAAATAAAATAATCGACTTCATTGATAAATTTTAATTGTTATCCTTATCTTTGCATCATAATCTTGTGGTTTATATAATTAGAAATTATTAAATTTTATGGTAGTCAGGTAAAGAGATATTTCAAGTGTTTCGCTCTATGCCTCTAGGTTTGATTTGAAGTAAATTAAAGGTTTGTTTTAGTTTCGCTTATGTTTTTATCGTTATTTATTTCCTGAATTCAGATAATAACCGCAACACTCATGTAATGGGATAGGTCGGAAGGAGGTCAGCTACCCACATGTGGTAGTCTTACTTTTCGACC
>NZ_QJST01000018.1 GCF_003226255.1 Idiomarina fontislapidosi
GGTACGACTCATAAATCACCTCGTTAGTTGAAACGTGGTGATAAACTAAGCCATCTGCAAAAACATGCCTAGGTGTGGTTGCTGTTACGCTTACGCGGATGTCACTTTACCCGCACGTTCCCGTGCGAACCATTCTTCGAATACTTCGCTCAGCGATTGGCGGTCTTGATTCCGGAGCTTTTCTTTTTTCCTCTGGCTTTTCTCTAGTCTTTTTGTGGTTCGACCGTAACCACGTGTCTGTTAGTGCCACCCGCTATCCTCTTAATATCAAATGCCTGAGTTGTCATTAAGAACAGCCTATTGATGTCGGAAAGTGAACAACGTTGTCTAAACCGACAAGGGGCTGTTGAATTTTTCATCAGAATGACATGAATAGTCGGTATTTTATGATTATTTGCACCAATATAGTCTACAATGATCCAAATTGGTGCAAACTTAAGGTGTGTTAAACCGCCTTACTCGACTGTAAATAATTAAACTTTCATTAAAAACAATGGGTTATATATTTGGCACGTGGATTGCAATCCAATACGCATCCTAAGAGGTACACAACAATAGCTGTATAAAACTGGATTTAATCAGTTATTGATATATGTTTATTTTGACTTTTGATATTCAAGATTCCGCTGGAGGAAAACATGTCAGCAAGTAAGATTTTCGACGCCATTAAAGAGCATGACGTCAAATTCGTCGACTTACGTTTTACCGATACTAAAGGTAAAGAACAGCACGTCACAATTCCGGTGTCGCAAATCGACGACGACTTTTTCGAAGAAGGCAAAATGTTCGACGGCTCTTCAATCGCTGGCTGGAAAGGCATTAATGAGTCAGACATGGTGTTGATGCCTGATGCAGATTCATTGGTTTTAGACCCGTTCACTGACGAAATGACATTGAACGTACGCTGCGACATCTTAGAGCCCGATACAATGCAAGGTTACAGCCGTGACCCACGCTCTATCGCGAAGCGCGCAGAAGAGTTCTTACAAGCATCAGGTATCGCTGATAGCGCCTTCTTTGGTCCTGAGCCAGAATTCTTCCTATTTAACGATGTACGTTTCCACACCGACATGAGCGGTTCGTTCTACAAGATCGATGCCGAAGAAGCGAAATGGAACTCTGGTCGTGAATATTCAGAAGGTAACCTAGCCCACCGTCCTGGCGTTAAAGGCGGTTACTTCCCAGTGCCTCCAGTTGATTCTGCGCACGACATCCGTGGCACCATGAGCTTGGTAATGGAAGATATGGGTCTGGTTGTTGAAGCGCATCACCACGAAGTGGCAACAGCGGGTCAGAACGAAGTCGCGACTCAGTTCAACAGCTTGACTAAGAAAGCGGACGAAATCCAAATCTATAAGTACGTTGTACACAACGTTGCGCACTCATATGGCATGACAGCAACCTTTATGCCTAAGCCATTGGTCGGTGACAACGGTTCAGGTATGCACGTACACATGTCATTGGCGAAAGATGGTCAAAACCTGTTTGCTGGCGACCAGTACGCTGGATTGAGCGAGACTGCGTTGTACTACATCGGCGGTATCATCAAACACGCACGTGCAATTAACGCATTTACTAACCCATCAACCAACTCATACAAGCGTTTGGTTCCAGGGTTTGAAGCGCCTGTTATGTTGGCTTACTCAGCGCGTAACCGTTCTGCATCCATTCGTATCCCATTGGTATCGAGCGCTAAAGCGCGTCGTATCGAAGTACGTTTCCCTGACCCAAGCGCTAACCCATACTTGTGCTTCACTGCACTATTAATGGCAGGCTTGGACGGCATCCGTAACAAGATCCACCCAGGTGACGCGATGGATAAAGACTTGTACAACCTACCGCCAGAAGAAGCGAAAGACATCCCAACGGTATGTCATTCACTTGAAATGGCATTGGATGCATTAGACAAAGACCGTGACTTCTTGAAGCAAGGCGGCGTAATGGACGACGACATGATCGACGCTTACATTGCTCTGAAGTACAACGAAGTAGAAACATTGAAGAAAACAACTCACCCTGTTGAATTCGATATGTACTACAGCGTGTAAATCGCAGCGGTTGCACGAGGGAGGCAATGCCTCCCTTTTTAACCTCTGTATGTGCACCAAATTAGTGCAGACTATTGTGGAGTGTGTTTGAGTGAATCTCGCGTCTATTTTGAATCAGTTGCTCACCGGCATCGTGATCGTCGATGAAGGGTGGATCGTGCGTTACGTCAATGCAGCGGCTGAATCGATTTTTGACCACAGTGCTAAACGCCTCATCGGTGAACCGTTCGCTGAGGCTTACTATGAGAGCGATTTACCGCTAAATACACTGCAGAATTGTTTGTCTGAAGAGCAAACCGTGGTGAACTCCGAAGCGAGTTTCTTTCTTCACTCTGGGCAACGGGTTACCACTGAAGTCAGTATTCAGTCATTGCATGATGATGGCCAAAAGCAGTGGCTTATCGAGCTTAAACAAGTCGACCTACAACGTCAGATCTCGCGCGAAACGCAGCAGCAACAGCAGTTATTTGCCACGCAGTCGCTGTTGCGGGGAATGGCGCACGAGATTAAGAACCCATTAGGTGGCTTACGGGGCGCAGCGCAGCTGTTAGCACTTGAATTGCCCGATGAGTCATTGCGTGAGTATACCGATTTGATTGTGACGCAGGCGGACCGGCTGCGCACCTTGATCGACCGGATGATGGGTCCGGTGCAAGCAGAACACAAACGTGAGACAAATTTGCACGAGTTACTTGAGCGTGTCGCGAAGACGTTGCGCTATGAGTATGGGGACAGCCTCGATATTAAACGCGATTATGACCCATCATTACCCGAGCTCTGGGCGATGGCAGAGTCCTGTGAGCAAGTATTTTTAAACATCGCGCAAAATGCCGCTCAGGCACTCGAGGGCACCGGCCGAATTACCTTCAAAACACGAATTGAACACCAGCTGACGTTACTTGGCAGGCGTCATCGGCAATGTGCCGTGATCAGCATCATTGATGATGGTCCCGGTATTGACGACGCTATTATGGCAAGTTTGTTCTACCCGATGGTGAGCGGACGAGCGGAGGGCACAGGCCTTGGGCTATCGATGGCACATAGTTTAGTGCATCAGCACCAAGGCAAGATCGAGGTGGACTCTGAACCTGGTCACACGGTGTTCCGAATTTATTTACCGTATCAACAACAACCGAGCGAGGAGGCGAGTCTATGAGCCAAGCGCAACACCTTTGGATCCTCGACGACGATCCGTCTATTCGCTGGGTTTTACACAAAGCATTTGAGCGCTCGGGGTATCAGGTGCGGGTGTTTGAACGTGCAGATGAACTCACGTTGGCATTAGATTTTGAAGTGCCCGACACCATTATTAGTGATATCCGTATGCCGGGCACCGATGGCCTTGCATTGCTTAAACAAATTAAACAACACGACGCCGAGTTGCCGATCATTATCATGACGGCGCACTCGGATCTGGATACCGCCGTGAGTGCCTTTAAAGGAGGCGCTTTTGAGTATCTGGCGAAGCCCTTTGATATCGAAGAAGCACGCAGCGTGGTTGCAAAAGCGATGGCGCATCGCAGTAAACCTGCAGTGAACACCAGTGCTCGACAAGCGAGCACCGATATCATCGGCGACTCAGCGCCGATGCAAGATGTCTTCCGCGCGATTGGCCGTCTATCGGCATCGAGTGTGAGTGTACTGATCACGGGTGAGACCGGTACAGGTAAAGAGCGAGTCGCACGTGCCCTGCACAAGCACAGTCCGCGCTCCGACAAACCGTTTATTGCGTTGAACATGGCGGCAATTCCTGCGGATTTAGTTGAGTCTGAGTTATTTGGTCACGAGCGAGGGGCATTTACAGGTGCTGATAAAAAGCGAGAGGGACGGTTTTTGCAGGCTGACGGCGGCACGCTGTTCTTAGATGAAATTGGTGATATGCCACTGTCTGTACAAACTCGTTTATTGCGCGTGTTGGCGGAGGGCCAGTTTTACCCAGTCGGTGCGCATCAGCCTGTGCACGTTAATGTGCGCGTGATCGCCGCCACCCATCGCGACTTAAAAGAGGCGGTTGCTCAAAACGAGTTTCGTGAAGACCTGTATCATCGTCTGAATGTTATCCAACTTCGTCTACCTGCCTTACGCGAGCGTAAGCAAGACATCGCTTTACTTACGCAGCATTTTTTAAAGCTGTCAGCGGTCGAATTAGAGGTGAGCGAGAAACAGTTGTCAGAAGAGGCTCTGGCGCAGCTTGAGGCTTATGATTGGCCGGGTAACGTGCGTCAGCTCGAGAACGTGTGTCGTTGGTTGACAGTGATGGCACCGGCGCAACAAGTGAGCCTGGACGAACTCCCTTATGAGCTGCTCGAGCCGCCAGAGCCGACACAAAGCGGTCAACTGTCGGGTAATTGGCGTGAGTTGCTCGCTGAAGAGTTGCGTACGCAAAGCCATTCCCATGATAATATGACACCTATAATACAGGATGTTGAGCGCATCGCCTTGCGCATAGCACTGGATAAGTGCGACGGACACAAGCAAAAGGCCGCACATTGGCTTGGCTGGGGGCGCAATACCTTAACGCGAAAACTCAAATTGTTGAGCAAGTAAATCTTTGTAAAGAGAGTCGCGTTACGCTGTGCTATTTTAGAAGATGGTCTTTACACTTTAAACGGGACTCAATTGACCATGACACATTCTGTTCTACTCATTGATGACGACCATGAAATGTCGGCAATGCTCACCGAGCTATTTAAGCGCGAAGCGGTGGAGCTGACTGTAGTTGATGATGGCGTGAAGGGACTGGATGCCGCATTAAACGGGGATTTCGAGCTGATTTTATTAGACGTCATGCTGCCCGGTATCGACGGTATGCAGTTGTTACAGCGCTTACGCCAACAACACCGTGATACTGCCGTATTAATGTTAACGGCGCGTGGTGACGATGATGACCGTGTGATGGGACTGGAACTCGGCGCAGATGATTATCTGCCGAAGCCATTTAATCCGCGTGAACTTGTTGCGCGTGTTCGTGCGTTGCTCCGTCGGACTGCAAATACGATGATGCAAAACGAAGTGTTGACGGTGAGTGGTTTTACGCTCGATCCGAGTAAAGCCGAAGTCACTTGTGACCAACAGCCGTTGGTGATGACACCGACTGAGTTTGATATTTTGCGTTGTTTGATGCAGCAAGCCGGTCAGATGGTCAGTAAAGATCAACTGTCAGTGGCTGCGTTAGGCCGTAAAATGGGGCCGTTTGATCGTAGCCTCGACGTACATATCAGTAATATTCGCAAAAAACTACCGGCTAATCCTGAGCGCATTCAAACCGTTCGTGGTCGGGGATACCGTCTCGTCAACGAATAATGAAACCACACCGTAAACGCCCGATTCGCTGGTACCAATCGCTTACACTGCGATTGCTCCTGTTGTTCTGGGCGTTGCTGTTTTTAACTGCCAGTAGTGGTTACTTGCTCGCGGTGTGGAATAAAGTCACACCAGAAGTAAAGCCCATTGCTGAACCTATCCGCCGTACCTTAGCGCCCTTACTCGAAAATGAATTAACGTACTTATCATTGCAACCGGGACGCTTGCTCACGGGCGATTACCGCGTAGCAGCGCGGGTACTGGCGCAAGGTCAGCAAAAGTTGATGATGGATGAGTTCTTATCGCAACGTTATCGGCAAACCATGTTGCGCTTTTTAAACTACGATGAGCCGATGCAAATGCCACTCGAAGACCGTTTGTTGATAGGTCCTTTCGAGTTTAAAGGCAATAAGCTTCTAATCACTCGTCCACTAAAAGCGTCGGAGTGGACTGATCGTGAAGAAGCAGAGCAAGAGTTGATGCGGGCGCGCAGTTGGACGTTGGTGGGCGGTAGTTTAGCGATTGCGATTTTGTTGGGTATCTGGCTGATTCGACCGATAAAACGCATGATCCGAGCTACCCGTGAGGTTGCTCAAGGTAGTGCTGAGCCTGAGTTAGGCCAGTTGCCTCGACGTAAAGATGAAGTCGGCGAGCTGGCGCGCGCCCTAGCGCAGACAGCGCGCGATCTTGCTATTTCTCGTGATGCGCAACGGCGCTTATTAAGTGATGTGTCACACGAACTGCGTTCGCCGATGGCACGGATGCAAGTCGCCCTCGATCTCAGCGAAGATGAGCATCAAGAGGATGCACATTGGCAACAGTTGCGTCGCGATAGTGAGCGCTTGAATCAAATCATTGAACGTATCTTATCGCTCTCGAAACTTGAGAACGGCTTAATCAGCTTAAATACGCATACTGTTGATCTGCGCAAGTTGGTGCAACGGCTTGTCGACGACACCTTGTACAGTCATCCTGAGTATAAAGATCGGCTCGTTATTCGCGAGGGCGATTGGCGCGAACTCGAGAGCGATGATGAGCTGATCCGGTTAGTGTTAGAAAATATTATGCGTAATGCCCTGCACTACACCGACAAAGCGGTCGAATTTGGTTGTGAGAAGCACGGTAAGTGGCTGCAACTGTATGTGCGCGATCACGGCCCAGGTGTTGACGAAGAAACAATTGAGAAGCTGTTTGAGCCGTTTTACCGCGGCGACCCGTCGCGTAAGCATCAGGCGGGTGTCGGTTTAGGCTTAGCGTTAAGTCAGCGCTCAGCGTTGGTACTGGGTGGTCAGCTCCGTGCTCGAAATCATCCGCAAGGAGGACTAGAAGTTGTCTTAGATTTACCGTTAGACTAAGACTTAATCATAGCGACGGGAATCAAAGCGGATGATCCGACCGGCGGATAATGAGCCTGAATGGCTCGAATTTTATCACCAACACATCGCCCCTTTCTGGGCTGAATCAGTTGAACATATTTATTTAGACGCGGCAGACGGCCTGCGTCTTTTTTATGCGTACCATAAAGTCAGCGAAACGGCTCCCTTACTAGTCATTTCGACGGGCCGGATTGAGGCCGCGATAAAGTACCAAGAGGTGATATGGGAACTGGCGCAACAGGGAATTTCTTGTGCGGTTATTGATCATCGAGGGCAAGGCTTATCAGGACGTATGACGGAAAACAGCCATCAAGGCCATGTCGCACGGTTCCGTGATTTTATTGATGACTTTAGCGTATTCATGAATGATATCGACGAGCGCTTTCCTAAAGCGTCTCGCTATGCACTTGGGCACTCGATGGGCGGAGCGATTTTATCCTGGGCGTGTTGTGAGCAGGATTTTCAATTTAAGCATTTGTTTCTCACCGCTCCCATGATGGGTATTCGTACGGCAGGCATACCGGCTGCGATCGCGCGTGCAATTGCTGGCGCAGGGCGCTGGCTAAATGAGACGATTTCACCTGAAAAGCCATGGTACTTTTTAGGCATGAAGGATTATATTGCGATTCCTTTTGCTGAAAATGTGTTGACCCATAGCGAACAACGCTATCAAGTGTTTCGAGAAGCCTACGAAAATGAGCCACGGGTTAAACTCGGTGGCCCTACGTTTGCCTGGTTGCACGAGGCGTTGACGACGTGTAAGCAATTGCAGAGCATGGGTCATCAACTTAAGGTGACTGCGACGTTATTTAACGCGGGTGCTGATGTTGTGGTTAGCGAGAAGGCACAAAGACGTTTTGCTGCAGGCGCCGGAACACGAGTTGAGTTCCGTGCAATTGAAGGGGCAAAACATGAGCTCATGATGGAAAGTGATCGCTACCGTCAACCCATTATGGAGGCTGTGCTGACGCGACTTAAGTCGAGCGTCGCTCAGTGATAGAGCCCTCTACATAGGCAATAATTTCCGGGTCCATGTGAACAATAATGTCAGCATTAGGGAAGGCTTGCATCAGCGCGCTTTCAACTTGATCTGAAATAGCATGGGCCTTGAGTAGCGACAGGTTGTCATCGAGCTCAATGTGTAACTGAATAAATCGCGTCGATCCCGCCTCTCGGGTTCTCAGCCCATGAATACCCAACACGCCGTCAATCGATTGTGCGGTCTCAATAACTTTCTTTTGCAATGCCTCGGGTAGTTCTCTGTCCATTAACGAATTAAATGCCTCAGTACCAATACGAATGGCGCCCCAAATTAAATACACGGCAATTAAAATAGCAAACACACCATCGGCCCAATGCCAACCAAACTGACTTAAAATCAACGCAATGAGGACAGCAAGGTTCAACAAGATGTCGGACTGGTAGTGAAGATGATCGGCTTTAACAGCTTGGGATTGTGTTGCGCGAATTGCCATGCGCTGGATAACCAACAGCACCATGGTGATAGTAATGGCCGCGACGCTGACCCAAATACCGCTTTGAACGTTGGGCAGTTGCGAATCGTGCATCCATTGTTGTGCACTATGAAATATAAGCAACATACCTGAGCCTGCGACAAAGGCACTTTGTGCTAACGCGGCAAGTGACTCGGCTTTACCGTGGCCAAATCGGTGTTCATCATCGGCCGGTTGTAGCGAGTAACGAATTGCAAAAAAGCTAAAAATTGAGGCGCCGCTATCAAGTAACGAGTCGGTTAATGAGGCAAGCATACTGGCTGACTCGGTATCAAACCAAGCGTATAGCTTCATCGTGATCAAAAGTGCCGCAGCCGTGACCGAAGAGGCACTGGCGAGCTTTACCCAAAAGGCGTATTGATGCTTGTAACTCGTTGGAGAATTCAATTCGATACACACCTCGTATTAAGATAGTGGTATTCTAGCGTTTTTTAAGTAGCTGATAAAATCACTATGTTGCATTTGGTCTTATTTGAACCGGAAATACCACCGAACACAGGCAATGTTATTCGTCTTGCGGCGAATACGGGCATGCAATTACATCTGATCGAACCGCTCGGTTTCGAGCTGGATGAGAAAAAGGTACGCCGCGCAGGCTTGGACTATCATGCGCTCACTCAAGTCAAAATTCATAAGAATTGGTCTGCATTTTTAGAGACCGTTGAGTACAACCGTATTTTTGCATGTACCACGAAAGGTTCGACGCGATACACAGACGTTGTGTATCAGGAGAATGACGTATTGCTATTTGGGCCCGAAACCCGCGGACTTCCAATGGAGGTTTTGCAAACGTTCCCAGAAGAAAACTGGTTGCGGTTACCGATGGTGCCCGATAGCCGAAGTCTAAACCTATCGAACTCGGTCGCGATTTTTACCTATGAGGCGTGGCGGCAGTTAGATTTTAAGGGCGCGGTGTAGCGCTCTTAATGCTGTTGTCGAACAAACTGCGTAGCAGATTGCCTTGCGCGTTATCTTTAAATGCTAAATACAAGGGTACTTCATTGCTGAGTGCCCGGCGCTTGTATGGGACTTCTGTCCAGTCGGGCAAATTTGCGGCGTAATCGACAACGCCATCAACGCGACCCATATCCAGCAGAGCAAAGCAGTCTAACGAGGTATTCGCGTTATAGATATTGGCATTCGCGGGTATCAGCGTTTGTTGGTAATGGCCTCCCGCAACGCACAAACTCACTTGTTGCTGTTGATTGAAGGTGTTGTTAAGCGCTGACTCACTTTTGGTAAATAAATAGACAGGATTGCTTCGTGCGAGCGCATGCTGAGTTTTAATAAAACGCTTATCTAACTGCTCTTCGCGAATACCCACCAGTACCTGTGCTTTACCGGAATCGACTAACTGCTTGGCTCGAGGCCAGTTAGAGGTCTCTGTTTCTACCCTAGAGCCCCAGTCGGCAGTTAACGCCTTAAACTTTTGCCACAAGACGCCTTCACCATTCATTTCGGTTTGTCCAGGAACCAGTGAACTGGCACCGATCAGTGGGTTTGGGATTCGAACGGGCGTAATCGGGCGGTTAATTTTAGATTGGTAAGTTTCACGCAGTGCGGTGATGCGCCCTGTAGCTTTCATGAGCTCAAGCGCATTGAGCAAATCAGGGATCAGATCAGCATGCTTTTTATGCAAATAATGGTATCCCTGATACCGCTTAATTTCATAGACAATTAAGTCATCACGATCATGTAATGCCGAACCCCGATACTGAAAATCCGCCATTAGCGTTGCTTCAACGCGACCCGCATCCATCAGTTTAATGACTTGTTCTAGATTAACCGGTTTAACAATTGGAATATCGAGCTGGTAGGACTCGACGATTTGGTCGGCGGCGCGTAAACCACTTAAATAGGCGAGGTTTTTTAGCGTATCGGGTGTGCAATCCCCGCATTGCTTAGGGTCGGCAACTAAAAGCAATGAGAATTCGTAAATTGGAAACTCGATCCGAATCAAGTTAGTCAGTTGCTCGGCTAAGCCCGGGATACGACCTAATTCACCAGCGATGATACCTTCTGACGCGAGTTGTTCGCCCCGTAAGCGAGGTAGCGGCTCATAACGCAGTTCGACATTAAGCTCTGCATAAGCCTCTTCTAATATCGACTGCACTAACTCAGGTAACGGACCTTGCTGTGGCGCTCGAAATACCAGCGTTTGGGTTGCTTGCTCATCGCTCAACTGCAAGTCGGTTGATAAGTTGCTCGATGATTGTTGCGCATGAGACTGCCCACTTATCAGAAAAAGCGTAGAAAAAACGACTGCGCGGACTAAGTTAATCACCAGAACACATTACCTTGGTCAATATGACGCCAAAATTATATCAATTGCAGGGTATTATGCATAGCATTTACAAAAATCCAACACCTGTGTAGAAATTGAATTAATTCTTTTTCATGCGGTCAGAACCGCTAGGGAAAATGTTGATAAAACTGAGAGCGATTTTTATTCATTGACCCGTTATACTAGGATTCATTAACCCGCAACTTTGCAGTAATGATAAGGGTGTCTCATGAACAAAAGATGGATCGCATCGAGTCTTAGCATCGTGCTCGCAGGACTGATGACCAGTGCGGTATCCGCACAAGAACAACCAACCATTGAAGACGATGGCTACCGACATGTAATGCTCACCGGCGGAGGTTTAACCCTTTGCACGAGTATGGCATCGGATAGCTGTAATGAAACCGACTGGATTGATAGTCAAACGATGCGCACTAATCGTTACATCGACTTGTCGGAGAAATCGATCAAGACGGCGGTATCCGATGAATATTGGACTGGCTTTCGTGAAGATGCTCGGAAAAAGGTCGACGAAGCGTTAAAGCTTATCTATGACCGTATGAATGAGGAAATCATTACCGAGCGTGTGTTTATGCGTGAGTTTACTCGTCGCGCTACGTTAAAAACATACAACTCGTTGTCTGAAGCTGAGTGGAATAAGCTCGTTGATCTGCTCGAGATGCCAGTACCCGCCGAACTCGATGAGCGAGTCAATCTAACCGAATCTCAGCAAAAGCCTGCGGTTGATATTTATCGACAGTTCGTTGAAATGGCAAAAACCACACGCTTTGATGACAGCAAAAAGCCTGTGGTCTTCTTCACGACGTCGTCATCGCGTGACCCTTACAACGAAGTCGATTACTACATGGACTTGTTCAGTCAACTGGGTGCTGAGCCGCATTGGTTCCCTGTTGATGCCGCGTTGATTAAAGCGCAACAAGAAGGGCGTTGTGAAGAACTCGCTGCTGTGCAAGAAGAGGTGCTAGGCGCATATGCACGCGATCGTGTGTATCGCGATCGATATCAGCAACAGGTCGAGTTTTGTAAAGCACCTAAAGAAGCCTTAAAGATGGTGCGCCAAGCCAACGCGATCTTTATCAATGATGGCGATGCGAACCTCACTCGCTCAACTTTTATTAATGAAGACAACCAGCCATCAGATTTGCTACGCGACATCGTTAGCTTTGTGCAGTCTAAACGCTTAGTTGTTGGCGGCAGTGGTGCCGGTGCCGTTGCATTGACATCTAAACCGATGATTTCTAACGGTACAACAGAGTCAGCGATTAAAGACGGTGCATTTGCCTCTGAGCCACCGCCGTTTGGCTGTGACTTGGACGCAACCTGTCCTACCAATACTCACCCTGATAGCCTGACCTTCCACCCACTCGGCGGCCTGGGCTTATTCCACTTTGGTATTCTCGATAGTGAGTTTTCAGATAATGGCCGCTATGGTCGTTTAATTCGCTTAGCCGGGGACAGTGGAACGCCACTTTCATTGGGTATCGACAAAAATACCGCGATGAAGGTTAACCTTGAAAAGGGTTTGTTCGATATTATCGGTGAACGAGGTGTGTTCTTCGTTGAAAATGCTCAATCGGTGCCGAGTGCAGTGGCGAGTACCTTCCATTATTTAGTGGCGGGCGCTTCGGGTATGATGAATCCGTATGGCTTACAAACCGCGGAATTCTCGGACCAGTCAGGTATTGTAAAAGAGAACCCAACCACCAATTTCTTAACCGACCGCGGTTTAGTTGATTCGATTCGCGTGTTGTGTGGTGAAGAACGCAACGAAGTAACGCTTCTGAATAAAGACTATCGCTTGATCGCGCGTATCAACGACGCAAGCCGTACCGCTGAAGCCGGTGGTGAATGCCAAGTGATTAACGGTAAAATCGGTATTGCTTACCAGCCCGAAGAAAAACTGTAAGTAGCACCTAGTTACTAAAAAGCTCGCCCCGTTGGCACGGAGGCGAGCTTTTTTTATGCGCTGAATTTGAGTTGTGTCGTGCTTTACGCGACACCGTATTGCGCGCGATAGGCTTCAACCGCAGGCAAATGCGCTTTAAACTGTTCATCGTCCTTAAGATACTCAATCACATCGTTAAGCGAGACAATCGCAATCACTTGCGCGTTAAAGTCGCGTTCTACTTCCTGAATCGCTGAAAGCTCGCCTTTGCCTTTTTCTTGGCGATCTAAGGCGATCAACACGCCAGCTAACTGCGCACCGTTTTGCTCAACAATATCCATGGATTCACGAATTGCAGTCCCCGCGGTGATGACATCATCGACCAACATCACGCGACCCTCAAGGGGTGAACCGACTAAGTTGCCGCCCTCGCCGTGGTCCTTTTTCTCTTTGCGATTAAAGCAGTAAGGCGTATCGGTCTGAAAGTGATCAAACAACGCAACCGCAGTCGCGCTGGCGATAGGGATACCCTTGTAAGCCGGACCGAACAGCACATCAAAGTCGATGCCTGAGTCTTTTAACGCTGCCGCGTAAAAACGCCCCAACTTAGCCAAGTCAGAGCCCTTGTTAAAAAGACCTGCGTTAAAAAAGTAAGGGCTGGTGCGACCAGACTTCAGCGTAAACTCACCAAATTTTAGTACACCGCGCTCAATCGCAAACTCGATAAACTCTTTTTGATAGGTTTTCATGCTGATCCCTTATGCCAATGCCGCTTTTTGGATATCAATCAACTCTTTGATGCTTACGCGCGCAATGTCGACCAAGCTTTGCATCTCATCGTAACTAAACGCCTCACCCTCAGCAGTGCCTTGGATCTCGATGAATTTGCCCGCTTCAGTCATTACAACGTTCATGTCAGTCTCGGCCTTAGAGTCTTCAATGTACTCTAAGTCGCTCACCGCATCGCCATCAACAATACCGACAGAAATCGCCGCAACCATTTCTTTTAACGGGTTGACCTTAACCATTTTATTAGCGCGCATGTAGTTCAACGCATCAACCAACGCGACACAAGCGCCGGTAATTGAAGCGGTACGCGTACCACCGTCGGCTTGTAATACGTCGCAGTCGAGCGTGATGGTGTTCTCGCCGAGTGCCTTAAGGTCGATGCAAGCACGCAAAGAACGCGCGATTAAACGCTGGATTTCCATCGTGCGGCCACCTTGCTTGCCACGTGCCGCTTCGCGCTGCGAACGGGTGTGCGTTGAGCGTGGGAGCATGCTGTATTCAGCGGTCACCCAACCTTGCCCCTGACCTTTTAAAAAGCGCGGAACGCCGGCTTCAACCGTGGCATTACACAACACCTTAGTATCGCCGAATTCAATCAGAACTGAACCCTCAGCATGTTTGGTGAAGTTACGCGTGATGGTGACCGGGCGAATTTGTTGGGCAGTACGACCACTTGGACGCATGGCATCTCCTTTATTTGATAGTAAACGCGGATAAGTAAAACGAATTAGCCGTTAGTGTAGCAAATTTGACCGTTGAATGGATCGCGAATCGTTCTGTAACGTATTAAACTAACGCAAGCTGAAAATACGCGGTAATCACTGAACGGGAGGCCGTATGTCGCGTTCAAAAGACGAAGAATTTGAATTGTTCCGCCAAGAAATGAACGACGTGACACCCTTGGTGGGTGAGGAAGTTGCAGACATTCGCACTGCTTTTGAGCCGACATTGGCACAAAAGGAGCGGCGCCGTGCGGCTGAAGCCGAAGAGCAAGAAAACGTTAACTTTTTATCGACCGAGTATGTTGAGTTGGTGGAGCCTGAGGAGTGTATCGAATTTCGGCGCGATGGCGTGCAAGAAGGCGTGTACAAACGGCTTAAACAAGGCCGTTACACCATGGAAGCGAGTCTCAACTTGCATCAGCATACGCTACGCGAGGCGCGTACCGCAGTATTTAACTTTATTCAGGACTGCCATGACGCCGGTATACGTACGGCACTGATTATTCACGGACAAGGTAAACACAGTAAACCGCATCCCGCGCTGATAAAAAGCTATGTGAATAAGTGGCTGCGTGAAATGCCGCCAGTACTCGCGTTTCATAGCGCACAGCGCCACCATGGTGGACGCGGCGCGGTGTATATCATGATGAAGAAGAACGCGGAACAAAAACAAAAGAACCGCGAAAAGCACGCGAAAAAGTAACCGTAAAACGAGTGGTCGTTAGAGACGACCACTCAGTATTAATCCCGCAAAGAAGCCAGTTAGACCGCCACCAAGCCCAAGCGCTAACCCCAAATAGCAGCTCAGTGACCGACCACCGGAGCATACCAAACGCTGCACTCGGCGTTGATAGGTTAGAATACCCAGCAATAGCACTAGATAACTGAGTGTCGGCAGTAACCAGCCGGGATCGACCTCGTAACTTAGAATAAACAAGCTACCGACAACGATCATGAATACTGCAGCCTGATTACGCATTCGCACCAACTGTTGGCGGATAGCATCGGTGGCTGCCATCTTCTGCGCGCGGTGAGAGCCGATAAACAAGCCCGCCAAACCTCCGAGAATAGTGACCGCCATGGCACCTAATAACGCTAACCACTTCACGCTTGTGGCAACACCAGAGGTCAGCGAAAAGCCCGCTGCAGCGGCAGGTGCACTGCCCACCATCGCGCCTGTTGTCAGTAACGTCGAAATACTGATGGACGGTGCCGAAAGCAACGCCGCTTTACCCACGCGGCTTAGTAACTGTTGGGCTAACTGCTTGCGAGCGCGAGACAAACGCTGGCGCACCGCCTCGGGTGTGATCCCCAGCAACTCCGCGACATGTTCAGCCGACTGCTGTTCGCGATAATACAGCAGTACGACATCGCGGCTTTGCTCTGGCAACTTATCCAACGCATGATAAATAATCGCCTGCTGCTGTTGCTCACTGAGCGACGCCTCGGGTGATTCATCGCTCAGTACCGCACCCAGCTCCTCATCGAGATTATCCTTATAGTCGGTACGACGCACATGCTCTTTGCTTAACCACTGATAAGCACAATGCCGCGTGATTTGTCGTAGCCAAGGCAAAAAGCTACGCGTCTTACGCAGCGTATTCATTTTTTGCCAGACAATGAGATAAGCCTCTTGCGCCACCTCTTCTGAGGCTCGGATATCTTTAACAATGGCCAAGGCAATACTCGCCACCAAGTTTTGTGTATGTGTGACTATCTCGGCGAACGCCTGCGAATTCCCTTGGCGCGCTTGCTCAATCGAAGCGTTAAGCGCCGCATACTGTGCAGTTTGATTAGTCATGGCAGCGCTCCTCGATGAAGTGATTAACGGCCAACAAAAAGGCCTCGGGTTGATCCCACATAATAAAATGGCGTGACTCAGCAAACTCTAGCAAGTTGATGGCATTATCACCAGCGATCTGCTGTTGATAGGCATTAAGCGCTGTCTGCTTTTGCTCGACCGTTGAGAAGCCACCGGTCGCCGCCATTTGTAACGTCGGTACGTTGAGGTCAGCGACCTCAGCGCGTAAATCCGTGGTCATCAACTCATACATCGCGCGGCCCACCGTGGCAGGATCCGAGGTTTTTGCCATCGCGACCACGCGCGCTTGATTCTCCTCAGATGAGGTTTGGCGTGATGCCCCCATTTGCACCTGCATCGCCATTTGTTCGGGGGTGAGCTGTTGATATACCGTCAGCATTTGCTGTGCTTGCGGTTTAACCGCTTGAGCAGTCAACGCCGAGTTACCACTGACCAGCGCCGAGAAAAACGGCACACCATCAACCGCGATAAGACATTCCAACGCCTGAGGTTGCTGGCTTGCCAGTTGATAGCCTAAAAACGCGCCCAAACTATGCCCAATGACCACCGCATCGCCAGCGGTGTTCTCCTGCAAATAACGTTCTAGCGCAGTACCTGCGTTTTCAGTAAATGCCTCGCGTAATTGAGGATTGCTTGGATGCGTCCCAAAGCCAGCAAATGCCAGCGTGTGCACCTCATAATGCTGCGCCAACGGCGCTTCCGTTTGCTGCCAAACACGCTCATCGGACATTAAACCCGGGATAAGCACCACCGGCTGACCCTGACCCGAAACCTGCGCATGTAGCACGGTGTTTTGTGAATGCGAGGGCAGGCTGAAAGCGCCCAACGACACGCCTAATAACAAGGTAAGAAATTGGTTTTTCAAAGACATAATACGTTCCTATTGAGTCATTTTTAATAAAGGTTGCTCAATAAGGTCAGACTCGCACAGAAAAGTGTGACATCTTTTTTGTACTATTACTTCATATTGCCTCTTTGCACAGGTAATATTTGGCTTATACGCTTAACGCACACATTGTTTTCGGCAGGTTGAAGGAAAGACCTCCCGACAAAAAAGTAGGATACGCCATGATTCAAAGTATGACCGGTTACGCTCGTTACGAGCACAAAGCAGAATGGGGTAGCGCCGTGTGGGAAATCCGCTCGGTTAACCAACGCTATTTAGAAACCTACTTTCGACTGCCCGAGAGCGTGCGCGCCCTCGAGAACAACCTGCGTGAGCTATTCCGCAAGCAACTCCAGCGCGGCAAAGTCGAATGTCGCTTGCACCTGCACATGGATGAGAGCAAGCAAAGCGAGTTAGTGATTAACGAAGCACTCGCCGAGAGCGTGATCAACCAAGCCAAATGGGTTAACCGCCAAGTTCACAACGCACAAATTAACGCACTCGACGTGTTGAAATGGCCTGGTGTAGTCAGCAGTGACGACCAAGATATCGACGAGCTTCAAAAAGAACTGTTCGACGCCGTAAAACCCGCGCTCAACGAGTTTATCGAAAACCGAGCCAGTGAAGGCGAAGCCATTAACACCATGCTTCAGCAACGCTTAGACGGCATCATCGAACACGTCGCCTTTGTACGCGAACGCATGCCAGAAGTCGTTAAATGGCAACGTGAGCGCTTACTAACCCGCTTTGAAGAAGCCAAAGTCGAACTCGAACCACAACGCCTCGAAGCCGAAATGGTCATGCTGGCGCAAAAAGTCGACGTCGCCGAAGAACTCGACCGCCTCGACGCCCACGTCGCCGAAGCCCGCAAGATCCTGAAAAAGGGCGGCGCCTGCGGCCGACGCCTCGACTTTATGATGCAAGAGTTCAACCGCGAAGCGAACACCCTCGCCTCTAAATCCATCAACGCCGAAATCACCGCCGCCGCAGTCGAACTAAAAGTGTTGATCGAACAGATGCGTGAGCAGATCCAAAATATCGAGTAGGTCGCGCCTTTGGCGCGACTTAGCCCAACCCAACTATCTCCTATCGGTTTAATGATTCGTCGATGGTGACGGCATTAATCGTGTAATCAGAAAAATGTTTGGCAACGAACACCCCCCGACCCTAATTTGATGGGAGATAGAGCATTTAAGCGTACATAACCTACGCTTTACGTTTCACCGGCACCGTTCGTGTATGAGGGGGACGTTAAGAAGCTTGCTTTTAAATTGGCATCGGCTAAAATAGTTAACCTAATAGGTTAATAAAAAATATGGAAATACAGTTCAGATCGAGAAAACTCGAGAAGCAGCTCAGCCAAAATAAAGAGATGCAGAAGGCCTACGGAAGCAATCGGAGCAAACATCTTCGACGGGTGATGGTGTCGCTATCGGCTGCGCCTAATTTAGGTATATTTGCTCCGCCCTATAGCCCGCCTAATCGATGTCATGAGCTAACTGGCAATAGAAAAGGGACTATTTCGATCGATCTCGATGGTCCATATCGATTGTTATTTGAACCTATCAACGATCCACTACCAACTTTGCCTGATGGCGGACTAGATTGGGGTGGCGTTACAGCAATTAAAATACTGGGAGTGGAGGATACTCATGGTTAAAGTAAAAAATGAGTTTCACCCTGATTATGCGGTGCCCCCGGGCGAGATTTTGGAATATGAGTTAGAGCTTCGTGCGATGAGCCAAAAGGAGCTCTCTGATCGGACAGGCATTACCTCTAAGCATTTAATCTCAATTATCAAAGGGGATTCAGCGATAACACCTCAAACAGCGATTAAGCTTGAGCGAGTGTTGGGTATGCCTGTTGATTATTGGCTGAACCTAGAATCTCAATATCGAGAAATATTAGCCCGCAAGTCTGAGCAAAAACAGCTAGAACGCGATTTGGAATGGCTTAAGCGTGTTCCTGTGAATGAAATGGCTAAGCGTGGTTGGATAGACAAGCCGAAGGATAAGATGGCGGTACTAGACCGTGTACTTAAATTCTTCGGTATTGCCAGCGTGGCTCAATGGGATGATATTTGGCCGAATCTAGCGGTTGCATATCGACAGCACCAAAAGCATGAGGTGTTTCCTGAAGCTGTATCGGCTTGGTTACGGAAAGGCGAGCTAGAAAGCCATAAGATTCAATGTAATAAGTTTGATAAATCTGGTTTTAAGGCACTACTTTCCGACCTTCGGGAGTTAACAACTAAGACACCAGAAAACTTCGTTCCTGAATTACAACAAAGATGTGCAAATTTTGGTGTTGCTGTAGTTTTTGTGCCCGCATTACCGAAAACGAGCGTGAGTGGTGCTACACGTTGGCTCACAAAGGATAAAGCATTGATTCAGTTGAGCTTACGATATAAATCAAATGATCACCTTTGGTTCACGTTTTTTCATGAAGCCGGTCACATTTTACTTCATGGTAAAAAGGAAATGTTTCTGGAAGGAACCAACGGACTGGATGGTAAAAAAGAGGAAGAAGCGGATAAATTTGCCGAAGAAATGCTTATACCGCGAGCTGAGTTCAATGCCTTTGTGAAAGCTCGTAACTTTTATGCCGATGATATACGTAGGTTTGCCGACGCTATTGGTATAGCGCCAGGAATCGTAGTGGGTCAATTACAGCATAAAAAGCTTTTACCTCAGAACTTTTGCAACGAATTAAAACAGCGTTATGAGTGGAGGGGTTAATATGTTTTTAGAAAACTATCAGCAGGTAGTGCATGTTTCGGATGAATCCGAACACTCATTTCGGTTCAATCCGATCACCCATTTCGGTTTAAACCGATCACCTGTTTCGGTTTTATCCGATCAC
>NZ_QJST01000019.1 GCF_003226255.1 Idiomarina fontislapidosi
CCGCACGACTCACTCAATGATATGACACCGTTTGAGTACCGAACTGCGGCATAAATATTCTATGAGATGACTGTGTTATAAATGGGATATTTACAGTACTTTGTGGTAGACAGCTTTTGCAGCAAAATCGTTGGATACTCCATAACATTTCAGGCGGGAACCTCAGCGGTAAAGAAGGCTTTGTACAACGCATTCACGGATAAAGTGGCCTTTTGCGAAAAGTATGGAATTCAAATCGACGAAGATGATTGGCCTTGCCAGCATATTTGCATCCGACTGCTTTGCGACAGAGCGGCGGAGTACAAAAAAGAACTTTTCGATGGAATGATAGCCGCAGATCTTTTACTCGAAACCATCACCTATGCAACCGCGTATATCAGTCGGAGAAAGGGGAGTGTCGAAGTCAATCTTAACGCTTCAGATTTGATAGTCTTTCAACAGCTACAGGGGGCTGTTAAACCAAACCCTGCAAAAGATGTCGCGCATCCATCTAACTTCGCAGAAGTTGATATCGTTACGTTAAACCAGCTAATTATCGAAGCTATTCTATCGTTCAACAAGCGCAGACTTAACTTTACTCGATTGCAGACCTTTGATGTGTTTGAAGGCGTAAAACCGACCCCACTAAGCCTGTGGAAGCGTCATATTTCTCGGCGCATGGGCGGCGGCGTTAGAAAGCCCAAAGAGTTGGTGATGTACGCTCTGTTAGACCAAGACGTTGGTTTGGTAAAAAGGGATGGAGTGCATTTAATTTCAAATAAATTAGTTTATCGCACAACTCACAAAGAGTTTCAGAAATGGCAGCGGGAATGCCTGCTAAAAGGTATGAAAACTCCAGAAATCAAAGTCCGGATCAACCATGATGATCCCAGATACATGTGGTTTCGCTCTGAGCAGTTTGGCAATGAGATCATTGAGTTTACACTTGCATCTCATTGCGAACGATTTGAGGAGCTTATTCAGCATGAGATCGAAGAAGTTTATGCAATGGAAGCCCGAAGCAAATCAATGAATCGTAAGGATCGCTCTGCTGATCGTATTGACTTACAACGTTCTATTCTCAACGCCCAAAAATCAGCCCGCCAGGGCGGCGGTAAACCCAAAGTTGACCGCAAAGGAATCGTTGCGGGAATCAACGATAACTTCAAAGCAGCACAGAATCAGGAAGTAGCTGGTGATGTTATTGAGACCCGTAAGTTATTCGGTACTTCGGGTGAGGACTATCCATTTAGCTCTGCAAGCTCTTCAGACATGGGAGGAGTTGATGATGAGTAACGACCCACTTTTTAAACAATGGGTGGATGGAAATCCATTCATTATGGCTCTCGAAAACTTAAAGCTTACTGAGCCTGAATTGATGTCAAAGTTGGAAGAGCGTGACGATCTACAAGCTGGCTTCAGTGGTGCTCCCGAATCTATTAGGCGTATTGGTCTTTCAAAGAAGTTTTTTGTGCCACCTGAGTATAGCTACGAACTCTACGAGCGTATTTACCATTTGATGTTGGTTGGTTATCTAAATCGTCACCCGAAAACGGACGACTATGATAAGTATCTGCATGATATCGATGCCGGGAAGCAAAGTATAAAAAATGTCCCCAAACCAACATCTCTTGTCGATGCTGGCACATCGATGTTGATGCTGGGCCGGTCTGGCCACGGGAAAACCAAAGAAGTTGATAAAATCTTATCTTGTTTCGAGCTAAATAATCACTTTCATCCACCGAGTGAAGAGACTGGTGGTCGCCGCGTGCCCCAAGTTTTGTGGATAAAAGTGTTTATCAAAAGCACGAGTAGTAAGCGACCATTCCTGCTGTCAATTCTCAACGCCATAGATGAAAAATTAGGTAGTAACTTAGCCTCGCGGTTACCTTCAGCTACGGTAGGCGACGAGATCATCTACGTGATAAAAATGTGCCGAATGGTCGGGTTGGGCATGATCGTGGTTGACGATGTTCAGTTTGTATTAAATGCCAACAAAACGAAAGACGCAAAAAAGTTAACGAACGAGTTTCTAGAGGATCTGTATAACGACCTTGGAATTCCCATGTTTTTTATCGGTACACCTGAGGTTACGGACTTATTTGCTGATAAAAACCAACCCGAACAGACTGAGAGACGATTGATCAGTGACGGGTTATTCCGGGTTCAAGACTACACCGCTGACTCTGCCACTTGGAATGAGCTGGTTGAAGCAACGATGCTTAATTTCTTGGGTTTACAACGCGACTGGCTTAATCAAAACCTCAAAAGCATGCTCTTTTACTACTGTGAGGGAAACGTTAGCAAATTGAAGCGACTGACTGAGTTTCTGCTCACTGAGAAACAGAAGCTGACTAAGAAAAATCTGCCGGAGCGTATTTATCATGCGCATTGTGAGACTCATATTCGAAGCGAGTCGATCAAGCCGAAACTGAAAGGGCTTCAGGTGGTGTCTAGTATTGATAAGCAAGTTAAGGAGGTCGCAGCGGGCACTAAGGAGCCATCAGAGCCAATACCTGTAGACGCCAAGTTACAAGCGCGTAATGAACGTGTGAGAGCGATGCTTGATCAAGATATGGAAGTCGAGTAGCCATATGAACAATGACTCACTAGTAACCATGATGTTTGACAACGTGCTCCTTCAAAGGAAGGAGTACTTCCCCAGTTATGTGTATCGGCTGATGCAATTTGCCAACTTTATGGGGGCCAGTCATTTTCTTGATTTATTGAAGATTACTAGCACTCGACAAATTGGCGAAACACTCCCCCGATGGGCAATCACCTTAATGACTAAGAACTATGGCGATAACAGGCTTTTATCGATAATTGATAACAACTTACTTGGGCGCTACTGGCGTAGTTTTATTGAGGACGATGAAGTAGACCAATTCGTGGGTCAGCAGAGGGACAAAAGAGCAACGGGACGAGTGCTATTTAACGCTGAGAAGGTTCTTTTACCTTTCCAGTCCATCAAGCTTTGCCCTGAGTGCTTCGATGAGTCAGTGCAAGCCTATGGCGTGGGAGTTTGGAATGCTCAGCATCAAGCTGCGACATCATTCATTTGCCATAAGCATCAGCAAATACTTCTTCAGCGTCCCGTGTCGCAGTTTAATGGCTTTGAATTCAGTCAGTCATTCTTCGATAAGGACGCATACGTTGTTCCGAGCATAACGCTGTTCCATCGATGGTTGGACTTTGAAACCACTCGAATTTACGAGATGGGCGTTGAAGCGCACAGAGCGGAGCTGAAACTTCACAAAGACGTGTTTATGGAAAGCAGTTTTTATTCTCCAAAGCGATGCTTAGTTACATCGCGTCTGAATAGTGAATGGCGCAAAGCTCTTGCGAAGTATCTGGGCATTTTGTTTCCACACATGAAAAGCGAGGCTGAGAGAGTTTCAAGTAATGTTGCGCTTAAGGCCAGTAACATTATGAGTGCAGATGCTTCCGTGCATCCGCTACTTTACTTGCTGTTTAAGTTTTTCTATCTATATGAGTTCAGACCGTGAACACCGCGCTCTATACACCGAGGATTCAGCCCGATGAGACGGTGTATTCATACGTGGCAAGATGCCAGCAAATTTGGGGTATACGAAACCCTAGGACTATCGCAAAAGAGTTGTTTGGCAGAGCACCGGTCAGCATCAACCAAGTGCTTCCAATAGAGATAAACAAGATTGCAGGCTGGTCTGACTACGAAACAGGTCATTTGCTCAGCAAGCATACGTTGCTTGACCTATATGGCATTTTTACTAGCCGTAGAACCGAGCTGAGAAGTGTGATGCTGGGGAGTAAAGCACTATCGCTGGCTAACATATCTGCATTGTCTCACTTGGGTCATAAATCCGTTGGCTATTCGTGCGTCTGTCCGGTCTGCTACAGCAACGATGTTGAAAGGATTGGCATAGGCTACTGGCATTTAATTCATCAGTTCAATGGCGTTACAGCTTGCCCGTTTCATCAATGCAAGCTTATTGAGCTCCAAACGGATAGTCGTCAATACGTACTTCCGTCTTTACCCAATAATCAGGCCTATGAGCGGGCTCCTGAAATGCAGGTGATGTTTGCTAAATTTGTTGCTAGCTGTATTGAACAGTCGAGGTTACCAAACCAAAGCGTTTATGATGACTTTCATCATTATCCGGCTTTCTTCAAACGAGGACAGAATCTGGATATGAACAGCTTACTGCACTTACTTGATGCAATCGAGCTTGGATTGGATATCCCGAAAATCGTCAACGAAAGCCATGTTCGCAAAATACTCCGCGAGCCGTTAAGCCCTATATATCCATTCAAGGCGCTAGTATTGCGGTTTGCGCTTTCGTTTCTATCAAGCAATCGGGTAGTGCAAGCCAGTGCGCGTAGCGGCGTGACTGAGCAGCAGGCTTGTCGATGTGTCTCGCTGCTACGCGAAGAAAAGTACAGTATGCGAGAGATCTCAAGAAGAGTGAAAGTTAGTGTTGGATACGTTAAGCAAACTGCCAAACGGATGGGGGTGAGCATCGATGAGCGGCGACAAACGATTACTCCTGACGTTGAGCGAGAAATCAAAGCGATGGCTATTAAGGGCACTTGTCGACATGAAATTGCTAGCAAGTGTGGAATATCCGATGGTGCGGTAGAGCAGATTATTCAGTCCGTTAGTGGATTGGTGGTCTGGCGACAATACCTGCGTCTGTTGTCAAAGCGAAATAACGCGCGGAAGGTTGTGCAAGAAGCGATAAAGCAATATCCAACTCACTCGCGGACGCAACTTAGACAGCTTATTCAGAAAGAGTATGGGCTTTTGTATAAGTACGATAAAAAGTGGCTCATGGGTACTCTGCCAGCCAATGAGAAGCGGAAATATCAAGGGCATAAGCTATGGTCGCGAAGGGATAAAGAGCTACTCCCCCAATTGAAAGGGTTCATTCGTTTAGCTCTTCACGATAACAAAAACGTGCCATCGCAATATGAAATCGACCAAGCACTTGGCGGACACAACTGGTTCAACAGAACAACAAAAAAGCTGCCGAGTTGCAGCCGCTTTTACCGAAGAATCATGAAGAAATTTTCACAACAACAGGAGAAGGCAGATGTCCACGTCAGAAGAGAGCAGAATTGAGATAAACATTGATGCCGATTTGATTAGTGCAGCCGAGGCTGAGCTAGAGAAGTTGCCCAAGACGGTAGACGAAATGCTTGAAAAGTGGATCTATTTGGGCCGGGCAGTGGCTAATCAACTAAATGAGGAAGAACAGTTGCTGGTTATGGCGGGAACTGGCTCGGTTCGAGTTGGGGTATCTGAAGATTAGAAGTGAATTAGGATACCGTGATTTGTGTAAAGCTTGATATATCAAGCACAAAAAGCCGAACCGTAAGCCAATGGCTTATCGGATGCCAGCTTGCCGAGGGAGAGTCATTTTTATAGTTAGAAAATGAAAAGGCCAGCAAAGCTGGCCTTTCAAAACTTTTTTTGTATCGGTAGTTTCCGCGTATACTAAAGAGTACACGGTTCCACTAGTCGCCTTGGTAGGTCGATACTCCCAGTGCCAAGACCTGCTGATAGGATTGCAAATAAATAAAGGGAAGTCAACATTTTTGTTGTTAAATCGCTTTGAGTTGCTCTAATACCTGCTGTAACTCCCCTTCAATGTCAAATGCTTTCGCTAAGTGATCAACTACTTCTCTCAGTTCTTCATTACATGATTCTATCGTCTTTAACTCGTTAGTAACGGCGTTATATTTATCTAAAATCAGAGATTTTTCCTTTCTAACTCCGGTTAGAGCAGTTTGGGCAATTTTGAGTTGCTTTGTGACGTCATCGTTATATATGTCAGCAAGTGCGGTATCAATAGCTTCCCCGTCCGTCTTTGTTAACTTGTATTTGAAGTATTGGTGCCTATATCGCCCAGTAGAGGCTTCTCTTGGCGGGAAAACTCTATGTGCAGACACTGTCTGAACCATATCTAACGCAGCGAAAGATGTTTTTTCAGAGTACCTTGAATGCAAATTATGAAAAGAGTCACTCGATATTGAGATATGTTTAGGGTTATGGTAATCCCTTGTCGTTAAAGGAATTACGGTCACGGAGTCAGCTCGAGTTCCCATGACTATACATGGTCGCTTTTTATGCATTTCGCCGGGCATTAGAGAGTCTGTTCGTAATGTGTTTTTTTCTTCACCAGACGACAGACTGAAAATAGAGGATTGATGTCCAAAATCTACTTCGACGATGTTATGTTTTCTGAGCAATGACTTAAAGTTTTTGCGCTGCTTCGTAGCATGTGTATAAACCGAGTCTGGAATGTCATTTCCGCTGATATAAATTTCAACACCACCTTCAGTGATATCGATGGACTTGATCAGCCACGATTTGTAGAGAGGCTCTTTTGCAAAGGTGTTCGTAAAGTAGATGTCGTGATCTGACGCACTGAAAGCAGGAATGATCGTGTGTGTGATCCCACTGTAAGTTCGACAGCCGAGCTGAACACCGTTTTCCTCGTTTATGAATTTAACTTCCAATATGGCTCCTTGCCAATAGTCTCTTAATTTGCAGAGTCAATTAAAGGATAAAATTGTACCGATGTAAGAATTAATTACTAGCAGTTAAGTTTTCTCGCATTTGTGTGCGGCTTAAGCCTTAAGTTCGAATAGCACCTCCGAGAAAATTGAAGCATTTCTGCCTTCGGTTGTCGAGTTTAATACAATCGTATAAGTTGATTTGGTTAAGAAATTACTTATAACCATGATGTCTGGCGAATTAAAGTTACTAGCAATAGTGATGGATATGGGTTGAGGCAAGTTTTCTTAGGGGTTAGGTCTCCTTAAAGTAGTTTCGGTTACTGTTCGCAGACGTGACCTGTCGTAGAAATGACGTACGTCTAGTATCAATATGTTGTTTGAATGAGGGAGTCAGTAGAATTGACAAACAGCAATAGAATGCCAAATAAAGAGGAAGAAGAGCGAAAGGCGGGGAAAATTTTTGCGGAAATCCTTATCTTGTTTTCTGGTTGCTGTTTTGCTGTCGCATCATACATTTTAAGCCATGCTACTGGCGAGGCGCACTGGTTTGGTCGGTCGGGAGCAGTCGTAGTGCTTTTATCTGTCTGGGTTGAGACAAGAAATTATTCAGCTCAGCAACGCATGAATGATTGCAGGCAGTCTGCTGCGGGGTATATTGGTGGGTCACCTCAAGATTGGAGCATACCTAAACGCAGAAAAGTCTTGGAATACGTAACCTTGTGTTTCATTCTTTTGGGCACCTTGATTTGGGGATATGGCGATCTTGTAGCGTGAAATCATGTAATAACGCCATTAAATTCGCTCGATGCGGTCGTCGGAAGCGAGTCATTCACACCGTTTACGCTAGACGTTAAGTTGCTCGGAGGAATAGTTGAGAATACTACTATTAATTATGTCAGGGCTGTTCTGTGCGTTGAGCCTTTGTATTGGCGGATGGATCTATTGTATCGGAATTGATTCGGCTGGTAATGGTCTGTTCATACTGATTTCTTGTTTCGCGTCTTTGTCGGCCATTACTTTGGGTTGGTGGGTTTCACTTTACATCGCGCAACGTCAGTCTACAGTTTCAATTATTGCACAGTCGAGATTGAGCGAATCATACTTAAAGCAGGTGCAGTCATTTCAAGAAGTATTTCCGTCTGGTCAAAAATTAACTTATGAAAAATTCATCGATTCAAAAAATGAAAGCGCTCGTTATGGTGTTATAAATGTTCTCAATTTTCTCGAGTTTATTTCTATTGGGATAAAGCAGAAAGATCTAAGTGAATCAGTATGTAAAGCCTTCTTCTTAAAAGTTTTTAGTAATCAATGGTATCGATGTTCTGACGTAATTAAGCATATGCAGATTCATACTCATGCAGGAACGTTCGAAAACTTTGAATATTATGCAAAGAAGTGGGACAGTACTTTAAAGTGAATAATTCACTTAGCAAGGCGTATCACTCGCGATTTTAAACCTTGGTTCGACTAGTTGCCTCGGTGTTTTGTGTTACGTTTTTATATACCTAGATTGGAGTTATTATGAAATTTCAAGGCGCAGTGATTAAAGAACAGGGGGTTACGTTTGCGATTGTTGTGGTTAAGAAGCATATTTTAGACTCGCCTCACGAAAGTGAGGAAGCAATTTCGACTTTCATGCCTTTGTTTCCGGGTATGCCGGTTGTACTAATGGCACAAGGTTTTCGAGGTATTCCTGAATATAGAGGTCGAGCAGATATCGTTAATTTTCTTGCCAATTTACACCCATCCCAGATTCCGTGGCAAGAGTACACGTACAGCTGAAACGTAATAATCGCAGGTGCAGCGGTACAACTCTTGGCTCCTTGCATCGCGTAATGTGGATCATTTGCTCCGTAAAATAAATAACAAACGCGTCAATTAAGACGCAAGAGTTTCAGAGGGTACAGGGAGAACCTAATGAGAAGAGGAAGATACTATCTTGGCCGAGTTGTTAAGATAAATCTTGACCAAAAACGTTTAATGGACGCTATAGCCAATGCGCCGACAGTTTCAATCGGCAAGTTTGACTGGACAATAACAGATGTAGTCGATAACAGAAACGAAGATACCCCTTATGTCTTTGGAAAGCTCTCAAAGTATGCAAAGGAAGGTCATGCTACGGTAATTGATGAGGCCAGTCGTTCGCAGGTTGATGCCGATGTACCAAATCTTCTTGAAGCTAGCTCTTCATTTATATATCTGCCTGAATACTCGGGTATAGCATTCTTACAAGTTTGGAACGGTATTCAAGAAGATGTCTTTCCGAGACGGTTTAAATCTATTATAGAAGCAACATTTGATGGCTTTTTTGTGGCCTGTGATGTTGAACCTGTGTCCGACTATCGTGCTTTTACGTCCCGGCTCAAAAAATTGAGCTATTTCACAGAGTTTTCGGCAACAGTGCATCCCCCCAACCCCCTTTTTGGAAGACTATGGGGCAGCCTCAATCAATATATTGAGCACCGAAATGCTTCCGAAGTAGCAGTTAAGGAGCAAACTTCTAAGACAGAAGGTTTGAAGTCTAAAATCATAGAACTTATGGATCGAATAATGGACTCTCCGGACTATGAACCAGACGAACCTCCTGCCATTGGGGATGCCGCTATTTTAATGGCTGCCGATGGTTATGGTAGAGGGAAAGTCGTTGGGATGGAAAATGGAGATGAAGTCGTTATCAAAACTAGTGATACACAGAAGAGCTTCCTTCATGACAAAGAACCTTCTCCCGGAGAGCTTGCGGTAAAAGCTAAAACTCATTTTGAAAAGATCTCTAATGAACGGGATATGAAGCACTGATGAGAATGCTTTATTATTTAAAAGTTTTTTTCTTTAGCTTCGAGTTTGCATTCCTTCTCTTGTGTTTGATTGTCTACATGCTTTCAGACGATTTTTTTTCGCAATACTTTCCTTTGCGTTCAATGAATGACGAGGCAATTCGATGGGTGATGTTCTTTCCCATAGGAATAACTGTATGGACTTTAAAGGAGGGCGTCGGAGTTCTTTTTCCAAGTGAAAAAAACGAAAAGATACTGCATGAGTGGCCCGATTATTGGAAGCTTAAAGTTCACTTTGATGTTGGTATATCAAACAGTATCTTTTTCACAATTCCATGCATCGTTGTTTGGCTTCTGGACACACTAAATACTTTGGCTGGGGCTTGGATATTTACTGGCTTTGCTGGCGCTTTATCAATAAACGCTTTCAGCTTCTATGCTGCAAAAATAAGTTTAAGAAGTGCTTTGATTCGGCTAGATGATGACAATAATTATGATAACCACGTTAAGTAGTAGGCTTTCGGAATGAGGTGTTTTCAGTGAATGTTGGCAGCGGAGGGGACTGAGTTTGCCTTTTGAAATTCATTCTTGGGCGGAGATTTCCGATAGGTTTACTGACACGTTACTGCTAGGGAATGGAGCCAGTATTGCAGTAGATGAACGGTTTCATTATGAATCTCTAAAGCAACATGCAATTGAAGACGGCCTTCTCAATGAAGAGGTTCAAAGCTTGTTTGATTACTTCCATACTGAAGATTTTGAATTAGTTTTGAGGATTGTATGGCAAGCAACAAATGTTAATAAGGCTCTCGAGATAGAGGACGAAAAGACAGAAGCCGCATACAGGCACGTTCGGGATTGTTTAATTGCTGCTGTTAGAGATATTCATCCAGAGCATAATGAAGTTGCTGAAAAATTACCTTCGATTGCCGCCTACATGAAAGGATTCTATAACGTAATTTCGCTCAATTATGACTTAATCGTGTATTGGGCGATGATGCACGGGAACGACTTGGATAATAGACATATTTTCAAAGATTGCTTTGTAAGGTCCGAATTTGACGATGATTGGTCAAGGTTTCGTGAGGTATATGGAGACATCGACAGTTGCTCTTTAGTCTTTTATCCTCATGGAAATCTCATTTTGGCGCGAGATAAAATTGAAAACGAGAGGAAGATAAGTTCACAGGGCAGTAATAGGCTGCTGGAGAACATTTTGGAAAAGTGGCAACGAGGCAGCTACGTCCCACTATTTGTTAGCGAAGGAACCGAGCGACAAAAGCAGAAATCGATCCAGAGTAGTTACTATTTGAATACGGTTTATCGTGAGGTTCTTACTTCGTTTCAGGATAGCTTAGTCGTCTATGGTTGGGGTGTAGGAGAACATGACCAGCACATCCTAGACAGAGTTGCAAAGTCAGGTATTGATAGAATCGCATTCTCAGTAGTTGATAATGATCAAGCATATTGTAATAGGGTTAATCAGCTTATTAGAGATAATTTCAACGAACAATGTGAGGTTTTATTTTTTGATGCTAGAAGTCCTAATTGTTGGGTTAACCCATAGCAGGTGGTCAACATGGGTATTACTGACCTTATCTACTCCCATCAATCGTTGAGTGTATCTATATGCCTAAAATAGACAGAAAAACAATAGAGGCTGCATACGATGTCGCAAAACGCGTTCATAGAGGATACATCTCAATGACGCGAGGGATAGAAATCCTTGAAACGTGTAATGGTATGAATCCAAATTCAGCTGTCGATTACATATATAGTTATCGGAACTTGATCGAGGGTAAGCGATTCACTCGAACAACGAACGCGGCTGCGACACGCTACTATTTGGAAATGATATTTAAAGAAAACGGGAGGGACAAGCTACTAAATGCGTTGTCCTCCCTTCGGCAGCACATTGACTATTACGAGACGGTTGGCAATTCTAGCGTAATCAAAGGCAAAGAAATTTATGAGGAGTTTTCTCGACAAGCTGAAGTCTCTACAAATGATGATTACATCTTTCCTGATGAAGTTAATGAGACTGTAGAGCTTCGCGAGGGTAAGGTACGAAGCGTACATGTTAACATTTACGAGAGGAACCCAGTTGCTCGGGCACAATGTATCGAGCACTATGGTTGCTGCTGCTTTATTGGTAGTGTTCATAATTCTGTGTCATTTCGTTAAACTAAGCAAAAAAAGAGATGACATATGACCAAAACCAATTTCGACATGGATGCCGCTTTAAA
>NZ_QJST01000020.1 GCF_003226255.1 Idiomarina fontislapidosi
TGCTTGGCCGTAAAACCATGGAAACGGAAATTCTTAAAGAGGCACTGGAGATAGCCCAGTCAAAAAAGTTGATATCGCGCATGCCATTGCTGCCACCGGACGATTCCCTGTCATCCGAATCGTAAGTGCTTTGGGTGTGTCGCGCTCGAATCTTTATCAGCGTATTTATGAACGACAAAAGGGTCGTTCAGCGCGTTATAACAAGCAAGAAGATGGATTGTTATTGCCGCTGATAGAGGAGCTGTGTGATGGCCGTGCAACGAACGGCTATCGACGCATCACCGCGCATTTGAATCGAAAGCTGCGCTCAGGTGATTATGGTTTCGCTCGAGTGAACCCAAAGCGCGTGTATCGCATTATGCGCCTAAACAAGTTGTTGTTACCGAAACATACTGGCCGCGTTGGTGATAATCGCGCTCACGAAGGTAAAGTGGTAACGCTGCATTCAAATACGCGATGGTGCTCTGATGGCTTCGAAATAAGCTGTTGGAACAAAGAAAAAGTGCGTGTGGTGTTTAGCTTGGACTGTTGTGACCGCGAAATTATGAACTATGTTGCGACGACTAAAGGCATTAGCGCCACGATGGTTCAGGATGTTTTGGTTGAAAGCATTGAGAAGCGCTTTGGCGATACGTCAGTTTTGCCAAAAGAAGTCGAATGGCTGACCGATAACGGTAGCTGTTACATTGCCGATGAAACGCGGCAATTTGCCAAGTCACTCGGTTTTAAGGTCTGTACCACGCCGGTACGAAGCCCGCAAAGTAATGGCATGGCTGAAGCGTTCGTGAAGACGTTTAAACGTGATTACGTGTACATGAACGACCGACCGGATGCGGCAACGGTGATGGCTCAGTTGGGTGATTGGTTTGAGGATTACAACACTTACCATCCGCACAGCGGATTAAAAATGATGTCACCAAGAGAGTATCGCGCTCTCAAAGTGGCAAGTTAGCACTGTCCGTTTTAGCGGGGGCAACTACAGGTCGTTTTTCTTGCAAGCTAGAATACCTTGTAAGGTTAGAAAGTCCAATGTCCGCAATTCGCTCAAAGCGGACTTCCCCCCTCGTGCTGCGAGCAGATGTTGAGTCCCTCCTCCTGAGGTTTTCTAATAAACTACTGGTAATTCACACTGCATAGCACATTATCTAAAAGTAATATGAAAAACCTAATTTCAAATTGGTGTTGTTTTGTTTTTCGTAAACAAGCCTTAAATCAACTTCACCGGTATTAACAAAACTAACACCACAGTTAGTTTTCCAGTCTTGCGATGAGATTCTTTCAGCAATACTCAGAGGAGTCGCTATCTCGCAAAACCAGTTACTTCCCAGAAATTGCCCCTCCAGACCGACTGTACTTTCAATAGTTAAATTATGGTCATCACCAGATAGTTCTTTATCATGTATGCGGCCACCTACAAGCGCATAGCTGATAACTTTATCTGTGACATTGCCAGACCAGCCATAATGACCTTCAACGTAAGCTGAAAAATTAGCTTCAGCTCCCCTTAACCGGTTTCTCGAGGCGCCCGTCTTAATAGCCCAGGAGCTTCCCCCGTCACCCGGTAAACCTGTACTGCTAACATTAAATGACGTTATGTCGATTAATGTCACGTCTTCAAGCAGAAAGTTGTTATCAACCAGTGAGATAGTAAGCTCCCCCATGCGTAACGCTGAGTTTTTGGGCTTCCCAACTTTAGGTTGTAAACGGTCGTAATAGGTCGGTCTTATGATGACCTCCCAGCGGTTAGCCTGGTTATTGCCTAGCACACGTGAAAGCCTAAACATATTTGGTTTCTGTCCAAGATGAGGCTCTTCCGCGGAAGCCTCTACTTTAAGATTATTACCGGCCGGATATTGCAGAAGTCTGTTTAAAACCTCTTGTTTGCGAGATCTGTGCTGTTTCTGTTCCGGGCTCTGGCGCTGTCGAAAGGTATAATAAGACGCTAACGTAATTAAAACTTGTTTCTGTTCACTCTCCGATAGGCGACGAAATTGTTTGTTCCGGTCGCTACCCGTAACCCATAAATTAACTGCCTCTTGCTGATTTGCCGATAGCGCATGATATTTTGACTGAAAACGTTTTTGTTCACTTTCGTTAAGCCCTATCTTTCGAACTAGGTTGGCCTCTGGGGCCGCGACTCGCTTTATAATTTCTGATGGGAAAACAGTGAGCTCTCTATCTGAAACCAGGTATTCCCCAGCAACAAGCTCAATGACTCGAGCGACATAGTAAGCACAGTTTTTGTTAGTAAAATAATAGGTATACTCCGTCCTTGATAGCTCGTATAAATGGGCCGCTAACAATTGGGCATCAAAAGTCGAAATATCAAGCTCATAATCCCACAAGTTTCTAAGCTCTACCTGACCGTACGATAAATTATGCCTGTAAAAGGGCTGTGCTGAATAGCGCGCTTCGTAACCACCAAATAATCCATTGATAATGTAAGTGACCGGGTCTACTCCTGTGGGGACTTTTGCTCCAAAATTTAAACTATTGTCGAGCAAATCAGTATCGGAGCTCTCTCCAAGCTTTATAAAAAGGTGCCCATGAAAAGAAGCTGGGTTCTTTAGGTATCCGTCTGCAAAAACCAATGTTGCTGTATCTACTTCATCGGATTTTTGCCAAGTTACAAAGTCATCACAAGCTGAATAATCAAAGCTCGGTAATAACCCAGCTTCATGTATTAGCATATGGCGAGCCGGAAAATTACAAATATTCGCTTCATCGCTGAATGCATCTATTGTGGCATCTAGCTCAGCTTGAGGGTTATTTTTACCTTGCGGGGAGAAGAAGAAATCCTCTTGTTTTACCTCCGATTCCTGTATTTCATTGTACTGAAGCAACTTTCGCCACTGCCATGAATTCGATAATTCGGATTCAGCTGACACATTAAAGGTGGTGAACGCGAAAATCAGACAGAGTAAAACGTGTTTAATCACAGGTTTTCCTTTTGCTAACACCATAAAAAACCCGAGCGAAGGCTCGGGTAAATTCATAGCAGTTGCTTAAATCTTTTATGAATTGAGCAAGTTCTGTGCTGAGTAGAACAAAGCCTGTGCTTTTTCGCTGTTAGAGCGAGTTTCATCGATAACCAATGAGCCACGAAGTTCATTCAGAACTGTTTCACGCTCAGCTGAGTCGACTTTTAACATTGTCAGCATAGTATCAACGTGACGACCTTCGCCAATAGCAAGCTCAGTTTCTAATTGCTCATAGTTCTCGTCAATAAAACGTGCTGTTTGAACGAGCTCTGAGTTACATGTCTCTTTAGAAACGGTTGCTGAGGTCAAGGCTGTAGTGCCCAAGTCCCAGATGATGTTTGAAATTGCAGCAGCGGTTCCATTACTGGGAAATACAGCCGCACCGAGCCCACAATGTTGCCAAGCATTTAGTTTTTCGTCCGCTGCATTTGCAGGCTGAGAAACGACTGCAGAAGTTGATAAAGTCGTCAGAGCTACTGCTAAAGCCAGTCCTTTTTTCATGGTTATATCCTTCTAAGTTTAATTTTCAACGGCAGCTTAACTGCGTCGTATATAATACAGGAGTGTTTCAAAATGTTAAATACAAGTCGAGCGTTGAAACCGTATTTACTTGGGGGCTGCTGTTACTGAGTAACCAACCATCAGAATGAAGAGCGATCCACTAAGGGTGGGGCAATTTTGCTTTACCGCTAGGTGGCTCAAAATTAGATTACCGTTGACAGCTAAACGACCGCCATGAGCGAGGAGCGGACAGTGTCTAAAACATGCCTGTATTGGGGGGGTAAGCCAAAAGTAGAAATAAAGTGATCGGAATGATTTAATAATCTCTTTAGCAGCGAACTTGAAAAGCATTCGTATCGCTATCTCACTATTTTTAGTCCATTATCTGGAATTATGTTGACTATGGAGACTCGCCGATGACATTCAGAGTAGCGATTTGGCATGCTGCCTTTGCATTCACCTTTTTCATTACCCTGGTGGATGGAGTAGATGCTAAAGACATTTCTCAACTGCCTCACATCGAGCGGGTCGACACGAGGATCAATACTCTAATGGAAGAAGGGCATTTCCCTGGAGCCGCGATCACCGTCATGCGCGCAGGCCAGCCTGTGCATATAAGCACCCACGGCATGGCAAACCTCAGTCATGAAATACCCGTTACCACACAAACCGTTTTCGAGATCGCGTCTTTGACTAAACAGATGACTGCCTTAGCGGTGATGACACTGGTGGAGGAAGAGCGTTTGAGCCTTGACGACCGACTCGTTGAGTGGATCGAGGACGCGCCTCCAGCCTGGAACACGATTACGGTCGATCAGCTTTTGAGTCACACAGCCGGACTTGCCCATCGCTTCGAACGGACGGTGCACGACGTGCTCCTGCTCGAATACTCGCGTGACGACATGCTGACATCGGCGAAAAACACGCCTATGGTCGCAGAGCCAGGAACTGATTGGAACTATTCTGACCAGGGATACTTCTTGCTCGGTATCATTATCGAAGAGGTGACTGAGCAATCGTATGCAAACTACATGCAGGAAAGTTTCTTTCGCCCCCTGGGTATGGAACAGACACATCTCTTAGATCAGCGGAAGATTGTACCGCACTTAGCACAGGGCTATGCTTGGAATAACGGTGAGCTAAAACGAAATCGACGAGTTTGGCAGTTCTCTCTGACGTCGCATTTTGGTGTGATGTCCTCACTTGAAGACTTGAGTCGTTGGGAAGCGGAACTTTCGAACCCGAAGCATATCAATCGGAACGCGCTGGAAGCCACATGGCAGATTCAGCGTTCGTTCGATACTGGCCGACAATGCGACACTTGGGGCTACGCCCGTGGCTGGCAAGCTCAGATCGTGAATGGGCGCCGTATCCTTAATCATGGTGGTTACTCCGGTACGGCCTATATTAGAGATGTCGACACCGGACTGTCGGTTATCGTACTGACTAATCGTGAAGATACACCAAATGCAATGAATCCGCTCTCGCTAGCGTGGCAAGCAGCTAACGCTGTCGACTCCTCCATTCCGCGCGGCGGCTACAAGTGTTGGGAGTAGGACAAATAATCGCAATCGGCGATATTGGAGACCTTGAAGAGCGGATTTGAAGAACGGCGGGTTTGAGCGATCAACTGACGTTGGACTTTCTGACCTTACAAGGTAATCTAGCTTGCAAGGAAACTGATCTTGCATGGTCGGTATAATAGGCTGTTATAACCCTAGTTGAGAGGTTTGGATGTCAAAGGGACTTGGGCAGTGGAAAAATACTTTAAAACCTTATCAAATAGCAGATGGTATGAATGCTGCCAATAAAAATGCAATTCGCTTGTTAGAAGATGCTGAATCACTATTTGCTTTGGATCGTTTTCCATCTGCTTTGTCATTGGCAATTTTATCAATCGAAGAGTCAGGAAAAGTAAGTATATTGCGAGAACTTGCACTAGCAAAAAACGGCGATCAGGTCAAAGAAGCTTGGAAAGCATACCGTTCACATACTAAGAAAAATGTAATGTGGATTTTCCCATCGCTTGTGGCAGATGGTGCAAAAAAATTGGAAGATTTTAAAGAAGTTTTCAATAACGAGTCTGAACATCCTCAGCTGCTGGATAACTTGAAGCAAATAGGATTTTATACTGACTGTTTAGGAAAATCTCATTGGTCTATACCCGCAGAAGTAATAGACAAAGAAAATGCTAATAAAATGATTAAAATCGCCAAAATACAATGTAAGGAAGGAAATTTTACAGCGCGTGAAATAGAGTTATGGGTTAAACATTTAAAGCCTGTTTGGCGGAGTTCAATGGATGTCATGAAAACCGCACTGAATAATTGGTTTGAAGATATGAAAAGAGAACAACTCATCACTGAACACGAGCTTTCATTTAAAGCGTTTATCGGTGAGTAAGCGGGTTATAAAAAACAACTTATGTGGGACTGCTACAGCTTGGTTCAGTTTCGCTTCGCTACAAATTATAGCCAAGCTGTATCAGCCCCATAGTTGGGCGTTATCCACTTCGGGGGAGATTATGAGCTGGTTAAATAAGATATTTGGAAAACCGAGTGAGAATCGTCAAGAAGTAGGTTCTAATTTCAATTCAAAAATGGATGACATTCGTAAAGGTGGCTCGGTTGATGGGGAGCACTATACCGATAGCGTGGAGCAGGTAAAGCAGCTTAAACGCGAGGGGAGAAATCAAGAAGCTATCGAAGTACTTCTCCGCTCTGTTTACGCGACCGAATCAGAATCGAAGTTTGCAGGCGAAGGCTGGGGTGTAGCTCCGTGGTACTACGAACAACTAGCTATCCTTTATCGTAAAGAAAAGCTGTACCACAAAGAAGTCGAGATATTAGAGCGCTATAAAAGCCAACCTAAAGCAGCTGGTGTAGGCCCTGAGAAGCTAGCTGCCCGCTTAATAAAAACTAAAGAGCTATTGGCGAAGCGTGGCGTATAACAAGGTACAGCGCTTCAGCTGCTACGTGGCTCGAACCTCGATAAACTACGCTTATTTCATACGGTGTGCAAAGTGTTACTGAATGTCCGCACCTGTCACTAAGCAGTCAGGCTACTATGAGCGAAATATAGTCATTCAAGCCCTGAGAACTACACTTTTATATGGTTCAGGGTATGCGCTTATTGGATACGAATATTGAGCGAGAATCACTCGACGATCACCGCTTTTCTTTCGATCCAATAAGTGCTCCACTGCTCGCAAACGAATACTCAGGGCATGCATACAGACTGCTGGCTATATTTCTTTCGAAGAGCGTGGAAAGCATACCAATTCTCAATGAACAGGAGTTGGTGATGACTGCGATTAATCAGTTTGCTGCTCATGTCGGATTAGACTGGGCAGATAAAAAACACGATGTGTGTATTCAATATGAGAGCGGTGAACGTCGTTTTCAGGTAATAAAACATACGCCTGAAGCACTTGATTCCTGGCTCAAGGAGTTGCACAAGCAAGTAAAGGGAAAGATTGCGGTTGCTCTCGAGCTGAAGAAAGGACCGATTGTATACGCGCTTCAGAAGTATCCCTTCGTCACTGTTTTTCCTGTTCATGCCTTATCGTTGGCTCGTTATCGACAAGCTTTTTGGCCCAGTGGCGCCAAAGATGATCCACTTGATGCCGAGTTAGCACTCGATTTGATGCTGCGTTACCCCAAGAAGATCAAAGCTATTGAGCCAAGCAATAGCGACATTCGTTTGCTACAACAGCTCGTCGAACAACGTCGGCTGCTAGTTGAAGATAAGCGTCGCTTTGTTAATCGTATTATCAATACGCTCAAGCAATATTATCCGCAACCTCTGGAGTGGTTCTCCCACCGGGATAGTGAGCTGTTTTGTGACCTGATCATACGATGGCCTAGTCTCCAACAACTTAAACGCGCCAGAGCGCATACGGTTAGGCTATTCCTCAATGCAAAAGGAGGTACAGCAGTTGCTCATACCGAGCAGCGTATTGAGCTGATTGTTAATGCCGTCCCACTTACAACGGACGTCAGTATTATCCAAGCTAACGCGTTAATGGCCGTCGCTCTGGCTAAACAAATAAAACTCGTGGCTGAAAATATCAAGGCTTATGATGAACGAATTGAAGCGCTGTTTGATACATTACCGGATGCGGCCTTATTCAAATCCCTACCGAGTATGGGTCCTTGCATGGGACCGAGAATGCTGGCTGCTTTAGGTGACGATCGTAATCGCTTTAATAGTGCCGAAGAGATACAGAACTATGCGGGTATAGCTCCTGTAACCGAGCGCAGCGGACAGAAGTCGTGGGTGCACTGGCGGTGGCAGTGTGCCAAGTTCGTCAGACAGACGTTCGTAGAATGGGCTGCCAAGACGGTGTATTCATCATATTGGGCCGGTCTTTATTACCAACAGCAACGAGAAAAGGGTAAATCCCACCAGTCTGCCGTCAGGGCATTAGCATTTAAGTGGATACGCATTATCTACCGTTGTTGGAAAACGAGAACGCGCTACGATGAGGCGAAATATTTAAAGGCATTACGAGAGAGACAATCGCCTTTATTGATGGCATAAAAAACTTGCTGAAAGTCTCAGGGCGTGAAGCGGCCATTGGACTTTGTAATTTCACAAGGTAGAGTAGCTTGTGAGGAAGCCAACCTTGCACGGTCGGTATAATACTCTGTTATACACTCAGGAGAAGTTGAAGCATGGAGTTAATTTTCGCATCCTTGATATCTGGTCTAATTGGCGCCTTAGCTAGTGCCTATTTATTTCTAAAATATGAAAAAAAGAAATTTAGGCTTGATACTGCCAAAAAGCTCTTTGGCAATCGTTATGATCTCAACGGCGACGAATTTAGTCGAGCAATGAACGAAATTTATTTTGTATTCCATTATAATGAGAAAGTATTGAGGGCGGTAGAAAAACTGTTTGAAGCACTTGATGTTCCAGGAAAGCCTCATGTTAATGATTCAATAACTACTCTCTTAAAAGCAATATGTGATGATGTCGGCGTCAACTATAAGACCCTAAATGAAAGTTACATGCTTAAAGTGTTTAATCAGAAGCAACGTAAATAACAAACGCATTAACACTCGCTGAGCTCGCTAGGGACACTTATGAAGCAAGCCATGGATTCAGACAAACACTACCTCAGAAGCCGCCGTATGCTGATCGCCATATCACTGGTGCTACTTATAACTACGATGGGCGGCGCTCAGATATACGAAATCAACACTTTCATTTTCAAGCTTGGCTTCGCACATCCAGAAAACTTATTCAACATCCTACTATGGACTGCTGGCTTCCTGCTCATTCGGTATTACAACAACGCGGCAAAGTATCACAAAGAAATCGCCGAAATTTGGCATAGAAAATTGTTAAACGACAACTTTATTAACTATTACAACGAACATGCGTCGGAATTAGGTGGGATGGCTATAGACATAGCTCCATCTGAGGTTCCTTTTGGAGAGAGTTATGATTCCGGAAATGGCTATGAAAATTATCAAGTAGATATTTCACTCGAAACAAGGGCCTTTTTCAATTCAGCTTTTGTTTACGAGTATTCCACCGAGTTTGAGCATCGCATATGCTCATCTCCGATCTATTTCTGTAAAAATTTTAGAGGTTACTTTGAATCCTTGTGGCTAATCATTAGCTACTGGTGGGACGCCCAGTTCCGAAACAATGACTCACTGACCCTATACGGACCCTATCTAATTGCCTTTGTGGCAATTGGCCATGCGGTTATTCCAAGACTATTCGAACTTTATGGATAACGGAGGCGGTCTGGCGGCCTTTAGTTCGATAAACAGAGACAACCAAATGATTGAAGAATTGGCAGATAACGCATACTATTTGTTCATAAACTGATACTAAATTGGTTATCACTTAAGTGATTTCAGGACAATGACAAAGGCGCTGATAAATAAAAATATGCTGACATGGGCTCGTGAGAGAGCAGTCATGGATATCCCCACATTCGCTAATAAAATGAATGTGGACGAAGACCGGCTGGTCAGCTGGGAAGACGGCGTTGAATCCATCACTTTTGTGAAAGCAATGGAATTTGCCAAAAAAACCCACGTGCCATTCGGATACTTGTTTCTAAGCGAACCACCTGTTGAACAGTTGCCCATACCGGATCTGCGAACTGTTGACGGCAAAGGTGTCGGCAAGCCAAGTGCTGAACTGTTTGACCTTATCAAATTGATGTTGGACCGACAGGAATGGTACAGAGACTATCTTCTTAGTAATCTTGCGAGGCCGGTTATATGTGTGGGCAGAGCAACACTTCAGGACTCTGTAGATGATGTGGTTCGAGACATAAAACAAATTCTGGACGTCCCTACATACCCAACTCGAGGCAAATGGGACGATTATTATCGTGAGTTAGTCGGTAAAATTGAGAGGATTGGCGTTTCCGTCATGCGTCAACCATACATTGGTCACCACACCCGGCCACTAAACGTTGATGAATTTCGAGGGTTTGCCCTTTGTGACGACTATGCGCCTATGATTTTTATCAATCACGCGGATGCTCCCGGTCCGAGACTGTTCACACTTATTCATGAGCTCTGCCACATCTGGTTGAACAAGCCTGGTATTTCTGACGGCGACCCAAGCAACAATCGCGATGAGGAGAAATTTTGTAATGCCGTAGCTGTGCATGTTTCGGATGAATCCGAACACTCATTTCGGTTCAATCCGATCACCCATTTCGGTTTAAACCGATCACCTGTTTCGGTTTTATCCGATCAC
>NZ_QJST01000021.1 GCF_003226255.1 Idiomarina fontislapidosi
TTTAAAGCGGCATCCATGTCGAAATTGGTTTTGGTCATATGTCATCTCTTTTTTTGCTTAGTTTAACGAAATGACACAGAATTATGAACACTACCGCGTCAGTTTTTAACAACGTCCTGCATAAAGGCAGGACTAACATTACTAATTACTTTTACTCAGTTTCATAATTGATAAGACCGAAAACACTATGGCCAGAATGATATAGATGCCTACAATGAGAGGGCTTTTTATCATATTTATATAAAAGTCAAAATCTAATAGGAAGCTCGTGTCATTTCTGTCGTCGATTAATGCCACAAAAACTGCAAGCAACAAAAACACTAAAAACAGCAAACTCGCTTTCCAAATTCCAGATTTTATGCACTTAAAATAAAGGTTCATACGATCTCATTTTCTGCAATATTAACTCGATTAATTTCACAATCTATAACTAGTTGCAGTCGTCTCCGACACACGTATTAGAAGCCGCTTGATTTATAACTTCTTGAGTGCCTGTAACAATTAGTTCGGCTGTAGCTTTACCTCCAGCGAGACTTCCTGCTGGCCCTAAATTTGTTGAGTTTGTTAGGGCTTTCACCGCTTTTTCTCCCGCTACACCACCAATTACCGTGCCTGCGGCACTCACACCAGACGCTTCCGCAACATCTTGTTGTATGGGGTCACCATTCGCCGTATTTTCAACCATCTGGGTCAATCCGCCCCCGACAGCAGCAACACCAGCGGAGGGAGTAAGTACTGTCGCCGCAGCCTCAGCACCTGTAAGTCCAATTTTTGTAGCGGCAGCACCAGCTAATCCACCTGTTGCGCCTACTGCCGCGCCAGTTAGCGTAGCAGCTCCAACAGTTGACCAATTTATTTGCTTATCACCAGTAAAAGCTTGAACAGCTATTGATGAAAGTCCTCCAATTGCTCCTCCGATAGCAGCTCCCAACAATCCAAATTCGCCATCCGGGTCAACATATTTATATGGATTATTGTTTGCGTATGTATATCTGCCAAATCCATGAGCAATACTATTACCACGTTGCATGTGGCCCAACGCATCCGCCCGATAACTGGATCATAGTATCGTGCCTGCATATAAATTAGTACGATGTAGGAACCAGAATTTATATAGGACAGCCCTCATAATCTGACCCGCCCTAAAGTATCTAGGCGGCAACTTCCCAGTGATCTTCTATTTCCTCTAGGCGAATTACTTTTGCAGCTTCCTCTGCTTCTGTATCCGCCAGTAGATCAAGAAAATAGCTCACTGGATTATTTTTTTCTTGGCTTTCCATGTACAGAGTTCTTAAAGCCGCATCTGTAGTTCGAGGAATTTTTGTCTTGCCTTTTTCATAACGGGCGATTGTCTGCTCATCTACACCAAAACGTGTCCCAAGCATTTTCTGAGAAATATTCATCTCAATACGCAAAAACTTAAACTCTTCATTCGTAAGTGGTTTTCTGCTGTCCACAACAGCCTGTCCTATCGCTCTATGCAGCCCATTCATATCATCAATGCTTGTATACTCTTCACCATCGATGTGTTCAACGGTAAAACCATTTTTGAGATATATATTTGATAAACCGCTTTCAATGTAATGGTACATACCAACCTCTTAATCGAGCCATACAGTTACCAGAACTGACATAGGACTGTCATGATGATTCTTAAGTGCAACAGTCAATTCAATAACCTTGCCTGCTGCTAACCCTTTCAAGTTAAATTTCCAGTCTCCGTTCACTTCTGGATACGGGCCTTCTCTGAATACTGAATGCTTACTCTTAAGTAAGGTGATTATTTGTCCAGTAGTAACCCCTCGCTCCCTCATGCGTTCCTTGACGTGATTGCTCCATCGAATCCTGTGAGTATAATTCGTTGCCAGATCATTCATTATCTTTCTGGCGGTTTCCTCCGACAGAGGAAATTCGTTTACGCCTTTAGGGTTGTTTTTATTCATCAAAAACCTATCAACCTGATACCTATCATTTTGATAGGTTGAATGCACAATGTCAACTATTGTTTTAAATCATCAAAACAACCCGCTACCGCCTCGCGCTGAGGGATGAGTGTCCTGATAGACTTGAGAAAGTTTCTTACGGCTTACATGCGTGTACAATTGAGTTGTCAGAATACTTGCATGGCCAAGCATCTCTTGAATATGCCTTAAATCTGCACCATTATCCAGCATCGTTGTCGCTGTGTTATGGCGGTACAGGTGACAAGCTCCGGTGCGGTCAAACCCGGTAAGTTTCACATATTGAGAAGCCATGTCTGACAGCTTTCCCGGTATGTAGCGCTTCCCATTGTTCGCCAGAAATAACGCTTTCCCGGAACCAATGAAGGCAAACATGGGGCGGATTTTTCCGATGTAGAACGCGACCCATTCACAGCCCCGCTGACTGATTGGCACTAGGCGCTCTTTCTTTCCCTTCCCATGAACACGAACGAGCTTTGCTGAGAAATCAATATCGTCAACATTGAGCTTAACAAGCTCACCGCGACGTATGCCTGTCGCAAAAAAGGTTTCGAGTATTGCCCTGTCGCGCAGTCCTTTAATGCCGAACAGCAGCGGTTGCTCAAGTATGACTTCGATTTCCTCCTCGGTGTAGAGTGCTTTGGGGATCTGCTCACCTTTTGATGGAAGCTCAATATTCTGAAGGGGATTAGCCGATAGTAACCCTTTAATGTACAGGTACTTCACAAAGGTTTTCACGAACGTCAGAAGATTACGCTTCTGTGCTGCGCACAGGGGTTTATTGTCCAATGGCTTTCGATAAGCATTGAGATACGCCGCATAGCCATCCATCAGGTCTAAATTGATTTGGTCTATGCGAGTAACGTTACGCCCCAAGCACCAGAGAAAAAACTTTTTAAGCCCGCTGCGCTTGCCTCTGATGGTATCTGAGCTTTGCCCCTTGGCGAGACAAAGCTCAAAATAGTACTTGGCACATCGCCAGATACGCTTAGTGGAAGGCTTGACCATGAATAAGCTCTCTGGCAAGTGATAGCCCGACGTCCACAAAAGCGTTCGGCTCAGGCCGTCGCCAATAGACAACCAGTTTATCAGAGGTACGAACCCTTCCGACACGATAACCAACCGCAGAAATGACACTCCCGTTTTCATGATACGTCGGAAACACAACACAGCCCCTGAACAGTTCGTGTCCAGTTGCGCGCACTAATCCAGCGCGTTGAAGGCTTCCTCTTATCGCGGCTCCCTCATAGGTTCTTGCCTTCGGGATATGTTTGCCCATGGTACGATCACAATATCCAACCGAAAAATGTTCCTTCACATCGTTGTCGATAGCGCAGCTTTTAGCGACGAATTGCTGTGCTAGCTCGCTTTGCTGATAACGTTGGCGGTAATAATCGAATGCTTGCTGAATATTCAACTCGTCAAGATTGAGTTGACCCAGTACGTTCAAGTACGGGTTGGTAGATGACATATTCATTTCGCGCTCCCCCGAAGTCCCAGTAACTTCCTGATCGACTCTCCTTTTAGAACAATCTTGTGAGCACTATGGACAATCCGATCAAGCGTAGAATCTGCAACGGTTGCATCACCGAAGGCATCATGCCACTCAACAATTGCAAATTGCGATGTGATCAACAGGGACGAGTTTTGGTCACGCTTCTCAATCAACTCAAAAAGTGAATGGCGCTCGGTCACTGATAAAGGTGCGGTTCCCCAATCATCAATGATAAGAAGTGGTGCTTTCTCGACTTTCCTTCTGAACGTTGCGGCTCGCTTATCTGTGTCTGCGGCAGCAAGGTTAAGGATCAGCGTTTTAAAACGGCAGTGAATAGCAGGAATGCCACTTGATATAACAGCATTACCGAAAGCGCTTGCCAAGGACGTTTTACCTGTTCCTGTCGGCCCTGTGATAATGATATGACGGTGATTTTTCAGCCACTCAAGTTCAGCCAGCTCCTTGACAACAGCAGGCTTTAGAGAAGGCATAAGGGAGTAGTTAATATCGCCGATGGAAGCAGCGGGAAAACGTATTGCGGCTTGCTTCATCATCCTTGCGGTACGTGCATTTGATGTGACATTAAGCTGCTCAACAACTAGCTCATCCAATCGCTGAAAAAAGCCTTTGTCCTCATAATTGTCGTTGCCGAACTGTTGCTTAAGAGCGCTGACCATACCGTGGAGCTTTAACTCTGACAGATTAGACGTTATCTTATTTTTAAGCATCATAGTTATCTCCGTAGTAGTCTCTACCGCGAATGTTGCCGTGCAATTCAACACGATACGGAAGGTTTTCGAAGCCACCCTCCGCCTTTTGAGCGCTAATAATCAATTCGATTTCACTGGGCTTATCCATGTCATGACGAAGCGCATATTCACACGCTTGGTTCACAAGGTTACTCCCTTGTTTTTGAACCAAATTCATTAGTGCTCGACAGCGTTTAGCGATGGGCCGGGACTGCGGGTTCTTTGTCTGCGAGTACCAGCTCTCAACAATTGCCTGAACTTGTTCACCAGTGTCCTCAGCCCACTTAATATTGGCCTTTTTGTCACACATACTGAAATCGGCCAGATGCTCGGCTGACATGTGCTCAGGAATGGTCGTAGACCCACCTTTGTTTTTGCTTAATTGGTGCTTATAAACAAAACGGTTTTGGTGATAGATGTCGATTTCATTTTGAGTCACGACGATATCAACGGACTCTCCAGCAAGCGTATATGGTACGGAATAGTCATGGTTACCATATTCAAAATGGTAATCCGGTTTGACGCGTTTAACTTGGCGATCAGTTACCATACGGTAAGGGGTCGCTGGGCAAGGGCGCAACGCACCCCGCTCATTTTCCTCAAAGAGATCGTTGCGTGAAATATCAAACCCTTGGAAGCACTCATTATTGAGCTTCTCGACTTCTTTTAGAATGTACTGATTGATCTCGTTTATGTCGAAAAACGTCATGTTCAACATCGGCACTAAAACACGCTGTGTAATAAACTTGACCCCATTTTCTACCAAGGACTTATCTTGGGGGTGACCGACGCGACAGGTGTTGATCAAACAGCCGTAGTGCTCAGCCCAGAACATCACGTTATCAACGAGATTAGCTACAAGACCCGGCTCGCTGACTAGGGCTATTGCGTTGTCCATTGTCACCGTTTCAGTACAACCGTCGAAGTAAGTGACGGCTTTTGTCATACCGTCAATCCAATTAACTGTCTTTTCTCCTTCTGTTGCGAAAGCAAATAATTTCTTTGACGCACCTAACGTGGCGACAAAGATTTTCACCCATACTTTCTCGCCACCGACCTTGTAAAATACCTTTGTGCCTGCATAGTCGATATACATATGTTCGCCAGCCACATGATGCTGCTTCATAACTATCTTGACGCGCTTCATGACTTTATTGAGCATCCGAAAGTAGTGGGTCTTGCTCATAGCCGTTGCCGGGTCGATAGCCCGGTATTCAAGGTAAAGAACAGTTCTTCTTTTACGTTTGCCTCGCGCTTCGCTTAACTCGCGTAGCGCTTCGTTGTAGTCTGGCTCACGTTTACAAGATGTCCGATGGTCGGAGTACAAAAGCACTTCGACAACCTCTTTATTGCTTAGCTGCTCAAGTAACAGATGATCGATCTTGAGTTTTTGACAACGCTTGTTAAGACGGTGCGTTGCTGAAGGCGATGCCCCAGCGATAGCCGCCTGCTCTCTGACAGTGATGTCGGGCTTCACGAACTTAGCCCTCACGACGGCTCGGATAGTGCTGACATTCATCATTTTGATGTCCTCTCAATAGGTAAAAAGAGGCGCAGGCGACCAAAGCTTTCTTTTCAAGAGCAGAAAACTTGACAAATGTCACATCAAGAACAATGATTCAGTATCGAGTTTCGATTCGATGCTCAACCACAAAGCCCTTTAGAGTTGCCGCTCTGAGGGCTTTTGTCCTATTTGCGCCAATAAAATTTTTTAGTTAGCGAATTACATTGCTCAGTCCTCTCTCGCGCAGGCTTGGCTAGCCAAAAATTTACAGACATCTCTCACCAGCGCAAATCGTCCTCTTCTGTTAGGAAGCTCAAAAATATGCACGGGCAACGTTTGCCTTTGAATGGCTTGTTTCACCGCAGCCACGCTTCGGTAGTTCAAAACTCGCTGTAATTGCTCAATGGTGAGAATTGGTGAGCCGTATAACTTCAATAAATCTTGCTCAAGCTGCATGGCCAAAAATTCTCGTTCTTCGTCACTCAATGTTTGTCATCCTCCATATCAAACTAACGGTGACAATTAGCCTATACTCAAAATTTGAAATAAACATTGTCGATTTATTAACCAGATTCGTCCTGATGACTCAATGAGCGGAGGTACTTAATATGCTGTACTTATTGAAAATTCGTTTAAGATTCTTCAAATAGAAAGGTCAGTGAATGAATAATACTTCATCTATTGAACTCAATAATTTCTGGAGTTGGGAGGCTTTTTACCCACTGACTGAGGACAGGCGCACGGAGATAAAAAGTCGATATTTGGCGTTGTCCCCAGTAATGCGGTCGGTTGCAGGACAGATTGCTATTCAGAGGCATCTCGAAGAAAATAACCATCCTTCAATGGTGCGTTTCATCGAATCATTGGACTACGATTCAAAAGATACTACCCAACTGAAATATCCAAACTTTTGGTACAAGTTATTTGCTGGCAGAGCAATGACACAGTCGAATACCATCGACTTATTCTTTGATGGTGTGAATTATCCAACCGCCAATATCTTAAAGCACCCGCTTTGGTCTTTGATCGACCATCGAGTTACGATAGAGTCATCGCTGAAGCAGTTTGCAATTCAATACGGAGGGAAATTATTTAGAAAGCTGTTTAGCTGGCACTGCTTAGATGAAATACCGCTCAGCGCTTTAAAGCAATCGTACCCTAGTCAAAGGCAAACACAGTTTGAAGCGAGATCACTCGACTCGCTCAACGCACTGCTTTTTATCACACTCAATCAAATCCGAGAGTGTAAGCATTTACGGCCAACGACAGCCGAGCAATATGCTTATGCACTTTTTCTATTTTTGTTTGGCTATAAATACCGAACACTGAAAATGCTGGATATGGGAATAATGCTCAACGAACTGCTGACACCATCTTCTTCGTCGGGTGATAGAGACCAATTCGAGCAAAGACTATCCTCAGATCTAAGACGAATTATAGAGATCGGGCTTAGTTTGCCCCCTACATTTAGCGACGAAGCAGAAAGTATTTTTTGTACCAAAACACTTCATTGGATCTTGGCTAATAACCATCCTTGCTTCAAATAAACCTGTCAATTTCGACTGACAAATACTTCACTCACACAAATAGTTTTTGTTCCACTTTGATGGTTTTCGTGTTCCACCTTAATGTCATCAAGCGTTTCTCTTAAAGGTGCTGAGATGTCCCTTTCCATGGGAATATCTAGGTGGAAATTACCGCCCAAATGGCACACCTTGATACCCAAAATGGCACAGTAAGAGATTTTAAGGCGGAACACGAATGTAACTATCCCGTAAAATAATACAGCTCACTCGTAGAATTTCTTTTAAACTAAAACAAAGGAGTTTTACGATGAGCAAACGAATGACTGAAAGC
>NZ_QJST01000022.1 GCF_003226255.1 Idiomarina fontislapidosi
CGATCACTTAGCGTAAAAAGAGGGTTATGAAAAAGAACGGCTAACAGGTGATCGGATAACTCCGGAATCGCTGTTCGGAATCACCGAAATACGCATAAGTACCAGGATAATGCCCATTACCCTGATGGCCGTTTGAAAGAGAAAGCGGTGCCACATGGCTTTAGAACCATGGCATCGTCAACGTTGCATGAGAGTGACCAGAAGTTTCGCTCTGACGCAATTGAGCGTCAATTAGCACACGTTGAACAGAACAAGGTGAAGGGCGCTTATTCGCACAAGGCGGAGTACTGGGATGAGCGTGTTGAAATGATGGATTGGTGGGGAAATATGTCTACAACGAAAGTATCTAACGCAGAAAATTATTATAGCTCTTGGTAATCAAATCTCTTGAGTTTAGCTCACAGAGGCCAGTCGATAGATTGAAACCTTTGCATACAAAGTTTGCCAAAATCACTGTCGACCTGACATGCGTAGTTTATTAAGCCTCTAAGGTGGTTTTTGAAACCAATTACAGATACAAAACCAAGGTGCTCAGAATGTTTCTCTGGGCCAACGGAGCCTTTTTCGCAAAAGAATAAGTGTTGTTTGAGTTTTCGTTTAAAGCTTTTCCTAAGTTGTGGGACATCTCCGCAAATGTTCATCCCCAAATAAAACTTCCTAGCTCCAGGTGGGGCAATAGTGGTTTTGGCTTTATTCATTGTGTGCCCATACTCACGTAATACGCTATTTACCATAGCTATTATTGTGGATACCTCACCTCTTGAAATGCTTAAGTCAGTAGAAAATGTGATGTCATCAGCATAGCGACTATAATGGCAGCTATGAGCATCTGCGATTCGTTTTAATCTTCGATCTAGGTTGTACGAGACTAAGTTAGCAAGCATTGGGCTTGTTGGGGCCCCTTGAGGCAGAGTTCCTAGTTTGTTATTCGAGTAACCAGGAATCGTGGGGTATCGAATACTAGCAGGGGCACCGCCCCAGTTAACTGGAGGTTTCGCCTTTAATGCAGTACATATTCTTGCCATTTCAAAGCTTAATAACGCAGGATAATTGTATCTTCGAAATACCCTGTATACTGACTTTTCGGTAATAGACTCAAAAAAGCTAACTATGTCAAACTTAAGAAGCCATCGCGCGTTGCAATGTTCTGAAGCTGCATCATATATTTTACTTCCTGGTGAAAATGCAACGCTGCATTCATGCGGTTCCATTTTAGATAGAATGTTTTGATTAATAAATTGTTGTGCTTTTTTGAGATCTTGCTGTGGAACTTTAATTACTCGGAATTTTCTTGGGTTCGATCTACGTCCATTTTTTCGGAGAGTGAATGACCTATATGGTCTCTCGATAGTTCTGTCCACAAAACTACGGAGATTGTTATAGGGAACCCCAGATTTGAGCGCTAGATGGTTGAGTGTAAAAATAACTGGTAGCTCTGGACACGAGGTTTGAATTTTTCGCCCATACAAAGCAGCTGTTTCTACTACAGCTACCGGTTTGTCTGAATTGTGCTTTTTAAAAGCTCGGGAGCTCCATCTATTCATCTACTTTTATCCGTAAGGAGGGTAAATGAGACTCGCAGCAGAGAGTCGACGACCACAGCCTTTAGGTTGCTGTGAGTCTCACTTAGACTCTAAGCGGCGGCTCGCTCAATGAGAAAACAACATGCTCCTCAAAATTGACAGGCTAACAGCCTGTATTCGCTAGATTAATAGAGAGAAGCTCCCAAACTCTGAGGACAATAGTAAAGCTCGCTCTCCTGTTGTTCAAGGCCTTTTGAGCTAACTTGAACTGATTTGCTTTTAAGGTGATCCCTCAAATAACGCCCCCGATCAGTTATGTGATAGTCCTCAATCCACTTATGAGCTTTAGAAAGCTCCAAAACAGAAACTATATCCGTTCGCTTCAGCCCTGTGAAATCCATTATCTGGTATAAAGACTTTGCCTTACCAATCACGGAAAGGACTTGAAATATATGTCGATGCCTTAGAGGCTGTTTTAAGAGCCACTCTAGATACTCACTCTCAGAAGCACCTCTATTATTAAGTACTGGAAGTATTTGGCTTTCGAATTTACTGCCATATTCATAAAACCGTGAGGTACTCCTACCTTTAAATAATGGCTTTATTCCAGTTGTACCAGGTTTAAACATTATTTCTGGTAAGTTGTTGGGAGCTCCGTGTGAGAAAACGGTTAAAAGAGGGTCATGCCAGTTAAAGGTATTCCCCCAAGTTCCGCTTTTATTTTTCTTCGTATAACGATTAAGGAATTGCCGTATTTCAAGCTCTTCACTGTCAGAAAATGCGTCTTTAAAAGAAGGGGCTTCCGTCTCGTAACGAATTTCAGGGTTCAGCTGATGTCTTGATACAAGTCCTCGACCACTTCTCGATGTGGCATAGGCAATAACGAAAAAGTTAATTAATTTTGCGGAATGCAGGGCTCTAATTGACGGTACTGCCCAAAATGAATCAAGCACATTTGAGATTCTGGTGCCGGAGCCTATTAAGTCAGTTACTATCACGTATTGCTTTACCTTCTTTTTCTGCAAAGCTTGAGCGGTAGGGTGGAGTAATACCTTATTTGGATTCTCCCGCATACTAGAGGTTATTATGTTTGAAATTACACCTTCACTACCGACTTCGTGGCGATGAGCATTTTCTGTAGGTATTGGAGACATTGCGATGCCATAGAACTTTCTGTTTCGTTTGCGTCTTGGACTTTTGTAGTAAGGCAAGATTTTACCATTTCTCTTCCTTGGCTCTCTTTCGCAGAAACAAGCGGTTGGTTGAGATTGGGTTACCTCTTGTAATTGTTGAGCAATGTATACCTTGAACTGCTTGTCAGATACCCAATACAAAGCATTGATTAACTTTTCGGCATAATGCCTATCGTTGTGACCGAATTGAGAACACCATTGCTTTCCTGGTTCCGTTTCAGAAAACTTAATTTGGTTAATAATCGTTAAGCTTGCCATGTTAAGAAGCCTATGAGTGAGCCGAAGTAAGCTGTTGAGTTGAAACAATCAAAATTAAAGGCCCAGTATATCCGTAAGGTCATTGTCGTTTAAAAAGAACAATGGAATTTCAGACTGTTCTTGGTAATTTTTCATGAGGCATAAATCGGAGTATAGACCTCTGGATAGTCTAAACTTCTCGTTATCAGGGACTTCAAATGGCTGCGAATAATTAAAGCCATGACTTTCGTAAAATGCTACTTTATCGATTGGACACAGTAGCGCAACTCTTGAATTGCCCTTAACTATAGACTGCAGTAACTTTCCTCCAAGTCCCTGATTGCGGTATGGTTCTTTTACAAAAATTTTGTGCAGATATGTAGGATATTCCGCATTGGGGGTTGTGAAGAAAATCGCATATCCGTACAAGTGCTGCGACTCGTGAAAAATTGCTACTTTTAAGTGTCCCTCTTTGTAGCACTCATCAAGAACTGACCGTATGTAATTAACAGCGCGCTCTCTGTCTCTTTTGTCAAAACTAAGAAAGTTAGCTAGTAAAAGAGGTGATGTTGATAGATCGCTGAGCATACCTTCAGCCTCTAACTGAAGAACCTCATCTATTTCTTTGGTAAAAGAATTTTGCAAAACCGACTCCTTGAGTAAACCTAATCGTGAACTAAACGAAATAGCCCCTAGGTATCTGATTCGTCGTTATTTTAGAAATACATTATTTGAATGTAAGCCGAGTGCTTTCTTTAGATAGCAATGTTCCCAAATTATCATAATGGGAATAAGCAAACCCAGTAAAAACGGGTTATTTACCTCTTTATACCCCCTTAAGTACTGAAAATCACGTGCTACAGTAAAAAAGACTCAAGGTTAGGTGGCGGATAATAGCACTACTTATGGGGTAGTGATTTTTTGTGAGCTAAGCATCCTGATTAAGAGCATCAGGATGCTTTATTTTACAATAGGCAGCCCTTGGCCGCAGTAGACATGAAATACTTGCAAGTGAGTTGTAACCCTGTTCTCACATCACTCCTCCTGATACTCCTGAATTGCCGTAATGATTTTTTCAAGCGCTTGTTTGACAGCCGGATGGTCACCGTATTTACAGTTTGTAAAGATCCCTTGCTCTAAATACTTAAAAAAATCTGGCGAGAAACCTTCAACAGCTGTGTCCAACACCGTTTTATTCTCTACTAACTGCAGTAGAATTACGACATTGACGGGACTTTCAATATCTAGGCTTAATTCTGCCAGCGATGCTACAAGTGCCAACTTACAAAGTGTGCTTGGCGCATGGTCAGTACATCCAAAATCTAGCCAAGCGCGGTGTTCGAGTAAACTTTTCCAGCCATTGATATCATTGACCACGCATTCTGCTGTCTCGTGCCAAGCGTAGACACAGTCTGGTGTACTGTCGTCATAGTCATACATCTTGTCGCGATCTATGGCCTTAATATCAGTAGCTTCGTTAATAACGTCCTTTGCAGCCAAATACACAGGTGAAGCAAGTTGATTCGCGTTATTAATTGTTAGTTCGGTTTGCGCCTGTTTAAGCGTTAATACGCTAAAATCGCGATAAGCCTCTAACCCATAAATTTGTATATAATGCTGCTGAAACGCTTGCGATTGATAGTAACGATAGTCAGATTGACTAATAGTAGCGGATCGGTGCTGAAATCGTATTTTTTCATCAATTACTTGCTTTACTGCATCCATTGACAACCAACCCAGGACGAGGATTAACTTAGATTCTTCGGTTTTGCATGAATTCAAGTAAACAGACCAGCGGTCGTAACGCTTGCTGTAAAAGTTTAGCCGCAAGATAGCGTTCATTTCGTTTGGCAAACGTTCAAAATCGACTTCTTGAATGTGGTTTAGCATGACGGTAAGTAGAGTTGAGTAATTGAAATCCAGGCTGGTATCAGGACAATCACTTAGATAATGAAACCCGAATGACACTTCTTTGTCCGCATCAACAGTTTGACCAGGCCAGTAGTACAGGCCCATAATCGCGTGCTTTAATAACCGTTCACGTGCTTCTGAGTAATCGTTAGACTGAGAAAGTAGTTGCTCATTTAGATTATGCTCGCTGGAGTTGATTGGAGACTCGATCAAGCCTGCAAATTCGTTTTGGGAAGCAGCCTGCTGCAACTCAGCTTTGCATTGACGAAAAGTATCAAGGTAAATTACGGCTAACGCAATGTGGGCTAAGCCATTTTCCGGGTAGACAGAAACCGCCTCATGTAGGTGTTCCAGTGCGGAATCTTGGTCACCGATAAGCAGTAGTTTCTCACCTAATTGACGGCGTGTTTCACTGGTATCGCTACTCGTCTCAACCTCTGCTGATAAAGTGACGATGTCACTCCATAGACTTTCGGCATAAGTGTTTGAATAGTCATTCCATTCGCCACATTCTGAAAGGAGCGTTCTCAAGCTGTCTTTCTCAAGATCTATCTTCTGCTCGGAGAGGAATAAAGAAGCAAACTTAGGCAACGCATTTAGCGCCTGTTTTGAACGTAAAATCTCCATTTCGAATTTTTTGCGGTGATCTTGGATCTTTCTCTCGAGCTTAGGTCGATCACTTTTTGATTTTAGTGAACGAAATGGGGCGTACTCACTGCTTTCGGACTTGCTTTTGCCAAATATCTTAGTGTACGGACGTAACAAACAAAGATTATCAACCAGCGTTTTAGCGTCCGGCGAAACAAGTGTTTTTTCAGGTCGGTTTCCGCTGCTTATATGGTCATCGTCATCGACATATTTTTCGAAACTTTCTTTACCTTTAAGAATGTCACGAACCGCATTGGCAAGTTTTGTTGAGTCATCGTAACCTAACTGCCGCACAAGGTCAGTGAGTGCTAGTCGTTGCTCATTTTTTGATGTATTCATACTGTGTTCCATATTCAATAATTTTTGTTGATCCCTCATCGATGGGGTCAAAATTTACTTATTTGAGTTTATTAATCATGCGCTCATATTTGTCATGATTTGCTATGTAGGCTGAATTATGTTCAGAAACGAGTAACCTGAAACACATATTTAGCCTGACTGAGCACCATCGCCGTGAACGATTTACTTTTCTTGCTCTAATCGATAGTTGATGTCTGTCGTTTAATATTTGCCGTGCCTTTATAACTAACCTATCTGGACAGCGGCCTAAAACAATAATTTTTTTCATAGTTCCTCCTAGTTCAGAAGTAACTATTAGTGATACCAATTTGGTAGCATAGAGCTTTAGTAAGTTATTTTTAACTGAGTTATAACGGAATTAACATGAACCAAATTAATCCAGCCAAACTTCGCAATAGCAAGTGGACTGCCGTAACGCCGATGAATCGAGAGAAACATTTTTTAGTATCTGAAGTTGAGTACGATGAGGAGGGCGCCGTCATTGCCTGTGTAATCGAATCAGTGCTTTCAAAGAACGAATACTCAATTGATTGGCGCGAGCTAAAAAACGAAGAAAAATGGGTTCAGGGCTGGAAGATGTAGGTTTTAAACCGTTTTCCTTGCGCCAAAGGCGCAAGTTACGGGGCAAAGGCGAAGGGTGCGGGTCAAAGACGCAAGTTATTCCTCAAACACCAAGCCATCGGGATCGGCGCCTAGCTCTTTTAATGCGTCCACTATGCCGTCGTTGAATGCAGTCAGAGTCCGAATTGCTCGTTCAAGTTTGACTTGATAATAAAGATTACTTCAAATCTGCTTTAAAAGGACTTAACTGATGGGCGAAAAAAGAATCGCATGCAAAAAATGTGGCGCACAAGTTGCGCCGGGCGAGAAAAAATGCCCAAGCTGTGGTGTTGAAAATCCTACAATTACTCGAAAGGATGTTATCGGCTTTTTAGTTGTAGGGATAATTACTGTAGGGCTCTTATCTCAATGTATTGGTGGCTCTTCCTATGACGACTATGCAGATGTGAAGTTAAAGGAAATTCGCGAGCTGACAGGAAGTGAACAAAAAGAAATATTAGGAGACTACTTAGTACAGAGTGATATAAACGAAGAATATTCTTATGAGTTTTTCAGATGCATGTCCGATATGGTCAATAGTAAAGCAGATGCTCTCTCATTAAGTAAAGTAATGGGCTGGTGTAAGACAGAGTTTGAGTCGAATGGTAAACCTAGATTCAACTAATAACTGCAACACTCGCTCTTAGCGTGTTGCAATTGCTCTTTAAAAATTATGTCTGGCTGAATAAAGCCCAGTGTTTTCC
>NZ_QJST01000023.1 GCF_003226255.1 Idiomarina fontislapidosi
GAATTTAGCTGTTTGATCGACCATGACGTCCCCCTAACTTTAAGTTCGCTATGTATCTTTACTCTGCGAAATAAATATAGACAGTCGTGTAAAGCGAGCCCTGAGTATTCGTTGTAGAGTAAAGGTGCTTGCTGCTTCGAAGGAAAAGCGGAGATCATTAAAATGATGCTGGCACATTAGTCGTAAGCAGCAAACACATACCTGAACACTATTGAGTATAAGTGATCAGGGTCGAATGACTATACTTGGCACACAGCGGACTTTGGCTGTTCCAGCATTAACTCAACAAGTCTTTGCACTAACCGCTTGTAATAGCTGTCGCGCCAAAGGCGCGACCTACCGCTTGGAACAACCTGAACTCTCCCCAAGCCATGACATCGATGAGATTTCCATTAAAATAACGGACACCATTCGTGGTATGCGCAAAGAAGCGGAGTAAGTGACACCCAAATGAACATCACATATACCCAAGGCACTGTTGCCGATATTATTGAAATCGATGCTGCGGTACCTGAGTTTGATAATAAAAACTCCAAGGAGAAAATTGAGCAGCGGTTGGCAGGCAAGGAGACGCTGATTTTGGTGGCGTTAGAGGGCGCAAAAAAGGTGGGTTATAAGCTGGGGTATGCGCTTTCAGATACTGAGTTTTATAGCTGGCTGGGCGCGGTTCATCCGAGTTATCGCGGTCATGGTATTGCCAAGCAGCTGCTTAAGCAGCAAGAGGCGTGGGTAAAGAGTAAAGGGTTTAAATCGATTCGGGTGAAATCGATGAAAAAATTCCCAGCAATGCTGCAGTTATTAATTTCCCAGGGCTATGTTATTTGTGGTTATGATGACAAAGGGAGCCCGGAAGCAAGTAAGATACATTTTATAAAAGGGTGATATTGCTGGTATGTAAATTGCATATTTCTAAGTAGGAGAACACTGCTTAGGAGGAGCAATGCTATCGGTACAAACCAATAAGTATCAACTTGGGGTATCGCGTAATTTGGCGGAGAACCAGCGAGCGCTCGATACATCATATCAACGGTTAAGCTCAGGAAGTCGCATCAACAGTGCCGCTGACGATAGTGCCGGCTTACAAATTAGTAATCGCTTAAGCGTTGCTATCGAGGCAGGGCGCCAGGTCAATCGGAACCTAAATGACGGGATGAGCTATGCACAAATTGCAGAGGGCGGATTAAGTCAAATATCTGACGCTTTGCAACAGATGCGTGCCCTAGCGATACAAGCAAAAAATGGCGTTAATTCAGAAAGTGACATAAAAGCACTGAATAAAGAGTTCCAACAACTCAAACAACACATCGAAGCGACAGCGTATGGTACGAAGGCCTTTAATCGGCTGCCGTTAGTCGGTGACGATGAATTAAAAGTGGGTGATGTTGACAGTATCGATGCAGTTCTACAAAACGGTGTTTCAACCCGTTTGCCATCAGGATTACGGTCCATCGCTTATATACCCGCCGGTTCAAAGCAACTTGACTTTCGTCTTGACTCGTACAGTGCAGACGATGATGTACAGGTATTCACGCGCTCGGGCAAACACTTAGTCGGCACCCCACTCACCGATGGCGTCTGGACTGCAGGTGTCAACGGCATAAACAATGCGACCGACCTTAAAAATTACTTCTTTTATGAAGAGAATGGCTACACAGCAGATGCAAGTTATGACGGTTCTGAGCTCAATAGTGAGGGCAGCAGCAGTTACAACGGCATGACCTTTGAGTTTAGCGGCGATAAACACGCATCCGACGACTACATTGAAACCCTAACTATCGATACGGTGAACGAGCCCCTGATTATTTCTGTGGTCGGGAGTGGCGCATTTGAGGTCGTGGGTACTTGGAATAAGATAGGCAGTGGTGAAGGCTCAGGGCCGAATGGCACTGAAAAAGGTCCCGTGAATATTACCGCCAGTATCAACCCAACATCTGAACAAGACTTCATTACCATGGAGAAAACGCCCGCAACGCTCAGTGCACTTGGCCTAGAAGAGTCCAGTTTGGATCCAATAGAATTGGCAGAGCAAGCGTTCGCAGAAATCGATAAAGCATTGAATAATGTGTTGGATAAACGAAGTTACTATGGTGCAAAGCTCAACGCGATGCAAAGTGCGCAACGTAGTGTAAACACAGCGGTAACAGAGTCGATGGGCGCGCGCTCACGAATAAAGGATACAGACTTTGCTAAAGAAAGTGCCGAGCTAGCCAGTCGCCAAATAGTTCAGGAAGCAAGCACCAGTATTTTAGCTCAAGCCAACGCGGTGCCCGAGCAAGTAATGACCTTATTAAACGAGAGCCTGGGTTAACATACAGGGAACGCGCCAGCATCAACATCCAATATCCTACACAACAACCCGCTATTGGCTTAACGACGAATGCCGTGGTTTGGATTTTAATAAAAAGGCTTCGAGATTCGGTATTGTCTCACGTCGAAGCCTTGAGCCCCTCTGGCTTTCATGTGGTTAGCGACTTCGTTAAAGAGGGGCTCTTTTTTACTTCTCAAGGATAAGCACCCAGGCGGCATTGATATCCTGTTCCTCTCTGCGACGCAGCCACGACTTTGCCAGATCAACAAACAAGTGCCCTAATGCGAGTCCACCCACCGCGATACTCTGACGCACATCCACCTACTGGTTAAAATATAACACACTTTAAAAGTAACCCTATTTGGTTACTTTTGCACATGTAACTGTATAGGGTTACTAAAAGAAGTTACACAGAGTCGATGAATATCCTCACGACTCGGCATGTAATCGCCGTAAAAGCGCCAGCATCTGTTGTTTTCCAGTTCCGCGTTTTGAGCTCCGGTTCCACCAAGCAGAGGCAGGGTGTGGCACCGCAAACGACGTTTGCTTTAGTTTTTTGCCAATATTTAGGTAGGCTTTTCGTGAGACGAAAATAATATGCTCGGGCTGAATCGTATCGATAACCGCCTGTATCGTTGCCAGCGATCGAAGCTCATCTTCAGGAGTACCACGAATACTCAGGCGTGATCGTGCTGGCCGCTGATAGGCATTCATAAAGGCAACATAGCGAAGCGTATTATCCTCTTTTGGGTAGCCCACCTCGAGTAACGCATTCTCAATGTTTCTATAAATGGTATATGACTTAGACTTCCAGCTTTTACCGGGTTTAGTTAAGCATTTTCTCGTGTTTGTGTGGCTGTAATCGTGAGCGGATAACTGCGATGCATGAGTTTGATACCACTGTTCAGCATCAAGATGAACCGTACTGCTTTTTCGCAGGTAGTGGCTTTCACCCAAGATTAAGATGCGAGGCCCATACTCGCCATAGTGAGAACCCACAAACGGTAACATTTGAGGGTGTTGTTGGTAGTGCGGAATACTCAACAGTTTGCTATCAAACTGCGTAGTGAATTGATCTTCGATTTTAGTTGCTGACTCGAGTTCGTTTGGCACTGTTTATCTCGCTTATAGAACGCCCCACCCATGCTATCACGACATTGGCAACCGAGTGGGCTTTAGGGGGCGTGGGTGGGTAAGGTTTGATTAGGTAGGTTTTTGTAGATCCGTTCTAATCAAACGTGCAAGCTTGAAAGAAACTTTATCTTACGCGGTCACCGCTGCCACTCCCTGTGACAGTCATCAGAATGTATTTAAAGTAAGAAGCAATATCAAACGATGCTAGCATCTTTTGATCAGTTTCAGCCAAAAGCCGAGGCGTAGACATATCAATCTCATTAACCTGTGCCAGCCCAGTAATACCAGGGCGCGCTTCGAGCACACCACGAGCAAGGCGTTCTTCGATAAGCTCCTCTTGATTAAATAAACATGGGCGGGGTCCTACCAAACTCATCTCGCCCTTTAGAACATTCCACAACTGCGGCAGCTCATCGAGTTTGGTTCGACGTAAGAAGTGACCAAACTTGGTAATTGAGGATGCACTCGCAAGATGACTCGCAACAGACGCAGTATCTTTTCGCATCGTGCGGAATTTAACTAAAGTGAACGGACGACTGTTTCGGCCAACACGTTCCTGCATAAACAAAGGCGAGCCGGTATCAAACAGTCCAACAATATATAGCACAACAAGTATGGGGAAACCGACCGTAAGACCGAGAAATGAGAAAACAAAATCAAACAACCGAGTCACAAATTATCTCCGGTAAAAAAATTAAATTGAACGAAATAAATGGCGAAGATTAAAACTTTTGGGATATATATTTACTTAAAACAGCGCTTTAGGCCTTCTTCAAGCGAAATAGTTGGTTGCCAACCAAGTAACTGTCTCGCTTTTGAAATGTCGACTTGAAGAGAGCCTAGTAAACGCCGAGCCATATCGCGCTTACCAAGCATCGTAGCTCCAAGTGTAAGTAACCTCTCGGGTACAGGGATAAGTCGAGATGGTTTATCCATCGCATTCGCAACTTTATGTAGTAAGTGAGTCGTTGAAATATCCTCACCGTCGGCAATCAAAAACGTCTCGTTAGCAGCTAGAGGATGGTCGATACAAGTAGTGATAAAATCAACTAGGTTATCAATCGCAATATAGGAACGCCTGTTATTAACAGCGCCTAGAGGCAAAGGAATCCCCTTTTCAACCCACCGAGTTAGCGTTGCAAAGTTACCGGGAGCATTCGGACCGTATACGAGAGGCGGTCTAATAATAACGATTTCCATACCTGTCGACTCTTGGATTTCCCAAAGTCCTTGCTCTGCGCGCCACTTCGACTCTGCATAGGTCTCAGAAGGTTTTGGAATGTCTAACTCAGTAAAAGGCTTGGAACTGATGTTTCCATTCACACCTATCGAGCTTACAAAGATAAATCTCTTTACACCGCACTCAGCTGCCTGCTGTGCAAGTCTGAGTGTTGCTCGAGTGTTAATGTGTTCAAAGTCACTCGAAATGCGTATTTTTTTATTATGAGCAACAGCCGCGGTATGAACGACTACGTCCTGCCTCTTAAGAACTTCAGATATATCTGAGAAAGATGCAAAATCAACAATCCAACAGTTTAAATGTTTAAATTCGCTGGACTTTGAGCGGACTGCTACACTAACTTCAACATTAGATGATAGCTCGATGTTTTTAAAAAGAGCACCGCCGACGAACCCAGACGCGCCAGTTAATAAAATTCTGTTATCCACCAGTAGACCTCATGATGCTCGGTGAAACTTAGTACTCGGGTTATATAGATAAAATAAAAATCTGAATTGAAATAGCAGCCGCAAAACTCATAAAATTGAATAGACCAGAGGGAGTTGAGTTACCCATATGCAAAAGTCTTACTTTTCGACCAAAAAAGTGAGTTCCAAATTAAGTTATCGGCAGCTAACCTAGACACAGGGATACCAGATTTCGTCTTGTAATAAATACCGAATAAACTTGATAACACTATTATAAAAAAATACTGTCGCCCTTTGAAGCAATGGCACACAGCATAAAGGCCGATAATGACCTAGAGTTCGCTGCTCAAGGACGCATCGCAGAAGAATGTCTTGATATGACGTCAATCTCGACACTTGCCCCATACATTTTCTCCGCCAGTTATGACGAGTAACACCGGAAAGTTTAAGACCGACAGTGTTCCAAAGTTGGCAACTACTGTAATCCCCCAGTTTAAGCAGCAGTTATTCGTAGAATTAGTGAACCGCTTGCGTTAAATATTTGGGCGGAATGCCGCCAATGGCCGTATTCGACCTTTCGTTGTTATAAATCCAAAGCCACTCAGTAGCACGTTTTTGTGCCTGCTCAACGCTCTCAAACATATGTAAATCGAGCCATTCGTGAAGAACTGTTCGGCTAAAACGTTCGATGTAAGCATTCTGGGTTGTCTTGCCGGGCTGGATATAAAGCAGTGTTATTTTCTGCTTTTCAACCCAACTTGTTAATTCGGCCGAGATATACTCAAGCCCATTGTCACAACGAAGTGCTGCGGGTTTGCCGCGCCATTCGATAACCTGACCTAATGCTCGAATGACACGCGCACTAGGCAACGATAAATCCGCTTCAATAGTTAAACCTTCGCGATTGTAGTCGTCGAGCACATTAAATGTTCGTAATCAACGACCATCAGGTAAGCTGTCTGACATAAAATCCATCGACCAGACCTGATTTTTGACTGTTGGCAGGCTCAATGGACCTGGTTTATCCCGTTTAACGCGTCATTTCGGTTTTATCCGAAAGTTAAGCTCAAACTCCAGATAAAAAATGCGTTATACCCGTTTATGATTCGACGGGAAACGCTTCACGTTGCGTAGGTGATAAAAGCATAAGCCAAATCCCTAGCTCTACTGAGCCTCTGTCAAGCGCAGCAGTCAGCGATAACAGCGTTCTCATCGCTGAACTTCCAGTGATTATCTAGCGTCAATTACCTTGGCCGGTCTAGCGGCAATTATCTTGGCCGGTTGATACCGATTTCTATGTACCGTTGCTGATTGCCATTTTGCGA
>NZ_QJST01000024.1:0-3383 GCF_003226255.1 Idiomarina fontislapidosi
ATTCTATTTGAAGTCTGGCGGTGTCCTACTCTCACATGGGGAGACCCCACACTACCATCGGCGCTGGTATGTTTCACTTCTGGGTTCGGAATGGAGCCAGGTGGTGCCATACCGCTATGGCCGCCAGACATAAACTGTCACAACATGGATTCGGCTGATTGTTCTGCCACTCTCTTATTCATCTCGATAAAGCGTCTTACGTGCTCAACAAGCAAACACCTTGGGTGTTGTATGGTTAAGTCTCACGGGCAATTAGTACGGGTTAGCTCAACGCCTTACAACGCTTCCACACCCCGCCTATCAACGTCGTCGTCTTCAACGACCCTTCAGAGCACTTAATGTGCTAGTGAGAGCTTATCTCGAGGCTCGCTTCCCGCTTAGATGCTTTCAGCGGTTATCGATTCCGAACTTAGCTACCCGGCAGTGCCACTGGCGTGACAACCGGAACACCAGAGGTTCGTCCACTCCGGTCCTCTCGTACTAGGAGCAGCTCCTCTCAACTCTCAAACGCCCACGGCAGATAGGGACCGAACTGTCTCACGACGTTCTAAACCCAGCTCGCGTACCACTTTAAATGGCGAACAGCCATACCCTTGGGACCGACTTCAGCCCCAGGATGTGATGAGCCGACATCGAGGTGCCAAACACCGCCGTCGATATGAACTCTTGGGCGGTATCAGCCTGTTATCCCCGGAGTACCTTTTATCCGTTGAGCGATGGCCCTTCCATTCAGAACCACCGGATCACTATGACCTACTTTCGTATCTGCTCGACGTGTCTGTCTCGCAGTTAAGCTGGCTTCTGCCATTACACTAACCGTACGATGTCCGACCGTACTTAGCCAACCTTCGTGCTCCTCCGTTACTCTTTGGGAGGAGACCGCCCCAGTCAAACTACCCACCAGGCACTGTCCCCACACCCGATGAGGGTGCTAGGTTAGAACATCAAACATACAAGGGTGGTATTTCAAGGATGGCTCCACACCAACTAGCGCCAGTGCTTCAAAGCCTCCCACCTATCCTACACATGTAGGTTCAATGTTCAGTGCCAAGCTGTAGTAAAGGTTCACGGGGTCTTTCCGTCTAGCCGCGGGTACACTGCATCTTCACAGCGATTTCAATTTCACTGAGTCTCGGGTGGAGACAGCGTGGCCATGGTTACACCATTCGTGCAGGTCGGAACTTACCCGACAAGGAATTTCGCTACCTTAGGACCGTTATAGTTACGGCCGCCGTTTACCGGGGCTTCGATCAAGAGCTTCGCTTACGCTAACCCCATCAATTAACCTTCCGGCACCGGGCAGGTGTCACACCCTATACGTCCTCTTTCGAGTTAGCAGAGTGCTGTGTTTTTAATAAACAGTCCCAGCCACCTGGTCACTGCGACCACCTTCAGCTTACGACGCGAAGTCTTCACCAAAGGTGGCGTACCTTCTCCCGAAGTTACGGTACTATTTTGCCTAGTTCCTTCACCCGAGTTCTCTCAAGCGCCTTAGTATTCTCTACCTGACCACCTGTGTCGGTTTCGGGTACGGTCGACATGTACCTGAAGCTTAGAGGCTTTTCCCGGAAGCAGGGCATCAATGGCTTCGTACCCGTAGGTACTCGTCTCGTTTCTCGGCCTTAAGGGTCCGGATTTGCCTAAACCCTCAGCCTACTAACTTTCACCAGGACTACCAACGCCTGGCCCACCTAGCCTTCTCCGTCCCCCCATCGCAGTACATGTCGGTACAGGAATATTAACCTGTTTCCCATCGACTACGCGTTTCCGCCTCGCCTTAGGGGCCGACTTACCCTACCCTGATTAGCATGGGATAGGAAACCTTGGTCTTCCGGCGTGCGGGTTTTTCACCCGCATTATCGTTACTCATGTCAGCATTCGCACTTCTGATACGTCCAGCATGCTTCTCAACACACCTTCATCCGCTTACAGAACGCTCCCCTACCCAGCACATAAATGCGCTGCCGCAGCTTCGGTGTATGGCTTAGCCCCGTTACATCTTCCGCGCAGGCCGACTCGACTAGTGAGCTATTACGCTTTCTTTAAAGGGTGGCTGCTTCTAAGCCAACCTCCTAGCTGTCTATGCCTTCCCACATCGTTTCCCACTGAGCCATAACTTTGGGACCTTAGCTGGCGGTCTGGGTTGTTTCCCTCTCCACGACGGACGTTAGCACCCGCCGTGTGTCTCCCGGATAGTACTCTACGGTATTCGGAGTTTGCATGGGGTTGGTAAGTCGGGATGACCCCCTAGCCCAAACAGTGCTCTACCCCCGTAGGTATTCATCCGAGGCTCTACCTAAATAGATTTCGGGGAGAACCAGCTATCTCCGGGCTTGATTAGCCTTTCACTCCTAACCACAAGTCATCCCCTAATTTTTCAACATTAGTGGGTTCGGTCCTCCAATTGATGTTACTCAATCTTCAACCTGCTCATGGCTAGATCGCCCGGTTTCGGGTCTATACCTTGCAACTCAACGCCCAGTTAAGACTCGGTTTCCCTACGGCTCCCCTATTCGGTTAACCTTGCTACAAAATATAAGTCGCTGACCCATTATACAAAAGGTACGCAGTCACCCCACAAGGAGGCTCCTACTGCTTGTACGTACACGGTTTCAGGTTCTATTTCACTCCCCTCGCCGGGGTTCTTTTCGCCTTTCCCTCACGGTACTGGTTCACTATCGGTCAGTTGGGAGTATTTAGCCTTGGAGGATGGTCCCCCCATATTCAGTCAAGATAACACGTGTCCCGACCTACTCGATTTCACTTACTATGTGCCGTCACATACCGGGCTATCACCGTCTATGGCTCTGCTTCCCAACAGATTCTGCTAACACATTGTAAGCTTAAGGGCTGCTTCCCGTTCGCTCGCCGCTACTAGGGAAATCTCGGTTGATTTCTTTTCCTCCGGGTACTTAGATGTTTCAGTTCTCCGGGTTTGCCTCCAGGCACCTATATATTCAGTGCCGGATACTCTGTAAACAGAGTGGGTTGCCCCATTCGGAAATCCATGACTGATAACGACTCTTACTGTCTCGTCATGGCTTATCGCAAGTTAGTACGTCCTTCATCGCCTCCAACTGCCTAGGCATCCACCGTGTACGCTTAGTCACTTAACCATACAACACCTAAGATGTCTGCTACGCAGAACCTCGTGCATTGTATTGCAACTAAGATTGTTTGTTCTCGCTGTACACTTGTAAGATACGCCTCTACCAATTTGAATAAGGTTCAAGTAGAGTGGCATTTCATTACTTTATTACAATCAGCTTGTCCATGTTGTTAAAGAGCATGTAACGCAAAGTTACCGGTAAACATTCAGCTTTGAACGCTTAACGCTAACATCGCTATAGAGAAGAAGTGGTGGAGCCAAGCGGGATCGTACC
>NZ_QJST01000025.1:0-2988 GCF_003226255.1 Idiomarina fontislapidosi
CCAAAAGGTTGATAATGTTGACGCGATAATATCGTGCCGCTGGCGTTAGACGTCGCTGCCGTACTGCCTAAATAGTCACTATGAAAATAACGTACGGTGCTCCCACTACGTTTCGCAATCAGTTTGTCACCAAGGTAATAATAGTCAATGTCCGTACTTCCTTGCAGCCGATAGACCAAGCGTCCCGATTGAGAGTAGAAGCTATAGCTCACGCCTTCGCTATCGTTGACTTTAACGCGTTTATCGTTGCCGTCGTAGTCATATTGTGCGCTGCCGGCACTGAGCATCTGCTGCGCCGCATTATAGCTAAAGCTCATCTGCCCATTATCCACCACATTGCCTAGGTCATCGTAACCAAAAACGTAGCTGCTCGCGCCAGAGACGCTATTTAAACGCTTGGTGCTACCGTAGCTATAATTCAGCACCTGAGTGCCTAATTGATAGCGCGTAATATTGCCCATGGCATCGTAACTCAGACTGCCACTGCCTAAATAGCTGTCCGTGATGGTGGCTAAACGGTCTAAACCATCGTAGCTGGCCTGCATATCATACGCGTTGCTTAGTTTGTCGTCCCAGAATGTGACGTTGTTATTAGCGTCGTAATGTAAGCCATAATTCAGCGCATACTGCCCGTTTCGAAGGTCGTACCACGTGGCTGGTAAGCCCCGAGCATTTTGTGTCGCCACATGTACAAAGCCGTTGCCGTAGTTATGCCGTTTTATCATACCGTTGGCAAAATAGCTCGCCTGTGTGGCATAACTTCCGACCCGTGTCGGTTGCCCTAAAGCATTCGGTGCATAGTTTAGGGTGGCCCCACTGGGGTAGGTCTCGCTGCTTAAGTACCCCAAGTTGTTGTAATGATGACTCAAGGTAAAAGAATGCCCATCTACCGCCAACGTTTCTTGCGTCACTAACCCTAAATCGTTGTAGGTATATGATTGTGTCACCGTACCGAAGGTGAGCTCAGTGATAAGGCCGTTTTTATCATAGTGATATGTTTTACTCGGGGTGCCGTCGCCATAATCTACTCGCAGTAGTTGCCCACGGTTACCGTAACTCATATCAACTTTATCAACGGTACTCACCGAGCCATCGCAACTGCTTGTGTTATTGCTGACAGAGTCGCCCCGTGCTTGCCACAATAATTGCCCCGCTGCGCCATAGTGGTATGCCGTATTGCCCACATCTGCACGCACCGTTTTGCACAGCTGCTGATAGCCATCGTAGACCCGATACTCGGTTAAGCCGCCTTGGCTCACTCGTGTGAGTTGGTCGAACACATTATAGGTCAGCTCTGTAGTGACCCCTTCTGGCGATTGAATTGTCGTTGCTTGAGATTGGCTCGGTGAGCCGTAAGATAAGTAGCGCGTGGTTGTGACGTTACCCTTATTATCCGTCACTCGGGTGCGATTCTGGGTTAAATACTGATAGCTGGTCGCACCGCTCACGGCCGTATCATTGACGTGGATAATCCGACCGATACCGTCGTAGTATGTCTTGGTACCATAAGGTGTACTCGCCGAGGTAGATGGATGGCTATTAAATATCAGACGGTTGTACCCATCGTATTGCATCCGCTGAAAACGGGCTGTCGCGCTATTCGTCACATCTTCATTCACCACAAAAATCGCACGATGCAATCCATCGTAATAGGTCTGCTTTTGTTGTGCTCCATGAGTGACCGTCTGTTTCAACATGCCTGCGGTAACATTTGGATAGCCTTCACTACCGCCCGTTGTGGTGTAGTCAATCAGGGTGTCCGCCCAAGCACTGTTACACGGGTCGATGCGCACCACGCGACCCAGACTGTCGTGAGCAAAGTTTACGCAATGCCCTTCAAAATCTGTCTGCTGTGTAACCCAACCATTGCTGTCAACTTGCTTAGTGGTTGTTTGCGTCGTCGTTGATTCGCTCTGTGGTGTCGATACGGCGCGGGCGATACCGCGATAGTAATTGGCATAGCGCACCCAACGGTTGGCACCGTTTAACTGCACCTTATTCGGTAGCCCTGACTGCGTCCCACTGGTGTAGTAGCTATCATACCGGGTTATCCACCGGCCAAAGCGATAATGATAATTTACCTGCGAGGGATAGCTGCTCGTTGCACCGTAGTAGGTGGTCGCCTGCGTCGTGGTGTAGTCACTGTCGTTCGATGACACCGCATGACTTGCGGGCAAGCCGATAAGCCAGTTCGTGGTATCGTTGTAAAATGTCTTTTTGTGATAACGCGTCTGTGCGGAAAAGCTATTACTCTGCGTGATTTTACGGGCATTACCGTAGACATCATAATCACCGTAGGCAGTTGTATAACGACTCTCCTGACCACTTGGCGTCGACATAGCAACCACTTGTGTTGCTAGAGCCGCACGATAACGGATGGGCTTGACATTTTCCCGCTCAAGCTCGGCAAAGCCAACTCCTGTTCCCACGGTATAACTGTTCAGCAGGCTCTTTTGCAACGTCGTTCCATCGGTATCGTAGTATTGCGTCGCAAACTCTTGCCCTTCAAAATAACTGCTATAGTCACGATTTATGTAGTGCACAGATACGGAGCCGTCTGGCGCGATGACTTTGGTGGTTTTGTAATCTGTCGCCGAGCCGGTGATATTATCAGGCAGGTTTCCTGTTATTCCCTCGGCCGACGACATATCGCCGTGCCCCGAGACATACGCCCCTTTATTTTGTGAATACGCGTACTGCCAGACCAGAGAGCTTATTCCCGGCCCCGTTAACACCTTTTTCTGCAACGAAAATACCGTATTACAACGTGAATAGATGATATTTCCCCCGTCGGTGTAAAACGGCACATGGGTTCGCCCTTGAAGAGTCGTGGCAACCGTGAACGTCCCTTTAACACCATTGGGATGGATCATTGTACCGACACGAGATAACCGGTCATCGATGTCGCTGACCTCACACCCTGTATTTAGATCAGTGTTTTGATACGTTGCTTTGGTAAAATCGCCCAAGTCATAAATCCATTGGCCG
>NZ_QJST01000025.1:3960-5179 GCF_003226255.1 Idiomarina fontislapidosi
GGAGCGGCGCATTGACTGTCCTTAGTGAAGCATTATCCTTTTTTTAATTTTTTACCACCCCAAACTTTAATTAACAACAAAACAATAACAATAATAGAGTTTGTTTTATTGTAAGCGTAACTAATAGCACACATTAACGGTAATTGGTTTTCTCGGGTGGATCAATTTTGTTGGCCATTTAACCGGCCAAGTAATTGTCGCTAGGGTGGATCAGTTTTACTCCGTTGCCGCCGTATTAACGCTTAATGAGATATTCCAAGGTAGCAGATGGTCCAGATCATCGCCATGGCTTATCAGTGGCAATTGCTTGAACAGAGCCATGAGGTAATCCACCGGCATGAGGCCGTTGGCTTTGGCGGTTTCGACCACGCTATAGAGTATGGCGCTGGCTTGCGCACCGCCGCGTGACTTTGAGAATAGCCAAGCTTTGCGACCAATAACGAACGGTTTAATAGCGCGCTCTGCACGATTGTTGTCGATAGCGACAGCACCGTTGGCTAAATAAACCTGTAACTTGCTCCATTGCCTGAGTGTGTAATGAATCGCTTTACCCAGCAGGGACTGGTTATTGACACTAAGTGCTGACTTGTCGAGTCAGTCTTTGAGTTTATTCATGATTGGCAACGACAGCTCTTGCCGGGCGGCATGCTTGGCTTCAATAAACTTACGCCGTGCATGCGCCCAACAACCAGCAAGCTGTGCATCGGTTTTCTCATAGCCTTGATAACCGTCCACTTGCAGCGGGCCTTGGTAGCCTTGCAAAAAGTCAACTGGATGTGAGCTACCACGACCATCTTGATAGTCGTATAAAACGATATTGGGTAACCCGTCGGGTTTAGGCTTGTCGGTGCCACAACCATACCCCCACATGTAACACTTGGATTTATCGACATCGAGCACATTAACGGTGGTCTCGTCGGCCCACAGCATCGGTTGCTCAAGTAGTATGTCATGCATTCGCCGATACAACGGCCTGAGCTTGTCACTCACTTTTAATAGCCAACGGCTCATGGTTTGGCGATTGAGTTCAATACCGAACTGCTTAAATAAGGCTTCTTGGCGATAAAGCGGTAAGCCAAACTGGAATTTGGCGCTAATAATTTGTGCAAGTAGGCTTGGGCTGGCAATGCTCTTTGGTAAAATGCTTAGTGGCACCGGTGCGATTTTAATGTGCGTTTCAGTGCCGTGCTTTTCACATGAGCGGCAGCTATATTTCGGC
>NZ_QJST01000026.1 GCF_003226255.1 Idiomarina fontislapidosi
TGCTTGGCCGTAAAACCATGGAAACGGAAATTCTTAAAGAGGCACTGGAGATAGCCCAGTCAAAAAAGTTGATATCGCGCATGCCATTGCTGCCAGCGGACGATTCCCTGTCATCCGAATCGTAAGCGCCTTAGGCGTGTCGCGCTCGAACCTTTATCAGCGTATTTATGAACGACAAAAGGGCCGTTCAGCGCGTTATAACAAGCAAGAAGATGCGGTGTTGTTACCGCCGATAGAACCGCTGTGTGATGGCCGTGCAACAAACGGCTATTGACGCATTACTGCGCACCTAAACCGCAAACTGCGCTCAGGTTACTATAGCTTTGCACGAGTAAATCCAAAGCGCGTGTATCGCATTATGCGCCTAAACAAGTTGTTGTTGCCGAAACATACTGGCCGCGTTGGTGATAACCGTGCTCATGACGGTAAAGTCGTTACTTTGCATTCCAACACGCGCTGGTGCTCTGATAGCTTTGAAATTAGCTGCTGGAAAAAAGAAAAAGTGCGTTTGGTATTTAGTCTGGATTGCTGTGACCGGGAAGTAATGAGCTACGTTGCAACCACCAAAGGCATCAGCGCCACGATGGTGCAGGATGTACTAGTAGAAAGCATTGAAAAACGTTTTGGTGATACTTCAGTTTTACCCAAACAGGTGGGGTGGCTGACCGAAAATGGCAGTTGTTATGTTGCCGATGAAACCCGGTAGTTCGCCAAGTCACTCGGTTTCAAGGTGTTTACGACACCGGTCAGAAGCCCGCAAAGCAATAGCATGGCTGAAGCGTTCGTAAAGACATTTAAACGTGATTACGTGTACATGAACGACCGACCGAATGCGGCAACGGTGATGGCTCAATTGGGTGATTGGTTCGAGGATTACAACACTTACTATCCGCACAGCGGATTAAAAATGATGTCACCACGAGAGTATCGCGCTCTCAAAGTGGCAAGTTAGCACTGTCCGTTTTAGGGGGGGCAACTACATGACATAATTCTGTCAGATTGCCGACCCCACCAGTGCGGGTCTTTTCTCACACCCACCTACGCGTTGTGATAAACATAATTCCAGAAATGCAAAACCCGCCGGAGCGGCGGATGGTTTCAAACATAGCGATGTCAAAGTCAGTAGTTTTGAATTTTTAAAACGTCAAAAAACACCTTATTTTTCTCACACCCAGAAAACGATGAATCGTGCAAAGTTACATTAAAATTGCTTGTTAACGCTTCTTTAAGAATTAGTATATATTCTTGTTTATCTTTTAGGTTTTCTTTCAAATAGTAATAGGTAGATTTACATCCATCCTCCGACTCAACGAATACAAAGGTTCCTTTTGGAGAAATTACCATCTCGCTTATCTTGCCTTTTACAACGAAAGTGTCGGTGGCAAATGTGTTAAATGAAACACACAAAAAACCTAAGAAGAAAAAAAGATTAATTTTCATAATTTATTTACTCTAAACAAGTATTTGAGCAAAGCTTAGTCGCTGCACTCATTCCTCTGCTTTGATATAAGAGTGAGTTCCTAGCAACTCCTCCCCCAATGTAACCTCCAGACATATATATCATTTGATATTGTTTACTGCCTTTAGTTCCATTTATGTGAGCTAAATCCCCTGGGGAAAACCCCGAACTGAGAGAACCATGACTATGCCAAGTAGCAGAAACATTACCACCGATGTTTATGTCAACCATGTTTCGATAGTACTGGGTCGTGATTTCTGCCTGAAGGACAAACTTTCCTTGATCCAAGGTAAAAGTCTCTCTAAATGCTGCACCTATTTCGATATCAAATTTCTCTGCTAATGGATGAACATTATCATGCATCCATTTCGCAGCATGATCGTTGTCATCAAAAATTTTGCCATTCAACTTCTTTTTCAATTTAGCAAATTCACTATCAAACAGGGCTTGTTCCTTATCATCAAGACTTCTTGGCTCTGGGGATTCTCCAGTAGAATTGTGGGTATTTGATCTTGCTTCTCCTAATGCTCTTGCAAAAGCGGCACCAAATGCTCCATTAGCAAACTTCCCGCCAGTTATTTTGGATATAGTTCCACCAACGACAGCACTGGAAACCACTCTGCCGACGGCGGTCTTAACACCATTGATAGCTCCACCAGCTTTGGCCAACTCGTGGTACTTGGCAATCTCTTAAGCTTTATTCTTAATCATTTAACACTTTGCCAGTGGATTACAGCACTGCAGGCAGTCCGGTGGAGTCCACTTTTTTGTAGCCACACCGAAATTAAACGACTAATTAAATCAGCTTGCCATTTAGCAAGCACCCGCTTGGTTTGCCCCGTAGGTTGCTTGGATCTGGGTGTACTTATCTCCATAACTAGATGAAAGCTGCCCAATGAGCCCTTTGCAAGAGAACCCTTGCATGCTTAGATAGTGTTTGGCAGATTTTACCGCTTGCTTATTCCAATCAATATTCATGCTATCGACAGCAACAGTTGCATCAGAAACGTTATAACCATCTCCATAGTATGACGATAGTTGCTCAATGAGTCCGTTGCGTGAGAAGCCTTGAACGCTTAGGTATTGCTCAGCAGACCTGACGGCATTCTTGTGAGGTCAAGTTAAGCCATTGGCCCACGTAGACGCAGAAGCAAACAGAACAGCAATCATAGCTAACTTCAAAAAATTGATGCTAATTTCGCCACTCGCGAAAAATGTGTACCTAACCCCTCAAGCAGAGGCGCAGCTTTGTAGTGAAGGCTAAGCAATAACGAAAAGGCATTACTTTACCTACGATTACTAAAAATGAACCTCATATAGACTGTAGTCACTAGGGAAGTAGCTCAATTCTTGAGCCATAGCGATTCTCGAGCATCCATTGCCTGTTGTATTTGGTAGATCTATTGTTGATATTACCGAGAAGATGATTTTTGACCCAAGTTGAATCGGGGAACTCTACTTCCGGCACTTTGCCGCTGTTGTCATTCATATATTTGTCTCGATCCACATACTGTTGAATGTGCTCTTCGTCACTAAAGAACCTTGCCCTAGTCTTAGGAAACTTATTGTAAAAGTCTTTTGCCATTTCGATCAGGGTTCCTTGGCGGACGTCTTTCGGAACCACTACTACATAAAACTCCCACTTCTCACTAGGAAACTGCATGTGACGGATCGTATAACTTCCCCAGACCTTAGCCGAAACTGAGGCCAACTCGATCTGACCTTTTTCAGGGCCCCCTTCCTGCGAGAAGGTCGGTGCACTGATCATAATCCACAGGAGAAGGGCGAATCTGAAAGCAACATTGGTTGGCCTCATTACTTTATCCTCTTCTTATATTTTTTCTGAAATTTGTATATTCAGTGCGCACTTGGTAACTCGCTCAATTGGCAATTTCGCGCCTTTAAGTTACGGATAAGACGAACGTGCAATATCCAAAGTTGATTTTTTGTTATTCCACAGACATTAATTAACTTAAATACAAAACGCAATAACAAAACGCTCGCGGTTTTGCTGAAGAAAACGTGCCATCCGTAGCTAATCTCACTTTAAGTTACTAATAACAGAGCGGCTAGTGACTTTCGATGAAGCCCCAGACGATATCGTCACACATAGATGATATCCAAGAAAAAAAGTAAGCCCAGGGTTGGCATTCCCTGAGTTTACCCATTACAAACCAAGTTCAAGCATTAGCTGGCGCTTTTAGTTACCGCCTAGCGGAAGCACCGTTTCATCAGCTAACTGGACCTCTTGGTATCGACCTAGCTCCGATAAAAGCTTTCGCAGGTGGTCACGCTTTACGATATGGCTGCGGTGTATGCGAATGAACCTATCGTCCAGTATGTCTTCCATGTCAGACAGTGTTGCCCGATGAAGCACTCGTTCGTTACCGAAGTAAATCTTCATGTAATTACCAAACGCTTCCACACGCTCGATAGAAGCAACCGCGACCAAACGAACCTCACCAGGGCGCGTCTTAACGGCAATAATGTTTCGTCTCATGCTCCCCATACCTAGTCCCTCTCCATAACCAGATCGGCATCGATGCTATTACCACCAGCCAGTCGAATCGACGTTCGCCCTTTTATTGAGTAGTCATTGTAAATTGCAAACAGCAACGTTGTGCTGAGCCCTATCGCCACTATGGCGGTGATCAGTGAGCCGGTAGATAAGGTTCCGATAATACCTGAGCCTCACCCCAGCGGATTCCAGAAGTTGGTAGCAAAGACTCCAGCTGAACCAACAGCTAATGCAAAGGCACCAGATGATGCTGACTTTAATGTTTTCACGTCATCAGCCAGCGACGAGTTTTTCACAGCTATTGTCTTGTCTTGCCTGTCGATAGCTGGCTCGAGTTCTGACTTGGTGTATACGACCGTTACATTCGACATACATGTCCCCCTAATTGACAGTTAATTAACTGCAGCCGTAACTGCCATTAGGTGATATAGGTTTGTGATTTCGTAAAATGATTGGCTATCTGAAGTAGCCAGCGAGCATCTTAAGATATTCTGTGTTTAAAGTTGCAATCCCAAATCAACGTTTAACCTAGTCACCGTAACTAAATTGGCGACATGTAAGATGAACAGCGTCACCACTTCCCTCATGCTACAGAAAGCAAAGAACAACATCAGAGAGCCAAACCATTGATATAAAGCATTAAATGTAGGATTAAATAAAACTGTAGATCATCTACTGTATTTTTATTTGACACGCATGAGGGATTGCTCTACGCTTAAATTATCAGCGTAGAAGCTCTACTGCGATTTTTTGAGTTTCAGTTGATAGGAGACACAGTAGAAGGCCGCTACCTTCTACTGTGTTATTAACTACCATTAAATAATGGAGATCATTCAAGATGAAATACTATCACCTGAATTCAGATAATAACCGCAACACTCATGTAATGGGATAGGTCGGAAGGAGGTCAGCTACCCACATGTGGTAGTCTTACTTTTCGACCAAAA
>NZ_QJST01000027.1 GCF_003226255.1 Idiomarina fontislapidosi
TCTTGTGTGAATGTACGTTTTGCTCGTTTCATCAGAAGTACTCATGCAAATCAGTAGTATAGTAAAACTGTTGCATTGACCACTTGAATCTACAGCAAGGTACTTTGCAAGCCAGCCAGAGTAAAGTACCAGTTCATCAATGAACATCGGCGCATTCATTCAATTGCTTTGATGTGTCGAGTTCTTGAGGTTGCGCGTGCAGGTTTCTATTTTTGGATCGATAAACCTTTATCTGATCGTGCCTTGGAAGATCGCCGACTGCTTCCCTTAATAAAAGATTCGCATAGCGCAAGTGGCGGTGTTTACGGCTATCGGCGCATTCATCTGGATTTGTGCGAGCTCGGCGAGTCGGTTGGTAAAAACCGTGTTTTAAAAATTATGAATGCACATAATATCATGGCCTCGAGGGGATATAAGCGATTTCGATACGGAGCCGGCCGGCCAGCTATTGTCACTCCTAATCTATTGCAGCGAGAGTTCACCGTGGCACGACCCAATCAAGCCTGGGTGACTGATATTACCTATATCCGGACTTGGCAGGGCTGGCTTTTTCTTGCGGTTGTCATGGACCTTTACGCGCGGAATATTGTCGGGTGGTCGATGAAGCCTAGCCTCGCTAAAGAGATTGTTTTAGACGCTCTGTTAATGGCTGTGTGGCGTCGAAAACCAACCTCGCCAGTCTTGGTGCATTCTGATCAGGGATCACAATACGGCAGCGATGATTGGCTCCGGTTTTGTAAGTCTAATAACTTAGAGCCCAGTATGAGTCGTCGGGCTAACTGTTGGGATAACGCCGTTGCAGAGTCTTTCTTTAGTAGTTTAAAGAAAGAACGGGTTAAAAAGCGGGTCTATAGAACGCGGGAATTAGCGCGCGCTGACATTTTTGATTACATTGAAGTATTCTATAATCGGAAACGGCGACATAGTCACCTCGGGGGCATTAGCCCTGAGCAGTTTGAGCAAGCCTCATTCTGAGGAGTCAGGGTGTCAATGATACTGGGGGCATTCCACTTGGTAACGGTTCTCATACTCTACTGGTGACAGCAGGTTATTGGAACCGTGTTTGCGTTTGCTGTTATAAAACATCTCGATGTAATCAAAGATATCACTTTTGGCATCACCTCTTGTTGAGTAGATCCTTCGTTTGATACGTTCACGTTTCAGCAACTGGAAGAAGCTCTCAGCAACAGCACTATCATGGCAGTTGCCTCGTCTGCTCATGCTACCTTCCAGTCCATTGGCTTTGAGGAATGCCTGCCAGTCATGACTAGTGTATTGGCTTCCCTGATCGGAATGCACCGTTACTTGTTGCTTAGGATTGCGCCTCCATACCGCCATTAGCAGCGCATCAAGAACTAACTCTTTTGTCATTCGTTGCTGCATTGACTGTCAACGGTAATCTAATTTTGACCCACCTAGCGGTAAAGTAAAATTGACCCACCCTTAGCGGTTTACTCGTTACCTCTGATAAGGGCTGTAAGGTTCGTGAAGTCGCCTCATTTGTATTGACGCAGCAGGTTAAGTTCACGGGCCCGTTGGGTATATTTTATGTTCTCGTTCGTACCAGATTAGAAAAAAGTGGCCTTGTAGTTCAATACCCCAAGCTCGCTTGCGATTTCCCATACGAAACCTGAATGATGAATCGAATTCCTCCAGGTCTAGATCAAGCCATCTTTGTTGAGCCTCTTGGCAAAGGGTCGATATCTCTTGGTCATGATGCATTAAATGGCTTGCATCGGATGTCATGGCTTGGATTTCTTTCCAGTCATGCCTCTCCAATCCATTTAAAGTGGATTTGATATCTTCGCACCACTCTTGGTCGCTCCACCTGCGAGCTTCTCCCCAGGACCAATGCCCATCGCGATCTGCATGCCTTGCACACCATGTCATTTCGTAGCCGTATCGCGCACCGTCCGCTAACGAGACAGCTTGCTTGGGGATTTCGAGAGTGCCGAATTTTGCTTCAGTAAGCGGGAGTTTTTCGTCGTCTGGAAGTGCTTCAACTTTTTTGGGACCTGCTTGCTTACCCTCTTGCATGACGGCTTCAGCAAACTTAACAGCTTTTGCTTTCTTCTTTTTGTCTTGCTCGGCTTTCCTTTGAGCTCTTCTCTCTTTCCTGCTCATTTTCAAAGAGCAGAATAGTACTCTGCTATCGAAGCCTTAGTAATCGTTGTTGAGCAGCTTGCCATTGGCTCAATGTCCCCACGCGCATCTTTCCATGGTGCCTCTTTGTGAGTCAGGTTACTTAGCCACTGGGCGGTCTTGTCACCGTAAAACTCTAATACTTTATCAATGGTGTCTTGCTGTTCCTCAGAGAGATTGTCTGAGCTGCCTTTTGCGTTAAAATGATTGGCATCAACTTTGAATAGCCCTCGATGGGACGAATACAAGTCCCTCGCTACAGGACCATTTGCCCACGCTTCAAAGTCTTCAGCAAAAAGTTCGTCCTCTTCCCAAACAAGCGACCATGCTTGGCTGTAGTATACGAGCTTCTGAAGCTTCATTGCTGAGATTGGGCCGCTTTTTTCCAAGATGTAAACCGCAGCATCAAATACATTAGCCATAAAGCCTCCTTGGTTATCCTCATGACTCATGACCACTCATTAGCCATTTCAATCACATAACGATAAAACGGTCAAGTATTATACGTATATATTAGCATAAGCCAACCAATTCATTCGCGCTGGCTTTTTCGATACTCCCTGTGGACGCTTTTCAGATTAAAGTTTTTACGCTAACATCTTGATTTGCGGGTGAACAGAATTTACTTTCCTTATGCTTATCAGCATAAGAGTTAAATAACGGCATTTTTGCCGTTTATCTGATTACTCTAAGTGTTAAGTTGTCTTATAGAGGTAAAGAGAAAATAGTTCACCCGCAGTTTCCTTAAGTCGCCTGCAAGGATTGCTCTTGATAGACTTTTTCCCTAAGAAGCTCAGTGATTGCGCGAATGTCGAAATGTTGGCATATTTATTGGATACCAACTACGAAGCTTTAGGGTCGTTTTTGTATTCAAAGAGGAAGTTATATCGCTCCTTCGAGATACCCAAAAAGTCTGGTGGAATGCGTGAAATCACGACACCAATCAAACCCCTCAAAGAAATTCAAAGGAAGCTTAAACCCTTAATCGAGCCTTATACCAGCCATAGAGAAGCTGCGCACGGTTTCATAGAAGGTAAAAGCATAGTCTCGAATGCTAGCAGGCACGTTAGAAAGAATTTTGTTTTCAATCTCGACCTTTTAGACTTTTTTGGCTCTATAAACTTCGGTAGGGTAAAAAGGCTTTTTGAATCAGCTCCATTTAACCTGCCGGCAAAAGTTGCGACGGTAGTGGCGCAGATAGTCTGCTTTGATAATCAATTACCTCAGGGGGCCCCAACCTCTCCCTTAATCTCCAATTTAATTGCGTTCAAGCTGGACGGAAATCTTACAGCCTTGGCAAGAAGAGCTGGAGTAAATTACTCAAGGTATGCAGATGACTTAACATTTTCGTCGAACTCTTTAAACTTGCTTAAAAATCATGGCATTTTAACTATTGACGAAAGTGCCCAGGTTAAGGTTGGCAAGGATCTTAAAAACATAATAAAGGCAAATGGTTTTGATATAAATGTAAACAAAACTCGGCTTCAAGGAAGAGGTCAGCATCAAGGCGTTACTGGCATAACGGTAAATAGAAAGGTAAATGTTACCCGCTCGTTCGTTAGAAAAACCGCATCAATTCTCTACTCAATATGCAAATGGGGCAGCGCAAATGCTGAGCGTGAGCATCTCAAAAAATATAGGACTAAAAGTCTTTCACCAAGAGCGCGACAACGAACTTTTCTGAATGAAGGGGACTTAATACTTAAGATTGTGAAAGGGCGAGTAAACTATATAAGAATGGTTAAAGGGGAAGCATCACCTGTGTATCGCAGGCTCGCCTATAGGTTAACAGTTGCCTTGGGTTGCCCGAACGAAGATTACAATAAGGATTGGGAAACGCTTCTCGCTGAATCTGTTTATGTACTCCATAATTATTATGACTCAACTCAGGGCTCCTGCGTTTTAATAGAAAATTTGGGCTTCGTAACAAATAAGCATGTTCTTAAGTGCGTAACCACCTCGAACTTTGAGGGGCATGTGGTAATAACGGGCCCTTTTGATTATGCGAAAGATTTACCTCTAATATCCTTTTTGGGGGCGTCAGATACAAATGACGTTGCACTAATTTGTCCCAGTGTTCACCAACACAGCCAGCCCTCTCTTAAAATTGCGTCATCACCAGATTATCGAAAAGGGACTAAGGTCGTTGCAATAGGCTTTCCGAATCATACAGAAGGAACACCTCCTGAGATTTTATATTGTACTATTCAGGGCAAAACTAAATTCCAAAAAAATGACCGTTATCTGCTGAGTTGTAACATTCATCATGGATTTAGTGGTGGTGCGGTTCTCAATCTTGATGGTGATGTTATAGGTATCGTGTCTAATGGCAACGAGGTTGGTGCTCGAAAATCAGTGGGTAATATGTTCATACCTATTCAAGATGTTGCTGAGGCTTTGAGCCATATAAGTAAGTGAATTTTGATTACAACTTATTAAGCGACAATTACGGTGGCCGGTCTAGCGACAATTATCTTGGCCGGTTGATCTGATAAGGTTCGGTACAGCAGAACGGAGGAGTTCACTGT
>NZ_QJST01000028.1 GCF_003226255.1 Idiomarina fontislapidosi
ACAGTGAACTCCTCCGTTCTGCTGTACCGAACCTTATCAGATCAACCGGCCAAGATAATTGTCGCTAGACCGGCCACCGTAATTGTCGCTTAATACAGTGATAACGATAACAGCTTTCGCTAATCTCCAGGCAAATGCAGGATAAGCGAATACTGATACCACGGCGTTAAATGGCGGCACACGCCATCTCTTTACGTCGAGATGGCTTTACAGCATTCCCTCAAGGGCTTCCTCACGGATCTCAGTTTTAATGCGCTCTTCGGCGTACATTTTTTTGAAGCGTTTATTTTCACCCTCAAGCACTTTAAAGCGCTTCATGATAGATACGTCCATACCATCAAACTTGGCTCTCCTTTTATGAAACTGAGCAGAGCTCATGCCGTACTCACGGCAAAGATCTGGAACGGGTAAACCGTTTTCGTTCTGCTTCAATATCGCCAGGATCTGAATGTCTGTGTATCGTGATTTGCGCATAGAAAACTCCTTGCTTTAGTTTAGCGGAATTTTCTACTAATAACGGATCCAATTTTTGGGGGGATAACACTACCTCGTATTTCTTCTTCCCTGTAAAGAGTCTTTTTGATCTCGAGATCAACCGATGGCTAGTTTTAATTGAAATGACATAGCTGGCATACCTCTATTTATAAAAAATAGAAAAAATCGATAAATAAGGTAAATACTATTGTAAAAAATAAGCCGCAATGAGTAAATGTAACCTATTAGCTTTATTACTAAAAAAAGCATAATACTTCAACTGAGCCACCAAGCTAAAAAATTAGAATTAATATTGCAATAAAAATAACAAATAAAATATAAAAATTTATTAACCTAATAAAGATAAGTATTAAAGAAAACCTTCTAATTAAACTAAGAAATAAATAACTATAATTACCCTTAAATTTATTCAATAAATTTTAAATAAAACCAAAAAAAGAAGAATAAATTGGTCTATCCTTCTTCTTCTAACCTCATTAAAATTAAGCAACAAATAAGACCTCTTATTTATCTTATTATACTTTTCTGGAGCTACTAACAAAACAATCTTAAGCACTTGCTCTCTATACCATTTACTACTTATCAACCTAAACCGTTTTAAATATGCCTTTAAACCAAAATTTACACCAAATTGATTAGAATCATGCTGGCGATAACGAATATATGACGATTCATCAATGAACCACTTAAAACCCTTTTCACGACAATAAGCATAAGCTAGCCAATCATGAAGGTGGATATCAAAAACCAGTTCGGAATTTCTTATAAAATCTTGAAGTGACTTTGCACTACTAATATTAAAAACATAAGTGCAACCGGGACCAGCCGGTTCAAAAAAATGATCAATTTTTTTTTGTTCATGCGCTTTGTTAATAAATTTTTCTTTTCCAGATTTCCAAACCGCTACTACACTAGAAGAGTAAACATCAAACTTTTTTTCATCCAAACTCCTATATGCCACAGCCAACTTATTAGATAACCAAATATCATCTTGATCAGCGAGAGAAACCGCATCAAACCCGTTAAAATCAACAACTTTAAATAGGTTAAAAAAATTTGCAGCTGCTCCACCAAAATGTTCGCCGTAAGGAAGTAACTTGACATTATCGTATTGCTTAACAAAATTTTCTATCAATTTTTTAGTACTATCTGTAGAGAGATCCAGGCTAACATAAATAACAACTTCGACCCGCTCCTGATTCAAGATGCTGTAAATTTGACTTTCAATCCATTGCTCACCGTTATAAGCAGCAAGCAATACTGCTATACGCGGTAATTTTTTAACTTCCATTTTAAAACATCCTCTAATAGCACAAAAGAAAAATTCATTACTATAAAATTTATATAAAACTAACTTTTATACATATATTTTTTACAACGAAATAATATTAAATAATATAACTATTAGTCATGTACATTAAAACCTAATATGAAAAGGTTAAAAGAAAATACAATGTTTACAATACCCTAATTATTTTGTCAAAGCATTCTAATTCCGCCATTAAAATAAAAGCATCTAATAATGAAGACAACAACTTTCAAGGACATAAAACTAAGCTACCGATAATATTCAGGTGTTAAAAACAATAAATTTAAAAGATTAACATCTGTATTCAATTTCTCGCAATACCTTTAGGAAATAGAATAGTTAAAATTACCAACAATCAAATTTTAAAATTAGAATAAAAGTCACAACGCTTTTTATGAAGCCTGTTGTATAAAAAATTTCCAGCCTTTTCGGTATTTCTCAAACTATGGTAACTGCATAACTCTGCGGAAAAAATGAATTCAATCAGCTTTTCAGCTAAATCATCGGAGTTTCCAGGTGCTATTAAACTGTAATCACTCAATATCTCCCTGAATCCCGGTAAACTAGTTGCTACCACAGGGAGTCCCACAGACATCGACTCCAGCGTTGCTCGAGGTAGTCCCTCTGAGAGACTGGGTTGTGCATAAATATCCATATCTTTTAACAGGTCCATGACTTGATCTTTGCTCAAAAAACCATATGTCTTAACATGTGATCGGATGCCAAGCTTATCTATCACTGAACGAACATCGAAGTCCTCTCGTCCGCCAACTGCATGAAGAATTATCGTACTGATTTTGTGTCTTTTTACTAGTATTGAGATACTATTCAGTAATACATCAAAGCCTTTGTTTTTATTCAGAGCACCAACAAATGCTAAATTAATCTGATCTTTATCTATAAGTTTTCTAGTTATTTTTTTTCTCTTAATTACAGTTGATATGTTGACGTTACTTGAAACTAGAGTACGCTTAGTGTTGATAAATCTTGTCGACAAATATTTCGAAACGTATATCGCCCCACTAGCCCTTCCGATTACAGAAGGCATGAAAGCTCTTAAGAACAAAGTAAAAAGAGTTCCAAAGCGTTTTGCTTTAAACGCCTCGCCATCCCCAACAACTTCGACAACATAAGGGATTCCAATGATTGCGCACAACATAGCAACGTAACAGCCTGTTATGCTCGGCATAGAAATAACCACCAGATCGGATTTCTTCAATTCAATTCTTAGAGCGTTAAACGCACTAAAACTAAACAATTCGCCATAATCTGAGAATTTAAATTTACTAAACTCAAATTTATCAGGCTGAAAGTAGTTTGAAAGACTTTTAGTTGAAATATTAGACCTTGAAATGATCTTGACCTTATGAAACCCCGAGTCGAAAAAACGGTCAAAATAAATCTCATCCAGACCACCAGGGCAAAATAAACGCCCACATGAGTCAACGTCGAAAAATAAATCATGTACAAACGTTACTTTAAGGTTACCTTTTTTACCAATCATACTTAAAATAAACCCACGAACTTAAATTAATATGAGGCTACTGAATTTATTAAATCGATCCATTCCTCACCAATGTTATCTATATCGAAAGATTTCATACTGGAACTTGCTTCTACGCCAAGCTTTGATCTAATATTAAATTCGTTGACTAATAATTCTAGGCGATTTTTATACTCCTCTATATCATTTAAAGGAACCAAAAAACCGTTCACTTTATCCTTAATCATGTCACGAGGACCAGTATCGCAATCAAATGCTATACAAGCATAGCCAGCCATTAAAGCCTCAGCCAATGCATTAGGAAATCCTTCGCTCCTTGATGCGAATAAAAATATTGAGTGATTATCTGAAAATTGATTAAGATCTTTTGATTGTTCGACAATTTTTACATTAAAGCCCTTGCTGTTTAGCTTTTTAACCTTATAGCTCAAACGATTTTTCTCAGGCCCGTCACCTACGATTGTCACTCTCCAATGCCGCAAATTTAGCTCTTCGATGATATTTAGCAAAATCATATGCTGTTTACTTTCAATCAACCGCCCAACGGTTATTATCCCATTGCTCTCAATTCTTGGACTTTTCAACCTGCTGATAGGATTCTTGCCAATCGTACAATTCTTTAACCTAAATTTTTCCTCAAGAACAGATTTAGAATCGGAAGTTTGGCAAACAATTAAACGTGCTTTTGGATACACTATTCTTCTAAGAAAAGTTTCTATAAAATTCTTTTTAATGTATGGATTATTTCTTTCTGAAATTATAACAGGCTTTTGACTTAGAAAACCAAGAAATGTACCTAAAATGGTAAATGGATAAATAAACGAAACAATTACATCAACGTCACTTAAATATTTTCTGGCCTTAGTGAAATTAATCAACTTTACAAGTTTATAATCTTCATTACTTATATCTAGACTAAACCTTTTAACATTACTATTCAGAGTATAAAAATCACTACTTTCAAATAATGTAAGAATACTTACCTCTGAAAATTTATCTTTAGAAGCAAAGAAATTAGCTAGTTCCGAAACTACTCTCTCAGCACCACCGGCCTTCAAGTTAGGCATAATAAAAATTACTTTCATATAACGTAGCCCATTTTTTTAAGTAATGAATCCTGAATTCAGATAATAACCGCAACACTCATGTAATGGGATAGGTCGGAAGGAGGTCAGCTACCCACATGTGGTAGTCTTACTTTTCGACCAAA
>NZ_QJST01000029.1 GCF_003226255.1 Idiomarina fontislapidosi
AGAAATGCTGCAGCCCTTTAAAGCTCTGGTTCACAGCATTACGGCCGACAACGGTTTAGAATTCGCGGGTCATGAACGAATTGCAAAAGAGCTCGCGACCGACGTTTATTTTGCTGATCCGTATGCTTCGTATCAGCGCGGCGCGAACGAAAATGCGAACGGGTTATTGCGTCAATACGTGCCAAAAGGGACTGATTTGCGCACTGTAACAAACGAGCTGATGGCTAAATATCAGCAACGCCTGAATTTACGGCCCAGGAAAACACTGGGCTTTATTCAGCCAGACATAATTTTTAAAGAGCAATTGCAACAAGCTATGGGCGAGTGTTGCAGTTATTAGTTGAATCTAGGATTTATCACTTAGGTATATTCTTGGTTTCTACGTCAGTTATTTCTACGAGTCAAGTCTCAGGTCGTTGAATGTAGTTCGGTGTCAAAATTTTCATTTTTACTCGTGTTGCAATGTTAATAAATCTTAAGGTGCCTATAGATTTGTCGTTTTTCCTTATATAGATGTACTACTACGCTAGTTTTCCAACATTTATATGGTAAGTTTATTATAGTCTTTTTATATTGATTTAATATCTGAGAAATCTATTGGTTTATTATTTAATTGACCATTTTTATGATTATATCAATAAATAAGTAGCAAATTAAAGTCATCATAATTAAACTTTAAAAGTTGAGGGTAGGACTCTAACGCATTAAGTCGTATGCAATCAGTTTATATAGCTATTTTAATACGGCATCAGAGTTTTATAATAGCCTTTTTTAAGGCATTCTTTTATATTTTTTCTGTTAGATCTGGGATTTATGAAAATGTCAGTCGAGTTGCTCTGTTGGCGATTTTATTAATGATAAATAAATATTAGCGGTATTGGTTCGTTTATGCGCCGTTAGTCGGACTAGCGTATATCATGTAGTATAAAAAAGGATACCACCACATAAGTCGTGTGGTATGTTGGATAGGGAGTTCCGTAATTTTTTAACCTTGGTTAAAACAAGATTGTTAGTTAGAAGTTACAGTATCCTGATATCGGTTGCCAAACTAACAATGGTCGACTGGTGAAAAATCATTCATAGTTATCGAATTAACTAGAATTCGGAAACCGCATTTTCGTCCCATTGCTTTGAAGGAAGGTTAGGTATTAAGTAGCTCAAACAATGGCCAAAATACTATCTGCTTGGTTTCGTACTCATCGTCTAACGCGATTCTAAGACAATAAATTAATGATTGAAAATACAGCTAATGAATTTTAAACGAATATTGTCGAGTATTTTTGAATATTCTTAGCATTTCTGGATACCAGTTTCGAACTAATACAGTCAAAAGTTGGAGGCTTTGTACGGGAACATACTGCAACGTACTGCCATATTAGAGTATTCCAAGATTAAGACAAATGGGGCAGTAAAGTACGCTTATTAGGCTACTAGATTTATTTAATGAAACAATCAAAAACAGCTATCGCGCCATAGAGCAACGACCGTTCTGTTTATCGCTCGGCGAAGTTAATGCGCTACTCTAGTATCCGACGTTAACGAATCAACAACAATATGTCGAGTGGACAGCCTTACAACTCAGTGATGCTGATTTTAAGCGCGTCGGGGTGACCTATTAGATGCATTTTTCGTCACTTGGACTTAATGTTCGATATTTGGGGGTGCAAGTAAAATTTCCGACGGGGAATCCCTTTACATCTAGATTCTTTTAATTGGTCAAACAATCCGTTGAATGAATCAAGCTACGAGAACAGGGCGAGAACGTAAAAATTTTTTTGAATAGCTAAATAATAGTTCGATTTGACGGTCTGCTCTAGTCGTGTTCATACACTCTCTTTTTCGGAGAGACCAAACAAGCCTGATTATACTAACTTGCCACGTTGCCCAAGTTAAAGATCCAAGGCAAGCATTAAAAGTAACCTATGAACTGTTTGATGTCCTGTCTTTGATGCACTTGCGTCATTTCCGGTGATGAAGGCTTCGAATAAACTGAAGATTTTGACCGCCTGCGACTTGAGTGGTTGAAAAAGTACGGTGATTTTAGTCATGGCATATTGGTCTACGACACCATTGTCAGGCTGGTTTTTCGTGTCGACCCACAAGCATTTCATCAGCGTTTTATCAAGTTGATGCAGGCGACAGAAAAACTCATTGATAAAGAATTTTCTTCCGCTGATGGGAGGACACTACGAAGCTCCTAAAAGCGGAACGACAGGCAATCTAGACTGCAAATGATAAATCCGTTTGCTACTAAAACGCGATGTGGTCTTAGGGCTGCGACGAACAGATGAAAGTCGAATAAGATTACCGCTATATCTGAATTACTGGAGCTATTAGAACTAAAAGGCGCGATGGTGCCCCTCGATTCCATGAGCTTCTAAAAGCAAATAGTAAAGACCATAGTCAAGAAGAGGGCTCACTACTGCATATAAACGAAAAAGAACCCAAAAACGCTATGTCACTCGCTTCAGATTTATTCGAGCTCAGTATCAGAAAAGAGCCTGGTCATCGCTCAAGACTATTGGAAGTGCCACTTATTATCGATTAGTGAATAGGAAAGAGCTGCAACAGTATCAATATTATATTAGCTCAGAATACATATCCGCCGAGCAGTTTGGCAGAAAAGTGCGCGTGCACTGGGCGTTGAAAATCATCTGCATCAGGTTATCGATGTGATAATGCAAGAAGACGATAACAGCGAGCGTCAATCGCAACCAGAATATGGCAACTATGAGCGAAGAAGTACTGAATTTAATCGTAATTTCTTAAAACGTTCACGCACATGACCCGATTAAAGGTTGATCTTAAATACAATGTCTTGTAATAAATTAAAAAATACATTTGCAAATTTCACTAATTGATAATAATTAAATTTTCTAAACTGGGTTTTGAAGGGAATGAAAAATTACATATTTCTTTTTATATCGCTTGTTGCATATATTTATTCTCCTGAAAGCTATAACTTGAAGTTCGTAGTATTGATTTTTCTATTATTCTTGTTGCAAGTGGTACCGTTCTTAATAAAGAAGAGCAAACTTGATTACATAAATTTCTATACTATTTTTTACATAAGCTTTTTACTAGTAAACTTTTTTTATCCAGCAATATTATATCCCATTGATCCAGAATTCTTCTCCGTTTTTACTTTAACGTTCAATCATGATGTTATAAATAGAGCAACAGCTTTAGCATGTCTTTCGTCTAGTTGCTTTGTGATAGGCGCTTCGCACGTGAAAAGCGAACAACTAAAAAGAACAACCATTAATAGGGTCTATTACAAGCACAATATACCAACGGTAATTACCTGTGTTTTATTTTTTGCATTCGTGTCAACCGTTGGAACTGAGTTTCTCTCAGGTAATTTTGTTGCTCATAGCGCCGTATCGTTATATATACTTCAGCTACTTACATGTAGTTTTACTTTGGCATCAATAATCTATTTTAAATATTATGAACAACAGTCATACGGTTACCTTTATATTTCATTAGTATTGTTGTTTTCTTTTCTTTTTTTAAGTGTAGGAGATCGGGGTCCTGCGCTTAGTTTATTATTGGTTTGTTTTACACTTTATTCAAATTATGTGAAAAGAATTAAACTTTTGTATGCAATGCCAGTCGCTTTCCTTGGTATCTTTATTATGCATGTCGTTGGTGAAGGAAGAGTGGCTGAAACAGTTGTTGGTAACGAAAATATTTTTGTACGAGGCATGGAAAACCTTGGTGACGGAGTTAATAGCTTATACGCAATGACACATAGTTTCGTGATTAATTCTTGGACCTTATACTTTGGCTATGATTATGTTGAATCGAATGGTTTAAATTATGGCTTAACAATAATAAAACCAGTTTTAGGGAGTTTTCCTTTTTTACTAGGCTTAATTAAAAATACTTTTGGGTTTGATTTTCAGACTTCAGCTGAGTTTTTTACATACCAAACTTTAGGCGAAAATGCGTCGTGGGGCCTTGGAACAAATCTAGTTATCGACGTTTATATTTCCTTTGGTCTAACTGGTTGTATGATTTTATTTTATTTGTTTGGTCTTTTTGTTGAAAAATCTCGAGTCAGCATGCTTAAAAAAAATAGTATATCAACAAGTATAGTTTACTATAACCTAATTGGTTTTGCAGTTTATATGCCCAGAACATCAATATTTATGCCATTGAAGTTCATGTTATGGACATTTTTTATTTTTATTATATTGGTTTCAGCAAAAGCTTTACGTTCAAGAGTTATAAAATATTAATGGTGTAAATATAAAATTGATTTTTTCAAGCCGTCGTTATAAAAATTAAATAATTTTTTTAAAATAAAGATTCCTAGATTCAACTAATAACTGCAACACTCGCTCTTAGCGTGTTGCAATTGCTCTTTAAAAATTATGTCTGGCTGAATAAAGCCCAGTGTTTTCCT
>NZ_QJST01000030.1 GCF_003226255.1 Idiomarina fontislapidosi
TTTGGTCGAAAAGTAAGACTACCACATGTGGGTAGCTGACCTCCTTCCGACCTATCCCATTACATGAGTGTTGCGGTTATTATCTGAATTCAGGATTATCGAAAGATTATCTAACTTGGATAATCCAATCGCCCGCGCCTCACTGTTAATTTTCCTTCTTCTGAAGAATGACTTAAACCAACCAGTATTGGCGTCCTCAGCAAGCTTACGCCAATTTTCCACTGGTACTTTGGAGACGTTTTCACTCGTAAGACCGTGCGATATCTCATCTATAGCAGCATCAAATTCAACTTTAAGCTTTGCTATTTCACGGATAACTTCTATACGCCCTTTTGCTCCGCTATCAGTGGCATACGAGATATCGTGTTTACTTGCAGTAACAGCAAGGTCATGCAACCCTTCAATCAGCTTGAGGTTATTAAGAGTTATCGATGTTTTTTCCAGAGAAAAATTTGAAAGCAGGACTGATAATGGCTTTTCAATTTCTCTCTTGCTTTTTTGCCACCTATCAATTGCGCTGAGCAGTCGTGACTGCCAGACATTAGACCATTCTGTCGCCATTACCGGAGCAAATGCTTGTATATTTAGCTCTTTGACATCGGAAAACGCCAAGGCCAGTTGTTCAATCAATTCCCTCGCTTTGTTTAAATCTTTTTCAGACGAAATTGGCGCAGCATCAATATCTGGCTGCCAATTTACTGTCACTATCAACGAGTCTCGATTTAAAGCAATAGCAGAAATGGCGTCTCTCGCTGTCAAACCAAACTTTGACTTAGCATGTAATGCTCGAACATAACTATTTAACTGATCCTTCCTCTTTCTCAGCTCGGCAACATTCGTTTCCCATTCTTTCGGGTTAAGGCCTTTACGTTTTTGCCATGCTTTATTCAATTGGTCTAGTACAGCTCTCTTATTAGCCTTATTGCTGTGAAGTTCCAGACATAGGTGGTCTAAACCAGCTTTTTCTAATCGTCGATAAACCACATTGAGTGCGGCCATTTTTTCTGCAACAAAAAGAACCTTCCGACCGAGACCTATATTGTGAGCTATAATATTCGCTATTGTTTCAGACTTCCCGGTACCTGGAGGCCCCTCTAATACAAAATCTTGAGAACGGGCGGAAGCATCTACGGCCACTAGCTGTGAACTGTCGCAATTGAGTGGCGTATACACCGTTGCGGGATCGAGCTTTTGATCTATTTCGTCTCGTTCAATAAATGTGCTAGCTTGCGGATACGGGTCTCGTGGATTATCAACCAAATGTTTAACGAAGGGGTTTTCCTTTAAGTCATCCAAGCGATCACTCAGATCTTTCCACATAAGATATTTTGCAAATGAAAACGACCCAAGCACTAACTCTTCAACTAACTCAAAGCCTGCTTGCTCTTTTACTGCATCCCGAACCTGCTGCCAGACGTAATCAACGTCTACACCACTTTCGTCTTCAGGAAGTTCGTTCTTAAACTCACTTAGATTAATATCATGCTCAGACTGAAGAAATTCAATAAGGGTAAGGTTAAATGTAGGCTCTTCTTCTTGAAGTTGCTCAACATAAACTGGTGCATTAGCGCTTCTTCTTGTTAGCTTTACCGGCACTAGTAATAATGGCGCTTTGTAGCTTTTAGCATCTTCTGGATTTTCCTTCCACTTCAAAAAGCCAAGAGCAAGAAATAATGTGTTAGAACCGCCCTCTTCAAGATCATTCTTTGCTTTTCGAAACAGTTCTACCGAGTTCTTCTCGAGCTTTTTTATTGGCTGGTTGGCGATAAGCACTTTGTTTTTAATTTGATTAAGGGCGAACTCTCGATGGACATCCGATCCAGTTTGTAACCGAAACACTTCACTGTCACGGCTCGGATCGAAATAAGGACTTTCCTGTGCAGATTGGAATTTGAATTTTGTGCCGTCTGCTAACATGTCTTCCATCGTCGCTATATCTGGGCAGTAGAGCTTGATCGCAACAGCCCTGTCATTAAAGTTGAGCAGACGATTTTTTTTGGTCAGATCCAGTAGCTTGCGAGACCATGTATCTATCCGAGTTTCAGGCGTATCTTCTACCACTTGCTCGTCTTTTCTTACCGGCGGCAATGGGGGAATAACTGGTAGTTCAAGGTCCGCTGTTTCTTCGTCAGATGTTTTTTCTACTTTCTTTTCTTCTACTGTGGAGAGAGGTTTTATTGATTGTGCTCTTGCCTGAGCTATATCAATAACCATAACAAATTTTGATTCTAATTCTTCAGCCAACAAGGTTCTGGCATGATCTCTCGCCTGTTCAAAAGTGACAGGTGAATCGTTGGTTACTAACGTCGTTTCAAATAAAACCAAGTCTCTGTTATCTACACGTTTACGAACATCCTGCGGGTCATCGTTAGTTAAAATCGGTAATTTTTCATCAATCAGCCATGCGCCAGCAAACGCATGCTCTTTTGTTATAGCTATTACTGGGTTGAGACCCATTGCTTCAATACAACTCGCAAAGAGTAATGATGAGTCCAGGCACGCTGCCATTCTCGAGTGGCTGATATCGGCCGCAAGTCGCACCCGTTGCCCGCGTTTAGCAAAGCCTTTCGGTGGGCTCACATAAGCAAGCTTTTCCTGAAATAATACATTCCAGAGCGCTGCCAGCATCAAATAAGGCTTTTCACGCGTGTTTGACTGATATCCGTCTACCGCTCGCCCATGGCCTGCTTTCTCAAGAGTGAGAGCTACCTTTCTAACAAGGGACTCTACATAAACGCCGTTAGGTTTCACAAAGGCTGCGAGTAACGAAGGTTGTCGCTCTTCCCCACCCCAATAATTAGCTGGCAAAACACTTACGGTAGTGTTGAAGTCATTTAGAAGTTCACCCTCTGCACTAAAAAGTTCAAAAGATAATTCGTGCTTGATCTCTTCTGTAATACTAAATAACTTGTCAAAGGGAAACCGAAGCTCTTTCAGCTGAAGGTTAATTGATTGACCAGATTCCAACCTATCGATATGCCATGCTTCAGGCTCTAACCAATCGTGTATGCCTTTAAGTTCTAATTTTAGAGACTGAAGCGGCTCAAGTTCACAGTCCTCAGACTTAGAGTAAATTATCCTAATTGACTTCAAGATTGGGTAAGCGTTTTGCTGGGCTGCTAGTGAAAAAGTAGGTGTAACGTCAATTTCAAGATGGATATTTTTAATTGTTTTACTGTCCACATTTACGTCATTCATTTTCGATTCCTTCCGAACGATAGGTTTCGTAGCACGGCTAAAGCAGGTTCTCTCTTTTACTATCGAATTCTACTCAAGTCTAACTTTAGAGCCAAATAGATTAGAATATTATTTTAACTGCAGTGCTAAATTCAATCGCCCCTAATGCGCGTTAAGACTACCCCAAAACCCAATCAAAAACGGAACATAACTAACGATCAGTTATAAAAAAACCGCTCAAATGAGCGGCTTTCTATATAATTTGGTTCAACAGCTGGGGGTCGAGGCATTAACTATCATAATAAGATCATCACATAGTTATGTTGTATTTTTATCTTTTCCCACTAACTGTTCAGTACTTAGTTCGCCCTTAAAGTCTGCAACACTGCTGTTTTCAAAAAAGGTCAGCAAGAAAGCCATTGATAACAACAAAACAACCATAAACGAATGGAACAGTGGAGCACGTCTAGAGCTAGACAACTGTAAGCCTAAAATAGAGCTATTTGCGCTCGCTTCTTTTATTCTTTGTGTTAGTTTCAGCTCTGTCATTCTCTGGTTAATTTGTGATTCAACGTCTAAACCAGCCTTGACGCTACCAAGTAAAAACGGCGTGTACCACTTTACATCCAAAAACCATATAGCTATCCAAAATATAGCTCCGAACGCCAAAAGAGCCGCAACTAGAATGAATCCTAGGTGACGGACTTTCATGCAGACATCATTGAAGTGTCTTTGCGTAGTTACTATCTCTTTCCAGGCTTCGAGTTGCGAATCTAGTATTTCTTTATCATTCATTTTTTTTTCTGAAGTTGATAATATCTAATAATTCATCAAACCTATCTATAACATAGTCTGGTTTCAGATGTTTACTATTATCTTTTATCAGTTTTTCTCTTGCTACATCTTCATCAGTCCAATGAGTAACAGCTTTTAAAAGCTCATATCTATCATCCCCATCAGCAAAGTGAGTTGTTCCATATCTAGCAAAAACCGCTGTGACACCCGCCTCTAGCGCCATTTCAACATCTTTCATTTCACTGTCACCCACATAAACACATTCTTCAGGCGATACATTTAATTGATTGATAATATCTAAAAGAAGCTTCGGATTCGGTTTTAATTCACTGTATTAGCCCCTTTTTAAAACGGACACTCATTAGTTAAGCGATAGGCTTAGACCTATCTTTAAGGAGTGTCTATGGAGCGCATTGAAATTTTCA
>NZ_QJST01000031.1 GCF_003226255.1 Idiomarina fontislapidosi
GTACGTTATTTTCATAGTGACTATTTAGGCAGTACGGCAGCGACGTCTAACGCCAGCGGCACGATATTATCGCGTCAACATTATCAACCTTTTGGCGCAGGTATCGAGACACCTGACAATGAGGTGGGATATACCGGACACAAGTATGACAGGGACACTGGCCTAGTGTATATGCAGGCACGATACTATGATCCGGTGATTGGGCGGTTTTACTCGAATGATCCTGTTGGTTATACGTCTGCTAACCCAGTCATGTCGTTCAACCGCTATTTATACGTGAATAACAACCCGTATAAATATACAGACCCGAATGGAGAGTTTTTAGACGCCATCGTAGATATAGGTTTGATCGCGTATGACCTTTATGACATGGCGACTGCTGGTATAAATGCAACTAATACAGCATCTCTTGGTGCCAACGTTGCAGGGTTGTTCATCCCCGGAGCTACAGGGCTTGGAACTGCTGTTAGAGCGGGAGATAAAGCTGTTGATACAGTCTCAGTAACTTCTAACCAAGCACTTAGACAGGCCAAAGATGCAAATGGAATACCCAGAAGCGCTCAGCCAGACAAAACTATTAAGCCCGGTACTCCCGAAGGTAATGCTGCTGGTTTAGATTCTAGAAATGTTAAGCAGTATGAGTACACTAACGGAGCCGGTGAGAAAATCACTATTAGACAAGATAAAGCGGCTTCCTATGGACAAGGTGGTAAAGGTGACCAAAAACCTCACTTTAATGCTGGACCTTCTAAGGAAGGAAAGCTTAAACAGCATCATTATTATGAGGATAAGCGGTGATTGATTTCAACTCAGACTCAAAACCTGAAGATTATCAATTCTACATGCGTGGTGAATTGAAAGCAGATGAAGAGATTAAGTTAATTAGCTTAAGAGATGAGCTGAGTTATGACTCCGATCCTGAACCTAATTCGGGCGCAGTGAAGCTGCTAGCCGATTGTTTTCAGGCTGCTAATTTGAAAGTAATGTTTCTGTGGGCATCTGATAATACAGGGAAATCCTCAGCTTTAAGACTTAAAAAGTTTTCTATCGAATCTCGAAAATTGTTTTCGGCTTACAAAAGAACTGAACATGAAGTCTTTGTTGATGATTCAAACTCAAGGCTAGTGAGTGAGATTGAACTTGACGATTTCAATGAAACTAAATTACCGCATGAAATTTTGTATAGTGCAACGGGATTATTCATCGTTTCTCCGGCTAATAACCCAGTTAATTTAAATGAACCTATTGTTTCAAGAGAATATTCGTCAAACGCTTTTGATGTTAGAGGTCTGCTCCATAAAGTTCGAAGTAATAATGAATTCTGTATATTGAGATATTTTCCCGCCGACAATGGTAGAAGTGAAGCCATTGCTTTGATAGGAAAGCGGGATTCATTATTGATGCGTCGTATCGCTAATTGCATTACAAGGCGAGCAAATACTAAAGATTGAATCCAAAGCCTCGCCCTCGCGCGGCTTTGTTTTTTTCTCACATCAAGCCAAGTCGTAGCGGTTCACTATTCAGGTGAGACGGTGCAAGGTTTCTTATCAATGCCATGCTTGGTGGCAAAAGCCATCAGTTTCTTATCGTAAAAGTTCATATCCCGTTTGTAACGGCAGAAGAACTTTATTTCTGCATTTTCTTGGTCATAGATAGCCCGAATATCGTTTTCCCCGGCATCAATCGAGAAAGTTCCTGGACTTCCCAGCTTTCACTAGACAGTCTGTATATTCTCAAAGTACGCTTTTTAAAACCTACCACTACGATGCACAAGACCCACTGATGAGAGTATCGGGTTGTACGCATCGCAGTAGGTCGCGCATTTTGCGCGACTTTGCGCTGGACGCGTCACCCATACGGGCATAGCTAGTTTAAGCTATAACGGAGCGGGGCGTTTAACGCAATTAGGGGATACGCAGTACCAGTACGATGCGCACGGTCATCGCCTCACTGTAGAGCAGGGTGGACAAAAACGGCTAACGGTATACAGTCGAGAGGGTGCGCTGTTAATGAGCGCGCAGAACGGACATAGTAGCTATAAGATAATTCTAGATGGTGAAACAGTGGCTAAGGTGGGAGATGATTTAAGTCCAGCCAGCCAACAAGGATACACGGGTCATGTTGGCGATAACACCGGGCTCGTTTATATGCAGGCACGATACTATGATCCAGTCATAGGTCGTTTTTATTCGAATGATCCGGTTGGCGCTATTGCTCATTTGGGGACGGCAAACGGTATTCATGGCTTCAACCGATACGCATATGCTAATAATAACCCTTTTAAGTTTGTTGATCCCGATGGCCGATCTAGTGTTGACTTGGAATCCTTATTTAACCCATTAAAAAATTTAATACCAGATGAGTTAGTTAATAAAGAGATCACGACTAAAAATATAGAACAGGTTCCAAAGAGGCTGGCTAATGATCTTGGCGGCAAAAAAATGCTTGAAACACAAGTTCAGGTCAACGGTTCTATTCCTACGCCGCCAACGCAAGCTGTAGCTTTTCTATCTGCGACTTTGTTAGCGACAGTTTACGATGATCCAAGCGCTGTAGTGGCGACCGCGGTTGGTAAAGGTGCAGGAAAGTATATTTCCAGAAAAGGTGCGAGTGATACCGTCGCAGTAATAACGGAAGAAACGGCATCTCGTGTGGCAGAAGAGGCAACAAAGTTAATAATAGAGGAAGATAGACTTGAATAAATCTAAGAAACTTAATTGGCTATATTTAATCGTTGCCATTGTACTCTTAGCACTTACTTACCATAGTTGGGATACAGGCCATATCTCTTACAGAGGTATTAGAATCCTCGAAAATGAGCCTTTATATTGGCCTATCCTTATACTTGGTTTTTTAGGCGGGGTATATACTTTATTTTTAGCTGTCTCTGGCATTTTTGATTATAGAAAGAATCACGGATAAACGTGATGCGGTAATGAGGGGAGCTAATAAAGTTCGACTTTATCCATGGTCATTTTATTTGCCACTACATTGCTTTTATTTTAATCCAAGGCCGCATCTTCGCGAGGCTTTTTTCTATCTAATCAGAGCTTGTATCGATGTCATTTTTGATAGCAAAAGATACTGCGCAGCAAGTGACTGAAAAAGTTAAAGAGATTATTGAGTAGAGCTATGAAAAAACATGCAAAATTTCGATCCGTGTTGGCGGCGTTCATTATATGCATCATAGGTTTTAATTTTATTAGTATTAGTGGTGATTTCTTTTTAAATTCGTTTTATATATTGAGTGTTGTCACAGCCGTCATCTTGACAATTAAATCGATCAATTACACTTGCCCTAATTGTGAGAAAAACCAAGTTATTCGTTCGTTTCTAAGCTACAGAATGCCTAAAGAGAAATGTTATTCTTGCGGGAGCCTGATAGACGAAAAAGATGATTAGCATTGTCACAGTTTTTTTGAATCCAAAGCCTCGCCCTCGCGGGGCTTTGTTTTTTGCTCACATCAAGGCAAGTAGTAGCTGTTCAATATTCAGATGAGGCGGTGCAAGGTTTCGTGTCAATGCCATGCTTGGTGGCAAAAGCCATCAGTTTCTTATCGTAAAAGTTCATATCCCGTTGGTAACGGCAGAAGAACTTTATTTCTGCATTTTCTTGGTCATATATAGCCCGAATATCGTTTTCCCCAGCATCAATCGAGAAAGTTCCATCGTCTAGCTGATAAGCGGATTGGCCTCCGGCAAAGCTCTCTTTGGTCAATGAAGATAGCACCTCTTCAACTCGCTCTGGCGGCACAGTTCGAAAGTTAGTTTTGCAGTAAGGCATGAACATCGACTCTGGTTGCTATTGCTGTTTAGAGATTATAGACAACAACCGAGTCTGAATGTCGCTTTTTCTGTCATAGGGTGCTTGTTCCACGTTCACGGCTTTCGTGTAAATATCCCATTTATAACACAGTCATCTCATAGAATATTTATGCCGCAGTTCGGTACTCAAACGGTGTCATATCATTGAGTGAGTCGTGCGG
>NZ_QJST01000032.1 GCF_003226255.1 Idiomarina fontislapidosi
AGGAAAACACTGGGCTTTATTCAGCCAGACATAATTTTTAAAGAGCAATTGCAACACGCTAAGAGCGAGTGTTGCAGTTATTAGTTGAATCTAGGAATCGAAAAAATAGGTAAGTGCCAACAGCTACAGTTAGATATTGAAGCTAAGTTGAGAGACATTGAAGGCTATTCGATCTGGCTTGGCTGGAATACACAACCGGAATGTCTCGAAAAAATGGCAGAGCTGGGCGATAAAGTTAGGGTTTGGGTTTCAGCTCTTGTTAACCTTTCTGATGATCCAACTGAAGTCCTGATTCCTTTGAAAAAATGGTTTATCGAGGGTCGGGAGTTTATAGAAGAGTCAAAAGTCTACTCAACATCTGAGGCCTACAAAGAGACGTTGAGAAAGCTTGTAACTGATACATCTGAACTGCATGACATGGGCTTGGATATAGCCTCAGATAGCGAGCTATCGGGGGTGGATCAGAGCTTAAGTGAGATATGTAGTCAAGCTTCAAAACTGAAAAGTTGGTGCGAATGGCAATCTGCGAAAAGCAAAGTAGCGGGTCTCAATCTGGAGTCGTTTAGTCAAGCGTTGGAGGCCAGTCGTGTGAGCCATGAAGATTTGGTCGAGCAGTTTAGAGTCGCCTTTTGTCAGTGGCTTGCTCCGTTACTGATTGATGCGAAAGACGAACTTCGGCAATTTAAAGCATCATCGCACGAACAAACTATTGAAGCCTTCAAGGAAGTTGATGAGCGAGTGGCAAAAATTACGAGCGAATACATCGTTGCGCTGGTATCAGATTCGAAACCTGTTCAAGGAGAAAATGATAACCCCAAACAATTTGGAGTCCTTTCAAAGGAACTACAGAAAAAGACAAGACACATTCCAATACGGTCGCTAATCGATCAATTGGGTCATTCGTTATTAGATCTCTGCCCATGTCTTATGATGTCGCCACTGTCGGTAGCACAGTTCCTACCATCCGACTTTAGAGGATTCGACTTAGTTGTCTTTGACGAGGCGTCGCAGATGACGACTTGGGACTCTGTGGGAGCGATTGCACGTGGTAAAAACGTGATCATTGTTGGTGATCCAAAGCAAATGCCTCCAACTAATTTCTTCTCTGCAGGCGGTAATTCAGATGATCCTGATGAAGAAGATCTTGAATCAATACTGGATCAAGCGCTTGCTGCTAGGCTACCACTTAAGCGTCTTATGGGGCATTATCGGAGCCGACACGAAACACTCATTGCATTTTCGAACAGTAAGTATTACGAAAATTCACTCGTTACTTACCCATCTTCAGAAACAAAAGAATCTGCGGTATCACTTCATCGTGTTGACGGCATTTATGCGAAAGGTGCAGGAAGGAATAACCCTATTGAAGCGAAAGCAGTAGTTGATGAAATTGTCAGACGACTACTTGATAAGAATGAATCTAAAAAATCAATTGGTGTCGTGACACTCAATACTGATCAGCAGCGAACTATTGAAGATCTTTTAGATGACGCAAGACGGCAGAATTCAGCAATTGAAAAACACTTTCAGGACGGCCCTGATAAAGAACCAGTATTTGTTAAGAACTTAGAATCGGTTCAAGGTGATGAGCGCGACGTCATTATGCTCAGCTTAGCTTACGGTCCAACGGAACTTGGCGCTAAAACAATGAGTATGAACTTCGGCCCCCTCAATAAAAGTGGCGGAGAGCGTCGGCTGAATGTTGCCATAACTCGAGCAACAACTGAGATAGTTGTTTTCAGTAGCTTTGATTCGTCAATGATTGACTTAAGTCGAACGAACTCTGTGGCCGTAGAGCACTTAAAACATTTCTTAGAGTTCGCCGAAAAAGGACCGATTGCGTTGTCTGAAATTGCGTCAGCTGATCACGGCGTTGATCAGTTCGATAGTGATTTTGAAGAAGCCGTTGCTCAAGAACTGCGAGCGAAAGGTTGGAAAATTCAAACGCAAGTTGGAGTGAGCAAATTTAGAGTTGATTTAGGGGTACTACATCCAGATAAACCTGGAAAATACATTGCGGGTGTTGAGTGCGATGGAGCGACATATCATGGGTCTCCGGCGGCGCGTGACAGAGATAGGGTAAGACAAATAATTCTTGAAAGCCTTGGCTGGAACATCGTACGACTATGGTCAACCGACTATTTCGTAGATCCTGAGTCTGCCATCGAGAAGGTTGATTCGAAGCTGAGAGAAATTCTTGAAACTGAAATGAAACAGGGCTCTGTCATTGAGCAGGAATCAGAGCCAGAAACCGAAACAGAGACAAGTACTTTGGCTCAGCTGGCCACATTCACCTCTGAATCTGAAAGCCACGAATCGGAGGAGTTCGTCGACGGTAACCGGTCAGAAGAACAAGTCCTGAATCCGTCAGACTATTTCAAACCTGAATACTCCGATAGGTTGCGTCAACTTGCGAGAGAAGTGCTGAGGGAGCGCCCCGGGATTACGCTGCATTCTTTAGCTCTCGAGCTAGCAAATTTGCATGGATTGGCCAAAACCAGCAAGAAGCAAACCGACTACCTCAGAACACTGGTAGAGCATTTTGCAGGAATAAAAGAAAATGATGGCTATTCTCCGACCCTTTGGAGTTCACCGGAAGAAGTAGCCAATATAATTGAATGGCGTGGTCTAGATGCATTTGGATACGAGCGAAGCTGGAAAGAATTGGCGTATGAAGAGGCTCTTGGATTAGCTAAGTTTGCTCAAGCAAAAAGTCCAGCTTCACCGGTGGATGTCATGTTTGATGAGCTGAATATCAAGAGACGACACGAAGCGACAATTAGTAAATTTAATGAGTGGATCGAGCGAGAGAAAGAGCTAGCAAGCAGTAAGCCAGCTATATGAACTTAGCTTATTTCAACTATTTTATTTTTCGTTTAAACAACTAGTATCTTAACAAGGACTAAGGGATCAACATGGAAAGTGGTTCTATTTACACTGTTTTATCAATATTTTTGGTTTTATCAGGCATTGCTACGGCTTTTACTGCAAGTAGTAAAGGTAGAGATGCGATGGGGTGGTTTATCGTCGGATTTTTATTTGCTCCAATAGCATTACCTATTGCGCTAGTCGCAAGCCCTATCAGGGAAAATATGAGTAGCTTTAAAGCTTGTAGCTCTTGCATGGAGCAAATCCATATCAACGCGACAAGGTGCCCTTTTTGTACAAGCGCGGTCAAAGAGCGCGAAACAAAAAGTGAAATCACGACCGAAACAGTAACAGTGAATCGAGATCAAATTTGCAAGGACAAGCAAAGGCTATTCGATACCGCTGAATCACTCGGTTTTAAAGTGGATAGTCACCCAGGATTGAGCAGATTTACTTTTATTAAGGATGGTAAAAGCTTTGATTTCTTTGATGTTGATAAAGCCAAAGATTTTTTAGTTGCCAGTAAAAAATAAATGAAGGGTAAAGGGTGCCGCCGGTTCTTGATTTGCAAAGGGTTACGATGAAAAAATCTACTACGTTATTATTGATTTCAGTCTCGAGTTCAATGATTTTAGGGTTATGGCTAGGGGCATGGTATGTGGGTACTCAGCAGGAGGGAATGCGTACATTCACTTCCCAACCTCTTGCAGACGTTTTTAGTAGTATTAACGCGTTGTTCGCAGGATTCGCTTTCTGTGGAGAGTGTTCAATATTCTGTGTCAGCCAAGTTTTCATAAATCTATGTGGCCATCCAGTCGACCTTCAAAGTGGATGGTTAGCTGAGACAGTGTCA
>NZ_QJST01000033.1 GCF_003226255.1 Idiomarina fontislapidosi
TTTAAAGCGGCATCCATGTCGAAATTGGTTTTGGTCATATGTCATCTCTTTTTTTGCTTAGTTTAACGAAATGACACAGAATTATGAACACTACCAAGCAAATGGGTAACGCGGCAATTCCCCACCCTGATAACGGTTTGCAATTAAGGGCGGATATACACTCACTCCTTCAGCACCTCAATGATCAACACAACGTCGAGCGCGTTCACCTTCTAATTTGCGCCTCCAACGCAGCTTGTGTATTCGTTGGACAGGCTTTTGATCTGTATCAGCCCGAGCTCATTGTTTACGACTTTGAAGGTGATGGAATGACGCCCTCGCTCAGAATTTCAAATATCCGTGGTAAGGTATCGCTGACTAAGTCGCAATGAACACTCAATAGACTGAGCGCTTGGAAAGCAACGCCTGCTCTTTTAGAGAAATTAGGGCTGTGAGTTTGTCTATTTCCCACTATACAAAGATGCCAGCTTGGATAAATTCATTTAATCTCAAAGGGTATTTTTGATTATTGCTACACAATCAGCGACTTCCAGCAAATCGAAAACAGCCTTCTGCTCGAAGCGTTCCTGAGGTGCAGTGAATACCTCAAAAGCTCTTTTCTTACCGAATTTCTGATGGTGTAAGAACAACTCAAACGCTAACAGTTTTTCTTCAGTGACTTTAATCATGATGACACACATAAATGTATTTATTAACTTATTAGTCGATGCTATAGCGCCTGTCAAATATAGGTTTTGTTGACTTTTAAGGTTTTTTTGTTACTATAAAAAGCTCTTATTGTTTATTCCTAAGTTAAGCCTCCGAAAATAATATAAAAAACCGTAAATAATCTCATAGATTACCCACTTATCGTTAGTAAAATATTTCTACCTCCCCGTTTTTATTGGTTTTTACAATAGATTTCATTGTTTTTGGTGATTTCGTTTGATCGATTGATTTTTTGCGTCTAATTTCAGTTTTGTAGCCACTGGAATTAAAGTTATGAAAAATGCAAATCAACCAAAAATTAAGCAGCCCAGAGTAACTGAGCTGACCGAGAATAAAATTGAGGCGTACCTTGAGCGCCGAGATTTTGAGGGAAAATACGTCTCTTACAAAACTGCACGGCAGTTCTCAAGTGTGGGGAATGCGTCCTCTGAGCAATTGGGGGCAGATTCAGCTCGTCATGAGTATTTCTCAGATTTAGAGCGCCGATTCGGGATCACACTCTCCTACCTTAAAAACGTATCAGCTGTTAAAACGCAATATCCGCTGCTTGATGTGGATACGACCTTGAAAGTCGCGTCGCGATTAAACATACCTCACCCTCGATACGCCCCTAAGAGCGGGTTGGTAAAAGAAGAAAATCAAGGCTATCAAGCTGCGATAATGACAACTGATTTTTTCTTTCAATATGTCGATGTCATTACAGGTGAGATAAAGAAAATAGCCGTTTCGCTAAAGTACGATAACGACATCGCAGTTGAAGATGGCTCTGACAGGGTGATTGGGCGAACAAGAGACAAGCTTGAGATTGAGGGCACATACTGGCTTGAGGAGCGAAAATCTGAGTTTCGGCTGATAACGTCCTCTCACTGGTCTGTAAACCCGGTGCTCGTTAAGAACATTGACACGGCACGACGTTTCAGAGATCTCGATATACCACATAGTCTACTCAGAGCATCCCAGATTGCCTTTTTGGAAGAACTCCAACGCACACCAAGATATCGGCTAGCGGATTTAATTTATAAGGTGTCGTTGCGAACGGTCATTTCTTTTGAGAAGACGTTTGCAATCTTTTGGTACTTGATTTGGCACAAAGGACTACAGATCGATTTATTTCGTCCGCTTGCTGATGCAAGCTTTGTATTTGTTGCCAAGGAGGACTTCGCATGGGCTTGGTGATTGCGCACTCCTCCAACAAATTTGATTTTAACGTCAATGAATTGATGGTTCATAAATCATTACCTGACAAAGTTTATACCGTCTGCTGGGTATTTCCGAAGCTCAACAAAATAGCGCTCTCTCTTCAGCGAACCCGACCCCAAAAGCCAATTATCGTAACCGTTGGTGGTGATATTGAAGGCGATGCATGGGAATACTTTGAGAGAAAGCCGAATGACTTTATTGGTTCTCGACTATATGGCTCAGAAACTGAAGAAAAGCGAGCTGTAGCCCTAGCGAAATACAACAAGATAAAACCCTTGATAGAGTCGGGAGATATCGAACTCTACATAAAAGGTGACCTTGGAGGACTGCACCTTCGAACTTACGTTAAAGAAGCCCGAATTACGGTTCAAACGTTGTATAAATACATTAACCAATACCTTGCTTTTGGTAGCCACCCACTTGCTTTACTGCCGATGACGTTTAAATGCGGAACCATGAGGAAGCTGCCACTTAATGCGAAAGAAGCCGAGCAGAGACGTATTGAACGAGGAGGAAATTACATCGGTGCTAAAGGTGATTCGGACGATTATCTTCGCCGTGACTTTACTACTGAAGATGAAAAAGGAATGCTGAAATTTATTTCAAAAATATTGCCCAGCGCACCAGATCATAAGCTAGCATCCTTGCATGCATTGTTTAACGCCACCCTTTGTCAATCGACGACTACGGTATATGGTCAAGAAGAGTTGTTTATAGACCCTCAAAAGTTAATATCTATTAACCAATTTACATATCATTTTCTCAAGGATGTCGATCATGTGGCTTGGGCAGGCTATCAAAAAAGCCAAAAACACGTTCAGAACAATGATGATATTTCCATAGGGAAGGCACAAGAGTACTCAATTGGTCCCTCGCACACGTATGAAATCGATGCTACTCGGTTAAATCTCTATGTGGTTTCGCGCATACCGGATTTAGACGGAAAAAATAAAAAAAAGGTATTGGGCAGGCCTTACTTGTACTGTAACTATCCCGTAAAATAATACAGCTCACTCGTAGAATTTCTTTTAAACTAAAACAAAGGAGTTTTACGATGAGCAAACGAATGACTGAAAGC
>NZ_QJST01000034.1 GCF_003226255.1 Idiomarina fontislapidosi
TAAAAATTTCAATGCGCTCCATAGACACTCCTTAAAGATAGGTCTAAGCCTATCGCTTAACTAATGAGTGTCCGTTTTAAAAAGGGGCTAATACACAGAGAAACAGCCTCGCTCCATTCTTTGGATAGCTTCTATGGCCTTAGTTTCAACCGCTTTTGGCAGTACTCGGTTCTCCATTTGCCTAACGCCCGCCTAAAGCGTGTGAGGTACAAGCGTCGCCTTTGACGCGTTTGTTAAGCATTGCCTGTGACAAGCATCGAAAACCATGCCGTCTCCAAACCAAGTAGAGCTATATAAGGGAGGAATTGCCCTGCATACCGAATTCGCGTGTACGCCGGGAAGTACCACGGGTTAGTATAGCTACTCGTTAAGTGATTTTTTGCAAAAAGGTAGTCTAAGGGCGAATGATTTTCAAATCTCTGCAAGACTGCATCATACTCCTTGACCAGACTTTCATATGAACCCCCGCTTTTATCTTCATTTATGTGGCGATGAACTTTTCTAGCCAAAGAGTTCAATATCATTCCACACTGGTGCATTCGATCAGCTCTTACCGAAAAGTTGGTCATATTAAGAAGAATCGAGATCACCAGAATTACAATTGCAAGAACCACCTGAATGAAATTCGTATAATTTGAGGTAAACCGCGTCTCTAGACCAAACGACTGCAAGAGGGGAATAAAAATCAATCCCATCGAGAAGAATGTAATGGTCCATAGCGAAGCATTGTGGTGTGCCTTCAATCGGTCATTGGCAAAAAATCTACATGCGGCAGTTTTATGTATTCGGTCATACAGTTCTTCGAAATGATTTTCCTTCTGCACGATTTCTCCTAGATGCTTAACGCCAGTAATAAACTGGGCCCCGCCAAGGGAGTCCGGTGGAGGCCGAAGGCCGGAACGAATTTAATTGCCTTTTTAGAGAACTTAATTCCAAACTGACCTCATTAACTCCTAGAAAACACATTGCTAGCGTTCATCGGACGCCCGAAATCACGGTGAGCCTTCGCAGAATTTCCTAGCACCTTTACTGCTGCATCATATTTGCCCCAATGATCGCAACACTTGTCTTCTCTACTGAAGAAATGCGACTCCTCGAGGAACGCATCGCAAGCCGAGCAGTAAAATTTGGACGGATCTCCGCTTTGCTGATCACCGTGAATATAATGTCTCTGGCTCATGCCGAACCTCCTCATCTCTAACACTTGCAGCATGCGCGCCCTGGGAATGAAGCCGAAAGCGCAATGAAAAGTGCTCGCCGTGCCTGCTCTTGTCATGAACCATGCTGTCTACCGCATCTCTAGCACTGGTAGTCCATAACTGTCATGGCTATTGTGAATGCTCGGATAAAACTGATTACCGCGCACTTCATAGCATGGAAGACCATAGTCATCGACAGAATTATTCACCGTTGGGTAAACATTTTGACCTCTTATCTCGAACGCCGGCAATCCATAGTCATGCACCTCGTTGTGTACAGTTGGATAGAGCCTACTTCCGCGAATTTCGAACACGGGCAAACCGTAGTCGTACCTGTCGGCGTGAACTGTCGGATATAGTTGAGTCATCGTAATTCTCCCTTTCTTCCTTGCTCAAAACATTTATATGTTGAGCGTGCGCGCTTCGGAACTCGGTCGGTCAATAGTTTTAGATTCTAAAGCTAGCATTCCTGCCTTGAAAAACTACGAATTAGCACAAGGAATTTTTTGTTATGTCATTGACAATAAACGACTTTAATACACAACACAATCACAAAACACACAATAACGCAGAGATAAGTGTGCTGTGCCTGATTCGCTCCCGCACTTACTAATGACAAGAAGGCAAGTAACCAGCTAAGTAAGCAAAAACCTAAAGTCCGGTCCTCGCTCATAGCAGACCTTGGGCTTACTATCACCCGCTGCATACTGCCCCCTTAGCTCTCGTCTCTATGTTTTCGGCGGGAAGATGTGTCTATTAATATCAGGCCTTACCATATTCCATAATTTGAGCGAAACGAAATCGTTATGCATTTATGAATCAGGCTTAAGCGCCTTGTTATACCTATCCGAGATACTTAACAAGCACCATTGAGAAAAAAGCACCGAGAAATGCTGAAGTTACAGCAATTATTAACTCATCTTTTCTACGCTTAAAGAATGAGGGTTCTTTCTTTTTCGGTATCGTAAACACCTCTAGTGTTTTAGACATTTGGTACTTCGCAGCAGGCCAAATCATTAAAAATGAAAAACTAAAGCCGAATAATGCAAGTAACCACTCTTCATAAACAATTGCACCCATGCCAGCTAGCATCGGGACGCCAATTAATAGATTAGGGATGACACGGAAAAACTTTTTCCTATTTTTGCGAATGATATCTTTTACCTGAGCTATTAGGCCAAGTTGAATAGAACTACTTTCGCTGACATAAGCACTAATTCCGAAAGATCGCAAATCAAGAGTCACATATGGGCCACTGCCAACAATATAAATATCGTCAAACGACTTTAACTGCAATTTATCAATGAGTTCAGGGATTTCTGAAGGTTTGACATTTTCATACTCACCCGTTCTTATTGTCACTTCTTTGCAGCTATGCTCAAAAAGGCTCAAGATATCTTGTAAGTCGTTTAGGTATAGTTTTGAAGGAGGAAAGTCCTCTATTCGCTTATTACCTGTTCTCTTCATTTATTACAATCACCCCTCATGGTAAACTATTTGTTTATTTTGCGTGCTCACATTGCACTATCTTCAATTGAGTAGTTGCGAGCTTATAAGTTGCTGATTAAGCGCTCATTGTTGTCTTTTAATTGTTCTAATTTAGTAAAGTAAGTTGACTATGCTTAGTTGCATTCTACATGCGCACAATATCTAACTCTAATTTTTCATTATGTCATTGACAGTAAACCTAGATTCAACTAATAACTGCAACACTCGCTCTTAGCGTGTTGCAATTGCTCTTTAAAAATTATGTCTGGCTGAATAAAGCCCAGTGTTTTCC
>NZ_QJST01000035.1 GCF_003226255.1 Idiomarina fontislapidosi
CAAGTATTTGAAGTCATTGAGAGAGAAAAAATCGACTTTACTTGCGGCATAAAAAGCTTGTTGAAAGTCTCAGGGCGTGAAGCGGACATTAACGCACCAGTCACGCGCCGGTTTGGAGCGGTGTAGCGGCGGAAAATCGGTCGCTGTACAGCAGATGGTTAGACGGTTTTCCGCTATCAGAAGGGAATGTCATCGTGTACTTTCTCGATATCCACTAAATAAATGATCTGGGAGGCGCATACGCTGAGAACATACTCTGCCACTTTCATGGTAGCTGCGCCACCTTGTGCGCCACCATGACCTACTCCATTGCCACCGCTGCGATACGCATAGATACCTTCGATTGTCTTTATTAGCGCTTTTGGAATGTCATAGTCTTTAGTGTTTGAAAGCCACTTCGTGAGGTCTCCCAACGTGGCGGTCTTTGCTGAGGGAAACAATGCTTTGCCTGCCGCCTCTACTGCACAAACAGCTTCTTTAACGCAGTTCTCATAATCCGGCTTGGTTGGATGACGGAAAAATTGTAGTGCTTTTGTGTAGTGTTTCCTGGAACCAGCGAGTCGATTATCGCCTAGAACAAACTGAGCTCGAGTTGCTTGATCTTCGGTATGTCTTCTTCCGCGCCTATGTACAAGGCCCTCAGTAAACTCGAAAGCTAGATTTTCCTCCAAGAAGATGCGCTCTAGTTCTTCCGATATAAAAACTTGGACTTCACTTTTTGGTATAGAAACCTTGAATCCGTCGAAACCGATCGGTTCCAAGACATCTTGTGATAGGTGACCGTATAGTCGCTCACAAAAGTCGTATACCTGGCCCCAACTTAAGGACGACAAAGCCTCTTCTGCGTCAGTCTTAGCTCTTCGTAAATCCGGGGCTAACGAGACTGAATAAGAAGTGGGCGGCAGCCGACTAATACGTTGCAGCTCTCGGGCAATCGCCGGCCAACCAGCTACATAGCCTTTCTCCTCTAGTTCGTAAAGAAGATGGAGCAAACCTATTCTGGCGCTCTCCGGAAAGTCATTATCTACCTGCTGGTGCTGTCCGCGATGCCGGGCGGAGAATGGAGCTTTTAGTTCTGTCACGAGATACTTCCTAATGTCTAACCATTATTTGTTATATTTTGCGTGCGCACATTATCTAACTCTAACTTTTCGTTATGTCATTGACAGTAAATGACTTAAATGCACAACACAATAACAAAACGCGCAATATTGCAGAGACTAGTGTGCCGAGACTGATTCGCTTCATCCTTAGTTATTAATGGTAGGTACGAAGGTCACTAGTTGAATTAGTGCAAAAAACCCTAAGGTCTGTTCCTCGCTCAAAGCAGACCATGGCTTGATTCCAAATATAATTTGTCGCATGCATAGCAGAAAGAAGTTGATGTTAATTAGTACACCGTGCAAAGCTGTCAAAACCTAGTTAATTTTCAAATTTACACTTGAGGAGCCGCTGTATTATGAGAGGCCAATGGTTAGGATCCTGCCACCCAGACGGCGGAAATGGATTTCCCAGCGAACTTATGATTAATATTGACAAAGTTGATAAGCATTTCTCTGTCGCTGCATACGTGAACCCATCCACAACTGACGCCCCAGGCTCCGTGAGTTATTTTACTTTCCCAGAAGGACGAGAACGCCTTAAGGTAAACGTGAACTTATTCCCTATCCATCCTTATACAAAGCTTCCAACTGAGTGGTCGGTAATTAAAAATCACTTCCCGAGTACTACACATGCTGATGAAGCAACTATAGAGCTTCACTTCAAGAAAGACCTTTTGGAGTTTAAAGTGGAGGCAGATAACGGAGTTAAATTAATCGGGAAAGCAGAAAGTTCTGTACTACCCGGCAGCTCGCATATCGCTCCTAACCAAATATCTTGGCAGGAATTTAAAAGGCGCGTGGCTAGTGTAATTGACGAAGACTTTATTTTTCGCGGACAAAGAGAACCCTGGCCGCTTAGAACATCGTTTCATCGACTCGAGCGTTTCTTAATTAACAGCTTCATAAAACAAGATGTACAACAGCTACATCGTCACCTGAGCGCTATCACAGAGCATTACTTTGACTTAAATGTACCAGAACAAAACGGTGCTTTCCTTAATCTACTTCAACATCACGGTTACCCTACTCCATTGTTGGATTGGACCATATCTCCTTACGTTGCAGCTTTCTTTGCTTTTAAGGATGTACCAGCGGATTATTCAGGGGATGTTAGAATCTACATGCTGGAACAATCGAAGTTAACAGAAGTATCAGAACAAAGTTCGTTTTTAGACCCAGCCTTTCCTCATATATCTCGTTGGGAATTCGTTGCCCTAGACAACCCTCGAGCAGTACCTCAGCAGGCAATGACCACTGTTTCCAATGTGGCTGATATAGAAAAGTTTATTTTAAATAAAAGTAAAAATATTTTATGGGCCTTTGATATACCATCTCGCGAGAGAAACGAAGTAATGAAAGAGCTGCGTCAGATGGGCATAACAGCAGCGTCCATGTTTCCGGGTATCGACGGAGTTTGCGCACACTTCAAAGAGCAAAATTTTTAGAAGGAAAGTACTGTTAGTTAAAAGCATTTGTGCGATTTTCAAAACCTTTTTATCCAAACTAAACTAGACAGAATTAAACCGCCCGAACAAACAAAATTATAGTGTCGGCATCTGAAAGATAATTTCAGTGATATAGGTTCCGCTTTGAGCGAAGATCGAACCATCGGGTTTTCTGCCTAATTCAACGGGTAATTCGCTTCGCTCTTATTAATCAGTCTGGATGGTGCGAGTCGGGCAAGACACACTTATCTAAGCAATAGTGCGCGTTTTATTGTTGTGTTGTGTATTTGAGTCGTTTCCTGAATTCAGATAATAACCGCAACACTCATGTAATGGGATAGGTCGGAAGGAGGTCAGCTACCCACATGTGGTAGTCTTACTTTTCGACCA
>NZ_QJST01000036.1 GCF_003226255.1 Idiomarina fontislapidosi
TGCATGTTTCGGATGAATCCGAACACTCATTTCGGTTCAATCCGATCACCCATTTCGGTTTAAACCGATCACCTGTTTCGGTTTTATCCGATCACTTTTAGTCTTTTTCCGAAATCACTGTTCGGATTGCCGAAATCGGTGATCGGAATGCCGAAATACCGTTCTTTTTCTAACTAAATCAACTGGTAAGCTCAACTCAACGCAACTGCATTGAGGAATGGCTGACCATGGCTAGAAAGAGAACCCAAATGAGTAAGATAAAAGACACCCTGAGACTTCGGTTTGATGCCGGGCTCAGTTTGAGAGACATCAGTAAATGCTTGTCTGTCGGCCCCGCGACCGTTAGCGAGATTTTATCGCGCTTTGCTGCCAGTGAACTCACCTGGCCGTTGCCTGACGAGTGCAGTGACACTGAGCTTGAAGCAGCTGTTTACAAAGGCCGGAATGTGTCCCGCGCCAAACGCCAGCCAGATTTTTATGAAATGCATCAAGAGCTCAAGCGTAAAGGGATGACAAAGCTACTGTTGTGGCGCGAGTACCGGGAAAAGGACTCAGCCACTGCCTATGGTTACACGCAGTTCTGTGAGCACTATCGCAGTTGGCGCAAGACCCAAAAGCGCAGCATGCGACAATTACACCTTGCCGGCGATAAACTATTTATCGATTACTGCGGCCCGACAGTGCCTATCCTCAATCCCGATACCGGTGAAGTTCGCTATAACGCACAAGTCTTCGTGGCAACCTTGGGTGCTTCAAATTACACCTATGTTGAAGCCGGGCGTTCACAACAACTGGAAGACTGGATCATGGCGCACGTACGCGCCTTTGAGTTCTTCGGTGGCGTACCACAGTTGCTGGTGCCGGATAATCTGCGCTCGGCGGTCACCAGGGCAAACCGCTACGCACCGGTGTTAAATGAAAACTATGCGCGCATGGCGCGTCATTACAACACCGCCATCATGCCAGCCCGACCTTATAAACCCAAAGACAAATCAAAAGCAGAAAACGCCGTTCTTATCGTCGAGCGATGGATCTTAATGCGTCTGCGACATAATCACTTTTATACGCTATCCAGCCTTAATCAGCGGATCCGGGAGCTGCTGGTTGAGCTTAATCACCGTCAGCAACGCGTTCACCCGGGCTCACGGCACGAACTTTATATCCGTCTTGATAAACCAGCGCTAATGCCGTTGCCTGCGTATGGCTATCAATACATCGACAGTAAACAAGCCCGGGTCGGACCGGACTACCATGTTCTGTACGCTAAGCACGCTTACTCTGTACCCCACAACCTGGTGGGACAGACCGTCACACTGGAAGCAACAGCGCAAATCATCTGCTTTTACTATCAGGGTAAGGTCGTGGCACAGCACCCCAGAAAACATCAGCCCGGCGCGTTTAGTACGATTAAAGAGCATATGCCGGATGCTCACGTAAAACAGCGCTGGGGTGTTGAGCGCCTGCTTGGCTGGGCTGAAACCATCGGCAGCGGCACTCGTGCGGTTATTGCAGCCCAACTGGCTCGTCGACAACATCCGGAGCAGGCAATAAAAAGCTGCCTAGCCATCCTTAATCTGGGCAGTAAATATGGACAGGAGCGGCTTGAAGCCGCCTGTCAGAAAGCGCTAGTGCTCGAGCAACCACACCGCAAGGTCATTCTGAACCTGCTGGCAAATAATAAAGAGCAAGACCTCACGCATACCGAAGCCGACGACTCGCCGGCGGTTAACCATCCCAATATCCGTGGACAACACTATTACCAATAAGGACGATCATTATGAGCTGATCATCACTCCATGAACAACTGCGTGCATTACGGCTGGGGCACTTCTGTCAGGCGTTACAACAGCAGCAAGAGCAACCGGATACCTATACCGACATGAGCTTCGAAGAGCGTCTCGGTCTGCTCGCCACCCACGAAATACTGTGCCGTGACAACACCAAAGTAAAACGTCTGACCCGCCAGGCAAAGCTGCGCTTCGATGCCCGGCCGAGCGGTATCGCTTACCGCAGTGGGCGTGGGCTTAAGAAAGAAAAAATAGCGACGCTACTAAGCGGGCAATATCTGCACTACAACCAGAACATTATCATCACCGGGGCAACAGGCTGTGGTAAAAACCACCTGGCTTGTGCGCTGGCAACGCAGGCCTGTGAACAACATCACAGTGCCCGTTATTACCGCCTCGGAGAGCTGCTGGATGAGTTACACGTTGGACATGCTGACGGCTCTTACCGACAGCAGTTGAATACCTTAGCGAAGCGTAAACTCCTTATCCTTGATGACTGGGGCATGGAGAAGTTAAGTGCTCGTCAGGCGAATGACCTGCTTGATGTGATGGAAATACGCTACCAACAATCCAGCACCATTATCGCCAGTCAAATCCCCACCAGCGAGTGGTACAAGCTGATACCCAGTCCCACCATTGCCGACGCCTTACTTGACCGCTTATTGCACAACAGTCACCGAATCGAACTGACAGGAGAATCCATGAGAAAGCTAGACCAATCCGATCACTTAGCGTAAAAAGAGGGTTATGAAAAAGAACGGCTAACAGGTGATCGGATAACTCCGGAATCGCTGTTCGGAATCACCGAAATACGCA
>NZ_QJST01000037.1 GCF_003226255.1 Idiomarina fontislapidosi
TTATCTAGCGTCAATTACCTTGGCCGGTCTAGCGGCAATTATCTTGGCCGGTTGATACCGATTTCTATGTACCGTTGCTGATTGCCATTTTGCGACGGTAACTTTCACCTTCACAGTGAATAATAGTTGCATGATGAACCAACCGATCGATAGCTGCGATTGTCATCGTTGAGTCATCGAAGAGCTCATCCCATTGTTCGAACGACTTATTCGAGGTGATGATCATGCTATGCCTTTCGTAGCGATGAGCAATTAACTCGAACAGCACACTGGTTTCCTGTTCGGTCTTACGAACGTAGCCAACATCATCCACGATGAGCAAGCTGTACTTATCAAGCTTAAGTAGCTCGTCTTGCAGGCGTAAATGCTGCTTCGCTTGCTGTAACTGCTGGACGATGGCAGATGCGGCAATGAACTTCACCTTGTAACCTTGCTCAACGAGTCCATAGCCGATACCACTAGCGATATGTGTTTTTCCAAGGCCGCTAGCACCAAACAGCAGTACGTTAGCCCCTGATTTGAGCCAGCCTGTCTGATGGACTAAGTCCGCAACTTGATGCTTGGACACACCATCAACAAGGCTGTAATCGAAGTTGCCAAGGTTCTTGCCAACCGGCAACTTCGCGTCTTTGAGTAAGCGTTGCAGCCGCTTGTCGTCGCGTGTCGCCAGTTCGATATGGCATAGCTCGGACAAGTAAGTCTGTGGGCTCCATTGCTCTTTCACCGCTTTCTTACCAAGAGCTTCCCATTGCTTGACCATGGTACCGAGCTTCAACTGCTTGAGCATTAAAGGTAATGAGGCCGTTTGGTTATCCATTGAGGCCTCCCGGTATCATACTGCTGTATGAGCTCAGACTATGTTGTTTTACCGTGAGGTTCGGTGTTCTTGGCTCTATCACTAAGAACCGTTCTTCACACTCTCGGATGGCCGGTAATTGTCGCTGGGTAATTGACGCGACAATATATCGGCCTAATTGACGCTCACAACCACTTTGTTTGGCTAAATGGAGCACTTTTACCATGTAATAGCTGGCTTTATCAGCTGGAAGTGCTTCATCGACATACTTCCAGATGGCCTTGTAATTGTCATCAGGCAACAAGTCATCACGCAACTGCGAGTTGCGGAAGGCGCGTGGCTTTTTCGCCAGAGCGTCAATAAGGTGTTGGTAATTGACGCTACGTGCACGAGCACCTTTTGCCGCATATACACGTTCAAGCTCAAGGACAAAGTCAGTACCGTAAAACAGCTCTAGGCGACTATCGTACAAGCGCACTAATAAGCGGCTCCCCACAAGCCTTGAAGGCACGCTGTACGTCACTCGCTTAAGCGCAATGGTACTGGTGCGGGAAACCGTGACATAGTGCTCAGTGTAGTTGACGCTCATGGTGCGAGGTAGCGCTTGTAATTGTCGCTGTTCGAGCACGAACTTGTCGTTGATGCGACGATTACGTCGAGCAATGACGTGGTCAACAAAGGTCTCGTAAGCTTCACGGCTCTTAAAATCATGACTGCCACGGATCTTGAGCGCTTGCTCGACTTGCGACTTCGCGTGTCCATGCGGGCCTTCAATGGCGCCATTTTCATGCGCAACTCCGCGATTATTACGTGATGGCCTAAAGCCGTAATGCTTCACTAGCTCGTTAAAGCGCTCGGTCAAGTCGTCAGCGTCAGAGTGATTTCGATACGCAGCGCTCAAGCTGTCGGTACGGATCTCTTGCGGTACACCACCAGCCGCTCTAAAAGCATTTTGAAGACCATCAGAGAACGCCGCAAAGCTCTCGCCACCATAGATAACCTGGGCATAAGCCCATCCGCTAGCCGGCATTCGATAGTGGAAAAGCATATGCTTGAGCCTTTCCCCAGCAATGGTGACGGGGGATTTAACATGCGTGAAGTCTGCAATACCAAGCACCCCGTAGTCGTGAGTTTGAATAAAAACAACGTCTTTGCTGGCTCCGTGCAAACTACGCCATTTACGGATCCGGCGCTCAAGCGTTCGACGTGAACTTGGTTTGAACTTATCGGTGTGGTGCTCGCAAAGATAGTCAAAAATCCCGACAGCAGTGATCTCTGCATCTGCTTGTAGCTTCGGCACGACGATACTGTCCCAAATGCTTTCAAGCGGATCTTCGCGCGTTCGCCATTGCCGCTGCGCTGGCTTTTTATCTTGTTGTTGTTTATCAATACGCCTGGCTGAACGCTCAGATATGCCTGCTTTTGCAGCAGCGACAACTTGGCTGTTTCGTTTTCTATGAGTCATGTATTTCTTGACCTGTTGATCCGTGATTCGTGTTCCCGGCACAGTGAACTCCTCCGTTCTGCTGTACCGAACCTTATCAGATCAACCGGCCAAGATAATTGTCGCTAGACCGGCCACCGTAATTGTCGCTTAATA
>NZ_QJST01000038.1 GCF_003226255.1 Idiomarina fontislapidosi
CGATCACTTAGCGTAAAAAGAGGGTTATGAAAAAGAACGGCTAACAGGTGATCGGATAACTCCGGAATCGCTGTTCGGAATCACCGAAATACGCAAGCTGCTGAATTTTTAGTACCAGGTGAGGAGTTCAAAGCAAAATGGCGCTTCGAGGTAGAAGACTGGCGCGACAACCTGCCAGAGCTTGAGGCTCATTTCCACGTTAGTAAATGGGTTATTGCGAGACGTGCTCTGACATTCAACTTTATTGATAATGAAAACTACTCTGCTTTCATCCGCAGTGAGCGAAAGACTTTTAAAAATAGAGATAAAGGCAGCGGCTTCGGTCCCAGTTACTACATGACAAAGCGCGCTCAGATTAGTCACAACTTTTCTGCTGCAGTAACCGCTGAAGCTTCTACCGGCCGGATTATGCTTAAAGAAGCCGGTAACTTGTTAGCAATGCCTCCCGCTAATGTATTGGAATTCTCTCGTCGAATGGACTGACAACAATGTACCTTTTGGATGCTAATACCTATATTCAGGCTAAAAACCTTTATTATGGAATGGATATCTGCCCTGCTTACTGGGATTTTCTGGATGCAACATTTCTGAACGGCGACGTATGTAGTATTAACCAAGTCTATCGAGAGCTAACGGACGGTAACGATGAGCTAAAGGACTGGGTCAAAGAACGTAAAGAGCATTTCATCAATAATGACGACGACGCAACCCAGACATTGTATACCCACATTGCTCAGCACCTCTTTGCTAATGACTACAATGCGAATAGCAGAGATAATTTCCTCGAAAAGGCGGATGCTTGGATCATAGCCAAAGCGGCAGCTATTGGAGCGACTGTCGTGTCTCTTGAGAGCTTAGCTCCGCAACAAAGTAAACGCGTCAAGGTTCCAAACGTCTGCAACGATTTTGGGGTTGATTGCATCAACACCTTTGAATTTTTAAGGCGGGTTAATGCAAAATTTGTCGTTGGTGGCTAAATATTTTGAAGTCAGTCACCACTTTGTCCTCTCGTATCGTTACTCAACTCGCCGTGCTCAATCACATCCAGAAGCAAATCAATAATATTTTCAATCTCCCGAAATTGTAGGTTCAAACTCGCAAGGTCGATGTAATCGTATAGGAAGTAAAACGCACCTCCGCCCTGAACACGGTTATTCGTCAAATCGTACATAAATTCAGGGACGTCATTCGAAATTTGAGTCCGAGTTTTTACGCGGTAATATCTAAGCGGCTCATTGATTCTTTCCAATGCAGCGTATATTTCCTTTGATACGCAAATCACTGCGGACTTTGCGGAGTAAATGAGTTCTGGAACTTCTCTGACCGCGTTTTCGATTTGTGACTGTGCTTCCTGTATAGCGTCGATTATTAATTCGTTTATTTCGTCGTCGATGTCACGAGTTTTGAGCAAGTGGTAGGCTTCGTTGATTTTCTTCTGAGCCTCAAAGGGGACAGTGAACTGCCCCTTTACTTCCAATGCTCGCGTCAGATGCCCTATAGCTTTCTGTGCATACTCACGTCTCATTTTAGTTCTGTCTTGGACTCGCCAGGAGTGCAAGCCTTGATACCCTATAGCCAATATACCGAGAGACGTTAATGTGCTAATCAGGTCAAAAAACGTTCCTTCTATGGCACCTGATTCACCAAACATTAGCCCTAAATAAATTCCCACCACCAACACAGATACTATAGCCCATGTCCACGTTATTGCGTTTTCAAAGTTAAGCTTTGGCATTGTGATTCCATTCAGGTTAAGTATTGTTATCAAAGTACAAGAAACCTCCTTTTAATCAAACTGTAGTGGTAAAGAAAAATTGGCCACCGGTTTTCTGGGGGATTACATTGGAATGCAGCTATATTCAAGGAAGTGATTTTTTCACCCCGGCAAGGATGAACATAAGGAACATCTTAAGCTCCTGCTGGAATCCCTGGCTGAATCTGGGGATTTGAAGCGGGACAAAGGTGGGTATGTATTATCGGGCAAAGCTCTTGAAACGCTTTCGAATCACGAGTTGGAGAAGCAGAAACATAGAGATAATCCCGCAACGGCCAAAGTTGGTAATAATCTTACCTGGGCTATTGTAATCGTCGGGATTGTGGGCGTTTTGGCTCAAGTTATCATGTGGTGGTTTGATAACGGAGCACAGTAATGCCTAACCATGCCAAGCTCGTCGGAGGCGTTAATGTCCGCTTCACGCCCTGAGACTTTCAACAAGCTTTTTATGCCGCAAGTAAAGTCGATTTTTTCTCTCTCAATGACTTCAAATACTTG
>NZ_QJST01000039.1 GCF_003226255.1 Idiomarina fontislapidosi
CGATCACTTAGCGTAAAAAGAGGGTTATGAAAAAGAACGGCTAACAGGTGATCGGATAACTCCGGAATCGCTGTTCGGAATCACCGAAATACGCATACTCTTGGTGGCGCCCGATGTTTTGGATGATTGCTTACGGGCAGGAGATACGTTTCGAAGGAAATGAACAGGTAAAAAAATATGGTACACCTTTATATTTCAAAGACGTTGTGAAAAAGCTTGATGAGGCTTACAAATGTGAGCCTATTCAAAATCTCTCTGATGTTATTGATTTGATTCGAGACCATCCAAAGCTTTGCAAGCAATACCACTTAGATGAAAAGCACCTGTCTTTGGAGAATTGGCAGGGAAAGGCTTAGCCTGAAATCCTGATTTAGCTTAAATATAGGTGAACACCTCTGTTGTGGGTGGTAATGAGTATTTTTAAGTCTTGGTTAACCGCTCTTCGGAAACAATAAGTTTCCATACATCCACTTTATCGCTCATAATTAAACAATAAAATGATTCCTGTCATTTATCACAGGAGTCAAAACTATGTTTAATCGTAAAAAATTGATCAGCGCATTGGGCGAGATGTCGCGAGGTATGATGTTTTCGCAAGGCTACATTAAGGTCGATGTTACGCCGCCCCAGCCGATGATTAAGCCGCACGGCTATGACGATGCGATGTGCCGGGTTAAGCGAAATAAATGCGCTGACTGTTGCTGAATAGATTGAGGAGACGCAATGTTTGAGCGCTTATCGGATATGGCGACCTTTGCTGCGGTTGCTGATGCCGCCAGTTTTACGAGGGCGGCGGAGCAACTCGGTATTACCAAGGGGGCGGTGAGTAAGGCGGTTAACCGTTTAGAGGCTCATTTAGGGGTTAAGTTACTCAAACGAACGACCCGCCGATTGTCACTGACCGGAGAGGGCGAGCAGTTTTTGTGTCATTGTCGGGTGATTGTGTCTGAGGCTCAGTTAGCCGAGGAGCACATGGGTGAGTATCAATCTGAACCCAAAGGCACGGTTTCGATTTCTGCGCCGGTCAACTTTGGTGCGGCGCAGGTGGCACCACAAATTGAAGCGCTTTTATCGCTTTATCCTCAACTCAATATTCACCTTACCTTGTCTGATGAAGTGATTGCATTCAAAGAGCTGGATGTCGACATTGCTATTCGCTTTGGCGAGTTGCGCGACTCGACGCTGTATTATCGGCGACTTCAACCTGTTCAGCATATTGCCGTTGCCTCACCTAGTTACCTCAAGCGGTTTGGTGAACCGAGTACACCCGAGGAGTTAGCAGCAGAACATGGGGTTCATTGGTGTATTCCCGTAAATCCATCGGCATTGGGTTGCCGTTGGCGCTTCTATCGAGCCGGAAAGGAGGTTCCAATAACGGTACAAGGGCGCTTTTTTAGTGATGAAAATCGCGCTACGCGACAGGCTGCGCAAAAGGGGCTGGGTATTGGCTTTTTACCTCAGTATTCAGTTGCTGATTTAATCACTAGTGGCGAACTCATACAAATCTTAAGTGCTTATATGCCACCGCCTACGCCGGTCAGTTTACTATTTGCGAGCCGTCAATATGCCAGTTCAGCGGTTAATGAAACGATTAATTTTCTGGAAAAAAGGTTGGGGTGATGTAGCTCGTGGCATCGCTTGTTTATTTCTCTGCACTCGCCATTGCTATAAACATTTCTAAGAACATCGATTGCCACTCAGCCAGTTGTTCTGAACTGAGAGAATCGAGATCTTTTTCGACTTGGTTGAGATCCATAAATGTTGAGCAACCTCCTGTTAAATACAAGTTATCTTGAGTTTTGTGGGCAAAAATCAGAAATCGGTTGCCAACCTGAGGAGCAGGCCCGCCGCACGAGTTCGTCTCGATGTTAGTTTTGATGAAAACAGATGCAGGCATGCCATTACCTTTCCAGATTTGTTCTACTTTTATTTTTGTCTTGTAAAATGAGGTATGCCAGTCACCTGTTGTTTTTTCGGTTTTAAGCGCAACACCCATGAAAATGGCATCATGTTCGTTAATGACATCGTTAATACTTTTTGCTGTGCTGACACACGAGCAGCCCATCGCAGTTAACGGTGAAAGAGCAATAACGAGTAAGATTACTTTCAACACTATATGCTTCCTCTAGTTCCATTTTAATATCGTAAGCGTAACAGCAACCACACCTAGGCATGTTTTTGCAGATGGCTTAGTTTATCACCACGTTTCAACTAACGAGGTGATTTATGAGTCGTACC
>NZ_QJST01000040.1 GCF_003226255.1 Idiomarina fontislapidosi
GGAAAACACTGGGCTTTATTCAGCCAGACATAATTTTTAAAGAGCAATTGCAACACGCTAAGAGCGAGTGTTGCAGTTATTAGTTGAATCTAGGTTTAAAATCTTATGCACTTATTTATATTAAATAAGAATTAGTATAAAAAGTAAATTATCTTTTTTTTATTTCGTCGAAGTAAGGTCTGACGCTTTAAATATCGAACTCTTCAGGGAATTAGAGAAAATGAAAGTTGCAATTCACCATACTCCAGGAAGCTTTTCTGATCGTTGGATTGATTATTGTATAAATAATTCAATACCTTATAAGATTGTAAATGCATTTGATAGCGATATCGTGGAGAGACTTGATGGTTGTGATGCGTTTATGTGGCATCATCACCATGCGCATTTTAAAGATGTTCTGACCGCAAAGCGGATTTTGTTTGCTTTAGAGCACTCAGGTTTAAAAGTATTTCCTAACTTTAAGACAGGCTGGTATTTCGATGATAAGGTCGCACAAAAGTATTTTTTAGAGGCGATTGAAGCCCCATTAGTTCCCAGTTATGTATTTTATGATAGGGATGAAGCATTAAAATGGGTGAATAAAACTGTATTTCCTAAGGTTTTTAAACTTAAAGGTGGTGCAGGTTCTCTAAACGTCAAACTGATAAAAACAAAAAAATCGGCAATAAGGATCATAAATCGTGCTTTCAAAAATGGCTTTTCCCAGCACGATCGATTAGAGGGCTTCAGAGAGAGGTTAAGAAAATACAAAGTTGGTCAAGAAGACCTAGTAGGTTTAATTAAAGGAGGAATTCGATTATTTATACCAACTAATTATTCAAAACAGCAATCTAGAGAGCGAGGTTACGCGTATTTCCAAGATTTTATTCCGGGTTTAAAATTTGATATTAGAGTTCAGGTTATCGGAAAGCGTATCTGTGCATTAAAAAGATATGTTAGAGAAAATGATTTTCGTGCATCTGGAAGTGGAAATTTAATAGAACTTGGTCCAGAAGATATTGATGACCGAATTTTAAAACTAGCATTGAAAATTCAACAGAAGGTTCAATCTCAGTCGTTAACTATTGACTTTATACTTGACGGCGATAACCCTTTGGTGGTTGAACTTAGCTATGGATTCCCAGAAAAGTTTTATGATAACTGTCAAGGATTCTGGGATGAAAATTTAGTTTGGCATAATGAGAAATTTAACCCGCAGTATTGGATGGTTGAGAATTTATTACTAAGCTAGTCGAAAAAAGTAACCTGAATTCAGATAATAACCGCAACACTCATGTAATGGGATAGGTCAGAAGGAGGTCAGCTACCAACATGTGGTAGTCTTACTTTTCGACCAAAAAAAGTGAGCTCTAACATGAGTTATCGGCAGCTGACCGAGGGACAACGATACCAGATTTCTGCGTTGCTCTCAGAAGAATTTTCACAACGAGAGATTGCAAGAAAGCTGAACATTGCGCCCTCGACCGTCCATTGAGAGTTGCGACGTAACAACAATTTGTGTGGGTCTTATGACCCTCAAAAAGCTCAAGAGCGCACTTTAAAACGGCGTTTAAAGCCAAAGCCCAAACGGGTTTGCGAGAATACTCGCAACGCTGTAGAACTTATGCTCGAGATGGACTGGAGCCCGGAGCAGATATCGGCTGTCTGCACGCGAATAGGCTATCCAGTCAGTCACGAGTGGATTTACAAATATGTTCTGGCTGATTTTTACGGCGGCGGTGGTTTATTTACTCACCTTCGCCACCGGTTAAGACGCTATAGAAAACGCCTGCACAAGCAGCGTGGTCGCATTTTAGGCCGCCGCTCGATACA
>NZ_QJST01000041.1 GCF_003226255.1 Idiomarina fontislapidosi
GTACGTTATTTTCATAGTGACTATTTAGGCAGTACGGCAGCGACGTCTAACGCCAGCGGCACGATATTATCGCGTCAACATTATCAACCTTTTGGGGCGGGTATAGAGACACCTGACAATGAGGTGGGATATACCGGACACAAGTATGACAGGGACACTGGCCTAGTGTATATGCAGGCACGATACTATGATCCAGTCATAGGTCGTTTCTATTCGAATGATCCGGTTGGATTTAAAGGTGTCCATAGCTTTAATCGGTATGCTTATGCCAATAACAACCCTTATAAGTTTGTTGACCCAGACGGCAAAGAAACGAGACTAGCTCAACGAGAAGACATAAAAGTCAGGGAGCTTGGAAAAGGGAAGATGACGATGGATGAATTTAATCCTCCTGAAACTTTTCCCTCTTCAGGAACTGAAGCCGGCGTTATTGAATTCAATCTAGCAGGCGGCGGAAGTATATCTTTAGAGGCTGGGTTTGTTAAAGATAGTAACGGTAACAAGGGGATTCAATTATCAGTTCAATATGGTGGCGGAACCCCCGAAGTGTCTCTTGAAGCTGGAAAGGAATTAACTTCAGCCAGTAATATTTCGGAGTTAAATGGTGCGTCAGGAACTCAAACTATTAGCGGGGGTGAGGGAATTGTTGGTTCGGGTAGTATTATCTTTGCTCCTACCTATAAAGGGGGGTCAATTACTGGAGGTATAGGTACTGGCTTACCTCTGGGTAAAAGCGCCGGAGTTGAACATACGTTGATAATTCCTCTTCCTAGCAAAGGCATAAAATGAAAATAAATAATAAACTAATATTTTATTTCTCTCTATTGATAGGTATTACTTTTATCGCGAGCATGTACTTATTATTTAAGGATCCGGAAGAATTAGCTTCACTGGAAGTTGCGGTGATGGAGCATCCCGAGAAGACTAAGATTTGGGTGTGTGGCAAGGAAATCAAAGATACTAGTAATTTTTTTGCTGACTTTAAGAGTAGGAGCCAAACGAAAATTAGTGGTTCTAGCCCACTTGAGTTTTATGAGCTAAAAATTCTTGTTAAAGGGGAGAGCCGTAGGTTTTTCGTTGGTAAGGACTCCGAAAATCCAAGCTTATTCTGGTTATATCCATATGAACGGCCTCAATTGATGATCCCTTTAGCCTATATAGACTCGAAAACTTTATTAAACTTGACAGAAAGCGAGTGCCGTCCAACGAAGGGAGAATGGGTTGATATTAATATTCCCGGTAACTGAAAAGTTTAGGAATTCAGTTAACAAGCTATGCCGCTCTGTATTTTGTGTTTAATAGGTAGTGTTCATAATTCTGTGTCATTTCGTTAAACTAAGCAAAAAAAGAGATGACATATGACCAAAACCAATTTCGACATGGATGCCGCTTTAAA
>NZ_QJST01000042.1 GCF_003226255.1 Idiomarina fontislapidosi
GACCCAATTAAATGAGAGACCGAGAAAAACATTGAACTTTATGACACCGTCACACATGATTGACAAGGGTGTTGCGTTGATGACTTGAATCTACAGCGGCCTTTTTTAGAATGTCCCGCTCTTCCTCGGTTCGTTTTAGGTCAGAACGTAATTTCAGTATTTCTTTTTTTGCCTCTATCAGTTCATCGTCCTTTTGCTTGGAGGGGAGCGGGTTGGCTGCTTTTACCCACTTATAGAGACTGTGTTGAGATACCCCCAAGTTCGCTGAAACTTCAGCAACGGTGTACGCTCGTTCTATCACTTGACGGACTGCTTCATCCTTAAATTCTGGACTGTATCGTTGGTTGTTCATAAACTCTCCTCCTATGCTCAAATAATAGTCAGGAATTGTCTATGATTCTCGGTCCACTCCAAAGAACGGCTGAGAAGTGTCTAAGTTATCGGTGGCGATTCAAAGGGCCTGACTTGGTTCGTCAAGTGAACAGCCAAGGAAATCTACCTACTGAATAGACAAACATCATAATGATGTGTAAAAATTATTGACTTAACAAAGGCAAAACACCGTTGCCGGATTAAAATCAAACCGCTTGTTCCGGTGTGTAATTGGTCCAACTTATACTAGGACGGTAAAGGGGAAGTATGAATACTGATCAATAAACTTTTGAGTTGGTGTAGGTTATGAGCAACGGAGTCCTCACCGAAGATGAAGAATTAGTCGATGCCAAACATATTGAAGTGTAATTAAGGCTTAAGTAAAGGAAAATACGATGAAAAAGTTGATTGTTTTATTAACCAGCACTTTGCTGTCAACCGGTGCTATCTCCCAAGATGAAGGTTCAGATAATGATATTTGTGCAAACCTTCACAGTCTAGCAGAAGTCATCATGGAAAGACGGCAAGAAGGGACTAGCGTTGTCAAAATGATGGAAGTTGCAGAAAAATCAGGTAATGGAAAATTTACTGAAATTATAAAAGCAATCGTAGAAGATGCTTACAATTCGCCGAAGTACAGTACCCAAGCAATGAAACAAGATACCATTAGCACATTCGCTAATAATGTTTACATGGAATGCCGAAAATGGTGATGTCTAAACAAAAAACTTTTAATCTCAACAAAAACTAGAAGAATGTAAAGTCGGCCTGTATTAGCCCCTTTTTAAAACGGACACTCATTAGTTAAGCGATAGGCTTAGACCTATCTTTAAGGAGTGTCTATGGAGCGCATTGAAATTTTTA
>NZ_QJST01000043.1 GCF_003226255.1 Idiomarina fontislapidosi
CTGTAGATTCAAGTGGTCAATGCAACAGTTTTACTATACTACTGATTTGCATGAGTACTTCTGATGAAACGAGCAAAACGTACATTCACACAAGATGAAAGGGATCTGGTCTTTAATTTATGGAAGCAAGGAGCAGGTTTTAGTGATATTGGTCGAGTATTAGACGCTGCACCTGGTACTGTTTTCACCGCGCTACGCGAAAGTGGCGGTATAAAACCAAAACCTCGAATACGAAATAAACAGCACCTGACCTCAGCCGAAAGAGAAGAAATTCGAGTGGCCCTATCTGCTAAAAAGTCTTTTCGTGAAATTGCTGTAATGCTAAAGCGTTCGCCTTCAACAATTTCACGTGAAGTATCCCGTAATCGAGGACGACGTTATTACAAAGCAGTTGATGCCGATAACCGCGCCAAACGTATGGCAAAAAGACCAAAACTAGGGCAACTCGAAATCAATAAAGTGCTCCGAAAGCTTGTTATGTCGAAGCTCGAGCTTAAATGGTCCCCAGAACAAATCGCTGGCTGGTTACGAGTTCAATACCCTTGCAACCCATTTATGCATGTATCATATGAAACGATTTATAAGTCGATATATGTACGTTCAAAGGCCGTTATTCACTTTTCATTTGCACAACATCTGCGTCGCTCGCATCCTATGCGACATAGCCGCTATCACCGCCGTAGTGGAGACCGAACCTTTACAACTATTGTCAATGGACTCTCAATTCGCAAACGCGATGAGGACATAGAAAATCGCGCCTCCCTTGGCCATTGGGAGGGTGATCTCGTTTCGGGCTCTAAAAACACACATATCGCCACTCTTGTCGATAGAAAAGCCCGCTTTACTATCCTATTGAAATTAGCTGGCAAAGACGCAGAGTCGGTTTACCGGGCGTTGTTAAAAATATTTAAACAGATGCCGGCAGAATACCGGAAATCGCTTACCTGGGATCGCGGTATGGAACTGGCTAAGCATGCCGAGCTAACAAAAGCAATTGGTATACCCGTTTACTTTTGCGACCCCCAATCACCATGGCAACGAGGAACAAACGAAAATACTAATAGTTTGGTTCGGCAATACTTCCCAAGAAAAACTGATTTATCTGTTCATTCACAGGAAGTTCTTAACAACGTAGCGACCCAATTAAATGAGAGACCGAGAAAAACATTGAACTTTATGACACCGTCACACATGATTGACAAGGGTGTTGCGTTGATGACTTGAATCTACA
>NZ_QJST01000044.1 GCF_003226255.1 Idiomarina fontislapidosi
TGTAACTATCCCGTAAAATAATACAGCTCACTCGTAGAATTTCTTTTAAACTAAAACAAAGGAGTTTTACGATGAGCAAACGAATGACTGAAAGCCAGATCGTGGCGATTTTGAAAGAAGCTGAAGCCGGTATGCCGGTGAAATATATTTGCCGTAAGTACGGCATCGGTAATTCAACGTTTTACAAATGGCGCGAAAAATACGGTGGTATGGAAGCGTCTGATGTGCGCCGACTAAAAGAGCTTGAAGAAGAAAACCGTCGACTTAAGCAGATGTATGCTGAGTTGAGCCTCAAATCACAGATGCAAGAAGACATCATAAAAAAGCTCTAGCACCTGTGGCAGAAAGGAAAGTATGGGCACGCGAGTTACAGGTGCAGCATAACGCAAGCGTTGTAAAATGCTGTGATGTGGTCGGCATCAGCCGTACCGCATACTATTATGAGCCGAAGCTGACCGATGATGATGAAATTATTGATGCCTTGAATGCTTTAATCGAAAGACATCATCGTTGGGGCTTCCCAAAGTGCTTTAAACGCCTTCGAAAGCTAGGCCACCGCTGGAACCACAAGCGTGTTTATCGGGTTTATACGGAGCTGAAGCTGAATCTGCGACGCAAAGGTAAGAAGCGATTACCCAACCGCAATCCAGAGCCGTTAGCTGCACCAAATGCACTTGGGAAATCCTGGTCAATGGACTTTATGAGTGACAGCTTGCACAACAAAGTCAGGTTCCGCACATTTAACGTGATTGACGACTTTAATCGTGAAGTATTAGGTATTGATATTGCGACTAGTATGCCGTCATTGCGCGTCATACGCTATCTTGACCAACTTGCTGAATGGCACGGTTACCCTGAGAAGATTCGGGTTGATAATGGCAGCGAATTCACTTCAGAAGTGTTCGTAAATTGGGCAAAAGCACACGACGTTATGATTGATTACATCAAGCCTGGTTGCCCCTACCAGAACGCATACATTGAGCGGTTTAACCGAACTTACCGTGACGATGTACTCGATTGCTACATCTTCAACAATCTGAACGAAGTGAAACAAATAACCGAAGACTGGATTGAGCTATACAACAACGAAAGACCGCACGACTCACTCAATGATATGACACCGTTTGAGTACCGAACTGCGGCATAAATATTCTATGAGATGACTGTGTTATAAATGGGATATTTACA
>NZ_QJST01000045.1 GCF_003226255.1 Idiomarina fontislapidosi
TGACACTGTCTCAGCTAACCATCCACTTTGAAGGTCGACTGGATGGCCACATAGATTTATGAAAACTTGGCTGACACAGAATATTGAACACTCTCACTGACGCACTACAGAGTCTTTTTGTGTAGTGGTCAACAAAACCCGGACACCTTTTTAGCTAATTTTTCTGCTTTAGCCGGTGGTAGACCATCATTAAATTGATGTGGTCGCTCCCAGTTGTAATAATTCATAAGGAAGTAACTGACATCTCGTTTTGCTTCAATTGCTGAACGGTAACCGGTTGCCGGCATCCACTCAGACTTTAAACTTCTAAATACTCGCTCCATTGGACTATTGTCCCAACAGTTTCCGCGTCGACTCATGCTTTGAGTTATCTGGTAACGCCATAACCTTTGCCTGAACTTTCGCGCTCCATACTGAGTACCTTGATCACTATGGAACATCACACCCTCGGGTTTACCGCGCATTTCATAAGCCATATCCAGTGCACGTGCAGCAAGCTCTGCGTCTGGGCGAGGCGACATCGACCAGCCAATAACCCGATGGGTAAACAGGTCAATAACGACGGCAGCATAATGCCAGCCCGAGCCAGTCCAGATATAGGTTATATCACCACACCAGACTCTATTCGGAGCTTCTACATCAAACTCACGGTTGAGTTTATTCGGGATATCCGGTCTCTCAACATTAGCGACCCTATAGGCATGAGGGCCTGGCTGCTTACTCGTTAAGCCTTGCTCTTTCATCAAACGGCCAACTTTAAAGCGTCCCATGACAACGCCTTCGTGTTTCAGCATACCGACGAGAGTCCGGGTCCCCGCCGAGTTTCGGGACTTTATGAATAAGCGTTTTATACGAGCTCGCAGCAGTCGTCGCTTAGTTTCTATTTGTTGACGTCGCTTTCGACGCTCATAAAAGCTGCTAACACCTACACCCAGCGCTGAGCAGACCAACTCAGTCGTTTCATGCTCCCTCAACCGGTCTATCAGCGCGTAGATTTCAGGTCGTCGGACATTAAGAGAGCGGTTGTAGATTCAAGTCATCAACGCAACACCCTTGTCAATCATGTGTGACGGTGTCATAAAGTTCAATGTTTTTCTCGGTCTCTCATTTAATTGGGTC